>CAVXZW010000014.1:0-222658 GCA_963766445.1 uncultured Actinomycetes bacterium | reverse complement strand
CCGGCTGATCAGCCGCCGTGAGGGCTATGCCGTGGACATGGAGGCGGTGATCGACAAGGCGGTGGAGACCGGCACGGTGCTCGAGGCGAGCGCCCAGCCCGACCGTCTCGACCTGCGCGACACCACGTCCGCTGGCCGTCAAGGCGGCGCCGGCTGGCGATCGACACCGACGCCGACAGCGTCGCTGCCCTGGACTACAGCCGCTTCGGCGTGATGAACGCCCGTCGCGGCTGGGCGACGCCGGCGGACGTGATCAACACGCGCGAGTGGCCGCAGGTGAAGGAGCTGCTCAAGGACGGCCGCGCGGGCGTGGCCGGCCGCCGCTCCTAGCCCTGCCGGCGGAGCTCCAGTGCCAGCCGGTCGCGCTGGGCGACCAGGGCCACGGCGATCGGTGTCGCATCCGCCACCCGGTGCTCGACCTCCTCCAACTCCTCGACGTCGTACTGATCGCTCCACACGAAGGCCAGGGCTCCTGCTCGTACTGGAATGTGGCCAGCGGGAAGCGGCCCTCGACCAGCCGCACGATCAGCGCCGGCTCGAACAGGCGGCGGACGGCGATCTCGTCGGCGTCGTCGGCCACGAACAGGCAGAAGCGGTCGTTGAACTCTGAGCTCTCAAGCTGCACGCTGCGGTCGCCGGTGAACATGCCACGCAGCTTCTCGGCGAATCCGCAGCCGAAGCCCTGGGGACTGAGCGCGACGCGTTTCAGCCCCAGGTCGCCGAGGCCCATCCGCAGCACCGTGTGGCGGTGCTTGACCTCCTCGCGGTAGGACTCGACCTGGCCGTTGGCCCCGGTGCGGGTGCGAGTCTCGTAGGTGGAGTAGGTGAAGTTGAAGATCTCCGACGCCAGCCCGGCCATCGGCCCGCTGAATCCGTGCTCCGCCACCGGCTTCTCGCGGTTGCGGCAGAAGGCGACGTCGGCGGGGATCGACGGCTCCTCCGCGTACGACCAGTGCCGTTCCGCGGCCCAGGCGTTCATCACCTCGCGCCGGGCCTGGTCGGATGCCTGCCGCATCAGCCACCAGCGGTAGACCGGCGGGCCCGCGGCGCCGGCAAGGACGGCGATGACCAGGCCGGCCACCGACCGCGTGAGGCCCGTGACCAGCAGCCCCAAGGCCACTCCCGGGATCAACGCCAGGGCGAGGTTCCGGCGGTACATTGTGCGGCCCTTGATGATCTCGAAGCGCCGGCTTCGCTCCTTGCGATACCGGTCTCGCGACGATTCGCTCATACCGCCGACCCTAGCGCGCGCAGCTCGCTGAACAGCCGGTCGTGCATCTCGGCGCGGTACGTGAACAGGTCGCCGCCCTCGCTCCGCAGCACCTCGGCAACCGTTCCCAGCAGCTCGTCGATCGCCATCCACCGGCAGCCGGCGATCTCCTCGCTGTCCTCGGGTGCCAGCGCCCGGTCGTCCGCCCGCGCGGTGACGACGTGGCTCGTCCAGGGCAGCCGCTGGCCCCGGTGGGTGAACACCGACCGGCAGACCAGCGGATAGCCGGTGATCTCGATCCGCAGCCCGGTCTCCTCGCGGGCCTCCCGCAGGGTGCCCTGCTCGAAGCTCTCGCCGACATGGATTCCGCCGCTCGGCGCGCGCCAGGCGCCGGGCGGGAAGAACGGCTTTCGGATCACCACCAGCTCGTCGCCGTCGAGAATCGCGAAGGTGACGTCGTGGGTACGCTCGCGGGCGTTCGACCGCAGGATCAGCCGGCGGTCACGCTCGGTGATCTCACGGCTGCCGTCCCACACCGCGGGCTCGCCGAACCGGGACACGATGGGAGCCAGCAGCGCCGCGTCGACGTGGCTCACCGGGCGAGGCTCTCGAGCAGCTCGATCACCTGCCCGGGGCCGTCCACGGTGGCGTCCGCCTCCTCCAGCAGCTCGGGCGGCGCTTCCGCCGAGCTGACCGCGATCCGGATGGTCGCCTCGCGGAATGCGTCCAGATCGGTGCGGTCATCACCCACGTAGAGCAAGTGGTCGATCCGTCGCCTGCCCTTCAGCCGCTTCAGTGCCGAGCCCTTGTCGATCGCGACCGGCGGCCGCACCTCGAGCACCTTGCGGCCGAAGCTCCAGGCCAGGCCCGCCCGGTTGAGCTTCGGGGCGATCTGGGTCTCCAGATACCGCTGCGCGTGATCGGGCCGGTGCGAGTTGCGGAAGTGCACCGAGAACGTGATCCCCTTGTCCTCAACCCGGCAGCCGTACTGGGGGATCAGGCCGTCGTTCTCCACGACGACCAGCGCCTGGCGGATGTCCGCCTGGTACTTGGCCGCCTGGGCGACCACGCTGACCTCGTCCCCCTGCATCACCTCCAGGCCGTGGTTGCCGGAGATGGCGACGCACTCGGCCGGCACCAGGGCGCGGGCTTGCCGGGCCGGCCTGCCGGTGACGCAGCCAACCAGTGCGTACCGACCGCACAGCGCCTCGAGCGCGGCCAGGGCGCGGGGCGGCACGCGGGCCTCCTCCGGCGTGGGGACGATCGGGGCGAGCGTGCCGTCGATGTCCGAGACGACCGCGGAGCGGCGGGGCTCAGCCAGGAGCGGCGCCAGCAGGGATGCCAACTCGGGCACCGCCGTACACTACCGCGTACGTGGCCACCAGATTTCCCGTCCTGATCGCGATCGGCCTGGTGGCCGGCCTCTTCTCCGGGCTGTTCGGCGTGGGCGGCGGGATCCTGATCGTGCCGCTACTGGTCGCCTTCGCTGCCTATCCGCCGAAGACCGCCATGGCCACATCGCTGGCCGCCATCCTGTTCACGGCCACCGCCGCCGCCGCCTCGCACGCGGCGAACGGCAACGTGGCCTGGAAGGAGGCGGCGCTGATCGGGCTGCCGGCGGTGGTCGGCGCCGTCGCCGGCGCCGAGATCCACCAGCGGCTTTCGACCCGGTGGATGGTGCTCGGGTTCTCGGTCTTCCTGGCCGTGGTCGCCCTCGACCTGCTGGCCGGATGACCGACCTGCTGGCGGTTCTGCTGGGCCTGCTGGCCGGGACGGCCTCGGCCATGTTCGGGGTCGGCGGCGGGCTGATCTTCGTGCCCACGCTGATCCTGCTGGACAAGAGCCCGCACGTCGCCGTCGCCACGTCGCTGGCGGCGATGGTGCCGGTGATCATCATGGGCTCCTACCGCCAGACCACCTACGGAGCGGTGCGCTGGCGCGACGCCAGCCTGATCGGGATCGCCAGCGTGCCCACCGCGTACCTCGGCGCGCTGCTCGCCGATGCCCTGTCCGAGGACGCCCTGCGCCGTGCGTTCGGCGTGCTGCTGCTGGCCGTCGCCGTTCAGATGGCGGTGAGGGCGCTGAGGGCCGGCCGCGCCGAGGCTAGCGAGGGGCCTCGAACCGAAACACCGCCGGCATAGGAATCTGCTCCCAGAACTCGACGTCGATCTCGTCCGGCCGCAGATGGTGGAGCGCCAGCGCGATCACCGTGCCATGGCTGGCGGCGACCACCGTCTCTCCCGGGTGGCGCCCGCCGATCTCCCGTAGGGCAGCCACGATCCGGCGCTGGGCGCGGCCGTTCGACTCGCCGCCCGGCAGCTGATACGCGAAGTCAGCCCACGCCCGTTCGACGTGCGCCCGCCAGTCGGGCAACGGCCCGTCGGACAGCGGGCGTTCCTTGAGCTCGTCGACCGTCTCCACCGCCAGCCCCAGCCGTCGGGCCAGCGGCTCGACGGCTCTGTCGGGCGCGGGGATAGGGGCTCGAGTAGACGGCCGTGATCGGCTCAGCCGCGAGCTCCTCGACAAGCGCCTGTGCCTGGCGGCGACCCGCTGGGCTGAGCGGCCGCTCCTCCTCGGCATGGCCTGGCGAGCCGGGCATCACCGGCTCGGCGTGGCGGGACCAACAGCGGCACCCGGCCGCTCAGCCCTGCCGGCGGCCAGCACCTCGTCTGCCTTGCGTTTGATCTCCTCGACCACGGCGGGATCGCGCAGCGTCGTCGTATCGCCCAGCTCGTGGCCCTCGGCGATGTCGCGCAGCAGCCGGCGCATGATCTTGCCCGAGCGGGTCTTGGGCAGGTCGGGAACCAGGATCACCGCCTTGGGCGGGCGATCTTGCCGATCTTCTCGCCGATCCACTCTCGCAGCTCGGCGGCCAGCTGGTCGCTGGGCTCGTATCCCTCCCGGAGCAGCGCGAAGCAGAGCGGCGTCTGCCCGGTGAGGGCGTCCGGCGCCGCGGTCGCGGCCGCCTCGGCCACGGCCGGGTGCTCGACCAGCGCCGACTCCAGCTCGGTGGTCGAGAGCCGGTGGCCGGAGACGTTCATGACGTCGTCGATCCGGCCCATCAGCCACAGATAGCCGTCCTCGTCACCCCGGGCGCCGTCCCCGGCAAAGTAGGTCTCCGGGCCGAAGCGGGAGAAGTAGTTCGACACGTAGCGGTCGTCGTCGCCGTACAGCGTGCGGAAGATCCCCGGCCATGGCCGCTTGATCACCAGGTAGCCGCCGCGGCCCTTGGGAACCGGTTCGCCGTGCTCGTCGACCACCTCCGGCCTGATGCCCGGGAACGGCCGGGTCGCCGATCCCGGCTTGAGCGTGGTCAGCCCCGGCAGCGGGGTGATCAGGATGCCGCCGGTCTCGGTCTGCCACCACGTGTCGACCACGGGGCAGCGACCGCCGCCGACGGCTTCCAGTACCACACCCATGCCTCGGGGTTGATCGGCTCGCCGACCGTGCCAGCAGCCGCAGCGAGCCCAGCTCGTGCCGCGCCGGCAGCTCGGCCCCGGCCTTCACGAAGGCCCGGATCAGGGTCGGCGCCGTGTAGTACTGGGTGACGCCGTAGCGCTCGACGATCTCCCAGTGGCGCTCGGCCGTGGGATACATCGGGTCGCCCTCGTAGAGCACGCTGGTGACGCCGTTGTTAGTGGGCCATAGACGATGTAGCTGTGGCCGGTCACCCAGCCGACGTCGGCGGCGCACCAGTAGACGTCGTCCTGTTCGCGGATGTCGAAGATCCACCGGTGGGTGACGGTGACGAACGTCAGGTAGCCGCCGGTGGTGTGGACGGCGGCCTTAGGCTTGGCGGTGGTGCCGGAGGTGTGCAGAGCGAACAGCGTGTGCTCGGCCTCGACACGCTCGGGCTCGAGAGCAGCCGGCTGCCCGGGGACGACGTCGTGCCACCAGACGTCGCGGCCCGCGGTCATCGGCACGTCGGCGCCGGTCCGCCGCAGCACCATCATCCGCTCGACGGTCGGCGCCAGCCCGGCGGCCTCGTCGGCGATCGCCTTCAGCGGGATCCGGGCGCCCTTGCGCCAGGCCTCGTCCTGCGTGACCACGGCCTTGGCGCCGGTGCTCTCGAGCCGCTCACCGAGCGAGGCGGCCGAGAAGCCGCCGAACACCACCACGTGCGGCGCGCCCAGCCGGGCGCAGGCCAGCATGGCGATCGGCAGCTCCGGCACCATGCCCATGTACAGGCCGACCACGTCGCCCTTGCCGATGCCCAGCTCCCGCAATGCTCCGGCCACCCGGCAGACCTCGTCCAGCAGCTCGCGGTAGGTGATCGGCCGGTGGGGCTCCGCCGGGTCTTCCGGCACGCAGTGGTAGGCGACCCGGTCGCCGTGTCCCGCCTCCACGTGCCGGTCGAGGCAGGAGTGGGAGGCGTTGAGGACGCCGTCGGCAAACCAGCTGCAGTGCGGTGGGTCCCATTCCAGCGACCTGGACGGCTCGTCGAACCAGGCGACGTGCTCGCGGGTCAGCCGCAGCCAGAAGGCGTCGGGGTCCGACTCCGCCTCGGCGTAGACCGAAGGGTCGCGCGCCACCGCCCGGTCGCGGAAACCCTCGGGCGGTGGGAACGTCCTGCCCTCCTGCAGCAGGACGTCGATCGACTCGTCGCTCACGGGGTGTATTCGAACTCGTCCTCGTCGGATGCGATGGCCTTCTTGACGCCGATGAAGGCGGCCGCTGCCAGCGCGGCGCCGACCAGCAGCTTGATGAAGGTGCGGCCGCGGTGCTTCTTGCGGGTGTCGCCCAGCTTGGCCGCTCCCGTGCGGAGCTCCGCCGCCGCCCGCACGACCTGGTCCTGCACCTTCTTGTCGGCGGCGGCCTTGCGCGCGCCGTCCGACTGGACCTTCTCGTACACGCTCTTCGCCGAGTCGAGCGCCCGCTTCGCGTGCTCCCTGACCTCGGGGTCGTTCGCAACCTTCGTGACGATCGGCGTGATCGCCTCCGCCACCTTGTCAGTGCGCAGCTTCGCCGCCACCGGTGCACCTCCGTCTGGGGATTGGAGGCACACTATATCTGTGGACTTCGCGCAGGTTGACACGCTCTTGGCCGAATGGGGCGAGCCCCCGTACCGGCGCCGGCAGGTGTACGAGGCGGCGGCCCGCGGGCTGGCGGAGGGCTACGACGAGATGACGGCGCTGCCGCTGGCGCTGAGACGCCGGCTGGAGCAGGCGGAACCGCTGCGCGAGCTGCAGACCGCAGAGGTTCAGCGGTCGGCCGACGGCACCATCAAGGCGCGGCTGCAGACCCGCGACGGCTTCCCGGTGGAGGCGGTGGCCATGCGGCATCGCAACCGCCGCACCGTTTGCGTCTCATCCCAGTCCGGATGCCCGCTGGCCTGCACGTTCTGCGCCACCGGGACGATGGGGCTGGGCCGCAACCTCTCCGCCGGCGAGATCTCCGAGCAGGTGCTGGTGCTGGCCCGGCTGCTGCGCGACGAGGGCCAGCGGGTCGGCAACGTGGTGATGATGGGGATGGGCGAGCCGTTCCTGAACTACGACAACGTGCTGGCCGGCTGCCGCACGCTCAACGATCCCGCCGGGTTCGGGCTGGGCGCCCGCCAGATGGCGATCTCGACCGCCGGCTGGGTGCCCGGGATCGAGCGGCTGGCGTCCGAGCCGATGCAGGTGAAGCTGGCGCTCTCCCTGCACGCGCCCAATGACGAGCTGCGCACCGAGCTGATGCCCGTCACCAGGCGCTATCCGCTGACCCAGCTGATGCGGGCCTGCCGCGACTACCGCACGCGGACCCGTCGCCGGATCTTGGTCGAGTACCTGATGCTGGACGGGGTGAACGACGAGCTCGATCTGGCCGACCAGCTGGCGCGGCTGCTCGGCCGTGACGGCTTCCATGTCAACCTGATCGCCTACAACCCGACCGGATCGGCGTTCCGGGCCAGCCCGCCGGAGCGGGTGTCGGCGTTCGCCGAGCGGCTGGCCGGCCACGGGGTGTCGGCCAGCTATCGCCGGTCGCACGGCCAGGACATCGACGCCGCGTGTGGGCAGCTGGCGGTCAAGGGCGTGCGCGAGCTGCGCCGCCGGCAGCGGCTCAGCCGCGCAGGAACTCGCTGATCCGGCTCCGGATCGAGCCAGCGTCGAGGCCGGCCGCGCGGTCGAGGTCGTCGACCGACCCGTAGTCGCGGAGCACTCGCCGGGGCGCGCCGATGTGCAGGAACCGCCGCGGCCGGCCGGCCAGCGCGGCCGCGAGAGGGCCGGCCAGCGTGCCCTCGTGAAACGGCTCGACGGAGATCACCTCGGCGGCATCGGCCGCTGCTGCGGCCAGCCCGGCGGCGTCCAGCGGGGCGACGGTGGTCGCGTAGAGCACGGTGACGTCGATCTCATGTACGGCCTGAAGCGTTCGGTCGAGCATCGGGCCCACCGCCACCACCGTCCCCCGGCGGCCGGTGCGAACCCGAAGCAGCCTGCCGGGGTCGATCGGGCGCGGGGCGGCGTTCTCGGCGGCGGAGGTTCGCAGGTAGGTCAGGCCGCCGGTGCGATGCGCATGGCGCAGCAGCACGTCGGCCTCGTCCGCGTGGCCGGGCACATGCACGGCGATGCCGGGCACCGAGAGCAGCACCTGCACGTCCCCCGGGGAGTGATGGGTGGTGCCCTCGGTGCTGTAGTCGTAGGAGCCGCCGGTGCCGATCAGGATCGCCCCCAGCTCCTGGTTTCCCAGGTCGAGCTTGATCTGCTCGAGGCTGCGCTCGACGAGGAAGGGCGCGATCGAGTGGACGACGGGCAGCTGCCCCTCGAGCGCCATGCCGGCGGCCACGCCGATCATCGTCTGCTCCATGATCCCCACGTTGACGGCGCGGTCGGGATGCCGGCGCAGGGCTTCCTCGAATCGCTCGACGCTGATCTCGGCCAGAACCACCGACACCCGCGGGTCGGCATCCATCAACTCGACCACGGTGGCCGCCGACCGGGAGCGCATGGTCGCGGTCATTGCGCCTCCACGTCCGCCACCACCGCCACCGGCCGGTCGTCCGCCCACCGCCGCAGCCCCCGCTCCAGCGCCTGGTGGTCGCGACCGTCGACCGTCTCAGCCGCCCAGCCGAACGCTGCCAGCTTCCCGTCGAGCGGCGCCAGCGGCAACGACGACGTGTGGTTGTCGATCACCACCAGCGTGAGGTTGGCCAGCCGCAGCGCCGGCGCCAGCAGGATGGCCTCCCAGTTGCTGCCCTCGTTCAGCTCCGCGTCGCCGGTCATGACCACCGTTCGCGAGTCCGATCCTCTGGCCCGCAGCGTCAGCGCGATGCCGGCGCCCATGGCCAGGCCGTGGCCCAGCGAGCCGGTCGACGCCTCCACGCCCGGCACCAGCAGCCGGTCGGGATGCCCTCCCAGCCGGGTGCCCGAGTGCATGAAGGTGGGCAGCCACTGCTCGGGGAAGAACCCTCGCCAGGCCAGCACGGCGTAATAGGCGGCGGGGCCATGGCCCTTGGAGAGGATGAAGCGGTCGCGGCCCGGCCAGCGCGGCTCGGCGGGCCTCACCCGCAGCACCCGCTCGTAGAGCACCGTCAGGGCGTCGAGCGTCGAGTAGCTGCTCGCCTCGTGCTTCTCGTCGCCCGTCGCCAGGCTGGCGAGGCGGACGATCTCTGCCCGGCTGCTCGACTGCGGTGGGTTATCTATCGCCATTTCCTTATATAGGCATATCACAAAATATTCAGGTAAGCTAGGAGGCATGCCCGATCTGTCACTCGACGCCCGCCGCCTGAAGGCGCTCGGACACCCGGTGCGGCTGGGCATCGCGCTGCGGCTGGCGGCCGAGCCCGAGACCTGCGCCTGCGACTTCGCCGAGGTCTTCCACGTCAGCCAGCCGACGGTGTCACAGCATCTGCGGGTGCTGCGCGAGGCGGGCCTGGTGACCACCCGCCGCCGCGGCACCCAGATCTGCTACTCGCTCGACGCCGATGCGCTGGCAGCCGTTCGCGGGCTGGTCTCGGGACTGGCTGCCGCCTGACCCAGGGCGGCTAGGCGGATGCGGCCGGGAAATCGCCGGTAGAATCGGCAAGTGGCGAGCGGGGGAACCATGAGGGCGTGGGTGATCAGGCCCGATCGGCTGGGCGATCCGAAGGACGCCATGCAGCTCGAGCAGATCGACGTGCCGGAGCTGGGGCCGGGTGAGGTGCTGGTCAAGGTGATGGCGGCGGGCGTTAACTACAACGGCGTGTGGGCGTCGCTGGGACTGCCGGTCTCGATCTTCCGCTACACCGGCTACGACTTCCACATCGCCGGATCCGATGCCTCCGGGGTGGTCGAGGCGGTGGGCCCGGGCGTCACCCGCTGGAGCCCCGGCGACGAGGTGGTGATCCACTGCAACCAGAGCTGCGGCGAGTGCCCGGAGTGCAACGGCCTCGACCCGATGGCCTGCTCGAACCAGAAGATCTGGGCCTACGAGTCGAACTGGGGCAGCTTCGCCGAGTACTGCAAGGTGCAGGCCCAGCAGCTCCTGCCCAAGCCCGCCCGCCTGACCTGGGAGCAGGCGGCGAGCTACGGCCTGACCTACTTCACCGCCTACCGGATGCTCGTCGACCAGGCGGGGATCCGGGCCGGGGACAACGTGCTGGTGTGGGGTGCCGGCGGCGGGCTGGGGACGTTCGCGGTGCAGCTGTGCAGGCTGTACGGCGCCAATGCGATCGCCGTGGTCTCCTCCGACGACAAGGTCGACCTGGTCAGGCAGCTGGGCGCTTCGGCGGTGATCGACCGGCGTGAGTTCCTGCTCAACGACCCCGACACCGGCGAGCGGATCATGGACGAGATCAAGCGGTTTGGAAAGGCGATCCGCTCGGCGACGGGCGGGGTCGACGTCGACATCGTGTTCGAGCACGTCGGCACGGCCACGTTCTTCACCAGCGTGTTCGTGGCCAAGACGTTCGGCAAGATCGTGATCTGCGGGGCGACCTCGGGCTTCAACCTCGACTTCGACGTCCGCTACCTGTGGATGCGCCAGAAGCAGATCATCGGCAGCCACTTCGCCAACGCCTACGAGTGCAACCGGGCCAACCAGCTGGTCGCAGAGGGCAAGATCGAGCCGGTGCTGTCCCGCGTGTTCCCCTTCGCCGAGTGCCCGGAGCCGCACCAGATGATGAAGGAGAACCAGCACGTCGGCAAGATGGTCGTGCTGGTGGGAGCCGAGCGCGAGGGCGAGGGCAGGCGGGAGTGAGCGGGGATCGCCCGTTCTTCGGCCCGGAGGACGTCGCGCCGGCGGCCGAGTACGAGGAGCGGATCGGCGATCCGGGAGCGTATCCGTACACCCGCGGCATCCATCGCGACATGTACCGCGGACGGCCGTGGTCGATCCGCCAGTACGCGGGCTTCGGGACGGCCGAGGAGACGAACCGGCGGTTCCGCTTCCTGATCGGCCAGGGCCAGGCGGCGCTGTCGACGGCCTTCGACCTGCCCACCCAGATGGGCCTCGACTCCGACGACCCGCGGGCAGCGGGTGAGGTCGGGCGGGTGGGGGTGGCCGTCGACTCGGTGGCCGACGTGGAGGCGATGTTCAGCGAGATCCCGCTGGACGAGGTGTCGACCTCGATGACCATCAACGCCCCGGCAGCCGTGCTGGTCGCCATGTACCGGGTGGCATGCGAGCGCCAGGGCCGCGACGGCGCGGCGATCCGCGGCACCGCCCAGAACGACGTGCTCAAGGAGTACGTGTCCCGCGGCACCTACATCTTCCCGCCCCGCCCCTCGCTGCGCCTGGCGGCCGACCTGATCGCCTGGTGCGCCCGCGACGCACCTCGCTTCAACGCCATCTCGCTATCCGGCTACCACATGCGCGAGGCGGGCTGCACGGCAGCACAGGAGATGGGTTTCGCGCTGTCCAACGCGATCGCCTACGTCGAGGCCGTGCTCGAGCGGGGCGTCGGGGTCGACGACTTCGCGCCCCGGCTGTCGTGGATCTTCAACACCCACATGAACTTCTTCGAGGAGATCGCCAAGTACCGGGCGCTGCGACGGATGTGGGCGCGGCTGATGCGCGAGCGCTTCGAAGCCGCCGACCCCCGCTCCCTGATGCTGCGCACGCACACCCAGACGGCCGGCTCCACGCTGACCCTGCAGCAGCCGGAGAACAACATCGTGCGGGCGGCGGTGCAGGCGCTGGCGGCCGCCCTGGGCGGGGTGCAGTCGATGGCGCTGTCCTGCTTCGACGAGGCGATCGCGATCCCCACCCAGCATGCTCAGACCCTGGCCGTGCGCACCCAGCAGATGCTCCAGCACGAGTTCGGGATCACCGAGACGGCGGATCCGCTGGGCGGCTCGTGGTATGTGGAGGCGCTGACGGATCGGCTGGAGGCCGACGCCAGGGCGCTGATGGACGAGATCGAACGGCTGGGCGGCGCCGTGGCCGCCATCGAACAGGGCGTCTACCAGCAGCTGATCGCCGACGAGGCGTACGAGAAGGAGCGGCGGCTGGCGGCCGGTGAGGACGTGGTGGTGGGGGTGAATGCGTTTGTCGAGGACGGCGCCCCGGCGCCCGAGCGCTTCGACGTGCCGCCCCAGCTGGAGAGTGCCCAGCAGGACAAGCTGGCAGCGCTGCGGGCGGCGCGGGACGCAGCCGCGGTGGAGCGCTCGCTGGGCACGTTGGCCGGCGCCGCGCGGGGTTCCTCCGACCTGATGCCGCCGATCCTCGAGGCCGTCCGCTCGGAGGCCACGCTGGGAGAGATCTGCGGCACGCTGCGCGGCGTGTTCGGGGAGTACCGGCCGGCTGCCGCGGCGATGATCTAGCCGGACGTGTTCCCCGAGCCGGCGCGGATCTCGAGGAAGAAGCCGGTGCGGTAGACGTCGGAGCCGCGCTCCTGCCAGGCCAGCATGCCGCCCAGTGCGCGGGCGTCGGGGCCCATCGACTGGGCGGTGGGGATGAGGCCGAGCAGGCCCTGAGTGTCGAGGTAGAACAGCGCCTTTGCGTCGTCCGGCGCGCCGGACTCGCCGAGCAGGGCCCGGAACTTCTGGCTGTCGACGATCGGCTCGTCGGCCGGCCCGCCGGCCTGCTCGTCGGTTGAGATCACGATCGCATCGCCCTGGACATGCCAGATCAGCGACAGACCGGGGCCGATCAGCAACTGCTGGCCGTTGCCGTCCGGCAGGTCGCTGACCTGCATCTGGCCGGCGGACTGCTTGACGGCGAAGGCGGTCAGTTTGCGCATCGTCGCCGCACCCTGCTGGAGATCGGGCGGATGCAGGATCAGCGCTCCGCCGATGGGCAGGCCGGGCCCGACGTAGAACAGGTGCTCGCCGGTGAGCAGCGGCACCAGATCATCCTTGATGGAGATGCCCGTCTGGCGCTCGAACTGCTTCACCGCCGGGTCGCTCTGGGCCTGCGCCTCAAGCGCCTTCTCGATCTCCGGGCCGATGTCGTTCGCGGTCAGGAAGGCGAACGCGGAGCCGGGGACGCGGTCGAGCAGGCTGGGTTCGAAGCCGACGTCGCCGGCCCGGGGGCCGTGCAGCGTGGCCGCGAACGCGAACCCGTTGTCCCGGGCCTCTACCGAGGCGGTCAGCGAGTCGACGCCCTTCAGCCCCTCGGTCAACTGCGAGAGGCCGCTCGCGGCCTGTGGGTCGGAGCTCATGGTGCCAAGGGCGCCCAGCGACGCGATGCCGGCGAGCTTGCGCGTGTCGACCCAGGCGTTCGCCAGCGCGTCCTTGCTGAAGTCCTTCTCGGCGTCCTGGAAGGCGGCGTCGTCGGCCAGGCTCTCGGCGTCGCCCTGACGCGTATCGATCGCGCTCTTCAGGCCGGCCAGCGTGTTCGAGACCAGCAGCGCGCCGTCGCCGATGGCGCCGAAGCTGTCGCTCGAGTCGGTGCTCTTGAAGACGTCGTAGCCCTTGTAGGCGTCGAGCGCGGTGGTGCTGTTGTCGCGCTTGATCTCGTCCAGCAGCTTGGAGTCGTCGGTCGACTCGACGTAGACGACGGCCGTGGGGTTCCCGGCGCCGTCACCGAGGTTGGTCACCGCGGCGGCGGCCTCACCGCCCAGCGACCCCTCGATCCGCTTGAACGTCTCGCCATCCTTGCCGGAGTACAGGCTGTGCTGGAGCTCAGCGACGATGGAGTCCCAGGTCTGGAACCGGCTGCCCAGGCTCTGCAGGTTCTCCCAC
This sequence comes from uncultured Actinomycetes bacterium, assembly GCA_963766445.1. Classification (GTDB taxonomy): domain Bacteria; phylum Actinomycetota; class Thermoleophilia; order Gaiellales; family JAICJC01; genus JAICYJ01. Next base: position 209,365 of record CAVXZW010000014.1, on the reverse strand, counting down.
GCGGCCGAATTGGGGTCGATGTTGACGTCGACGTAGGCCAGCGAGCCCGACGGGAAGGCCTTCGCGGCTTCGCCGAACGAGCCGCCCGAGCTCGAGCCCGAGCCGCAGCCCGCCACGGCCGGCAGCATCAGGCAGAGGAGCAGGAATGTCAGGATTCGGCGAGTGCCCATTCGACCGTCAGTCGAGTATATCGGCACTGGTTCGCATTCCATGAAGGCCCCCGAGCGGGCTCCCGGACCGGGAGGGGCTTCAGAAAGGTTGCGGTATAGTCCTCCCCCGTTGAGCGCCGTGCCCGACATTCCCGGCTCGCTCGAGACCGTGCTCGACCAGCTTCGGCGTGGGGGCATGGTCATCGTCTGCGACGACCCCGACCGGGAGAACGAGGGCGACCTCTGCATCGCCGCTCAGTTCGTGACCGCCGAGGTGATCGCCTTCATGGCTCGCGAGGCGCGCGGCCTGATCTGCCTCTCGCTTCCCGCCGACCGCTGCGACCATCTCGACCTGCCGCTGATGGTGCCGTCCAACAACGGCTGCGAGGCGACCGGCTTCTGCGTCTCGATCGAGGCCCGCGAGGGCGTCACCACCGGGATCTCCGCGGCCGATCGCGCCCGCACCATCCAGGTGGCGATGGGCAGCTCGACCGGCCCCGACGATCTGGTCCGGCCCGGCCATGTGTTTCCGCTGCGAGCGCGGCCCGGCGGGGTGCTCGAGCGCCGCGGCCAGACCGAGGCTGCCGTCGACCTGACCCGGCTGGCGGGCCTTCAGCCCGGTGGCGTGCTGTGCGAGGTGGTGAACCCCGACGGCACGATGGCCCGCGGCTTCGAGCTGCAGGCGTTCTGCCGCCGGTTCGAGCTGCCGATGGTGACCGTCGACGACCTGGCGACGCACCTGGCGTCGGTGCAGCCGGCCATCTCGGCCGTCTGACCGTCCCCGGTCAGGGCTTCTTCCCGCCCTCCCGGATCAGCGCCTTGGCCTGCTCCACCTCGTCCGACCGGTTGACGCCCAGCGCCGCTGTCAGCCGCCCGCTGTCGTCCGTCCAGTAGGCGACGAAGTCGTCCTCGGCCATCGAGCCGCGGATCTCGACCTCGCCCTCGCCGGGCCCGACGTACTCCATCCACGTCCAGTCGGCCAGGTCGGAGAAGAAGTAGGGCACCACGTCGTAGGGCCTGTCGCCCTTGCCGGCCCAGGCTGCACCGACGTACTTGCCCTGGTTGAGCGCGACGTCCCAGTGCTCGATGCGGATCCGCCGGCCGTGGATCACGCTCTGGTACTCGGCGATGTCCCCGACCGCCCAGATCCCGTCGCGCGGCCCGCAGGTGCTCGTCGACCAGAACGCCGGTGTCGGTGTCGAGGCCGGCCGCGCTGGCCAGGTCGATGTTGGGCGTCACACCGATGCCGGCGACGACGACGTCGGCCCGCTCCGCCAGCCCCTCGGGCAGACCGTCGCGGCCGCTCAGGATGCGCACGCCGTGCTCCTCCAGATGGCGGTGGAAGTACTGCCCGACCTGCTCGCCGAACAGGTGATCCCAGACCACCTGGTTCTGCATGACCAGGGTGACCTCGAGTCCCTTCATGCGGGCGCTGGCCGCCGCCTCGACGCCGATGAACCCGCCGCCCAGAACGACCACGTGGCCCTCGCCGCGCTGAAGCACGTCGGCCAGCGCGTCCGAGTCCTCGATCCGGCGGATGGTCTGCGCGCCCGCCAGCGGCCGCGGCGTCGAGCCGGTGGCGAGCACCAGCCGCTCGAACTCGATCCGCTCGCCGCCGGTGATGCCGATCGAGTGGCCTGCCGCGTCGATGTCGGTGACCTCGGTGTTCAGCCGCAGGTCGACGTTCTGCCCGGCCCACCACTCGGCCGGGTGCATGTAGACGTCGTCGAGGCCCTTCTCGCGGCGCAGATACTCCTTGGTCAGCGGCGGCCGGTGGTAGGGCGGATGCGGCTCGCCGGCGACGATCAGCACCGATCCCTGGCCGGCGGCCTCCCGGTACTCCTGCGCCACCATCCCGCCGGACAGGCCGCCGCCGACGATTACGTTCTCGTATCCAGCCATCTGAGCTCCCCTCCTTGTCGCTGGAGGCGCCGGGCCGGCGCTACTCCCATTTGAACGTCCGCAGCGAGACCAGCGCCAGGGCCACCGTCACCGCCAACAGTATCCCGATGTCGGGCAGCACATGGAGCAGCCCGCGGTCGCGCACGATCGCGTCCCGAAGGCCGTTGGCCATGTAGTAGAGGGGCAGCAGCTTCGCGATCGTCTGCACCACCGCGGGCATCGCCGCCACCGGGAAGAAGGTGCCGGACAGGAACATCATCGGGTTTGTGATCACGTTGGTGACCGCGTCCGCCGTCTCCGGCTCCGACACCAGCGAGCCGACGCAGAAGCCCATCGCCAGGAAGCACAGCGCGCCGGCCAGGGCGACCGGGATCGCCGCCCAGGCGGTGGGCGAGATCTCGATCCCGAACACCACCGCCCCGAAGGCGATCAGCACCACCACCTGCAGCATGGCGAGGGCCAGCGAGGCGGCGATCCGCGACACGAAGAACTCCCACAGCGGCATCGGGGTCAGCTTCAGCCGCCGCAGGATGCCTCGCTTGCGCCAGTCGACGAGCACCGTCGAGAGGCCGATCACGGCTGAGATCATGATCGCCAGGGCGAGGATCCCCGGCAGCAGGAAGTCGATGTAGTCGAGCGCGGCGGAGTCAACCGAGACGGCCACGGTGCGTACGGTTGGCGGGCCGCCCGACGCGGCGATCGACACCTTGTCGGCGGCTCCGGTGACGATCGCGCGGATGATGGCCGCCTGGGTGGCCGAGGCGTTCGAGTAGAACAGCCGTGCCTCGATCTGATCGCCGCCCGCCCTGCGAATCAGCAGGGCGGCGTCACGGTCGCCGTCGCGCACCTCCTGCTCGGCCCGGGCGGGGTCGGTGCGGTCACGCTTCACCGTCACGCCGTCGGTGTGCTCGACCGCCGCCACCAGCCGCTGGGACTGGGTGGTGCCGGCCCGGTCGATCACGGTGATCGTGCCGGCGTCGATCGAGCGGCCGAACAGCAGACCCAGCAGGGTCATCAGGATCATCGGGAACACCAGCGACCAGAACAGCGTGATCCGCCGCCGGAACAGCATCTTCAGCTGGGCGGCGGTGGTCGCCGCGATCCGCGAGGGGATCATTCGCGGAACTCCCGGCCGGTCAGCCGCAGGAACACGTCCTCCAGGCTGGGCCCGCGCACGGACAGGTTCTCGATCGCCGTCCCCTGGGTGCGGGCCTCGTCGAGCAGCGTCAGCACCGCCTGCTGGGCGTCGGCCGCGTAGAGCACCTGCTCCTCGCCTCCGGCGACGTACGACACGCGGGCGTCGGCGCCCAGGGAGGCGATCAGGCCGGCCGGCGTATCCAGCGCGATCACCTTTGCGTTGTCCATGATGGCGACCCGCTCGCAGAGCTGCTCGGCCTCCTCGAGATAGTGGGTGGTCAAGACAACCGTCTTGCCGGCCTCCCGGATCCGGCGGATGACGTCCCACAGGTTCCGCCGTGCCTGGGGGTCGAGCCCGGTGGTCGGCTCGTCCAGGAACACCACCTCGGGGTCGTGGACGAGCGCCAGGGCGATCGCCAGCCGCTGCTGCTGGCCGCCCGACATGTCCTCGGCGAAGGCGTCCGCCTTGGCCTCCAGCCCGACCAGCGCCAGCGCATCGCCGGCCCGCGCCCGGCCGTCGGTGCGGCCATAGAAGCGGGCGAACAGCTCCAGCAGCTCGCGGGCGGTCAGCTTGTCGAACAGCGTAGTCGACTGCAGCTGGACGCCGATCAGCTGCTGTACCGACCGCGGGTCCGGCCACACCGGCCGGCCCAGCACGTGCACCTCCCCGGCGTCGGGGCGGCGCAGGCCCTCGATCATCTCGAGCGTGGTGGTCTTGCCGGCGCCGTTGGGGCCGAGGATCCCGAACGCCTCGCCTTGGCGCACCTCGAAGCTGACGCCGTCCACCGCGACGAAGGCGCCGTAGCGTCTCGTCAGCCCCGAGACGGCGATGGCGGGGTGGGCGGACATCCGGGGCGGCATGATAGTGAGCGCCAGGTAGCATCGGCTCAGTGCTCGAGTCCGACCTTGTGGCCGCCAGCAACGCGGAGTTCTTCATGCGCGTCGCCGCGCTGTCACCGGGCGGCCGGGCGCTTCGAGCTGGACGGCGTCCGCGCCGCTGTGTCGTCCGCCGCGCCCGAGCGCCCGCTGCTCAACTCGGTGGCCGTCCTGCGCCGGGGCGCCCTGGACGAGGCGGCATACGAGCGGATCGCCGCCGCGTATGCGGAGGCGGGCGTGGCCGGCTGGACGGTGTGGGTCGACCCGGCCGACGAGCGGACGGCGCAGCTGCTGCGCTCGCGCGGCCACGTGGCCGACGCCCACCCGCGGACGATGGCGGCCGATGTCGCCGAGATCGCCGGCGAACCCTCGCAACGGGGTGGGCCACTGGCGCCGCAGCCCGACATGGCGGACTTCGCGAGGGTGAACGATGCCGTCTATGGCTACCCGGGAAGCTTCGAGCGCACGGTCGGCCGCATTCCCGGCGGCACCCTCCACACCTACGCCGTGCTCGACGGCGGCGATCCGGTCGCCGTGGGCGGCGGCGTCGTGCTGGGCAGCGACCTGCACATCTCGCTGGTCGCGACCCTGCCGGAGCATCGTGGCCGCGGGCACGCCAGCCGGATCATTCGCAGGCTGGCCGCCGACTCCCTGGCCCGCGGCTGTCAGACCTCGACGCTGGTGGCCACCAAAGCCGGCGCTCCGGTCTACGAGCGGCTCGGCTATCGCGACGTCGGCTGGCTCGACATGTGGGAGCTGTCGGTGACCTGACCCGGTGGCGGTTTGACAGGTTACGATCGGGGAACGTCTGAGAGAACGATCCGGAAGGGGACCTGCTCCAATGCGATTCAGCCTGCGCACAACCGGCCTCCTGGCGGTCGTCGCTGTCGCCTCCCTGTGCACGGTCCAGACAGCCTCGGCGGCCACGACGGCCTGGTGGAAGATGGACGAGACGTCGGGCACGACGATGAACGATTCGGTCGGCTCGGCGAACGGCACGCTTCACAACGTGACCCTCGGGCTGGCCGGGATCTCCGGCAAGGCCTACGGCTTCAACGGCACCAGCTCCTACGTGTCGGTGCCCAACCGCTCCAGCCTGAACCCGGGGGCGGCCAAGGTGACCGTGCAGATCGCGGTGCTGTTCACGAGCCTCCCGCCGCAGGACTACGACCTGATCCGCAAGGGGCTGGCCAGCACGGCTGGCGGCGACTACAAGATCGAGATCGTCCACTCCGGGCAGGCACTGTGCCTGTTCGGCGGATCCAAGAACGACGTCCAGTTGATCGGCGGGCCGAAGCTGAACGACGGCAGGTGGCACCGGATCTCCTGCCTCCGCGATGCCAACAAGGTCTCGCTGTCCGTCGACGGCGTCGTCCGCAAGTCGGTCACCAAGCCGGTGGGCACGATCGCCAACACGTCCAGCCTGTATATCGGCGCCAAGCCCGGCTCGGACTGGCACAACGGCAGGCTCGACGACGCGAAGATCATCGTCGGCTGAGCGCAGGTCCCGGCTGGAACAACGGGGTCTGACCCCGTTGTTCCGCTAGGGGCGCCTGGGCACCAGCACCTTGCGGCGGAACTCGCAGACCGTCTCGCCGTGCTGGTTGACGCCGACCGTCTCGACGGTGACGACGCCGCGGTCGGGCTTGCTGGTCGACTCGACCTTGTCGAGCACCGTTGTCGTGGCGTAGATGGTGTCGCCGTGGAAGGTCGGCCGGGCGTGCTTCAGCGATTCCACCTCGAGGTTGGCGATCGCCTTGCCCGAGACGTCCGGCACGCTCATCCCCAGCACCAGCGAGTAGACCAGGTTGCCGACCACCACGTTCTTGCCGAACTGCGTCTCGGTCTCGGCGTAGTGCGCGTCGGTGTGCAGCGGGTGGTGGTTCATCGTGATCATGCAGAACAGGTGGTCGTCGGCCTCGGTGATGGTCTTGCCGGGCCAGTGGCGGTACACGTCCCCCACCTCGAAGTCGTCGAAGTAGCGGCCGAAGCGGGTCTCGCGGGCGTCGAACTCGCGGCTCACAGGGCGTACCTGGCCAGCAGGCCGCGAGCGACGATCAGCTTCTGGATCTCGCTCGTCCCCTCGCCGATCAGCAGCATCGGCGCGTCGCGGTACAGCCGCTCGATCTCGTACTCCTTGGAGTAGCCGTACCCGCCGTGGATGCGAAACGCGTCCTCGACCACCTCGTGGCAGATCTCGGACGCGTACAGCTTGGCCATGCCGGCCTCGACGTCGGAGCGCTCGCCGGCGTCCTTCTTGCGGGCCGAGGACAGCATCAGCAGGCGCGCGGCCTCGATCTTGGTGGCCATCTCGGCCAGCTTGAACTGGATGCCCTGGTGGCGGGCGATAGGCCGGCCGAAGGCCTCCCGCTCCTGGGCGTAGCGGATCGCCAGCTCGAAGGCCCGCTGGGCGACGCCCACGCCGCGGGCGGCGACGTTGACCCGGCCCACCTCGACGCCGGACATCATCTGCTGGAACCCGCGCCCCTCCTCGCCGCCCAGCAGGTTCGCGGCGGGGACGCGGTGGCCGGCAAAGACCAGCTCAGTGGTCTCGACGCCCTTGTAGCCGAGCTTCTCCAGCTGGGGCGGGATCGTCAGCCCGCCCTCGCGCTCGGCTCCCGGCGTCTTCTCGACCAGCAGGCAGCTCATGCCCCGGTGGGCCGGCTGGGCGCCGGGATCGGTCTTGACCAGCGTCGCCACCACCCCCGACCGAAGGCCGTTGGTGACCCACATCTTCTGCCCATCGACCACGTACTCGTCGCCGTCCCTGACGGCTCGCGAGCGGATCGCCTGGACGTCCGACCCGCACTCCGGCTCGGTCATCGAGAACGCGCAGCGCACCTCGCCGGTCGCCATCCGGGGCAGGAACCGCTGCTTCTGCTCCGGCGTGCCGTCGCGCATCAGCATGTCGGCGACGATGAAGTGCGTATTGATGATCCCCGACACGCTCATCCATCCGCGGGACAGCTCGGCGACCGACAGCGCATAGGTGGTCAGGTCGAGGCCCAGCCCACCGTACTCCTCGGGGATCGTGAAGCCGAAGATGCCGAGCTCCCTGAGGCCGTCGACGATCTCGTCGGGGAACCGGTCCTCGCGCTCGTAGCGGCTCGCCACCGGGATCACCTGCTCCTCGGTGAACTGCCGCACCAGCTCGACGATCTCGCGCTGCTCGTCGGTCACGGTGTCCAGCGGGATGCCCATCAGGCCTCCTCGGACTGGCTCATGCCGGCGGCGACGCCCTGGGCCACGACCGCCTCGGCGATCTTGCGCGAGGCCTCGTCGATCATCTGCCCCTCGTGCATGACCGCCCCCTTCCGCTCCACCCGGGTGGCGTGGTGGTAGGCGTCGAGCAGCCTCCGGGCGTCGTCGAACTGCCGCTGGCTGGGTGCGAACTCCTCGTTCGCGATCTCGACCTGCGAGGGATGGAGCACCCACTTGCCGTCGTAGCCGACCGAGCGGGCGCGCCGGCACAGCCGGCGGTACGCGTCCAGATCCTTGATGTCGGTGTAGGGGCCGTCGATCGCCTGCAGGCCATGGGCGCGGGCGGCGGTGGCGATCATGGACAGCACCCAGTGCCACTGGTCGCCGGGATACTCGGGGTCGATCGAGCCGATCACCATCTGGCCGACGCCCATCGATGCGGCGTAGTCGCCGGGGCCGAAGATCAGCGTCTCAAGCCGCGGCGTGGCCTCGGCGATCTCGCGGATGTTCATGGCGCCTCGGGGGTTCTCGATCTGGGCCTCGATGCCGATCCGGCGGTCGAGCTCATGCTCGGTCTCGAGCTGCGTCAGCAGATGGTCGACGAAGTGCAGCTGGCCGGCATCCTCGACCTTGGGGATCATCACGCAGTCGAGCACGTCGCCGGCGCCGGCGACGACGGCGGTGATGTCGCCCAGGCACCAGCGGGTGGTGACGCCGTTCACGCGCACGACGCGCACCTTGCCGGAGTAGTCGTGCGTCCGCAGCGCGTCGACCACCTTGGCCCGGGCATCGACCTTCTCCAGCGGCGAGACGGCGTCCTCGAGGTCGAGGAACACCTGGTCGGCCGCGAGCGTGGCGGCCTTGCCCAGCATCTTCTCGGACGAGCCCGGTACCGCAAGGCACGAGCGGCGCAACCTCAACGTCACCGACCTCCCCTGGTTGACTGCGCAGTCGAGTCTACCCAGCCGGGAGCGGCCGCAGCCGTGCCAACCGGCGCCTCGACCCCCTGTTCTGCCGCCGGCTAGAGGATGCCGATGCGGTCGACCGGCCAGTAGCGGACACGCGCGATGCCGAGGATGTCCTCGCGCGGCTCGGGGCCCCACACCCGTGAGTCCTCCGAGTCGCCGCGATTGTCCCCCAGCATGTAGTAGTAGCCCTTGGGCACCGTGACCGGGGTGGGGATGTTCGTCTCCTGGCCGTTGACGTACGGCTCGCTGAGGGGCACCGGCTCGCCGTTCGGCTTCTGGATGTAGACCTTGCCGTTCCGGCTGAACACCCGCTCTCCGGGAAGCCCGATCACCCGCTTGATGAAGGTCTGGTCGGAGACCCCCGTGCGCTTGGAGATCAGATTGGTGTCGCAGACGCCGTTGTTGCTGATGGCGTCCGGGCAGGCCGGAGGGTGAAAGACGACGATGTCGCCGCGCTCCGGATCGCGGAACCGCAGCGTCATCCGGTCGGCCAGCACCCTATCGCCCGGCTCCAGAGTGGGTACCATACTGGCAGTGGGAACACGGTAGGGCTTGACGACGTAGGCCTGTGCGGCGAGAGCGATCGCGACGGCGACGACCAGGGTCAGCACGAGCTCCACGACTGACCGGAGCGGGGGCGGGATCATGGCGAGCAGCTTCATGGTCAGGCAGGTTATCGGTGGGTGTGGCTTGACGCTGAAGGTGCCAGGAGGTTCAGGGTGGCAGGGCGTATGCCGATGGGAAAGGTGATGGTGCGACGGTTGAGCACGCTGGTTGCGGCCGTCTGTGCAACGGCGGCGATGGCCGCGCCTGCCCAGGCGGCGACGCTGTTCACCCAGATCGGCCACGGCTGGGGCCACGGCATCGGGATGTCCCAGTGGGGGGCCTATGGCTACGCCCAGCACGGCTTCGGCTACGAGGCGATCCTCAAGCACTACTACCACGACGTCACCCTGGGGCCGCTGGGCAGCTCGCCGTACGTCCGCGTGCTGATGCAGACCGGCGCCGGCAGGATGCGCTTCCACGCCGACGCGCCGGTGACGGTGATCGCCGAGGGCGACGGCTCCAGCTCCCCGCTGCCGGCAGGCGACTACTGGGTCGAGCCCGGCCAGACGGTGGGAACCCAGCGGGTCTGGAGCGTGGCCGACGGCGCCTTCGTGCTCCGCGGGCTGACCGGCTCGGTGCGCGTCGTGCCCAGCGCCGGGCCGCTGCGCCTGGACACCTCCACGCTTCGCGGGTACACCGGCAAGCACTGGCGGGGGTCGCTGCGGTCGATCCGGCACGGCAGCCGGCTGGCGATCGTCGACGTGGTCAAGCTGGACGGGTACATCCGCGGCATTCTGCCCTGCGAGGTCTCGGGCTCATGGCCGCAGGCGGCCGTGCGCGCCCAGGCGGTCGCCGGTAGGAGCTATGCGGTGGCGACGATGGGCGGCACCGGAGACTTCGACGCCTACTCCGACACCCGCAGCCAGGCCTACTGCCCGATCGAGAGCGAGGACGCCGGCACCAACGACGCTGTCGATGCCACCGCCGGCCAGGTGCTCCGCAACGGAGGAAGCGTGATCACGGCCTTCTACTCGTCGAGCTCCGGCGGCCGCACGTCGAGCCTGACGGCATCCTGGGGCAGCGCGTCCAACCCGCCGTACATCGTGCCGGTCAGGGACCGCTACGACGGCGCGGGCGGCGCCAATCCGAACCACACCTGGGCGCCCGTGGTCTACACCCGCAGCGAGCTGGCGCAGCGGTTCGGCTTCCCGCACTCGCGGGTGGCATGGGTGCGCCACTCGATCGACGGCCCGTCGCTGCGGGTGCTGTCGGTCGAGCTGCATTTCAAGAACGGCGGCACCGCCACCCGCACCGGCGGCCAGGCGTACACCGCGCTGGGGCTGAGGTCGACCTACTTCCGCCTGCTCGGCGTCACGCTCGACGGGCCGACGCGGGTCACGGCCGGCTCGCGCTTCTTCCTCACCGGGCGGGTCGCCCCCAGGCCGCCCAGCGGCCGCGTCAAGCTGCAGTACCGGGTGTCCGGCGGCGCCTGGCAGACAGCTTCCCGGCTGGTCGAGCTGAGGACGGACGGCACCTTTACGGTGCGCCGGCGCCATGCCCACGACGTCAGCTTCCGCCTGGTGCGGCCGAGCGCGGTCTCTCCCGTGATCCACGTCAACGTGGCCGCAGCCGCCGCGCTGCCCTCGGGCGCGACCGCCCGCGTCCGCTAGGCGGGCTCGAGCAGCTCGTCCGCCGCGACGTCGCGCAGCACCCGGGCCGGCGCCCCGACGACGACCTTGCGCGGCGGCACGTCGCGCAGCACCAGGGCGCCGGCGCCCACGAACGCCTCCTCGCCGATCTCCACACCGGGCAGCAGCGTGGCGCCGCCGCCGACGCGAGCCGCCCGGCGGATGGTCGCGCCCCGCACCAGGTCGTGGCGGCGCTCGGTGCGGCCCATGAAGTTGTCGTTGGTGGTGATCACGCAGGGGGCGATGAAGACGTCCTCCTCCAGCGTGCAGTACGCGGTGATGTAGGCGTTCGACTGGATCCTCGTGCGCGAGCCGATCGCGGTGTCGTTCTCCACGCACACGCCGCGGCCGATCACCACCCGGTCGCCGACCGTGCACCGCTCGCGGACGGTGGCCAGATCGCCCACCACACAGCCCTGGCCGAGCACGCTGCCGGCCGAGATCACCGCTCCGGCCGAGACGGCGCAGCCGTCACCCAGCCGCAGCGGCGGCAGCTCACCCCGTCTGGCCGTCGACCCCGCCGACAGGGTGGGCTGCTTGCCCAGCACGGCGTTGTCGCCGATCGCGCATCCGGCGCCGATCACGGTGCCCTCGTGCACGGTCACGTTGGCCCCGAACCGGACGTCGTCCGGCACGGCCAGGCCCTCGGCCAGCACCAGGTTCGGGGCGTCGGCGGCCGTCCACATCATGCGCGGGCGCCCTCCAGCGGCACGGTGTCGCCGCCGGCGTCGATCGAGCGCTGCATCGCCTCCAGCACCTCGACCACCGCCAGTCCCTCGTCCACGCCGGCCCGCGTCACCGTTCCCGACCGCACGGCCTCCAGGAACGCCCGCACCTCCAGCCGCAGCGGCTCCTCCCGTGAGATGGCGGGGATCGTGATGTCCCCGGTGTGGGTGCTGATGCCTCCGGACGGGATCACGATGTCGCCCTTGTCGTAGACGGTCACCTTGCGGTCGGCCTCCATGTCGTCGAACACGGCCATCTTCCTGGAGCCGACCACGGTCATCTTGCGCATCTTGTGAGGGTCGAGCCACGACAGGTGGAGGTGGGCGACCTGCCCGGTGTCGAACTTGATGTAGCCGAACACGACGTCCTCCACGTTCGGCCGGACGTATGCCTCGCCGCGCGACCAGACCTCGACCGGGCGGCCGTCCACCAGGTGCAGGACGACGGAGATGTCGTGCACGCCGAGGCTCCAAAGCGCGTTCTCGTCGGGCCGGATCACGCCCAGGTTCTGGCGGTTCCCGTAGACGTAGCGGACGGTGCCCAGCTCGCCGGTGTCGATCAGCTCGCGCAGCTTCTCGACGCCGGGATGGAACCGCAGCAGATGGCCGACCATCAGCACCAGCCCGGTCGCGCTGACCACCTCGCGCAGCTCCCTCGCCTCCTCGGCCCGCCAGGTCATCGGCTTCTCGACGAGCACGTGCTTGCCCGCCTCGAGCGACCGGCGAGCGAGCTCGTAGTGCGTTGGCACCGGGGTGGCAAGCACCACCGCCTCCAGCTCCGGGTCGTCGAGCAGCTGCTGGACGTCCGCCGTGAACCGCACCCCCGGGTAGGCGGCCTGGTAGGCGTCCCGCCTCCCCTGATCGGCGTCGCAGCACCACGCCAGCTCCGCCTCGGGCAGGGCGCCGAGGTTTCGGAGCAGGTTCTTGCCCCAGCCTCCCAGCCCGACCATCCCCACCCGCACGGGCGCCGTCACAGCCGCACCACGTTGTCGCGGCCCCGCGGCACCACGTTTCGGAAATCGATCACAAGCGGCGCCCGCTCGGCGACCCGGCCGTAGTCCACCGTGGAGTGGGAGGTGACGACGCAGACGATGTCGGCCTCGGCCAGCGCCCCGTCGTCGAGGTCGGCGCAGGCCAGCCGGATGCCATGGTGCTCCAGCTCGGGCACGTGCGGGTCGTGGTAGCTGAGCTCCGCGCCCATCCCGTGCAGCAGCTCGATCAGGCGCAGGGCCGGCGACTCGCGCAGGTCTCCGACGTCGCTCTTGTACGACACCCCGAGCAGCAGCACCCTGCTGCCCGACACCGGCTTTCGCTGCTCGTTGAGCGCCCGGGTGATCCGCTCGGCGCAGTAGTAGGGCATGTGCGTGTTGACCTTTCCGGCCAGCTCGATGAACTCGGTCTGGAAGTCGTACTGACGGGCCTTCCAGGACAGATAGAAGGGGTCGATCGGCAGGCAGTGACCGCCCAGCCCCGGGCCGGGGGTGAACCGCATGAAGCCGTAGGGCTTGGTGGATGCGGCGTCGATCACCTCCCACACGTCGAGGTGCAGCCGCTCGCACAGCATCGCCAGCTCGTTGACCAGGGCGATGTTGACGCTGCGGAAGATGTTCTCGAGCAGCTTGGTCAGCTCGGCGGCGTCGGCGGAGCTGACCGGCACCAGCGTCTCGATACAGCTCGCGTACAGGTCGACCGCAGCCTGCGAGCAGGCCGGGGTCAGGCCGCCGACCACCTTGGGCGTGGTGCGGATCGTCCAGTCGGTGCGGCCGGGGTCGATCCGCTCGGGCGACATCGCCAGGTGAAAGTCCGTGCCCGCCTCGAGGCCGCCCTGCTCGAGGATCGGCCGCAGCTCCTCCCGGGTGGTGCCCGGGTAGGTGGTCGACTCCAGCACCACCAGCTGGCCCTTGCGCAGGTGCGGCTGCACCATCGCCGTGGCCGAGCGGACGATCGTGAGGTCGGGCTCGCGGTTCTCCGACAGCGGGGTGGGCACGCAGATCACGATCGCGCCGGCATCTGCGACCGCCGCGTAGTCCCCGGTCGCCTCGATCATGCCGTTGTCGACCAGCGGCCGAAGCGTGCTCGCCGGCACGTCCTCGATGTCGCTCTCGCCGCGGCCGATAGCCGCCACCCGGGCCGCGCTGGTGTCGATGCAGACGACCCGCTTGCCGGCCTGTGCGAACGCGACGGCGAGTGGCAGGCCGACGTAGCCGGCGCCGATGATCGCAACCTCCCGGGGCATCAGCGGGGGATGCTACCGGCCGTCACGGCCCGTAAGCGGCGATGATGTCGGCGATCCGGCGGGCGGCGCGGCCGTCGCCGTACAGCGGCGGATGGCTGTCGGGCAGCGGCAGGTCGCCGTTGAGGGCTGCCCGCACCGCCTCCGGGTCGAGGCCCACCAGCCGGTTCCAGCCCAGCTCGACCGTCTCCACCCACTCGCTGGTGTCGCGCAGCGTGATGCACGGCACGCGGTACAGGTAGGCCTCCTTCTGGACGCCGCCGGAGTCGGTCAGGCAGACGGCGGCCGAGGCCAGCAGTGCCGTGAAGTCGAGATATCCGAGCGGCTCGGTCAGCTGCGCTGCCGCCTGCGCCCGCTCGAGCAGGCCGGCCCGTTCCAGGGCCCGCTCCGTGCGCGGGTGGATGGGGAAGACGACCTGCCGGCCGATCGCCTCCAGCACCTCGACCAGCGGCTGCAGCGCGGCCTCCTCGGTGTTGGACTGGCGGTGGGCCGTGAGCAGCGCGTAGCGGCCGGGGTCGAGCGCCAGCCGTTCCAGGATCGCCGAGCGGCGCCGCGCCACGGGCCCGAAATGCTCGGCCACGTCGACCATCACGTCGCCGACCAGGTGGACGCCGTCGGTGATGCCCTCGGCCGCCAGGTTGTCGACGGCGACCTGGCTGGGGGCGAACCGGAGGTCGGAGACGACGTCGGTCAGCACCCGGTTCACCTCCTCGGGCATCCGCCGGTCGAAGGAGCGAAGCCCGCTCTCCACGTGCCCCAGCGGCAGCTGGAGCTTGGCGGCCACCAGGGCGCCGGCCAGCGTCGAGTTGGTGTCGCCGTACACCAGCACCATGTCCGGCTGCTCGGCCAGCAGCACCGGCTCCAGGCCCACCAGCATGGTCGCTGTCTGCTGGGCGTGGGTGCCCGAGCCGGCGGCGATCCGGTGGTGCGGCGGGTCGATCTCGAGCTCGCGGAAGAAGATGTCGGACAGCTCGTCGTCGTAGTGCTGGCCGGTGTGCACGAGCACGTGCCCGCCGCCGGAGGCAAGCGCGCTCGAGAGCGGCGCGGCCTTGATGAACTGGGGCCGGTTGCCGACCACCGAGACGACCTTCATCCGCCCACGTTATCGGGCCAGCCGGGTGGTCAGCTCGGTCAGCTGGCCGGTGGCCAGCAGCACGCCGACAACGATCAGCACGGCGCCCGAGGCGCGCGTGACCAGCGCCCAGTGCTCGCGGAGCGGGCGCACCGCCGCCAGCGTGGCCGGCAGGAACAGCGCCGCGGCCAGGAAGGGGATGCCCAGCCCCAGGGAGTACACCAGCAGCAGGAGTGCGCCGTCCACTCCCCGCCCCTCGGTGCCGGCGATCGTGAGGATGCTGCCCAGGGTGGGGCCGATGCAGGGCGTCCAGCCGATTGCGAAGGCGGCGCCGGCCGCCGCGGCGCCCGCCGGGCCGTGCTGGGGGCGGGGGACTGGCACCCGCCACTCGCGCTGCAGCAGCATCGCGGTGGGCAGCAGCATCAGCACGCCCATTGCGATCACGATGGCGCCGCCGACCAGCTCCAACCCGCGGCGGTGGTCGAGGAACTGCCCGCCCAGCACGCCGGAACCTGCTCCGGCCAGGGTGAACACCGCGGTGAAGCCGACCACGAAGCCCACGGCCGCGGCCGTCACCCGGCGCCGATGATCGGTCAGCGCGCCGGCCGGCACGCCGGACACGAACGACAGGTAGCCGGGGATCAGCGGCCACACGCAGGGCGAGAGCACCGACACCACCCCGGCCGCGAAGGCGACCGCGAGCTGGGTGGCTGACAGGCTCATGCCCGGGCGACGGCGCCGGCCAGAGCCTGCTCGGTGACCGGGCCCAGCTTCGCGAACACGACCTCGCCGCGGCCGTCGATGACGAAGGTGGCGGGCTGGCCGACCAGCCGGAAGGCGCGGGTCAGGGAGTCGTCGCCGTCGAACAGCACCGTCCAGTCCATGTGGTGGCGGCGGGCGAAGGCCCGGGCGCCGGCACGGTCGGACTCGCGGGCGACCGAGAGCATCACCGTGCTGGGGCCGAGCCGGGATGCGAACGCCGACAGCTCCGGCGCCTCCTCGGCACAGGGCGTGCACCAGTCGGCGAAGAAGTTGACGACGACCGTCTTGCCGCGGTAGTCCGCCAGCGAGACGGTGGCCCCGTCGAGCGTCCTGCCGCTGAACTGCGGAGCCGCATATGGCTTGAAGCTCTGCGCTGTCTGCCGGCCGGGATTCGCCGGGTTGTCGAGGGCGGCGGTGTTGCTTCGCCCGTACAGAACGGTGCTGACCAGGAGCACGGTGCCGGCCGTCAGCACGGCCACCGTCAGGGCACGGCGGGACATGGCCCGTATGGTACGACTACTCGGCGGTGATCGGACCGTCGAGCCGGCGTGCGAAGGCCGCGATCAACGCCGCGCAGGCGACCAGGTCGTCGACCTGCAGGAGCTCGTTGGGGGAGTGCATGTAGCGCAGAGGGATGCTGACCACTGCGCTCGGGATGCCGCCTCGAGACAGATGGACGGCGTCGGCGTCGGTTCCCGAGTGGCCGCCCGTCGGCTCCACCTGGATCGGGATGCCCTCCGCGTCGGCGGTCTCTCGCAGCAGGTCGAACAGCACCGGGTGCACCCCGGCGCCGCGGGCCAGAGCCGGGCCCTTGCCCACGGCCACCGCGCCCAGCTTCTCCTTGGACGTCGTGGGGTGGTCGCTGACGTTGGTCACGTCGACGGCGATGGCCAGGTCGGGGGCCAGCGAGAAGGCGCTCGTGTAGGCGCCGGCGAACGTCGTCTCCTCCGCCACGCTGGCCACTCCGGTCAACCGGGCCGCGCCCGGTGACTCGGCGTAGAGGCGGGCGGCCTCGGCGGCCACGAAGGCGCCGCAGCGGTTGTCGCAGGCCCGGCTGACCATCCGCCCACCGTCCAGGTCGACCACCGGCTGCTCGAGGACGGCCAGGTCGCCGACCCGAACCCGTTCGCGGGCGGCGTCGGCATCGACGGCCCCGACGTCGATCCACAAGTCCTCGAGCTTGGACGGCTTCTCGCGGTCCTCCTGGGTCTGCTGGTGGCGGGCCTTCTTCCCGACGACGCCGGGCACCGGCCCCTCGCCGGCCAGGATCCGCACACGCTGGCCGACCAGCACCTCGGGATCCCATCCGCCGACGCCGCCGAACCAGACGAATCCCTGGTCGTCGATGTGGTTGACCACCAGAGCGATCTCGTCGATGTGGCCGACGATCGCCAGGTGCGGCGCGCCCTCCCCATTGACGCTGGCGTGGCTGGAGCCCAGCGCGTCGTGGCTGACCTCGGCGAAGCCCTCCGCGTACCCGCGCCAGACGCGGGCCACCGCCCGCTCGTCGCCGGTGGGGCCGGGCGTCTCGAGCAGCTGGCGGAAAAATGTGGCCGACTTGTCGCGCATGAGCCGCGCAGCCTAGCGACTTCCCGCGGCCCGGGCGGCTGGCATCCCGCGGCACCCGGTACGGGTACACTGCCCCGCCGGGGCCGTTAGCTCAGCTGGTAGAGCAGGGGAACTTTAATCCCAAGGTCATAGGTTCGATCCCTATACGGCCCATCACGGAAACGCGAGCCAGCCCGGCGACGTCAGACCACGAGGGCCGCTCGCGTCAGTGAGCTTCTCGAGCGACAAGCTCTCGCCCTCCGCCATGACCGTGGCGAAGGCGGGCTCGCCGAGCAGTTGGCGAGCGGTTTCGAGCGTTTGCTTGCGAGTCTCGTCGCCGATCTTGTAGTAGCCCTCCGGGGACCCTACCTCTGCCCTCAGCCGGCCGGGCTTCCCAGCAGTTGCGTGGCTACGGCCGGTTCCCCCCGGGTCAGCGCGACAGCCGTGTCGACCTCGACGCCTCCGTGTCGCTCGAACGCCTCGCGGAGTGCGCGCCGGTGCTCCGCGAGCACGTCGGCGTACTGCTCCCCGAGCTCGTTCAAGAGCCGCGTCGAGCCCTCGATGTCGGTGAAGAGAAAGGTGACCGTTCCTGAGGGGAGGCGGTGCCGCGCCACAGCCCTAGTCTCGCGTGCTCAGGTGCCTCCGACAACCTCGACGGCCGGTGGTGGTTCAACGGCAGGGATCCTGCGTTCCCTACACTGCGCGGCGTGACGGTCCACCGGATGGATCACGTCGGCGTTGTGGTCGAGGATCTCCCGGCTGCCATCGCCTTCTTCCTCGAGCTGGGCCTGGAACTGGAGGGCGAGGCAACGGTCGAGGGTGAATGGGTGGACCAGCTCGTGGGGCTGGACGGCGTCCGAGCGGACCTCGCCTTCATGCGCACCCCGGACGGGAACGGCCGGGTCGAGCTGTCGACGTTCCACTCGCCGGTTGCCACCGGCACTGCGCCGAGGGCGCCGGTGAACACCCCGGGCATCCCTCGCCTCACGTTCGCGGTCGACGCCGTAAACGACGTCCTCGACCGCCTGCGCGCCCACGGTGCCGAGCTCGTGGGCGAGGTGGCGCAGTACGCGGACATCTACCGGTACTGCTACGTCCGCGGCCCCGACGGCCTCATCATCGGGCTGGTCGAGGACCTCCGCTGAAGCGCTGGAACTAGCCCGCGGGCTCGTCACGCAGTGGCAGGAACGGCTCCTCGTCGGGCGGGTGGCCGTCACGGATCTGTCGCTGGCGCTCGAGCTCGGCATTGAACTCGGCACCGAGCAGGATGGCGATGTTCGACACCCACAGCCAGATCAGGAACACGATCACACCGCCCAGGGCGCCGTAGGTCTTGTTGTACGACGCGAAGGTGGCGACGTAGAGGGCGAAGACCGCCGACGCCACCACCCACAACACGATCGCCAGCACGCCGCCGGGCGTGACCCAGCGGAACCCCGGCTGGCGGACGTTGGGAGCCGCGTAGTACAGCACGGACAGGAGCAGTGCCAGCAGGGCGACGAGCACGGGCCACTTGGCGATCTCCCAGGCGGTCACCGCTGCGCTGCCGAGCCCGAGCAGGTCTCCCACCCGCTGCGCCACCGGTCCGGTCACGACCACGATCACCGCGCCGATCGCCAGCACGATCAGCGTGATCACGGTCACGCCGATGCGCAGCCCGACCGTCTTCCAGATCGGCCTGCCTTCGGGCGCGTCCCAGATCGCGTTCGCCGCTCGCATGAACGCGGCCACGTAGCCGCTGGCCGACCAGACGGCCAGCACCAGGCCGACGACGAACAGGACTCCGCCCGTGCTCCGGTTCTTCGAGAGCTCGTTGACGGCGTTGGTGAGGATGTCCCTGGCCGGGCCGGGTGTGAACGCCCTGAGGTTGTCGAGCAGGGTGCTGGTCGCAGACTGGCCGACCAGGCCGACGATCGAGATCAGCGCGATCAGCGCCGGAAAGATCGACAGGACGCCGTAATACGTGAGCGCCGCCGCCCAGTCGGTGACGTTGTCCTCGCGAAACTCCCTGACGGTGCGCTTGAGCACCGCGCCGAGCGGCATCCGATCGCCGGCCACGCCTGTTCGCCCCGCCGGATAGCCGGCTCCGTGAGCACCTGTCGAACTCGAGCTCATGGCCGTCTGATTCCCGTACCCGCCAGGCCGAAACCGACGGCAGCCGCGCACCCTGATTCCCCGAGGCCGTGGGTTCGATCCTTCCGCGGGCGCCTTGGTAGGGTTGCCGCGTGACCGACCTGGTCTTGAAGCGCGATGCGGCGGGCGTTCGCACCCTCACCCTCAACCGGCCTGACCGCCGCAACGCGCTTGACGTGGCGCTGCTGGAGGCCCTTCGAGCTGCGCTCGCCGGCGCCGCTGCCGATCCTGACGTGCGCTGCGTCGTCGTCACCGGGGCCGGCAAGGGCTTCTGCGCCGGGGCGGACGTCGACGAGTGGGCCGGCGTGGAGGGTGCCGCGGCAGACGAGCTGGGACGCCGGTGGGAGGCCAACGCCCACGCGCTGATGCAGGAGCTGTTCGGGCTGCCCAAGCCGACCGTCGCCCTGCTCAACGGCGCCGCGGTCGGCGCCGGCCTCGACCTCGCCTGCTGCTGCGACTTCCGGATCGCCTCCGACGCGGCGAAGGTGGCCTGCGCCTACACCTGGATCGGCTACAGCCCGGATGCCGGCGGCACCTGGCTCTACCCGCGCCTGATCAGGCCCGACGCCGCGAAGCGGCTGGTCTACACGGGAGAGGTGTGGGACGCACCGACGGCACTGCGCCACGGTCTGGTCGGTGAGGTGGTGCCGGCAGCCGAGCTGGAGATGGCAGGCCGGGCGTTTGCCGAGCTGCTGGCGGCCGGACCGACGGTCGCAATCGGCCACGCCAAGCGGCTGATGCACGAGGCGCCCGGTCGCAGCTTCGCCGATCAGCTCGCCGCGGAATCCGAGGCCGGCCGCGCCTGCGCTGCCACCGAGGATTCGAGATCGAGGTGACGCCGGAGCACGACGGATCGCGTATCTCGGTGATCGAGCGTGAGCTGATCACGGTCGATGCGTTCTCCGACCTGCTGGCAGGGCCCTCCCACCGCACCGACCTGCAGGCGCTGGCGGCGGCATGAGCGACGCCATCGGCGCCACCTTCTCGGCGCTGGCCGACCCCAGCCGCCGGCGCATGCTCGGTCTGCTGGGCGGAACCGGCGCGACCGCCACCCAGCTGGCCCGCGAGCTGCCGATCAGCCGGCAGGCCGTGGCCAAGCACCTGTCCCAGCTCGCGGCCGCCGGGCTGGTGGCATCGCGCCGCGAGGGGCGCGAGATCCGTTACACGGTCACGCCCGAGCCGCTCGAGCAGGCGGTGGCGTGGATCGTGCAGGCAGGCGGCGAGTGGGACGATCGCCTGGCCCGGCTGGGTACGTACGTGGCCGCCGATCGCGGCGTTTAGCCCTTCGACACCGGTATCCTGCACCGCACCATGTCCGCGATCCGCCAAGCCGAGCCCGTCCTGTCCGCGACCGACGCGTCGCAAGCCGGCCTCGACCGCGGGCGCCTGCTCCGCCTCTACCGCGACATGCTGGCTACGCGCACGATCGAGGAGCGCGGCAACCTGCTGTTCAAGGCCGGCCGCCTGCCCGGCAGCTACTACACGGGCCGCGGCAACGAGGCGGCGTCGGTGGGCGTCGCCAGCGCGATGGGCGAGGACGATGTGGCGTCGCCGCTGCACCGCAACATGGGCGTGCACGTCGTCCGCGGCGTCGACCCGGCCGCGCTCTTCTGCCAGTACATGGGCCGCTCCGGCGGCGCCACCGGCGGTCGCGACTCGAACCTGCGCACCAACGACTTCTCTCCCGGGGTGGGCCTGCTGGCCGGCGTCAGCCACCTGCCGGCCATGATCCCCGTCATCACCGGCATGGCGCTGGCCTTCCAGCTGCGCCGCGAGCCGCGGGTTGCGGTCGGCTGGTGCGGCGACGGCGCCGCCGCGCGCGGCGACATGCACGAGTCGATGAACCTGGCCGGCGTGCGGGGCCTGCCGATCGTCTACATCATTGACAACAACCAGTACGCATACTCGACGCCCAACTCGCTGTCGTTCGCGTGCGAGCACCTCGCCGACCGCGGGCCCGCCTACGGCTTCGAGGGCATCGTCGTCGACGGCACCGACGTGCTGACCGTCTACCGCGAGGCGGCCCGCGCGATCGAGAAGGCACGCGCCGGGCGGCGGCCCCACGCTGCTCGAGCTGATCACGCTGCGGATGGAGGGCCACGCCGTCCACGATGACGCCGCGTACGTCCCCAGGAGCCTGGTGGAGGAGTTCACGGCGCGCGACCCGGTCGACCGGTACCGGGCGTGGCTGCAGGTGAACCAGGAACTGACAGACGACGAGCAGGCCGCGATCGAGGCCGAGGTGCGCGCCACCATCGAGAAGGGCGTGGCCGACGCCGAGGCCAGCCCGCTGCCGGACCCGGACACGGTGCTGGACGGCGTCTACGCGGTATCGTCCCAGGAATGAGCGACTTCCCATTTCCCATGTTCGGCGGCGGTGACCCCGAGGAGATCCAGCGGCAACTGGCCGGCTTCATGGAGCAGGCCCAGCAGCAGCAGAAGGTGGCGTTCGCGGATCAGGCGATCAACCTGGCGGTCGGCATGACCGTGGCTGCGATCGGCCGGCTGGAGCTGAGCGGCGATCCTGACCAGCAGGCGATGCAGGTGCGAGACGCGATCCGGCTGCTGTTCCCCGAGGCGGTCACGCTGGTCAGCGAAGCCCGCCAGGGCCTCGCTAACTCGGCTCTCCGCGAATGATTGGGGCAGGGTTAGATCCCCCATAGGGGGATAGCCCGGAGACACCCTTCCGGACGATAAATAGCGGGAGGCGTCTGCCCGATTCAGTTCGCTACTCATTGGTTCTTATCGCGGGTGGCCGTCTCCGAACGCAAGCTTGGAGGAGACCAAGACCATGAACCACCCAGAGGCACTGGCTCCTGAGGAGCGCGGGCAGACCATGGCGGAGTACGCGGTCGTGCTGACCGTGATCACGATCTCCATCGTCGCCACGCTCGCGCTGCTCACGTCGTCGATCACGAACTTGCTGAACCAGCTGATCCCGCTGATCTAGCGGGCGCCAGCAGCGCCCGTAGCTCGGGCGAAGTCAGCTCCATCCACGACCCGGCGTGCCACGCCGGGTCGTGGTATTTCTGGGCAGCGAGCGTCGCGGCGCGCTCCATACGGTCGGCATCAAGCGACTCCGGCCGCGCATCGAAGGCGTCGATCAGCGCGGCCTCCCAGCCGTCGCCGCCGACGTTTTGCGACGTGATCGGGGCGGCTCGGCGCCGGCCGCGGCGCACCGCCCAGATCGCCGCCGCGAGGGCCCGCCAGGCATGCCCGCAACGATTCCAGATCGGCGTCGATCAGGAGCGTGCCGTGCACCAGCACGCCGCCACGACCGTGATGTGCGGCGATGCCGGTGACCTTGCGGCCACCCACGCGCACGGTGCGTTCGTCGCGCTCGGCGCTCGACCCCCTGCGCGTGGCACGCGCGCACGATGCCGTCGAGCAGCGGCGCATACATCCGTGGCACGTCCAGCTGTGACCAGGGGTGGCCGGGGCGGCGCCGCCAGCGCGATGCAGAGCGTGCCCTGGTCGAGGTACACCGCGCCGCCGCCGGTGAAGCGCCGCCACACCCCCACCCCGCGCTCGGCACAGGCGGCCGGGTCGACCTCCCAGTCGGCGCGCTGGAAGCGGCCGATCACGACCGCCGGCCGGGTGCGCCACAGAGCAGCGTGGCACCGCCGGGATCGCGCCCGAGCGTCTCGTCGTGGGCGAGCGCCAGCGCCGGCTCCAGCAGGCCGGCGTCGACGGCCCGCACGGCATCGCTCACGCGCGGGCCGCGCCGGTGATGCGGACGCCCGCGCGCTGCAGCCGCATTCCCGCCGACGGCTGCGCCGAGGTGGGCAGCTCGACGACGTCCGGCAGCCGCTGCTCGAGCTCGGCGACGCGGGCGGCCAGGTCGGCTGGCGTCGCCCAGCTCGGCCGCCTCGGCCGAGGCTTCGGAGATGCGCTGCCGCGCACGGCGGCGCTCGTGCTCGGCCATGGCGATCGCCTCGTCGGCCAGGTCGAGCATGTCCAGCGCGTCACGCCGGCCCGCCTCGGGGCGGCCGTCGTCGCGCACCGGCGGCGGGGACGGCAGCGGGAACGGCGCGGCCAGGATCGCGTCGGCCAGCGCCTCGCGCTGGGTGCAGAGCCGGTCGAGCACGTCGCGCGTCTCCAGCCGCGCCGACTCCACCTGCTGGCGGGCGCTGTCGATGTCGGCCCGGTAGTCGGCGGGATCGGCGCCCGATGCCTCCGCCAGCTGCGACAGCTCCACCGCCCGCTGCCAGATCGAGACCAGCGGCCCCTGGGCGACCCACTGCTGCTCCAGCTCCCGGGCCAGCAGCTCGATCGGCGGGCGCCGCGCGGCGACGGCGGCGGCCACCTGCGGGGCGGCCTCGGCGATCGCCGACTCGTGCGCGATCTCCTGCTGCAGCGACTCCATGCGAGCCTGAGCCGCGCGCGCATCCACCAGCTCGTCGGCCACCTCGAGCAATCGGTCGAGCTCCCTCGATCTCACGCCCGGCAGCTTACCCGGCGCCGGGTCACTACTCTGGACCCCGATGGAGGCATACGACGTCGTGATCGCGGGCGGAGGGCCGGCCGGGCTGGCGATGGCCGCACCGCTGGCGAGGCCGGCCTGGCGGTGCTGGTGTGTGAGCGAAACGCGGAGATCGGCCTGCCGGTGCGGACGTCCGGCGGATCGTGGCCGGACGACCTGCGGGCGCTGGGCCTGCCCGACCGGCTGTGGCATCCGATCTCGCGGCTGTCGTTCGAGTCGCAGCACAGCCGCTGCACGATCGATTGGGGTGGGCCGGTCGGCTGCTCGCTGGACGTGACGGCGACCTGGCGGCATCTGGCGGAGCTCGCCGCCGCGGCCGGCGCGACGATCGAGAACGGGACGCTGGTGCGGCTGGAGCGGACGGCAGCGCTCACGCTCCGGCACGGCGGCGAGTCGCGGCACGTGCGCTGCCGGCTGGCGGTCGACGCGACCGGCACCAACGCGCTGCTCGCTCGGCAATCGCGGGTGCACGAGGGGTTCCGGCGGGTCGGGGTCGGATACGAGCAGGAGCTGTCGGCGCCGGCGTTCGGTCAGGACGAGGCGGTGATCCTGGTGGGCGGGCTGGCTCCGTCCGGATACGCATGGGCCTTCCCGCGCGGCGGCACGCGGGTGCGCGTCGGCGTGGGCCTGATCCAGCCGGACACCGACCTCAACCCGCGCGAGCTGTACGCGCCGGTGGAGCGGGCGCTGGCCGACCGGCTGGCCGGCGCGGAGCTGCTGGAGCTGCACAGCGGGCGCATCCCCAGCCAGGAGGCGCCGGAGCGGCTGACCGGGGACGGGCTGATGGTGGTCGGCGACGCGGGCGGGCACTCGAACCCGCTGCTGGGCGAGGGCATCCGGCACGTGATCGTGGCGGCGCGGCGGGCGGCGCCGGTTGCGATCGCGGCGCTGGGCACGCCGGGCGTGGTGCCGCGGGAGCGGCTGCGGGCCTGGGAGCG
This sequence comes from uncultured Actinomycetes bacterium, assembly GCA_963766445.1. Taxonomy (GTDB): domain Bacteria; phylum Actinomycetota; class Thermoleophilia; order Gaiellales; family JAICJC01; genus JAICYJ01. The sequence continues at coordinate 185,004 of CAVXZW010000014.1, read as the reverse complement.
GGCCGGGCGCCGCACGCGGGGGCGTTCGTGGGGACTGGCGATGCGGGCAAACCGGTACGTGGCGGGCATGGACGACGCCGACTGGGACCGGGCGGTGGAGACGCTGGGACGGCTGCCGGCCGAGATGGCCACGCCGATCCTGCGCGGCGACATCCTCTCGGCGCCGCTGCTGGCCGGCGCGCTGAGGCGCGGGCCGTCGTCGGCGTGGAGGGTGCTGCGGCCGTTCGTGAGGGGCGGCAGCGGCGTTGTCGAATCGGCCGAACCGGCATAGCATCGGTTCGGAACCGATCCGAGGAGGCGCCGTGCTGCGCGAGTTCAAAGAGTTCCTGTTTCGTGGCAACATCGTCGACCTGGCAGTGGCGATCGTCGTTGGCACGGCGTTCGTGGCGCTGGTGAACGCGTTCGTCGCCGACATCCTGACGCCGATCATCGCCGCCATCTTCGGGAAGCCGGACTTCTCGGGTCTGACCTTCCACATCAACGGCAGCACCTTCCTGTACGGCGACTTCCTGAACGCGCTGATCACGTTCGTGTCGGTCGCCGCGGCCGTGTTCTTCTTCGTCGTGAAGCCGCTGAACGCGCTGGCCGCGAGGCGCGCACCGGAGCCGGGCGCGCCGGTCGAGCGCGAGTGCCCGGAGTGCCTCAGCATCATCCCGGCGGCTGCACGGCGCTGCTCGCACTGCACGACCGAGGTCACGCCGGCGACGGCCACATAGCTCTAGTCTTAGGCGGTGGAGGACCACCTGATCGAGGTCAATGAGATCGAGGTACGCCGCGCCCTGGCGCGCTCGTTCACGGGTCACGATCCGGACGGGCACACCTGGCGCGGCGAGATCGAGATCGGTGGCGCCGAGGTGACCGTCGACGTGCAGACCACGGGCGGCGGCGACCCCTACGTCGAGGTGGCGGCGCCGTCGATCGAGCATGCGGAGCTGGACGGCCGACTGGCACGCACGCTGCTGATCGAGAATGCCGAGCTGGTGCTCGGCCGGTTCACGCACGCGGACGGGCACGTGCACGTGGAGCACGCGATCATGGCGGGCACCACGATGGCGGCGGTCGAGGTGCAGGCCTCGGTGTGGGCGGTGGCCTGGGCCGCCGATGCATTCGCGCATCGGCTGGAGGCGCTGCTTCGCGAGGCAACCCCGACGCCGGCCCCGCCCAAGACTCCGGCTGCCCTGCTGCGCGATGCGGAGGCCCACGTGGTGATCACGGACCACCGCGTGAAGCAGTTCCTGGACGAGCGGTTCGGCGGCTTCGACGACGACCCGGACTGGGGCTACCACGGCGGGTTCGGCAGCGCGCGGGTGTTCGTGGACGTGCTGGCCGTGCTGGACGACTCGACGGCGGTGCGGGCGTCCTCGCCGGTGCTGTCGGACATCGACCTGACCGACGACCTGGCGCTGGAGCTGATGCGGCTGGCCGCGGAGTCGCCGTTCGGGTGCTACTCGTACCAGCCGGCGCGGCGCGAGGTCTGGTTCGAGCACGTGATCCTGGGCGACGACCTCGACCGGCCGGAGCTGGAGGCGGCCATCCAGGTGGTCGCGGACACGGCCGACGGGCAGGACGACGCGCTGGCCGGGCGCTTCGGTGGGCGCCGCTACGCAGACCTGTAGAGCGGGTCGGTCTGGTAGATTCACGAGCGGATGAGCGCAGGGCGGTTTTTCATGTGGTTGATCAGCGGCGGGATCGTGGTCGCCACGCTCGCCGTACTGGCCGGCCCCGGTTACCACGGCGTGCCGGGCCAGTGGATCGGACTGCTGGTGGCGGTGTCGTTCGCGTCGATCGCGTTCGGCCTCGGGTATTACGAGTAGCCGCGCGGCGCCGATGGGCAGCGAGGGCAGACGGCTCGACCCGCTGGCGGAGGCGTTCGCCGGCTCTGCCTACAGCTACGACCGCGCCCGGCCCGGCTACGAGGATGAGCCGCTCGACTGGGTTTTCCGGGAGCTGGGGCTGAACGGCGGCTCGGTCGTGCTCGACCTGGCGGCCGGCACCGGCAAGCTTTCACAGGCGCTGGCCCCGCGAGCCGGTCTTCTGATCGCGGTCGAACCGCTGCCCGGGATGCGACGGCTGCTGGCGGCGCGGGCGCCGGAGGCGACGCTGCTGGACGGCACGGCCGAGCAGATCCCGATGGGCGACGGGTCGGTCGACGCCGTTTTCGTGGGCGAGGCGTTCCACTGGTTCGACGGCGCCCGCGCGCTGCCCGAGATCCACCGGGTGCTGCGGCCGGCCGGCGGCCTGGCACTGCTCTGGCACCACGTCAGCTGGCACGACCGGGCCGCCTGGGCCGATGAGTTCGAGGCGCGGCTGCGCGAGGTGCCGGCGCCGGACGTGCGGCCGGAGAACCGGCCGCACACGCTGCGCTGGCAGGAGGCCTTCGCGGGGAACGCTCTGTTCACGCCGCTCGAGCACCGCGAGTTCTCGCACCCGATCACGGTCGACGCCGAGCAGATCGTGCAGCTGGTGCTGTCATGGAGCTACGTCGCCGCCCTACCGGAGGCTGACCGCGAGCTGCTGGCCCGCGACCTGTCACAGATCGTGCACAACCACGCCGGCGACGCACCGCTGGAGCTGCCCTTCGTCACGTATGTGTATCTGACCCGCAAGCACTAGGCGCGTCCTGGCCGCCCGCTCAGGGCTCAGAGCCGCCTCGGCCGCCGTGGCGCTTCGGCACGCAATCGTGACCCGTCGTCACTGGTGGCATGTGCCGCGAACTGGATGGTTGAGCCGGATCCCCGGCGTCGGGAATTATTGGAGTCAAACACCGCATCGGGCCGGGACACAGGTCTGTGCCAGGCCGGTGGCACGGCCGCGACTGATCTGTGACCTTCGGGAGGGCGGGGCCTGTGCCGGCGCCTGGTACCAGGCCGTTGCGGGATCGGTGCGGGTCAGCCGAGCAGCTCGACCGGGTGCACGATCGGCAGATCGCCGCGGCCCAGTCGCCGCAGCGAGGCCGCCAGCTGCAGCGCGCAGCCGGGGTTCGCCGTCGCGATCAGGTCGGGCCGGGCCGCCAGGATCGATCGCGCCTTGCGCTCGCCCAGCTCGCGCGCGGCCTGCGGCTGCAGCAGGTTGTAGGTGCCCGCCGACCCGCAGCACATGCCGGCATCCTCGATCTCGACCAGCTCCACTCCCGGGCACCGATCGCAGCAGCTGCCGCGGCTGCTCCGAGACGCCCTGGCCGTGCAGCAGATGGCATGCGTCCTGGTAGACCACCCGGCGCGGGGCCGCTCCCGCCTGCTCCTGCGCAGCCGGCGCCGGCAGCTCGGCCAGCAGCTCCGTCACGTCGCACACCCGCTCTGCGAACTCGCGCGCCCGGTCGGTCTCCAGCAGCTCGCCGTAGCCCTTCATCGCCGATCCGCATCCCGCCGCCGTCACCACCACCCGGTCGTAGCCCGACAGCGCCTCGATCGTCGCCTCGGCCCGCCTGCGCGCATCCCGCTCGCGGCCCCCGTGCAGGTACAGCGCCCCGCAGCAGCCCTGCCCGGCCGGCACCGCGACGTCGCACCCGCGTGCCGCCAGCGCGCGCACCGACGCCTCGTTCACGCGCCCGAAGTAGACCCGCTGCGCGCACCCGCTCAGGAGCGCCACCGACATCCGCCGCTCCCCCACCGCCGCCGTCCGCTCCGGCGGCGCCGCCCGCAGCTCCGAGACCGACACGCGCGGCGCCAGCGCCGCCGGGCGCAGCCCCAGCGCCAACGGCCACGACAGCGCCCGCAGCAGCCGCGGCCGCGGCACCACCGCAAACAGCGCCCGCTCCACCGCCCGCGACCGCAGCGACCGCGGCGCCTGCTCCCGCCGCTGCACCCGCGCCCGCTCGATCAGCTGGTCGTAGCGCACCCCGCTGGGACACGCCGGCACGCATGCCAGGCAGCCCAGGCAGCGGTCGAGGTGCAGCGCGACGCTCGCGTCCAGCTCCACCTCCCCGTCCTCGACCATCCCGATCAGCTGGATGCGCCCGCGCGGCGAGTCCATCTCCTCGCCCCACAGCGAGTACGTGGGACAGGCCGGCAGGCAGAAGCCGCAGTGCACGCACGCGTCCAGCAGCTCGCGGGTGGACGCGCTCACGCCGCGAACCTCGCGATCACCCGCTGCTCGAGCGGGCTCAGCTCCCGCTCCGGCGCCGGCAGGTCGGCGAACAGCCAGCCCCGCGCCCAGCGCCCGACCACCGCAGTCGCTCCGGCATCCCGCAGCTCCGCCACCCGCTGCGGGCAGTCCGCCGGCAGGCAGCGGTGCAGGTGCAGCCCCGCCTGCAGCCCCCGCTGCTCATCCCACAGCTGCTCGTCCTGCTCCACCAGCTCCCCGCCAGCAAGCCTCAGCGCTTCCTCGGCCAGCCGGTCGGCCACCGGCCCCTCGAACCGCACCAGCAGCCGCTCCTGCGCCCAGCGGTAGTCGACGCAGGCCGGCGCCAGCGGCTCGAACACCGTCGCATCCTGCGTCGCCGTCACCAGCGTGCACGTCCGCGCCGGCAGCGGGTGCAGCCGCAGGGTCAGCTCCAGCAGCCGGCCCAGCCTGCCCTCCGCCCCGGTGAACAGCTTGGGCAGGTCGTACCCGGCCACGTTCTTGACCACCTTGCCCCCGCCGCGGATCTCCTCGCCGCCCGGCAGCCGCGCCCGGATGCCCAGGATCAGGTCGCGTGGCCGCCCGTAGCGGTGCGCCCGCGGCCCGAACAGGCCCCGGTCGAACACGTCGCCCACCGTCAGCCGCTCGTCGCCGGGCGGATCCAGCGCCAGCATCTGGCCGGCACCGGCCAGCGCCGCCTGCAGCTCCACCATCGGCGTCAGCGCCTCGACCGTGCAGGTCAGGTCGCCCGCCTCGTGCTCGATCACCACCGCTCCGCCACCCCCTCCCGCTCCAGCGGATGCTCGCGGTAGTGGCCGGGCACCTCGCCGCACAGCCGCGGCGTCGGGAACACCTTGCCCGGGTTGCAGCGCCCGTCCGGATCGAACCCGCAGCGCAGCCGGTTCATCGCGTCGAGATCGGCCTCCGAGAACATCTTGCCCATGTGCCGGGCCTTGTCCAGCCCGATCCCGTGCTCCCCGGTGAGCGAGCCGCCCGCCTCCACGCACGCGTTCAGGATCTCGGAGGCCAGCTGCTCCGCCAGCGCCGGCTCGCCCTCGACGGACGCGTCGTACAGCACCAGCGGATGCAGGTTGCCGTCCCCGGCGTGGAACACGTTTCCGACCCGCAGCCCGTACTGCTCCGACAGCCGCTCGATCTTGCGCAGCGTCTCGGGCAGCCGCGTCCGCGGCACCACGCCGTCCTGCACGTAGTAGTGGGGACTGATCCGGCCCATCGCCGCGAACGCCGCCTTGCGCCCCCGCCAGAAGCCCGCCCGCTCGGCCTCGTCGCCGGCCTGGCGCACATCGCGCGCGCCGGCCGCCCGGCATAGCCGCACCGTCTCGGCCAGCACCTGCTCGACCTCGAGCGCCGGCCCGTCCAGCTCGACCAGCAGCACCGCTCCCGCGTCCAGCGGCAGCCCCGCGTGCACCGCCGCCTCGGCGGCAGCGATCGTGAGCGCGTCCATCATCTCGATCGCCGCAGGGATGATGCCGGCCGCGATGATCGCCGACACCGCCTCGCCCGCCTCGTCGGTGTCCGCGAACGCGGCCAGTAGTGTCTCCACCCGCTGCGGCCGCGGCAGCACCCGGACCACCACCTCGGTGACCACACCCAGCGTGCCCTCCGAGCCGACCACGGCGCCCAGCAGATCCAGACTGTCGTGGTCGCTCAGCCGCACCAGCTCACCGCCGGCCAGCACGACGTCCGCCTCCAGCACGTGGTTGGTCGTGAACCCGTACTTGAGGCAGTGCGCACCGCCCGAGTTCTCGGCCACGTTGCCGCCGATCGTGCAGACCTGTTGGCTGGACGGATCCGGCGCGTAGTAGAGCCCGTGCGGCGCCACCGCCTGCGTCACCTCCAGGTTGGTGACTCCGGGCTGCAGCCGCACGCGGCGGTTGGGCACGTCCACGTCGAGGATCGCGCGCATCCGCGAGAGGCCGATCACGATCCCCTCCGCCACCGGCACCGACCCGCCCGAGAGCCCGGTGCCCGCGCCGCGCGCCACGAACGGCACGCCGTGCCGTTCGCAGGCGGCGACCGCGGCCACCACCTCGGCCGTGTTGCCGGGCAGCGCCACCGCCAGCGGTTGGGCCCGATAGCCGGTGAGGCCGTCGGACTGGTACGTGCGCAGCGCGACCGGGTCGGTGATCAGGTGGTCGGCGCCGACGGCGCGGCGCAGGTCGGCGAGCAGGCTCACGCCCGCAGACTACCGCCTGGGCGCCGCGCGGCCCCGCCTCAGCTGGTGAGTCGGAACAACGTCCACTGGGAGTGGCCGCCGAGGTTGCCGGAGTCGCCGGCCCAGCTCGCCTTGACGCGCATGGTCTTGCCGATCAGGACGGTGCCGCGGTAGCGGTAGATGGCAGCCGCCAGGCCGTTCACGTTGGTGCCGACGGTGCCGGTCGTCACCGTCCGCCAGTGGCCAGAGCTGCGCCGCTGCAGGGTGAACAGGATGGCCTTCCCGGCCATGCTCGGCAGCAGCGACGCGGTGAAGCGCGGGCAGTGCGTGGAGCGCGTCCAGCAGCTCGTGCGGTAGTGGTAGAGCCGCACCCCGCGGGAGCTGCGGTAGTAGCCCGACTGCGCGATCCCCACCTTCGCGCGCACGGACACCGACTTCGGCGCGCTGGTCGCCGGCAGGTAGGTGTCGTCGCCCGCCCAGCTGGCGCTGTAGACGGTGTTGTGAGTCGGCGACAGGCTGACCGCGAAGACGCCGCTGGAGTTCACGGCGCCGCTGCCCACGAGCTGCGGCGCACCGCCGCCGGTGGTGCCGTAGATCGACACCTGGTCGTTGGAGTGCCAGGCGCCCAGCGTTGCGGTCACTGTGACGTGCCCGCCGATCAGGATGGTCGCGGCGCTGGTGGCGAGCGTCAGCGAAGGCGCGGGGTTGCCGTACGTCGACGCCGTCGTCGCGTCGATCGGCATGTACGTCGACTCGCCGTCGAAGGTCGCGCGGAAGCTCCAGTGGCCGGCGGGGGTGAGCGTGTTCGGCACCGCGAAGTAGAACGCGCCGAAGACGTTGGTGCTGGCGGTACCGATGTCGGTCTCGACGCCGCCCGGAGCCGTCTCCAGCACATGGATGGTGTGGCCGGTGAGGTTGGCGCCGTCGGACAGGGTGAGGTGGCCGGAAAGGTCGATCGAGGCACCGACCGGCGCCGTTGTCTGTGTGGGCAAGACGGTCAGCGTGGCGGTGGGCGTGACGTTGGGGACGAGCGTCCCGGCCGCCAGGCGCTGCGAGGCGGAGGCCACCTGGGTGCCGGTCGTCAGCAGCAGGGCGGCGAAGAGGGTTGCGGTGATGCGGAGCGTTCGAGTCATGGCTCCACCATCCGGGCGCTGCCGCACCCGGTCAGTCCCCCGAACGGGTGAATCCGCGCACCCGCGCCTGCCCGGCCGCCAGCTCGGCCATCATCATCTGCAGCAGCCCGCCCGCGCGGTAGACGGTGACGTCGGCCTGAGCGTCCAGCCGCGCCAGCGTCCGGAAGCTGCGGGCGCCGCCGTCCAGCTCGACGGTCACCTCGCTGCCCACCTCGAGCTCGCCCAGGCCGCGGATCGTGAACGTCTCGGTGCCGGTGATGCCCAGCGACTCGGCCGAGTCGCCCTCCAGGAACTGGAGCGGAATCACGCCCAGCGCCACCAGGTTGGTGCGGTGGATGCGCTCGTAGCTCTCCGCGATCACGGCCCGCACGCCCAGAAGCGCGCTGCCCTTGGCCGCCCAGTCGCGCGAGCTGCCCGACCCGTACTCCTTGCCGGCGATCACCACCAGCGGCACGCCGTCGGCCTGGTAGCGCATCGACGCGTCGTAGATCGACATCTGCTCGCCGTCGGGGAAGTGCCGGGTGAACCCACCCTCGACGCCCTCCACGATCCGGTTTCGCAGCCGGATGTTCGCGAACGTGCCGCGCACCATCACCTCGTGGTTGCCGCGGCGCGCGCCGTAGCTGTTGAACTCGCGCGGCTCGACGCCGTGCTCGACCAGGTAGCGGCCGGCGGGTGTGGACGACGCGATCGACCCGGCCGGAGAGATGTGGTCGGTCGTGACCGAGTCGCCCAGGATCGCCAGCACCCGTGCGTCCACGATGTCGGATAGGTCGGCCGGGCGCTCGAAGAAGGTGGCCTCCCGCACGTAGGTCGAGTCCGGATCCCACTGGAACAGCTCGCCGGTCGGCACCGGCAGCGCGCGCCAGCGCTCGTCGCCGTCGAAGATGCGGCCGTACTGGCCGGTGTAGAGCTCGGCTGCGACGGCGCCGGCCACGACCTGTTCGACCTCGGCGGCGGTCGGCCAGAGCTCGTCGAGCATCACCGGGTTGCCGTCGCGGTCGCTGCCGACCGGCTGGCTGGTCAGGTCGGTGTTGACGCTGCCGGCCAGCGCGTACGCGACCACCAGCGGCGGCGAGGCCAGGTAGTTGGCCCGCACCTGCGGGTGGATGCGCGCCTCGAAGTTGCGGTTGCCCGAGAGCACGGCCGCCACCGACAGGTCGTTGCGCGAGATCTCGTCGCTGACCTCGTCCGGCAGCGGGCCGGAGTTGCCGATGCAGGTGGTGCAGCCGAAGCCGACCAGGTTGAAGCGCAGCGCGTCCAGGTACTGGGTCAGCCCGGCCCGGTCGAGGTAGTCGACCACGACGCGCGAGCCCGGCGCCAGGCTGGTCTTGACCCACGGCCTGGTCTCCATCCCGCGCTCCACCGCCTTCTTCGCCAGCAGCCCTGCGGCGATCATCAGCGAGGGGTTGGACGTGTTCGTGCAGCTGGTGATCGCGGCGATCGCGACCGATCCGTCGCCCAGCTCGGCACCGTTGCCATGCGCGACAGCGAACGAGTCGGAGAAGCTCTCCGGCACGCGTCGCAGCGACACGCGATCCTGCGGCCGGCGCGGGCCGGCCAGGCTCGGCTCCACCTGGGTCAGGTCGAAGTCGATCGTCTCCGAGAACACGGGCGCGTCCTCCTCGCCGGTGCGGTAGAGACCCTGCTCTTTGCAGTAGCTCTCCACCAGCTGCAGCAGGTCCGCGTCGCGGCCGGTGTCCCGCAGGTAGCCGATCGTGCGGTGGTCGACCGGGAACATGGCGGCGGTCGAGCCGAACTCCGGCGACATGTTGGAGATGGTCGCGCGGTCGGCTACGGTCAGGGCGGGCACGCCCGGCCCGAAGAACTCGACGAACTTGCCGACCACGCCGTGTCCGCGCAGCCGCTCGGTCATGCGTCAGCACCAGGTCGGTGGCGGTGACTCCCGCGCCCAGCTCGCCCGACATGCGCACCCCCAGCACCACCGGCGACAGCATGTACAGCGGCTGTCCCAGCATCACGGCCTCCGCCTCGATCCCGCCGACGCCCCATCCCAGCACGCCCAGCGCATTGATCATGGTCGTGTGCGAGTCGGTGCCGACCAACGAGTCGGGCATGGCCAAGCCGTCTCGCACCTGCACCACGCGGCCGAGGTACTCGAGGTTGACCTGGTGCACGATGCCCATGCCGGGCGGCACAACCCGGAAGTTGCGGAAGGCGCCCTGCGCCCAGCGAAGCAGCGCGTAGCGCTCACCGTTCCGCTCGAACTCGCGCTCGATGTTGCGGGCGTAGGCGCGGTCGGAGCCGAATGCGTCCACCTGCACGGAGTGGTCGACGACCAGGTCGACCGGCACCAGCGGATCCACGCGCGCGGGGTCGCCGCCCGCCCGCGCCACCGCCGCGCGCATCGCGGCCAGGTCGACGACGGCCGGCACGCCGGTCAGATCCTGCATGATCACGCGGGCCGGCATGAACGCCAGGTTCGAGCCCGCGGCCGCCTCCGGCCACGACGCCAGCGACCGCACGTCAGCCTCGGTGACGTGCTCCGATCCGACCCGGCGCAGAAGGTTCTCGAGCAGCACGCAGATCGTGTAGGGCAGGCGCAGCGGGTCGCCGAGGGCGTCGATCCGGTAGAACTGCTCCCCGGTCGCAAGCGTGTCGCGTGCGGAGAACGGATCGGGGCTTGCCACCATGGCCGAACGGTATCAAGATACCCCCTGATCCCTCGCCCACCCGAACCGCGGGACGTTGCATGAACGGTTCACGAGTTCCTCTGCCGGCCAATGCCGAACGCCCCTTCCAGGTGTTCGTCAACGGCGTGCCGAAGCAGGAGGGAGTCGATTTCGAGGTGCGCGGCGCGGACCTGGTGTTCGCCGGCGAGCTGGTGCCGCCGCGAAGGATGACCGCCAAGAGCTACGCGCGGCTGATGTTCTGGGGCCGCTACAAGACGGAGCACAGCGTCGACCTGGTGTTCCATCGCGGCGGCGACCGCGCGATCGCCAACGGCCTGGCGATCCTGCCACCGGCCGAGGCCGGCTAGACGACCGGGTAGTTCGCGATCCAGCGGCCGAGCATGGCGAGCAGCGTGATCACAGCGACGGCGATGATCGTGCCGCCCCGCGCCCGCGGTGTCAGGAAGTAGGCGATCACTGCGATGGCGAGGGCGATCGGCCCTGCGTACACGGGCTTCCACCAGAAGCCGGTAACCGCGACGGTCACTGCGGCGCCGCTGAGCACGGCCAGCGCGTCGTCTTGGAATGACTCGTACTCAGGCGTGTAATCTCGCACGGGCGCTCCTTGGGGCGACTGGATGCCGGCCATTCTACCGATGGCGGGGACGTGAGGGGCGCGAAGTCGCGCACATGGGTGCCTGCACCGCGATCAGTCGTAGCGGGTGCCGGCCAGCTCACCCAGCTTCTGCATGCTGTGCGTGGCCTGCAGCGTGCGCACGGTGCCCGACTTGGAGCGCATCACCAGCGAATGCGTGCGGGCACCACCGTGCTGGTAGCGGACGCCGCGCAGCAGGTCGCCGTCGGTCACACCGGTGGCCGCGAAGAACGTGTTGTCACCTCGGACAAGATCGTCCAGCAGCAGCACCCGGTCGAGGTCGTAGCCAGCCTCGATCGCGGCTCGGCGCTCGGCGTCGTCACGTGGCCACAGCTTGCCCTGAAACTGGCCGCCCAGGCACTTGAAGGCGGCGGCAGAGAGCACGCCCTCGGGCGTGCCGCCGATGCCCCACAACAGGTCGATGCCGGTGTCCGGGCTGGCGGCCATCAGCGCGCCGGACACGTCGCCGTGCGGGATGAAGCGGATGCGGGTGCCGACGGCGCGGATCCGCTTCACCATCTCGTCATGGCGCGGCCGGTCGAGGATCACCACCATCAGGTCACGCGGGCGCACCCGCTTGGCGCGGGCGACAGCCTCCAGCGTCTCCTCGATCGGCGCGTTCAGGTCGAGCTCGTCGTCGACCTCGGGACCGCAGGCCAGCTTCTCCATGTAGACGCAGGGGCCGGGGTCGAACATGGTTCCCTGCTCCGACGCCGCCACCACGGCCAGCGCGTTCGGCTGCCCGCGCGCGCACAACTCGGTGCCCTCCAGCGGATCGACCGCGACGTCCACCTCCACGCCGGTGCCGGCGCCGATCCGCTCGCCGTTGAACAGCATCGGCGCCTCGTCCTTCTCGCCCTCGCCGATCACGACGACACCGTCCATCTCGACGGTGGCAAGCATGTGGCGCATGGCGTCGACCGCTGCCTGGTCGGCGGCGATCTTGTCGCCGGCGCCGACCCAGCGCGATGCCGCCAGCGCAGCGGCCTCGGTCACGCGCACGAGCTCGAGGGCCAGGTTCCGGTCGGGGGCGTGCGGCATCGGGCCCAGGATACCCCGCGTCGCTACTCCCGCGAGGAGCCGCGTCGCGAGCCCGGAGATGTGGTCGCGGTCGTGCAGCGGCTCCAGCCAGCGCTCCGGGATCGCCTCGGCGCCGAAGCGGGCGCCCGCCAGCGCCCCCGTGATTGCGGCGTTGGTGTCGGCGTCGCCGCCCAGGTTGGCGGCGTCCACCACCGCCTGCTCGAAGCTGGGCGCCGTCATCGCCGCCCAGAAGGCCACCTGCAATGCCGTCATCACGTACCCGATCTGCCGCTGCACGGGATCGAGCAGGTCTCCGGCAGTGAGGGTGACCGCGGCCGCCGCGGCCTGTCCGACCTGCGAGCTGGACGAGGGCGGGCGGCGGTCCTGCAGGAGCGCCGCGACGGTCAGGTTGAACAGCGCACAGGCGTCTCCCGCCAGCTCGTCGTGATGGGTCAGCGACGAGTCGAGCCGCGAGATGCGCTCGATCGCGCCGGTATCGCCCCGGTAGCGGATCGCGATCGGTGCGGTGCGCATCAGCGAGCCGTTGCCGGCGCTGTGGCCGCCCGAGCGGGTGTGGTAGTCGGCGGCTGCGGCGCGCGCCGCTTCGGGCGTGCCGGCACGGGCCAGCGCGTGGCTGACGGTGGCGCCGATGTCCTTGGGCGAGGAGCGCGCCCACACCAGGTAGCGGGCCAGCACGTCATCCTCGTCGTAGACGCCGCGATCGGCCATGCTCTCGGCCAGCTTCAGTGCCATGGCGGTGTCGTCGGTCCACTCTCCCAGCGACCAGGTGCGCGACGCGACCATGTCGCGCAGCGGGCCGCCGTAGCGGGCGACGATCTGCTCGGGATGATCCCACTCCAGCGCCGCGCCCAGGGCGTCTCCCACAGCGAGGCCGAGCATCACGCCGCGGGCGCGGTCGGCCACCTGCGCGTGCGGGGTGCGGCGCCTCACAAGCAGCATGCGGGACACCACCAGGTCGTTCGCCGCTGCTCGCCCTGTGGCGCGCTACGGATCGGCGACGCGCAGCGAGGACAGGGACGGCCCGTGGCCCGGTAAACGCGGGCGGGCAGGCGGCCGCCGGCGGAGACTCCGTCGCGCAGCATGCGGGCGGCCACCCCGGCCAGCTCGAGCAGGCGATCGTCGTCGAACGATGACACGAGCGCGAACGGGTCGATCCGACACTCCCACAGCGCCTCGCTCTTGACGATGTTGCCGGCACCGGCAACGACGCGCTGATCGAGCAGCACCTCACCGACGTGGCGGTCGACCAGCCGCGCGCGCCGGAGGAACTCGGCCTCATCGAAATCGCGAAGCAGATCGGGCCCCAGCGCCAGCCGCAGCCGGGCGGCGGGGACGACCTCCAGCCGGCCCCGGATGACAGCGTCGCCGGCGGCCGTGCGCAGCACGTGGCGGCCGCGGCCGGCGCCGGGGGCCGCCAGCCGGACGCTGCCGTGCAGGCCCAGGTGGGCGTGCAGCGAGCGGCCGTCGTCGGCGTGCACCAGCAGGTGCTTGCCACGGGCCTCGACGCCGACGACGGTGGCGCCGCTGAGCGGGCCTTCGCTGACGACCTCGCCGACCAGCGGCCGCAGCCGCCGCGAGGCCAGCTCCAGCGAGTGGCCCTCAGGCACGCAGCACGACCCGGCGGGGCGCCTGGAGGAACCCGTGGGCGACCAGCAGCCGCTCGGCCTCGGTGCCGGCCACGGGCTCGCCGTCGATGCGCTCGATCGCAAGCCGCTTGACCCGGCCGTCGCGCACGAGCGAGGCCAGCGCTCCGATCGCGGGCTCGAGCAGCTCCGGATCGACGACGACCAGTCCGCGCCCGCCTCGCTCGACGTACAGCGCCAGGCGCCCCGACACGAGCACCACCCAGGCGCCGACCGCACGGGCCAGCTTGCGGGCGGCGGTCGGCCAGGGGATGGTCGCGCCGTAGGGATTGGCGGGGTCGACGGCGGCGAGGACGGCGGTGGCGCCGCCGGCGTGGGTCGGATCGCGGACGTCGCGCAGCCGCTCGACCGCGGCCGGCAGGGCGAACTGGGCGCCGCCCAGCCCCTCGACGAAGTAGCCGCGCTGGCAGAGGCCGCCCTCCTCCATCAGGCGCAGCTCGCCGTAGACCGAGGAGTAGCCGCCGGGCAGCCCCTCGGCCAGCACGGCGGCGCGGGTGACGACGCCGTGGCGGTCGAGCAGCGCCTCGGAAAGCGCACGCACGCGTTCGCGCGGGGCCGGCGCCGGCTCAAGCAGGCGCGACACCAGCGACCAGCGGCCAAGAGCCGCGGGCAGCGCGGCGGTGGGCCGGGCGCGGCGGCGGAGCACCGGCGGCGGCACCGTGCGAAGCGGGATGCGGCCGCCCGATCGCAGCGGATGCCAGGCGTCGTTGGTCACGGTGCCGGCCCACACCAGCTCCCACAGCGCGGCCAGCACGGCCCGCTCCGGCTCACCGGACAGCTCCACCAGTTCGCGGAAGAACAACGCGCCACGATCCTGCAACGAATCCGCAACGCGTGTAACGACGGTGCCCGGCACCTCCGTTCCACCCGCGGGCGGCGCGGCGGCGGCGAGCAGCGGCGCGTCGTCGCGCAGGTAGAGCGCCACCCGGCCCTCACCGGCGCCGATCCAGACCGCCTCGCCGGCCGCGCAGAGCGCGTCCAGGAGCGCCGGCTGGTAGCCCGGCACCCGTAGCGGTAGCACGTCCTGCTCCCAGGCCGCCACCGGCAACGCCACGCCGCCGAGCTGTGAGATCACCTCGCGGAGACGCGACTCGCCGCGGCCCATGTCGCGGCCGATCCCCTGCCAGCCGGGCAGGAACCGCGCCAGCGCCTCCGGCTCGACCGGCTCGACGGCGCGGCGCAGGTGCGCCAGCGTGCGCCGCCGCACGCGCCGCAGCACCTCGGGCTCGATCCACTCGCGGCCACTGCCGCCGGGCCGGAACGCCCCCTCGATCAGCGCGCCCTCCGCGGCCAGCTCGGCCAGCGCCGGGCCGGCGTCCACGCCCAGCCGCTCGCGCAGCTCATCCGCCGTGAACGGCCCGTGGCCGCGCGCATGCCGCATCACCAGACGCCGCAGCGCGTCCGGCACCGGCTCCAGGAACGCCGCCGGCACCCCGGGCGGGATCGACACCCCCGCACCGTCGCGGTAGAGGCCGGCATCCTCCGCGGCGATCAGCCGCCGGCGCCCGGCGATCCGCACCTCGACCGCGCGCCGCTCGCGGATCAGCTGCGCCGCCGCCACCGGCCCCTCGGCCGGCACGTCGCCGGTGCGGCGCAGGCGGTCGTGCAGCTGGTCGGCCGACAGCGCATCCCGCCGCTGCAGCTCCGACTCGACCTCGCTGATCGCATCGGCGTCCAGCAGCTCGCGCAGGTCACCGGCGGTCAGCAGCTCGGCCAGCAGCGCCCGGTCGAGCATCAGCGCCTGCGCGCGTCGCTCGGCCAGAGGCGTGTCGCCCTCGTACATGTAGGTGGCGATGTAGTCGAACAGCAGCGAGCCGGCGAACGGCGAGGGCCGCGCCGACTCCACCTCCACCAGCCGCACGTCGCCACGGCCGATCCCCGTCAGCAGCTCTCGCAGCGCCGGCAGGTCGAACACGTCGGACAGCACCTCGCGGTAGGTCTCCAGCACGATCGGGAACGAGGCGTACTTGACGGCCACCTGCTGCAGGTCGTGCGCCTTCAGCCGCTGCTGCCAGAGCGGCGTGCGCTGACCCGGCCGGCGGCGCGGCAGCAACAGCGCGCGGGCCGCGTTCTCGCGGAAGCGGGCCGCGAACAGCGGGCTCGTCCCGACCTGCTCGATCACGAGGTCCTCGATCTCGTCGGGCGCCAGCGCGATCAGCTCGACCGGCGGCGGAGCGTCCGAGTCGGGCAGCCGGATCGCGATCCCGTCGTCGGCCCAGGTGGCCTCCACCTCGATGCCCATCGCGTCGGACATGCGCTTCTCGATCGCCATCGCCCAGGGCGCGTGCACACGGCCGCCGAACGGCGAGAGCACGCACACCCGCCAGTCGCCGATCTCGTCGCGGAACCGCTCGATCACGATCGTGCGGTCGTCGGGCACCACGCCGGTGGCCTCGCGCTGGTCGTCCAGGTAGGTGGTCAGGTTGCGCGCGGCCCGCTCGTCCAGCTCGCCGAAGCGGCGGGTGCGCGTGGCCTCACCCACGGCCCGCCCCAGCTCGGAGGGACGGCCGATGCCGTCGCCCTTCCAGAACGGCATCTTTCCGGGCACGCCCGGGGCCGGCGAGACCAGCACCCGGTCGCGCGTGATCTGCTCGATCCGCCAGGAGGTGGCGCCCAGCTGGAACACTTCGCCCTGCCGCGCCTCGTACACCATCTCCTCGTCCAGCTCGCCCACCCGCGCGCCCGAGTCGGCCAGGAACACGCCGTAGAGGCCGCGGTCGGGGATGGTGCCGCCCGACATCACCGCCAGCCGCCGGGAGCTGTCGCGGCCGCGGATGCTGGCGCCGGTGCGGTCCCAGACGATGCGCGGCCGCAGCTCGGCGAACTCGTCGGACGGGTAGCGCCCGGCCAGCATCTCCAGCACGCCCTCGAACTGCGGCGCCGAGAGCTCGCTGTAGGGATAGGCGCGCCGCACCAGCGCGTGCAGGTCGGCGATCGGCCACTCGTCCATGGCCGCCATCGCCACCACCTGCTGGGCCAGCACGTCCAGCGGCTGGCGCGGCACCCGCGTGTGCTCGATCTCGCCCTCGCGCATGCGCCGCGTCACCACCGCCGTCTCCAGCAGGTCGCCGCGCCACTTCGGGAAGAAACGCCCGCGCGATGCCTGGCCGACCGAGTGCCCGGCACGGCCCACCCGCTGCAGGCCGGCCGCCACCGACTTGGGCGACTCGATCTGCACCACCAGGTCGACCGCGCCCATGTCGATGCCGAGCTCCAGCGAGGAGGTGGCCACCAGCGCGGGCAGGTCGCCGCGCTTCAGCATGTCCTCCACCTCGAGCCGCTGCTCGCGCGCGATCGAGCCGTGATGGGCCCGGGCGATCTCGGCCTCGGCCAGCTCG
Organism: uncultured Actinomycetes bacterium; assembly: GCA_963766445.1. Lineage (GTDB taxonomy): Bacteria > Actinomycetota > Thermoleophilia > Gaiellales > JAICJC01 > JAICYJ01. The sequence goes on along the minus strand of CAVXZW010000014.1, from coordinate 168,326 downwards.
TTCAGCCGGTTCGCAACCCGCTCCGCGGAGCGGCGGTTGTTGACGAACACGATCGTGGAGTCGTGGCTCCGCACCAGCTCCAGCAGGGCCGGGTAGACGGCCGGCCAGATCGACTGGCGAGGCTCGCCGTCCACCACCGGCGTGCCGCCCAGCTCGCGCATGTCCTCGACCGGCACCACCACCTCCAGATCGAGCTGCTTGGCCGCTCCCGCGTCGACGATCGCGACCTCGCGGTCACCACCCAGGAACCGCGCCACCTCCTCCAGCGGCCGCTGCGTCGCCGACAGCCCGACCCGCTGCACCGGGTGCGCCGGCCAGGTGCTCCAGCCGCTCCAGCGACAGCGCCAGATGGGCGCCGCGCTTGGTGGCGGCGACGGCGTGGATCTCGTCCACGATCACCGTCTCGACGGTGCGCAGCACCTCGCGCGCCGCCGAGGTCAGCATCAGGTACAGCGACTCGGGTGTGGTGATCAGGATGTCGGGCGGATCGCGCCGGATCGCGGCCCGCTCGCGCTGCGAGGTGTCGCCGCTGCGAAGCGCGACGGTGGGCAGGCGCGGGAACGTGATCCCGGCCAGCGGCGCGCGCAGGTTGCGCTCGATGTCGTGGTTGAGCGCCTTCAGCGGCGAGACGTACAGCACCCGGGTGCCGCGCTCCGGCGGGGTCGCGGGCGAGGCCGTCCAGGGCCGACAGGAACGCGGCCAGCGTCTTGCCCGAGCCGGTCGGTGCCAGCAGCAGCGTGTGGCTGCCCGCGGCGATCGAGGGCCAGCCCAGCTGCTGGGCGCGGGTGGGCTGCTCGAACGTGCGCTCGAACCAGTCGCGAACCGGTGCGCTGAAGGTCGTGAGGGGGTCGCTGCTCACACCTGCAATCTACTCCCGGGCGCCCGCGATAGCGTGCCGGGCGTGTGGACGGCCATCCGCTTCGTGCACGTGCTGTCGGCGATCGCCTGGGTGGGCGTGCAGTTGACGCTATTCATGCTGTTCCCCGTGCTGCGCCGCCAGCTCGAAGCCGAGCAGTTCCGCACGGTCGCGCGCACGGCCGGGATGCGGCTCGGGATCGTGGCCGCGATCACGCTGCCGGCGCTGCTCGCAAGCGGCATCGCACTCGCCTCCCACCAGGTGCCGGAGAGCGAGCGCGCCTGGGTGACGGCGAAGCTGGTGATCTGGGCGCTGGTGCTGGCGGCGTTCGCCGGGCACGCGCTGACCGCGTCGCGGGAGCGCCGTCTGTGGCTGTCGGCGACCATGCTGGTGCTGAGCCTGGCCGCCGTTGCGATCGGCACGCACCTGACCGAGATGTGAGCTGGGTTGGAATCGTGGCAATCCAACAGTCACGTTCCGGACGAACCACGATACTGAGATGACATGCGTGACGTGAGGATGGGACGAGGCGTGTTTCTGGGCGTCGTCGGCGCGGGCGTCGCCGGCCTGTTCGTGGGCGGCCGCGTGTCCCACCTGGCCTCGCCGCTGGGCGCGGTGGTGCCCAACGCGCTGCGGTCGCTGGTGCCGAACGGGTGGCGCATCTACTCGGTCAACCCGCCCTGGCCGACCTTCGACCCGGCCACCTACCGGCTGCAGGTGACGGGCGCGGTCGAGCACCCGCTGTCGCTTTCCTGGGACGAGGTGCTGGCGCTGCCCCAGGCTCGCCAGACGACCGACTTTCACTGCGTCACCGGATGGACGGTTGGCGGTGTGCACTGGCAGGGCGTGCGGCTGCAGGAGCTGTGGGACCGGGCAAAGCCGACGTCCGAGGCGAAGTACGCCAACTTCGTCTCGCTTGAGCAGCCCTACGTCGACTCGCTGTCGATGCGGCAGACGACGATGCCGAACGTGATGCTGGCACACGCGATGGACAGCCTGCCGCTCACGCAAGCGCACGGCGCGCCGATGCGGCTGGTGATCCCGGAGATGTACGGCTACAAGGGCGTCAAGTGGCTGACACGGATCGACCTGGTGCCGAAGCTGGAAGAGGGCTTCTGGGAGCAGCGCGGCTACGACGTGGACGCGTGGGTTGGCCGGTCGAATGGCTACTGATCGCCCCGAGTATGTGCGGCGGTTCAGCGGCACCGAGCAGGCGCTGCACTGGCTGCTCGCCGTCTCGTTCCTGACGATGCTGGTGACCGGGTTGATCCTCTACCTGCCGTCGCTGGCGGAGGTGGCGGCCAACCGCCGGCTCTGGAAGTCGATCCACCTGGGAGCGGCGCTGGCCTTCTGGTTCGGCACGATCCTGATCGTGAGCTCCTCAACCGGCGGGCTGCGCCGCACCGTCGGCCAGATCGACCGGTTCGATGACGACGACCGTCGCTGGCTGAAGTGGCAGGTGCGGCAGATCGGTCCCAAGCCGCCGCAGGGTCGGTTCAACGCGGGTCAGAAGCTGAACACGGCGGTGATCGCGGGGCTGATGGTGGTGTTCACGATCAGCGGCACGTTGATGTACCTGCAGGAGGTCGACGCCGGGTTCCGCGGCACCAGCGCGATCCTCGTGCACGACATCGCCATGTACATTGCCATTCCGCTCGTGATCGGTCACCTCTACATGGCAATGCTGAACCCGTCCACCCGCCACTCGCTGCGCGGGATGGTGCTTGGCACAGTGCGCCGGGACTGGGCGCGCGAGCACCACGCCAAGTGGGAGCGCGAGCTCTGAAGGCGCTGGTGCTGGGCTCGTCGGCGGCCTGGCCGATCCCGCGGCTGGGCTGTGAATGCGAGCAGTGCACGTCGTCCGACCGGCGCGACCGCCGGTTGCGCTCGTCGCTGCTGGTGGACGGTCGGATCCTGGTCGACGCCGGCCCGGACGCCTACCAGCAGCTGCTGGGGGTGGGGGTGGTACCGGAGGCGATCCTGCTGACGCACCACCATCACGATCACATGCTCGGCCTGCACGTGCTGTCGAAGGCGGGGCGGCTGCCGCTGCACATGACCAAGGAGACGGAGCGGGGCGTGCGGACGATCTTCCCGCGCATCGACTTCCGGGTGATGCACCTGACGCCGGGCGTGCACCTCGAGCTCGGCAACGGGTTGGTGGCGCAGGCGTTCGACGTGGCGCACTCGAGCAACGCGCGCACGGTCGCGTTCCGGTTCACCACCGCGGAGGGCGGCAGCCTGGTCTACGCGCCCGACGTGGGCGATCCGCCCGACTCGAAGCTGGCCCGCAACGCCGACGTGCTGGTGGTGGACGGGTCGACCCGCGACCGCCCGGGCAGCGGGCACATGGCGATGACCGAGACGCTCGAGCTGCTGCCGAAGCTGAAGCCGCGACGCACGCTGTTCACGCACGTCGGCCATCGCACCGGCACGCACACCGACCTGGAAGCGTGGCTCGGCGAGCGCGCCGGCGTCGCCCACGACGGGCTCGAGATCGAGTTCTGACAGCCGGCGGGGTGGAACGACGGTGCCGGGCACCGTCGTTACGCCCGTGACCTGGCCGTCACCTTCCCGTGACTAGCGACCGGCTTGGTTGAGCGGCACGCCCGGTGCCCGGCCCCTCGGGTGATACAAGGGTGCCGGGCACCGTCGCATCACCCGTGACCTGGCCGTTACCCGCCCGTGACGGTTGAGCGACCCGACTCGAGGTCGAGCAGGAACCGCTTTGCGTCCAGGCCGCCGCCGTACCCGCCCAGCGCACCGCCGGTGCGAAGCACGCGGTGGCAGGGCACCACGATCGGGATCGGGTTGGCGCCAAGCGCCGTCCCCGCCGCCCGCACCGCCCGCTCGTTGCCGGCCGCCTCGGCGGCGTCGCGGTAACTGATGGTCGCCCCGTAGGGCACCTGCGCCGTGCGCTCGAGCACCTTCCGCCGAAACGGCGTCGACGTCAGCGACCAGTCCAGCGGCAGCTCGAACTCCGTCCGCTCGCCCTGGAAGTACTGATCCAACTCGCGCCGCACCTCGTCCAGCCGTCGCGGCGCCTCCAGCACCCGCGGCGACAGCCGCTCGGCCAGTTCCTCGAGCACGTCGTCGCGCCGCTCCCGCTGGAAGCTGACCCGCACCAGCCCGCGGTCGGTGACCGCCACCAGCAGCCGGCCGACCGGCGAGTCCGTCTCCGTGTATGCGACGTCCACCAGACCCTCCGCCTGCGCGCGATCCATGAACCTGCTCAGTCGATCATCCATCTGCCCACCCCTTCCGGATCGTCGCCAGCCCCGCGCGCACGTTTTGGCGCGCCGCCGGCTCGCTGCAGCTCAATGCCACGCCGATCTGGGCGTAATCCAGGTCGGCCGCGAAGCGCAGGAACACCGCCGTACGTTGCTTGTCCGGCAAACGGCGCACCGCCCGCCACAGCGCCGGCTCCGCCTCCCCACCCGCGCTCACCGACACCTCCGGCACCTGCTCGACCGGGATCGGATTCCGCCCCCGCGCGCGGTGCACATCCAGCGCCTTTCGGTGCGCGATCTGGAACAGCCAGGCCCGCAGGTTGGACGCATCCCGTAGCTTCGGATACGCCCGCAGCGCCGACAGGAAGGTCTCCTGGAACGCGTCCTCCGCATCCACCGGCCCCACCGACGCCGACAGGAACCGGAACAGCTCCCCGGAGTGGCGGTCGAGCAACAGCTGAAAGGGCGGCAGCTTCACATGTGGAGAACGGGTCCCGGCCATGGCGCGTGAGATCCGCCTAGAACGTCCAGCTGAACATCAGGGCCACCGGCTCCCGCTCGCCCCCGGCGGCCGCGTAGGCCCGCAGCGCCGCCGGGTTCCCGTCGTCGGTCAGCACCCACATCCCGTAGCAGCCGCGGTCGCGGGCCAGGTCGGCGAGCGCCCGCACCAGCGACCGCCCGACCCCCTGGTTGCGCGACGCCTGATCGACGGCGAGCTCGTACAGGAACATCTCGGTGCCCTTGTCGGGGTGCGTCATCTCGACACCGCTCACGAACCCGGCCGCCCTCTCCGCCTCACCGCTGTAGGCGACCAGCAGGTGGTGCGTCGGGTCAGCCAGGAACCGCTCCACCGCCTGCGGCCGTAGCGCGTTGTCGAACAGCGGCTGCACGGCCGCGACGGCGTCCGCGCTGCCCGCCCGCTCGATCCGCATCAGGCCGGCTGCAGCTCCGGCGCGTGCCTGCGCTCCCACTCCTCGGCGTCGGGGCTGAAGTAGACGAGCCGCGTCTTCTTCCACTCCTTGGTCGAGTAGAGCGTGATCCGCTCGGTCAGCCCGGTCTCGCCGGAGATCGCGTCGAGCACGTCCTCGCACTCCTGCTTGGTGCGCCCGTGCGTCATCGAGAACAGGTTGTAGGGCCAGTCGGGATAGGTCGGCCGCTGGTAGCAGTGCGACACGCCGCGGTAGGCCGCCATCAGCTGGCCGACCGACTCGACGTCGTCCTCCGGCACCTTCCACACGCCCATGCCGTTGTAGACGAACCCGGCCGAGCGGTGGTAGAGCACCGCCGCGAAGCGGCGCATCTGGCCGGTGGCGTGGAACTCCCCGGCCTTGGCCAGCAGCTCGTCGACGGTGAAGCCGGCCCGCTCCGCCGGTGCCGCGAACGGCTCCGGCACTCCCCGCAGGTCGGCCTGCAGCGCCCGGATCGCGGCGATGTCCTGATCGCCCAGCGCCTCCGGCGGCGGCGTCGGCAGCGTCAGCTCGCGCTTGGCGCGCTTCGCGGCCGGGTCGCGGCCTCCCTGGATGTCGAGGTCGACGCCGATCTTGAAGAACTTCAGCGCCGGCAGCGGCCTGATCACGTCGACCTCGGCCAGCTCGCCCAGCAGCTCGATCGTGCGGTCGAGCCCGATCGCCGAGTTGGGCGGCACGCCCACGGTGAACCAGATGTTGAAGTCGTGCTCGCGCTCGTAGTTGTGAGTGACGCCGGGATGCGTGTTGATCGCCGCGGCCGCATCGTCGGCCCGCTCGGCCGACGTGCGCGCGGCCACCAGGCACGAGCGATAGCCCAGCCGGCGCGTGTCGAAGATGGCCGAGATCTGGCGGATGATCCGGTCCCGCCGCAGCCGCGCGATCCGCTCCAGCACCTGCTGCTCGGTCTCCCCCAGCCGCTCGCCCAGCGCGGCGTACGGCCGTGCCACCACCGGAAAGTCGTTCTGGATCAGATCGCAGAGTGTCCTGTCGGCGTCATCCATCGAACCTGAAGGATACGCTCGCGCGATGCGGTTGGCGGCAGCGACAGCGATTGTGATCGCACTCACGGCGGCCGTCGGCTGCGGCGGCGAGTCCGCCGTACACCACTCGCAGTACCTCTACATGCAGAAGTGCGCCTCCTGCCACGGCATCTCCGCCAGCGCAAAGACCCCGGTTCGGAACGCCACCAACCTGCTCGATCCGGCCAACCGGCCCCAGCTCGAGCAGGTGCGGCGCGCGATCATCGACGGCCGGCCGGGCATGCCGAAGGGCCTGCTGGGCGGGTCGGACGTCGATCAGATCGCCGCCTACCTGTCGGGGGAGACGAAGTGACCCTGCCGGTCGCGCTCGACGCCGGCACCGTGCGCGCCGTCGCGATGGACCTCGACCGCACGATCTTGCCCGAGACACTCGAGCTGCGCCCGCGCCTGATCGCGGCCGTGAAGGCGATCGCCGCCGCCGGCGTGGTGCCGATCGTGGCAACGGGGCGGATGCTGCGCTCGTCGCGCCCCTTCGCCCTGCAGCTGGGCGTAACCGCGCCGCTGATCTGTTACCAGGGCGCGCTGATCGCCGATCCCCAGTCCGGCGAATGGCTGCGGCACGAGCCGATGCCGGTGCCGCTCGCGCGCGAGGTGATCGAGGCCTGCCGCAAGCGCGACCAGCACTGCAACGTCTACGTCGACGACGAGCTCTACGTCGACGAGCTGAACGTGTACGCGCTCGAGTACGCCCGCCACGCCAAGCTGGAGGCACATCCCGTGGGCGACCTCGAGCGGTGGCTGACCCAGCCCACCACCAAGATCGTCGTGGTCGGCGAGCCGGAGCTGCTGGACGCGCTCCAGGTCGAGCTGCGGGCCCAGTTCGGCGACCGCCTGTTCATCGCCAAATCGCTGCCGTTCTTTCTGGAGGTGGCCCAGCCGGGCGTCTCCAAGGGCAGCGCGCTGGAGTGGGTGTGTGACCGCATCTCGATCGAGCCGGCCTGCGTTGTCTCGTTCGGCGACGGCGCCAACGACATCGAGCTGCTGCGCGACGCCGGCTTCGGCGTGGCCATCGAGGGCGCCGACCAGATCCTGCTCGACGAGGCCGAAGCGACCGTCCCGGGGCCGGAGCACGACGGCGTCGCTCGCTTCCTGGAAGCGTTAGTCTCAGCCAGGTCGTGATCGACGCGAAGCTGATCCGCTCAGAGCCGGACCGCGTCCGCGAAGCGCTCGCGCGCCGCGGCGCCGGCGAGTTGGTCGACGCGTTCCTGGAGCTGGACGGTGAGCGCCGGCGCCTGCAGGCCGCCGTCGAGGGAGCACGGGCGGCGAACAACGCGGCGGCCAAGGCGATCGCCGAGGCCAAGCAGAAGGGCGAGGACACCTCGATCCCGATCGCCCGCCAGGCCCAGCTGAAGGCCGAGCAGGCGACCGACGAGGGCGCTTTGGGCGAGATCACCGAGCGCATCCGCAAGCTGATGCTGCGCATGCCGAACCTGCCAGACCCGACCGCCGCCGACGGCATGTCCGAGGATGACTCGGTCACCATCAGCACCCACGGCCAGAAGCCGGACTTCGGGTTCGAGCCGAAGGATCACCTCGAGCTGGCCGGGCCCGACGGATTGGGCCTGATCGACATCGAGGCCGCCGCGAAGGTGTCGGGCAGCCGCTTCCACTACCTGCTGGGCGACCTGGTGCGGCTGGAGCTGGCGATGGTGCAGTGGGGCATGGACAAGCTGACCGCCAAGGGCTTCCTGCCCGTGGTGCCGCCGGTGCTGGTGCGCGAGCCGGCGATGGAGGGCACCGGCATGTTCCCGGAGGCGCGCGAGCAGGCCTACGCCGTCGAGCAGGACGACCTGTTCCTGGTCGGCACGGCCGAGGTGCCGCTGGCGTCGCTGCACGCGGGCGCGATCCTGGAGGAGTCGCAGCTGCCGCTTCGCTACGTCGGATTGTCCCCGTGCTTTCGCCGCGAGGCCGGCGCCGCCGGTAAGGACACGCGCGGCATCTTCCGCGTCCACCAGTTCGACAAGCTGGAGATGTTCGTGTTCTGCCTGCCCGACCAGTCGCAGGAGACGCACGACCAGCTGCTCGCGATCGAGGAGGAGATCGCCCAGGAGCTGGGGTTCCACTACCAGGTGCAGAACATCCCGATGGGCGACCTCGGCGCCGCCGCCGCCAAGAAGTACGACATCGAGGTCTGGCTGCCGGGCCAGCAGCGCTACCGGGAGCTGACGTCCTGCTCCAACACCACCGACTTCCAGTCGCGGCGGCTCGAAATCCGCTATCGCCCGGCTTCCGGGGGGCCGCGGCACGTGCACACGCTGAACGGCACCGCCCTCACCTCCAGCCGCACGCTGCTGGCGCTGATCGAGTACGGCCAGCAGGCCGACGGGTCGGTGCGGACGCCGGAGCCGCTGCAGGCTTTCGGCGCACCGCCCGAGCTCGCGCCGCGCTGATCTAGTCTCCGCGCATGCACCGAGAGTCGAAGCTGGTCGGCGCCTCCCGCGAGCCACGTGCCGGGCTAGCGCCGGTGCTGCAGCGCGCGGTCACCTTCAACAACGTCCCGCCCGCCCAGGGTGGGTCGCCCTACGGCCGCACCACCGTGCCGGTGGCGGAGGAGGCCGAGGGGCTGCTGGGTGAGCTCGAGGATGCACGCGCGATCGTCTGTGCCAGCGGCATGGCGGCCTGGACGACGCTGAGCCTGGCGGTATTGCGGCCGGGTCGGGCGCTGGCCATCCCCGACGCCGGCTACTACGGGTTCGAGACGCTGTGCGGGTCGATCCTGGAGCCGTGGGGCGTCGAGGTGCGCCGCTACGGCGCCACCGACATGGATGACCTGCGGCGCGCCGCCGACGGCGCCGCGCTGACCCTGATCGAGACGCCCGCAAACCCGAACATGGAGGTGATCGACATCGCCGCCGCCGCCGACGCGGTGCACGCCGGAGGCGGGCTGCTGGTCTGCGACAACACCACCGCCACGCCACTCCTGCAGCTGCCGCTCGACCTCGGCGCCGACGTCTGCGTGCAGAGCGCGACCAAGTCGCTGTCGGGCCACTCCGACACGCTGGCGGGCGTGCTGACCCTGCGCGACGAAGAGCTGGCCGAGTCGATCCTCTACGTGCGCGGCGAGACCGGCACCGTGCTCGGGCCCGACCCGTCGTGGCTGCTGATGCGCGGCCTGCGCACGCTGGCAGTGCGGGTGCGGCAGCACTGCGAGACGGCGCTGGACCTGGCCGGGCGGCTCAGCGAGCACCCCGCGGTGACCGCCGTCAACTACCCGGGCCTGCCCAGCGACCTCGGCCACGACCTGGCCTCACGCCAGATGCGGGGCGGGTACGGCGGGCTGCTGTCGTTCGTGCTGGAGACGGCCGAGCAGGCCGAGACGCTGGAGCGCTCGCTGCAGCTGATCCACCCCGCGACCAGCCTCGGCAGCGTGGAGTCCCTGATCGAGCGGCGCGACCGGATCGAGCCGGCCGGCCGCGTCGCACCGGGGCTGCTGCGGATGTCGGTCGGGCTCGAGCACCCCGACGACCTGTGGGCCGACCTGTCGCAGGCGCTCGACGCCGCTACGGGTGCGACAGCGCCGCCGCGATCGCGCTGATCCGCGGCGAGCCGATGCCGGTGGCCATGTCGTAGTTGCGCGTGGTCACGAACAGGCCGTTGTTGTTCACAGCCTGGTTGATCCCGGTGATGTCGTGGAAGGTGCTGCCGTAGCCGCCGCGCAGCATCGCGTACAGGGCCGGGTTGGCCAGCCCGAGCCGGGCACCGCCTCCCAGGCTGACGCTGTCGGCCAAAATCGCCCCCCACACAGGCGCCGACAGGCTGGTGCCGCCGATCCCGAACCAGCGCGACGGCGCGGTCACGCAGGTGCTGTTGGTCCGGGGGCTGCCGGTGCAGTACTCGGCGTACGGCGTGAACTCATCCGCGTTGGCCGACACGTCGGGCACCTGGCGGCAGAACCGGCGGGGCGCCCTGGGGCAGCCCTCGGCGGACTGCGCCGAGTTCACGCCCGGGCCGAACTGGTAGGACGGCCGCGGCCAGAACCGTGACACGCCACCGCCGCCCGCGCCGAACTGGGCGCAGCCGTCGAGGCCGGACGGCGTGCCGCTGCACGCGTTCAGCGGGTTCCAGACCGTCTCGCGCCCGCGCGGGTAGGACGGGTGGCGGTTGCGACCCGGGTCGAACGTCCCGAACGACGTGCCGCCGACGCTGGTCACCATCGGCTGGGAGGTGGGATCGTCGACGGTCGGCTGCCGCGCGTGCGCCTGGTCCTCGAGCAGGCAGTCGAAGGCCCCCGCGTCGCCGGACGACGAGGTGATGCTCTGTCCCTGCATCGCCATCTGCGTGAAGATCACGTTCTCGGCCCGGGCATAGCTGATGCCGACGCCGGGCTCGCAGAAGCCCCAGCTGGTGCTGACCGTGTCGGCCCGGTCGTCGGAGGCGATGCGCTGGTACTCGTCCAGCGACGTCTGCCCGGTGAAGTCGTTGGGCGCGTTGTAGACCAGCAGCCGGTTGACCGCAGGCGCCATGCCCAGCTGCGCCTCGATGTCGGCCACGACCTCGATGTCGTTGCTGAAGTCATTGAGCAGACAGGTGTCGTGCTTCGGGCAGGTGCCGTGCACGGGGCCGCCGTCGACGTTGACGTTGCGCAGCGGCGGTGTGTAGCCCGCGCCGAGGAACGTGTGTCCGAACACCGTGATGTCGTGTCGGGTGTAGCCGGACAGTTCGAACACGGCCGAGACGGTGCCCTTGCCCTGTCCCCGCGCGCCCCTGGCGAACAGCGCGCCGGCGCCGTAGAGGCTGCGCACCTGCTGCGGTGACAGCCCCGATCCCCCCGGCCCGGCGCCGTAGCGCGGCACGTTCTGCCCACGGTGGGCTGCGGCGGTGCTCGTGCGGACGTAGGCCGGATGCAGGCGAACGGTGTTGGTGAGGCCGACAACGCCCTGCACGTCGGCCGCGATGGAGGACGGCACCTCGATCGGCGAGGCGTTGGCGTGGAAGCTGGTGCCGCGCGCCGAGCGGTAGCGCAGGATGGTGGTGCCGAACGCTCGCTGCACGCTCGTCGAGGAGCCGGTCGCGCGCATCAGGAACGGCGACCGGGTGGCCGAGACGGCCAGTCCGGCGGCGCGCAGCACAGCCGCGACGCGGGCCCGGCTCACAGCCGACGGGGCGTACAGACGGGCGAACCGGCCGCGGGACAGCCAGTGGTGGTACGACGCGGAAGACGGGTCATACAGGGCCGACAGGCTGCGTGTCATGCCGGCCTGGTCGCGCGGCGTCAGCACCACCTCCACGCTCATGGCCGCCTTTCGGTAGGCGCCCTGCACGGTCGCCCCGGCGGGCCGCGTGAAGCTGCCCCGGATCGGCGTCATCCGAGCGTGCGGCGAAGCTCCGGCGACGGCGCCACCCCCGGCCACGACCAGCCCGAGACATGTCAGACCCACACCAACGGCACGTGCCTTGCTGGTCACTTCGGCTTCCCTCCCCCGTGTGACAAACCGACCGACCCGACACTAGCAGCAGATCGGTCACGGTCGCCGTGAGGCACAAGGGACGGTCGGGCGCGACGCCCGGATCAGCGGTCGCCGTCGCCCTTCTTCCGAGGCGGCGACGCCTGGAACGCCCGCTCGACCGTCTCGGCCACCCAGCCGGTGATGCGCTGCTCGAACGCCTGCGCGGCGCGCTCGATGCGTGCGTCGAAGTCGTCGCCGCGCTCCAGCGTCTCGAGCGGCGTCGCAGCCGTGTGGCGGAGCGGCGGGAAGTCCCGGCCGAGGCCGGGCGCGACCAGCTGGTACACGCGCTCGGGGCCATCCATGTCGGGCAGGCTGGTCGAGCCCAGATCGACGGTCTCTGCGCCCGAGATCAGTCGCGTTGCCTCGGTCAGCAGCACCTGGCCGCCGTGCCCCGCGGCGCACAGCCGCGCGGCCCGCACGACGTCGATGCCGGTGTAGCCGCCTTCATCTGTCAGGTGCGGCTCGCCCGTGTGCAGCGACATCCGCACCCGCACCGCGGTTCCGTCGGGCCACTCCGCGAGCGTGTGCTGCCGCTGGGCGACGATCGCTGCGGCGACGCCCGACGGCGCCGACCGGAACGCGGCGAACATGGCGTCGCCCTGGCAGTCAACCACGACCCCGTCGCCGGCCGCCACGGCCTCACGCAGCAGGCCACGCTGCTGCTTGAGCACGTCCGGCCAGCCGTCGCCCAGCCGCTTCAGGAGGGCGGTCGATCCCTCGATGTCGGAGAACATCAGCGTGACGGTGCCGGCCGGCAGCTCGCTCATGGGCGGAACCGTATCGCGATCGACCGCCTACCGCTGAGCCCGGCGGCGCTATCGTGACTCCTCGTGTTGAGCAGCAACGGAGACACCCCAGGAGCGGCCGATGTCATCCACACGACCGACCTGACGAAGGTGTACCCCGGCGGCGTCACGGCCGTCGACGGCATGAACCTGACCGTCTACCAGGGTGAGATTTTCGGGCTGCTGGGCCCAAATGGCGCCGGCAAGACGACCACGGCGAGCATGCTGACGACGCGCGTGATCCCGACATCGGGGCGCGCGCTGGTGGGTGGCATCGACGTGGTCAAGCAGCCGGCGGTGGCCAAGCAGCTGATCGGCGTCGTGCCACAGACCAACACGCTCGACCGGTCGCTGACCGTCTGGGAGAACCTCTACTTCCACGGGCGCTTCTTCGGGATGGGCGCACGCCGATCGCGGGCTGCGGCCGACGAGCTGCTGGTCAAGTTCCGGCTGCAGGAGCGGGCCAACGCGCCGGTGATGGCGCTCTCCGGAGGGCTGGCGCAGCGGCTGATGGTGGCGCGGGCGCTGCTGCACGAGCCGGCCATCCTGTTCCTGGACGAGCCCACGGCCGGCCTCGACCCGCAGAGCCGGATCGGGCTCTGGGAGATCGTCGGCAGCCTGCACGAGAGCGGGCAGACGGTCGTGCTCACCACCCACAACATGGAGGAGGCCGACCAGCTCTGCGACCGGATCGGGATCATGGACCACGGCCAGATCCTGGCGCTCGGCACCTCGGACGAGCTGAAGCGGCTGGTCGCGGCCGACACGATCGTGACGGTGACGGCCGACGGCGACCTGGAGCGGCTTGCGCAGGTGCTGCGCGATGACGTGACCGACGTAGACGGCACCACCATCCTGGACGGGATGGTGCAGGTCGCCGTACGCGGCAGCGACCGGGTGCTGGTGCGCGTGATCGGCGCAGCCGAGGACGCGGGCTTCGCGGTGCGCGACGTGCAGGTGGCGCCGCCGTCGCTGGAGACGGTATTCATCGATCTGACAGGGAAGGAGCTGCGCGACTAGATGGCCGTAAAGACCGCACCACTACCCCAGCACAACCAGATGTATCAGACCCGCTCGGCCGTGCGATCGAGCCGGATCGCGTTCGGCGCGCTGCTGCTGCGCGACCTGGTGGTGCTGCGAAAGCACCTGCGCGAGTTCATCCCGCGCACGATCGTGCAGCCGCTGCTGCTCTGCTTCGTGTTTCTCTACGTGTTCCCAACGATCGGCACCGGCGTGGGCGGGCGCGGGGGCGCCGCCGGCGAGTCGGCGTTCGCGACCACGCTGGTGGCCGGCGTGGTGGGCCTGACGATCATGTTCCAGGGCATCCAGGCGGTGGCGCTGCCGATGGTGCAGGAGTTCGGGTACACGAAGGAGATCGAGGACCGGGTGCTGGCGCCGCTGCCGGTATCGCTGGTGGCGCTCGAGAAGGTGGCGTTCGGCGCGATCCAGGGGATGCTGGCGGCGTGCATCGTGTTCCCGATCGCGGCGGTCGTGCACGCGCGGTCGATCCACATCAACCTGTCGGTGCACTGGGCGGTGCTGGTGACGCTGGTGCCGCTCGCCTGCGTGGCCTGCTCGGCGCTGGGGCTCACGTTCGGCACCATCTTCGACCCGCGAAACGTGCCGCTGATGTTCGGCATCATCATCCTGCCGCTGACGTTCCTGGGCGGGACGTACTACGCCTGGACGACGCTGTCGCCGGTGACGCTGTGGGGCGTGCACTGGCTGCAGGTCCTGGTGCTGGTGAACCCGCTGGTCTACATCAACGAGGGCTCGCGGGCGGCGCTCACGACCTCGGGGCACATGACGCTGTGGGCGGTGTACCCAGCGCTGATCGCGTTCACGGCGTTCTTCCTGTGGCTGGGCACGACCAACTTCCGGCGCCGCGTGATCAGCTAACCCGGCGCCCGGCACCGGGGCGTTCCTTGCTATCTTCGAGCCGCCCGGCGGGGTGGCGGAGCGGTTGAACGCACCGGTCTTGAAAACCGGCAGTGGTCGTCAAGGTCACTCGTGGGTTCGAATCCCACCCCCGCCGCTCGCAGAGCCGAACCCGCGCGGTTGAGCCGTTTGTGAGGGTTCTGATGGGCAGTCGAACCGGCGTCTCAGAATCCACTGGGGTCCGCTGGGATCCACCGCCTTTGGCGGACGACTTTGGGACGCCGACGGAAACGAGTACATCGATTTCTGCCTAGGCGACACCGGCGCCATGGCCGGCCACTCCCCAGTGGGCGCTGTAGACGCAATCACCCATCAAGCCGCGAACGGACTGACCGCGATCCTCCCCACAGAGGATGCGATCTGGGTCGGTGAGGAACTGACACGCCGTTTCGGTGTCGGCATCTGGCAGGTAGCAATGACCGCGACCGATGCCAATCGGTTCGCCATGCGGCTTGCCCGGCATATCACGGGACGCAACAAGGTACTCGTCTTCAACTGGTGCTATCACGGCATGGTCGACGAGGCGCTCGCCATCCTCGACGGTGAGCACGTCGTTCGTCGACCGGGCGTGGTCGGGTCAACCTGCGACCCATTTCATACGACGCGGGTTGTCGAGTTCAACGATGTCGCAGCACTCGCGCGCGAACTCAGCCACGGGGACGTCGCGTGCGTGCTCTGCGAGCCAGCCCTTACGAACATCGGCATCATCCTGCCCGAACCAGCTTACGTGACGAGGACTACGCGTACACCGTGCCGCTCGCGGCCCGCTGGGCGGATGGCGTGGCAGCCGTGATAGCAGACGCCGAACTGGCCTGGACCGTCACCCAGTTGGGTTGCAGAGCCGAGTACTGGCTCTGTGATCCACGGACGGCTCGGCAGGCGGCCGACACCGTCGATGACGATGTCGAACGCTTCCTCCACCTATACGCGCTGAACCGCGGCCTGCTGCTGACGCCCTTCCACAACATGGCCCTGATGTGCACCTCCATCACCGGGGCGGATGTGGATACGCGCACGGAGGTGTTTGAAGCTGCTGTGTCCGCGCTGACGAGCTGATCGGCCGGAGAGAGGTGGGAGACCGTCCGCGAGACAGTCGCCTGCGCGGACTCGCGGAAACGCGCGTTTGGCGCGCAACAAAGACACGCTCCAAGACCTCCCATATCGACAGCGCGATTTGAAACCCCGGAATCCGGCCAGGCAGCAGGCGGCTATGACGCGCCCGCGTCAGACGGCTGCCCCGACCGGTCGCGGCGCGCCGGCTTCCAGCCGGGGGCGGGGACGCTCGAGCGCAGGAGCTGGGTGTATGGATGCTGGGGGCGGTGAAGGACGTCCGCCGTGGGCCCGCGCTCGACCACAACACCGCGCTGCATCACGATGGCAGAGTCGGTGATCTGGCGGACCACACCGAGGTCGTGGCTGATCACCACGTAGCTGATCCCCGTCGCGACGCGGATGTCGGCCAGCAGGTTCAGGATCTGCGCCTGGATCGAGACGTCGAGGGAGGCGACGGCTTCGTCCAGCAGCAGGACGCGCGGCTCGGCCGCGAGGGCGCGCGCTATGGCGACTCGCTGGCGCTGGCCGCCCGAGAGCCCCCGCGGCAGCGCGTTCATCTGCCGACCGTCCAGGCCGACCTGCTCGGCGAGCTCCGCCACGCGCGCTGCCCGGCTCGCCCGGTCGGAACGGAAGTGCAGCTGCAGCACCTCCTCGATCGACGAGGCCGGCGTCTGCCGCGGATCCAGCGAGCTGTAGGGATCCTGGAAGACCATCTGGGTCTCCCGCCCCCGTCGGCGCCGCTCCGAGGTAGTCCGCGCGGGGCTGCTCCGGTCGCGTCCGGCGAGCGAGATTCGCCCCGCGGTCGGCCGCTCGAGGCCCACGAGCATGCGCGCCAGCGTCGTCTTGCCTGAGCCGGACTCGCCCACGATCGCCAGCGACTCGCCCTCGGCGAGCGAGAAGGACAGGTCATCCACGGCGACGATCTCGTCCGGCCCCTGCGACCGGCCCCTCAGACGGAACACCTTGCGCAGCCGTTCGGCCTCCAGCACAACCTCAGCCAACCGACCCGGCCTCCATGGAGATCGCGCGCAAGTCGGCGTGGACGTCCTCAGCCCGGCGGCAGCGCACGAGCCCGGCCTCGACTTCGCGCAGGACCTGATCGGTCGCGATGCACTCCGGTTCCGCATACGGACAGCGATCGGCGAACGCACACCCCTCGCCGACCTCGAACGCCGACCGTGGATGTCCTGGGATCGCCGCCAGCTGACGGACCGGCCCGTCCAGCCTGGGTCGTGCCGCGAGGAGCGCCGCAGTGTACGGGTGGAGCGGGCTGGCGTTGAGCACAGAGCTCGACTGTTGTTCGACGATCTCCCCGGCGTACATGACACAGGTGCGGTCGCACACGGACGCCGCGAGCTCCAGGTCGTGGGTGATGAAGAGCACGGCGACGCCGCGCTCCCGGCGCAGCTCGTCGAGGATCGCCATCACCTCGGACTGGGTCGTGACGTCCAGGGCCGTCGTCGGCTCGTCGGCCAAGAGCAGCTTTGGCTCGGCCAGGAGCGCCGCTCCGATGATGACCCGCTGCAGCATGCCCCCGGACAGCTCGTGCGGGTACTGCCGCAGCCGGCGGGCGCCGTCCTCGATCCCGACATCTGCCAGCGTGCTGACAGCCCGGCGGGTGGCCTCATCCCTCGAGACGCCCATGGTCGTTCGCAGGGTCTCGGTGAGGAAGTCCCCGATACGATGGACAGGGTTCGTGTGTGCACGCGGATCCTGGAAGATCATGCCGATGCCGCGGGTGCGGTAGCGGCGCAGTTGCGGTGGGCTCATCTCCAGCACCCGCTGTCCGTCGAACGTGATCTCGCCGGTCACCGCCGCTCCAGGCGGCAAGAGACGGGCAATTGCCCGCGAGGTCATCGACTTGCCGGAGCCCGACTCACCGACCAGCCCCAGTGCCTCGCCGGCTCCGATCTGAAGCGACAGGTTGTGGATGACCGGATGCAGACCACCGCCGATGCGGAGCTCCACATGGAGGTCCGAGACATCGAGCAGCGGCGACGCGGTCATCGTGCCACCGCCCGCCCGTCCGATCGCGGATCGGACGCGGCGTCAAGCGTGCCGTCGGCGGCGACGGCGATCGCCTGCGCATGGCCGACCGCCTCGCTGCGGATCGGCAGCGCGACGGTGCGCTCGCCTGACCTCGCGAACGCGGTGAGAGCGGCCTGGAAGTCCTCCTCCACGTATACCTCGGTGCCGCCGGTGTCGAGTGATCCCGTGACGAATCTCGGCGACGCCACGGCAGTGTATGCGTCGGACCCCGACACGTGCCGGAGCAGGAGCTGGGCGTGGATCTGCGCCTGGGCGTGCCCGCCCATCGTCCCGGCCACCCAGGACGGGCGGTCGCCAGCAGCGGCCATGAGCGGCATCAGCGTGTGCAGCGGCCGCTTGCTGGGACCGAAGGCGTTCGGGCTCGCCGGATCGGGCGAGAAGCACGCGCCCCGGTTGTGACAGATGATCCCGGTGCTCGGTTCGAGCACGCCGGCGCCGAACGTGTCCCAGACGCTCTGGATCAGCGACACCGCGAGGCGGTCGTCGACCGCGACGATGCCGACAGTGTCGCCGCGCGCTGCGGGCCTTGCCTCGCTGCGCAGGGCTGCCCCGGCACGGGCCCGATCGACGAGCTCACCGATTCGGTCATCTGCGACCAGGGCATCGACTGCCACGGTCATGGCCGCCGGATCGGCGAGGAGCGCGTCGCGGTCGGCCATCGACTCGCGAAACAGCGCCGCCAGGACCGGCGCCTGCTCCCCAAGCGGGTCGTCGAGACGCATCCGCTCCACTCCCGCCATGATCTGGATCAGGCAGAAGCCCTGCGAGTTGGCGCCCATCGTGAGCAGGTCGCGGCCGAGGACGGAGCGGTGCAGGGCCGGCTCGATGTCGGTGCGGTGCAGCGCGAGATCCTCCATCGTGAGCGCGCAGCCCAGCTCGGCCAGGCCGGCCACGAGCGTGCGGCCGGTCCCCCCAGGTAGAAGTCCTCGGCTCCGGCGCTGGCGAGCCGCTCCAGCGTTCCGGCCAGCGGCTCCTGCACCAGCGTGTCTGACTCGCCCAGCAGCCGGCCTTCGGGCGCGAACACCTTTGAGAGCCCCGCGTCGGCCGTCACAACCTGCTGGTCGTCCTCCAGTGCGCCTGCCAGCGAGCGCGCGATCGGGACGCCGCCGCGGGCCAGCTCGGCCGCCTCTTTCAGCGCGGCGGCCAGAGGGCGGATGCCCCAGCGCTCCGCGATCGTCTGCCAGGCCGACACCGCACCGGGCACTGTGATGGCGTCGACGCTCCGCGGCACGGGGTACTTCCCGGCCGGTGCCGCGCGCGGGGCCCGGCCGCTTCCGTTCACGGCGTGCGCCGCTCCGTCGTGCACGAGCGCCATCACGTCGCCGCCGACCGCGCACATGTGCGGATACACGACCGTCAGCGCGCAGGCGGCGGCGAGCGCCGCGTCGACCGCGTTGCCGCCGGCTGCGAACGCCGCCTCGCCTGACTGCGTCGCCAGCCGGTGGGGCGTGGCGATGGCGAAGCTACGCGCGTCGGGCTCAGGCATCGCGCAGCTCCTCGACGGACTTGGTCAGCTCGTGCAGCGCCCGCACGGTGGGCACCGGGACGCCGGTCATATCCGCGATCTCGGCGACCGCCCCGGTCATGCAGTCGATCTCGAGCGGCTTTCCGGCCATCCAGTCCTGCAGCATCGACGTCCGGTGATCGCCGACCGCGAGCCCCGCCTCGAGTCGCCGCTCGAGCGATACCGGGAGCTCGATGCCCAGCGCCGCGGCGACCGCTGCGCACTCCTGCATCACCTGCTG
Source organism: uncultured Actinomycetes bacterium (assembly GCA_963766445.1). GTDB lineage: Bacteria > Actinomycetota > Thermoleophilia > Gaiellales > JAICJC01 > JAICYJ01. The sequence goes on along the minus strand of CAVXZW010000014.1, from coordinate 149,215 downwards.
GACGAGGGCCACGGCGTGCGGCGATGCCGCAAGGCCGCCCAGCGTGGCGCGGGTCACTGTGGTGATGGGATTGAACGCGGCGTTCCCAACGAGCTTCAGCCAGATCTGCGGGCGCAGGTCATCGTCGACGGGGCACCTGAGCCCGCCGGCGACGAACGCCTCGGAGATCGCCCGGCAGGTGTCGTCCGGCCCGCCGCCCGGCCGGCCGATCGAGAAGCGAGTGCCCTCGATGTGGCGGATCACGCCCGGCTCGGCGATCTCGGTGGAGCAGTAGACGACGCATCCCACCACCCGCTCGCCAGCGATCGACCGGCTGACAACGCCACCAGGGTCGACGCTCTCGACCACGCGGCCGGCGAGCGCACCACGCAGGCCCTGGAAGTACCACCAGGGGATCCCGTTCTGGGCCGCGATGACCACCGCCCCCGGCCGCAGCAGCTCGCCGATCCTGGGTGCGAGCTGCGGGAGGCTGTACGCCTTCAGCCCGAGCACGACGGCGTCGGCGTCCGCGATCGCCTCGATCTCGGAGGTAGCCGCCGGGCGCGCCTCGAAGTCCCCTCGCGGGCTGTGGACGCGGACGCCGTGCTCCACCATGGCCCGCAGGTGCTCGCCGCGGGCGATCAAGGTCACGTCCGCCCCTCCGCGCATCCAGGCAGGCCCCGACGTAGGCGCCGATCGCCCCCGCGCCCAGCACCGCGAACCTCACGGGTCGCTCGCCCGAGAGCTGCGCGGACAGCCGCGAGCGCTGCACCTTGCCCGTGGCGGTCTTCGGGATCTCGTCCAGGACGTGGACCCGCTCGGGGACCTTGAACGCGGCCAGCGACTCCCGCGCGTGGCGGCGAAGCTCGTCGGGCGTCGCCTCGCCGTGCAGGACCACGGCCGCCTCTACGATCTGGCCGTACTTCGCCTCGTCGACGCCGAACACCACCGCCTCGGACACCTGCGGGTGCGCCTGCAGCACGGCCTCGATCTCGTACGGCGAGATGTTCTCGCCGCCGCGGATGATCATCTCCTTCAGCCGCCCGCGCAGCCGCAGGTACCCGTCCTCGAGCACGCCCTCATCGCCCGTCCGAAACCAGCCGTCAAAAAAGGCCGTCGCGTTGGCATCCGGGTTGTTCAGATAGCCGGGCGTGACGCCCGAGCCTCGAATCGCAACCTCGCCGGACGCTCCCGCCCGGACGTCAGTGCCGGAGGCGTCGACGATCCGCACCTCAGCGCCCGCCGAAACCCCCACCGAGCCGGGAACCCGGCCGCCGGGGGGCAGCGGATTCGAGGTCATCTGGTGCGTCGCCTCGGTCATCCCGTACGCCTCGATCATGGGCACGCCGTAGCGCGCCTCCGCTTCGCGCATGAGCTGTAGCGGCAGCGCTGAGCTGCACGAGCGCAGGAAGCGCATGGTCGGGATGGCTGCGGCGCCGGCGTCGAGGATTATCTGGTGGAGCGTCGGCCCGGCGGACAGCCAGGTGACCGCATGCTCCTGTGCTTGACCCTGGAAGCGACGCGGGCCGAACCGGCGAGGCACGACGACCATGCCGCCGGCCGCCAGCTGGGCGAGCGTGGAGGCGACCAGGCCGTGTACGTGGAACAGCGGCATGGCACAGTAGGAAACGTCGGACCCGGCCAGCCCGTAGTGGTTCGCGATCGATCGGGCCTGTGCTGTCAGATTGCGTTGCAGGAGCGGTACCTGCTTCGGCCGGGATGTCGTCCCGCTTGTGTGTAGGAGCAGCACCGTGTCATCGGCGCGGCCGTCCTCGAAGGTCGCGGGCGACAGCGACCGCCCGTCCAGCTCAAGCCGCGGCGGCTCGCCCGCAGCGCCGGATACCAGTTCGACGATCGGCAGCCCGTCTGCCGCAGCGCGTGCCGCGGGCGCCGCGCCTGCCCCGACCACCAAGAGCTGCGGCGCAAGGTCCTCCAGGTAGAAGCGGTACTCGGGCTCGGTGTACGCGGGGTTGAGCGGTGCCATGGTCGCACCGAGAGCGGCGAGCGCGAACAGGAGCTCAACGATCTCCGGCCCATTTTGCAGGACGACGGCGACCCGGTCTCCGCGACCAACGCCCGCCGAACGCAGCCGTGAGGCAATATCGAGAACCTCGGCCGCGAGCTGGTCGTAGGTCAGGGGGGATCGGTCGTCGGGGCATGCAACGGCGCGACTGCCTCCGTCGTGCCGGATCAGGTCGAGTAGTGGTTCTGCGCGCGTGCCCTGCATTCGTGGGGTGGTTGACGTCGTAAGATCGAGATGATACGTTGGTGGCCCAATGGTAGGACCAATCGGGCAACAGTACCACACCCGACATCCGAGATGAACGACGGCTCGGGTCAGCAGGCGCGGGTCGATTGGGCCGCTCTCAACCCGCGGCCCGTTCGCCTGTCTGAGTCCGTTGTTGCCCGCCTCGAGGACATGATCGTCTCCGGTCAGCTTCCACCCGGCGGGAAGCTGCCGCCGGAACGGGAGCTAGCCCGCTTGCTCGGCGTTTCGCGCGGGCTCGTACGCGAGGCGATCCACGAGCTGGCGCTAAAGGGCCTCGTGCATCGGCGACAGGGATGGGGGACGGAGGTTCGAGGTCCAGTACCGGTCCGAGTTTACTGGCGCCATCGTCGGCTACCTGACGCAAAGCGAACGCGACGTCATGGAGCTGCTCGACTTTCGTGAGGCGCTCGAACCACCGATCGCGGCGAGGGCCGCCGAGCGCGCAACGAGCGTGGACACCCGGCGGCTCCGCAAGCTAACCGAGGAGCTCGACGCGGAGTCGGATCCAGCCCGGGCGGCGGACCTGGACGCGCGGTTCCATCACGCCATCGCGCTGGCGACGCGAAACCACGTGCTCGTGATGCTGGTCGAGACGTCGCTCGAGGTGCTGAACCAAACCCGCCGGCGAAACCTGCAGACCCCTGCCCGGCTGGAGATGTCCAGGAGGGCGCATCGCGCCATCCTGGCCGCGATCGAGGCCGGCGACCCCGACGCGGCGGGTCTCGCGATGACGGACCACATCCGTGAGGTGGCGGCTCTGGTCATGCAGGCCGATCGCCCGACGCACAACGACAGCGAATCGACGGGAGAAGACGATGTCTGACGAGGACTCAAACCTGTATTGGGAGCTCCTGGCCGGCCGCGTATCGCGCGGCGCCTTCCTTCGCCGCGGGGCCGCTGTCGGCCTCAGCGCCCCGACGCTGGCCGCGATCCTTGCGGCGTGCGGTAGCAACAGCTCCAGTAGCTCTGGGTCGAACCCGACATCAACGGCGACGCAGGTGGGCACTGCAACCACGACGCCGGCGCCGACAGGTGAGCTCGACCAGCTGAAGTGGGGCCTGTTCTACGAGCCCGGGCCGCTGGATTGGATCTATTGCTACAACTACGAGGAGAACACGGTCGTCACGAACATCACCGAGAGTCTCATGCGGCTGACGCCCCAGCTATTGATTGAGCCTGGGCTCGCGGAGTCCCACTCCGCACCGGACAACCTGACGAATGTGTACACGATCCGCCAGGGCGTGAAGTTCCACGATGGGACGCCTATGACGACGGCCGACGTGGTGTTCAGCATGAAGCGTCATCTGAACCCCGCATCCTATTGGGCGTTCGCGTATTTCAACGTGAAGAGCATCGAGCAGACGGGCGCGTGGGAGGTCACCGTGCATATGAAGCGCCCAGACGTGATCTTCCCCGGGCTTATGGCGACCCCTGCGGGCGGCGTCGGCCCACAGGCATACGTCACGGCGAAGGGCAAGAACTACGGCACCGCAAAGGCCGGGCCGGTCGGCACCGGTCCGTTCAAGTTCACGAGCTGGAACCCAGGCTCGAACATCACCCTCAGCCGCAACGACTCGTACTGGGACACCGCACACGCTCCCAAGACCAAGTCCGTCGTGTTCAGTTTCATCCCGGAGGAGTCGACGATGACCACCGGCCTTCTGAGCGGCGAGATCGACGGCGCCTACCACACGCCCTACAGCGGGCTCAGCCAGCTACGCTCGTCCTCAGTCGGCACACTCTACCTAGGCAAGAGCATGCTCTTCACAGTCATCTACGTCAACACGACCACCGGCCCGCTGGCGAACAGCAACGTTCTCAAGGCACTGCTCAAGGCCACCGACCGCCAGGCGCTCGCGTCGACCGTCTACAGCGGTGCTGCCACCCCGCTGCCGTCGACCATGACACCGCTCGACCAGTGGGGCTACGCACAGTCCCAGGCGGCCGCTGCCTACCAGAAGCTCCCGCCGCCGGTGCTCGACCTCGAGGGCGCGAAGAAGCTCATGCAGGGCGTCGACACGAGCGGAACGATCGTGATCGCCACACGAGCGTCGTTCCAGCGGTACATCAACATCGCCACGATCGTGCAGGACGCGGGCAAGAAGCTCGGCCTCAACATCCAGATCAAGCCGATCAACCCGAACGACTACGGCAACCTGTTCTTCTCGGACTCAGCGCGCAAGGGCATCGACTTGTTCATTTCTGAGAACTACGCCGACATCCCCGAGCCGCTGGAGACCCTGTACATAACCGTCACACCGCAGCCCGCGAACGCTCTCACCTACAACTACAACCACTACAACAACCCGCCCGTTACGAGCGACCTGCGCAAGGCGGTGGCCGAGCCGGATCCCTCGAAGCGGGCGTCTCTCATCATCGACGCGCAGAGCGTGCTGGCCAACCAGCCCGCCACCCTGCCGCTCGCGTCGCCCGCCGTGCCACTGTTTCTCAACAAGCGCGCGACGGGCGCCCCAGCCTCGTTTTGTTATCTCTACTACCCCTGGGCGCGGGACGTGGGAGCGCCCTGACGCGTGGGCTACGGAGCGTTCCTGGCCCGCCGGCTGGCCGCGCTCGCCGCCACCCTCCTGGCGACCAGCTTCATCGTCTACGGCGCCGTATACCTCGCGCCGGGGAGCCCGCTCACGGCCGTGACGGGAGGGCGGCCGCTGCCGCCCTCCACGCTGAAGGCGATCAGCCATCAGTACGGCTTCGACAAGCCGTTCCTCGTCCGCTACTGGGACTGGTTGACGGCGGTCGTCCACGGCGATTTTGGGCAGTCGGTCGTCTCCCACCAGGACGTCAGCTCGCTGATCACGCCCAGGATCGGTACGACGGTGTTCCTGATCGTCTATGCAGCGCTTCTGATCCTGTTGTTCGGCGTCGCGCTTGGGCTGGTGTCGTCCCTGCGTAAGGGGCACACGGACACGGTGATCTTGGCGACGACGTCGGTGGGGACGGCCATCCCCTCGTTCGTCGCGGCGATCGTGCTGATCTGGTTCTTTGCGCTGAAGCTGGGCTGGTTACCTGCACTTGGCAGCGGCTCGGGGCTCGCCGATCAGCTGCGTCACCTCACCATGCCGGCGGTGGCCCTCGCGCTCGCGGGTGTGGCATACGTGGCACGACTGACCCGCGCTGCTGCGAATGACGAGCTGCGGCGTGAGCATGTGGAGACAGCCCGCAGCCGCGGCCTTGCGGAGAGCTACATCATCCGACGACACGTTCTGCGCAACGCGCTCATCCCCATCACAACGGCCGCCGGCCTGACCGTCGCCGGGCTGATCGCGGGGACAGTTGTGGTCGAGAACGCCTTCGCCCTCAACGGGCTTGGATCGTTCCTCGTGCAGGCGGTCGGTCAGAAGGACGTGCCGGTCGTCCAGGCGATCTGCCTGATCCTGGTCGCCGCATTCATCGTGGTCAACACGGTGGTCGACATCTTGTACGCCTTCATCGACCCGCGGATCGGCCTGGGAGGAGGCGAGCGATGAGCGAGGCGGCACTCGCCCAGAGGCCGGGCACAATGCGGCGGGCGATCGGGCTGCGGGTCGGGCGGCTGGGCTGGGTCGGCATCGGTAGCGCCGTTGTGATCGTCCTGCTGGCGCTCATGGCGATCTTCGCGCCCCTTCTGGCGCCCCAGGATCCCAACGCCATCGACCTCCTGCACCCCAACGCCGGATCGTCCAGCCAGCACCTGCTCGGCACCGACGACACGGGTAGGGATCTGCTCTCCCGGCTGATCGTCGGCTCGCGGACGAGCCTGCTGGGTCCGCTCCTGGCGGTGCTCTTGGAGGTCGTCGTCGGCGTGCCGATCGCCCTCGCGGCGGCCTGGAACGGCGGCATCGTCGACGGAGTCATCTCCCGCGTGCTGGACGTGCTCTTCGCCTTCCCCGGGATCCTCCTGGCGATCCTGGTCATCTCGCTGTTCGGGGCAGGCTTGCGGTCGGCGGTGCTGGCCTTGGCGGTGGCCCACTTGCCGTACCTCGCCCGCATCACACGCGGGGCGGCCATCCGCGAGCGCCGGCTTCCCTACGTCGAGGCGCTGGAACTGCAGGGGTTCTCGGGCATCCGCATCTGCGCTCGCCACCTCACGCCGAATCTGCTACCTCTGATCGTCGCGCAGGCGTGCGTGTCGTTCGGCTACATCATGATCGACCTCGCGGCCCTCTCGTTCCTCGGGCTTGGAGTGCAGCCGCCCACAGCCGACTGGGGAGTCATGATCTCGACTGGCGAGCAATCGCTGCTGGCCGGCTACCCGCAGCAGTCGATGTATGCCGGCTTCATGATCGTGCTCGCGGTCTGCGCTTTCACGCTCTTCGGCGAGCGGCTGATCGACTACGACCGCGCCGATGCCCGCTAGTCGCAGCAGTAGGGGCGCCGTGCGCGCGGCTGACTCCCGCGCCGCACCCCAAGCCGTGACACGCGTGGCAGTGAGCACCTTCCACAACGCCGTATGCGGATGGCCGGCCTCACCCGCGTCCAACCGACCGGTGCCACATTGCAAGCGGCGCGTGTGCTCGTCCCAGGTGGGATTGCACTACGCTCTGTGAATGAGTGATCCTGCGACGCTTCTCATCTGGTTTCAACTGCGCTCGCCGGACCTGGCCGATGACTTTGAGCGTCTGATGGCGGGCGATCGCGATCTCGTCCGCGGGTCGCTGGAGACGATTTCCGATTGGCGGCTTACGCGGCCAGCGGACGTGCCCGGACAGGCGTTCGATCAAGCTGATTACGTGTTGATCGCGGAGATCGTCGGAGTGGAGCGCTGGGAGCAAGAGGCAAGCGAACACATCCAACGCTTGGCGGACGACCTGGCGCATCTCGTCGCGCACCGGGGGATGCTCGTCGTGCGTCCCGTCCTTTGAAACCCCGCCATAGCACGCGACTAACCCGTAGCGAGCTAGAGCGATCATTCAGTGCAGCCCGGGACGTTGAGCAGCGGCTCGCCGATCTCCATCGCCGCCTACATGCGATCAGGCGCCATCGATCAGCCATGGTGCACGGTGATCTGCGCTGGAAGAACGTCCTTTGCTTGCGGCACGGCCCTATGGTCATCGACTGGGCGAACGCTGGTGGGGCGACCGCCGTCGATGTCGCACTGACCTGGGTAATCCTCAAGACAAGCAGCGGTGCTCTCGGGCGCCAGCTCGCCGACTTTTCAAGCGCCTGACAGACGTTACGCCCGCCGGCGCGAACGCCGCCATCGCCCGCCGTCTCACAGATCCTTCGCTCACCGCAACCGAACGCCGCCTCGTAACAGCACTGGGCCAACACATCACAAGCGCATAGAGCCGCTCACCCGCTCCCCACGACCACTCGTCTCCCCACGTCACATGCTTACAACCCTCGGAGCGGCAACTGGCGTCCGGGGGGACGACGTGCCAGGCGGGATGTCGCCCAACCTTTCTCTCGCGTTTGCTGCGGTCGCACGGCGGGGGCGCAGCGGGGGGCGCAGGTAGGCACTAAACCGCATGGACACGCGGAATGCGTGCCGTCTTGAAGACCGGCAGTGGTCGTCAAGGTCACTCGTGGGTTCGAATCCCACCCCCGCCGCTGATAGAACCCAATGCCGCGGTTCATGCGCGGGCCGGCGAGTGCCAGTTTCAGTGCCAGTCCTACCAGCAATCCTTGGTCGTCCGCGGACGCCAGTGGATTGAACGAATGGCTGCCCTATCGCCGGCCCGCGCCCGAAACGGCCGGCTCTTGTTCGATGAGTCGCTGTGACGGGTGTGCCACCGGGGCGCTGCTTCCGGAAACCCGCCGAGCACTTGCAACTCGTAACCAACACCAGGAGCGACGATGCCGTCCCTCGCCGCGCGTTCGCGCAACGGCGAGCGAGGCTGCCGCACCTCAGCGAGACATCAGTCGGTAGCCCGCGGCCACGCCCGAGCCATACACAAGGTGATACGAGACGTCCTCGAGCTGGCCGCAACCCCGTGGGCAGGCCGCTCAAAGTCTGTACGACTCTTAGGTTCGTGATTGTTCCGCCGCTGCCCGCCTGCCAGCAGTCTCGATGCCCTAACGTGGTAGGCGATGCGCTCGATATGCGCTAGCGGTCGCGCTAGTCAACGCGGTGGAGGCAGCTGTTGGGCACTTGGTGGGGCACGGGATCGGTGGGCCGCAGATGGCGGGGTAGAGCGTGTGGGTGTCGGCGTCACTTAGGGTCGTATCGATGCAGTGGTACAGCAGACTCTTGAGGGCGGTTGAATCCCAGCTGTTCAGGAGGTCACCGTGAGCGGTGTAGCCGGGGCCAGAGGACAGTGTGACGTCGGTGCCGTCGCCGGCGTATTTCCAGGAGATGTTCTCGCGCAGCGTCATGAGCTTCCGCGGATATGCGGGTGGACACCCGCTGCTTGTTGGGTAGGCAAGGTGTTGTGTGATGCCGCTCATCGGATTGCCGTTGAAGTCTGCGGTGTCCCCCATCCGTGTGTGGTCGTTGAGGATGCCATCCCAGCAGCTGGGGAATGTGACGGCGAGCGTGAGAAGAACCTTCCCGCCGTCGATTGGTTGAGCGGTCGCACAGTCCGCTGCGGCGGGCGTCGCCCAGTGGCCGTCATAGGCAGACTTGGTGCTAGAGGCGCCGCAGTCCCAATAGACGTGGCGCCGGTCCATCTGGTAACGGGAGGCGGCGATGGAGTTTCCGGCCACCGTTCGCAGGTCGCTTGGCAGCATCCGAGTCGTTTTCGCTGGATCCGTAAGCTCGCCGTTCCACGCGAAGTAGTACGCGTCCATGCGTGCCAGCGGAACGGGCGCTCCAGTCTTGAAGCTCAGCAACGGAATCCAGTACAGGGCGGAGTCCAACCCGATGTCGCAGGTGGTCGCCGTATCGACCAAGTCTCCGTACCCAGCCAGCTCGGGATGCTCCGTTGAGAGAATCGCCGTGCTGCCGAAGAACTCGTGCATATGCATGGAAGGAACCGTGCCGCGCTCGACGATCGGATCAAACTGGAGATCTCCGACGCTTCCCGTCCCCCGTGTCGACCGTTGAAGCCTGCGGCCCCGCACAGTGCACCTGGCCATCGCACCTGCACGACCAGCATGGAACGCTATCAGCGCGACCATCCCGAAAACAAGCAACGCACCAACGAACCTGCCACTCGTGCGCACTCGGCCTCCGATCCGATCCCCAGAAACCGTATTCCTCCTATTGCAGGTGTCAACTAACACGTGGCTCGTGCGCGCTCCGGCCGAGGAGCGCTCCGATGTACCGATCGTCGTCACGTAGCAACTCGTTCTCCGTGGATCGTGCGTTTACGGGTGCACGGCCTCACTCCGCGATCTCGAGTGTCGGTTGCGGCGGTTGATCAGACGAGGCGCCTGATGTCCGCGCGCCCAGTCGCCGCAGCGGGCCTGGTGCCCACCAGTTCCACTCGCCGAGCAGAACCATCAGCGAGGGCACGAGCAGGGCGCGGACGACGGTGGCGTCGATCAGCACCACGAGTGCGGTGCCGAGGCCGAGCTCCTTGATGAAGATCAGCTTCGAGGTCGCGAACGCACCGATCGCGACCGCGAACAGAAGCGCGGCGGCCGTGACAATCCGCCCCGTGCGCTCGAGGCCGATGGCCACGGCTCGATCGTTGGGGATGCCGCTGTCGTGTGCCTCTTTGATCCGCGAGAGCAGCATGACGCTGTAATCCGTGGCGAGCCCGAAGCCGATCGCGAACAGCAGGATCGGCTGGGTCGCGTCCAGCGCGCCGGTGCTGTGGTAGGCGAGCAGGCCCTGCAGGTGGCCCTGCTGGAAGATCACCACGAGGACGCCGAAGACGGCGCTCAGGGTGAGCGCGTTCATCAGCACCGCTTTTACCCCCAGCACAACCGAGCCGGTCATCAGGAACAGCACGAGCATCGTCGAGGCGATGACCAGCCCGAGCACGATGGGGATGTGCGTGGCGAGGCTATGCTCGAGGTCGACGTATCCCGCGGTATCGCCCGCGACGCCGACGTAGAAGGGTGCCGGCTGCGCGCGCACCCTGTCGACGAGACGTTTGGCGGACGCGCCGTACGTCGGCGCCGTGGATGCGACGTCGAGTAGCGAGAGGTGCGCCCCGGCGGGCTGCGGCGCCGCGACCGCCGCCACGTCGGGCAGGGCCCTGATCCTGTCGGCGAAGGCGCGCAGCTCAGGTGATCCGGCCGGCGCGCCGGCCACGACCTCGAGCGGCGAGGTGCGGCCTACCGGGAACTGGGTGCGCAAGACGTGATCGACCTGGTAGGCGCTCGTGCTCGCCGGCAGCTGATTTGCGTCGACGGGCAGGAACCCGATCGACCGGAATGGGATGCCGAGTGCGATCAGCGCCGCCGCGGTGAGAAGGGCGATCCTGCCGGGCCGCCGGATCACGAACTGGGACAGGCGGTACCAGAATCCCGATTCAGCCGGGCGGGCGTCGCGATCGGCGGCACGCTGAAGCCGCTTCGGCGCGAGGGCGTTCACCCGCGGTCCCAGCAGCGCCAGTATCGCCGGCAGAACGATCAGCGCAAGCGCGGCCGCAATGAGCGCGACCAGCGCGCCTGCGATTCCCATCGAGCGCAGGAAGTTCTGGGGGAACACGGTGAGCGACGCGACCGCGGCGGCCACCGTCAACGAACTGTAAGCGATCGTCCGGCCGGCGGTTGCGAGCGTCCGGCGGAGCGCCTCGGCGCCGAAGCCGGCGCGACCGGACTCCTCGCGATAGCGGGAGACCGTGAACAGGCTGTAGTCGATGGCCAGCCCGAGCCCGAGGCCGGTGACGATGTTAAGGGCGAACACCGATAGGTCGAAGAAGCTCGAGACGATCCGCAATGCGAAGAACGTGGCGAGGATCGCAAGCACCCCGAGCAGCGGCGGCAAGAGCGAGGCGACCAGCGAGCGGAAGAACAGTAGCGAGAGCAAGAAGATGAACGGGAACGCGAGCAGTTCGGCCCGCGCGAGATCGCTGCTGACCTGCGTGTTCGCCTGCGCGCTCGCAATCGCCGACCCACCGAGTTCGACGCTGTGGTCGCCGGCGAACTCGCGCTCCAAACGCTGTGCGTCTTCCTGGATCCTCGAGTCCGAGTGCGGATGGAAGAACGCGACCACGTAGGTCGAGCGCCCGTCACGGGAGAGCATGGCCGGGTCGTGCGTGTCGTAGTAGCTCGCAACCGAGGCGACGTCGCGGCTCGAGCGCAGGCGTGCCTCGACCTGGCGGACGCGGCGCTCGGCGCCGGCGCTATGGAGGTTGTCGGTGGTGACGAGCGCGATCACCCCAGGGTCGATCTGGCGCCCGGTGGCGTTCTGGTAGCGGTTCGTCGCCTGAACCGACTGTGTCGAAGGATCGGTGTCGCCGTACGGGCTCAACCGCTTCGCGACCCCCAACCCGAACACGCCGGCAACCCCGACGCCGACCAGGGCGACGACGAGCACACGGCGACTGTTTCGATGCACGAACGATGCGAGTGTCTCTAGCATGACTTATCTCCCGTCGCTTGGATTATCCAAGTGATATCAGCTTGGACTATCCAAGTCAAATCGGCTATGCTGGGTGCAGATGGCGTCTCCCCTCGCATACCAGTCCTTCTGTCCAACCGGCGCGGCGCTCAACGTCGTGGGCGAGCGCTGGGCGCTGCTGGTTGTGCGGGACCTGCTGCTCGGGCCGCGCCGATACTCCGAACTGCTGAGCGGACTCGGCGGTATCGGCACCGACATCCTCGCCGCCCGTCTGCGCACGCTCCAGGAGCACGGAGTCGTACGACAGGTCGGAGAGGGGCGATCTCAGCGGTACGAGTTGACCGAGTCCGGGCAGGCGCTCCAACCGGTGCTCCGAGAGCTCTCCCGCTGGGGCGCCGACCGCCTGCGACTGCCCGCCGACCTGTCCCAGATTCCGCCCCGCGTCCCGCTCACCTCGTTGCTCATCGGCGCAACGGCGGTACCCCGCCAAGCCAACGGCGTCTATGAGGTTCGCGTGGACGACGAGGCGGTCCGCGTCGACGTCACCGCCGGCCAGGTCCACGCCGCCCCCGACAGCGAGCCGGACACCAAAATCGAACTCACTTGGCCCGGGCTACGCGCACTCATACTCGGCGCTCGCAGTTCCGACATCGAAGAAGCGGGCGATGTCTCGATCCACGGCGACCGCCGGCGTGCACACGCCCTGCTCAACGCCATGACCGGACCGCCGCTCCTCGCCGGGCTGCGCCCCCAACTCCAAGGTGGCGGCGGTTGAAGTACCAGCGAGAGCAACGAGCTCACGAACACCGAAGCCGTCGCGTCAGGCGGCGCAAGTGTGGTGCGTGGGTTCGAATCCCACCCTTGCCGCCTCGCGTGAATCAGCGCGACAGTACTGCCACGGATCGCGCGACCGATGCGACCGTCGTGTGGGCGCGGCGCCGCAGCGTGGCCGCCCGCAGTACCGTGACCTCGCCAGTCAGCACCGAGGTCGCTACGAGCCAGCGCCCGGCTGAGGCAAGGTTGAACGAGCCGTAGGGCAACTGGACTCGTCGGAGCACGGTACGACGGGCGGGATCGGCCATCTCGATCGAGGAGTCGTAGCCACTTGTCACGTAGGCGTGCCCTGCCGCGAACAGCACATGCTGTGGCGCGCGTCCGGCCGGCACCGTGTCGACCAGGCGGCCACTCGTCGCCCCATACACCGAGATGTACGGTTTTGCGGCCGAGCTGACCCACACCGTTCGCCCGTCCGGGTTGAAGGCGATGTCGTGCGCCTGGGCGGTTGGATGCAACCGTCGCAGCACACGCATGTGTCGTGGATCGGCGACGTCTACCACGACGATCGTGCGCGCCGACTCGCCCAGTGCCACCCAGGCGCGGCGATCGTTGGGGCTGACGGCGAGATGATGGGCGCCGGTGCCCACGGCGACGCGTCCCACCACCCGCATCCGTGCCAGCTCGATGCTGGTCAGCGTGCCCGCGGCGGCGTCGGTCACAAGCAGGTACTCCCCATCCGGCGTAGGGGTCGCGAGCTGTGGTGAGCGGAAGTGACGGAACACGGCCACCCGCCGCAAAGCCCCACTGAACATCGTGACAGTCCCAGATCCAGGACTGACAACCGCAACAGGGCCACCGGGGGCGGCAGAGACCGTCTTGGGGTCGGGGGCAACCGGGATGCGGCGAACCACGCGCCCACCGAGCAGCGACACCACGACCAGCTCGTTCCTCAGCTCGGCCGTGACGAGCGCAACCTGGGTGCTGGGTCGATGCGGCTGCAGTGTCGTCGGCCGAGCGGACGCGCCGCTCGGTGACGTCGTCGACGTGCCCGTTGGCGCGGTCGAGGGCTCAGTGCCCGGTTGGGCTGCGCCCGTGCAGGACGCGCTCAGCAGCAGCCACCCCGCCGCCACGAGTATCGCCACGCATTTCACGACTGGTGTACGGGCCGCCGGCCGCGCCGCGTCCCTGCCCTCCGCCGGCGGTGCGTCCCCGGGACCATGATGCCTGTATACGACGCGGAGGGATGTGAGCGGTTGAGCTGCTACGTGCTGGGTCTCGAGGAAACCGACCGGACGCAGGTCGCGCTGGTCGGTGGCAAGGGCGCCCATCTGGGCGAGCTCTCAAGCGTTAACGGCATCCGCGTGCCGGCCGGCTTCTGCGTTACGACGGAGGCGTTCCGCCGGATGATGGCGGAAGCGCCGTCGCTCCCTGCTCGGCTCGACACGCTGTCGCGCGTTGAGCCGGATGACACGCGACGCGATCCGCACGCTCAGCGCGGACGTCCGCCGGACGATGGAGCGGATCGCGATTCCCAACGACGTGGCCGAGGCGATCACCCGCCGGCTCACGCAGCTCGCGGACGACTCCGCCTACGCCGTCCGCTCCAGCGCGACGGCAGAGGACCTGCCGTCCGCATCCTTCGCGGGACAGCATGACACCTACCTGAACGTCGTGGGACCGGCCGCCATCCTGCAGCACGTCAGCAGGTGCTGGGCCTCGCTGTTCACGGAGCGGGCGGTCAGCTATCGCCTGCGCAGCGGCATCGATCACCGGGGCGTCTCCATGGCCGTGGTGATCCAGCAGCTGGTGCTCTCGGAGGCGGCGGGCGTGCTGTTCACGGCCGACCCTGTCACCTGTAACCGCAAGGTCGCGTCGGTGGAGGCCAGCTTCGGCCTCGGCGAGGCGCTGGTCTCCGGCCGCGTCACCCCGGACGTCTACAAGGTGCGCGGCGGCGAGGTCGTCGAGCGGACGATCTCCGCCAAGCGGCTCGCCATCCACGCTGTGCCGGCGGGCGGGACGGAGCAGCAGGGCGTCGCTTCCGACCGCCAGCAGCAGCCCGCCTTGAGCGACGCGCAGGTGGTGGAGCTCGCCGGGCTGGGCAGGCGGATCGAGGCGCACTTCGGCTGCCCCCAGGACATCGAGTGGTGCCTCGCGGGCGGCGAGTTCTTCGTGGTGCAGAGCCGGCCGATCACCACGCTGTTTCCGGTCCCGCCGGCAGGCGACGACACAAACCGCGTGTACGTCTCCGTCGGTCACCAGCAGATGATGACCGACCCCATGAAGCCGCTCGGACTCTCCATGTGGCAGCTCACCACGCCGCGGCCCATGAGCATCGCCGGGGGCAGGCTGTTCGTCGACGTCACCCAGATACTCGCCGCGCCTGCCAGCCGGGCAAGCCTGCTCGAGCTGTTCGGCAAGGGGGATCCCCTGCTCCGGGACGCGCTCGAGACCGTGATCGAGCGGGACGGCTTCCTGCTCGCCCCGCCGGAGGCGGGCCCCGGCGCTGCGCCGGCCGCAGCACTGCCTACCGCCGCCGCTGCCGAGCCGATCGAGCCCGATCCGGCCAGGGTCACCGAGCTGATCGGAGACACCCAGGAATCGCTCGCACGCCTGCGGCACGACATCCGCGGCAGATCCGGGCCGGAGCTGTTCGAGTTCATCCTCGCCGACCTGCAGGAGCTCAGGCGCCTGCTGATGGATCCGCGCAGCCACCAGACCTTCATGGCGGCGATGGACGCTGCCTGGTGGCTGAACGAGCAGCTCGAGAATTGGCTGGGCGACAAGAACGCCGCGGACAAGCTTTCGCAGTCGGTGCCGAACAACGTGACCTCCGAGATGGGGCTCGCGCTCGTGGACGTGGCAGACGTGATCCGCCCGCACCCGCAGCTGGTCGAGTTCCTGGAGCAGGTGGGCGACGACGACGGCTTCCTGGACGAGCTCGCGACGCTGGAGGGCGGGGCCGAAGCGCGGGACGCGATCGAGGCCTACCTGGAGCGGTACGGGATGCGCTGTACCGGCGAGGTCGACATCACCAGGCCGCGCTGGAGCGAGCGGCCCGCGACGCTGGTTCCGCTGATTCTCGGCAACGTCAAGAGCATCGAGCCCGGTGCGGGCAAGCGTCGCTTCGAGCAGGGCCGCGAGGAGGCCCGCGAGCAGGAGCAGGAGCTGCTGGAGCGCCTGCGGACGCTGCCGGACGGCGAGCAGAAGGCCCGCGAGGCGAAGCGCAGAATCGACCTCGTGCGAACATTCATGGGGTACCGCGAGTATCCGAAGTACGGCATGGTCAGCCGCTACTTCATCTACAAGCAGGCGCTGCTGCGGGAGGCCGAGCGCCTGGTAGCTGCCGGCGTGCTCCGTGACCCGGAGGACATCTTCTACCTCACGTTCGAGGAGCTCCACGACGTGGCGCGCACGAACGAGGTGGACTACCCGCTGATGGACGAGCGCGAGCAGGCGTTCCGGTCGTACGCCGCGCTCACGCCGCCCCGCGTGCTGACCTCGGACGGCGAGTGCCTGGTGGGGAGCCACCGGCGGGGCGACCTGCCGGACGACGCGCTCGTGGGCCTGCCGGCCTCCGCCGGCACCGTCGAGGGCCGGGCCCGGGTCGTCCTCGGCCTGGAGGACGCCGACCTCGAGGCCGGCGACATCCTGGTCACCGCCTACACCGACCCCAGCTGGACCCCCGCCTTCGTCGCTGCGAGCGGCCTCGTGACCGAGGTGGGAGGCCTGATGACCCATGGCTCCGTGATCGCGCGTGAGTACGGCCTGCCCGCCATCGTCGGCGTGGACAACGCCACCCGGCGGATCCGTGATGGGCAGCGCATTCGCCTGCACGCTACCGAGGGATACATCGAGATCCTGGACCCAGAACCGCAATAGCCGGCCGGGGCGAAGGTTCTGGCGCTGCCGAGGGGGACGAAGGATCCGATCGCGCATGGGATCAGCCTCGTGCTGAGCGGCGGATCTGCGTACCCGCGGACGCAGACAATCCGACCGGCCATTGTGAGCCGCCCGACGAACACAGCGTTCCCGACAGCCCAACGGGGATGGGCTCCTAACCGCCAATCCCTCGGACGAGTGACCCGCGCCGATTCGGCGGGGCCGATCATTGCTGTATGACGACGCAGCAGGCCTTCTTTTTCGGCGCGCTCATCTCAGCGGTGGTGTGCGCAGCGATCGCCAACCACAAGAATCGCAGCACCGTCGTTTGGGCGCTGCTCGGCTTCCTGTTCGGCGTGATCCCGGTGATCATCTGCGCGGTGCTGCCAAGCCGCCGAACCAGCTACTGACACGATCATCCTCGCCGTTGCAGCTTCAACAACACCTTCGGTTGCCGCTGGTGGTCGATGACCCCGCGGGCAAGGTGAACGCAAGCTGGCCCGGTGGTGAGCCTGCTGAGGTGAACGGTCAGCCCACGACCCGATACGTGCGCCGATAACCGATCAACAGCCGCGCCATCGCAATCGGCCTCCATACGGTGGACATACCCGGCCGCACCGGACTCATTCACTCCGCATCAGTCCGGAACGTGGGGGACTGAAGGGCGTGGAAGGATGCGTCAGACCACCCGCGTGGTTAGCTTCGTGACTTCCGTGGTACGTAAATCCGATGCCCGTTCTGCGGCGGCTCTTGTTTCGGCTCCTCTGTCCCGGCGTGCTGCTCGGACAGCTGCATGTGTGGCTCGCCAACCACGTCCGTGGAGCAACCGGGTGGCGGCGCAGCTTCGCGTTGCTCGCCTGGGCACCGTGCCGCGCGTTCTTCGTGGCCGGATACGGAGCGCTCGTGATGCTCGACGAGTCCGCCCGTCGCGCGACATAGTCGTTCCTACGGCATCGACTCTACGCCTTTCGCCCAACTCATCGGAATGGCCTTCCATAGAAACGCCCGGGCTAGTCAACGGTGTTTGCTCTGTCGGCATATCCGACGCCACCGCGCTCAGTTGTTGCATCCCGCTGGCTCATGGGCCGCCTCCGGTTCCAGGTGCGCAACTACCGTCGCCCAGCGGGAGGCGGCCCTGCCCAGACCGATCCCAACCTGAGCGCCGCCGACGTCGTCGAGCTGCTCGATCTATCGGGCTAACCGGTAAGCGTGCACGCGCCACCATCCTTTGATGGTCACCGCTGGTGTTCGGACAGAATCTGGGCTCGCCCGTCGCCAGGTGGGAGAAGTGCGGCCTGCCCGCAACCTGCAGGGCTAGCGGACAGGGGATGATTCGATCGTGATCTGCTCGGCCCAGGCATCGATCGTCCGCCAGTCGGGGTGGTCGTCGAAGCGCCCACCGAGCGCACGGAAGAACACGCGCGACCAAAACGGCCATTGGTGTTTCCGGATGACACCCTTGAAGACGCGGTATTCGAGCGGCCGCAGTTCGGCACGGATTTGCGCGATGTCCTTGGGCTCTTTGTGGGTCGCACGGCCGATCACCCGTTTCGTGTCGCCGAACGACCCTACGCTGAACAGCCAGAGTGGTCGCGCGCCCAGGGCTTCGCGCTGCCCAGCGACAAAGCCGTTAGCCTCGGGCGGCCACGACTGGTCGTACACCGGCGCACCGAACACGACTGCGTCGAAGTCGGCGAGTGCCTTGACCTGATCAACGCTTTGCAACTCGACGATGGCCCCGGCCTCAACCAGTCGATCGGCGATTCGGGCGGCGATCGCCGCGGTGGTTCCGTGGCGGCTCGCGTAGACAACGAGAACATTCATGGCGACAGCATCGCCGCTGCGCACCGCCGACGCATCGGTGGCCTGCGCCTATCGTTGATGCGGGGAAAGCCGTCGTGCACGCGCGGCGCGCGTTTGACGGTGATGGTCGGTGTCGTATCGAGTCGCGGAACACCGTAGTCGTGCGCAGCCCAAAACCGTGGATGCCCGGATTCGCTGCAGGGGGGGCACGCGCCATAGCGTTCCAGAGCGAAAGGAGGTGTTCTGATGACGCGGTATACCCCATACTGGGCTATGAGCGTTGTGGCCGTCGTGCTGATGCTCGCTGGCGTCGTGATGATCTTTACCGGGTCAAGCTCAGCGCTCGCGATCGGGATCATCGCGGTCGGAATCGCGCTGGTCGCCGTTAGTGAGGCGGACAAGCGTCGGCGCGGACACGCCCATCCCTGACGGACATAGGGCTGCACGCGCGTCGCCCCGTAAACTCAGCTAATCGCCCTCCTGGATCTCGGCGCGCTCGTGTGCCGCCCCCTGACCGACTTGGAGGTAGACGCCGGACATCAACCTGGCAGTGTCAGGTTGCATCGGGATCGGGCCCTGGTTCGGCGCCAGAAAACCCAGCTTCGTCAGCCGAGCTGCGAAACTCCGTTACGGTGGCGAGTGGTCGGTGGAACGGAGTCACGAGGCGTAACCTCGCGTCCCACAACCAGCCAGGTCGCAGCGGGCCTCAGGCAGCCGAAGTAGCGCCCGCCGAACGCGGCTGGAGAGCGGCGATCGGGAAGCCGGGCGTCGCCAGCATGCGGCCGTCGTGCGTGACGATCACCGCCTCGTAGGGCGTGCCCTCGACCATCGCCAGGCCCCGCTCGCCGCGGACCACGAGCGCCGTCGCGTAGGCGTCGGCCAGCACGAGATCCTCGCCGACGACGGTCGCCTGTACCAGCCGTGCGGCCGGCTGGCGGTCGCGCGGGTCGAGCAGTTCGCCGGGGCGCTCGTAGCCTCCAGACGTGGCGATCGCCTCGGTGACGTCGGCAACGCAGACCAGGCGCTCCGCGTCGCCCGGGTCGCGCACGCCGATCCGCCACGGAACCGGGCCGAAGCAGGCGACGTCGCCGCCGGCGTTGACCATGGCGGCCGCCACGCCGCCGTCGCGCAGGCACCCAACCGCCCGCTGTGCCGCCCAGCCCTTGACCAGCCCGGTCGGGTCGAAGCCGCCCGGCAGCGCCCACGGGTCGAAGAACCCACCGGTCAGCCGCGCCGCGCGGGCGGAGAGTTCGAGCACTTCGAGCATGTCGGCAGGCAGCTCCTCCGCCCGCAGCTCGCCGCGGCGATGGCGCGAGATCACACTACCCGCCTTGAACGTCGAGAACGTTTCGTCGGCGGCGTGCAGCACGGCGCATGCGTCGGCGATCGCGGCCGCGGGATCTCCGCTTCCCGGGTCGACGGTGACGCTGACCGCCGTGCCCATCACGTGCTCGACATGCGTGATCACGCCCTCAGCCCGGCCTTGTCGATCGCCGCCTGCAGCGACTGTTGGTAGGCGTTGCTGGTGTAGGTGGCACCACTGACGCCCTGGATGTGCGCACTCTGGGCGGCGATCGTCTCGCCGATCAGCACCGGCGCGGCGGACTGATCGATCTGCACCGAGTGCCCATCGTTGGCGACGAAGGTGGTGAAGCCGACCTTGGTGATACGACCGTTCTTGACGCTGAGCTTCACCTGCAGCTGGCCGTACTGATCGGTGGCAAGGCTGCCGGTGACGGTCCTCGCCGCCCGCTTGGCAGACGCGGCCCGGGCAGACACGCTGCTCGCGGGCGTGCTCGTGGTCGTCGCGGCGGCGGCGGCGGTCGAGCTCGGTCCGCCCCCTGACCCGGTCGCCGCAGAGTTGCCCGCAACCGTCACCTGCTGGGGTGTGCTTGGACGCGGTAGCGCGATCACGCCCGCGATACCCAACACCGCGCCGCCGGCGATCATGGTCGAGCGCCGCATCAGAACGCGAACTCCTCGTGGTGGATGTGGTCGCGCCGCATGCCGAGGTGGCGGGCGACGGCGATGAAGCGATCGGTGAATCCGGCGGGGCCGCAAATGTAGAGCTCGCGGTCGCGCAGATCGGGCACCAACGCGCGGACGAGTTCTGGGGTGAGCGACACCTGGCGGCGGTCGCCGACCAGGCGGTGCAGCCGGCCACCGCGGCGCTCGACGAGCTCCGCCACCTCCTCATCCAGCACGAGCTCCTGCTCCGTCGTGGCCCGAAGGATGACGTCGACGTCGGCATGGGCGGGCAGATCCTCGAGCATCGCGCGGATCGGCGTGACGCCGACGCCGGCGCCGACCAGGAGCAGCTTGTCGCGCTCCGCGGCGTGGCGAGTGAAGGCGCCATACGGCCCCTCGACGGCGACACGCGTACCGGGCGTGATGCGGGCCAGCTCGCCGGAGTGGTCGCCGAGATCCTTGACCGTGACACGCAGGTAGGGCGGCATCGGCATGGCCGAGAGCGAGTAGGGATGAGCCTGCCACCAGAGCCCCGGCCGCAGGAACCGCCACTGCATGAACTGGCCTCCGTTGACCCGGAGGCGGTCGAGGTGGTGGCCCTTCAGCACGAGCGAGACGGTGCCGGAGCCTTCCGGATACACGGCGACGACGCGGAGGCGGTGGTAGACGCTGCGCCAGAACGGGACGAGCAGGCGGTACCAGATGACGGCCGCGAAGACCAGCACGTACAGGCCGGTCCACCAGAGCTTGGCGACCGGGTCGGAGACGAAGCTCGCGCCGGTCCAGACCTGGTGGAAGAAGCTGAGGATGATGGCGGCGTAGGTCGTGAGGTGCACCAACCACCACGCTTCGTGGCTGATGCGCCGGCGAGCGATGCGGTAGGAGGTGACGCCGGCGGCCATGAACAGGACGAAGCCGGCGGTCGCCATCAGCATGCCGGGCAGCGTGGTCAGGATCACCCAGAACTCGTGCAGCGCGCCGCGTGAGGCGCCCTGGGCGTAGCCGAGCGTGATCAGCAGGCCGTGGGCGACGATCAGAGCCAGCGCGATCGGCGCGAACCGGCGATGCAGGCGCACGAGTTTGTCGTGGCCGAGCGAGCGCTCGATTGCGGGCAGGCGCGAGATCAGCAGGACGACGACCAGCATCAGGTAGGTGCCGGCAAGGGCCGAGAGGCGGCCGCCGAACGTGGCAAGGCCTCCGGCCTTCGACAGATCGCCGAACGACTCCGCTCGCACGCCCAGCGCGAGCGTCATCCCGAGACCGATGCCGATCAGCCAGGAGACGGCGTCAGCATGGCGCCGGTTGGGCGTATGACGGGGGCGGTGGTGCAGCGTCGGCACCCAGCGGTAGCCGCGCCGCAACGGCGCATCTCCGACGTCATTGCGGTGGGCGAGCGGCCTAGTGGCAGGCTGGTGGGTGGAGGTAGCCATGCCCTCAGTGTCGGCGAGCAACCTGAGAGGTGGCTGGGAATGGCGTTGAGGTTTGATGAAGGCAACGGCGTACCGGGTTGCCAGCGTGGTTATGCGTATTGCTGCAGCCGTCGTGCCGAACTGGCCCTGGTAATGCGGCGCGGTGGGCGTCGAAGGCGGAGTCACCGTGCGATTCAGGCGACGCTCGGTCGCTTAGGCAGCGCCTTGCCGTCGCCTTAGGCCACCGCTCGACAGTGGTGATCTGAGGAAAGGACATGCGATGGATCTCACCCACGACACCCGCATTCGCTGTTGGACTCCAGCGCCGAGCGCACCTTACCGCCTCGGTGATTATCACGATCCTGGCCCCTACATGGTGGACGTCGAGCTCGTTGCAGGAAATTTCCAACGCGGTTGGAAAGGACATGCAATGAACGTCACTTACGCTCCCAATATCTTCGTTCCCGGACTGCGGCGCCGTGCGTCGCTTATGGCTTTGCTGGTCATCGCGATCATGGCCATTGCATCGTTGGCGTCGGCCGGTGTGGCACGAGCAGCCGGCGCTCCGGATACGTGCACGCCGGGGCCAAATGCCGCCCGTGCGAAGGCGACGGTGAATGCGGGAATTACCATGTCGACGTCATCGTCGACTGACGTTTCGCACCTGATCACGGTCACGGCCGCACGAAACATCTGGGGCTGGCAGGACGGCGGGCAGCTGGTATCTGGCGTTGACACGCTGCAGCAGGAGCTCGACGCGATGGCTGCGATCACCCTGCCCGGAACCGCGTCTGCGCAGTCAGTGCCGGTGCACTTCGCCACGGTGCCCGGCTACACGCCCAACACCGGTTCCTACCCGGCCGGTTCCAGCAGTGGCAACATTTACCCGTCGTTCTCCCTGCTGAGCTGCTTACGAAATGCGTACGGCTCAGAGGTCGGGATGGACTACGGCGCCGTCTACCCCAACTCGCTGGCCGGCGAGACGACCACCCAGCTGAAACAGAACACCTGCAACACGGAGCAGGTGTTCATCAACCACGGGTTCTATCGCAGCTGGGGTGCATTCGCCTATGCGAACGGACAGGTCTCGAGCACGGCACAAAGCGTGATCGCCTCCTGCTTCGGCTTCGGCCGCGCCTATGGCAGTGGCGTCAATGGTTTCTCGACGCTCGTGAACGCGCCTTACACCCTGCACACGCTATCGCTGAACGGCGGCAGCTGCAACCAGAGCGGACTCGCCTGCTCCTCGGTATTCGCGCGAACGTACGTGATGCCGGGAACGATCACAAACGCCCTCGTCCAGGGATCCCGGGTGTGGAGCTCGATCCAGTTCTACCACTTGGTGAACGGCTCCCGGCAGACGGGCAACCTGACTTGGGACTGCACCAACTCGAATCCCGCGTACCACTGGACCAGTCGCGGCGAGTTCTATTGCGAGAGCGATCTCAAGCGCGCAGTCTCGAACGCGCTCTCGCAGCTGGCCGGAAGCAGCTTCCTGTTCGTCGATCCTGCCACGGGTGCCACCATCACGGGCCGAGGGAAGCCGACCGGGGCCATGTGATCTGCCATCCGGAGCCCTGACGTTTACGCATCCCGTCCAGCTGGGCGGGATGCGTAATGCATCAGCCGCTCCAGGTGGAGAGTGACCAGGAAAAACGCGTCATCGTCCTGTTGGGTGAGAGTACGCCAGGCCGGGTCCCGCGGCGCACGAACAGCGACGGCACGGGAGCGTGCATCGCGATCTGATAGCGCGTCTCGCCCAGGCCCCGATCGCGGTAGCTGGGCGCGATGCCGACCAGGATCAGATGCGCACTCGCGGCCAGCTCCAGCAGCCCCTGCGCACCCCTCTCGATCAGCACCGGCTCGGCGACGATGCCGCTGACTCGCTGGAGAATCAGGCTCGCGCTGGCAAGCATGCGACTCGCATCCGGATCGTCGGTTGTGGTTCCTTCCGCGCCCGCCAGCACCAACCGCTTCCGCTCGGAGTGGCTCAGCAGAGCGGCCAGCTCGAGCGCTGCCCAGTCGTGCTGGCTGCCGCCGAACGGCACGATGATTGCGTCACCGGGATGGTTCGGACCGTCGGCCACGAGCATGGCGACATCGCACGGAGCGTCGTCGACGATCTCGTGAAACACGCTCGAGCCGCCCTCGCGCACGGCCGCGGTGCCATCCACAAGGATCAGTTCGGCGCCCTGCTGAACGGCAAGCTTGACGAGATCAGGCCCGCGGTCGCGACTGGCGAACGCCGCCACCCGGGCGGAGATACCCTGGTCGACGAGTCGCTCCCGGTGCTCGACCAGGCGTCGCGTCACCTCGCCCAGCCGCGCCGTCACATCGACACCCTGTGCGTACTCCAACAC
Organism: uncultured Actinomycetes bacterium; assembly: GCA_963766445.1. Classification (GTDB taxonomy): domain Bacteria; phylum Actinomycetota; class Thermoleophilia; order Gaiellales; family JAICJC01; genus JAICYJ01. Next base: position 125,377 of record CAVXZW010000014.1, on the reverse strand, counting down.
CCGCCCAAGCACAATCGAAAACCCGGAGCGTGCAAGCGGCACCGCCACCCGCAGCAGGCCTTCAACGTCGTCCGAAGACTGGGACACCACCATCACCATCCGCTCCTCGAACGCCGGCTCGACGGGCGGGGCGCCTGCGGACTCCGGCACCAGTTCGAGCGATCTGTCCTGCTGCAGCATCAGCCGCTCCAGTTTGACGATCGCAGGTGACGGGTCGATACCGAGCTGCTCAACCAGCGCCTTGCGCGCCTGCTGGTAGGCGACGAGCGCATCGGCCTGACGTCCGCACCGGTACAGCGCAAGCATGTGCTGTCCACGCAGCCGCTCGCGCAAAGGGTTCTCCCGAACCAGTGCCTCCAACTCCGGTACCAACGCCGCGTGTCGCCCCCGCTGCAGGTCGGCATCGATCCGGTCCTCCAGGCATGCCAGCCGCATCTCCTCGAGCCGGGCGGCGTCGGACAGGATCGCCGGCTCATAGGCAAGGTCGGCCAACGGCCGGCCGCGCCACAGCCCGAGTGCCTCGCCCAGCAACCGAGCCGCCTGCTCGGCGTCGTTGGCGGCGGTTGCGCTGCGGCCGCGCTGCCAGAGATGCTCGAAACGTCCGAGATCGGTCTTGTCGGCGTCCAGACCGAACCGGTAGCCCGGCGGCTGGCTAACGATCACGATTGGTGCCGATCGATCCGGCTCGATCCGATGCCGCAGCTCACTGATGTAGACCTGAAGCGCCTTGGTCGCCGTCGCCGGCGGCCGGCCGCCCCAGATCAGGTCGACGAGGACGTCCGAGGACAGCATCTCGCCCGGACGTAGCGCCAACAGCGCCAGGATCAGCCGCTGTTTCGCAGCTCCGATCGGGACCGTGGATCCCGCGACCGCGACCTCGACCGGACCCAGCAGTCGCACGTCGACCGGTGCTGACGGCGATGACACCCGCGCGGCCAGCAGCTCCTCGCTGCCGCTGAATGGCCCGGGAATTGCTGACGCCGGCAACCGCTGGGACTCACCCGGCAGCCCGTCGATCAGAAGCTGATACAACCGCTCCTCACGGTCAAAGTCCTTCAGCCGAGCGCTGCCGGCGTCGCCGATGGCGACGCCGGCAGGCACCTCATCAGCGATCAGGTCGGCGGTCACCGACGAAAGCAGCACCTGACCGCCGTGCGCGAGCGAGCAGATCCGCTGTCCGCGGTGCACGGCGAGACCGACGTAATGCTCGCCATCCACCAGCGGCTCGCCAGTGTGAAGGCCCATCCTCACCAGCACCTCGACGCCTCCCGGCCACGCGTGTGCGGCCAGGCCGTGCTGCGCCTCCGCGGCAGCGGCGATTGCCTCCCGGGCACGCGGAAAGACGGCAAAGAGCGCGTCTCCCTGGGTGTCGACGACCCGGCCGCCGTGCTGGTCGACCACCGCCGCCAGCAAGCGCGCGTGATCGACCAGCAAGCGCGCATAGTCCTCACGCAGACGCCGCAGCAGGGATGTTGAGCCCTCGATGTCGGTGAACATGAACGTAACGGTGCCGGACGGCAACGACGCCCGGCCCGACCTGCTCAGTTCCTCCGGCATGAGTCCGACGCTATCAGCAGCGCCCGGCGCCGCCAACTCCTACGTTCTGGTTTCCGATTGCAAGCGTGCGTGGCGAATGATACAAATGGCTGCTCCTTGGAGACGATAGGCGTCAGACTTGGCGACGAGGTCGCGGGATACCGACTCGATGCTTTCCTTGGGCGAGGCGGCATGGGTGTGGTTTACCGTGCCGAGCAGCAGTACCCGCACCGGTCGGTCGCGATCAAGCTGATCACTCCCGAGCTGTCGAGCGACCCGGGGTTCCGCGAGCGATTCATGCGTGAGACGGAAGCGACCGCCGCGCTCGATCACCCCAACATCATCCCGATCTACGAGGCGGGCATTGCGGACGCTCTGCTTTACATTGTGATGCGCTACGTGGACGGTCCCGACCTGCGGGCGGTGCTGCTGCGAGACGGCCGCCTCACCCCCGAACAGGCGCTGAACGTGACCGATCAGGTCGGCCGGGCACTCGATGCCGCCGCTCGCTCGCGCGGCCTGATCCATCGCGATGTCAAGCCTGCCAACATCCTGCTTGCGAACAACAACGACGGTGCGTCGGGCCATGTCTACCTATGTGACTTCGGCCTGGCCAAACAGGTTGGAAGCTCCAGCGGCCTGACCGGCACCGGAGCCATGATCGGCACGATCGACTACATGGCGCCCGAACAGATCCGGGAGGACGTCGTCGACGAACGCGCCGACGTCTACTCGCTCGGCTGCGTGGTGTATCACCTGCTCACAGGCCACGTCCCGTTTCAAGGGTCGGGCGCGAAAGTCATGTGGTCGCACCTCCACGAGCAAGCCCCGCCGGTGAGCGAATCCGGCGCGGCGGTTCCCGCAGCCACCGACGGTGTCTTGGCGAAAGCGCTGGCCAAGGACCCGCTTGAGCGCTACCAGGACTGCGGCCACCTCGTCCACGATCTGCGAACAGCGCTGTCCGGCTCGGCGCCGGACGTGGTCGCACCGCCGCCCGCGCTGCCTCCAGCAGCATCGCGCCGGCGGCGGCTGCACGCCGACCGGCGCCGTGTCGTAATTGCCTGCGCCGTGGCGGTGATCGCCCTGGCAACGGCGCTTGTCTACGCCGCTACGCGTGGCGGCAATCACGGCGCCGCCAACCTGCTCACCTTTGAACTCGGAGCTCGCCCCAGCCTGCTGGCCGGGGGCGCTTCCGGCGTCTGGGTGGCCGAGGGCTCGCGAACCGGCCCCCGGGGCACGCTCACCCGCCTGGCCGCAGACCGTGCGAAGTGGGCCGGCCCCTACCACCTGGCGAGCCGGCCGGTCGGGTTAGCCGTGGGCATCGGCTCTGTCTGGGTGGTCGAGTCGAACGCATCGCCGACGCTGCTCGAACAGTTCGAGGCGACGACGGGTAGGGAGCTCAAGACGGTTCCCCTGAAAGGCCGCACCGCCTGCGCCGACCGTCAGTATTTCTACACCTGCAACCCGGTGCTGACGACAAGCACGATCTGGGTGCCGCTCGAGCGCAGCGTCGTGCCGGTGTCACGCGAGGGGAAGGTCGGTACAGCCATCCCGGTTAAGGACGGCGTGGTCGCCGACGTCGCGATCGCAGACAACCGCTTGTGGATCATCGCCGGACGGGCCATCGACGACATCCGACTCGACCGGCACCCGCTCGAAGTCGAGACCTACTACCGGTTCGACACCTCCCTGCAGCCGCAGCACCTGATCGCGCGGCAACAACTCCTCTGGGTATCGACGATGAGCACCACCGGTTCGACTGCCCTGCAGTTCGTCACCACGGAAGGGATCCTGCGCACGATCCCGGCGCGCGGCCTGCAGCGACTGGCCGCGTCGGGATCGTCGCTTTGGGCCGGCCAGCTCGCGACCTCCGATTGCAACGCGGTCGGAACTGTCAACCGTTTCGATCTTCAAACCGGCGCCTCGGCGGGGGAACCGGTGCCCGTCGGCAACCAGCCAGGTGCGATGGCGACCGCTCCTGAGGCGCTGTGGGTGCTGACCTTCGATCCATGCACTCATGTGCGCCGACTCGTCCGCGTCCCGACCTGATCTGGCCGGTTGGAGTGGAGGACCTTGCCGGCGGCTAGGTGACGGCTTACCGGGGGGTGTGACTCTTCCTGCATCCGGCGACGCCGGAAATCATGACCACGCGAGGGAAGCACGATTCCAGTGTCACCATTGATGCACGCATCGACCGTGGCGGACTGCCCGGCGTTACCTCCGCCCGTCGCCAACTCAGTCAACGAACTGGCGAACAAGCTGATTCTCTATGGTATCCGCCTGCAGATGGTCGGTCCGACCGGCGCGGCCACGCCGGTTCGCTGTGTTCGGCGCTCGGCGGAGCCGCTGCTGTTTGGCAATTTGCTGACGGCCGGCGAGGCCCGCATCGCCAGTATGGCGACAGCTGGTTCGACCAACCGGGAGATCGCCCAGTGGCTGCACATCAGTCACAAGACGGTTGAGGCCCATCTCGGGCACATCTATCGAAAGCTGGGCGTCCGCTCCCGCACCGAGCTGGCGTACCTGCTAAGCCGCGAGGATGCGGGCATACGACAGCCCCACCCCGAACCGCCGGTCAAAGCCGTCCTGAGAATGGTCTGACCGTCACGTGTCGCGCCACGTCGCACGGTCGATTGCCATGATGGTCACGGGTCGCCCGTCGAGCTCTGCCTCGTGGGACTTCGTCATGCCGAGCCGTTCGGCAACGCGTAGCGACGCGGTGTTTTCCGGGTTGATAACGGAAATCAGCTGGTCGACGCCGAGATGGTCGAACGCCCATGCGATGGCAGCCATCGCAGCCTCCGTGGCGTAGCCCTGACCCCATGCGTGGCGGGCGAGCTTCCAGCCTACCTCGACCCCGAACCAGCCCTCGGGGTTCCACAGCCCGACGCGGCCGATCACCACGCCGTCCGACTTTCGCTCGACCACCCAGTTGCCGTACCCTCGAAGCACCCAGTGCCCGCTATGGAAGGCCATCGAGCGCCAGCTCTGAACGCGGTCAAGCACACCCTCGAGATACCGTTGCACCTCCGGATCAGCCGACATCGCGGCGTGGGCATCGAGATCCTCCTCGCGCCACTCACGCATGACGAGCCTCGGCGTCTCCAGTCGCGGGATCACAGCAGCCGCCGGCCGGTCTGTCGGTCGCGCACCTCGCCATCCAGATCGCTGAACACGACGAGACTCTACGCCCGGCCCGGGTTGGGTATCGTGGCTCGGTGACGGCGGGCGAGTTCGAGTGGGACGAGTCGCTCTATGGCGGCAGTGCCGCCTACTACGCGACGGGGCGACTGCCCTACCCGCAGGCGATGGCCGAGGCGCTCGCAGCCGAGCTCGGCCTGGATGGGCAGGGCCGACTGCTGGACGTGGGTTGCGGCCCCGGCAGCCTGGCGCTCCTCCTTGCCCCGCTGTTTGAGCAGGTGGTAGGCGTCGACGCTGACCGGGAGATGATCGAGGCGGCCCGTCGCGAGGCCGCAGGACGCGGTGTGGTGAACGCCGAGTGGGTCGTCTCACGCGCCGAGCAGCTACCGGCCGAGCTCGGCCGCTTCCGCGTCGCGACGTTCGCTCAGTCGTTTCACTGGATGGACAGGCCCCGCGTCGTTCAGGTCGTCGGCGGAATGATCGAGACCGCCGGGGCGTGGGTGCACGTCGGCGCGACCACCCACCGAGGAGTCGAGGAGGAGCACCCGCCCGAGCCCTCGCCGCCGCGCGAGCAGATCGCAGAACTGGTTCGCCGCTACCTCGGCCCAGACCGCCGCGCCGGCCGCCAAACACTTCCCACGGGTACGGCGAAGGACGAGGAAGCGGTGATGCGTGCCGCCGGCTACCCCGAACCGCGGCGGGTGGCGGTGCCACGCGGCGACGTATTCAGCCGCAGCGAGGACGACATCGTGGCCTCCGTCTACTCGCTCTCGTCGGCCGCACCGCATCTCTTCGGAGACCGCCAAGCCGCTTTCGAGGCCGACCTGCGAGAGCTCCTGCGCAGATCATCGCCCTCCGGCCGCTTCTACGAGCGGGCGCGGGACATCGAGCTCGTGATCTGGCGCAGGCCGACCGGATAACTACAGAGCCCGCCTGCCCCAGCAGGCGTGCAACACCTCTCTCTGGAGCCAGAACGTTGGATCGGCAAGCGCTGCGGTCATCACCTCGACCTCACGCCGAGATTCCTCGTCGGCACCGCCGAGCTCGTTGATGACCTCCAGGGTCGGGATCCACCATCTCGCCCAGGGCGATCCTCCCCTCACCACCTCGGTGGAGGCCTCGTTGCGTATCTCCTGAAGCCCACAGCGCTCGAACAATGCCGGCAGCTTCTGGCCAAACACCTTGTCGTAGCCGCGAGCAGTCCACCAGTCGCCTCCCCGCCAGACCCGCCGATACTCGTCGTAGCGCGGGTGCGCAGGATCCACGGGAGCAGCCGTCCCCCAATCGCAATCCTCGTCGAACAGCCAGCCACCGGGGCGCAGGCACTCCGCCATTTGCCTGATCGCCTGCTGCTGGACACCTTTGAGATGAAACAGCATCAATCGTGAACAGACGAGATCGAACGGCTCGCCCAGCGGATCGAGTGGGTCGTCGAGAATGCTGTGCTGGATCACCTCGAGATTCGGGACGTCCAGCCTCGTCAGGTAGCGGGTGTCGATGTCGGTCGCGACGACGTGGCCTGTCGGTCCCACCTGCTCGGCCAGCCACACCGCCATCGAGCCGCGCCCTGCTCCGACCTCCAGACATCGCCACCCCGGCTGCACAAAAGAGCGCCGCCGCCGCGACGACGGATCATAGATCTGCTCGAGCAGGTCTAGCCGTTCATCCTCCGCGGACTCCCTGCCTGCGGCGGCGAGGCGGTAGTCAGGGTGCTGCAAGGGGGCCGGCTCGACCACGTTCGAGAGCGTAGCCTCGCCGACTGGGCGGCACAAGCCGTCGGCGCGCTACAACGCGACCCGTATCGGCACGCGTAACAGCGCCGGTCTTTTCAGTGAGCCGCTGGTGACGTACGATGCGCAGTATGCTCGGTGTGTTGCCGCTGAAATTGCTGCTCTCGTCGTCCGGAGTGATTGTCGATGACCCGGCGCGCCGGTATCGGGCTGAAGCGGTTCTGGTCGATGCGCTGACGGAGTTGCCGCCGTGGCCGCGCAGCATCATGCAGCGGGGCCTACTCCGCGCTAACAGCGTCCTGGTCGGGGCGTACGTAGCACCCGAACACCGCGCATGCCCGCTTGCCAGCGCTGTCTGGGAAACCACCGGCAAGGAACCAGCCTCGATGTACCAGGTACAACTCGGCCTCGCCGAGCTTGGCCTCGACTCGGACCAGACGAGCACGTTCGTCGCGGCGTTCGACGAATGGGCGATCGCTTGCGAATACGTCCGCAGGGACGCCGACGGAACCACGGTGCTCACCCACGCTGGCCGATCGGAACTCCTGCGGCTCTTCGAGAACGCCAACCAGGTCGACGCGTGGCGCGAATAGAAACCGCGCTGGTTCGGACCGATCGTCGGTGTCGGACCCACTGACGCAGGAATCCGCCCAGATGCTCTGAGTTGACGACGATCTCGACACCGGCGCTGGCTTGCTCACGTAGGCTGGCAAATATCGCTTCAGGAACATCACCGAACACCTGAACGCGCACCGTCCGGTCGAGCGTCTCCTCATATGCGCGGCGGGCATGATCGGCGGCTCCTGTGGCGCTGTAACGGCGATCACCGAGCCGGCGGATGGTCGCGAACCGGTGGGGGCTGCGGTTACGATTGGTAGGCCGTGGCGCGCGAGACGCGTTTCAGCACTGTGTCGCCGGGCGGTAGAGAGGATGCCATGACGGCTAGGTGTCGTGGGTGGGTGATGTGACTCCGCCGCCGTTCGACCAGGACGAACTGGCGGCGCACGTTGCCCTGCGGCGTCGCAAGCGGGGACGCCTGAGTCGCCGCCGTAGCCGCCGCTCGTTCTGGGCGAGCGTCGCGCTGGCCCTCGCATTGATCGTCGGCGGGGCGGTCAGCGCCGCCACGGTGACCGCCGGGATCTACATCTACAGCCAGGTGCACGGCCTCGACATCAAGAAGCTGAAGCCTGACTATCCGGGCCAGAACACGATCATCTATGACCGGTACGGCGGAAAGCTCGCCACCGTTGCATCGGTGGAGAACCGCACGCATGTCACCTCCAGCCAGATCTCGCCGTGGCTGAAGGAGGCGACGGTGGCGATCGAGGACCGCCGCTTCTATCAGCACGGCGGGGTCGACTACGTGGGCGTCCTGCGCGCGATCCTGGACAACATCAACGCGGGCCACGTCGTGCAGGGCGCGTCGACGATCGAGCAGCAGCTGGTCAGGCAGCTCTACCTGAATGACTCCCAGACGCTATCGCGCAAGGTGAAAGAGGCATACCTGGCCGACCAGTTAGCTAACCAATGGTCGCGTGACCGGATCCTCAGTACCTACATCGACGTCGTCCAATATGGCGCCGTCACCTACGGCTGTGAGGCCGCGGCCGAGGCCTTCTTCGGCGTCCACTGCCAGCATCTCAACATCCGCCAGTCGGCGATGATCGCCGGCCTCCCGCAGTCGCCCACCGACTACAACCCCACCGTCTACCCGGCGGCCGCACTCGTACGCCGAAACGAGGTGCTGACCGCCATGCAGTCGATCGGCTACATCTCCTCGGCCCAGCTCCAGCGGGCCGTCGGCCGGAAACGTGCCTGCAGCGCCGGCCTGCCGGGCGTCGCCCGCCACGGTCAGCTCGCGCGCCGCCAAACGCTGCCTGCGCCTGCACCCGAGCTATCCCTACGGCGAGGTCAAACAGCCCTACTTCGTGCAGTACGTCAAGCACCTGATCACGAAGCGCTACGGCGCTGCGGCACTGGCCACGGGCGGGCTGCGCGTGGACACCACGATCGACCCGAAACTCCAGGTTGCGGCGCAGCAGGCCTTCCACGCCTACCTGGACCGGCCGGGGCTGCCGGCGGCGGCGCTGGTATCGATCGATCCTCGCACCGGTGAGATCCTGGCCTTCGACGCCTCGACCAACTACCGCAAGACCAAGTTCGACCTGCCGGCACAGGCACGGCGGCAGGCCGGCTCGAGCTTCAAGCCGTACGGGCTGGCGGCGGCCATGGTCGACCTCGGCATCGACCCCGAAACGACGGAGTACTCAAGCCAGGCGCCGTTCAACTACCCGATCCCCGGATGCGTCGGCGCGCCGTCATGCATCTGGAGGGTCAACAACGCCGAGTCGAACCTGGCCGGCAACTTCAACCTTCACGTGGCGATGGACGGCTCGATCAACGCCGTGTTCGCCCGGCTCTCCGCCGACATCGGCCCCACCCGCACCGTCAACATGGCCTATAACCTCGGCATCCTGCGATCCGACCACCTGCCCAAGGTCTACTCGATCATCCTCGGCACCGGCCTGGTCTCGCCGCTCGACATGGCCAGCGCCTACTCCACCTTCGCCGCAAACGGCATCCACCACGATCCGCTGGCGATCACAGACGTGACCGCGCCCACCGGCGCCACCGTCGCCTCCACCCCCGCCTCCAAGAATCGCGGCCGGCGGGTGCTCCCCAGCTGGGCCGCCTCGGAGATGAACAAGATCCTCTACGACAACATCTACACCTGCCCCAGCGGCCTTTGCACTGGCAGCGCAGCGGCGCTCAGCCCCTACCGCCCCGCAGCCGGCAAAACCGGCACCGTCGAAGCGCACCTGGACGCCTGGTTCTGTGGCTACACGCCCAACCTCACCACCTGCGTCTGGATGGGCTTTCCGCAAGGCGAGATCTCGATGATTCCCGCGGTCGGATCGGCCGACTCGTTCGGCGGCGGCTATCCCGCGCTGATCTGGCACACCTTCATGACCGCCGCGCTGGCCGCTGAGCCCACCAAGTTCCCGGCCACCTCGTTCCCCGTCGTTCCTGCCCCGCTGGGGGCCTACAAGCCGTTTACCTCACAGTTCCAGCTGTACACGGCTCCGGCCCCGCCGCCTCCCAGCGGCGGTGGCGGCAAACACAACACCGGGAACGGCAACGGCAATGGGAACGGCAACGGAGGCGGGAATGGCAACGGAGGCGGGAAGCCTCCGCACTGACCGAGCGACGTACAGCGTTACCGCGGCGCGCAAGAAAGGGGTGCCGCGCCCTGCACACGAGCGCGACACCCCAGTTCACCGCTACTCCGCTGTTGACTACGCGCTGGCGGGGATCTTGCTCGCGAGCTTCTCGGAGATGGTGGTGACCGTCTCCAGTGCGGCCTTCTCCTGCTTCAGGTTCTCACCGAGCAGGTCGGCGGCGTCGGTCTCGCCCAGCGCCTTTGCCATCGTGATCAGGCCAGTGTACGCCGCCATCTCGTAGTGCTCGGTGCGAGCGGCTGCGCCGGTCAGGAACATATCGAGCACATCCGTGCTCGGCTCCTCGTTGGTCACGAACTCGTCGTGCTCCTTCTTGAGGCCTTCGATGCCGGGGCACTTCTCGGCCTTGGCAGGCTCACCCACCATCTCAAATGCCTTCTCGATATTGGTGACATGCTGCTCGGTTTCGCCGAGGTGCTTCTCGAACGCGTCGCGGAGCGTCGAATCAGTTGCTTCCTGAGCCAACTTGGGAAGCGCCTTCACCAGCGTGCGCTCCGCGTAGAGGATGTCGCCCAGCTCGTGCAAGAACAGTTCTCGGGGATCGTTCATAGGTTCCTCTCGTCGGGTATCGGTCTCCTCAGGACTGCCCCATGCCGCTCTTCGCGAAACGCGCTTGGCTCTCACACTTGCGTGTCCGGCAACGGCGCCGGAAGATTCGGCACATGCGCAAGGGGCTGACGCCGGAGCAGCTGGGAGACCTGCTGGAGCTGCCGCTCCTGGCTGTCCTCGCGACGTACCGGCGTGACGGAACGGTGCTGCTCTCGCCGGTCTGGCATGAGTGGCGCGACGGCGGATTTCAGGTGATGACCGGGTCCCGGGACGGAAAAGCAGGGCATCTGCGTCGCGATCCACGCGCGAGCATCGTCGTGTGCGACGATGGCCCTCCCTATCGCGGCATCGAGATCCGCACGACGGCACGTCTCAGCACGCTGGAAGACCGATCGGTTGTCTCCCGGATCGCCGCTCGGTATCTCGGGCAGGAAGCGGGTGAGCGGTACGCCGAGAGCGCCGGCGATGACCTGCTGATCCGCCTAGAGCCGGGCGAGCTGCGTGCCTGGGACTTCTGCGACTACTTCGCCTGAACGAACGGCACGGCGGCGCGGCGGTCAAGCGGCCGGATAGTTGCGCCGATGACTAGTGCGAAGGCCATGACCGGTTTGTCACAAAGCGCCGAGGATTCACCCGTGCCCGCCATCGGCGCGTCGGCGAGCCGTGGCCGCGTTCGGAGCCTGTGGGACGGTGCGCGCGCGCTCTGGAGCCCCGAAGCGGGGAGCCGGCGCCGGCGGGAGGTGGAGCTGGCCCGGATCCTCGACCTGTTCGAGGAGTACGTCTACGCGGGCGCGATCACCCCTGACGGGCGCTACGTGCACCACGCGTCGATGTCGACCATCGAGTCCCTGATCGGCGGCTCCGCTCCGCCGGACGTCGAGGCTGGACAGTTCTGGGAGTCGCGCATCGCGCCCGCGGACTGGGCGCAGTACGAGGCGTTCAACCGCTCCCTGCTGGACGGCGATGACGCCGAGGTGACGTATCGGGTGGCCGGGCTGGACGGCGCCACGCGGGTTCTGCGCGATCGCGCACGCCCGCGTCGCCTGGCGGACGGCAGCGTGCGCGTCGAGGGCATCATCTCCGACATCACCGCGCGCGAGGAGACCGCCGCCCGCCTTGACGAGGCCAGCGACCGCTTCACCAGCCTCCTGGATGTGGTCGGCGCTCACGTCTATCTCGCGCTCGCGCTCCCCGACGGCCGGATGCAGGAGCTGTTCCAGGGCCCCGGCGGCGACCGCCTGCTCGGCGGCGCAGAACCCGACCCCGAGATGACCAACTGGGACGCGGCCGTGCACGCCGACGATCGGCCCGCGTATGACGCCTTCAACCGCGCGCTGGCGCGGGGCGAGGACTCGGAGGTCACCTACCGCCTGATCGGGGCCGACGGAGTCACCCGCTGGGTGCACGACCGCGGCGCATGTCGGCCGCGCCCGGACGGCATGTTCGAGGTGAGCGGGATCGTGTCCGACGTGACCGAGCGGCGGCGGCTCGAGGACGAGCTGCGGCGCAGCATGCGCGACATGAAGATCGCCCACCGCGAGCTTGAGCGCGCCCGTGCGGACGCCGAGGTGCGCGCTGGCACCGACGAGCTCACGGGCACCTTCAACCGGCGCCACTTCGCTCAGATCGCCACGGAGACGCTGGCAGCGGGCACCCCCGTGTGCGGCCTGCTCCTGCTCGATGCCGATCACTTCAAGCAGATCAACGACGCCTACGGCCACGCCGTCGGCGACGCCGTCCTGATCGACCTCGCCCACCGGCTGCGCGCCGGCCTCGAACCCGGAGACGTCCTGGCGCGCTGGGGCGGCGAGGAGTTCGCCATCCTTCTGCCCGGCGCCTGCTCAGCCGAGCAGCTCGTCCAGCGGGCCGAGCGCTTCCGGCTCGCCGTCAGCGACGCGCCGATCGTGCGCGACGACGTCCATCTCGACCTCACGATCTCCGTCGGCGGCGCCCTCGCACCCAACCATGGCGCCACTCTCGATGCGCTCCTGGAACGGGCGGACAGCTGCCTGTACGAAGCGAAGCACCGCGGGCGAAACTGCGTCTCGCTGCGCCCCGGCAAGATCCGCTCTGCCGACGCGCCGAACGCCGCTCCCAACGCGGTCGAACTGGCACGGGCCCTGGCGTTCACATGCAGCCTCCGGGACGGCATCCCCCAGGAGCATGCGGAGGAGGTCGCCCGGTTGGCCGGCCTGACGGCTGAACGTCTGGCGCTGCCCGGTCGCGTCGTGCAGAGCTGCCGGCTGGCCGGATGGCTGCACGACGTCGGGAAGCTCGCGGTGCCCGAACGGATCCTGAACAAACCGGGGCCGCTGGACGACGCCGAGTCGGAAGTCATGCGGACGCACTCCGCTGTCGGGGCAGACATCGTTCATCGGATCCCCGCCCTTCGGCAGGTCGCGCCTGCCGTACGTCACCATCACGAGCGCTACAGCGGCAACGGCTACCCGGATGGTCTGGCCGGCGGCCATCCCCATCGAGGCTCGCATCATCGCCGCCGCTGATGCCTACGCGACGATGACGGCCGATCGCCCCTACTCCCCGGCGCGCACGACACAGGAGGCCACGGCCGAGCTGCGCCGAAGCGCCGGCTCCACTTCGACCCCGCCGTCGTCGACGCGCTGCTCGCGGTGCTCGGCCTCGGCGACCGGGTCGAGCTCGACGCGGCCTGACCTTCTACCGTCGCGCTCGATCCCAGCCGGCGCCGGCCAGGACGTTGGCGGCCACCGGTCGGTTGGGCCCGGAGCCGGTCACGATCGCGTCGACGTGCATCCCGATCCCCTTACCCTACCCCGATTGGTCGCGAACGGGCCAGCGGCCGTAGACGGATTGGCCCCAGCGACGTTTCGGCGGTGACGAGCACGGGGCACACGGTCTGCGATGGTACCAACGCTGCATGAGCGGTTTCGGGCGATACCGGCGGAGGTCGGGAGACTGCGTAAGAAGATGCTCCTGTTCGTCCGAAGCGAATGCCGTGGATGCTGCTCGCAGCAGTTTGCCGATGACCTTGCCCTCGTCTTCACCGAGGCGTGCTCAAACGCGGTGATACACGCCTATCCCGGCGATTCGCACGGCTGGATCGAGGTTGAGGCACGGGTAACGGACGGCCTCCTGACGATGGACGTCGTCGACGATGGAGTTGGTCTGGGCGCTGAGGCATGTTCGAGCGGCCGCGGCATGGGTTTTAGCCTCATGCGCGGATTGGCCGACGTGGAAGTTACGTCTCGCGCCTGCGGCGGCACCAAGGTGCGGCTGAAACTGCCGTGCCGGTAGCGTGCCGCTCCGACGTTTGGGATCGACCGCCACGGGTACGGTGGAAGAGACGGTACGCGTCCCGGGCCACGGAGATGGGACACGGCTTCACACACCGCCATAGCGATGTTGCTACGGCGAACACCATCTTCGGAAGGACCCTCGTTGAGCACGCGTAGCATAGATAGTTTCGAAGGCCGTGAGCTCTTCGACTCCAGCGGGTACAAGATCGGCGACATCGAATCGCTGTTCGCGAGGACGGGCTGCCGTTCGCGCTCGTGAAGCCCGGCCTGTTCGGCACGATGCGCCGGCTGGTGCCGCTGAACGATGTCCGCGAGTCGGACGACGAACTGGTCGTGCCGTACTCCAAGGACAAGGTCAAGTCTGGCTCCGCCCGCCGAAGGCGACAAGCGCCTTCCCAGGCCGACAGGGAGCGGCTTTGATGTTCTGACCGCCCGTTCGTAGGCGGTTCGTAAACCGGCGCCGAGCGACTCGCCCGGGCCCATCAATCGAAAGGAACGATATGCAACAGGAACAGTCATCCGGGTCAGTGGTCACGGAGAAGATGGACCAGGCCACAGAGGTGATCTCGGCTCGCACCAGCGATGCTGTCGAGCAGGGACGCGGCGCCGTGCAGCGCCAGGTGGGGCAGCGGTCGGCGCAGCTAGGTGATCAGATCGGTGCCGCGTCACACACGATCCGCCAGGTCGCAGATCAGGCGCGAATTGACGGAAACGATCAGCAGGCGCGTCTGGCAGACGAGGCTGCGAAGCGCGCGGAGCGGGTCAGCAACTACCTGGGTGACGTCGACCCCGAGCGTCTCATGGCAGACGCGGAGGACTTCGCCCGCCGGCAGCCGTGGCTGGTGGCAGGAGTCGGCCTGATTGCCGGTTTCGTGTTGGCGCGTTCGCTGAAAGCATCGAGCGGACGGCGCTCCACGCATCTGTACACATCCGCCAATCGTCCTGCCTATGGTGATGTGTCACGCCAGTCCTCGGTATACGGCGGAAACGGCATGACCAGCGCGGTAGGGGAGCCCAGCCGTGAGTCGTGACTTCGACCTCGCCGGTGGTGAACGTGAAAAGCGTCAGGAATCCGTCCCGGAGTTGGTCAAGGAGCTGACGCGTGACATCTCCGAGCTCGTGCGCCAGGAAATCGAGCTGGCACGGGTGGAGATGACCGAGAAGGGCAAGAAGGCCGGGCTCGGCGTCGGCATGTTCGGCGGCGCGGCGGTGCTCGGTATGGCTGTGGTCGGCGGCTCGATGGCAACGGTCATCATCCTGCTCGATCTGGCGATGCCACTGTGGCTCGCAAGCCTGATCACGACCGTTCTGTATGCCGCGGCCGCTGCGCTGCTGGCGCTGCGTGGTCGCGACGAGTTGAAGGAAACCGGCGTTCCCATCCCGGAGCGCACCAAGCAGTCTGTCAAGGAGGACATCCAGTGGGCGAAGACACGCGCGCAATCGAAGGACAGATAGAGGACACCCGCGAGCGGATGGGCGACACCGTCGCCGCGCTCTCATACAAGGCCGACGTCCCGGGACGCATGAAGGACTCGGTATCGGACAAGAAGGACGCGGTCACCGGCAAGCTCTCCTCCGCGAAGGACGCGCGTCATGGGTTCCGCGGGAGACGCTGCAAGCGGGGCTCAGGACGGCTCCAAGCGGGTGATCGGCATCGCTCAGGAAAACCCGCTCGGGCTGGCGATCGGCGCCGCTGCCGCAGGGTTCGTGGTTGGGTCGCTGCTGCCGGGAACCCGGGTCGAGGAGGAGCGGATCGGCCCTGCCGCCACGCAGGTGCGCGAGCAGGTGACCGAGGTCGCCTCAGACGCCGTCGAGCACGGAAAGCAGGTCGCTCAGGATGCCGCACACGCGGCCACCGACGCCGCCAAGCAGTCCGGGCACGAGCACGCGGACGAGCTTCGTGAGTCGGCGCGGGAAACGATGACGAACGACAGCTAGGGGTGATCGCCGAGCCGGTTGGCGCTCGCGCGGGTGATCGTCCGCGCGAGCGCCTGCCGGTACTCGGCCGTTGACACCGAGGTGCTTCGTTACGCGGTCGACCGGCCGGGGTAGGTGTGTGGTGATGGCCTCCCCTACTCAACCGGCGCCGCCACTTCCCGAAGCGCGCGGTCCGATCTCCGACGCCGTGCTGACGGCTCTGAGACGGGCACCGGGGCCGATCGGACCAGCCGAACGTCTCGGTGAACGACCTGCTTTCGCTGACGACGACCTTCAGCTGGCCCTCTACTGCTGCTACGAGCTGCACTACCGGTCGTTCCGCGGCGTCGATCCGTGCTGGGAGTGGAACCCCGAGCTGATCGCAAGCCCGAGAGCGGCTGGAGCACCTGTTCGAAAGCGGCCTTCGCGAGTCGTTGCCTGCCGAGACGGTGGCACCGCCAGACGTCGAGGCGACGCTGCGGGAGCTGGTCGCGGAGGACGACGGCCCACCGCTTGCCCGTACGCTCGAGCGGCGCGCCGGTCTCGAGCAGTTCCGCGAGTTCGTCGTACACCGGTCCGCCTACCAGCTGAAGGAGGCCGATCCGCACTCGTGGGCGGTTCCTCGGCCTATCCGGCCGCCCCAAGGAGGCGCTTGTGGAGGTGCAGGCGGACGAGTATGGAGGGGGGCGTCCCGGCCGCATGCATGCCACGCTGTTTGCCAATGCGATGCGCGCGCTCGGGCTCGATAGCTCCTATGGCGCCTACCTGGATCGGATACCCGGCTCGACCCTGGCGACGGTCAATCTGATGTCGCTGTTCGGCCTGCATCGCCGGTTACGGGGCTGCCCTCGTCGGTCACCTGGCCGCGTTCGAGATGACCTCGCCAGGCCCCAACGGCCGCTATGCGCGTGGCTTGCGCAGGCTCGGCCTTGGTGAGGCGGCCACGGAGTTCTTCGACGAACACGTGGAGGCGGACGCGGTGCACGAGGCGATCGCAGCTCACGACCTGGCCGGCGGGCTCGCCCACCTGGAGCCCGAGCTGGCCGGCGACATCGTGTTCGGCGCACGTTCGCTGCTGATGCTTGAGGCGCGGTTCGCCGGCGCCATCCTGCAGGCGTGGGACGCCGGCCGTTCCTCGTTACTGGTGCCGCTCGGCATCGACGCTCGCCACGAGCTCGTGGCGGCGGGCGGCCGCGGCGCTTAGACCACCCTCGGCGCGAAACCCGGCGAGCCGATGGGACCCATCGCAGAACGGGCGAAGCTGCGAGCGCCCGCAGCGACAGAGCGCAACGGTGCGGCGTCCCGCGTCGATCTCACGGCCCTGCTCGTCGCGGAGGGCGAACGCGCCTCGGATCACCAGTGGGCCGTCCTTGTAGGGGACGATCTCGGCGGGCTGCTCACTCATAATGACCTCCTACCCCCTGCGGGCTGGGCGTATGCTCGCCGTTCTCGGTTACGTCGGCGGACTCCTCGATCAGCGCCTCCAAGCCGCCGCGCATCACGGTGGCCCGCTGTCGACGAGGGTGCGGCGAATCCAACCGCCGACGGGCCCGTTCCAGTGCGCGAGTTTCGGCCGCCGACTGGGCGTGCTCGCCGATCTGGTCGAGCAGCTGTTCGAGCAGGCTCCGCGTGCGGGCGATCCGCATCCGGTCGAGATCGATCAGCTCGCCCTCGACTCCGTCGTGGCCGCACGCCACCGGTTCTCCGATATCGCAAACGACGCATGCGCGGGCAGCGGCTGTCCGGCATCGTGGCGGGCGGCCAGCCATCGCACCATGCAGTGCACCATCGTGGCCAGCGCCTCCACCTCGCCGATCGACGATTGCGCGTCGGGTACGCGAACCTCGATCGTGCCGAATCCGGGGATGAAGACGGCACTCCCACCAGAGCTCGGTGTGGTCGAGGAAGGCGCCCGATCGAGCACCCCACGCCAGCCGCTCGGCAACGTCGTTCCAGGTGGCGAACGCGGGCCCCACGCCCTGGCGCGGCAGCGCATCCGAGAGCTTGGGCCGGACGCTGGCAAGACCGCTGTCGCGTCCGGCGAAGAACGGCGCAGACGCCGCCAGCGCGGCTATCTGCGGCATCAGCCCGCGCAGCGCGTTGTAGACGGCCAGCAGCCGGTCCGCGCCGGGAACCCCGAGATGGACATGCACGCCGGCGGCCAACCCTGCGCGGTGCGCCGCCCACCGGTACCGCTGCTCGATGGCGGCGTACCGGGATCCCGGTGAGACCGCCGGCAGCAGGTCGCAGACGGGTGTGCCGCGAGGCCCCACGAGCCGTGCCTCTCCGTTCAGTGCGTCGACGACGAGGCGGCGACCCTGAACGAGATCCGCCACCGCCCCGGCGGCGTGAAGATGGATCCCCGACACGATCTCGATCTGCGACGGCGAGAGCTCCGGATGGAACCGGTCATCGTCTCCGAGGAAGGCCAGGAGCTGAGCGGCGACCGGGCTCAGCGAATGGGACCGGTCGACCAGCAGCAGCTCCTCCTCGACTCCGACGGTGAACGCCTCGGCTCGATCGAATGCGGAGCTGAGGAGTTCCCCGCGGCTTGGGTTGGAGGAACTGGCGATCTCGGGTGACTACCCGGAACCGACTGCTCCGACACCGACACCCGGCCGTGGCGGGCGCCTGCACGAGGGAGTGTTAGTTGTTGATCAACTGTCTCCAGCTGCGCGCCTCGACCTCGACGTCGAAGCGGTCCGCCGCCCGCAGATCCGCTTCCACGCCTCGTCGCGCTCTGCGTCCGACACGTCGTCGACCTGATCGAACCGGGCAATCGCGTTTCGCACGTGAGCGGCGTCGTTCAGCGGTTCCTTGCGCTGATCCGGGAACGCGAACTGGGTGTCCTTGAGCCGGTCGTTTTCCGCGGTCGACATCCCCGACGCCCCGTTTCCGCCCTGCTTGCGTCGAGCGGCCTGCGCCTTCTTGATGTTCTTTCGAGCGGCCTGCTTCTGCTTCTCCGACGACATCGAACAACCTCCTCGTTCACCGGCCAGCTACGAGTGCTTCCTAGCGGTCGCCTTCCCGCCCTTGCGGCCGGCGGCTTTCTTCTGCGCCGTGGTGCCGCCCTGCGATGCGTCGCCACCCGAGCCCGAGCGCTCGCCGCCGTGCTTGGAGGCGTCCGGCGAGTTGGCGATCTTCGCCGCCCGCTGCTTGGACATGCCCTTGTCCTTCAGCGCCTCGTACTGCTTCTCGTTCTTGACAGCCATGATCCTCCTCCTCGTTGTCACGATTCGCGACGTACCCCCGCTGCGGGCGCGACAAACAGCCGCGGCTGTGGATTGCTGAGCCGCCGGTTCAAACGCCGCGCCTGCGGGTATCAGCAGGGCGAAACGCGAGGAGGGAGCTGACATGGGTGTAGCAGAGGTAGCGGAGCTCGTGGTGCGTCCGGCCGTGACCGGCACGATGCGCGCCCGCAAGACCAAGTCACGGCAGCGCAGCGTGGCCAAGAAGCAGTGGATCGCATACATCGGCGTTGCCGTCCTGTCCACCCTGCTGACCAAGGCGCTGAACGATCTCATCGAACGCCGGTTCGCGGCCGACGACGCCGACGTCGCCTGAGCGATGTCGACACCGATCAGCAGCCCCGCTCGGCGCAAAGCCGAACCCGATCTCGCGGATCTGACCTCAAGCGACTTCAAGAGCGTCCTCGTGCGGGCCGCCAAGCGGACGATGGCCGACAACATGACGAGCGTCGCCAAGGGTGTCGCCTACGGCACGTTCTTCGCGATCCCCTCGGCGCTGATCGTCGCGCTCGGCGTCCTCAACCTGACGGCCGGCCCCGGCAGCATCAACAAGCTGGTGGACAGGCTCAACGGCGTCGTGCCCGCAAGCGCGCAGGATCTGATCCGCAGCAACCTGCAGCAGGTGTCGAGCTCGCAGGGCGGTCGGGTGATGGTGATCGTCGGGCTCGTACTGGCAGTGGCGTCGCTGATGGGCGCCGTGCAGACCGCGATGTGGGGTTTGAACATCGCCTACGAGCGCCGCGAACAGCGAAACTTCATCCGCCAGCGTGTGTCCGCGTTCCTGATCACCCTGATCTTGACAGCGGCACTGGTCGTGATGTTCGCGGTGCTCGTGCTGGCGCCGTACATGACCGGATGGGTGGGCCACGCAAGCGGCTACCCGGGCGCCGTGTCGTGGCTGTGGTGGACGCTGCAGTGGCCGATCCTGTTCGCGCTGCTGCTGGCAGCGTTCGGCGCCATCCTCTACCTCGGCCCCGACGTCGACCATCCCCGGCTGCAGTTCATCACGCCGGGAGCGGTCACGGCTGCGGTGCTCTGGATCGTCGGGTCGGCGCTGTTCGGTGTCTACGCATCGGGGTTCTCGTCCTACAACAAGGCCTGGGGGTCGCTGTCGGCGGTGATCGTCACGTTGACGTGGCTGTGGCTGTGCAGCGTGGCGATCCTGTTCGCAGCTGAGATCAACGCCGAGGTCGAGCGGACACGGGAGATCATGGCCGGGGCGCGACCGTCCGAGACGCTGACCGCCCAGCACAAGTGACCGAGCTGACGCTCGTCGAACGCGTGGCGAGGCGGCGGCAGCATGCCGCTGCACATCGTCACCGCCTGTCACGGCGACCGCCGTGACGGCTGTCTGGTCGGATTCGCCACACAGGCCAGCATGAAGCCGGCCCGGATGCTCGTCTGCCTGTCCACGGCAAACCTGACGCTACCGGATCGCCGTCTCCTCACCCGGGTTGGCGGTGCACCTGGTGCCCGCAGACCGCCACGACCTGGCCGTGCTGTTCGGCGGTGAGACGGGTGACGACACCGACAAGCTTTCGGACATCGCCTGGACGGCGGGTCCCGGCGGCGTTCCCCTGCTCGACGACTGCCCTGTCAGGCTGATCGGGCGGATCGTGTCACGCCACCCGTTCGGAGATCACGAGGGGTTCCTGCTCGAGCCGCTGGCGGATGCGGAGGTCCCCCGACAGGAGCCGCTGCTCACCCGGGAGGCGATGGACGTCCGGCCCGGTCATCCGGTCTGAACAGCTCAGGGGCCGGTCGACTTGAGCAGGGCGAGCACGGCCGCCTCGTGCGCGGTCAGCCCGGTACGGGCTGCCGCCTTCCCGAGCACGTCACGCAAGGTGCCCTCCAGATGCGCATCCAGCACCTCGGGATGGACGTAGCAGCGGCGGCACACCGCCGGCGTGTTTCCGAGCTCCTCCGAGACGGATTTGACGGCCGCCACGACCTGCCGCTTCGCCTGCGTCTTCGAGTCGAACTCGCCCAGCTCCTGCAACGCCCAGGCCGCGAGCACCGTGCCTGACCATGTGCGGAAGTCCTTGGCCGTGAAGTCGCCTCCCGAGACATCCTGGATGTAGCCGTTGACGTCGTCGGAGTCGATGTCGACCACCTCGCCCTCGCCGTCCACGTACTGGAACAGCTCCTGCCCTGGCAGCTCCTCGCAGCGCTTCAGCACACGTGCGGCGCGTGGATCGGTCAGCTCGACGTCGTGCATCTTCCCGCTCTTTCCGCGAAACCGAAAGGTGATATGCGAGCCGTCCACCTCCACGTGGCGTTCGCGCATTGTGGTCAGGCCGAACGACCTGTTGTCCCGCGCGTATTCGTCGTTTCCGACCCGGATGTTGGTGGTGTCCAGGAGATGCACGACGGTGGCTATTACGCGTTCCCGGCTCAACGCCTTGCGTGACATGTCCTCCTCCACGCGGCGGCGGATCCGCGGCAGCGCCCCGGCGAACGCGAGCAGGCGATGGTACTTGGTCTCATCGCGCACCTCCGTCCAGCGAGGGTGGTAGCGGTATTGCTTGCGGCCGCGAGCGTCCCGGCCGGTAGCCTGCAGGTGCCCGTTCGCCGACCGGCAGATCCACACGTCGGTCCATGCCGGCGGGATCGCCAACGCCTCGATTCGCTCCACCTGCTCGCTCGACAGGGGGCCGCCATCTGCGTCGACGTACTGAAACCCTTTGCCGCGTCTGCGCCGGCCGAATCCAGACTCGCGATCGGACACGTACCTCAACCCTGCCTCATGCGCGGAGGACTCCGGCGCGTCCTCGACCGGCTCCCTAACCGTCCCAGCCATGGGTCGACGATACCCGCGCCCACCCCGCGCCAATCCAGCCGTCGTGCCCGTCCGCCCGGCGCCGCCCGCCGGCCGGATCAGGATCCCGGGGTCGTCCGCCCCAGGTCGGCACGCGCATCGCGCTGGAGCTGCTGAAGCTGAGCCGGGGTTGGGCACCAGCTCGACCCGAATTCGCCCGTGTCCCAGCCGGCCAGGCCGGCGCCCGCCTCGTACGTCGCCTCGCAGAAGGCGAGCAATGCGCGTCGCGGATCGGGCGCACGGCGCACGTCGTCGTACCGGAGCACGGCCAGCGAGCCCGAGCCCCACTCCAGCCACTCGCCCACCGGCAGCGGCTGGTCGCGCAGCCCTTCCGGCTCGGGCGCGGTGTACGAGTAGTAGGCGGCGTCGCCGATGGTGTCGTCCCCAGTCCAGAACCCGAACGAGATCACCTCGTGCGAATACGCCTCCTGCGTCACCGGGTCGGCGGCGGCGGGCGGGACGCGCCGGCCCGAGAAACGGGTCACGGCCAGGTCGAGGCTGTGCCAGAACAGGTGCACGGGGCTGGTCTTGCCGTTGAACCAGCCGCTGAACTCCTCGAACACCGAGTCCGACCAGTCCAGCACCCGGCCGAATCGTTCGACCGCGTCGCGATCCCACGATGCGTGCTCGACATCCTCGGGAAACGGCGTCTTCACGGCAATGCCGAACGGCAGCTCGACGATGTCGACGTCGATGCCGAGCTCCGCCAGCAGCCCGTGGAGGCGGAAGTCGAACTCGGCGACCGGCACTCCAGAGGCGAGATCGAACGACCGCCTGCGGCCATCGGCCGTGCGCACCACAAGCGCGTGGTCGATGAAGTCGAGGGTGATGTCGAACGTCGTTCGTCCATCGTGCAGGCGCCGTGTCGTCAGGCCACGCACGTCGACGTAGAGCGGAACGTTCCACCAGTGGTTGCGAGGTGATGTGGCCGCCAGCCGGATCTTGCCCACGACCTGGCAGTAGAGATGCAGCGTGTCCTTGGTCGCGCGCCAGTCGCTCAGGTGCAGCTCCGGAAGCTGGGGCGTCGTTGCGGATGCCATTTCAGCCAGGATAGGTCAGGCCGCCGGCGCCCGCACCTGCCCAACTCACGGCTCAGGAGACGACGAACAGCTTCTTCGGCGAATACGCGCTCCGCCACGGCCCCTTCGTCGAGCCGGTGTAGCTGAACCGCAGGTAGAACCGGCCGGCCGAAGGGAAGGCGAACCCGGCTGCGTAGGTGCCGTCGGCAGCAACCATCGGAGCTGTGGTGGTGGACTTCCACGCCGTCGCGGTCGCGGCGCGGGTCTGCACGGTCAGCCGTTTACCCGCCATGTTTGGCGTGCTCTGCCCCTTCACGGTGAACGTGACACCGTGGGCGATGCTGTAGGAGCTCCCCGTCCACGTCGCCGTGGCCGCCAGGGTCAGGGACGGCTGGACGAACAGCGTGAGCTCGCCGGAGCCGGACGGCGCGATGCCGGCGTCGCCGCTGTAGAACGCCCGCCAAACCATTCTCGTGGGCGCGTCGGCGGTGGTCACCGGCAGCGACCAGTTGCCGGCCGTGTCGGTCACGTCGCTGAGATCCGCCCTTCGGACCTCGCCCAGGTAGCTGTACGTGTTGACGATGGTGATCGTGCGCCCGGCGAGCGGATGTCCCGTTGTCTGGTTGGTCAACGTGCCGTGGAGCGTGGCGCCCGCGGCGGGCGTGATGACGCTCGCCGACTCAGCCGCTGACAGCGTCGTCTGATCGGCGGTGGCGCCCTGCGTGTCGGCGAGCAGCAGCTGTGCCAGCTCCGCCCCGCCCGGCGCGCCGAGCCCCGTTGCCATGTCGTAGCTCGCCGTCGCGGGGTAGAGAGAGGGAAGTCCGTAGATGTTGTTCGACCCCGCGGTGATGTCGCGGAAGAGCGGCGCGCCCGCGTGTGCGTAGAAGAACGGGTTTGCCGACCCTCCCATCCGCCCTCCGCCGTGCGCGATCGAGTACGTGTCGGCGTCGGCGATGATCGCGGCCAGCAGCGGAGCGCCGCAGCTCGTGCCACCGAACACGCGCCATTTGCCGCCGCTGTAGATGATGTAGCCCGTGACGGGGTTTGCATCAAACGAGACGTCGGGCACCTCGCGGCAGGGCTGGTCGTTCGCGGCGCCACAGGTGGAGTGCGTATCGGACGAGATGACACCCGGCGCGGCCTGCCAGGACGGCATCGGGTAGAGGATCGAAGCGCCCCCGCCTCCGCCGTCCCCGCGGTCGCTGTCGGGGTGTCCCCAGGTCGTCTCGTGCGAGCTGCCCGTCGTCCCCAGGTGCAGCGACGTGCCGCCCACGCCCGTCACCCAGGGCGACGACGATGGATAGTCCACACGGTAGGTGAGTGAGCCGGGCCCGCAGTCGTCCGAACCGGCGTCGCCGCTGGCCGCGACCACGGTGAGCCCGGTCGCCTTCGCCAGCTGGAACTCGGTGTCATCCGATCGCATGCTCGGGAACAACGCGGGGTACTCACAGTCGCCCCAGCTGATGGACACGATGTTCGTGTGGGTCGTAGGCTGGTCCTCGATGATCGAGTCAATCAGCGAGCCCCAGCTGGTCGAGCCGTCGTTCGGCGCGATGTAGGTGTAGATGTGGCTCAGCCCCGGGGCCGCTGTGGCAGCCACCTCCTCGTCCAGCTGCACCTCCCCGGCACCACTGCGATCGGTTGTGCCGCCGTTCACCGATACGTCGGTGATCGGCACGGTGGTGCCGTAGCAGGCCTGGTACGCGGCGACGTTGCTGGGCGTGTAGTTCGAGAACTCGATCAGGGCCAGCGTGTCGGCCTGGCCGGCGTGGCCGGCGTCGAGCAGTGACTGGAAGTCGTAGCCGTCGGGCGAGGCGAACTGGGCCGGCTGGTAGCCGCGCCCCAGCGCCTGGAGCTGTGATGCGCCTGCGCACGATGCTCAACGTCGCCGCCGCGGCGGCGCGGCCGGCTAGCGGATGCGCGATCGCGCGGCTGCTGAGGCCGTCGATGGAGCTGACACGCCGGGCCAGGCCCCGCGGAAGCGACGGCCGCAGCGCCGGTGCCCGGAACAGCGCGCCGTCCTGCCGGTAGAGCATGACCGGTGTTCCAAACGCCTGCGACGCGGCCGCGACCGATCCGGCATAGGTACGGGTGAGGATGCCCTCGGCGCTGACCGACAGGCCGTGACGCGCTAGGTAGCGGTCGGCCGCAGCCGTCGTCGCGCGTGTCGGTCCGAACCGCGCGCGCAACCACCGCGCCGGCCGCGGCCGTGCGCCCGGCACGTGACGCGAGCAGCGCCAGTGATCGAGCGTGGCGCGGCGTGAAGTGCAAGCGTGACCGTGATCTGAGCGCCGGGCGCTGCCGGTCGCAGCGGCACTCGGCGTGATTGCGGTTCGCCGCTGCCACCGGAATGCGAGGCGGCGTCGCCGGGAGCCGCCTGCGTCAGCAGGGCGCCGAACGAGATGACCAGGATGGCGGCCACCCACAGCCCCCGATTCCCATGATGGTCGCCCGAGCCGGCGAGTCGGGCCGCCCACGCATTCGAGTCCTTCCCATGATCGTCGCCGGAGCCAGTGTTGAAGCGACTGTTTCACCTGGCTCCGGCACCTGTCAACCAGACAGGCCGATGGCGACCAGGGCCTCGACCACGTCTTCCAGCGGTCTGGTCGCATCGATCTCGTGGGTGCAGGTGGCCCGCAGCCGGGGCTCCGTCGACTCGAGGTCGGCGAGGATCTGCGCCCGCTCGCCCGGAGACTTTCCAAAGTCGTTCGTCATGCGGCTCCCGATCCGGCTCAGGATCACGTTGGCGGGAGCACTCAGCAGCACGACGGCGTCGAAGCGGTCGTAGAACCGTCCCTGGTTGGACACGCAACCTGAGACGTAGAGCGTCCGATCGCCGTCGGCGGCCAGGAGCTCGGCGATCCGATCCTCCCGCCACACCCACTCGCCGTCGCGCAGCTCCTTCCAACCGGGCTCGTCGGTCTCGACGACCGGGAAGCCGCGCAGCGCGAGCTCAACGAGCGCGGTCGACTTGCCCGTCCCCGACATGCCTGTCACCAGGATCCTGCGCACTCGTGAGACCGTAGCGGGCGGTCCGGGCGCAGGCTTCTGCCGGCCGCCGGTAGCATCCGGATGACGTCAACCGGGAGGAGTCCGCTGTGGAAGAGATCGTCGCAGGCACACGTTTTGTGATCGACGGACAGGTGTTCACCTACATCGGCGACGGAGAGGACGCCGCCGGACAGCCGGTCGCACACCTCCGGGGCGGTGACTCGGACTCGCTCGAGGAGTACCCGAAGGACGCGCTCCAGAACCTGGAGCGCGCCTGAGTCACGGGTGGCTGCCTACCGGCCGGGAATCCCGACCCGGGGCCGAACCGTCTGCACCGACAGGAACACCGGCCCCTTGGCCGAGCAGGCCCGGAACCGGAACGGGATCTCAGCCGCGGTGCGGGCGCCGGGCGGGTAGACCGTGAGCCCGTCTGCGGTGACCGCGTTGCAGCTCGCCGGCGGAAATGCCGAGACGTCCGTGATCTGCAGGAAGGCGTGGGCTGTCGCGCGGTTTCGCAGCGTCACCGTCCGTGCCGGTACGGAGTGGTCGCGCCCCGCGGCGCTACCGACCTGATTGCCTGCACGTTCGGCCGAGACGCCGGGGAAGCCGTAGAGCTGGCAGGTGTGGCCCGAGACGTTTGTGAACTCCAACGGGTACACGATGCCGCCGGCCTGACCGCCGCCGGATCCGACGCCCAGCCAGACCGACAGGCCGGGCGTCTTGCATCGCGGCGTCGTGGACGCGGCCGTCTGCGCCCCGGCTGTCGCCGACACCGCCAGCACGGCACACGCGATGCCCGCGAGCACCATGCCGGAGAGCACCCACCGGGCCGGCTTCGACGTGGTAATCAGCTCGATCATCTCTTCCCCTGCCTTCCTCGGTCGCCGGCCCACATGGGATCCCGTGGGCACTATCCGATGCTACGAGCGGGGCGTATCCGCCGCGTGTCGGCTGCGTAACGGTTCGATGACTACGGAGCCGGGCGCCGCCGCACGGCGTACGCGGCGGCGCCCGCCACCGTCAACGACGCGACGGCCAGCAGTGCTCGACGCCGGCGAGCGCGTCGGGCCCGCCGGTCGCGGGCCTCGGTGTAGGCGGCGGCCGCCGCCAGGCCGACCTGCGCGATCTCCGACCAGAACAGTGGATCGGCAAGCTCATCCCTCCCGGCCCGCCGCACCGGCCCGGAGAGGTGCGCGCGCAGCCGCCGCACGCGCGGATCGGGCGCCGCCTCGCGCATCGTCTGCGCCCCGGACACGGCCTGCCTCGTCCGCTGCGGATGCCGCGCCGCGACCGACGCGAACCTGGCGGCCTGGAGCGGATGGCTGCGCACCCACCACAGCGCCGCATCCTTCGCCGCCGCCTTCGCGGCGTCCGTCGCCTCAGGCACCGAGACCCTCCGAGCGGTCCGCCCGCTCCTGGGCTGCGATCACGATCCGGGCGATCCGGCCCAGTTCGGCACCGCGCTGAACGACCGCGGGAACGGTGAAGCGCAGCTCGCAACCGTCACCGTCCCGAACGACGGTCACCTCGATCGCGTCGTCACCTTCCCCGAACGGCAGATACCGCCACCCGGGCGCATCGTCGATCTCGACGGTGCCCTCATCATCGATCGGGTGGCTTCTTCGGCCATGCCTCGGTGGTACCCCTCAAGCTCGTGGTCCAACCCAGCCGCAGGGGCGTGCTGATTCTGAGCAAGCTCACAAGCGGCTCCGAGCTGGACCTCAACTGGGACGACCAGCCTACACGCACAAGACCTTGCTTACCGTCCGAGGAGCCCTCCCATGAAGAAGAACGCATCACGCGCGGCGGCACTCGTCGCCTCGGCCGCCATCGGCGCCGCCCTGGCGCTGGGGGCGTTCATCGCGACCGAAGGCACGAGCGATTCGTCGACACCGGCGACGAGCACGATCGTCGAGGGCACGGCCAGCCCGGCCGCCGTGACCACATCACCGAAGTCGGTGGCCGACATCTACGCCGGCGCCGTCCCGGGCGTCGTCGAGATCAAGGTGCGCGAGACGCGCGACCGGCCAGAGCATCACCCCGTTCGGGCCCACGCAGCAGACCCAGCTGGCGCAGGGCACTGGCTTCGAGATCGACAGCAACGGCGACATCGCCACCAACGCCCACGTCGTCTCCGGCGCTTCCTCGATCACCGTCCAGACCCACGACGGCAAGACCTACAAGGCGACGTTGGTCGGAAGCGACCCGACCACCGACGTGGCCGTCATCCACATCGACGCGCCCTCCGCCGATCTGCACCCGCTCACGTTCGGTGACTCGACCAGCCTCCGGGTAGGCGACGCCGTGATCGCGATCGGCGATCCCTTCGGCCTGGCCGACAGCGTCTCGACCGGAATCGTTTCGGCGCTCGACCGCACGATCACCTCGCCGAACAACCACCCGATCGCAAACGCGATCCAGACCGACGCCGCGATCAACCACGGCAACAGCGGCGGCCCGCTCCTGAACGCGCAGGGCCAGGTGATCGGCATCACCAGCCAGATCTACGCCGACGGCAGCACCAGCGGCAACGTCGGGATCGGCTTCGCCGTCCCGTCATCGACCGTCCAGAGCATCACCAGGCAGCTGATCGCAAGCGGCAAGGCCACCCACGCCTACCTCGGCGTCTACCTCCAGGACGCGGCAGGCGGTGCCAGGATCGAGAAGGTCAGCTCCGGATCTCCCGCCGCTGGCGCCGGCCTGACCGCCGGCGAGGTGATCACGGCCATCGACGGACAGCGGGTCGCCAACGCAAGCACCGCCGCGGCCCGCATCGCTGGACACAGCCCCGGCGACGCGGTCAGGCTGACCGTCGTGGCCGGTACGGGCACCCACCAGATCACGGTGACGCTGGGAAGCGTGGCCTGAGCGCGAGGCCGAGGCCCCTGATACCGCTGACCAGGAGTTAGCGTCCGCGGTATTCGTAGGCGCCGATGTCGGGCGGCCCCCGGCGGCGGTGCCCGAGCAGATCGAAGATCGGCGCGTAGAGCGGGTTGGCCTTGTCGATCACGAGCTCGGATGCGGCTGTCGGCCGTTCGCGGGCGTTCAGCAACGGGTCACCGACGACGTCGGTGCTACCGCACGCGACGCCCTGCTCGATCACGTTGTGGGTCGACCGGCGCAGCCGCGGGCACACCAGAGTGGGCGAGAGCTGCTTGCCCAGGATGTTGTTCGCGATCAGCGGCCGCCATGCCCGCTTGAGCCCGGGGTAGCGGTGGCTGACCACGATCGACAGCGAGTCGTGGTCGGGTCTCGGCGACCCCGAGAGGATCGTGTTGTTGATGATGTCGACGTCGTGCGGCACCCGCAGCGCCGCCTTGGTGCCGACCAGGATCCCCGCCCGCGGCACCACCGTCGGTGCCCGCGGATCGGACGCCAGGAACAGGTTGTCGAGGACGCGCACGTGGTCGACGGCCAGCGCCATGTAGAGCTGTGCGCCGCCGAACTGGTTGACCCCGAAGATGTTGTCGCGGACGACCATGCCGTTGGCGAGGAACAGCTCGATCATGTCCTGGTGGCCGCACTTCTCCCAGGTGTGGTGGCAGGCGAGGGCGCGGTTGAACCTGTTGCTCTTGATCAGCAGCTTCGGCCCGGCGCGGCCGTGGATGAAGTCGCAGCCAAGGCAGTCATGGAACCGGTTGTCCTCGATCGTGACGTACGAGGCGTAGCGCGGCAGGATGCACATCGACCACCGCGGCGTGTTGTCGCCGCAGTGGGCGAAGACGCTGTGGTCGACGGTCACGTGGCTCGAGTGGTCGAGGTTGATCCCGACCTTGCGCGTGGTGTCGATCGCCGTGAACGTGAGGTTGTGGAGCCTGATGTGCCGTGAGTAGATGGTGTGGATCCCGCCGTCTCTGGCCATGGCCCGGATGTGAAGCTTGTGGATCGTCACCGCCTGGGTGCGGTTGAGCACGATCGCACGCACCACCGCCCTGCCGCGGGCGGGCCCCGAGATGGTGAGCCGCCGCGACGAGCGCGGCCCGATTCGCATCTTGGTGCGGTACGTGCCGGGACTCAGCGTGATGGTGCCGCCGGAGTCGCGCATGGCTGCGACCGCCGCCTCGAATCCTGCGGCGGAGCTGACGCTGCGGGCGGCGGGTGGTGCAATCGCCCCGTTCACGCTGCGGGCCGCCTGCGCCTCCGGCGCGAGCGCGAGC
Source organism: uncultured Actinomycetes bacterium (assembly GCA_963766445.1). Taxonomy (GTDB): domain Bacteria; phylum Actinomycetota; class Thermoleophilia; order Gaiellales; family JAICJC01; genus JAICYJ01. The sequence continues at coordinate 95,757 of CAVXZW010000014.1, read as the reverse complement.
ACGACCGCGACGGTCAACGTCAGGCTCGCCGGCAGCACCGTTCGGATCCGCATGCGGACGGGTTCGCGACCGACGGGCAGAGGCCTCCCATACGTCGTCTTGAGGGAGGGTCACCGTACCGTTCGGGGAGCCCCGCCTACACTTCCGGCATGGGATTCGACTCACCCGAGAAGCTTGCGATCGTGTTCCTGATTGCGCTGATCGTGTTCGGCCCCTCGCGGCTGCCCGAGCTGGGGCGCTCGCTGGGCCAGGGCATTCGGGGCTTCAAGGACAGCGTGGACGGCCGGGACGAGCCCGGCGACCACCCGCCCCGCCAGCCCTAGATCGCCGCCCCGCGGCACAGCGTCTCCGCGCAGCCGCTCGATCCGCTCGCCCGCCAGCTGCCTTCGTCCCTGGCTGTCCATCGGATGCATGCCCCGCTCCTTTCTTTACCTTAAGTATCTTGAGATCGAGATTCTAGCGCTGAGATACCTTGACGTCAAACTACTTTTCTGCGAGAATGCGAGGCATGGCAAAGACTGAGGATCGGGACCACGTCGACGCGTTTCTCGAGAGCATCCATCTGGTGCTGCCGGATCTCGACCTGGAGGTCGAGGGCATCGTCGACCGCATCTCCGGGCTGGCCCGGCGCCTGCAGCGCACGATGGACGAGACGCTGGCGGAGTTCGGGCTGGACACGGCCGAGAACAAGGTGCTCTCGATCCTGGCTCAGGGCGGCGAGCCCTTCCGAAGCACGCCTGGGCGGCTGGCCGCGCGGATGGAGCTCTCCAGCGGGGCGATGACCAACCGGCTCGACCGGCTGGAGCAGGCCGGGCTGGTGCAGCGGCTGCCCGACCCCGACGATCGCCGCAGCGTGGTGGTGGAGCTGACCGACCACGGCCGCAAGACGTACCGGAGGGCCGTCGGCGCGCAGGCCAAGAAGGAGGCGCTGGTCACCGCCGCGCTGAACGAGCGGGAGAAGGTGCAGCTGAACGCGCTGCTGCGGCTGATGATGCTCGAGTTCGAGCGACGCGAGCGGGGACAGCCGGACTGCGACTAGATGATTGATTCCATATCCACGCGCGCCTGACCGCTCCGATTGTCGTGGTACTTCCGCGGTGATGGGCTGCGGCCGGGAACCTGCGCATCGCGGCGTCCTCGGTCGGGCCGATATACCCGATATCGACCCTCCCTCGATCCTTGCGCTGCTTGATTCCCAGCCGCTCAGGACATCACGCGGATATGGAATCAATCATCTTGGGCAGCCCGGGTCTGCTCATAGCGTGCGCGACGACCACAGGATCGCGGCCAGCACGACGCTCAGCACCGACACCACCAGCCCGATGATCCAGGCGGCGACGTCCTGCGTGCCCATGATCGCAGCCGCGGCGACGCCGATCCCGATCACGCCGCCGGTCGCGACAAACCGGATGAAGATCGACTCGACACCACGCCGCCGGTGCCCACGCCGGCCGATGAACGGAACCGCCGGCGCATCGAGGTCACCGGCCTGCGGCGGATCGGGCGGTCGGGCGCGACCTCACCGACGCTCGTCGACGCTGACTGCGGTGGATCGTTCGGTTCGCTGGGCTGCGACATGCAGACAGCGTAGCCCTGAAGTGCTCGGAGGCCTGGCTTCAGCCGCCCGCCCGCGCCAGCGCCGACTCCATCCGAGCGGCCGCGCGCTCGAGCGTCGACTTCACGTCCTCCGCGTGGGCGCGCAGCGACCGCTTCACCCAGTCGGCCGGTGGTGCGCCCGGCTCCCCGCGCAGCGACGCCAGCTCCAGCCACAGGTTCGGGCTCTCGGTCAGGTGGCTGCGCCCGCCCCACCCGTCGCCCGCGCGGTCGCGCTCGACCCGCGCCAGCCGGCGGCGCATGGTGTCGTGGGACAGCGCTCCGCACAGCGCGTTGTCGCCGACCCGCGCCGCGTGCCTGGCCGCCGTCCGGTTGTCGCCCTTGGCCAGCGCCGCCTGCGCCGCCTTCAGCGCCGTCAGGTCGCGCGCCGCCTGCTGGAACGGATAGGCCGACGAGTCGTGGGCATCGAGCGCAAGCAGCCCCCGCCCGACCGGCGTGAATGCACGCCGGCCCCTTACCGCCGCGTGCCGGCGGGCCGCGGCGCGCAATCCCGGCAGCGGCACCGGCGACCGCGCCACCGCCTGTTCCAGATGACGTGCCCGCGCCCGGTGGTCGCACAGGTCGTCGCCGCGGCGGTCGGCGTCCAGCACCATCAGCGAGTAGGCCCTGCCGAGCCGCTCCAGGTGGCCGAAATCGACCAGCTTGATCGTGTCCAGCGGCGAGTGGTAGGCGCTGCGCGAGAAGCTCTTGCCCCATGTCAGCACGCTGATGCCGGGCACGCCGGCGACCAGCAGCGGCCAGAGCTCGGTGCCGCAGCCGGGCGGGTACATCTTCCAGTCGCTGGTCAGCAGGCCCTCCCGGTCGGCCGCCCGCAGGCAGCTCCGCGCCCAGCCGGTCAGCTCCGGCGGCGCCTCCACCAGCAGCGGCAGCCGGGGGTGGCCGGATGCCTCGACGCACAGATGGAACGGGCTGCGCGCGCCCCACTCCGGGTGCGAGTGTGCGATCTGCCCGTGCGCGCCCGTGCACCAGTCGTACTCGCTGTCGGCCTGGCCGAACTCCTCGGCCGTACGCGATGTGAAGCAGATCGTGCGCTCGGGCCGCACGCCGGCCTCCCCCATCGCGCGGGCCATTCCCAGCATCACGGCAACGCCGCTGGCGTTGTCGAACGCGGCCCGGAACCAGCCGTCATGGTGGGCGCCGACCACGATCGGCGCGCCCCGCCGCCGACCCGGCAGGTACCCGACCGCGTTCGCGCCCTGAGACGGCCCCGCGTCCACGCGAAGCGTCAGCTTCGCCTCGCCGTTACCGCCGTCGATCAGCTTGCGGACGCGCGCGGCATCCTCCTTGCGGATCGTCACCATCGGCGGCGCGCCCGCATACCACCGCGAGTTGAACGCGCCCAGCGCGCGCCGGCTCTGGTAGTACGGCCCGCCCTGCGGGCAGTGCACGACCACGCCGATCGCGCCGCGGGCGGCCAGCTCCAGGCCCACGTCGGAGGGCCAGATCGAGCCGCTCCGCCACTCCACCACCGCGATCCTGCCGCCCACATCGATCCGGTCGAGCCGGCGTCTCGACGCGTCGCCGGCCCACACCAGCGGCGCCGTGACGCCGCCCGGCGGCGTCCCCGGCACGCCGCCCATCGACGCGCACTCGAAGCTGCGCCCGCCGACGTCGAGCGACGCGCTGCGCATCCGCCAGCCGTACACGGGCACCGTCTCCACACTCACGTCCTGCAGGCCGATCGCCCGCATCTCGGCCGCCGCCAGCCGGGCGGCGGCTCGATCCTCCGGCGTCCCGGTCACCCGGAAGCCGCTGGGCGCCGAGCCCAGCGCGGCCAGGTCGCTCACGATCCGGCGCATCTGCGCGCGGTCGAAGGGGAGCGACAAGGCAGTGGCGATCTGTTCGGATGTCGGTGGCACGGGTGGCCGATCCTACAGATCTGCGCGCGGCCGGCAACAAACCTGGACTCCGCAGCGACCAATCCCTATCATCGTGCGGCGAACGGCGCTCGCCGGTCAATTTTCCACCTGGGAGGCACGAATGCAGCACGCACGACGTCACGGAGTCATGGCCACTGCGTGTCTGGTGCTGCTGGTGGGCGTGCTGGCCGGCTGCGGCGGGAGCTCCTCGTCGTCGTCCGGTGGATCCAGCGGCTCCGGCGGTTCGACGACCGGGCACAGCGGCGGGACGATGGTGCTTGCCTGGAACGGCATCGGCAGCTCGATCGACCCGGCGGTCGACTACGACCAGAACTGGACGCTGCTGAACCTGATCTATGACGGGCTGCTGACCTGGAAGAAGGTGGGCGGATCGGACGGCAACACGCTTGTCCCCGACCTCGCGCAGGCGATCCCCCAGGCGACCGACGGCGGCAAGACCTACGTCTTCCATCTGCGGCCGGCATCATGTACTCCGACGGCACGGCCGTCAAGGCCAGTGACTTCCTGCGCGCGATCGAGCGCGAGTTCACGGTCCCCGGGCCGGTGGGCTCGTTCTACCAGGGCATCGTCGGCGGCGACGCCTGCGCCAAGACGCCCAAGACGTGCGACCTCTCGAAGGGGATCGTGACCGACGACGCCGCCGGCACCGTCACGTTCCACCTGGTCTCCCCCGATCCCGACTTCCTGCAGAAGCTGGCGCTGCCGTTCGGCTATCGCGGTGCCCTCGAACACTCCCGACAAGGAGGTCGGCCCCTCCAACCCGCTGCCCGCGACCGGGCCCTACATGATCGATCACTACACGCCCAACCAGGAGATCCTGCTGGTGCGTAATCCCAAGTTCCACGAGTGGTCGAAGGACGCCCAGCCGCAGGGCTACCCGGACAAGATCGACATCAGGCTGTCGCTGACCAGCGAGGCCGAGGTGACGATGGTCGAGCATGGCCAGGCCGACTGGATGTACGACCAGCCGCCCGCCGACCGGCTGAACGAGATCGCCACCCAGTACACGAACCAGGTGCACCTGAACCCGGTGCCGCAGGTCTACCACATGGCGCTGAATACCAGGGTTGCACCGTTCGACAACGTCAAGGTGCGCCAGGCCGCTCAACTACGCGACCGACCGGGCTGCCGATCATTAAGGCCTGGGGCGGCCCGCCAGGTGGCCACGCCCACCTGCCAGATCCTGCCGCCGGACTTCCCCGGCTACGCGGCCTACTGCCCCTACACCACGAACCCCGGCGACGGCAAGTGGCACGGCCCCGACATGGCCAAGGCCCAGCAGCTGGTCGCCGAGTCCGGCACCAAGGGCCAGAAGGTGGCCGTGATCTGCACGCCGGACGAGGCCAGTAAGGCTGATCTGCCTGTACTTCGTATCGCTGCTCAAGCAGCTCGGCTACGACTCGTCGATCAAGGTGCTGAGCGCGGCGGTGGAGTACCCCTACGTGCAGGACTCGGGCAACAAGGCCCAGATCAGCTTCAGCTACTGGTACCCCGACTACCCGTCCGGCGCCGACTTCTTCGACGTCGTGGTCGGCTGCAACGGCTTCCACCCGAACAGCACCGCCAGCGCCAACCTCTCGGAGTTCTGCGACCCGACGATCCAGAAGATGACCGAGCAAGGCGATGACCAGACCAGCGTCAACCGACCAGGCCGCGGCCAACGAGCATGTGGAGGAGGTCGACAAAGCCACCACCGATGCAGGCGCCGTGGGTCGTCGCTGTTCCTGCCGCGGCACATCGACTTCGTCTCGTCGCGCGTCGGCAACTACATCTTCGACCCCAACGTGCTGGTGGGCGGCATCCTGATCGATCAGGCCTGGGTGAAGTAGCCCTGGGCACCGATGTCGACCGTCGGAGGGCTCGAGCACCCGATCGACCCGCTCGCGGACGCGCCGCCCGAGGGCTGGGTCGCCGGTCGCAGCCCGTGGGCGCTGGCCGGTCACAAGCTGGTGCGAAACCGGATGGCGATGGCGGCGCTGGCGCTGTTCCTGGGGATCGTGGTGGTGTCGTTCATGGGGCCGTTCTACGCGGATCACATCGCCCACACCGACCCGTTCACCAGCCAGCTGACCGGCCACCACGGTGATCAACGGCAAGAAGGTGGAGGTGCTGCAGCAGGGCGGCGGCGTGCTGAAGCTAGGCGAGACGCCGATCGGCCCGACGCTGGCAGCGCAACTACTTCCTGGGCGCCGACAGCCAGGGCCGCGACGTGGCCGCGCGCGTGCTCTACGGCGGCCGCACCTCGCTCACGATCGGGATCGGGTCGGCCGTGATCTGCAGCCTGCTCGCGATATCGTGGGGCATGGTGGCCGGCTTCTACGGCGGGGTCACCGACAGCATCATCTCGCGCGGGCTGGACGTGGTCTGGGCGTTCCCTGTCTACCTGCTGGCGATCTCGATAGCGACCGTTCTGCTCACCCAGGGCCTCAAGATCGGCCCCTTCTCGATCAGCGCTTCCAGCCTCTGGCTGCCGACCCTGATCATCGCCTTCATCTACGTGCCCTACGTTGCACGGCCGATGCGCGGCGCGGTGCTGTCCGTGCGCGAGAAGGAGTTCATCGAGGCCGCAATCGCCCAGGGCGCGTCCAACCGGCGGCTGATCTTCAACGAGATCCTGCCCAACGTGATCACCGTGCTGATCGTGCTGCTGCCGCTGATGATCGCCACAACCATCCTCACCGAGTCGGCGCTCTCGCTACCTCTCGATCGGCGTACAGCCGCCGAACGCCAGCTGGGGCACGATCATCAACGACGGCCAGCAGCTGCTCTACACGCGGCCGTGGGTGGCGATCGCGCCCGGCATCATGATCGTGCTGACGGTGCTGTCGCTGAACGTGTTCGGAGACGGCGTGCGCGACGCGCTCGACCCCCGCGCCAAGCTGCGGGTAAAGGACTGACCGATGCTGACCTTCGTCATCCGCCGCATGATCGCCACCGTCTTCGTCGTGTTCACGATCACGGTGCTGGTGTTCCTGATCTTCTTCCACACGCCGGGCGTCGACCCGGCCCGCAAGCTGGCCGGCCGCAACCCCAGCCCCGAGACGATCAAGGCCATCAAGCACCAGTACGGCCTCGACCGTCCGCTGCCGGTGCAGTACCTGATCCTGATGAAGAAGCTGTTCATCAGCCGCGACCTCACCTCGTACAGCAACCAGGGCCAGAAGGTGGTACCCGAGATCGTGGCCGCCACCCCGGTGACGCTGTCGCTGGTGCTGGGCGCGGCGGTGATCTGGGTGGTGATGTCGATCATCATGGGCGTGGCGGCGGCGGTGCTGCGCGGCACCGTCTTCGATCCGATGCTGATGGTGCTGGCGCTGATCGGCATCTCGATGCCCGTGTTCTGGCTGGGCGAGATGGCCAACCTGATCACCCAGGACCGCTACCACGACACGTTCCTGTTCTCCTGGGTGCCGCCGCTCGGCTACACGCCCCTCACGCAGGATCCGGTCATGTGGTTCAAGCACCTGGTGATCCCGTGGCTGGTGCTATCGGTGCTCTACATCGGCCTCTACGCGCGGGTGCTACGGGCAGACCTGCTGGAGACCGAGAACGAGGACTACGTTCGCACCGCCCGCGCCAAGGGGCTGAGCGAGCGGCGGGTGCTGCTGCGCCACACGCTGCGCACATCGATGATCAGCTATGTCAGCCTGTTCGGGCTCGACTTCGGCGTGCTGGTGGGCGGCGGTGCCCTGCTGGTCGAGGTGGTGTTCGGCCTGCCCGGCGTGGGCCTGCTTACCTACCAGTCGCTGATCAGCCTCGACCTGCCGGTGATCATGGCCACCGTCATCTACGGCGCGATCTTCATCGTGATCGCAAACGCCGTCGTCGACGTCGGCTACGCCTGGCTCGACCCGCGGGTGCGTCCGGCATGAGCGGAGCGCCGCTGCTCGAGGTGCGCGACCTGAGCGTCTCGTTCCGCACCCAGGACGGCACTGTGCATGCGGTGGATGGAGTCTCGTTCACCGTCAACCGCGGCGAGGTGCTGGGCATCGTGGGCGAGTCCGGCTCCGGGAAGAGCGTGACCGCGATGACGCTGATGCGGCTGATCCTCGACCAGAACGCCGTGTTCTCGGGCGAGGTGCTGTTCAAGGGGCGCGACCTGATGCAGCTGTCACAGGGCGACATGCTGCAGGTGCGCGGAACGCAGATCTCGATGATCTTCCAGGATCCGATGACCTCGCTGAACCCGGTCTACAGGGTCGGCTGGCAGATCGATGAGCAGCTGCGCGCGCACGAGGGCCTGTCCGCGAAACAGGCGCGCAGGCGCACCCTCGAGCTGCTCGGTGCGGTCGGCATCCCCAACCCCGAGGCCCGGATCGACGACTACCCGCATCAGTTCTCGGGCGGCATGCGCCAGCGCGTGATGATCGCGATGGGGCTCTCCTGCAACCCCGACGTGCTGATCGCGGACGAGCCGACCACCGCCCTCGACGTCACCATCCAGGCCCAGATCCTGGAGCTGATCGGGAACCTGCAGCGCGAGTTCGACTCGGCCGTGGTGCTGATCACGCATGACCTGGGCGTCGTTGCCGAGGTGGCAAACCGGGTGGCCGTGATGTACGCCGGCCGGATCGTGGAGTACGCCGAGGTGGGCGAGCTGTTCCGCGGGCCGCAGCATCCGTACACGTGGGGCCTGCTGGGTTCGATCTCCCGCGCCTGGACCGGCCCCGCCAGCGGCGGCTGGCCGCCATCTCGGGCAGCCGCCGTCGCTGATCTCGCTGCCGGCGCGGCTGCAGCTTCCGGCCCCGCTGCCCGCATGCCTTCGACCGCTGCCGCGCCGAGCGGCCCGACCTGGCGGCCCGCTCCGGCGCCGGCCACCTGGACGCCTGCTTCCTGCCCGGCCGACCAGAAGCTGGCGCGGCGGGCCGCGAAACCGGAGGCGTCGTGAGCGATCCGGCGCGCCGCTGATGCGCGCCCGGGCGGTGCGCAAGTACTTCCCGATCAAGCGCGGCGTCGTGTTCCAGCGCGAGGTGGCGCGCGTGCACGCGGTGGACGACGTCGACCTCGACCTGATGCCTGGCGAGACGGTCGGGCTGGTGGGCGAGTCGGGCTGTGGCAAGTCCACGTTCGGCCGTTGTCTGATCCGCCTACACGACCTCACCGAGGGCACGATCGAGTTCGACGGGCAGGACATCTCCACCCTCGACCGCAAGCAGATGCGGCCGCTGCGGCGGGAGATCCAGATGGTGTTCCAGGATCCCTACGCCTCGCTCAACCCGCGCAAGCGGGTGGGCACGATCATCGGCGATCCGCTGCGGATCCACGGCGTGGGCGCCCGCGGCGACGTCAACAAACGGGTGCAGGAGCTGCTGGAGATGGTCGGTCTCAGCCCGGAGCACTACAACCGCTATCCGCACGAGTTCTCCGGCGGCCAGCGCCAGCGGATCGGGGTGGCCCGCGCGCTGGCACTGAGCCCGCGACTGATCATCGCCGACGAGCCGGTCTCGGCGCTCGACGTCTCGATCCAGGCGCAGGTCGTGAACCTGCTCAGCGACCTGCAGGACGACCTGGGTCTGACCTACCTGTTCATCGCACACGACCTGTCGGTGGTGCGGCACGTGTCCGACCGCATCGCCGTCATGTACCTGGGCAAGATCGTGGAGCTGGCGCCTGCCGAGGAGCTCTACGACCGGCCGATCCACCCCTACAGCGAGGCGCTGCTATCCGCGGTGCCGGTGCCCGATCCGGATGTCGAGCGCGAGCGGATCGTCCTGCAGGGCGACGTCCCCAGCCCGATCACGCCGCCCAGCGGCTGCCGCTTCCACCCGCGTTGCCGCTATGCGACCGACATCTGCACCACCACCGAGCCGCCGCTGGTGAAGCACGCCGAGCAGCACCTGGCGGCCTGCCACCATCCGCTCAATCTGCACCCGTAAGCGCGTGGTGCTCCAGCAGGGAACGGCGTAGGATCGCTCCGTGCTGAGCCGGCTGGCGCCTCTCGCGAAGCTGACGCGAAACCCGACGCTGCGGCGATGCGGCATCGGTTTCGCGCTGTTCAACGCCGCCGAGTACGGCGAGTGGATCGCCGTGCTGGTCTACGCCTACAACCAGGGCGGAGCGAAGGCCAGCGGCGTCCTGGCGGCGGCGCAGCTCCTGCCCTGCGTCGTGATCGCCCCGTTGCTGGCCACGTTCGCGGACCGCTACCAGGCCGGCTGGGTGCTGGTGGCCGGCTACGCGGCGCAGGCCGTGGGCATGGGACTGCTGGCGATCGCGCTGCTCGTCCACGCTCCACCCGCGGTCGTCTACGTGTTTGCCATCCTGGCAGCACCCGCGTTCAACGCAACACGGCCGACCATGAACGTCGTGCTGCCGGCCGCCGTGCACACGCCCGACGAGCTGACCGCCGGGAACGCCGCGCTGGGCTGGATCGAGAGCGCCGGCATCATGATCGGTCCTGTCGTCGCCGCCGGTGTGATCGCGATCGGCGGCCCTGGGTGGGTGGTGGCAGCGTTCGCCGTCGCCATGCTGGTCGCCACCTGGGTGTCGCTGCCCTTGACCAGATCGCTTCCGCCGGCCGAACCGGGCGACGTCGGCTCGCCGATCGCTGACACCATCGACGGATTCCGCGCGCTCAAGGGCGAGCGCGGCACCGCGGTGTTGATGGGCGTGCTCACGTCGCAGTCGCTCTACCTCGGCGCGATGGACGTGCTGTTCGTCGTGCTCGCGATCGACGAGCTCGGCATCGGGCAGTCGGGCGTGGGCATCCTGAACGCCACCTTCGGCGCCGGCGGCCTGATCGCCGTGTTCGTCACGGTGGGGCTGGTGGGCAGGCGGCGGCTGGCGCCGCCGCTGGTCGCCGCGGCACTGGTCATGGGCGCATCGGTCGCCCTGATCGCGGCCTGGCCGCGGGTGGCGATCACGATCCCGCTGCTGCTGCTCGCGAACGTCGGGCGCAGCCTGTTCGACGTTTCAGGTCGCACGTTGCTTCAGCGCACGGGGACGCCCGCCGTCCTCGGCCGCATCTTCGGCGTGATCGAGAGCGTCGACATGCTCGGCCTGTCGCTGGGCTCATTGGTGGTGCCGATCCTGATCGGCCTTGGTGGCACCAAGGCGGCGATCGTTGGCGTTGGGGCGATCATGCCGTTGGTGACGCTCGTGCTGCTGCCGGCGATCCTGCGCGCGGACGCCAGGGCGACGGTGCCGATCGTGCAGATCGGGCTGCTGCGCGCGATGGCCCTGTTCCGGCCGCTGCCGCCGCCGCAGATGGAGGGCGTCGCGCGCATGCTTGAGCCGCGGCATGCCGCGGCCGGCGAGGTGCTGATCCGGGAGGGCGAGCCCGGCGACCTGTTCTACCTGGTCGCCGACGGCGAGGTGGCCGTCACCACCGTGGCCGGCTTCGCGACCACGCTCGGCCGCGGCGAGGGCTTCGGCGAGATCGCGCTCCTGAACGACACCCCGCGCACCGCCACGGTGACCGCGGCCAGCGACGCCAGCCTCTACACGCTCGGCCGGGGGGAGTTCCTGACGGCGATCACCGGCATGGCCGACGTCCACGGCGCCGCGCGCACGATGGCCTCCGAGCGTCTGGCGCAGCAGACCGCCGTCTAGGCACCGCGATCGAAGCGCTCCTCCTCGGCGACCGTGCGCTCGGCCGTCGGGATCGCCTCCAGCCGCTCGTCCGGGATCGGATCGCCGCTCTCGATCGAGAGCCCGTACCGGCCCTCTGCCAGCCGCTGCTCGGCCCGCTCGACCGCAGCCAGCTGCTCGTTCAGGTCGTCGCTCCTGCCCTCGTCGAACTCGTTCTGGTACGTGTCCGTCGCGTTGTCGGCGTCGTCCGCGGTGGACTCGTCGTCGGTGGTGACAACGGTGCTTGTCGCCAGCGCCTCCTCGATCCGTCGCCGCTCCTCCGCCAGCAGCTCTCGTGCGCGATCATCGTCCATCCGGTCCCCCTTTGGTCGGCGTTCGTTCGGTGTCCGGCATTCTGGCACGGACCGGCCCGAGCCCGTGCACGGCCGTCGCTATGCTCGGGGGCGTTCACGGAAAGGGGATGCGAGATGAGCGCGGGGCGACTGCAGGACAAGTCGATCGTCATCACCGGCGCGGCCTCCGGCCTGGGCCGGGCGATGGCCCTGACCTTCGCCGCCGAGGGCGCGGACGTGGTGGTCGGCGACGTGCGGCCGGACCCGCGCGAGGGCGGCGAGCCGACCGCCGATCTGATCGAGCGGGCCGGCGGCAGCGGCATCTATGTCGAGGCCGACGCCTCGCGGTGGGACGACATCGACCGGCTGGTCACGACCGCCGTCGAGCGACGCGGCCGCCTGGACGTGATGGTGAACAACGCGATCGTCGCCGGCCGCCACTCGAAGGGGCTGCTCGAGACCGAGCCCGAGGACTGGGACGCGATCATGGACGTGGGCCTGCGCGGCGTGTTCCTCTGCTGCAAGCGCGCCGTCCAGCAGATGCTCGACCAGGAGCCGGTGGCGGAGGCGCGCGGACGCATCATCAACCTCTCCTCGCAGCACGGCATGATCGGCTCGCCCGGCCACGTCGCCTACTGCACCGCCAAGGGCGGCGTCATCAACCTCACCCATCAGCTGGCCGTCGACTTCGGCCCGCAGGGCGTGATCGTGAACGGGCTGGCGCCGGGCAAGATCCTGGTGCGCCAGGACTCCGAGGAGGTGCTCGCCTACTCGCACGCGCGCACGCCGTTCTCGCGGCTGGGACGGCCCGCCGACGTGGCTGCCGCGGCGCTGTTTCTGGCCTCCGACGAGTGCACGTACGTGAGCGGCATCCACCTGCTGGTCGACGGCGGGTGGATGGCCTACTAGTACGCGCTCCAGCCTCCGTCCACCATCAGGTTGCTGCCGCTCACGTAGCTCGCCTCGTTCGCCAGGAACGACACCGCCGCGGCAACGTCCTCGGAGCGGCCCAGGCGCGCGAACGGCGTGCGCGACCGCACGTAGGCCAGGCCCTGCTCGCTGGCGCTGAGGTCCCCGGGTGTCCCTGTCACGATCTTGCCCGGCGCGACCCCGTTGCAGATGATGCCCTGCGGCCCGTAGTCGACCGCGATCTGGCGGGTCATCTGAATCAGGCCGCCCTTGCCGACGCTGTAGGTGAAGTGCCCCGGGCACCCGACCATCCCGTGCTGCGAGGTGATGTTGATGATCCGCCCACGGGTGTCGCCGTCCAGCGGCTGAGTCAGCATCTGGCGCACCGCCGCCCGGCACAGCAGGTAGGCACCTCGCAGGTTGACGGCCATCATCGCGTCCCAGTCCTCGGGCTCGGTGTCCAGCAGCGGCTTCGACTCGGCGCCCGCGAGCACTGCGTTGTTCACCAGCACGTCCAGCGACCCCGTGCGCTCGACCGCCGTCGCGACCAGCGCAGCACAGTCGTCCGGCGAGGCAACGTCGGCCGCTACGTGAACGGCGCTGCCGCCGCTGCTCAGGATCACGTCCTCGGTGGGCTCGCCGCCGGTTATCGGATCGCGCCGGATGTCGGCCAGCACGACGTCGAACCCGTCGGCCGCGAGCCGGATCGCGATCGCCCTGCCGATGCCGGACGACGACCCCGTGACGATGGCGCTGCGCATGCTCATATCCCCCACCTTTCTGTTCCTATACTGCCGGGATGCCCGGCGTTGCATTCGTCGCTCACTGCCTGCTCAACCAGAACTCGAAGACCGACGGCGGCGCCCGCTGCCCCGGCGTCTATTCGCCGCTGGTGGACGAACTGCGGGAGCGCGGCTGGCGGATCGAGCAGATGCCCTGCCCGGAGCTGGCGTTCACTGGCCTGAACCGCTTCTGGGCGGTGCGGGAGCAGTACGACACCACGGCTTTTCGCCGCCACTGCCGCAAGATCGCCGCCGCCGTGGCCGGCGCGATCGAGGTGCACGTTGCCCGTGGCGACGACGTGATCCTGGTCGGCATCGACGGCAGCCCCTCGATGGGTGTGCACGTGACCAGCTCCGACCCGGCCCGCGGCGGCCGGCCCGAGTGGCCGGACGGCGCCCCGGAGCTCTCGCCCGGCAGCGGCATCTTCCTCGAGGAGCTGACCGCCGAGCTGGCTGAGCGCGGCGTCACCGCGCCGCGCGCCATGGGCGTGTCGCACCAGCTGCCCACGCACGATCCGTCCGAGGAGCGCGCGCAGCTGGTTGCGCTGATCGAGGGCGGCGGATAGGTGGAGGGCGACCTGCGCAGCTTCCGCGTCGCCCTGGTCGCCAGCGAGCTGGTCAACCCCGACGCGGGCGGCGTCGACGCCCTGGCCGTGATCGAGCAGGAGGGCTGGGGCGCGATGCAGCTGCCCGCGGCCGACTACCCGGACGAGGTGGCGGCGCCGCTGCTCGACCAGGTGGCTGAGCAGACCGAGGAGTTCGCGCGACACGGCTACACCCTGGCGCTGGTGGGCAGCCGCGCCGGGCTGGAGCAGGCGCTCGAGCGCTACGGGCTGGCGGTGCCGCCGGCGATCGAGCCGGAAGCGGCCGACCAGCTGCGCGCGTTCCTGGCGGACGTGGCGGCCGGCTGAGCCGGCCGTGACCGGCTCCGCCCTCACGCGGTCTCGAGCACGCGCGAGACCGGCAGGTAGCGGCCGCGGTGCTCATCACCGCCGAAGCGACCGTCGACCACGACGTGGTCGCCCCCGGCCAGCACATGACGGATCGAGCCCGGGACCGGTATGTCCTCGTAGGGCGACCAGTCGAGGCCGTCGTTGATCACGTCGCGCGTCAGCCGCGAGGGCGCCGACGGATCCCAGACCACGATGTCGGCGTCGCTGCCGGCGGCGATCGCGCCCTTGCGCGGATACAGCCCGAAGATGCGTGCCGGCGCAGCGCAGGCGACCTCGACCAGCTGCTCCGGCGCGAGCAGCCCGAAGCCCAGCGGCAGCCGCGCGCCGATGCCGGGCATCCCGGTCGGTATCTGGGTGAAGTCGCCCAGCACCGGCAGCTTGTCGCGGTCGAGTCGCAGGTGGCAGTGGTCGGAGGCGTACGTGCTGACGTCGCCGTCGCGAAGGCCGTTCAGCAGCGCCTGCCGGTCGTCGCCGGTGCGGAGCGGCGGGGTCATCACGTAGCGCACGGCGTCGTCACCCTCCTGGTGTGAGCGGTCGAACAGCAGGTGGTGGGTGCAGACCTCGCCGTGCACGGTCTGGCCGCGACGGCGGGCTGCGGCGATCTCCTCGAGCGGCGCGCGGCCGGTCAGGTGCACGACGTAGGGCGTCGCCCCGGCCAGCCCGGCCAGCACCAGGAACCGGTGCACGCACTCGGCCTCCAGCTCGATCGGCCGGCTGCGGGGCAGCGAGTCGATCCCCAGCCGCCCCTGCTCGACCAGCTGGCGGGTGAGCACGTCGATCGCGCGGCCGTTCTCGCAGTGCGCGAGCACCACCATGCCCAGCTCCGCCGCCTCCTGCATGACGCGAAGCGCGACGTCGTCGTCGGCCTGGATGCCGAGCTCGATGTAGGCAAGCCACAGCTTCACGCTGCCGACGCCGAGCGCGGCCGCCTCGGCCAGGTCGCCGTGGCGGTAGGCCTGCGGCTCCCAGATCACCGCGTGGAAGGCCAGGTCGATCAGCGACTCCGGCATCTCGTCGGCGAGCGTGCGACGGGCGGCCTCGGCCGGGCGCTCGCCGGGCAGCGCGTCCACGAAGGCGAGCGCCGAGGTGGTGCCGCCGCAGAGCGCCGAGCGGGTGTCGTCGCGGATCCCGCCGAACACGTGTGTGTGCACGTCGATGGCGCCCGGCAGCACCAGGCAGCCGCCCGCGTCGACGGTCTCGGCGCCGTCGCGGTCGACCTCGCCGACCGCTTGGATCAGGCCGTCCTCCACCAGCACGTCCGCCCGTCTCGAGCCGTGCGTCGCCACCACGGTGCCGCCCACGATCGCGGTGCGCGCGCTCAGCTGTACGCCCCGTCGGGCAGGCACGGCGCGGCGCTCAGCAGCCGTTGGGTGTACTCGTCGGCCGGCGTGTTCAGCACCTGTGCGACCGAGCCGCTTTCGCACAGCGAACCGCGGTCCATCACCAGCACGCTGTCGGCCACGCAGGCGACGACGCCCAGGTTGTGGGTGATGAACAGCATGCTCAGCCGCAGGTCCCGTTGCAGCTCCGACAGCAGCTCCAGCACGGCCGCCTGCACCGACACGTCGAGCGCCGAGGTCACCTCGTCGCAGATCAGCAGGTCGGGCTTGGCCGCCAGCGCCCGCGCGATCGCAACCCGCTGGCGCTCGCCGCCGGACAGCTCGATCGGGAAGCGATCGCCGACGCGGCGCGGCAGCTTGGCGCGATCGAGCAGCTCGCCCACCTCCGTGCGCGCCTCGCCCTGGGACAGGCCGCGCAGCACCCGCAGCGGGCGCTCGATCGAGGAGCTGACCTTGTGGCGTGGGTTGAGCGACTCGAACGGGTTCTGAAACACGATCTGGATGCGGCGGCGGGCGGCCAGCGGCCGGTTGCGGGCGAAGGCCTCCAGCTCGCTGCCGTCGAACAGGATGCGGCCCGCCGCTGGGCGGATGCAGGCCCGCCAGACAGCGCCCGATCGTGGTCTTGCCGCTGCCGGACTCGCCCACCAGCGCCACGCAGCGGCCCGA
Organism: uncultured Actinomycetes bacterium; assembly: GCA_963766445.1. GTDB lineage: Bacteria > Actinomycetota > Thermoleophilia > Gaiellales > JAICJC01 > JAICYJ01. Next base: position 79,754 of record CAVXZW010000014.1, on the reverse strand, counting down.
CTCGATCGCGAACGACACGTCGTGGACGACGGTGTTCCGGCGCCGGCCGTTGCGGTACTCGACCTCGAGGTGATCGACCTGCAGCAGCGCCTCATCCTCCGCCTCCACGGCGGTCGCCGCGGCGCGGCCGTTACCGGGCTCGGCGCCCGCGCCCGCCAGCTCCTGCCAGCGGATGCAGCGCACGGAGTGGTCGGGCGTCGCGGCCGACAGCTCGGGCAGCGCCTCGCTGCAGCGGTCGATGGCGTGACGGCAACGGGGCACGAAGGCGCAGCCGCTCGGCCACTCGCCCACCCCGACCGACACGCCGGGGATGCCGCGCAGCGCGCGCGGGCGGCGGAAGTCGGGGATGGCGGACACCAGCGCCCGCGTGTAGGGGTGGCGGGGCCGCTCGATCACCTCGTCGGCCGGGCCGCTCTCCACCACGCGGCCGGCGTACATGACGACGATCCGGTCAGCCATCTTCGCCACCACCGCCAGGTCGTGGGAGACGTACACCATCGCCATGCCGTCGTCGTCGCGCAGGCGGGCCAGCTCGGCCAGGATCCGGTCCTGGGTGATCACGTCCAGCCCGGTGGTGGGCTCGTCCAGCACCGCCACCGGCGGGTCGCAGACGCAGGCCATCGCGATCGTGACCCGCTGCTGCTGGCCGCCCGACAGCTGGTGGGGGTAGCGCCGCGGCAGCCGCGGGTCGGTGCCCAGCTCGACCCGCTCCAGCGATGCCCTGACCGACTCCAGCGACGCGGCGCCGGCGCGGTGCGCGCGCAGCACGTCCATCACCGCGTCCCCCACCCGCAGCGACGGGTTGAGGGCGCCGCCGGGATCCTGCGGCACGTAGGAGACGACCTTGCCGCGCAGGTTGCGGAGGTTGCTTATGCCCTGTCCGAGGATCGGCTGGCCGCTGATGCGGACGCTGCCGCCCCGCAGCTCGACGCCGCGGCGCGTGTAGCCGAGCAGGGCCAGCGCGGTGGTGGTCTTGCCGCTGCCGGACTCGCCCACCAGCCCCAGGATCTGGCCGGCGCCGACGTTGAAGCTGACGTCCTCGACGACCGGATCGCCGGTGGTCAGGCCCAGCGAGAGGCCTTCCACCTGCACAACGGGTGCGGGGGTGTCGCTCATATCACCGCGCTCCGCGCGGTCTTGGGCACGTAGGAGCGGCCCAGGCTGCGGGCGATCGCGTCGCCGGTCAGGTTGATGCCGATGGTGAGCAGCGCGATCATCGCGGCCGGCGCCAGCACCGCCCATGCCTGGATCGAGATGTACTGGCGGTTGTCGCTGATCATCAGCGCCCAGTCGGAGGCGGGCGGCTGCAGCCCCAGTCCCAGGAAGTTGACCGAGGCGATGATCAGGATCGAGTACGTGAAGCGCAGGCCGGAGTCGACCAGCACCGGAGCCATGATGTTGGGCAGCACCTCGCGCACGATCACGGCGAAGGAGCGCTCGCCGCGGGCGATCGCCGCCTCCACGTAGCCGCGCACGGATACCTCGAGCGTCGCGGTGCGGACGATGCGGCTGATGCCGGGCGCCTGGATCACGGCCACGCCGATCACCAGCACCTCGACGCCGGTGCCAGCGCCGCTGATCAGCACCAGCAGGAACAGGAGCGGCGGAAAGGCCAGCATCACATCGACGCTTCGCATCAGCACCGGATCGATGCGGGAGCGGCTGAACCCGGCGATCAGCCCGACGGACATCCCGATCAGGTAGCCGAGGCCGGTGGCCAGCGCAGCCAGGGTGATCACCGAGCGGCCGCCGTAGAGCAGCCGGCTGAACACGTCGCGGCCGAGGAAGTCGGTGCCCAGCAAGTAGTGGCTGGACGGCGGGCTGAGCGGCGCGGTCACCGGCACGTTGGGGTCATACGGCGCGAAGTAGCGGCCGAAGATCGCCACCGCCACCACGAACACGACGATGGTGACGCCGACCGCGCCCGAGAAGCTGCGCATGAAACGGAGCCTGCCGGTCATGCCGGCTCCCGCAGCTTCGGCACCAGCAGCAGCACGATCAGGTCGGCCACCAGGTTCAGCATCACGTAGACCACGGCGATCAGCATCGCCACCGACTGCACCACGCCCAGGTCGCGGTTCCCGACCGCGGTCACCAGCAGCGATCCCAGCCCGGGATAGGCGAACACGGTCTCGGTGATGATGATGCCGCCGATCAGCCACTGCAGGTTCTGGGCCAGCACCTGCACGCTGGGGGCAAGCGCGTTTCGCATCGCGTAGCGCCACAGCACCCAGCGCTCGGACAGACCGTTCAGCCGGGCCGCCATCACGTACTCGGCCTGCAGCGTCTCCACCATGCCCGCGCGCACCATCCGGATGCCCGCCGCCAGCGACGCCAGCAGCAGCGTCGCCACCGGCAGGATCAGCTTGGTGGGATCGCTGAGCGGGCTCTGGCCGGGCGGGATGATCGCGACCGGCGGCAGCACGTCCAGCCAGACGAAGAACACGCCCACCAGCAGCGAGCCGATCACGAACTCGGGCAGCGCGATCGCCGCCAGCGACATGATCGAGATGGCGTGGTCGGCCGGGCGCCCGGCGTAGACGGCCGCGATCGCGCCCAGGCCCAGCGACAGCGGGATCATGAACAGGGCGGTGATCAGCGCCAGGATCAGCGAGTTCTTGACCGGATCCGAGATCAGCGCCCACACCGGCGCGTGCTTCTGGCCCTGGGCGAGGCCGATCGAGGAGTCGCCCAGGTCACCGTGCACGAACCCGCCCAGCCAGTTGGTGTACTGGGTCGCCAGCGGCTTGTTGAGGTGCATCTGCTGCTCCAGCTTGTGCACGGCCGCCGGCGTGGCGCCGCGGCCCAGCACGACGCTGGCGGCGTTGCCGGGCAGGACGGAGGTGCCGATGAAGATCAGCACCGACGCCACCAGCAGCGACACCGCCGCGCCCAGCAGGCGACGGCCCACGAAGGCGAGAACAGGCGAAACCTCGCGGTCAGCCGCTCGAGGTTCCGCAACAGTCGTCATAGGGTCGCTACGCGGACAGCCAGGCGTTCATGAACAGATAGTTGCCGAGCACGCCGGCCGGATGCGGCTCCAGGCCCTTGACCTTGGTGGAGAGCCCGTCCACCCAGTCGGCGTTGGTCCAGTTGATGTAGCCACCCTGGTCGTACTGGATCTTTTGCACCTGGTTCCATGTCTGCTGGGCCGTGGCCTGGTCGGTCTCGCCGATCGCCTTGAACAGTAGATCGTTCCAGGCGGTGTTCTTCCAGTGCGTCTCGTTGTAGGGCGCCTTGGACGACAGCGCCTGCAGGTAGAAGAACTTGATCGACGGCGGCGGCCACTGCGTCTCGGCGAACGCCATCTTCAGGTACAGCGCGGAGGGGTTGTAGTAGGAGCTGGGCGGCACCTGCTTGAGGTTGATGGTGACGCCGGCGTCCTTGGCCTGCTGCGCGAGCAGCGTCGCCGACTCGACGAAGCCGGGGAAGATCGGCGACGTCTGCAGGGTGACGGTCAGGTTCTCCTGGCCGGCCTGCTTGAGCAGGCTCTTGGCCTGTTCGATGTCCTGCACGCGCTGGGGCAGATCGTTGTCGTAGAAGGGCAGGCCCTTGCCGACGATGTCGTTGCCGATCGACCCGAAGCCGTTGATGGCGCTCGCCACCAGCGCCGGGCGGTCGGCGATCAGCTTCATCGCCTGGCGCACGCGCACGTCGGTGAACGGCGCCTGCGTGGTGTCCATGTAGAACATCATGGCCTGCGGCGACTTGGCCACCAGCACGGTGATGTCGCCGGTGGCCTGATGGGCCTTGGCGTCGGCCGTGGGCAGCTGCGCCATCGCGTCGATCTGGCCGGACTGCAGCGCCTCCAGACGGGCGTTGTTGTCGTCGATCGACTGGATCAGCAGCTCGTCGACGTACGGCTTGCCCGTCTGCCAGTAGTTGGGGTTGCGCTTGAACGTGCTCTGGGTGCCGGGCTTGAACGTGTCGAACATGAACGGGCCGGTGCCGACCGGCTTGGTGAAGTCCGTCTCGCCGTTCTGCACCATCCACGTGTTCCAGTACACGAAGTTGGCACCGAGGTCGGCGTCGGGGTACAGCAGCGGCACCTTCACGGTGGTGGCGTCGATCGCCTTCAGGTCCTTCAGGTTGATGCCGGCCACGAACGGCACCGACGCGAAGTTGGCGGACTTCGCCATCAGCCGCATCGAGTAGATCACGTCCTCGGCGCCGAAGGTCTTGCCGTTGTGGAACTCGACGCCGGGGCGGAGCTTGATCTCATACTGGGTGGCGTCGGCGTTGGAGTTGAACTCGAGCGCCAGGCCGGGGCCGGTGGTGAGGTCGGGGTTGACCACGAGCAGCGGGTCGAACAGGTTCTGGGCGCGGGACTCGTCGATCGGCGTGACGCCCTGGTACAGGTTCAGCGTCTCGGCCGTGCCGCCGCCGACGAAGCCGGCGCGAAGCGTGCCGCCCTTGACGGGCGTGCCGGCCGAGGTGGACGCGCCGGTCGCAGCGGTGGACGAGGTCGAGCCGCCGCCGCAGGCTGCCGCGAGCAGCGGCGACATGCCGAGCATCGTGCCGGCGGCACCGCGCAGCAGCGTCCCACGGGAGATGCGATGGTCGAAGAGTTCGATGCCCGTTTCCGGACGCGGGTTGTGCGGATCGCTCACGGTCTCCTCCTGAGCTGGTCACCGGGCAGGACGCAACGTCCACTCTTGCATACGTACGCAGGCAGTGAAAGTTGCGGATTGGACAGTGGCGACCACCCGGGCTCGGACGACCGAGGGGGGTGGAGCCTGCGTCCGATCATGCGCTCGAACCACCGCGGCGGTGTGGCCGCAAGCCCTTCGACGAGCCGGTGCCGCGGGGATCGATCAAGCTCGGTATGCTATCATACCAATTTCCCGGGTACAACCCCTGAAAAAGGATCCGCGCCGTGCAAGGAACGCTGCTCGCTTCGAATCTCGGGTTCCCGGAAGGGCCCGTCGTGATGCCGGACGGAGCGATCGTGTTGTGTGACGGAAACACCGGCGAGTTGTTGGTGTGGAAGGACGGCGCGATCGGCCGGTTCGCGGACATGGGCGGGTCGCCGTGGGGCGCGCTGCTCGGATCCGACGGCGCCATTTACGTCACCCAGGGTGGCAACGTGCCGGGGAGTCCCGACCAGAGCGCGGTGCCGGGGATCCAGCGCGTGAACAGCGACGGCTCGATCGAGATGCTGGCGACCAGCATCGCGGGGCGGACGCTGGCGGGGCCAAACGATCTCGCCTTCGGGCCGGACGGCCGGCTCTGGTTCACGGAGTCGGGCACGGAGCAGGACGACCGCTTCCCGGAGGATCAGCGGGCCGCGGGAGCGCTGTACGTGCTGGACAGCGACGGCGGTGAGTTCCTGATGGAGCGCACGGGCGTCTACCCGAACGGGATCGCGTTCGACGCGCAGGGGCGCTTGTACTGGACGGAGTCGGCGGCGCACCGGGTGTGCCGGCTGGACGACGGGCAGGCGACGACGTTCTGCCAGCTCAGCGACAACCACGTGCCCGACGGGATGGCGTTCGCGGCCGACGGGCGGCTGTTCGTGTGCACGACCATCTCGGGCGGGCTGACGGTGCTGTCGGCCGAGGGCGAGGTGCTGGAGGAGATCGTGCTGAACGAGCACGCCACCAACTGCATCTTCGACGGCCCGGCACTGTACGTGACCGCGACGAAGGTGGCGGAAATCCACGCAGACCAGCGCACCGGCTCGTTCTGGCGGGTTGACACGGATGCCAGCGGCGGGCTGCCGCTGCTGCCGGGCAAGCTCTAGCGGCCGGCAGCGCGCTTTGTGATTGTCGTCGCCGCTCGAGTGTCACGAGGGCGTGTCCCAACTCACTCGTACCGCCAAGTGGCGCGCGCTGAGAACGCCAAGCGGCGCTCCCTCACCCGCCCAGCCTGACCGTCTCCCCGCTGGCGATCGCCTGCTCCGCCGCCAGCGCCGCCCGCAGCGTGCCCAGCGCATCCTCCGGCGTGCATGCCGCCGCCGCCGGATCTCGACGCCGAGCGGCGTCCAGGAAGCCCGTCACCGCCGATGTGCGCGGGTCGGCCGCCTCCTCCTGGTCGACAGCTCCGCCATGGGCACGGCCGGCCAGCCGGAATACCGGGTCGAGCGCCAGGTGCAGCGCCACGTCCGGCGCCAGCACGTCCAACTCGTAGACGGGCGGCTGCTGCTGCTCCGTCCACGCCACCGAGATCACCCCCAGCCCGCCGCCCGCGTATCGCACCAGCACCGCCACCGCGTCGTCCAGCGCTCCGCCGCCCGCGCCCAACCCTCGCCCGGACAGGGCCTGCACCGACGCGGCCGGCCCGGCCAGCGCCTGCTGCAGGTCGATGTCGTGGCTGCCCAACTCGAACAGGATCCCGCCGCTCGCGGCCGGGTCGCCGAACCAGGACGCCGCGCGGCCGGGCTCGGTGGGCCCCACGCTGCGGCTGATCAGCATGCCCGGCGCGGCCCCCGCCAGCTCGTCACGGACGCGGCCGATCAGCGACAGCGACCGCCACTGGTAGCCGACCGCGCACACTCCCCCGCTCTCGCGCCACGCAGTCACGATCGCCTCGCCGTCGGCCGCCGCCCGCGCCAACGGCTTCTCCAGGTACACCGCCAGCCCTCGCCGCATCGCGGCGATCGCCGGCTGCGCGTGAGCCGTGGGCGGCGTGCACACGAACACCGCATCCAGCGGATGCTCCAGCAGCTCCTGCCAGCTGCCGTACGCGGTGGCACCGGCCGCAAACGACTCGGCCCGGGCCAGGTCGGTGTCGCACACGGCGGCCAGCTCGACGCCGTCCAGAGCGGACAGCACACCCACGTGCCGCCGGGCGATCGCGCCGGCCCCGATCAGGCCGATCCTCACGCGCTGCCGCCCTCGCCTCCCGGCCGCACCAGGAACTGATACTGGACACCGCCGCTGGTCGCGGCCGTGGTCCAGATCATCATCGCCGAGCCTGAGGGGAACGGCGGCCACGAGACCTCGACGCCGCGCGACTCCAGCAGGTCGCGCACCTCGCCCAGGTCGTCCACCTCGAACGCGATGTGCTCGATCCGGGCCTGCTCTTCCTTCGCCCATGCGCTCGGCAGCGACCAGCGGGTCGCGCACCTCGATCAGCTCGACGCTGGCATCGCCGCAGGGGTAGTAGAGCGCGTGGCTCTCGATGTTGTCGCCGACCCGCTCCAGCACCAGGCCCATCGCCTCCAGCTGGGCGACATGGGCGGGCAGGTCGGCAACGACCACGCCGATGTGGTCGATCCGCCGCAGCTTCACGCGGCCGGCATCTCGAGCAGCACCTTGCCGAACTTGCCGGCGGTGCGGACGTGGTCGAGCGCCTCGGCGGCGTCCTCGAGCGCGAACACCTCGCCGACCGCGGCCGTGGCCCTGCCCGACGCAAGCATCGGCACCACCCGGCGGGCGAACTCCTGGACGAGCGCCGCCTTCTGCTCGGACGGGCCGCGTGCGCAGGGTGCTCCCGATCAGCTGCGCGCGGGCGCTCATCAGGTCGCGCAGCACGATCGCGGCCTCGTCGCCGGGCTTCGCGCCGACCAGCATCAGCCGGCCGCGGCGCGCCAGCGCGGTCATGTTGTCGGCCATGTGCGGCGCGCCCACCAGCTCCAGGATCACGTCCGCCCCGCCCAGCTCGCGCACCCGCGCGAATGCCTCGTCGGCGGGCAGCGCCTCGGCACCCATCGCCTCGACGCGTGGCCGCAGCTCCGGGCGTGCGCACGTTCGCGACCACCCGCGCGCCCAGCGCAACCGCGATCTGCACGGCGGCGCTGCCGACGCCGCCGCTGGCGCCGTTCACGAGCAGCAGGTCACCCGCGCCCAGTCCGGCCTGCATCACGATCGCGTCGAAGGCGGTCAGGAACGACTGCGGTGCCGCTGCCGCCGTGGCGCCGTCCAGCGCGTCGGGCACCGAGGCCAGCTCGCGCTCGTTGGCGACGACGCGAGTCGCCAGGCCGCCGCCGCCGACCAGCCCGAAGGCGCGTTCGCCGACCTTGAACGCCGTCACCGCGTCGCCGAGCCGCGACCACCGGACCGGCCACCTCCAGGCCGGGGATGTCCTGCGGCCAGCCCGGCGGCACCGGGTGCTTGCCCTCGCGCTGCAGCACGTCGGCCGGGTTGATGCCGGCGAACGGTGGCGCGATCACGACCTCGAAGCGGTCAGGCTGCGGATCCGGTCGCTCCTCGACCGACGACCACCTCGCGGCCGCCCACGCCGCGGTAGACGACGCACCTCACGGGCTCGCGCCCGGCGGGTAGGTGTCGAGCCACCAGCGGGCGATGTCCTTGCGGCGCATGAAGGAGACGCCGGGCTGGGCCAGCGCGTGCTCGAGAAACAGCCGCAGCGCCGCGGCGCGGGCGGCCTGGCCGCTCCAGCGGGCGTGCACCGCGATGGTCATCATGGTGCGGCGCTGCTCGCCCTCGCGCAGCAGCTCGTCCAGCCCCATCACCATCGTGTCCAGGAAGTCACGCGGGCTGTCGAAGCCGGGGCTCATCACGAACCGGGAGTCGTTATAGGTCTTCGAGTAGGGCACCACCAGCATCCGCTGGTCGTCCACCGGTCTCGTAGTAGGGCAGGTCGTCGGCCGAGCCCTCGGAGTGGTAGAGGAAGCCGCCGATCTCGCGCAGCAGGCTGCGCGTGTTCTCGCTCGGCCAGCTGCGCGAGTTCCACCCGTCCGGCCTGCTGCCCAGCACCCGCTGGTAGGTCTCGATGGCGCGCTCGATCTGCTCCTTCTCCTCGTCGCGCGACATCCGCCAGGCCTCGATCCAGCGCCAGCCGTGGCCGAGCAGGTCGTGGTCGTGCTCGCGCATCCACTCCGGCACGCCCGGGTTCAGCTCGAGCGCGACTGCGGCCGCCGACACCGTCACCGGCACACCCGCCTCGTCGAAGATGCGGGCCAGCCGCCATACGCCGGCGCGGCTGCCGTACTCGTAGTGCGACTCGGTGCCGGGGTCGCGCTGGGGCGGCTGCACACCCGGGTCGGCGTACTCGCCCCAGCCGTCGTTGCGGTCGTCGCCCCACATCACGGAGTACTCCGAGCCCTCCTCGTAGACCAGCACCGGGTTGATGACCACCTGGGCGCCGTCCGGCCAGGCGAACGACGGCGGTGTGCGGCCGTAGCCGACGAGGTCGCGCGCGCGGACTGGTTCGGGGATCGCGTCGGTCATCGGGCGAATTGGTATGCCATCATACTGGCATGATGCGAGCTATCGCGCAGCGACGTCGGCGGTGACGCGCAGCGCCACCCTGCCCGCTATCGCCTGGCAGACCGGGCAGTGCGCCTCGGCGTCGGCGATCAGCGCGCGCACCTCGTCCTCGGGGGCGGGCGACTCGACCCGGGTGTGGAGGTCGGCCTCGGACAGGTGATGGCTCGACCCGTCGCCCCATGCAAGCCGGGTGGAGACGGTGGTCTCGATCTCGCCAAGCGGGATCTCGCGGGCGCGGGCCATGCCGGTCAGGGTGGACGTGAAGCAGTTGGCCAGCGCCGCCGAGAACAGCTCCTCGGGGTTGGACTTGCCGCCCGGACCGCCCAGCTCGGCCTGCGTGGCGGTGGCCACCGACAGCGATCCGGAGTCGCCCTCGATCTGGCCGAGGTAGCCGTTCCAGCGAAGCGTTGCCGAGGCGTCGAGCGAGCCCATGACACCGAGTCTAGACGACGCCCGTCCGCGCCTCCCACCGTGCTACGTTAGTTCGATCGACACCGTGGACGACAGCGACAATACGGCCTTCACCGCAATCCACCGCGAGCCGCGACTGTCCGACAAGGTGACCGAGGCGATCATCGAGACGATCGTCTCCAACAAGCTCAAGCCAGGCGACATGCTGCCCCCCGAGCGGGAGCTGGGCAAGCAGTTCGGCGTCTCCCGCACCGTCATCCGCGAGGCCGTTCGCGCGTTGGCGGCCAAGGGCATGCTGGAGGTACGGAGCGGCAGCGGCGTGCGCATCATCGCCGTGGACGAGAAGACGGTGCGCGAGTCGATGCGCCACTTCGTGCAGGGCAGCGACCTGGACTACGGCAAGGTTGACGAGGTGCGGCTGGTGCTGGAGGTGGCCGCCGCCGGCCTGGCCGCGCAGCGCGCCAGCGCCGAGGACATCGCCGCCATCGACGAGACGATCGTGGCGCTGGAGAACGAGTGCTCCGACCTCGACAAGAGCGTCGAGCACGACCTCGCATTCCACCGCGCGATTGCGACGGCCACCCACAACGAGCTGTTCCTGGTGCTGCACGACAGCATGGGCGAGATGCTGATCGAGGTGAGGCGGCGTAACCTCTCCAAGGGGCGCGACGAGCGGCGGCTGGTGGTTGCCATGCACCAGCGCATCCGCGATGGCATTGCAGCTCACGAACCGGAGGCCGCGCAGCAGGCGATGCGCGACCACCTCGGGCACGTCCAGGCGACCTGGAGCGACCAAGCAGGCTAGACGAGAAGCGCAACCGGCACGGCCGGCGACGCAACGCCGTGACGGGCGCATGACACACAATCCTGCAACGATCCTTACGCCGCCGTGACGATCCCAACGCCAGCGCAACGATCCACACCCCCCGGCGGGCACAAACATCACGGCCCCGGACAGCCACCGCTCAACCATGCGTCCGTGCATCACAGCCCGGCAACCACGCGTCACGATCCCGTGACAAATCGCCGCCCGAGTCGGGGTCAAACCCCGCTAAGCCCCGCTAAGAGCGCGCCCGGCGTTGCACATCTGAGTGAGATCCGTGTCCGACCGCCGAGAGCGGCTGGGGGCGTCGACCAGCTAGGGAAGCGCCAGCTCGTGCTCCTCGTGCGTCAGCACTTCGAGCAGCGCGGTCTGGCCGGCGGCGACCGAGGCCACGCATCGCTCCAGCGCCGGCCGCAGCTGCGCCGGCTCCGCCACCAGCTCGGTGTGCGCGCCCAGTGCGCGGCCGATCGCCGAGTAGTCGCCGGCCAGGCGGTTTGACCCGTAGCGGTCGACGGCGTCGGGCATCCACTGGCCGTAGCCGCCCATCAGCCCGTTGTTGAGCACGATCGTGAGGATCGGGATGCGGGCGCGGACGGCCGTCTCGACGTCCATGCCGATCATCCCGAACGCGGTGTCGCCCATGATGTTGACCGACAGCCAGTCGGGCCGGGCCAGTCGCGCACCCAGCGCCAGGCCGAAGCCCGTGCCGAGCTGCGTTGACTTGCCCCACCCCATGTAGCCGCGCGGCACGATCGTCTCGTAAAAGGGCACGATCTGGTCGCGCGGGTGCCCGGCGTCGTGGGTGACAACGGTGCGCGTGCGATCGACCACCGCCATCAGGTCCCAGACGACGCGGTAGGGGCTGAGCGGAGCGGCATCCGACGTGAGGTGGCCCATCCAGCGCTCGGTGAACGCGGCCCGGCCGGCGGCCACCTTCGCCGCCGCGCCCCGCGGCACCGCTCCACCGCCGCGCAGCAAGTCGATCAGCTGACGCAGCACCAGCCGGGCGTCGCCGATGCATCCGAACTCGATGTCGTACCCCACGGCCAGGTCGGCCGGGTCGTTCACGATCTGGCCCATTGATGCCTGATCCGGCAACGGCGTGATGTAGAGCGAGCGGGTGAGGCTGGTGCCGATGCCGAGGATCAGGTCGGCCCGGGCGAAGAACTCATCCACCATCGCGGGACGGGTGCGCGCGGCGGTGCCCAGCGCCAGCGGGTGGTTCTCGGGAAAGGCGCTCTTGCCGTTGAGCGTGGTGGCCACCGGTACGCCGGTCAGCTCGGCCAGCTCCAGCAGCTCGTCCGAGGCATTCGACCAGAGCACGCCCTGACCGGCCAGGATCACCGGGTTGGCGGCTTCGGTGAGACGACGCGCCGCCAGCTCGACGTCCTCGGCCGCGGCCTGGGTCAGCCGCGGCCGTGCCGAGGCGACGTCCCAGGCCGGGTCGTCGCTCTCGCCGTTCATGACGTCGTTCGCGACGGCGACCAGCACCGGACCGTTGCCGACGCTGAGCGCGTTCAGCGCGCGACGGAAGGTCTGCGGCCCGGCCGCGGCGTCGTTGACGGTGGCGGCGAAGCGCGTGATCGGGCGGTAGGCCTGTTCGATCTGAAGCTCGGCCCCGCGTCCTGCTCGGCGCGGGCGTACTCGGTGGGCAGCATCAGGATCGGGCTGCGGTCGCCGTAGGCCTGGGCGACCGCGCCGAACGCGGCCTCGGCGCCGGGGCCGTACTGCGTCACGCAGGGCAGCGGCCGCTCTCCGTTGCAGGCGCGCGCGTACCCGTCGGCGATGTTGACGGCGACCCGCTCGGTGCGGGTGATGATCGGCCGCATTCCGGCGCGGGCGGCGGCGTCGATCAGGCGGTTCTCCGGGAAACCGACCACGTGCTCGGCGCCCTGTCGCTGGAGCAGTTGGGCGATCCTGTCGGCGACCAGCATGATTGGTATACCGTAGCATGGCATACCTCAACCGGCTGCGGCGACGGCCTCCCCCACCAGCTCCGCGGTGCGCCGCATGATCGGCTCTCGCGCCACGGTGATCCGGGCGAATCCTGGCAGCCCGAACTCGGTTCCACCGCGGATCAGCACGCCCTCGCGCAGCAGCCGCTCACAGATTGGGCGATCGTCCATGCCCAGGTTGACCAGCAGGAAGTTGGCCTGCGAGGGATGCGTGGACAGCCCGCGCTCGGTCAGCAGCTCGCGCAGCAGCTCGCGCGCCGCCGCCACCTCCGCCCGGCGCGTCTCCACGAAGCCGGGCAGCGCGACCGCGGCGCGGCCGGCCGCCAGCGCCACCCGGTTCACGTTGAACGGCTCCTGCACGATGTCCAGCAGCCGCGCGACCTCGGGATCGGCGATTGCGAATCCCAGCCGCAGCCCGGCCAGGCCGTAGGTCTTGGAGAACGACCGCAGCACGATCACCGGTCCACCGTCCACCACGTCGCGGATGCGGTCGGCGCGGACGGCCGGATCGGCGAAGTCCATGTAGGCCTCATCGGCGATCACCGCACACGCGGGCGGCAGCCGATCGAGGAACTGCGCCCAGTCGCCCGGCGAGACAACGCCGCCGGTGGGGTTGTTGGGGTCGGAGAGCCAGACCACCCTGGCGCCGTGCGACCGGGCCGCCTCGGCCACCGCGTCCAGGTCGATGTCGAGGCCGCGGCCCGGGGACGCGCACCACCTCTGCGCCCGCGGCGGCGGACACCTGCGCATAGAGGCCGTACGTGGGCGTGGGTGTGACGACGCTCGTGCCCGCGTCAACGAATGCTGTCGCGATCGTGCCGATCAGCGACTGCACCCCGTGCGCCGGGATGATCGACGCGGCGGGCAGCCCCATCTGCGCCGCCACCGCGTCGCGGAAGTCGGCGTAGGCCCGCTCCGGGTAGTAGGCGACCTTCCTCAGCTCGGCGGCCGCGGCCTCCAGCGCCTCGGGCGGCGGGCCGAACAGGTCCTCGTTCCAGTTCAGCGGCTCCAGCTCGGCGAGGCCGTGGCGCTCCTTCATCTGGTCACGGCTGGGGCCGGGGTCGTAGCGCTCAAGGCCCTGCAGCGACGGCCGCGCCAGCGCCTCCCAGTCGGTCACGCCGCCAGCTCCCTGAGCGCCGACTCCAGAGCCTGCGCGCAGAGGGCGATCGCATCCGCACCGGTGGACTCCTCAGGGGCGTGGCTGACGCCTCCGGCGTCGCTGCGGACGAACAGCATCGCGCTCGGAACCCCGGCGGTGGCCATGATCGCCGCGTCGTGCCCGGCGCCTGACGGCAGATCGACCGGATCCAGGCCGAGGCCGGCCACCGCCCGGCGCACGGCGGCGGCCGTGGCCGGATCCATCGCCACCGGCTCGTACCGCCAGCGGGGCAGCACCTCGGCCGTGCAGGCGCCGGCCGCGGCCGCCTCCGCGGCGGCGGCGGTGGTGCGCTCCACCAGCGCGTCCAGGCCGGCGGCGTCGGGCGCGCGCAGGTCGGCGAACAGCTCTGCACGGCCCGGGATCGTGTTGGTCGCGCCCGGCAGCGCGATGAGGCGGCCGATGGTCGCGACCGCTCCGGGGATCGAGCGGGCGACCTCGTGCGCCGCCAGCACGAACCGGGCGGCGGCGCCCAGCGCGTCCGAGCGCAGCGACATCGGCACCGTGCCGGCGTGACCGCGGCTGCCCGAGAAGACGACGTCGAAGCCGGCCATGCCCGCGATCGAGGTGACGACGCCGAGCGGCGCACCGGCCGCGGCCAGCACCGGGCCCTGCTCGATGTGGGTCTCGAGGAAGCGGGCCGGGGGCGGGTCTGCCCAGCCCCGGGTCGGCAGACGGCCCAGGCCCAGGTCCGCGAATGCCTCCGCGACGGAGATGCCGTCTGCGTCCAGCAGATCGCCCTCGTCCGGCTCGATGTCGCCCACCATCGCACGGCTGCCGAACACCCCGCGGCCGAACCGGCAGCCCTCCTCCAGCCGGAAGGCGACCACGGCGATCGTGCGGCGCACCGACCCGGCTCCGATCGCGGCGGCCGCATCCAGCCCCGCCACCACGCCCAACGCGCCGTCGAACATGCCGCCGTCCGGCGGCGTGTCCAGGTGGGATCCCGTCCACACCTCGGCCAGAGACGGATCCGACCCGGGCAGCCGGCCGATCAGGTTTCCGGCCGGGTCGACCTCCACCGCAAGGCCGGCCTCTGCCATCCAGGAGCCGACCAGGTCGTGCGCACGCTGCTCGCCCTCGCCCAGCCCGGGCCGGTTGGTGCCGGCCTGGCGGCCGATCTCGAACAGCTCCGCCAGCCGCCCCAGCACCTGGCCGGCCCGCTGCTGTGGCGTGGATGCCGGCTGCAGGCTCACTCCTTGTGCCGCAGCCTCAGCCGCAGCTGGTCGAGCTTACGCTCGGTGGCGCCGAGCGCCGCCGGCAGCAGCGCCTCGGGATGCGGCAGCGACCCTTCATGCGTGCGTCGCTCGATCCGCAGCCTGGCCCACTCCCCGGCCATGCGACCGGCCGTGCGCGTGGCCGTGCGCCGCTTCGGGTCGAGCATCCAGACCGCCGAAGCCAGGGCCGCCCGCCGGCCGGCCTTGCTGCGCCCGCCCGGTATCCGGGAGATCAGCATCTCGGCCGCCAGCAGCTGCACCACCTCGCTCTGGGCGACCTGCGACAGCCCAGACAGCGCCGCCCGCAGCTGCCTGGTCGAGTGGCGCCGCTGGGCGGCACGCGCCGCTTCAAGCTCGTCGCCGGCCTCGACGTACTCGCTGCTGCCATGCGACTCCCCGGCCGCCGTGACCATGGCCCGCCAACGCCCGTCGCTACGCTCGAACAGCTCTAGCTCGAGGTCACGGGCGTCGAACCAGCGACGGATTGCCGCCAGCTCCTGTGCGGGATCGACCCAGCTCATGCCCGAACGATATGCGAACTACCGCCGCGCGTCGCGCGCGGCTGGCCCGCCGCGATACCAGGCCTGGCGGGGCGGCGCCAGCAGCCGCTCCACGTGCAGCGTGGCGAGGCCGAGCACCGGCACGTCGCGGTGCCGTTCGAAGCAGATGTACCGGCGCCGCCACTGCGGAAAGAACTTGCGGTTGAAGCTGAACAACCGCTCGAGCTGGAACAGGCGGTCGAGCCGCAGCAGCGACCAGCGCGTGGCCCGCAGCGGCCACGACGCGGTGCCGTCGGCGCGCAGCACATCGGCGAAGACCGAGAAGTTGAGGGAGATCTCGTCGGCCTGCTGGCCGCGCGCCCAGACCGCCGTCTCGGCGATCAGGTACTCGATCAGCCCGTTGGGGCTGGAGCGCAGCCGTCGCATGGAGGACAGCGAGTAGCCGCGCCGTGAGGGCACGAGGTGCAGGAAGCCCTCAAGCCGTCCCTCGCCGTCGCGAGCCAGCGCGAACCGCGCCTGCGGGTGTGCGTAGAGATCGTCCATCGCCATCGAGAAGCCGCGGTCAGGCCAGCCGTTCAGCCACTCCTGCGAGACCTGCTCGACCTCCGCGCGGTCGGCATCCGTGAGATCGGCGGGAGACGCGACCGTGACCGAGTAGCCCATCCGCGCCAGGCGGTTCACCGACTGGCGCACCTTGCGGATCGCGCGCCCCTCCAGCGAGAACGTGTGCGGACACAGCACCGCCTCATCGCCGATCGGCAGCGCCCGCATGCCGATCCCACGGAACAGGCCGACCCATTCCTCGGAGCAGTGCAGCACCACCAGTCGCCAGCCGCGCTGGTGCGCCATTGCCGCGAAAGCGCGCACCATCCCGGGGATCGACTCCGGGTTCCCGACCGGGTCGCCCGACACGAGCGCGCAACCGGCCACGACACGGTAGGCGAGCAGTGCGTCGTCGCGCTGCGAGAAGGCGTAGCGGCGGTCTCGCCGCAGCGCGAAGAAGGAGAGGCTGTCGTCGCCCCACTCGAGCACGATCCGGCGGGCCCGGCAATGGTCGTCCTCGCTCTGCGCCTCCGGTTCCCGCCAGGGCCGCAGCCACAGGTGCACGAGCCAGATCGCCGTCATCACCGTGAGCGCCAGCACCCCCACATGCAGGATTCTGATCTCGTCCATGCCATGCCCAGACGGCACCAGCAGCACCGCCACCACCAGCCACGCCAGCAGACCACTCCCCGCCGCCAACAGCCGCAACGAGGCGGGATCGCCGGGCGCGTCGAACCAGCGCCGCGACCGGATCAGCAACACCAGCAGCGCAACGTTCGCGATCGACTCCTCGAGGTCGAGGCCCTTGGCGATGTGCAGCACGGCGCTGGCGGCGACCACCACGACCGCGAGCAGCCAGGCTCGGTGTTTGCGGCGGGCCAGCGAGCTCGCCACGAGCAGCATGGCCACCCCGGCCGCCAGCGTCAGGCCGCGCGCGGCCACCTCTGCATCGGGCGACAAGACGGTCTGTACGACGCGGACGCGCTCGGTCAGCTCCGGCGTGAGGGCGGAGACGATGTTCACCACGCCCAGCCCCAGCGCCAGCGCTGCCAGCCCGGACGGCGGCCGGACCAGGCGATCGATGCGTGCCCACATGCGAACAGGATAGGTGCTGGCGGCGCTGGGGCGGTCAGTCATCAACACGATCTTCGGCCAGCTAGCCTAGGGGCATGAGCGTCAAGGAGGCCATAGGCCGCGCCACGCACCGCTCCGGCCGGCCGGTCGAGCCGGCGCCGCGCTGGCTGGCCTACGCATTCGTCGCCTGCTCGCTCGCATTGATCCCGTGGACGGTGTGGCTCTACACCACGCTTCCGTCGCGCACCACCGCCGACAACTGGGACGTCGCCTGGGCCGGGTTCGACGTGGCGCTGGCGGCAACGCTGCTTCTGACCGCGGTTGGAGCCCTGCGCCGGTCGGCATGGACGCAGGGCGCCGCGGCGTCGGCGGCCACGCTGCTCGCCTGCGACATCTGGTTCGACGTGATGACGTCGCGAACCGGCCACGAACTCTGGGTGGCGCTGACGATGGCGGTGGTGGCCGAGGGGCCGCTGGCGATCCTGTGCGTGTGGGTGGCACGCAACTCGGAGCGTGTCAGCGCCTGGGCGGAAAAGCTTGCGCTCAGCCGTTCCGGGTGATGTCGCCTCCCCCGACCGGTTGATTCCCGATCACGCGGCGGCCAGCGATACTCGGATAGATGCCCGAAGAAGTCACATTCGAGTACGAGTACTGCCCGCTGCGCAGCCGCGCCCATCGACTGGCGCGCATCATGCCGCCGATCCGTCCGCTGGCGGGAATGCTGTGGCCGGCGGCACGGCGCGCCGATCGCATCCAGCTGACCCACGACGGGCTGCTGGCCCGGTCGCTATCCGGCTACGTGCGAATCGGGTGGGACGAGGTCGGTGCCGTGCACCGCGCCCGCACCACCTGGGGCCGCTTGACCGTGCACGTGGTGGCGGGGAACCCCAGCCGCCACATCGAGATCGCCGAGTCGATGCCCGGCTTCGACGCCCTCGTCCCGACCATCCTGCATAACGCCAGGATGGGCGAGATCGTGCACCTGCCGCAGGCTGCCTGACCGCGCCGCGCCGCTACCGTCGCTTCCACACGGTGAGCATGTCGTACATGCCCTCCCATTGCGGGATGGAGAGCTTTTCGACCAGCTCGAACCCCGCCTCGAGCCGGTCGTGAAAGCCACGGCTGCCGGTGGAGATGCGCCACTCGCCGACGTGGATCACGTGCATCCCCGTCCATCGCTTGAGACAGTTGGTGGCCATCGCGCTGTTGTTGGGCGGCCAGCAGAGGAACAGTGAACGGTCGCCGTGCTCGCGCAGAACGGCGGGACCGCCCGGCTCGATCTCCGTCCACAGGTGTCGCGCGAAGTAGTTGTCGGCATGGGGACGTTCGCGGTCGTAGGCGATCACATCGATGCCGCGTTCTCGCATCAGGTGCGACCAGTACCCGCCTCCCGCCCCCATCTCGACGACCGGGGTGTAGCGCGCGATCAGGTCGAGTGCATCGTCCGTCGGCAGCGCCCACGAATAGCGCTGGACCAGGGTCGGCCGCTCGTCCAGGTGCTTCGGCCATGCGATCGTCTGGTGCACGCGCACGAACTCGTCGAGATAGTCGTTCTGTCCGAGCAGCGTGTCGAACAGCGACGGCTCACGCAGCAGCGTGCGCCAGTCGAGCTGACGCTCGCTCACCAGCCGCGACGCCCGCGGCCGCGCCGAGAGGTGTACACCAGCCGCGGCGGAGCGACCGCCATGCCCGAGGAGGTGAACTCATCCTGGAGGTCGAGCCGAGCCGCGATGCGGCTGACGTCGGCCTGCTGGTCGCGCGTCACGAGGGTCACGCCGATGCCGCTGCGCCCGGCCCGGCCGGTGCGGCCGACGCGGTGCACGTAGCCCTTGTTGTCCTCCGGCGGGTCGAAGTTGATCACGTGCGAGATTGAATCGAGGTCGAGACCGCGCGCGGCGACGTCGGTCGCCACCAGCGTGCGTGCCTTGCCGGACTCGAACCGCTCCCAGGCCCGCTCGCGGGCGCTCTGGGTCATGTCGCCGTGCATCGCCACGGCCGGCACGCCGCGCTCGCGCAGCTTGGCCAGGAGGCGATCGGCGCCGCGCCGTGTGCGTACGAACACCAGCGAGTGGTGGTCGCCTTCGTTCAGCATGTCGATCAGGGTCTGCACCTTGGTCTCGGGCGTCACCTGCACGAACCGGTGATCGACCTCCTGCACCGTCTCATCGCCGGGATTGGCCTCGTGGTGCGCGGGGTCGGTGGTGTAGCTGCGGGCGAGCCTGCCCACCTCGCCGTCGAGGGTGGCCGAGAAGAACATCGTCTGGCGATCCTGCGGCAGCCGCCGCACGATCCGGTCGACCTGCGGCTGGAATCCCATGTCGAGCATCCGGTCGGCCTCGTCCAGGACCAGAATCGAAACGGCGCTCAGCGAGAGCATCTTGCGGTTGGCGAGGTCCTCGAGGCGACCCGGGGTCGCCACCAGCAGGTGCGAGCGGTCGGCCTTCTTGGCCTGGTCGTGGAGGCCGACTCCGCCGTAGGCGGTGGCCACCCGCAGGCCGCGCGCGGCTGCCAGCGGCTCCAGCACCTCGCCCACCTGAGCGGCCAGCTCGCGGGTCGGAACCAGCACCAGCGCGGCCGGAGTGGGACCGTTGGGGTCGACTCGCTCGACCAGAGGAATGCCGAAGGCAAGCGTCTTGCCGGAGCCGGTGGGCGCCTTAGCCAGCACGTCCTGGCCGGCGAGGGCGTCGGGCAGCACCCGGCCCTGAATCTCGAACGGGATCTCGATGCCCTGGGCAGCGAGCACGTCGGCTACGGGCGCACTGGCACCGAGGCCACGGAAGGTGGGTTCACTCATGTATCTCTCCTCGGCGGCCGGCCACGGCCGCCTCTCGATCAAAGGGCGAGGGTCCGGCCCTCGGGAGAGAGTGGAACCTCACGGGGCGACACGCCGCCGCCCGTACACACAGAGTAGCAGCAGGTGGGGTTTCCAACAGGCCCGGCCGGCCGTACGATCGATACAGGTAAGACGATGCATCCTCGAAAAGAGGCAGGTTCCGAGAGGCCGACCCCAGACGTCCGGGGCGACTCATGCTAGGCTCGCTCTGCTCGTAGTAACTCGTGGTGCATCGCCGTCCCGGGCGGACGGACATGCGGGGGTAGATGAAAACGAGAGGCTTTTCGGGGTTTGTGGGTGCGTCGTTCCTGCTGTTTGCGGTGGGTTCGGTGCTGACCATCTCCGCGTACGCCGGGACCGGCTCGGCCCCACCGCCGCCCCCGCCGCCGCCCACCAGCACCACGTCACCGCCGCAATCGACCACGCCGCCGCCGGTGACGACGACCCCCACCACGACCACGACGACCCCGACGCAAACCAGCTCGGGTTCCTCGGACGGCGGTACGAAGGTGCGCGTTCATCACAAGGTCAAGCACACGCAGACGACGCACAAGAAGAAGCATCCGGCCAACACCACGCAGCCGACCACCCCCAAGCCGGTGACGACGTCAGCCAAGCCGAAGGCGATCGTCCCGGTCTCCAGCACGTCGGACAGCGGCGTACCGCAGATCGCGGCCGTGGCGGCGATCGTGGCGGCGGCGCTGGTGGTGCTGGCGCTCCTGGCGCTGGTCATCTCGGTGGCGGTAATGCGGACGCGAAGTCCCCGTGGGGCTCGCGGCGGGAACATCATGATCCGCTGAAGATGCACCGCCGGCTTCCTCTGATCCTCTTCGTGCTGACTGCGGGACTCGTCTCGGGCGTCGCCGTTTCGTCGGCGGCCGATGGATCGCTCCAGATCACTCAGCCATCGGACTTCGGCAGCGTGTCGGTGGGTCAGACCAGCGCCACGCAGACGGTCCAGGTCACAAACACGAGCTCCACCCCGATGACCATCACGCTGTCGAAGGAGTCCGGGGGAGATCCGGGGGCGTTCCAGATCAGCGGCAACTCGTGCGGGAACGTCCTCAACCACAGCGACTCGTGTTCGTTTGACGTCGCGTTCGCCCCCGATGCCGCAGGAGCCCTGTCGGCAACGATCGATGTCACGAGCGACACGCCGAGCGCCTCGGACACCGTTCTGGTAACAGGCACGGGACTGGCCTCACGGGTACAGGCACCGGGTAGTGTGGACCTCGGCAACGTCAAGGTCGGCACCACCCCGCCCGGAACTGCGGTGCAGGTAACCAACACCGGAAACCAGACACTGTCGGTGACGGGGGTGACGGCTACAGACAACACGACAGGTGCTGGATTCAACGTTGCGTCCAACGGTTGCTCTGATCCCGTCGCCCCGGGAGACAACTGCACGATCACCGTCTCCGTGTCGCCGACGGTGGCGGGCGCTCTGAGCGGCGTTCTGTCGATCTCGAGTGACGACCCGGCGTCACCGACGGCCGTCAGCCTGACCGCAACAGGCACCGTGCCGCAGGCCTCTGTGGACGCCTCGGTCATCTTCGCGACGAAGCGGAACGTGCCGCTGACCCAGCCCGTAACACTAACTAACACCGGCCACGCGGAGCTGGACGTGGACCACGCGACGCTGCATGGCGACGCGACCTTCACGAACCCGGGCACCGGCAACTGCGGCGGCGCACAACTCCAGCCCGGCGGCTCGTGCAACGCCCAGATCACGTTCCTGCCGACGACGGCCGGAACGTCGATCGCGACGCTCACCTTCACTGACGACGACGGATCGGTGCCCGGCAGCACGCAAGTTGTGCAGCTCCAGGGGAACGTCCTGCTGCCGGGCATCGAAGCAACCCCGAACCCCGTGTCGTTTCCCGACGTCGCGCTGGGCCGCATCACCGACGTCACTCACGTGATCATCAAGAACAAGGCGACCAGCCCCGGCGCCGACCTCGTCATCTCCGGCCTGCGCCTCGGCGGCAACGCGCCGAAGAGCTTTGTGCTGGGAAAGCAGACCTGCATCGGCCCGGCGATCGCCCCCGGCGGTACCTGCAGCGTGAACGTGCGATTCGCTCCGCGCAGGCTGGGCGGCAGGTTGGCCACGCTGGTGGTCGCGAACGATGCCGGCCCCAACCTGAGCGTGGGCCTGGGCGGCGACGGCGTTGCGCCGGCCGACGCCAGCAACCTGCGCGCCGCCACCAGCTGCGAGTCGGTGCGGCTCACCTGGCGGCCGCCCGATGCGGCCGGTTTCCGCAACATGGTGCTGGTGCGAAACGCCAGTCGCTACCCACGCAACCCCGAGGACGGTGTCATCGTCAAGCACCAGGCCGGCCTGGCCAACGACACCGCACCCCGCCAGTTCCACACCTACCGCTACGCGCTGTTCGCGATGTACCGCTCCTACGACCACAGCCACAGCTACAGGTCGCCCGGACTGCGCGTCAAGGTGCACCTGGGGCGGATCTGCCAGCCACGCGACGGCGGAGTGATCAGCGACCTGACGCCGAAGGTGGACTGGACGAGGTATTCCGGTTCCAGCAGCTACGCCTTCATCCTGCAGCGCGGCAGCAGCACGCTGCTGGTGCGCTACCCACGTAAGAGCTTCTACCAGTTCGCGCGCACGTGGACGTACCGCCACGCCACGCACTCCCTGGCGAGGGGTGGGACGTACCACTTCTACCTGTACGCGTACACGCGCACGCACCGCAACGGCCTGATCATCGGCCACACCACCTGGACCGAGCGCTGACCCGCTAGGGCACCAGGTACCCGAGCGCCACGTAGCCGAACGCCAGCACCTGCACGACCGGCGCGAACACGACGTACCCCCGGTGCAGCGAGGGCTTGCGCATGCCCAGGTCGGCGAGCGCGAAGAACAGCGGGAAGGCCAGCAGCCCGAAGCGGCCCGACGACTGGAGCACGCCCGCCAGCAGCGGCAGCAGGAAGATGCCGCCGACGTAGAGCGTGTCCTCCCAGCGGTGTGCGGCGAAGCGTCGCAGCCTCAGGATCGGGATCAGCAGAGCCAGGTAGACGATCACGGTGAGGCCGCTCAGCAGGTGGATGGCGCGGCCGGTCTGTGCGAACTGCCAGAACTCCTCGCCCAGCGCCAGCGGCGGGAAGCTGGCATGTCCGCCCCAGTGTCCCTGCGCGTGAACGAACGCCAGCGGGTCGCCGACGGCGTGCCACAGCCAGGCCATGTGGATGGCGAGCCCGATCGCGGGCGACAGGGCCACCAGCCAGGCGCCGGCCGATCGCTCGCGCCAGGCCACCAGTACCAGCGGCGCAATCAGGGCCAGCCCGTTCACCCGGGTGAGGCCCGCGAGAATGCCGAGCGGCACGGCGTACAGGTGACGGCACCGGTCGCTGAACACGAACAGCCAGCTGGCCAGGGCGATGAAGAGGCCCTCGCTGTAGGCCAGGGTGAGCGCGAAGGCGTAGGGCGACAGCACCAGGTAGAGGACGGCGCGCCAGGCGTGCTGCGGCGACAGGCGGTCGCGTCCCAGGACGTAGATGCCGAGGAAGCCGATCAGTGTGGCGATGTTCGAGACGGCCAGCGCGGCCACGGCGTCGCCCTGGGTGGTGACCGTCTCCCAGACGTTGATCAGCAGCGGGTACAGCGGGAAGAAGGCCACCCGCGGCCCCGCCGCGTAGCCGTCGTGGGCGATCCGGATGTAGTAGACGGAGTCCCATCCGGTGAGCGCCGTCCAGGGCTGATGCTGCCACGGCTCCAGCGCCTTGTGCCAGCCGAGCCGGGTGCTAATCAGCCAGCCGAGCAGCACTGTGGCCGCGCGGCTTGCCACCCAGAGCACAACCACGCGGCGCCACATGACGGAGTATCTTACGGACGTGGTCGCGCGCACGCGGCCCTAGGGAGAGGTGGCCGAGTGGCTGAAGGCGCCCGCCTGCTAAGTGGGTCTGGGGGGTAAACCTCCAGCGAGGGTTCGAATCCCTCCCTCTCCGTCGATTGGAACCGACAAGCTGCTTCGTGGGCTCACTCGGCCGCTACCGGCCGCGGCCGGTAGCTGTGCACAAGCTCGACGCGCGTGCGCACACCCACCTTGCGGTAGATGCGGGTGAGGTGCGCCTCGACGGTCTTTGAGCTCATGAACAGGCGCTGCGCGATCTCACGGTTCTGGAGGCCGCGCACCGCCAGGCTGGCCACCTGGTGCTCACTGGGAGTGAGCTCGTCGCGATCGGCCGGATCGCTGCGCAGCACCCGTGCGCTGCGGCCGTCCTCCTCGTCGGCCCGCTCCAGCCAGGGCACGGCGTCGAGCGCGGCGAATCCGTCGCGGGCGGCGTCCAGCAGCTCCCGCGAGCGCTTCCGCTGCCCCGCCCGGCGCAGGCGCTCGCCGTGCGCGAGCTGGGTGCGGGCCAGGCCGAACGGATCGTCGGCCAGGCGGTGCAGTTCGGCCGCCTGATCGAACAGCTCCGAGGCGTCGTCATCGGGAGCCAGCAGCCCACGGCAGCGCAGCGCCAGCGCGCGGCCGCCGGAGCGGGTCGCCTCCTGCTCGAAGCGGTCGGTCAGCTCGGCCGCCTCGTCCCGCCGGTCGCAGCGCACCAGCGCCTCGACCAGGTCGGGCGTCAGTGACGGGTGCGTGGTGGCGTCGCAGAAGCCGAGCGCACGCTTGCGGTCGAGCGCGCGCTGCAGCGGCGGGATCGCATCCGCAGCCTCACCGGCGCCGAGCGCCAGCAGCCCGCGCGCCGCGTCGGTGGTGAGCGCCTGGTAGGGCAGCCCCAACCGCTCGGCCAGCTCCAGCTGGCGGGCGACGTGTACCTCGACCTGACCGGCCTGCCCGCGGGCAGCGCAGATCCAGGCCAGGATGCTGTGCGCCCAGGTCTCGTCGTTGGCGCGGCCGGTCTCGCGCGATCGCTCGATTGCGAGCTCCAGATCGCCGACGGCCGCCGTCCACTGCCCTGTGCCGCGCTCCAGCCATCCCTGCGCCGTCAGCGGGTAGGGGAGCATGGCGGGCGCCGCGCGCTCGCAGGCGGCCACGGTGTCCGCCAGCACCGATCGGGCGCGGTCCCACTCCGCGGCAAACGCCAAGGTCATGCCCAGGTAGGACCGCAGTTGCAGGTCGTGAGCGAGCTCGCCCAGCGCCTCGTCGGCGGCGGCGAGAGCCAGCCGCGAGGCCTCGCCGGCGTCGCCCAGAAACACCTTCGCAGCGGCCGTTGCCACCTGTGCATACAGCGCCGCAGGGCCAGACGTTCCCGACGCCAGCCGGCTCGCGCGCTCCGCTGTCTCCAGCGCCAGGGCGGGCTGGCCGGAGCGGATGCAGGGGTCGACCGACTCGACCAGCGCCAGCGCAGCGGCGGCCGGATCGACCGGCTCCAGCAGGTTTGCCGACGAGCGCATCAGGTCGAACGCGCGCAGCGTGGAGCCGGTGCGGGCCTCGATCCGGCCCCGCAGCAGATCCGCTCGAGCGGCCTCGACGCCGCTCACGTGGAGCTGCTCCACCTGGTCGAGGCAGTGGCGGGCGGCGGCGATCGCGCCCATCCGCTGTGAGCAGTCGGCCGCCGCCAGGATCAGGCGCGCGCGTGCCTCGCGATCGGGCTCGAGCGTGGACGCGCGCAGGTAGGCGCGGGCGGCGGCGGCGAACCCGCCGCGCCGTTGGGCCGAGCGCCCGACGTCGCCCATCGCGGCGGCCACGGTCGCGTCGGGCTCCACCGCCGCCAGCGCCATGTGCCATGCCCGCTCGTCCTCGCGGCCCTCCTCCACGAGCGCCGCGGCAAGCGCGGCGTGCGCCGAGCGCACGTCCGGCGCGGCGGCCAGGTGGTAGACCGCGGATGCCACCAGTGGGTGGCGGAAGACGACGCGGTCGGGGGAAAGCACGATCAGGCCGGCCAGCTCGGCCGGCTCCAGGGCAGACACCTCGAGATGCTCGACCGCGAGGGCACGGGCCACGGGCACCATCTCGTCGCTGCCGGCGGCCGCCGCGATCAGCAGCGCGCGGCGGGCGGGGCCGGGCAGCTGCTCGAGCCGCTGGCCGAACACGTGCTGGGCCCAGCCGCTGGCCGGCACGGGCTCGACCAGGGGCTCGGCGCCGGCACGCTGGGCATCGGTCAGGGAGCCGGTCAGCTCAACCAGCGCCAGCGGGTTGCCGCGGGTGAGGGTGGCGAGCTGCGCCGCTACGGCCGCGTTCACGGGAGCGGCCGCGCCGGCCAGCTCGGCAGCGGCATCCGGCTCCAGGCCGCCCAGGTCGATCACGGCCAGGCCGCCCGAATCAAAGGCGCCGGCTGCCGGGCGCATCGCGACCAGCACGGCCACGCGCTCGGCGTGCAGCCGGCGGGTCAGGAACGACACCACCTCGGCGGTGGGCCGGTCGAGCCAGTGGGCGTCGTCGATCACGATCAGGAGCGGCTCGCGCTCGGCCGCGACCGCCACCAGGTCGAGCGCCGCGACGCAGACGGTCAGCGGCTCGGCGTCGACCGGCGGCCCGATCGCGAGCGCAGCGGCCAGCGCCTCTCGCTGCACGTCGCGAAGGGCACCGATGTCCTGCTCGAGCGGCCGCAGCAGCTCGGTCAGCGATGCGAACGCGAGCTCGCTCTCGGACTCGAACCCGCGGGTCGCGAGCACGGTCATGCCGTCGCCCGCAGTCACGGCATACTCGAGCAAGGCGCTCTTGCCGATGCCCGGCTCGCCGGAGACCACGACGACCGCACTCTCCCCAGCCAGAGCCGCATCGAGTGCGGCCTGGATACGAGCGCACTCCGATGCTCTCCCCAGAAGCACCGGCCGATCCTACAACTCCCTGGGTTCCGCCGATTTCCGCCGCCCGCCAGGCGGCTCTGGTAGCCAGATCGACACACCCGTCACAGGCGCGTGCCCCAGCCCACGCAGGTGGTACGACGGTGCCCGGCACCATCGTTCCGCGGGCGCGAGGCGTTTGGGCCAGGACAGCCGACTACGGCCACCAAGGGTGGAACGCAGGTGCCGGGCACCGTCGTTACACGCGTTACGCCCTTGTGACCTAGTCGCGCGGTTTCAGCGACGGCATGTAACTGTCCTGTTCGAGCCAGTGCCCGCCGTCGATCGTGAAGTTCATTCCGGTCACGTAGGAGCCGAAGTCCGAGCACAGCGCCGTCGACCACCAGGCGATCTCCTCCACCGTTGCCAGCCTCCCGGCCGGCACGCTCCGCTCCACCCGCGCCCTGTCGGCGGCGTCCGGCCACAGCGCCTGCCCCGCCCCCTCGGTATCGGTCGGCCCCGGGCAGATCGTGTTCAGCCGGATCCCGTGCGGCGCCCACTCCACCGCCAGCGTCTTGGTCATCGCCAGCAGCCCGGCCTTGGCCGACGCCGAATGCACCGTCCCCGGGCCGCCCGTCCACGCATAGCTCGCGATCACCGACAGCACCGCTCCGCCGCTCCCCTGCGCGATCATCCGGCGCCCAGCGGCGCGGGTGCAGAGGAAGCCGCCGTCCAGCACGATCGAGACGACCGCTCGCCAGCCGTTCGGGGACAGATCCTCGCCCCTCACGACGAAGTTGCCAGCGGCGTTGTTGACCAGACAGTCGACCCGCCCGAACCACTCCACGGCCGCGGCCACCATCGCCTCGACCTGGTCGGGATCGCGCACGTCGGTCGGCTGCGCGGCCGCTCTGCCGCCCGCCGCCTCGATCAGCGCCACCGTCTCCTCCAGCGGCTCCGGCCGGCGGCCGGCCACTACCACCGACGCCCCCAGCCGCGCGAATTCCTGGGCCATGGCGCGGCCCATCCCGCTGCCGCCGCCCGTGACCAGTGCCACCCGTCCGTCGTAGCAGCCCTCAACCAGCATCGTCGCCTCCTTCGTCGGCCGGGATGATGCGCGCGTCCAGCGCCAGCGCGCCCTCCGGCGTGACCAGCAGCGGGTTCACCTCGATCTCCGCGATGTCAGGGCGGGCCGCCGCCAGCCGCGACAGCGCCACCGCCGCCGCCGCAGCCGCTCCGATGTCGACGGCCGCCCGCCCGCGCGCGCCCTTCAGCAACGCAGCTCCCTGCAGCGACTCCAGCAGCCGCACCGCCTCGCCCCGGTCAAGCGGCGCCAGCGCCACGCCCACGTCGCCCAGCAGCTCGGCGTAGATCCCGCCCAGGCCGACCAGCGCCACCGGCCCGAACCGGGGGTCGCGCCGGGCGCCGACGATCAGCTCGACGCCGTCCGCGAGCGGGGCCATCGCCTCGACCGAGTACTCCGGCGGTGACAACCGCCCGTCCATCTCCGACCACGCCGCCGCCAGCGCATCCGCATCGGCCAGCCCCACCTTGACGCCGCCGGCGTCGGACTTGTGCAGCAGCCCCAGCGCCTTCAGCACCACCGGGTAGCCGACCTCCGCTGCCGCCACCAGCACGTCCTCGCGCGTGTGCGCGCTGCGCGCTGCCACGAACGGCACGCCCGCCTCGGCCAGCAGCGCCCGCGAGCCGAAGTAGCCCGCATCCAGCGGCCCGGTCACCTGATCGGGCACCGCCGGCGGCCCGGTCGCGGCCGGCAGCTGCTCGAGTGCTGCCAGCGAGGCAGCGGCCGCCTCGATCGTCCAGTAGACCGGGACGCCGCCGTCGCGCAGCGCGACGTTGGGCCGGTCATCGGCGTACATCGACTGGGCCACGAGCGGCTTTCCGTTCTCAGCAGCCGCCCGCGCGATCTGGTGGCCGACCTCGGTTTCCGTGTCGGCGAACTCCTCCGAATACTGGCTGTACCCGCCGAAGTAGCCAGTCATCAGCACGCCGTCCAGCTCGTCGGCCTCGAGCAACCCGCGCGCAATCCGGGAGTAGCTGGAGAAGTCGGCCTCGCCGGCACCGGCCAGGTCGATCGGATTTCGCACCGACGACATCGGCGGCAGCATCGCCGCCAGCTCCGCTTGCAGCCCATCAGACAACACCGGCAGCTCCAGCCCCATGCCGGCTGCGACGTCGCAGGCGATTGCGCCGTGGCCGCCGCCGTCGCCCAGCACCGCGATCCGGCGGCCGGCCAGCCGCCGCGGCTGCAGCAGCGCCTGCGCCAGGTCGATCATCTCCGCCGGGGTCGAGACCAGGTGCACGGCGGCGCCGCGGCAGGCCGCCCGCACCGTGGACAGCGAGCTGACCAGCGCCCCCGTGTGCGACCGGGCCGCGCGGGCGCTGGCGTCGCTGCGCCCGACGGTGATCAGGATCACGGGCTTCTGCGCGGCGGCGGCGGCCGCCGCGAATGCGCGCCCGTCGCGGAAGTCCTCCGCGTAGAGCGCGATCAGCTCGGTGGCGGGATGCTCGGCGTAGGAGGCGACCAGCTCGGCCAGGTCGAGGTCGGCCTGGTTGCCGATCGATGCGAACCGCGAGAAGCCGAGCGAGTAGCGCCGTGACATCAGGCCCAGCTCCAGTGCCAGGTTGCCGCTCTGCGAGATCAGCCCGATCGACCCGGGCGGGAACTCGTTCGAGCAGAGGCCGAGGTCGCTCGACGCGTCGTACACGCCCAGGCAGTTGGGGCCGAGCAGCATCGCGCCCGCGTCGCGCACCCGTTGCACCAGCGCCCGCTCGCGGGCGGCCGCGTCGCCTCCGGCCTCGCCCAGGCCGGCCGTGATGCCCACCAGCGCGCGGGCGCCCACCGCCAGCGAGTCGTCGACCGCCTGCTCGAAGCCGGCCGCCGGCACGGCGATCACGACCAGCTCGGGCGGCTCCGGCAGCTCCGTGACCGACGCGTAGGCCCTGGCGCCGAGCACCTCGCCGCCGTTGCGGTTGACCAGGTAGACGGGACGGCGGTGGCTGCCGCGAAGCGCCCCGCGGGCCAGCCAGTTGCCCCACTTCGCGGGGTCATCGGAGGCCCCCAGGATGGCCACCGAGGCGGGGTCGAACAGCGGTCGCAGGTCGCGCGGCATGGCCGGAGAGTCTGCCAGAGCCGCCGCGCGCCAGGTGCGGTCAACCGCTCTCAGCCGGCGGCCGTCAGGTCGCAGCCCGTGGCGGAGCAGGCGTAGGACACGATCAGCCGCTCGGCCTCCGCCCGGTCGATCGGAGCGTCGCCCATCAGCACGTGGAGGCCGTGCGCGTCCTCGAGCGCCACCAGGTTGCGGCCGATCGTCTGCGAGGACGCGGCCAGCGTGAACATCCCCTGCGCCACGCCCGCCTCCAGAATCACCTGGTAGAGGGCCACCTGCCGCTCGAAGAAGGACACGGCCAGCGCCGAGTAGAGCTTGCTGCGGCCGACCAGCGCGTCCATCTCATAGAGCGTGCGCACCGCCTCGTCGTGCGGCCCGGTCGGCAGCCCGCTGCTGATCGCCGCCAGCATTCGCCGCCGTGGGTCGGCGATCTGATCGAGCGCGGCGTTGCGGCTGTCGCAGAAGCGCTCACCCGCGGTGCGGTGCACCTCGACCAGCAGCTGGTCGACGTCCGGGTAGTAGTAGAGCACCGCACCGGGGGTGACTCCGGCCTCCTCCGCGATGTCCTTCAGCCGCACCGCGGCGGCGCCGCGGGCGATGATGGCGCGCCCCGCGGCCTCGGTCAGCTGCCGCCGCCGCGCGCTCTGATTCTTCGTCCGCGCCATGCCTGTATTCGTACCGATCACGTTGAACGAATGCAAGCGGGAGCCCCTGGAAGCTTGACCTACGACGCCCGGATTGATTCAATCGCCCGGAAACAATCACGGCCGACAGTTCGTCCTAGTCGTGACCGCCGCCCTTGACACGGTCACCCAGATCGTTACAGTACGCCCAGTTGACTGGCCAGTCAGTCAGGATCGGAGAGACCCCATGCATCCCAAGGAACGGCGCTCCGCCGCGACCCGACGAGAATTCCTGGCACGCACAGGCGGGGCGGCGTTCGCCCTGTCGGGCGCCAGCGGCCTGCTCGCGGCGTGCAGCAACAGCACCACCACGGGTGGCGGCGGAACGGGCGCCGGGTCGAACAGCCAGAACCCGCTCGGGCTTCCCCTGGCCCGCCCGAACGTGCCGGTCACCCTCCCGCTGTACGAGCAGCCCATCGCCTCGGGCCTCAAGCCCGAGACCGGCGGCGAGTTCACGATCTTCAACTATCCGGACTACATCGACCCGGCCGTGATGAAGGCCTTCGGCAAGAAGTACGGCGTGACCGTGAAGGTGACGCCGTTCGACGACATCAACAGCGGCATCACCAAGCTCGCCTCGGGCACCGTCCAGCCCGACGTCACCGAGATGACGCCCGACAACATCGCCCGCGTCGTCGCCGCGAAGCTGGTCAAGCCGCTGAATCTCGAGTACATCCCGAACCTGCAGAAGAACGTCTGGCCGTCCCTGGTCGACCCCTTCTACGACAAGGGCTCCCACTACAGCGTCCCCTACACGGTCTACGCGACGGGGATCCTCTATCGCACGGACTTCGTCAAGCAGGACATCCCCAACCTGACGCCCAACCCGTGGGACATCTTCTGGCAGGCGCAGGCCTACAAGGGCAAGACGGCGCTGCTCTCCGAGGTGCGCGAGACGATCGCGATGGCGCTGCTGCACCGCGGCGACAAGGACATTAACACCGAGGATCCGGACAAGATCAACCAGGCCGTCAAGGATCTGCAGGAGCTGTACGGCGTCTGCAACATCAAGGTCGGCGACCTGCAGTACTCGACCGTCGCCGAGCGCAAGGCCTACCTCAACCAGGCGTGGTCGGGGGACGCGATCTCCGGGTACCTGTTCTATGCCGACAAGGAGTCGAAGCCGGCGCTCGAGTTCTGGAACCCGGGCCGCGGCAACGGGCCCGATTCAGAACGACATGTGGTCGATCTGTTCGACCACAAAGAAGCCGGTGCTCGCGCACCTGTGGTTGAACTGGATCCTGGACAATACCCAGGGCTACAACAACTTCCTCAACTACAACGGCTACCAGCCGCCGCTGACCGAGGTCGACCCGGGCGAGATGGTGAAGAAGGGCATCCTGCCCGAGTCGCTGTCGAACACCGTGCTGACGGCCGAGGACCTCGGCCCTGACTCGCTGCAGGAGATGACCCTCACGACCCAGGGGCAGCAGCTCTGGCAGAACGGCTACTCACAGTTCCTCTCCGGCGCCTAAGGTACTAGGCGATGTATCCACGTTGGCTGTGGCCCGCCTTCGCTCTTCCAGGGGTCGTCTGGCTGCTGATCCTGTTCGTGCTGCCGTTCTACGCCGTCGTCGGCGTGGCGTTCGGCAGCGTCAATCCGATCCTGCTGACGGCCGTGCCGGCCTGGAACCCGCTCGACTGGAACTTTGGCTGGGTGTCCCAGGTGCTGACCGGGCTGGAGCCGGGCGGCATCTACTGGGACGTGTTCATCCGCACGGTCAGGTACGTCGTGCTGTCGCTGGGCGGCTGCATCCTGATCGGCTACCCGGTCGCCTACTACATCTCCCGGCACGCCTCGCGGACGAAGAGCCTGCTGCTGATCCTGCTCGTGCTGCCCTTCTGGATCAGCTACCTGATGCGCATGCTGGCGTGGATCAACCTGCTCTCGCCTGGCGGCTACGCGGAGCGGTTCCTGTCGGCGACGCACATCAACGACCTGCTCTACCACCTCGGCCTGGTCAGCGATCCGAACAACTACCTCGGCGGCGAGAGCTTCACAGTCATCGTCGCGCTGATCTACGGCTACATCCCGTACTTCATCCTGCCGCTGTACGCGTCGCTCGACCGCATCGATCGTTCACACCTGGAGGCGGCCCGCGACTTGGGCGCGAGCCCATGGCGGGCATTTCTGCACGTCACGCTGCCGCTGTCGCGCACCGGCTTGCTCGGCGGCGCCGTGCTGATCACGCTGCCGATGTTCGGTGACTACTACACGCCGAACATCGTGTCCGGCGCGCCGACCACGTCGATGATCGGCAACCAGATCGACCTCTACTTCCACGGCGGCCCACAGCCGACCATCGGCGCGGCGATCACGATCCTGCTGTCCGCGTTCCTCGTCCTGCTGATGGGCTACTACATGTGGGTCATCCACCGCGCATCGAGGGACCTGCCGGCATGAGCCAGGCCGTCGCCACCGGACGCACGAGGACGCAGGAGTTCAGCACCTGGCGGCGCCTCCGCGGCTGGATCGGCAACCCGTGGGGCAAGCCGCGGTTCCTGGTCGTGATCACGTGGACGTACATCGTGTGGTCGATCGCGCCGGTGCTGGTAGCGATCCAGTTCTCGTTCAACGACAGCCGGTCACTCACCGTCTGGCACGGGTTCACGACCAAGTGGTACACGAGCACCTCCCCCGACATCAACTCGGTGTTCCACGATCCCGCGTTGCGCGGGGCGCTGCAGCAGAGCATGAGGCTCGCCTTCTTCGACGTACTGATCGCGGTGCCGATCGGCGTGCTGCTCGCGATCGGCCTCGCCCGCTGGCGCGGGCGCGGGTCCGGCGGCGCGAACTTCCTCATGCTGTTCCCGCTGGTGACGCCCGAGATCGTGATGGGCGTCTCGCTGCTCCTGCTCTTCTCGCAGCTGCTGACGATCGTCCCGTTCGGCACCTGGGCGCAGGTGCTCGGCCACGTCACCTTCTCGATCAGCTACGTGGTGGTGATCGTCCGCGGCCGGCTGTTCTCGATCGGGCGCTCGTACGAGGAGGCGGCCGCCGACCTGGGCGCGTCTCCTCCCGTCGCGCTCTACCGGGTGCTGCTGCCGCTGCTGCTGCCGGCGGTCGTCGCCAGCGCGGCGATCGTGTTCGCGATCTCGATCGACGACTTCGTGATCAGCCAGTGGCTATCGAACGGGGCGAACACGACCACGGTGCCGATGACGATCTACAACGCGACGCGTGCCACCCCGCAACCGTCGACCGACGGCATCGCGACGGTGATCATGGTCATCACGTTGCTTGCGGTGGTGCTGGGCGTGCTCGTGTTCCGCTTCTTCACGCGCGGCGAGCACGCACGGGGCTCGGCCATCGACGATGTGGCCGGATTCGGAATCTAGACCAGATGAAGTACGCTCTTGCATCCCGAAGCAAAGGAGGCGTGACGCGTGGCTGGTGGTGAGGTGAAGGTAATCGATCTGGTCAAGCAGTTCGGCGACGTGACCGCGGTGGACAGGATCAACCTGCAGATGCCCGGTGCGGAGTTCTTCTCGATGCTAGGCCCGTCCGGCTGCGGCAAGACGACGACGCTGCGGATGATTGCCGGCTTCGAGCAGCCGACCAGCGGACAGATCCTGCTGGACGGCGAGGACATGGCGTTCACGCCGCCGCACAAGCGCAACGTGAACACGGTGTTCCAGAGCTACGCGCTGTTTCCGCACCTGTCCGTGCAGGACAACGTCGCGTTCGGCCTGCGCCGTGCGAAGACGCCCAAGAACGAGATCAAGCAGCGGGTGGCCGAGGCGCTGGAGCTGGTGCAGCTGACGGGCCTCGAGCGCCGCAAGCCGGCCCAGATGTCGGGCGGCCAGCAGCAGCGCGTGGCGCTGGCCCGGGCGCTCGTGCTGAAGCCGGCGGTGCTGCTGCTGGACGAGCCGCTGGGCGCGCTGGACGCGAAGCTGCGAAAGGCGCTGCAGATCGAGCTGAAGGCGCTGCAGCAGCAGGTCGGCATCACGTTCATCTACGTCACACACGACCAGGAGGAGGCGCTCACCATGAGCGACCGGATAGCCGTGATGAGCGACGGCCGGGTCGAGCAGGTGGGGCCGCCGTCCGAGGTCTACGAGGAGCCGTCCACAACCTTCGTGGCCGACTTCCTGGGCGTCTCCAACCTGATGCAGGTGGTCGCGCACGGCGACAGCGACGGGCGCTGCCGGGTGACGCTGGGCGACTTCGAGCTGCACGCATCCCGCGGCGAGACACACACCACCGGCGACACGCGGATCGTGATCCGGCCCGAGCGGGTGCAACTGGAGCCGCACGAGTCGAGCGGCGAGAACCGCGTGCCCGGCATCGTCGAGCGCGTCGTCTACCTCGGCAACTCGAACCAGATCATCGTCATCCTGGCGAACGGTGACAGGGTGCAGGCGCTGGTGCAGAACACTGGCGAGGAGCTGACCTACAAGCAGGGAGACCCGGTGCGGGTCTACATGCCGTCCGAGGCGCTGCGCGTGCTGACCGACACCGGCATTGCGCCGATCGACGAGGGCGCCCTGCCGCCGGTAGGCTCAGTCGCGTAGCAGGCGGCGGCTGACGATCAGCCGCTGGATGTCGGAGGTGCCCTCCTCGAGCTCCTCCAGCCGGGCGTCGCGTGACCACTTCTCGACGGGGTACTCGCGGGAGTAACCCCAGCCGCCGAGCGTCTGGATGGCCGCCCACGTGACCCAGGTGGCGGTCTCGGACGCGAACAGTTTGGCCATGGCGGCCTCGGCCGGTACGTGCTTGCCGGCGTCCATCAGGCGGGCGGCCCGGTGGCAGAGCAGGCGTGCGGCGTCGATGCGGGTGGCCATGTCGGCTAGGCGGAAACCGACCGCCTGGTGCTGGCCGATCGGCTTGCCGAAGGCGTTTCGGGTCTTGGCGTACTCGACGGAGTACTCGAAGGCGGCGCGCGCGATGCCGATCGCGGAGGCGGCCAGGTGGATGCGGGACTCGTCGAAGGTGTGCATGAGGCTGTAGAAGCCCTTGCCCTCCTCGCCGAGCAGCCGGTCGGCCGGGATCGTGCAGTCCTGCAGGAACACCTCGGTGTTGATGATCGCGCGCTGGCCCATCTTGCGCATCGGCTCGCCGAAGCTGATGCCGGGGTCGGACTTCTCGGCCACGAAGGCGGTGACGCCCTTGGAGCCGGTGCCGGGAGCGACGGTCGCGAAGATCACGTAGTACTCGGCGATACCGCCGTTCGAGATCCAGGTCTTCTGGCCGTTCAGGACCCACTCCTCGCCGGTGCGCACGGCGGTGGTGGCCATGGCGGCGGTGTCCGAGCCGACGCCGGGCTCGGTCGAGGCCAGCGAGGTGAGCGGCGGCTGCGGCCCGCACAGCGGCGCCAGCCAGCGTTGCTGCTGGTCGGGCGTGCCGACCTCGATCACGGGTCGGCCGAAGAAGGCGCCGGAGGTGATCAGGTTGCCGATGCCGGCGCACCCCCAGTTCAGCTCCTCCTGCACGATGCAGCCGGTGAGGACATCGCCGATGCCGCCGCCGCCGACGTGCTCCGGAAGCATGTAGGAGGTGAGCCCGACCTCGGCCGCCTTATAGACGACGTCGAGCGGCGTGTAGGTGTCGCGCTCGTCGACCTCGGCCGAGACGGGGCGGATCTCGGTGCGCGCGAACTCGCGCGCGAGCGCCTGGATCTCGCGCTGGTCGTCGGTCAGATCGAGTGTCTGGGGTGCCAGTTCGGCCACGGCCGTGACGGTACCAGACCGGCTTTTGACCGAGCGCTGGCGGACGACGTTGCGTGGCGGTGGCCTGACTCATCAGCGCCGGGCAGCCATGGCCGGCGGAACCTCCCCGGTGGGGGAGGTTTTCGTCAGCGAACGGTGAAGCGCGCAGCCGGCACGTAGCCGGCCCAGGCATCCCGGTCGAGGTTGAGCTCGCCGGTCACGAACGGCGCGCCTCCGGTGAACCCGGCGTACCGGGTGTCCCAGATGATCGAGTCGGGGAACCGGTCGTGCCCGACCCGCAGCGGCGGGCGACAGGCCGACGTTCAGGCTATCGGTGGGCGACGTGTGGCCGAGCGGGGCGTGCCCGCTGGTGTTCGTGTTGTAGCCGACCGTCCACACCACGTCGTTGGCGAGGTTGCGGTTGACCGGGAACGTGATCGTCTGCGCGATACCGTTGTGCAACTGGCCATCCTTGCCCATGAACCTGGACTCGGTGTCCGACTGGGACGACGGCCGGAAGCCGATGTTGAACGTCCTGGTGATCTGCGTGATCATACTTGCCGGGCTTGATTTCGCCGGTCGTGGCGTCACGCTTGCTGTAGCGGTAGAGCCGCAGCGTGATCGGCGTCTTGAACGTGGCGCCGGGCGTGGTCGTGCACCCGGCCTGCCACGAGCCGCTCTCGCAGGCCCAGGACTCCATCGTCACCTTGACGTGGCCGATGGTGGAGTGCGGTCGCAAGATCACCTCGCTGCCGACCTCGTTGAACGAGTAGGCCTCGGGGCCGACCGATGGCACGCTGACGGTGCCCTTGACCGGCGTGCTGTCATACGCCACGTTGCGGGTGGTCATCGCTCCCGCGATGCTCGGCGCGACCATGGTTGCGCCGACCAGGCCCGCAAGGGCGAGGGGTAGGTACTTCTTCAAGGTGTCCTCCTGAGGACGTGGGGGGTTTGGCCTGGCTCGTCAAACGCCGGTCGGCCAGAGCCGGCGGACGCGGGAAGGCTGCGTTCGCCTTGCCGTCACGCTCCCATCGACCGGCGCCGCGCCCTCAGCCATCGCCGGCTCGCGGTATCGGGCCACGTGCTTTGCGGTACCTGGCTCGGGGCTTTGCGGTACGTGCGTCCATCTTGCCCGGACCGGGGAATGCTCGTAGATTGGTGGCGCTCCCTGATTCGGCACGCCGTGAGTCGCATCGCCCACACAAGGAGAGGCCCATGAGATTCCGCGTCCTGGCGGCAGCGATCGCCGTCGTTGCCATGTCCACGGTGGCTGTGTCACCGGCGTTCGCGCACGACTGCTTCAACCCGAACAAGAAGCCCTCCGCCGGCGTCAACGACACGCTGGTCGGCTTCGATCGAAACGGCCCCATCTTCGAGCACACCGGCCCTGGCCAGGGTATCGGCGGGTTTGTCGCCATCGCCCCGGGCGTGTTCGGCCCACAGCACACCGAGACGCTGTACGTGCACTCGATCGGCAACAGCACCTCACATGAGGTGGTGGGCGGCCCCGGCAGCCAGAAGCCTCAGCACGCCTGCGACGGCAAGGGCATCGACTACATCGACGCCTGCTTCGGCGAGTAACCCGGGCCGACCGTGAGAGGGCCGGGTCAGTTCTCGCCGAGCTGGCCCGGCCCCGAACTGCGCTAGTGGCCCGCTGCCCCCTGCCGCGGAGTCGGGTGTTTCGGCTGGTAGAGGTGGATTGCGCCACCGTCGGGCATCCTGATGGCTGTTACCCGCCCCCACCGTTCCTCGGTGATGGGTCGGCTGACCTCGACCCCCTTCTGTTCGAGCTCGCTCATGGCTGCTTCGATGTCGTCGCACATGAGGTACAGCTCGTGATGACCCGCATCGTCAGTTGGATGGGCGGCCAGCTCTGCGGGCGGGAGGGCGAAGATCGGCCACCCACCGCCCGCGTCCACCGACGGAAGCTCGAGCACATCCCGAAGGAAGTCGCGCACCGCGTCTGCGTCTCTGGTGAAGATGATGGCGTGGACGCCGCTGATCATGGTCGGGTCGCACGATCCTAGCGCGCAGGACCAGGTACGGCACGTCGCCAGACTGGTAAACGGACGCAGCCGCTCGCCGCTTATCTAGTAGAATCACGCCTCCCTCGGAGGGGTGGCAGAGTGGTTGAATGCGGCGGTCTCGAAAACCGTTGTGCGTCGTTAAGGCGTACCGAGGGTTCGAATCCCTCCCCCTCCGCTCATAGACCTGAAAGCAGCGTGGTTAAGCGGCAAACGGCTCCCCGCCTGCGCCTCCTGGCGGCGATCGCTCAGTCCGCTGGCGTCCGCGTTAGTCCGCTTTCTTCACACACGGGTGGCGCACGGGTGGCGCACGGACGGACCACGCTGGCCGACATGCCGAACCGCCCGAGTGCTGAGTAGCCGACCCCGACCGTGTCGTCTCCCGCGCCGTAGGCGGTGCGCTGCTGCACCTTCTGAGAGCGCCGGGGGTCGGCTCCGGCGCTCGACCTCCGCGGCGAAGGCAAAACGAGACGCCGAGCGGTGATGCGGCGGTGGTCACCCAGTCGATCCGACCAGCTGACGTCTAGGCTCCTGACACAGAAGGGGCGCGATAGGGTCGAGTGACGTCGAATCACTCTGCCCGGTCGAAGGCCCGAATCCGGCTTCTACGACTCGACATCGTAGGCCCAGAGCGCTACTAGCGAGGCGACAGCCGAAAACAGGCGAGAGAAAGCGGGCAAGGCTCACGAAGTCCGACAGTCAGATTCTCCGTCCCGTCGATTGGCTCGTTCTGGAGAGGAGGGTCCAGCTTCTTCGGCGGACTGGTCCCGTCCAAGCTCGCAGACGGGACGGTACGACCGACGGATGAAACCTGGGCCACTCCTTCCCGGTCTTCTTCCACGCATCGAGCCACGCCAAGGTTTGCGCGCTGCTGGAGCTGCCGGCGCCGACGGACAACCCGTTCACGCGAAACTCCTCGTTGCTGTTGATCGCCTGCAGTTCATTCTCACGCTCGCGCCTGGCGAGAACCGAGGCGACGCGAGCCTCCAGGTACCGGTCGTCGGCGCCCGCTTCGATGATCACTTCCGCTCCGCGCCTCTCTATGGCTCTCAGATAGCCCGTCGAGCTTCGGCCCGACACCGTAGTTGTCCACCACGATCCGGCAGCCCTCCGGGTCGGCGCGATCCAAGAGCTGTGTTCACTATTCGCCGGTAGGTGACGTCGAGGAGCCGGTTGAGGTTGTAGCGATCGATCTCGCGCGGCGGCACCTTCTCGATGACGAAGTCGAGTCCCCGGGGCCTCAGCGCGTCGAGCTGGATGAACAGCCGCTCGAAGTACCCCTCCGAGCGCTTCCGCTTGGTCTCGGCGAGCTCGACCAGCCTCTGGACGTCTGGAGCGAGGGATGCCGGGCACAAGCGCGCAAGCGAGTGTCAGGTGACCAACGAGCTCGCCCTTTCCGCTCTCGTCGAGTCCGATCCAGGTCGCTCTTCACTCGGCGCGAACCTTTGGGGTAACACGGTATCGACGTAGGTACACGCATCTTCGACCGCGGCGCCCTCTGACGGAGAACCCGTGACTGTATAGGGTCCCGTTCTTGTAGAGAGTGAACGTTGCGTCTGACAGCTTGACGCGCCACACCTCGGAAACGCCGAGAGGGACCGCTGCTTCAACAGCGCCCTCGCCAACGAGATGTTCCAGGATCCGAGCAGCGAGGCCCGCCGGCACATCAAGCCACTTCCGGCCCCCGCCTCCCATGTCCCGAGCGTAGCAAGGTACCACGACAGAAGGATCACTCTTGCGCAATGGCGCTATTCGCTGGTCCGCGTCGGCGTTCATCTCTCGCGGTACCCAGCTGAAGCGGATGCTCTTGAACTCTGCCTCGAGCGCTTTCGCCTCCTTGTGGCGCTTGATCAGCTGTGCCTGTTTAACCACGGAGCGGCTATTCATCTGCTCTACCACGAGTTCCGAATCCATGTAGACCCGAATCCGCTCGATGCCGTAACGCCGCGCAAGCTTTAGGCCCTCGATCAACCCCCGATACTCCGCTCATTGTGGGTGGCGGGGCCAATCACCTCCGACACGTGATCCAAGGGGACGAGGCTGGGCGTTCGCAGCACGCCACCTATTGCGGCGATGCCTAATGGATCTCCCGCTTTGCGATGGCCGTTAGATGCCATGCCGGCATCAGTGTGAAGCAGGTAGTAGCCGCTGCGGTCACGTTCGCTCAGCCGAATCTCGTGGAGTCGACGTACCCGCGATCTTGCGTTGGCCACTGGGGATGGCGCATGATCACGTTGTGACGCGCGACCTTCCTTCGGGAACCGTGACCCTCTTGTTCACCGACATCGAGGGCTCTACACGCGTCCTTGAGGCCATAGGGCCGGATCGCTTCGCCGGCTTGCTGGCCGAGCACCGGCGTGTCCTGCGGGAAGCGTTTGCGTCGCACCGCGGCGTAGAGGTTGATGCGCAGGGCGACGCATCCTTCTACTCCTTCCGGAGCGCGGCGGATGCCGTTTCCGCAGCCCGAGAGGCGCAGGACGCGCTCGCGTCTGGGCCTATTCGCGTCCGGATGGGCGTGCACACCGGCGCACCAATCGCGACCGAAGACGGCTACGTCGGGCTCGATGTTCACAAGGGTGCCCGGATTTCGGCCGTGGGCCACGGGGGGGCAGGTGTTGCTGTCGCAGGCGACCCGCGAACTCATCGAGGTAGACGTTCGTGACCTTGGCGTCCACCGTCTGAAGGACCTATCGGAGCCGCTACGGCTGTTTCAGCTCGGCGAGCGTGACTTCCCGTCCCTGCGGACACTTTTTCGGATGAAGACAGCGGCTCCGGGCATTCCGCTTCTGGGGCGCGAGCACGATTTGGACCCAGAGGCGGGGCTGCTGTTTGGGAGGGATCGGGAGCTCGGCCGGGTGGAACTGTGCCTGGAAGACATGGCGTCTGGGCCGACCTGGCTGGCTTTGGAAGGCGAGGCGGGAATGGGCAAGACAACGGTCTGGCGGGCCGGAATTCGCTCGGCTGAAGCCCGCGGCTACCGCGTGCTGATCGGTGGCCCGGTGGAGGCGGAAGCAGCGCTCTCCTACGCGGGGTTGGCCGATCTCCTCGCCGGCGTCGAAGAGGATGTCTTCGCGGCGCTACCGGATCCGCAGCGGCGGGCTATTGACGTCGCCCTGCTGCGCGCAGAGCCAGAGGGCCGAGCACCTGAGCCGCAGGCTGTCTTCATGGCATTTACGACGATTCTCAGGTTGCTCGCGGAGCGGACCCCGGTGGTCCTGGCGGTTGACGACCTGCAGTGGCTCGACGGCCCCTCCGCTCGAGCGCTGAATTTCGCCGTCCGGCGGGCCCCCGACCTGCCGGTTGGCATACTCGCGGCAGTTCGGGTCCAAGAAGACCCTGCCGCAAACGAACCCGGTCGGGGGTTGCTTGAAGGGTTTGACCGGCTTAGCATCGAGCCACTCGATGCCGCGTCACTCCACCGCCTGTTCAAGGCGCGGCTCAGCGCGAGCTTTCCTCGTCCAACGCTTCTTCGACTCCATCGGGCGTGCAACGGCAATCCATTCTTCGGACTAGAGATCGCCCAGGCGCTCGTAGTGCACGGTGTGGCCGAGACCGGGGTGGTTTGGCCCATCCCCGACGACCT
Organism: uncultured Actinomycetes bacterium; assembly: GCA_963766445.1. GTDB lineage: Bacteria > Actinomycetota > Thermoleophilia > Gaiellales > JAICJC01 > JAICYJ01. The sequence goes on along the minus strand of CAVXZW010000014.1, from coordinate 38,308 downwards.
GCGTGAGCTCGTCAGCGCGCGCGTCCGGAAGCTACCCGCCTCGGTTCGCGACGCGTTGCTCGCCGCGTCTGCGGTGTCCGATCCCGCGACCGAACTGCTGGGCGGGTCGGCACTCGGTGTTGCGGAGGCCGCCGGGATTGTCACCGTGGGGCCGGGTGGTCGCGTTCGTTTCTCGCATCCGCTGTACGCCTCGGCGATCTATCTCGGGTCCGCACCGGCTGAGCGACGAGCCGTGCATCGTCGGCTCGCGACGCGCCAAACGGATATCGAGGAACGTGCTCGTCATCTCGCGCTCGCGACGGAGCACGCCGATGCCGACGTAGCTGCGCTGCTTGATCGGGCCGCTTCTAGAGCACACGCTCCAGGGGCGCCCCGGATGCGGCCGCTGAGCTCGCAGAGCGCGCGCTCGGTCTCACCCCGGAGGGCCACCCAGGGGAGGCGGCGCGGCGAGCACTCTACGCCGCCGAGTCCCATTTTCGCGCAGGTGACCTCAGCCATGCACGATCGCTTCTATCCGAGCTCATCGGCAAGTTTGAACAGGGATCCGCCCAGGCGTTCCCGCTTCGACTGCTCGGCGAAATCAGCCACTACGAGGGCGCGCTGGATGATGCGGCCCGGTACCTGCAAGCGTCGATTAAGGCGGCAGGCGACGATCCTGCGCTCGTCGCGCCCGCGGAGCTCGACGTCTCGTTCCTCCTTTTCCAATCATTCGGCGACTTCGAAGCTGCCGGAGCCGCGGTAGCTCGAGCGCTCGACGCGGCCGAGCAGTTGGGAGACGACGCCCTACTCGCCCTCGCCCTCGCTTCATCGACGATCACCGACTTCCTGCTCGGTCACGGACTCGATGAGCAGAAGCTGGAGCGAGCGCTGGAGCTCGAGGCCCCCGAGAAGTCGCTCCCAACCGAGATGCGACCGAGCCTCGTCGCCGGGATTCTGATGTTTCTCGTCGGTCGCTTTGACCGCGCCCGCGCGCTGTTCACGGCGCTGCGCACTCGGCTGGTCGAACAAGGTGAGGACAGCGATCTGCCGATGGTTCTCACCTGGCTAGCTCGGCTGGAGTGCTCGGCCGGCAACTTGTACGCAGCGACCGCGCTCGCGGATGAAGCGCTCGAGCGGGCGCAACAGTTGGGGAGTGACTCGCTCGCCGCGGTCGCGCTCGCAGATCGCGCGCTTGTGGACAGCCATGCCGGACGGGTCGAGGAGGCGCGGACAGCGGCCCAAGGCGCCCTCCAAAAAGCTACGAGCAGCGGCTGGCAGATCGCTGCGTTTTGGGCAGCCACGGCCATCGGCTTCTTGGAGCTCTCGCTTGGCGACGAAACCGAGGCAACCGCTACCTTTGGATTCTCGACAAGACTCGTTGAGGAACGCGGCCTGATCGAGCCGAGCCGCGCGCCCTTCCTGGCTGACGCCATCGAGGCGCTAATCGCGGTCGGCGAGTTGGAACGAGCGGAGCGTCTGACCGCGACGCTCGAGGAACAAGGGGAAGCACTCGACCGGCCGTGGGCGATCTTGGCAGCCGGTCGCTGTAGGGCGCTCGTGCTCGCAGCGCGCGGGGACATCGCGAGTGCCCTCCCGGCGGTCGAGCAGGCACTCTTAGAGGAGGATCGCGTGCCGATGCCACTCGAGATCGCGCGGACGCTGATCGTCCGGGGTCGGCTGGAAGGGCAGAGCAATCGCAAGCGACAAGCCCGGACTACGCTCGAGCGCGCGCTCGGAATCTGCGAGGAGATCGGCGCGAGGCTATGGACGGAACGCGCGCGGGCCGAGCTGGCTACGCTTGACTACAGCGCGACCTGACTACCAACCTATGTAGGGACCATGGGTGGTGGGCGGTGAGTTGGGCGGGAACGTCATGTTTTCGAGGTTGTCGTGAAATGACCACGGTTGTGGACGGTCCCCAGCTCGAGAGCGATGCCGACCCCGCTCACCCCCACAGGGGCCAGAGGCGTTGGCGAGATTGGCATCAACTGGACCAGGCGCGGCTATCTCAAGGCGCTGTGGCAGACGCGCTCGGACCCGAGTGTCCCGCACCGCGGAAGCTGCCCCTGACACCTCCGCGAGTCTGGGCTCTTGCCGGCGGGTCGCGTCATGAGGCAAGCCCCTAAAGGACTCGAACCGTTGAGGGCATCGGCGAATGGAGGACTCACTTGCGACCGGCGCGGCGTTCCATTTCGACCAAGGGTAGGGGCCCCGGATATTGTCATGAGCTGAGGAAACGGTCGCGAGGCCGGCCCAAACTCCTTCCACGGTGAAGAAGGACTCAGCTCGCCATCCCGGATCAATGTCAACGCCGTAGCCCGGCGTATCTCCGCCCACCGTCGGCGCTGATTGGGCGGGAATCGAGCAGCGCGACCGCCAGCAAAGGTCAGGTCACCAATCAGTCGGCGATACCGCGCGCGACCTGCTAGACGAAGTCGCGCGGTACCCTGAACGACCACGCCCCGGCGTGCACGGCGCGGCCACCCTCGAAGGCGCGCAGGTCGGCCGTCACGTAAAATGTGTCTGCGTCGGCCTGCATCGTGCTCCGCGCCTCGATCGTGACACTCCAATCACCGCGGCTAATCGTGGCGGAACGCTCGCACTCGACCCGGGCCGACAGCGGGTCTTCCTCATCGATCGTGAACGTGTCGGGCTCGCGCCAGCGCATCTCGATGCCGCTTTCCGCGAACAGCGTGTGGAAGCTCGGGTAGCTGTGCACCAATTGCGATGTGTTGCCGGCGATGCTGCGCGAGACGGCAAGGTCGCCCGGCTTGAACGCGAGCGTGGCCGTCTCGGGCGTAATCGCCTGCTCGGGCGGTCCGAATTCGCGCACCGCCGGCTCTCCCTCCCACGCCCGCCGCACTGGCAGCTCCAGCGCGCCGCCGTGCACGGTCAGCGTGACCGGCTCGGGCGAGGGCCACGCCCACGGCCAGTAGGCCGTCGAGATGGCTAGGCGCAGCCTGTGCCCCGCCGGCACGACCTGACCGATCGCCTTCATCTGCACCGCGACCTGCTCGCGCCTACCTGGCTTGAGCGCCCGCGGCTCGCCGTGCCCATCGCGGTGGGTCAGGTTCAGCAGACCCCGCGTGATCAGCGTCGAGGCGCCGTCCGGCGCGACGTCGCAGAGCCGCGCGCAACCCAGCCCCCAGGGGCGATCCGACTCGACCTCGAGCCGCGCCACCGGCTGTCCCAGTATCGCCAGCGGCTGCTCCAGAGGCAGCGAGTCGTAGACCAGCGAACGGCCGTCCTCGGCGCGCTGGTCGGGTGGCAGGTCGGCCGGGTTGCCGAACGGATCCCAGTCGCCCGCATCGACACCGGTCGATTGCGGGCTTCGCACCTGCTGCGCGCGTTCGCCGCCGCGCTCGATCCCGTCGGCGCCGAGCGCCATCGACCGCAGCTCGACGTTCGGCGAGGGCCACGACGGTTCGGCCACCCAGCGGCCCGGCCGCTCCGCGTAGCTCGGTCGCGGCGGCACCGCGTCCTGGATCCAGCTGGTCAGCATCGGCTCGTCCATGACGACGTTTTCGATGCCCTTCAGCCACCGGTCCCACCAGCGCACGCACTCCTGCAGGAACCCGATCGCCGGACCTGGAGGGATCTCGTCGTTCGGGAAGTGGTGCGACCAGGGCCCGATCACCGCCTTGCGCGGGCAGGTCAGGCGCTCCAGCATGCGTAGCACGGCGTTTCGGTACCCATCGGCCCAGCCGCCGGCCAGCAGCACCGGACAGTCGACCGCGGAGTAGTCCTCGCAGATCGAGCCATGCTGCCAGTAGCTGTCGCGGCGCTGATGGGTCAGCCAGGGCTCGATCATCGGGCTCGTGCCCTCCAGGCGCGCCAGCCAGGCATCGCGCCAGCCGTCGCCGACGGTGTCCGGGTCGGGCGGCAGCACCGAATAGACGTGCACCGTCGTCGCCCATGACAACAAATAGTAGGCGAGCAGGCAGCCGCCCATGTAGTGGACGTCGTCGGCGTAGCGGTCGTCGGTCGAGGCCACGCTGACGATCGCCTTCAGCGCGGGCGGACGCCGGGACGCTGCCTGCAGCGCCGCGAACCCGCCCCACGAGTATCCGAACATGCCGACGGTGCCGTCGCACCAGGGCTGGGCCGCGATCCAGGCGATGATCTCGACCAGGTCGTCCTGCTCCTGCTCCAGGTATTCGTCGAGCAGGATCCCGTCGGAGTCGCCGCTGCCGCGAATGTCCACCCGCACCGATGCGTACCCGTGCTGCGCGAAGTAGCCGTGGCGACCGGCATCGGCCACCGAGGTGGTGTCGTTCTTGCGGTAGGGGATGGCCTCCAGTAGCCCCGGTACCGGCTGCCGACGCGGCATCCGACGGGCATCCAGATCCGCGCCGCCAGTCTGGTGCCGTCTGCCAGCGGGATCCAGACGTGGTCGAGCCGCGTGACGCTCTCGGGCACCGCCGCCCGCGGGTGGTCCCCGGATTTGTGAGCGCCCTTGCGTCCTGCCACGGGTGCGAGGTTAGCGTACGGGGACCGCCACCGGTAGGATCGTTGCAACCGCCCGACCGAGGAGCGTCATGAACGACTTCCCCCACCGTCCCCTTTCGCCCGCGGGCACCATGCGCCGCCGCGAGCTGCTGGCCCGCGCCGCCCAGATGGGCATCGCCTTGCCCGCGCTGGGTGCGCTCGGCGCCGCCTGCGGCAGTGGCAGTAGCAGCTCCAGCTCGCCGCCGTCCTCCAGCGGGCCGCCCACGGGAACGGCGGTGCTGCTCAACTACCAGGGCTGGATGGGCAAGCACACGGTCGCCGACTTCGAGACGGCCTACCCGGGCGCGAGCATCAAGCAGGCGTCGTTGGGATCGATCTCGAGCGGCGCGGTCGTGCCCCAGATCAAGGCCAACATGTCGACCTACGACGCCGCGCTTGGCGACCAGGCCGTCACCGGCCAGGGCATCGCCGCCGACGTCATCCAGCAGCTGGACTGGTCGAAGATCCCCAACATCAAGAACGTCGACGCAGAAGTTCCGGTCGGCCTACACGCACGGCATCCCCACCGACTACGGCAAGACCGGCATCGGCTATCGCACCGACCTGGTCGTCGGAGCCCATCACCAGCTGGGCCGACCTGTGGAACCTGGCTCCCAAGTACTCGGGCAAGATCGTGTTCACCGACCTCGACCGCGACTGCATCGGCTCCGCCCTCAAGTACAAGGGCTTCTCAGTCAACACGACCGACCAGAACCAGCTGGACCAGGCGCTGCAGGCACTGATCGACATCAAGCCGCACCTGCAGGCGCTGAAGTCCTACAACATCGGCCAGGGCCTGGCCCAGGGCTCCTACGCGATCGCGATGGACTGGGACTACGACGTCGCTCTTGCCCAACAGGACAACCCCCACATCAAGTGGGTGCTGCCCGTCGGAGGGCGCCTCTGCGTATCTGGAGGGATTCTTCGCCGTCAAGAATACGCCCCAGATCGAGGTGTTGGAGGCGTTCTTCAACTTCTTCCTCGAGCCCAAACAGTACGCCGACTTCGTGAACACGACCGGCACCGCCTACGTCTCCAACGCGGCCACGCCATACATCAACAAATCGATCTCGTCGAACCCGGCGCTGATCGTCGACCCGGCCACGCTCGCGCAGGTCGAGTTCGAGAACTACCTGGGCGAAGCGACCGCCGCGTACAACAAGCTATGGGACCAGTTCAAGTCGGCCTGAGTCCGGCGGGCTGATGATGCGCTACGCGGGCCAGGCCCTGCGCAGCTTGCTGGCGCTGCCGACGGTGGCCTGGATGCTGTTGTTCTTCCTGATCCCGCTGGCGCTGGTGATCGTCTACTCGTTCGCGACCATCAGCCTGGTCACGTACAACATCAGCTTCGGCTGGACGCTCTCGAACTACCGGCAGATCCACGACCCGCTCTACTTCAACACGCTGACGCGGTCGATCTTCCTGTCGGTCTCCGCCACGCTCGGCTGCCTGCTGCTTGGCTTCCCGCTCGCCTACTTCATCAGCCGCCAGCCGTCGCGCTGGCAGAAGCTTCTGCTGGTGCTGGTGATCGTGCCGTTCTGGTCGAGCTTCATCGTGCGCACCTACGCGATCGTCAACCTCATCGACAACGGCGGGCCGCTGCAGCAGTTCCTGCACGCGCTGCACGTGCTGAGCGGGCCGCTGGACATCCTCTACACGCCCAAGGGCATCGCACTGGGCATCGTCTACTCGTACCTGCCGTTGATGGTGCTCCCGATCTACGTATCGCTGGAGCGGATCGACTACAACCTGGTCGACGCCGCCAACGACCTGGGCGCGAATCCGCGGCGCACGTTCCGGCGGGTGACGCTGCCGCTGGCGATGCCAGGCGTCGTGGTCGGCTGCATTATCGTCGGCATCCCCGCCCTCGGTGAGTATGTGATCCCCGAGATCCTCGGCGGTGGAAAGACGTTGATGCTCGGCAACGTCATCACAGATCAGTTCCTCTCGGTGGGCGACTACCCGTTCGGCTCCGCGATCGCGGTCGCGCTGATGGTCGTGATGGCGGTGGCGCTGATCGTCTTTCGGCTGGCACAGCGGCGGGCGGCGCCGTCGTGAGGCTGCGCCGCCACTGGTTCTCAGGCCTGATCTCGCTGGCCGTGATCGTCTGCCTGTGGGCGCCACTCGTGATCGTCGCCGTCAACTCGGTGAACAAGGACACCCTGCTGGTCAGCTGGAAGGGCTTTACGACCCACTGGTACAACCAGGCCTACCACAACCCCGACGTGCGAGGCGGGGTCAAGGAGACGATGACGATCGCGCTTGCCTCGACCGCGATCTCGCTGGTGCTGGCGGTGAGCGGGTCGCTATGGTGGCGGCGGGCCGGTCACCGCTCGCAACGCCTGTTCGACGGGCTCACCTACCTGCGCATCATGCTGCCGGAGGTGGTGTTCGCGGTGGCGCTGTTCCTCCTGTTCTCGAAGATCCGGTTCCCGCTGGGCACCACCGCGGTGGTGATCGGGCACGTGGTCTGGAACTCCGCTTACGCGACGCTGATCATCCAGGCGCGGGTGGCGACGCTCGACCCCGCGCTCGAGGACGCCGCGGCTGACCTGGGCGCGAACCCGTGGCGGGTGTTCCGGCGGGTGACGTTCCCGGGGCTCCTGCCCGGGATCATCGCGGCCGGGCTGCTCGCGTTCACGTTCTCGTTCGACGACGTGGTCACGTCCTACTTGCTGGTGGGGGCGGGGACAGCACCGCTGCCGGTGGTGATCCTGTCGATGATCCGGTTCCGGATCACGCCCGAGATCAACGCGATCGGGATGATGGTGATGCTGTTCACCGTGACGATGTTCACGGTCGGGTTCCTGGCTGTGACGCGGCTGGGCCGCGGGGCGCGGCGGGCACTGGCGCTGCCCGAGGGGCGCGACTGATGGAGGCCGGGACCGTCAAGCTATCGGCGCTGACGAAGCGCTTCGGCGACCTGGTGGCGGTGAAGAGCCTCGATCTCGAGATCCCGGCCGGCGGGTTCTTCTCACTGATCGGGCCGAGTGGCTGCGGCAAGACGACGACGCTGCGGATGGTGGCGGGGCTCGAGCACCCCGACGAGGGCACGATCGAGGTTGGCGGCGAAGACATCACGCGCCGGCCCGCCTACCGGCGGCCGGTGAACACGGTGTTCCAATCCTACGCGCTGTTCCCGCACCTCTCGGTGGCAGACAACGTCGCCTTCGGCCTGGTCGAGGAAAAGCGACCGCGGGCCGAGATCCGAACGCGCGTCGCCGAGATGCTCGAACTGGTGCAGCTGACCGGCCGCGAGCACTCGCGGCCGACGCAGCTCTCGGGCGGGCAACAGCAGCGCGTCGCGCTGGCGCGGGCGCTGGTCAAGCACCCGAAGGTGCTCTTGCTTGACGAGCCGCTGGGCGCGCTCGACCTGAAACTGCGAAAGGAGCTGCAGGGGCAGCTGAAGTCGGTGCAGCGGCGGGTCGGGATCACGTTCGTGTACGTGACGCACGACCAAGAGGAGGCCTTCGCGATGTCCGACCGAGTCGCGGTCATGCACGACGGTCTGCTCGAACAGGTGGGGACGCCCGAGGATGTGTACCGAAAGCCGGCGACGCTGTTCGTTGCCGACTTCGTGGGCGCGTCCAACCGCACCGAGGTGGTGGTGGACGTGACGCTCGGCGGGGGCGAGTACCGGCTGCGGGCCGGCGACGTCGGCGAGCTCCCCGCCTACGGTCCGGAGGGGATCGCCGAGGGCGCGGCAGTGAGCATGATCGTGCGGCCGGAGTCGCTCCGGCTGGGCGGCGAGGGCTATGCCGCCACGGTCGCCGACGTGTCGTATGTCGGACCGGCCAAGCACCTGGAGCTCGAGACCGAGGCGCTGGGGAGAGTACGGGCGACGGTGGGCGGCGGCGAGCAGGCGGCTGTGGGCGACCGGGTAACGGTGTCGTGGCCGGCGGAGGCGGCCTGGATTGTGGCGGGAGGCCGTCCCAATCCGCCGAACGAAGACCATGATCCCACGTCGTAGCATCGAGCCACGGAGACGTGCCCGCCGACTGTCGAGCTTTGCGATCGCGCCTTGACCGCGGCGGCGGGTGACTGAGCTGAGCCGGGCGCAACACGCCTGGATCCCGCTGTCGGACGGCTGCCGCCTATCCGCCCGGCTATGGCTCCCCGACGCGACGCCGGCTCCAGCCATCCTCGAGTACATCCCCTACCGGAAGGACGACATCACCGCGCCGCAGGACGAGAGCCGCATGGCCTGGTTCGCCGAGCACGGCTACGCCTGCCTACGCGTCGACCTGCGCGGCAGCGGCGACTCCGACGGTGTGTTGCTCGACGAGTACCTCGCGCAGGAACAGGAGGACGCGGTCGAGGTGATTGCCTGGATCGCTGCCCAGGACTGGTGCGACGGGGCCGTCGGTATGATCGGCATCTCCTGGGGCGGGTTCAACGGCCTGCAGGTGGCGGCGCGGCGCCCCCAGGCGCTACGGGCCGTGATCTCGTGCATGTCGACCGACGACCGCTACGCCGACGACGTTCACTACATCGGCGGCTCGCTGCTGGCCGACACCCAGCACAGTTGGGCGACGTCGATGCTCGTCTTTTCCACCCTCCCGCCCGACCCAACAGCGGTGGGCGAGCGCTGGCGCGACATGTGGCTGGAGCGCCTTCACGGCGCACGGCCGATGATCGAGCCATGGCTAACACACCAGCGCCGCGATGGCTACTGGCGCCACGGCTCAGTCTGCGAGGACTACGCCGCGATCCGCTGCCCGGTGATGGCTGTCGGCGGCTGGTCGGACGGCTACCGCGATGCGGTGCTGCGGATGCTCGAGGGCCTGGTCGTGCCCCGGCGCGGGCTGATCGGCCCCTGGTCGCACGCCTATCCGCACGACCGGGTCGCGCCAGGCCCGTGGATCGGGTTCCTGCAAGAGTGCCGGCGCTGGTTCGACGAATGGCTTCGCGGCATCCCGACCGGAGTTCGCGACGAGCCGATGCTGACGGCGTGGATGCAGGAGCCGGCCCCGCCGGCCACATTCCACGCGCAACGGCAGGGGCGCTGGGTGGCGGAGCCGTCGTGGCCGCCGGCGCACCCGCAGATGCTCACGCTGGCGCTGGGCAGCGACCGGATGCTGGGCTCGGACGCGCCCGGCGAGCTCGAGGTCTGCTCGCCGCAGCACGCGGGGCTGGAGGGCGGCTTCTGGTGTCCGTTCGGTAATCCCGGCGACTGGGCACCCGACCAGCGCGGAGAGGACGAGCTGGCGCTCTGCTTCACGAGCGCCCCTATGGAGCAACGGACCGAGCTGCTGGGGAAGCCGATGCTGCGCCTGCGGCTCTCGAGCGGACGGCCGCTGGCACAGGTGGCCGTGCGCCTGAACGCCGTGTCGCCGGACGGCAGCTCGGCCGTGCTCACCCACGGCGTCGCGAACCTCACGCACCGCGCCTCACATGCCGAGCCGGCGCCGCTCGAGCCCGGCCGCGCGTACGACGTGACGGTGCCGTTGCAGTCGCTCGGCCAGGCAGTCGAGACCGGGCAGCGTCTACGGCTGGCGCTCGCAACCTGCTTCTGGCCCTGGCTCTGGCCTTCGCCCGAGCAGGCCGCGCTGACGGTGCACCTGGGTGACGGATCATCGCTCGAGCTGCCGCTCTCGACGGCGGCCGAATGCGCCGGACCGGCTCGTGAGCCACAGTCGGCGTTGCCGCTTCCGCATACTCAGCACCGCTCCCGCTCGGGCGAGCGCGTGCTCGAGCACACGGGACGCGTCCACCGCCTGACGCACATCCCCCACGACTTCGACCTCGAACTGGCCGGCGGGACGCGGGTCGACTGGAGTGGCCCCGACGACTACACGATCGCCGACTGCGAGCCGCTCTCGGCCACGATCGACAGCCGACGGCAAGTGCGGCTGACGCGAGTTGGCTGGGACGCGGAGGTCAACGTGTCGAGCTCGATGCGCTGCGACGACGCGGCGTTCCACGTCGAGACTCGGCTGTTGGCACGGTCGGCGGGCGAGGACGTGTGTGTGCGCGAGTGGCGATTTCGGATCCCGCGCGATCTGGTGTAGCGTCAGTCCGTGACCGCGGTTGACACCGATCGCTACCCGCGCGGCGACGCGGCGATGGTAGCCGAGCTGCACCAGCTGCTGGCGCGCGACGGCGTCTGTGAGTTGCCCGGCTTCGTGAGGGCCGAAGAGGTTGCGGCCGCAGCGGCCGAGTCGGATGCTCTCGCCCCCGACTGGTTCGCGACCGACGAGGAGCACAACGTGTACTTCGAGTCGATCCCCGAGGAGGCGCCGCCGGGCGACCCGCGCGGGATGCGCCTGCGCTCGTCCAAGAAGCAGATCGCCTACGACCAGATCCCGGAGGAGTCGGTTATCCGGCGGATGTACGAGGACGATGCCACGCTCGCACTCGTGGCCGGTGTGCTCGGGTTCGAGCGGCTGTACCGGCTGGACGACCCGCTGGCGGCGCTCGGCTATGCATACATGGAGCCGAGCGATACGCTGGCCTGGCATTTCGACCGAAGTGAGTTCGCAGTCACGTTGATGCTGCAGGCGGCCGAACGGGGCGGCGCGTTCGAGTACGTGCCGAACGTGCGCACCGACACCGACGAGCGGCCGCAGCTGGTGGCAGCTGTGCTGGAGGGGCGAAGCGACCAGGTGACCGCGCTCGAACCGCAGCCGGGGACACTGACGCTCTTTGCGGGGCGGCGGTCGCTGCACCGGGTGACCCCGGTGCGGGGCGGCCGAACGCGGGTCAACGCGGTGCTGGCATACTCGCGTGAGCCGGGGAGTCGGTTGAACGAGCTGACACAGAGGATGTTCTACGGCCGCGTGGCGTGAGCATCGCGATCGTCGACATCACGACCTACATGGTCTCGTGCGTCACCTGCACCTTCCGGTCCTGCAGCTCCTGATAGGTGATCGGGTCGTAGTGCGCCTGGGTCCCCTGCGCGACGATCGGCTCGATCAACGCATCCGCCGCCGGGTTGTAGAAGAACGCGATCGACTGCCGCCGGCTGCCCGCCACCAGCGCATCCGGCGGTGTCACCACCCGATGCAACGTGGAAACGAACCGGTCGTTACTCCACACGCTCATAGCATCGGCGATGTTGATCACGAAGCTGTCGTCCAGTCCCTGCACATCGATCCACTCGCCGTCGCGGTCCTTGACCTGCAGGCCGCCAGCCGAATCCTGCGACCGCAGGATCGTCAGGCAACCGTAGTCCGTGTGCGCACCCGCGCGCATCTGCAGCGGCAACACGTCCTCTTGCTCCGGGTAGTTGATCGCACGCAGGTAGCTCGCGCCGCCGTCCGGCGGGAATAGATGGTCCAGCTCGTCTCCGGGCTGGCCGAGCGCCTCTACGAGTACCCGGCGCAACTGGCCGCCCAGTCCGAGCATCGCCGTGAAATAGCGCTCCATCGCCGGCCGTAGTTCCGCCGGCTCCGCCGGCCACGGCCGCCCGCCGTCGTTCGGCCCGAAACCGATCGATTCCTTCAGGTCGCCCGGCGTCTTCACCCCCAGCCCGGCCGCGAGCGCCTCCTCCTGGAACGGGTAGTACTGGGGCAGGTTCGCCATCAGCCCCTCTCGGTCGCCCAGCGCGAGCGCCAGCTTCTCTGCCTCCGGCCGGTCGAAGAACGCCCGCGCCGCCCACCAGACCCCTTCGATCACCTCGGCCGGCACGCCGTGGTTCGTGATCGCGAAGAACCCGATCCGTTCGCAGGCCGCCCCCACCTGCTCGACCACGCTGGCTTTGCTCGCCGTCAGATCGATCACCGGAACGCTCATATCACCTACCTGGTCAACGTACTTATGAGCGGCGCTACTGAGACAGGCCGAGGAGCGTCGCAGGGTTGGCCTTTGTCATCTTCTCGAGCTCGTCGGCACTCGCCCCGACATCCAGTAGAGACCGGAGCAGCATACGCATGCCCTCGGCATGGGGCGGAGCGGACGCCTGGCCGAGGTCCGAACTTAGCACCAGGCGGTCTCCCCCGAGCGCTTCGATCCACTCGGCAAGTTCGTCCGGCTTTTGTTCCCAGAAGATCGGCGAGCAGCACGAGACGGCGACATACTCGAGGTACGCGCCGGCCGCGATCAGCTCACGTTGAACGTCTAGCTCGAGGCGGCAGAGCGCCCAGTTGGCATGCGTGACGAGGAACTTCGTGACGCCGTTGGCGGTGGCCGCGTCGAGCAGCGCGCGAATCTCAGCAATGCTGAGGTGGCCGGTCGCCAGACACGCGTCGGCATCCGCGACGAGCCTCACGACCTCCACCGCTTCGGGCGTCAACGAACCCGACTCATCGAACACCGTGACTCCATTGCCGGGGAGTTGCTTCTGCATCCGCCCCAGTTGCGGATAGTCGGGGGTCTGGAAGTAGTCGGCATGCCACTTGGAGTGGTTGGAGGGCATGAACACGATCTTCGCTCCGTACTGGAGCGCGGCCTGGACGACGTGCGGGTTGATGCCCCCAACCGAGCGGTTGAGCACGATGGCGCCAAACGCGGCCGTCTCGGGATACATCCTGCTGACGTGGTAGGCCCGCCCCATCGTCGCCTGGTCGTGATCCTTGAGCACGACCCCGCGCATACCAAAGTCGATGGCCTGCTGCGCGAGGTCGGCGTCGTCGATGGGCCGGTTGAACAGCGCCGGATGGGTGTGGGCGTGCATGTCAATGGCGTCGCGCAGCAGCGCGAGATCGGTGCGGCTCATCGCTCCTCCTTGCACTCGAGGACGGCGCGATGCTAGCATCGCCTCTCGCTATGCGCAATGAACTTCTCAGTAGTCGAGAACCGTAGGGGCAACAGGAATGGCGCCACACACAGCCGCCGCCACTGCACCAGCATCGGCCGACACCAGGCAACGTGAGCTGGAAGGGCGCGTCGCGGTGGTCACGGGGGGAGCGAAAGGAATCGGGCGGCTGGTTGGGGAGCTGATGGCGCGCGAGGGCGCAGCAGTTGTCGTAGCCGGACGCGACCAGGGGGCCATCGACGCCGTCGTCGGCGAGCTGAACGTTGCCTCGACACAAGGCCGCGTCATCGGGATGCGATGCGATGTGACGTCCGAGGACGACACCAAGGCCCTGGTCGCCCAGACACTCGAGGCGTTCGGCCGCGTTGACATTCTCGTGAACTCCGCCGGTGGTACCGGCCCCATCGAGACACCGTGCCACGAGTATCCGGCCGACGAGTTCCGCAACATCCTCGAGCTGAACATCGTCGGTACGTTTCTCCCGTGTAAGGCGGTGATCCCGGCGATGATCGCGAACGGTTCCGGTCGGATCGTGAACATCGCCGGCACCTCGGGTCTTCGCGGTTACCGCAATCGCTCCGGGTATTCGGCGTCCAAGTGGGCGGTGCGAGGGTTCACGCGCACGCTTGCGCTCGAGCTCGGCCAGTACGGGATCACGGTGAACGACGTCTGCCCGAACGTCACCAACGGCGCGCGGATGGACCGGATCGTGGCGACCAAAGCAGCCCGCAGCGGCAGCACTGCCGACGAGGTCTACGCCGAGTTCGCCTCACAGACCGCGCTGGGCCGTTTCGTCGACGAGATCGACGTCGCCGAGGCTGTCCTCTTCCTTGCATCAGACCGGGCCAAGAACATCACCGGCCACGACATCGTCGTGGACGCCGGCTGGGATGTGTGAGAGCGGACCAACGCGTCAGGAGCAAGCATGCCCATCATCGAGGTCAAAGCGTTCGAGCGACGTTTCCAGGATCCAGAGCAGTCGAGGTTGCTGATCGAGCGGCTAACCGACGCGTTGGTTTCGGTCTACGGCGAGGCCGTGCGGTCCGAGACGTGGGTCCTGCTGGAGGGTGTCGCGCCGGACAGGTGGGGGTTCGGCGGCGAGGTGCGGAACTGACCGGCTCGCGTCTGCTATCCACCAGCCTGACGTCCGGCGAGACCGCCGTCCCGCGGATCGTGGGTGGCGACGGCGCGTGGTTCGAACTGGCGGACGGACGGCGGGTGATCGATGCGAGCAACACGGCGGCTCCGCTCGGTCACGGCCACCCCGAGATCGTGGAGGCCGTCCGACGAGCCAGCTCCGGGATCGCGCTCAACGAGGGATGGGCATGGACGGATCGTGAGGACGCCGCCGATGACCTGATCCGCATAGCGTTTGAGGACGCCGACTGGGTTGGTGCGGTGCGGTTCTTCGTCAGTGCCAGCGAGGCGAACGACGTCGCTCTTGCGCTGGCACAAGCCCTTACCGGCCGCAGCGAGCTGGCCACCCGCGAGCGGGCGTACCACGGCGGCCTCGGACTGGCACGCGAGATGACCACGCAGCCCCAGTGGCACGGTGGGCTCGCTGGGGCCGGCTCATCGAGCGCGGTGCCCCCTCGGCTTGCCACAGTCCGTTCACTCCCGGCGCCGACGGGGGCACGCGTCACCGGTCAGCCCGATCCGACGGACGGGAGACGATTGGATCGCGGCGGCGGAGCAGACGCTCACCAAGTGCGCCGCTGTCTTGTTGGACTACAGCCAGGGAGGCATCTACCACACGCATCGGTACCAGGACCGCGTGGCCGCCGCTGCGCACACCGCCGGTGCCCTGTGGATCGCGGACGAGACCGTCACCGGCTTCGGCCGGGTCGGCGGATGGTTCCAGTTTCAGACATGGGCAGGCTCGACCTGACATGGTGACGATGGGCAAGTGCCTGGCGGCCGGCGCCGCCCCGGCCGGAGCGATCGTGCTGTCCCGCGAGCTGGCCGAGCTGATCGGCTCCAGGAGTTGGCAGACCTACTCGACGTTCCGGGGACATCCGGCCGCCGTTGCGGCAGTCCGCGCCCACCTAGCTGTCTCGGCGCGCGACCAGATCTATCGCCGCGCTCTTGACCTCGATGGGTTCATGCTGGAGCGGATGCAGAGCCTCGCTGAGGCGCATCCCGGTGTGCGCCGGATCGACGGCCGTGGACTCCACTGGACGATCGAGCTTCACGGGCCCCGCCTGGCAATCGTGGCACGGACAGGAGTCCGAGCCACTGGCCAGCCGCGTGGCCGCCCGCGCGCTGGCAGCGGAGGCCCTGATCGCCACCAGCGGCGAGCAGACGTCGCTGTTCGTCGCCCCGCCATTGATCGCGAGTGAGGAGGAGATCAACCTGCATCTTCGATGCGCTCGATCACGGCCTGGTCTTGGCGGACGCCAAGGTGGAGGCGACGTGACCGACGACTCTCGCGAAAGCGCGCCACCGAGCGTCGAGTCGTCGTCCAGCGTTGGGAAAGCGCTGCACATCCTCTCGCTGTTCGGACCCGAGCGGCCCGAGTGGGGTGCTAGCGAGGTCGCCCGAGAGCTGTCTGTCACCGTCCCCACCGCACACCGCCTGCTCAACGTCCTCACCCACCACGGCTTCCTGGCTCGGTTCGGTCGCGGGCGTTTTCGCCTGGGACTGGAAGCGATCAGCCTGGGGCGCCGTGCCCTGGCGTCGATCGACCTCCGTTCCGTTCTGCGCTCCGATCTCCGCGAGCTCGCCGCCGCGGCCGGCGAGACCGCCCTGCTGACAGTGCCCGAAGAGCATGTCGGTGCGTCGCTCTGCATCGACCGCGTCGAGAGCAGCCATCCGTTGAGGCTCTCCCTCGATGTTGGGCGGCTCACGCCGCTTCACGCGGGTGCGTCTGCCAAGGTGCTGCTCGCCTACCTCCGTCCGGACGACATCCAGCAGGTGCTCAGTCGACCGTTGCAGCGGCTCGCGCCCGGGACCATCGTCGATCCGGACGTCCTACGAGCCGAACTCGTCGAGATCCGGGAGCGTGGGTATGCGACATCGACGGAAGAGACGGACGTTGCCGCGTGGGGGGTCGCCGCGCCTCTTCGATCGGCGGACGGCATCGCGATTGCCGCGCTCGGGCTCGCCGGCCCCCTGCATCGCTTCGACACCGAGATGTCCCGTCGCTTCGGGCAACTCGTGGTGGACGCAGGTCACCGTGCTGAGCGCCGCCTCGGTAGCCTGTTGCCGGCGACGCCACTTACCAACCCTTCACGCGCGAACCGGGTGGTGGCATGACGGGCGCAGTCGCGCTCGTGACCGGCGGCGGCCGCGGTATTGGCCGATCGACCGCCGAGCTACTCATGAGCCGCGGGATGACCGTCGTCGCGGTGTCGCGAACGGAGCGCGAACTGCGGTCACTGAAGGACTCCGTCGGCGCCGACTACATCGTCGCCAGCGTGGAGACGGAGCAGGCATGCGAATCAATCGTCGATGAGACCCTGCGGCGCCATGGACGTGTTGACGTTCTGGTAAACAATGCGGGCGTCGAGAGCGGGGTTGAGCGTCCCATCTGGCAACAGGATCCCACCCTGTTCCGGCAATCGCTCGCGGTCAACCTCGAGGGTGCCTTCCACCTCACCAGGCTCGCCGCCGGCGATATGGTCGAACGTAGGTCGGGGCGAATCGTGATGGTCAGCTCGACGGCCGGCGAGGTCGGCGGACCACAGATGTCGGCGTACTGTGCCTCCAAGCACGGGCTGCTTGGTCTCATGCGCGCCGCCGCGCATGACCTCGCTCCGTACGGCGTCACGTGCAACGCCGTCTGCCCTGGGTGGGTGCGAACGCCGATGTCCGAGCACACGGCTGAGGTGGAGGCGAGCGTTCTGGGTGTGTCGACCGACGAGATCTGGCGGCAGCGTGATGCCGACTCGCCCGCGGGTCGCATCGTCACGGCAGAGGAAGTAGCCGAGACGATCGCGTTCCTTACCAGTGCCGCCGCGAGCGGCATCAACGGCGAGGCCGTCACCATCAGCCTGGGCAGCGCGTGGTAGACGAGCCGACGCACGCTTCGTGGCTGATCGCAGGTGCCCGGCTCTGCGAGGATCTCGAAACCGGAACGCTGAGCGAGCCGGTGGATGTTCGCCTGGCCGGGGGGCGGATCGTCGAGCTCGCGCCGGCTGCCACCGACCGATCTGCCGATGGCGCGCAGGTGGTCGACGCGACCGACCTGCTGCTCTTCCCCGGCCTCGTCAACTCGCACTTCCACTCCACCGGCACGTTCAACAGGGCGTTCGTTGCAAACCTGCCGCTGGAGCTGTTCATGCTCTACGAGCTGCCGCCGTTCGACTTCGGCCCGTTTCCCCCTGAGCTCTACCGATCACAGGTACTCTGGGCCACCTCCCAGATGCTGAAGGTGGGCGTGACGTCCGTTTTCGACGACGCGATGTTCTACCCCGAGCCCAGTGACGAGACCGTGGCCGGGCTGATGGGCGCATATCGCGACTCGGGCATCCGCGCGACCGTGGCCGTCTACCTGCCGAACAAGGTCGAGTACGAGTGGATACCCGGCCTCAAGGAGCTGCTACCGGCCGATGTCGTGGCACGGATGGACGAGGGCGTTCCACCCGTCGAGGAACTGGTCGGCTTCTACGAGCGGTTCGTCGGGCGCTGGCACGGAGCGGAGAGCGGCCGGCTGCGCTGCGCGTTGTCCTGCTCAGCCCCGCAGCGGGCTACCGACGAGTACATGCTGCGGTTGCACGGGCTCTCGGGCGAGCTCGACCTGCCTTTCGTCTTCCACGTGTACGAGACCAAGCTGCAGCGGGTCGCCGCCGATGCCTTCTACGGCGCATCGATGATCCGACACCTTCGGGAGTTGGGAGTGCTTTGCGAGCGGTCGGTGATCGTGCACGCCGTCTGGGTCGACGAGTCCGACATCCACGACATCGCCGACGCCGGTGCGATCGTCGTGCACTCCCCGAGCGGCAACCTGCGGTGCGGCAGCGGAGTCATGCCCTACCGCCAGCTCCGCGACGCAGGTATTCCCGTCGCCCTCTGCACCGACGAGGCCACGGTGGAGGACCGCTGCAATCTCTGGCAGGTCGGCCGCCTTGCCGGGATGCTTCACACGATCGGCGACCCCGACCACCGGACGTGGCCCCGCGCGGACGAGATATTGGATGCGATGACCGAGACGGGCGGTCGTTGCCTCGGTGTGGACGGCCTCGGAACGATCCGCGTCGGTGCACCGGCCGACCTGATCCTGCTCGACCTCGAACCCGTGCTGGACACCCCAATCGCGAAACTGGGAAACGCGCTCGTGTACGGAGAGCACGGCTCATCGGTGCGCTCCGTGTTCGTGGACGGCCGACTGGTTGTCCAGGAGGGCCGGTTGACCACCATCGACGAGGACCAGCTACGGCGCGATCTCGCCCGCTGGAGCAGCCACTGGGCGGCGGCCGTCGAACCGGTCGAGCGCTGGGCGGCCCGGTTGGCGCCGGCCTATGACGAGATCTACGCGCGCTGCGCGCTGACCGACGCCGGCATCAACCGGTGGGCCGGAAACGAGGGCTTGTGGCTCGGGCGGGCCGCACCATGAGGGGTTTGGCCGGGCGCCTGGCGGCTGTCACCGGCGGGTCAGGAGGGATCGGCCGCGCAGTGGTGCAGCGACTGCAAGAGGAGGGTGTCGCCGTCGTCGTCCTCGATCTGCAGCAGCCGCCTGCCTCCGCCGACCCCCGCGTGAGATCTATTGCGGTCGATGTGTCCGACCCCGCGGCCGTCACCGAGGCGCTCGGGAGCGAAGCTGTCCGGCCAGACTTTCTCGTCAACGTGGCCGGGATCTTCGACTGGGAGGACTGGTCACGCGGAATCGAAGCGTGGGATAGCGCGATCCGCGTCGATCTGGGCGGCGTCGCCGCCTGCTGCCGAGCGGTACTGCCGGGAATGTGCGAACGCGGCTTCGGCCGAATCGTCACGATCTCTTCGAACGCGGCCGTTGTCGGCTTCCGCAACATGCCGTCCTACGGCGCCGCCAAGGCCGGCATCCTCGGCCTCACGATCTCGCTCGCCGCCGACATGGGACGCCGAAACGTGACCGTCAACGCCGTGTGCCCAGGCTCGATCGCAGCCGGGATGGGCAATGCGAGCGGCTGGACGAGCGACGATCGCCTGCGCCGCTGGGACGCGGCCCGGACGCCCCTGCCGCGGGTCGGCAGCGCCGAGGACGTGGCCGGGGCTGTCGCCTTCCTCTTGTCCGACGACGCAAGCTGGATCACGGGACAGGCGCTCGTCGTGGACGGCGGATTCAGTGTTAACGGCGGCCCCGACCTTGCCGACTTCGATCCGCTCCCCGAAGAGGACTCAACGTGACTGTAATCCACCCGTTGTTCCCGAACGTCCGCCGCTCGCCCTACTTCGCGCAGACCCTGGCCGCCGGCGCGAATGCCTTCATGCCCTACAACCACATGTACATGCCGATTTCCTACGGCCGCGACCCGCGAGACGAGTACATGGCTCTCACGACAGGCGTAACCCTTTGGGATGTCGGTGCGGAGCGCCAGACGGCTCTCACCGGCCCGGACGCCGTGCATCTCGCCGACCACCTGGCGACCCGCGACCTGAGTGCGATCGAGGTGGGCCAGTGCAAATTCACGCTGATCTGCGACCCCGACGGCCAGATCATGACGGAGCCGATCGTGATCCGGCCGTACGAGGACACGGTATGGATCTCGCATGGGGACGTCGACCTGACGCTCTGGACGCGCGGCGTCGCCATGAACGGCGACTACGACACGACGGTGCACGAGCCCGACGTGGCGCCGATGCAGCTGCAGGGACCACGGTCTGGCGACGTGATCAACGCGGTCACACCCGACATCGACGGCCTCGCGTTCTACCGGGCGCGGGAAACAGCGATCGCCGGAGTCCCGTGCATCGTCACCCGCACCGGGTGGAGCCACGAGCACGGCTATGAGATCTACCCCCTGTCAAGCGAGGAGGCGCCACGCATCTGGACGGCGCTGAGCGACGCCGGCAAGGAGCATGACCTGATGGTGACGGGCCCCAACCTGAGCCGCGCGTTGGAGGGCGCGATCACCGACACCCACTACTACGTCAACTCCGGAATGAATCCGTACGAGGCCGGGCAAGGGCGTCTGGTCGACCTCGATCACGGCCCGTTCGTCGGCCAGGAGGCGCTGCGGGCCATCCACCTAGAAGGGCCACGGCGAACAACGGTGGGATTGCTCTGCGAGCCGGCCGAATCGCTTCCGCCGATGGCCGAATTCTGGCCGGTCGAGGACCTACGCGGGGCAATCATCGGCCTCGTGCGCTGGGCCGCGTACTCCTACGCCCTCGAGCGACCCGCGGCGATCGCACTACTCGACGGCAGACACGAAGTCGGCGAGCAGGTGCTGATCCACAATGGCAACGGCACGGCTCAGGCCGTGGTTGCCAATCTCCCGTTTGTCAACTGAACCGAAGAGAGGTGACACGGTCGTGACCGCAGATGAGGCGATGGTGGCGATTTGCAGGTGCTGGGATCAGCTCGATGCTGATGCGCTGGCGGCGCTTTTCACAAACGACGGCACGTACGAAGATCCGCTCAAGCCGGGCGCGCTGCGCGGAGTCGATGATGTGCGTGAAGGGAACCGGCCGGCGATGGCTGCGCTGTCCACCTGCGAGGTCACCCTCGGCCACACGCTCGCCAGGGGAGACCTCGGCTTCGCCGAAGGCGAGTTCCGAAGTGCCCTTGCAGAGGGTGGCCGGTTGGACTTCCCGTTCGCTCTGATAGTCGAGATGGAGGACGGGCTCGTGAAGCGTGCTGCAGAGTACTTCGACACCAAAAGACTGCTCGGATAGCGTGAAGCCGGCTCCGTTCGACTACGAGCGGCCGTCGTCGCTGGACGATGCGCTCCAGCTGCTCGCGGAGCGGGGTGACGATGCCATCCCTCTGGCGGGCGGGCAGAGCCTGGTGCCGATGATGAACCTTCGCCTGGCGCGACCGGCGATGGTTGTCGACCTGAACGAGGTCCCGGGGCTGGACGGCATCGACGAGCGAGATGGGATGCTCGTAATCGGCGCGATGGCTCGTCAGCGCGACGTCGAGCGCTCACCGCTCTGCACCAGCCTGTGCCCGTTGCTTGCGAGTGCG
The DNA here is from genome assembly GCA_963766445.1 of uncultured Actinomycetes bacterium. GTDB lineage: Bacteria > Actinomycetota > Thermoleophilia > Gaiellales > JAICJC01 > JAICYJ01. The sequence goes on along the minus strand of CAVXZW010000014.1, from coordinate 17,039 downwards.
CTCGGACACGTCGGCAATCCGCAGACGCGCAACCGCGGCACCGTTGGCGGCAATCTGGCTCAGGCCGATCCTGCGTCCGAGATACCGACCGTCGTGGCCGCCTGCGGCGGTGTGATCGTGCTGGCCTCCCGCGACGGCACTCGCGAGCTGGACTGCGACGCCTTCTTCACCAGGCCGTACACGAACGCACGCAGCCCCGGGGAGCTGGTGGTGGAGGTGAGGATCCCGGTGCTTCGGCGCGACCAGGGCTGGGCATTTGAGGAAGTGGCACCGTCGTACACCGCGCACGCGATCGTGGCCGTCTCCGCCGTCGCCGATGCCGGCGGCGGCGTCCGCGCGGCGGTGGCCGGGGTGGCGGGCAGCCCCCGAGTGGTGAGCCACCCGGGCGAACTGGCCGACGTCGCAGACCCCTACCGCCGAGCCGTTGCAGCCGACCTGGTGCAGCGCGTCTCTGCACAGGCGCTCGAGAGGGTCGCCGCCGCATGATCGTCCGCACCAACGTGAACGGAATCCTGGTTGAGCAGCAGGTCGAGCCGCGGTTGTTACTGTCGGACTTCCTGCGCCACACCCTCGGGCTAACCGGCACGCACGTCGGATGTGAGCATGGAGTCTGCGGAGCGTGCAACGTGCTGCTGGACGGCCGCTCGGTCCGCGCCTGCCTGCTATTCGCGGTTCAGGTGGACGGACACGAGGTGACCACCGTCGAGGGACTCGGTGAGCCGGGCGCACCCCACCCCACCCAGACCGCCTTCATCGAACACGGCGCGCTGCAGTGCGGCTTTTGCACGCCGGGATTTCTGGTCTCGCTTGCCGAGCTATTGCCCGAGCTGGAGGGCCTCGAAGAGGCCGCATTGCGTGAGGCTCTGTCCGGCAACATCTGCCGGTGCACCGGGTACCAGGCGATTGTCGCGGCCGCCCGAGGGGTCGCGCCGTGACCGACGATCCGCGGGCGATCCGCCTGCTACAGGCGCCGAGGCTCGTCCACGGCCGCGGCCGATACCTGGACGACCTCCCAGACCGCGGCGCTGTGCACGTCGCGTTCGTTCGGAGCACACACCCTCATGCGATCATCAACGCCGTCGACGCATCGGCCGCTCTGGCGGTTGCAGGGGTGCTCGGGGTGTACACGCAGAGCGATCTCGAGAGCTGGGGTGTTCGCCGCCTGCCGGTAGGATGGTGCGTACCCGGCCAGCGCGTAATCGACAACCCGTTGCTCGCTGACGCACGTGTGCGGTTCGTCGGCGAGCCGATCGCTGCGGTCCTCGCCGCGAATCCCTACGTCGCAGAGGACGCCGCCTCGCTGATCGAGGTCGACTATGAGGCGCTTCCCGCCGTCTCTCAAGCCGACCGCGCCCTCGACGAGGGTTGCACGTTGCTGTACCCAGAGTGGGGTGACAACGTGCTGGCCAGCGTCCTCGTCGGTGAAGGCGACACGGACAGCGCCTTCAGCCAAGCGGAGCACCTCGTTGCCGCCTGCTTCCACGTCGGCCGTTCCACGGGCATGCCAATCGAGACCCGGGGCGCGCTGGCGCGCTTTGACCCCAACTCGAGCCTGCTCGAACTGCATGCGTCGATCCAGGCGGCACACCATGCTCGCATGGACCTGGCCGAGGTGCTGGATATGCCCGAGAACGCGATCCGCGTGATCCCACCCGACGTTGGCGGCAGCTTCGGCGTCAAGGATCATCTCTCAGCGGAGGAGGCGGTGGTCTGCGCGCTGGCGCATCGTACGGGCCACGCGGTGAAGTGGGTGGAGGACCCGCGTCGAACATCTCGCAGCCTGCGTTCACAGCCGTGAGCAGCTGTATCAGGTCGAGCTCGCCGCCGACGCGACAGGCCAGGTGCTGGGCCTTCGCGGCAGGCTGTTGTTCGACGCCGGAGCCACCAGCGGCAACCATGGCATCGGCACGGCGCTCTATGCAGCGTCCACGCTGCCCGGCCCCTACACCGTGGGCGCGTATCGGCTGCAGGTGTTCGGCGTGGTCACCAACAAGACACCAAGCGCGGCCTACCGAGGGTACGGCGGCCCGGAGGCCGCGTTCGTGATCGAGGGGCTGATGGACGAGCTGGCACGGAAGCTCGGCACAGACGCTGTGGAGATACGGCGACGAAACCTGATCCCGGCCGATGCTTTTCCCTATGCCAGTGCGGCCGGCCTGACCTACGATCGTGCCGACCACCACCGTGCGCTCGATCGCGCCCTGGAACTGGCCGGCGACGCGCCCGGTCGCCCGCACGCGGCAACAGCGGATGGTTGGCGACGCGGTGTCGGCGTGGCCTGCATCATCCAGCGAGGCGGGTTCGGCCCATCTCGTGCCGCTGTCCAGGCCGGGATGCGCTTCGGCGGGTTCGAGACAGTGCAGATCCGGATGGACGCCACCGGCAAGGCGACGATCTACACGGGACTTTCGACACAAGGACAGGGCATCGATACAGCTATCGCCCAGATCTGCGCCTCCCAGCTCGGAATCGACCCCGAGCGTGACGTGACCGTCGTCTGTGGGGACACTGCCATCACTCCGTTCAGCCCGGTGGGGGCGATCGCAAGCCGCGGCGTCGCGGTGGGCGGCAGCGCCGCGTTCCAGGCAGCCGGCATCCTGCGCCAGAAGCTCATCGCGGCGGCTGCCGAACTTCTCGAGGCCTCCCCCGCTGACGTGGAGCTCGCCGAGGGTACGGCGCAGGTTCGAGGAAGTCCTGACCTAGGTGTTCCAATACCCCGCCTGGCGCGGAAACTCCAGACCGGCGAGATCATCCCGGCCGGCGGTACGCCCGGGCTCGAGGCGATCGCGACGTACGAACCGCCTGACGAGACCACGTCCTACGCAACCCACGTGGCCGTTGTCGACGTTCACGCCGCCACCGGTCAGGTGTCGGTTGTGCGCTACGTCGCCGTCACCGACTGCGGCGTGCTCATCAACCCCCGCACGGTCGCCGGCCAGATAGTCGGTGCGGTGGTACAAGGCATCGGCGGTGCGCTCCTTGAGGAGCTTGTCTATGACGATGACGGTCAGTTCCTCAGTCCTACCCTGGGCCAGTACCACCTGCCAACGACCGCCGACGCACCGCCAATCACGCTCGAAATGATCGAGACGCCGACGCCGCTCACGCCCACAGGGGCCAGAGGGGTTGGCGAGATTGGCATCAACGGACCAGGCGCGGCCATCGCAGGCGCTGTGGCAGACGCGCTCGGACTCGAGTGTCCCGCACCGCGGAAGCTGCCCCTGACACCTCCGCGCGTCTGGGCTCTTGCCGGCGGGTTGCGTCGTGAGGCAAGCGCCTGAAGGACTCGAACCGTTGAGGGCAGCTCAATCATCCAGGGAGGTGGGCCGGCACGCCCGGTCTGGCACCCCTGGATGCTTGCATGAGTCAGTGATGCTTCACGCATGAGCAGCTCCGAACACCGCCCCAGCTTGCGCCGTCCCCGGCCCCTTCCATGATGGGGAAGGGGACTTAGCCATGGTGATCACAGGTTCCCCTGCCAGCGAGGACAGTCAGGCCGCGCTAAGCACGGAACCGGGACGCGTCGCCTCCTGGTCCTCAGTATGCCTCAGGCGAGCCGCGTTCGGGCTCGACGAACCACTCGGCTGTCACTGGTCGAGAGGTCGAATCCACTGTTACCACTAGGGTGGCTTGGCACGAGCCTGGCCTGGCGTGCGCCTCGCCTGTCCCCATGTTGAGGCAGGCGCCGGTAGGCGTTTCGGTAGCGGATGGCGTCTGCTACGTGGCCGGACGATCGGTCACGTCGCACCGAGACTTGTGTATCCGATATTACACGGGTTGTGCATCCGCGGATGTCGACCAGCCGCCGGCGGCGACCTACCTTGTGCCCATGACGTTTTCCACCGCATCCGCAGCCGAAGGGAGCACCATCATGGCCAGCACCGCCCGCATCGCGCGCATCGTGATCGTTGCCACCGGCATTCTCGCCCTCTCCGTCACGGCCGCGCAGGCGCGGCCGATCGGCGCCGGCTACACCGGTCAGTCGGCGGCCCACGTCAGCAACGTCTACCAGGGTTTCTACGGCGGGCAGGCCCTCTACCAGCATCACGCCGCCGCTAAGATCAGCAGCGTCATGAGCCCGGCAGTCGATCCGCCCAACGCGCAGCAGGTTCCGAACGTCGTCACCCAGGCCGTGCCACAGCCCATCAACGTCGCCGACTCGGGATTCAACTGGACGGCCGGCATACTCGGCGCAGGCATCGCGACCCTGGTGCTACTACTGGCAGCGATCACCGCAAGCCGCATTAGGCCGCAACGCGTCGCACAGCTCTAGCAGCGCACGCGCTCAACAGGTCTCGGGCCGGGTCATCCCGGCCCGACTGCTGGACCGCCCGCCGCGCCGCGGATCAGCACCGTTGGCAGCGACAACCGCGTTGACAACGAGCCGAAGCGCCAGGATCCGCGATGACCTATCGAACATTCCCGCTCAACGGTTCCGAGTCCGTTAGAGGGCTTTTTTGGCTCAACCATGCGGTTTTACGCATTAGCTGAATGGACGAGAACCGCACCAGTGTACCCGCTAGAGACGTCGAGCCGTCTGTGTGCGTGCCCGGCGCCGTTGGCAGAATTTCCTGCACGATCGCCACGACCGCGAGATACTCAGCGCTCACCAACCGGGTGGTCCATGGAGACGAGGTCACCGCAGAGCGGGCTTGAGGCTCCGAGCGCGAGTTCCGCGATCCATACGTTCCTGATCGCCGATCTGCGTGGTTACACGCGGTTCGTTGACGAGCGGGGGGATGAGGCGGCCGCGCGGCTGACGCAACGGTTCGCCGCGATCGCGTCGGAGGTTGTCGCCGCGCGGGCGGGCCGGGTGATCGAGGTGCGCGGTGATGAGGTGCTGGCGGTGTTCGGGTCGGCCCGCGAGGGCATCCGGGCGGCCGTCGATCTGCAGGCCGCCGTGCGCTCGGGCCGCGATCCCGATGTCTCGCTGAAGGCCGGCATTGGCCTCGATGCGGGCGAGGCGGTGCCGGTCGGCGATGGCTTTCGGGGGCGAGCGCTGAACATGGCCGCGCGCCTATGCGCACGCGCGGAACCGGGCGAGATTCTGATCACCCCCGAACTGGCGCACCTGGTCGGCGTGGTCACCGGTGTTGCCTTCGAGGACAAGGGGCCGGTGCACCTGAAGGGGTTCTCACGGCCGGTGCACATGCACGCAGTGGTGCCGGCGACGGCGAACGGGGCCGGCGGCTCGGCGGGCGCTCTCGAGATCCGAACGCTAGGAGCGTTCGCGGTCAGCCGCGACGGGCAGCGGGTCGAGCTGGCGGGGCGGCGTGACCGGCTGATCCTCGCCCACCTGCTGCTGGCGGCCAACCGTGTCGTCTCGACCGACTCGCTGACCGCCCAGATCTGGAGGGCCGATCCGCCGAAGGCAGCGCGCAGCACCGTTCGCCGTCACGTCGAGACGCTGCGGTCTTTGCTCGGCTCGGAGCGAATTGAAGGCGCAGGCCCGGGGTTCGCGCTGCGCGTGGAAACCGATGAGGTCGACCTGCTGCGGTTCGAACAGTTACTGCGGCGCGGCCACCGGGCGTCCGCCACGGATCCGGCGCAGGCGGCGTCCACCTTCGAACAGGCGCTCGACCTGTGGCGGGGGCCGCCATTCGGCGAGCTAGCCGACGACGCCGGCCTCCATGGCGACGCGGCAAGGTTGGACGAGCTGCGGCTGGCTGCCATCGAGTCGCTGATGCAGGCGCGGCTGGCGCTGGGCGAGCACGCTCAGGTGGTGGCCGAGCTGCAGCGGCTGGTGGATGCCCATCCGCTGCGCCAGCGGCTGTGGGCCGACCTGATGCTAGCCCTCTACCGCTCGGGCCGGGCAGTGGAGGCGCACGAGACCTTCGAGCGCGCCACCGCAGCGGCCGGCGGCCCGGCCGGCGGGCCCTCGTCACAGCTGCGCGAGCTCGACCGCCGGATGCTGGATAAGGATCCGGAACTCGAGTTGCGCGGCGTGCCGTTGCGCAGCTACCGGCTTCTTGAGCCGATCGGCGAGGGATCGCTGGGCGTGGTTTGGCGCGCGCTCGACCCGAGCGTCGACCGCGAGGTGGCGATCAAGCAGGTGCGCCCGGCGTTCGCCAGGGACGCCGACTTCGTCCGCCGGTTCGAACAGGAGGCACGCGTCGTCGCCAGCCTCGAGCACCCGCACATCGTGCCCGTGTACGACTCCTGGCGCGATGCTTCCGGCGCGCATCTGGTGATGCGGCTGATGCGCGGTGGCAGCCTCGCCGACCGCCTGGCTGCCGGGCCGCTGTCGGCCGCCGAGGCCGTCAGCGTGGCCACCGATGTCGCCGCAGCGCTCGGCACCGCCCATCGTCGCGGGCTTGTGCATCGCGATGTCTCTCCAGGCAACGTGCTGCTGGACGAGGACGGCAACGCCTATCTGTCCGACTTCGGCCTCGCCCTCAGCGGCTCGTCTGCGAGCGCCTACCAGACCTCGCAGGGGTGTCGCTCGCTGGAGCAGCTGGCCGGCCAGCCGCTGACGCCGCAGTCCGACATCTACTCGCTGGGGGCGCTGCTTCGGGAGATGCTGCAGGCGGGCGGCGATCAGCGAGCATCTGCGCTGGACGCGGTGATCGCGCGGGCGACCGCCGCCGACCCTTCGCAGCGGTTCGCTGACGCCGAGGAGTTCTCGACGGCACTGACGGCGGCCGTCGACGCCCGGCCGGCGGCGGTCCCGGACGCAGCACCGGCGCGCAACCCCTACAAGGGACTGCGCCCCTTCGGCGAGCGCGACGCCGAGGATTTCTTCGGCCGCGACGCGCTGGTTCGCGACCTCGTCTCCGCCCTTGGCTCCCGCTCCGCCGGCCACCGGTTCTTGACCGTGGTCGGGCCGTCGGGCAGTGGTAAGTCGTCGGCGGTGCGAGCCGGCCTGATCCCGGCTCTGCGGGCCGGCGCGGTGCCGGGATCCGACCGCTGGATCTACACCGACATGCTGCCCGGATCGCGGCCGATGGAGGAACTCGAGGCGAGCCTGCTGCGGGTGGCGTTCGATTCGACGCCGTGGTTGATCGACGAGCTCGACCGGGATGAGCTGGGGCTGGCGCGTGCCGTCGAGCGGGTGCTTCCGCCCGGCGACTGTGAGCTGGTGCTGCTGATCGATCAGTTCGAGGAGCTGTTCACGCTGGTCGAAGACGCGGACGCGCGGGCGAGGTTCGTCGACAGCCTGGTGGCCGCCGTCGGCGACCCACATTCGCGCATCCGCGTGATCGCCACCCTACGGGCCGACTTCTACGACCGGCCGCTGCTGCTGCCCGGCCTCGCCGAGCACGTTCGCGCGCAGACGCTGACCGTGCTGCCGCTGTCAGCCGAGGAGCTGGAGAGCGCCATCTCGGGTCCGGCGGAACGGGTCGGAGTTGTCGCCGAACGGGTGCTAGTGGCCGAAATGATCGGCGACGTGCTGGGCCAGCCCGGCGCCCTGCCGCTGCTTCAGTACGCCCTCACCGAGACCTTCGAGCGCTGTCGCGGCGGTGCCCTCACGCTCGAAGGCTACCGCGCCACCGGCGGCGTCACTGGGGCGCTGGCGAAACGCGCCGAGCAGCTGTATACGGAGCTGCCCGCACCGGCCAAGGACGCCGCCCGCCAACTGTTCCTGCGGCTGGTCAGCATCGGCCAGGGAAGCGAGGACACGCGCCGGCTGGTGCCGCTGGCGGAACTGGCGTCGCTGCCGATCGAGGCGGACGCGATGGACTCCGTGATCGACCGGTTCGGCAGTCACCGGATGCTGTCGTTCGATCGTGACCCCGACTCGCGAGGGCCGACCGTCGAAGTCGCGCACGAGGCGCTGCTGCGGGAGTGGGGGCGGCTTCGTGGCTGGATCGACGGTGCCCGCGAGGATGTGATCATGCGCCGGCGACTGGAGGCCGAAGCCGGCGAGTGGGAGCGCGCCGGCCGCGACCCCAGCTTTCTGCTGCGCGGAAGCCGGCTCGGACAGTTCGAGGCGTGGGCCGAAGCCAGCGGCCTCGCGCTCACCAGCGACGAGCGCGACTACCTGAACGAGAGCGTCGCCGCGCGCGAGGCGGAGACGGCAGAGGAACAGCAGCGCCAGGCCAAGGAACGCGCGCTGGAACGGCGATCGATCCGCCGTCTGCGGGCGCTGGTGGCGGCGATGGCGATCGCCGCCCTGATTGCCGTAGCCCTGTCGGCGGTGGCGCTCGGCCAGCGCGGCCGGGCCGAAGAGCGCGGCCGGCTCGCCACCGCCCGTGAGCTGGCCACGGCCTCGCAGGCCAACCTCGAGGTCGACCCGGAGCGCAGCGTGCTGCTGGCCCTGGCCGCAGCCCGGGAGACGCACCAGGACGGCGAGGCGATCCCGGAAGCGATCTCCGCACTGCACAGCGCCGTCGGCGCAGACCGCACGCTGCGCCGGTTCGGCGGCTCGATCTGGGCCAGCCCCGATAGTCGCGTCCTCGGCAACATTCGACAGGTCGCCGGCGGGGCCGAGCTGATCATGCTCGATGCCGGCACGCTGCAGCCGCTGGCGACGCTGCACGCCCCGTCGCTGGTCGATGCCCAGTTCAGCCCCGACAGCCGGCGCCTGATGGTGGCAACGGAGGAGGGCACGCTGCTGTTCTGGGATACCCACGCCTGGCAGGCGCTGCCGTCGATCGAGCTCGACCGGCACGTCTCGCTCGGCGGAGCCGCCTGGAGCCCCGATCTGCGAACGGTGTCGCTCGTCGGAGATGACGGCATCGTCTCCCTGGTCGACACCCGCGCCGGCCGTGAGGTCCAGCGGATCACTCATGCCGATGAGGGTATCGGCTACCTCTATACGGCCTTCAGCCGCGACGGCACACGGGTGGCCGCGACCGTGAACTTCGGCGGGGACGAACTGCCGATCTGGGACGTGCGCAGCGGCCGCGAGGTGACGCGCGTAGCTGTCGATGGCGCGAGCTACGGACTGGCATTCAGCCCCGACGGCAGCCGCATTGCAACGACCGGCGCGGCCGGCCGCGCCGACGTCTGGGACGCCGACACGGGCCGTCATCTGCTGTCGCTGCTCGGGCACACCGGCAACGTTTGGTACGTCTCCTACAGCGCCGACGGGCAGCGGATCGGAACTGCCGGCAGCGACGGCACGGTGCGGATCTGGGACGCCAACGAGGGTCGGCAGCTGATGGTGCTGCACGGTCACGCCGGCGATGCCTACGGCGTCCATTTCAGCCCTTCAGGCAGGTGGCTGCAGACCAGCGGCGCGGACCAAACCGGCCGCCTCTGGGACATCTCGCCGAGCGGCAGCCGCGAACTGCTCACGCTCGACGGCGGTGGAGGCGTCGAGGCGGTCGAGTTCAGCGGCGACGGTCGCCGGTTGCTGAGCGATCAGTACGACGGATCCGTCCGGATCTGGGATGCCGCGAGTGGGGAGGAATCGCTTGCCGCGGGGTCAGGCGGCGATGGGGTTGCGTTCTCCCCGGATGCACGGCAGTACGTCACCGGTGGCACTCCGGCGATCTGGGACGCCGGCACCGGACGGCACGTGCGTGACCTGACAATGCCGGCCTCCGACTCCATCTGGATGTCCAACGTCGCATACAGCAGCGACGGATCGCTGGTCGCCGGAGCGCTGGCGAACACCACTCCACAGTCCGGCACCGTCGCCCTCTGGGATGCCCAGTCAGGCCGCCGAATCGGGACGCTGGGTCAGCCCGGGAGCAACTACGACGCCGTTCGGCGCGTGGTCTTCAGTCCCGACGACACCCTCGTGGCCGGCGTCACCGAGGCCGGCCGGCTGCATGTCTGGAGGCGGGCCGGCGGCCGCGAGATCCTGTCACGCGACGTCGTCAACGGCGGCGGCAATGGTGTCGCCTTCAGCCCCGACGGCAGCGTTGTCGCCGCCTCCGGATCGACCGGCGTCAGTCTCTGGCGAACTGAGGACGGCACCCTTGCGGCGCGGCTGCCAGGTGCGGCCAACGTCCAGTCGGTGCAGTTCAGCCCAGATGGCACGCTGCTTGCCACTGGCGGCCAGGACGAGATCGTGCGGATCTGGGACGTGGAAAGCAACCGGACGATTCTGACCCTGGCCGGACACTCCGCCACCATCAACAGAGTGGCCTTCAGCCCCGATGGCACCCGCGTGGCCAGCGGTGGCGACGATGGCACGGTGCGTGTGTACTCGCTCGACTCCGACCAGTTGATCGGTCTGGCCGAGGCGCGAGTCACGCGTGACTTCACGGCAGCCGAATGCCGTCAGTACCTGCACAAGGATCGCTGCCCGGCGTCGGGCGATCGCCCGCTCAACCACCAACATGAGCTGTGGACGCAAAGCGCCACCGATGATCCCGCCCCGGAGGGCGCCTACCGGGTCACGCTCGATCGCAACGACTTCCCACCCGGCTTCGACGGAGTCGAAGATCAGATCGGCGTCTACACGCTGAGCCTCGAGATGGGCAGCTGGCGGCTGCTCCAGGTCAAGTCGTCGGGTGAAACCTGGGAGCGATCTGGCACCTACCGCGTCGATGCCGGGCGCCGGCTGCTTCTCACCGACCGCGACGACCCGGGGTGCTTCGGCACGGTGATCTCGGCGAACTGGTCGCAGACCGGCAAGTCACTCTCGTTTCGCAATGTCCGAACGACGGTCACCCCGACATGTGGGCAACGAGGACTGATCGTCGCGCGCGGGACGCTGGCGTCCCATCCATGGTCGACGGTGGTCGTCTAGGTCGGTGCGTGGCCGCGTCTGTTCCCGCAACGATCGCCTGGCTCGGATGATGTAACCCCCGCGATACTTATAGACCCAGCCGTCACGGTTCTGGCCAGCCCGGGGATTCCAAGCCGGCCACGACCGCTACGTCCGCTACGTACGTCCCGCGAACGACGTCTGGCGCTCAGAGATCCGCTGAGGCGCGCGGCTGCGGATCCTCGACCGCCGATCTCCGAGCACGGGCTTGAGTATCGAGCAATACATTGCGCGCGTATCCCGGGATGTCGTCGGGCCGCTGGAGGCGGCCTAGGTTGTGCCCATGACTTCGTGCCTCACATCTACCAAGAAGGAGAGCACTCCCATGCGCACCACCTCTCGACTCTTCCGCACCGTCCTCGTCGCCGCCGGCCTGCTGGCGATCTCGGCATCGGCCGCCCAGGCCATGCCCACCCGGGCGTCCACCGATATCGGCGGGAAGAATCCCGGATTTGCCGCGACGGGCCATCCGGGCGGCCCATCACTCAATCGTTCCGGCTTCGGTTACGACGGCGGCCTGGTGGTTCTCCACAAGTCGGGCTTCGTGCTCGGCCACCAGCTGAGCTTCGCCGCCCCCCAGCCGATGGCGGCTGCCGTGGATTCTCCGACCAACCAGACGGCACCACTGGTCATCGCCCAGCCCGTCTCCGCCCAGTCCGCTGACAACGGCTTCGACTGGACTGACGCGGCAGTCGGCGCCTTCGTGGCGTCCCTGCTGCTGATCCTGGCGGCCGTCGCCGCGACCATCGTCCGCCCTCGGCAGACGGTGCAGCTGTAAGCCGCCGGCCCCGCGCCCGGTGGGGGTTTACGAGCCCTCACCGGGCGTTTGTACGTGGAGGTATGTGACACCTGGGGAGCTGCATTGGGGCGGAGACGCACGGTGGTCTTACCAGCACGCGCATGATGGGCCGTGCCACGGCCGGCTACACGCTGACCATGCCCAGGGGCCGCCTTTCTCGCAGCTTCTATATCACGGAAGTGCCTGGACGTCAGCTGGTCGGATCGACTGGGTGACCCCCTTCCTCCGCTGAGCGAAGCGGTCGCAGGGCCCGCCCAGGCTCCTTCCACGTTGAGGAAGGATCATCGTCCCAACCACGCCATTTCCTGCCCGGCACGGACACGGACCGGACACCATGAACGGACGCCACCGTTCACTGGCGGCCATCTCCCTACCATCGACCTCTGAGCCCAGTGCTAAGACTTCACGCCGTCAGGCTAACTGCTCCACCCGCGAGGGGATCTTCGGAAAGAGCGTGTCGACCAGCAGCCGCCGCTCGGGTCGCACCCAAACGTCGGGGAACATCGCGGTCAGTTCGTCGAGGCTGCGGTAGCCGAGTAATAGTTGCAAGAACGTCAATGGTGGGCAGCCCATTGCAGTCGACTCGTCCTCGGGCACCGGAGCCCGCCAGGACTCGATGGCGACCAGCCGGCCTTGTTCGATGACGAGCCGAACGCCGTCGCGGTAGAGGTCAATGCCGAGGCTGACGCTGGAGTGAGCGAGGACCGATTGCTCCAGGCGCGCCTCGAGGGCCGGCCGCGCGTGACGCAGGAAGGCAGGCAGGTCGGGGACGCGGATCAGCCACGCGTATGGAGGGACCCGCTTGGGGGCGACGTCGTCGCCGAGCAGGTCGTAGAGCGGATGGCTGGCGCCGAGGGCGAGCTCGATCTCGCCGCAGTCGCCGGCGTCGTCGCGGACGGGCGGGGTTCGCATGCCGACCTCGCGTAGCGCCCGCATCAGCGCCGGTGCGATCGAGACGACGTCGGCCCCCGGCGCGAACACCAGCTCGTCCACATGCAGCGCGCGCCCACGCCGGCGGCTGGCGATGCGGATGGACCCGGCGACCTGGCCGCCCGGCGTCTCGATCATCCAATAGCGACTGTCAACACCGTGCGATCGCACGTCGGCCTCCCGCACGCGCGGGTCGTCCCACATGCCGATCTCAGAGCGCCAGTGCTCCGGCGGCGCCTCGTGCCAGACCAGGCTCGCTCCGCGGGAGGCGTCGTACATCGCCTTCAGCCGGTCGACGTCGGCGAGAGTTGCCGGGCGCAGGCTGCAGGCCTCCGCCTGCCCAGCGTCCGCATTCGGAATCAGCGGGAAGAACGCGGTGCGGCTGCCCTCGAGGTCAAGCACGTACTCATACCCGAACTGGCGATAGAAGTAAGGGATTCCGGTGATCGCAGAGAGCAGGTGGCCCTCGGCCGCGCCGCGGGCGTGCACCATCTCGAACAGTGCCCGTACCAATCCACGGCGGCGGTAGGACGGTTCGGTCGCCACCATCTCCGCCCGGGTGACCCCAAACGGGATGCCGGCAAAGCTCCACGCGTGGCGCCAGAAGAAGACGCAGGCCACAATAGCCCTCCCATCTCTCCCAGGGTCCTCGACGATCGCCGCGTCGTCGGCGCTCATGTAGGGGAAGTCGGATTGCATGAGCAGGTGGGTGCCGGCGACGGTACGCGGATTCGGCATCTCGTCCTGCGCGCGCCGCAGGGTCGCACCGAGCAGCGCCGAGATCGGCTCAACGTCCGCCTCGGTCGACCAGCGGCGAACGAGGCCGTCCGCCAGCTGCTCGCGAAACGTGGGTGAGGCGAGGTCATGCACAGCACCGATGCTACGCCACGCTCACTGATAGCGAGCGCCGGGCCCTGTCGTCTGCGGCGCTGGGCCGGGCGGGGCACCGGGGTACTTGTGATCCGCGTCGTACTGCGATAGACCTGCCTATGCAACTGCGCAACCCCGACGTCTGAGGAGGGCTCGATGAAGAGCGCCGTCACCATCACCGTCAACGGGGAGCCACGGACGGCCGAGGTCGAGCCGCGGACGCTGCTCGTCCACCTGCTGCGTGAGCACTTGAACCTGACGGGCACCCATGTCGGCTGCGACACGTCCAACTGCGGGGCGTGCACGGTCTGGCTCGACGGCGAGGCCGTGAAGTCGTGCACCCTTCTGGCCGTCCAGGCGGACGGCCGCGAAGTGACGACCATCGAGGGCATCTCCGAGAACGGCGACCTGCACCCGATGCAGCGGGCCTTCCACGAGCACCACGCCCTCCAGTGCGGCTACTGCACGCCCGGCATGGTGATGACCGCGATCAAGCTGCTCGAGGCAACCCCGGCGCCGACCGACGAGGAGATCCGCCACGGGCTCGAGGGCAACCTGTGCCGCTGCACCGGCTACGAGAACATCGTCGTGGCCGTCCGGGCCGCATCGGGGGTGACGGTCTGATGGCGACGACGGCCGAACACGCGAAGGGGATCGGCGTCGCGGCGCTGCGCAAGGAGGATCGCAAGTTCCTGACCGGCCGCGGCCGCTTCGTCGATGATCTCAAGCTGCCCGGGATGCTGCATATGGCGATCGTGCGCAGCCAGTTCCCGCATGCCGACATCACCGGGATCGATACGGCCGCCGCTGCGGCCATGCCGGGCGTCACGGCGGTGCTGACCGGAGACGACCTGGAGTTCGCCGCCGGCGTCCCGTGCGCCTCGAACCCCACCGGCGACATGGTGCACCCGCTGCGGCCGCCGCTGGCCAAGGGCCGCGTCCGCCACGTGGGCGAGCCGATCGCCGTCGTGATCGCCGGCGACCGCTACGCTGCCCGCGACGCGGCCGACGCCGTCGAGGTGAGCTACGCGGAGCTGCCTGCGGCGCTCGACGTCGAGGCAGCCCGGGCCGACGGCGCACCGAAGGTGCACGAGGAGCTCGACTCCAACGTGGCCCTCGTGCTCACGCACAAGACCGACGGCATCGACGACGCGTTCTCGAAGGCCGAGGTGGTGGTCGAGCACACGATCCGGAACCAGCGCCTGATCCACGTCCCGATCGAGACCCGCGGCGTGGTCGCCGACTGGAACACCGCGAACGACGAGCTGGTCGTCCACAGCTCGACGCAGGTGCCGCACTTCCTGCGCACGTTCCTCGCGATCGTCTGCGGGGTGAGCGAGGCCAAGGTGCGGGCGATCGCGCCGGACGTCGGCGGCGGCTTTGGCTCGAAGCTGAACGCCTACGCCGAGGAGTTCATCGCCGCGGCCGCCTCGCGCAAGGTGGGCGCGCCCGTGAAGTGGATCGAGGAGCGCTCCGAGGCGATGCTCGCCACCTGCCACGGCCGCGCCCAGGTCGCGCACATGCAGCTCGCGGCGACGAAGGACGGGAAGGTGCTCGGCATGCGCGCCCACTACGTCCAGGACTACGGCTCGTACCTGCAGATGCTGACGCCGCTGATCTCGCAGCTGACGTTCCTGATGTCTCCCGGTGCGTACGCAATCCCCGAGGTCGACGTCAAGGTGACGAACGTCTACACGAACACGGTGCCGACCGACGCCCTTCGCGGCGCCGGCCGTCCCGAGGCCACGCACGCGATCGAGCGGATGATGGACATCCTCGCTCGCGAGCTCGGCATGAGCCGCACCGAGGTGCGCAGGCGCAACTTCCCGGCCGAGTTCCCGTTCACGACCGCGATCGGCCTCATGTACGACTCCGGCGACTACGCCAAGACGCTCGACAGGCTGCTCGAGCTCTCCGACGACAAGGAGACGTTCGAGCGGCGGCGGACGGAGGCGGCTGCGCGCGGCAAGCTGCTCGGCCGCGGCCTCTCCACGTGGGTCGAGGTGTGCGGGTTCGTCCCGTCGGACGTCGCCCGCAACGTGCTCGGGCTGACGCCGGGCGGGTGGGAGAGCTCCACCGTGCGGATGCACCCGACCGGCAAGGTCACGGTCATAACCGGCACGTCGCCGCACGGACAGGGGCACGCGACCTCGTGGTCGCAGATCGTCGAGACCGAGCTCGGCGTGCCGTTCGACGACGTCGAGGTGATCCACGGCGACACGGCGTTCGCCCCCTACGGGCTCGGCACGTACGGCAGCCGCAGCGTGGCGGTCGGCGGCACGGCGGTCCACCTCGCCGCGAGCAAGGTCCGCGACAAGGCCCGGCTGGTGGCCGCCCAGATGCTCGAGGCGTCGCCCGACGACCTGGACTTCGAGGGCGGCGCGTTCGCGGTCAAGGGCAGCCCGGACAAGCGCACGACCATCCAGGAGGTGGCCTTCCGCGCCTGGCAGGCGTTCGGGATGCCCGAGGGCGTGACGCCCGGCCTGGACGAGACGGTCTTCTTCGACCCGCCCAATTGCGTGTTCCCGTTCGGCGCGCACGGATGCGAGGTCGAGGTCGATCGCGAGACCGGGAAGGTCGAGATCACGGGCTACATCGCCGTGGACGACTGCGGCAACGTGATCAACCCGATGATCGTCGCTGGACAGGTGCACGGCGGCGTCGTGCACGGGATCGGCCAGGCCCTCTACGAGATCGCCGAGTACGACTCGGGCGGCCAGCTCGTGACCGGAACGCTGGTCGACTACCTGATCCCGTCGGCCGCCGACGTCCCCCACATCGAGACGCACCGCACCGTCACGCCCTCGCCGACGAACCCGCTGGGGGTGAAGGGGATCGGCGAGGCGGGCACGATCGCGGCCTCGCCGGCGGTCGTGAGCGCCGTGTGCGACGCGCTCGGCGTCCGCGACCTCGACATGCCGCTCCAGCCGGAGACGGTCTGGAACGCGATCCAGAAGGGAGGCGCGGCATGATCCCGCGCGCATTCGCATACGAGCGGCCCGAGTCCGTGGCCGACGCGGCCGGCCTCCTGCGCACGCACGGCGACGGCGCCCGCGTCATCGCCGGCGGGCACTCGCTCTTGCCGATGATGAAGC
Organism: uncultured Actinomycetes bacterium; assembly: GCA_963766445.1. Classification (GTDB taxonomy): domain Bacteria; phylum Actinomycetota; class Thermoleophilia; order Gaiellales; family JAICJC01; genus JAICYJ01. The sequence continues at coordinate 682 of CAVXZW010000014.1, read as the reverse complement.
TGCGGCTGGCGGCGCCGGAGACGCTGATCGACATCGGCGGCATCTCCAGCCTGCGCGGCATCTCCGACATGGGCTCGCACATCGTGATCGGCGCGCTCACCCGCCACGTCGACGTGGCGGAGTCGGACCTCGTGCGCTCCGCCTGCCCCGTCCTGGCGCAGGCGGCCGCGAGCATCGGCGACATGCAGGTGCGCAACCGCGGCACGATCGGCGGTTCGCTGGCACAGGCCGATCCCCACGGCGACCTGCCAACCGTGCTGCTCGCCCTCGACGGCGAGGTGTCGGCCGAGGGCCCGGACGGGATGCGCACCATCGCCGCCAGCGACCTGTTCCTCGGTTTTCTGACGACGTCGCTGCGCCCGGACGAGATCCTGACCGGCGTGCGCGTGCCCAAGGCGCCGAAGGGGGCGTACGTCAAGTTCAACCGCCGGGCTCAGGACTGGGCGATCGTCGGCGTCGCGGCCGTGGTGGACGGGAGCTCCGCCCGGATCGCGCTCACGGGCGTCGGCCCGACCCCGGTGCGCGCCGAGGCCGCCGAGCGGGCGTTCTCGGGCGGGAACGCGGCGGAGGCGGCGGAGCTCGCCGCCGAGGGCCTCGACCCGCCCGCCGACTCCGCCGGCTCCGCGGACTACCGCAGGCATCTGGCCCGCGTGCTCACCCGGCGGGCGCTCGAGGAGGCGAG
>CAVXZW010000013.1:0-114535 GCA_963766445.1 uncultured Actinomycetes bacterium | reverse complement strand
GGCACGCCCAGAGGGTTCAGGATGATGTCGACGGGACGGCCGTCCTCGAGGAACGGCATGTCCTCCTCGGGCACGATCTTCGAGATCACGCCCTTGTTCCCGTGGCGGCCGGCCAGCTTGTCGCCCTCGGCGATCTTGCGCTTGGTGGCGACGTACACGCGCACCAGCTCGTTCACGCCCGGCGACAGGTCGTCACCGGCCGCGCGCGAGAAGGTCTTCACGTCGATCACCTTGCCGCCCTCGCCGTGGGGCACCTTCAGCGAGGTGTCGCGCACCTCGCGCGCCTTCTCCTTGAAGATGGCGCGGATCAGCTTCTCCTCGGCCGTCAGCTCGGTCTCGCCCTTCGGGGTGACCTTGCCGACCAGCAGGTCGCCCGACCCGACCTCGGCGCCGATCCGGACGATGCCGTTCTCGTCGAGGTTGCGGAGCGACTCCTCGGAGCGGTTCGGGATGTCCCGCGTGATCTCCTCGTCGCCCAGCTTGGTCGACCGCGCATCCACCTCGTACTCGTGGATGTGGATGGACGACAGCACGTCGTCCTTGACCAGCCGCTCGGACAGGATGATCGCGTCCTCGAAGTTGTAGCCCTCCCAGGACATGAAGGCGACCAGCAGGTTCTTGCCCAGCGCCAGCTCGCCGGTGTCGGTGGAGGAGCCGTCGGCCAGCACCTGGTCCTTGGAGACCCGGTCGCCGGCGTGCACGATCGGCTTCTGGTGGATCAGCGTGCCCTGGTTGGAGCGGCGGTACTTGACCAGGTCGTACTGGTCGTGGCCGTCGCGGGTGGCCACGATGATCTTCTCGGCGTCCACGTACTCGACCTTGCCGGGGCGGCGCGTCAGCACCACGTCGCCGGTGTCCACGGCCGCCCGGTACTCGAGGCCGGTGCCGACCAGCGGCGCCTCGGTCACCATCAGCGGCACCGCCTGGCGCTGCATGTTCGAGCCCATCAGGGCACGGTTGGCGTCGTTGTGCTCGAGGAACGGGATCAGCGCCGTCGCCACGGACACGATCTGAGCCGGGTCGACATCCATGTAGTCGACCTTGGTGTTGTCCACCTGGACGGGAACGCCGTCACGGGTGCGGCACAGCACCGGCGAGACCAGCTTGCCGTTCTTGTCGATCTCGGCGTTGGCCTGGGCGATCGTGTACTTCTCCTCCTGCAGCGCGTCGAGGTACTCGATGTCGGTCGAGACCTTGCCCTTCTCGATCTTGCGATAGGGCGTTTGCACGAAGCCGTGCTCCGACACCTTCGCGTAGCTGCCGAGCGACCCGATCAGTCCGATGTTGGGACCCTCAGGCGTCTCGATCGGGCACATGCGCCCGTAGTGGGTCGGGTGCACGTCGCGCACCTCGATCGGCGCGCGCTCGCGGGTGAGGCCGCCCGCGCCCAGCGCCGACAGGCGGCGGCGGTGCGTGAGACCGGCCAGGCAGTTGGTCTGATCCATGAACTGGGACAGCTGCGACGACCCGAAGAACTCCTTCAGGGCGGCGGCCACCGGGCGGATGTTGACGATCGTCTGAGGCGTGATCGCGTCCTCGTCCTCGGTGGTAAGGCGCTCGCGGACGACCCGCTCCATGCGGTACAGCCCGATCCGGAAGGCCTCCTGGATCAGCTCGCCGACGGTGCGCAGCCGGCGGTTGCCGAAGTGCTCGTACTCGTCAAGGTCGTGCTCGATCGCGTCGCGCGGGATCGGCGACGCGTCGGCGGCGTAGTCCTTGCTCTCCTCGGGCACGCCCAGCTTGACCGGCAGGTCGACCAGCCGCTTCACCAGCTCGACGATGTCGCCGGTGGTGAGCACGCGGCACTCGGGCGATACCTCGGATCCGAGCCGCATGTTCAGCTTGTAGCGGCCGACGCGAGTGAGGTCGTAGCGCTTGGGGTCGAAGAACAGCGCGCGCACGAGGTTGCGCGAGTTGTCGACCGTGGGCGGCTCGCCCGGGCGCTGCTTCTTGAACACCTCGATCAGCGCCGCCTCCTCCGACTGCGACGGGTCCTTCTCGAGCGTCATCCGGATGAACGGGTTGTCGCCGAACAGCGCGAGCAGGCCCTCGTCGGTCTTGTCGATGGTGAAGCCGGTGTTCTCGTCGATGGCAGGCAGCGCGCGCAGCAGCGTGGTGATCGGCAGCTTGCGCTTGCGGTCGATGCGGACGTTGACCAGGCCCTTCTTGTCGATCTCGAGCTCCAGCCAGGATCCGCGCGACGGCATCAGGTTGGCGGTGAAGACCTGCTTGTCGCGGTCCTTCGGCTCCATGATATAGGCGCCGGGGGAGCGCACCAGCTGCGTCACGACGACGCGCTCGGTGCCGTTGATGATGAACGTGCCCTGGTCGGTCATCCAGGGGAAGTTGCCGAGGAACACGGTCTGCTCGCGGATCTCGCCGGTGTCCAGGTTCGTGAACGCGACCTTCACGTTCACGGGCACCTCGTAGGAGAGGTCCTTCTCGCGGCACTCGCGCTCGGGCACGACCGGGTCGCCGATCGTGTATTCACCCAAGGCAACCTCGAGCCGCTCCGAGTAGTCGCGGATCGGGGAGATATCGTCGATTGTCTCGCGCAGGCCCGACGTCTTCAGCGAGTTGGGATCGCTGGGGTCACCCATGAACCATCGGAACGACGCCTTCTGGATGTCGATCAGGTTGGGGACGTCGAGCACCTTCTCGAGCTTGGAGAAGGTCTTACGGACGCGGGGCGAGGTGGTTTCAGGCAAAGCAAAGCCTCCCGGCAGGGCTCGAAGGGGAAATCAGGCGGGTCGGATCCGGACCAAGGGCGCAACCGAGAACCCTATCAGGGGTCGGTTGCTCACGCAAACACGGTCGGTCGGCCCCGCCGCGGGATGGGCTTCCGCAACGGGGTACCTGCAATCACTATACCGAAAGCCCCCCGGCGGTCAAGTCCGCGAGCCGGATCAGTCGTCGCCGTCGAACACGCGGCGGACGGTGCGCAGGCGCTTCTTCAGGTCAGCCGGATGCGGCTCCTGCACCACCTTGCCCTGCTCCTTCGACGCGTGCACGATATCGCCTGACTCAAGCGCGATGGCGATGTGGTCGCCGTAGCAGAGCAGGTCGCCGGGCTGGGCCGACCGCAGCGACACCTCGTGTCCGGCGGTCTCCTGCTGATCGGCGTTGCGCGGCAGCAGCATCCCGAAGCGGCGATGCACGGCCTGCACCAGGCCGGAGCAGTCGATGCCCTCGACCGTGAGGCCGCCCCACTCGTAGGGAGCGCCCAGGAACATCAGCGCGGCCTCGGCGATCGCCTCGCCGCTCGCCTTGCGCCGCGCGGCGGCCAGCGGCTCGGTGCGAAGGCCCGGCGCCGGCAGCCAGGTGCCCATGTAGCGGTCGGCCGCCTGCGGCACCACCACCACGTGCGCGCGCTCCTTGGGCAGCGGCTCGCCGAGCGCGTCGGATTCGAGGTAGCCCTCGTAGCCGTCGGCCAGCACGACGCGCGCCCAGCCGTTGCTCTGCTCGACAACGTCGATGGGGTCGGCGAACAGCGCCTGGGTGCGCTGCTCGGCCGACTGCTTCGGCTTGTCGCGCAGCGCGGCGTAGGGGCGAATGCAGGATGCCTTTTCCACAGCAGGGATTTTACCGGCCCCGGCACCCTCCCCGTCGGGGGAAGGCACCGGAGCCGCTTCAGCAGCCGTTCGCAGAGTGCTACTTGAGCTCGACAGTTGCTCCAGCCTCCTCGAGCTTCGCCTTCATCTGCTCGGCCTCGTCCTTGGCCGCGCCCTCCTTGACGGGGGCGGGAGCCTCGTCGGCAACAGCCTTGGCCTCCTTCAGGCCCAGGCCGGTCAGCTCACGGATGACCTTGATCACCTGGATCTTCTTGTCACCGGTACCGGTCAGCACGACGTCGAAGGAGCTCTGCTCCTCCTGCTCGCCGCCACCGCCACCACCGCCACCGCCAGCGGGCGCGGCAACCATCACCGGCGCCGCCGCGGCGGCCGACACGTCCCAGGCCTCCTCGAGCGACTTCTTGAGCTCGACCAGCTCCAGCACGGACAGCTTGTTCAGTTCCTCAACGATCTTCTCGACAGGCATCTGTCGCGTCCCTTCGTTCTAGGCAGCTTCTGCCTCTTGGCGTTTTGCGATATACGAATCGAGCACGGCCACGATGTCTCGCAGCGGTGCGTTCAGCACGTTGACGGTGCCCTGCGTGGGGCCGGCCACGGCACCCACCACCTGCGACAGCAGCGTGGTGCGCGGCGGCAGCTCGCCCAGCTCGCGGATCTGCTCCGCGAGTCAGCGTGTGACCGTTCATGACGCCGCCCTTGACCGCAAGGATGCGGGTCGAGCGGGCCACCTCGGACAGCTTCTTGGCGGCGGGGGCCGGATCGTCCTCGATGAAGGCGATCGCCGTCGGCCCCTGCAGGAACTCGATCAGCGTCGGCCGCTCGGCCTGCTCTGCAGCGATCCGGGCAAGCGTGTTCTTGGCCACGTGGAACGATGCCCCGGCTTCGGTCAATGCTCTGCGCACCTCGGCGGTCTGGGTCACCGTGAGGCCACGGTAGTCGGTCACGATCATCGCCTTGGCCTCCTTGATCTGGGCCACCAGGCGCTCGACCACCTCACGCTTCTCGTCTTGGTTCATCTCCTCACCTCCTCTCGCTCTGCTCGCGTCCACATGAGTGGCGGGCGCAGGCGGAGCGAGAGCTCCAAGACTGGCCGGCCTCGGTCGGGTGGGTGGTTTGAGCCTTGCGGCCCCGACGGTCTCTGGCGCGGTACGCGCGGTTTGCTGTGGTAACTCTAGACGGCCGCAGCCGCAGGCGCGGCGGCGTCCTCCATCAGGTCGCGGATCCGGGTCGTGTCCAGCTTGATGCCCGGGCTCATCGTCGACGCGATCGTGATCGAGCGCAGGTAGCGGCCCTTCGCGGAGGACGGCTTGGCGCGAAGGATCTCCTCCAGCACCGCCTGGTAGTTCTCGACCAGCGCCTGCTCGTCGAACGACTTCTTGCCGAGCGCCGCGTGCACGATCCCCGTGCGGTCGGTGCGGTACTCGATCTTGCCCGACTTGACGTCGCCGACGGCCTTGCCGATGTCGAAGGTGATGGTGCCGGCCTTGGGGCTGGGCATCTTGCCCTGCGGGCCGAGGATGCGGCCCAGCCGCCCGACGGTGCCCATCATGTCGGGCGTGGCGATCGCGACGTCGAAGTCGCTCCACCCCTCGGTGATGCGCGCGGCCAGGTCATCGCCGCCGACCACGTCGGCGCCTGCCTCCTCGGCCTCCTTGGCCTTCTCGCCCTGCGCGAACACGGCCACGGTCACCGACTTGCCGAGACCGTGCGGCAGGAACAGCGTCCCGCGCAGCTGCTGGTCGGCATGGCGGACGTTCACGCCCAGCCGGATGTGCACCTCGACCGTCTCGTCGAACTTGGCGGTGTCCAGCGACTTCAGGTGCGCACGGCGTCGAGCGGCGCGTACAGCCGCTCGCGGTCGACCTGGGAGCGTGCTCCGGTGTACTTCTTGCCGGCCATCAGCGCCCCACCTCCACGCCCATCGAGCGGGCGGTTCCGGCCACGATGTTCATGGCGGCCTCGACGTCGTTGGCGTTCAGGTCGGGCATCTTGCGCTCCGCGATCGCGCGCAGCTGATCACGGCTGATGGTGCCGACCTTCGTGCGGTTGGGCTCGCCCGAACCGGACTGCAGGTTCAGCGCCTCCTTGATCAGGACGGCCGCGGGCGGCGTCTTGGTGATGAACGTGAACGAGCGGTCCTCGTAGACGCTGATCTCGACCGGCGTGATCTGGCCGTTGTTCGGCCCCTGCGTCTCGGCGTTGAACGCCTTGCAGAAGTCCATGATGTTGACCCCGTGCTGGCCGAGGGCGGGGCCCACCGGCGGCGCCGGGTTTGCCTGCCCGGCGGGGATCTGCAGCTTGATGACCTTGATGACCTTCTTGGCCATGTACTTCCTCCTTAGTGGTGCATGCGCCGGACGCTGCGCCCGGCTCCCACGCTCGTGAGTGCGACTAGATAGTTGGATCAGATCTTCTTGACCTTGTCGAACTCCAGCTCGACCGGCACCTGGCGCTCGAAGATCGAGACCAGCACCTTCAGCTTGCCCTGGTCCTCGTTGATCTCGGCGATCTCGCCGTCGAAGTCGGACAGCGGGCCGGAGATCACCTTGACGCTCTCGCCCAGCGAGAACTCGGCCTTCTGCTTCGGCGCCGGCGCGGCCGACGCGGTGTGCAGCATGCGGTCGACCTCGGGCTGCGACAGCGGCACCGGCTTGTTCTGCGCGCCGACGAACCCGGTCACGCCCGGGGTGTTCTTGACCAGCGTCCACGCCTCGTCGGTCAGGTCCATGTTGACCAGCACGTAGCCGGGCCACAGCCGCCGCTCGGTCTGCACCTTCTGGCCGTCCTTGGTCTCGACGACGGACTCGGTCGGCACCACCACGCGGCGCACCGTCATCTCCTGGTTCATCGACTTGACGCGGTGCTCGAGGTTGGCCTTGACCTTGTTCTCGTGGCCGGAATAGGTGTTGATCACATACCAGCGAAACATGTGGGCTCCGTCATTTCTGGAGGTCGAGGAGGTCGGAGACAAGACGTGCGAAGACCTGGTCGAGGCCGTACAGGTACAGGCCCACCAGCACGCACGCGCTGATCACGACCGAGGTGGACTGCCAGGTCTGCTGCCGGTTGGGGAAGTCGACCTTGGCCAGCTCGCCGCGAACCTCGCCGACGAACCCGCGCGCCCGGCTGAACGTGCCCTTCTTGCGCTGGACTGGGTCGCCGCCGGACTGGCTCTTGGGCTTGCCCGCCAGCGGCGCGGTCACGCTCCGCCGACCTGTCTGCGCCGGCTGACGGCTGCGACGTGCCATCGGGCTAGCGAGTCTCCTTGTGCGGCGTATGCTTCCCGCACCAACGGCAGTACTTGGAGAACTCGATCCGGTCGGGCGAGTTGCGCTTCGATTTGTTGGTCTGATAGTTACGCCGCTTGCACTCTTGACACGCCAGCGTAACGAGCACTCGGACACCTGTGGCCACGCGAAAACCTCTCGTCGGTTGAGCGCTTGGACGGTATCACAGGCCCCGCGCCGATCGTGCCGCCGAAACCCGCTCAGACGGGGCCGTCGGTGCCCGCCAGCTCGAGCAGCCGCTCCACCGTGTTCCAGTTGCGGGCGGTGGCCGTCACCTTCAGCTTACGCTCCCAGAAGGAGTGCGTGAGACGGGCCTTGTGGACGCCGGCCGGCCACCACATGAACAGCTCGCGCCCGTGCAGCCGGAACATCTCCGGCTCGTAGTCGGCCGGGTCGACGGCCGCCACCAGCTTGGGGTCGGGGCGGGCCGAAAGGAACACCACGTGGTGGTGCTTGGGATTGTCGGCGTGCTCGCGCAGCGGGTTGCGCTTGACGACCGCCGCCATCTCGCGCGCGCGTGCGCACCAGCACCTTGATGTCGAGCCCCGTCTGCTCGTGCAGCCGCTCGGCGATCCGGCGCTCCGAGGTCGCCGCCGGCTCCTTGCTGCCGAAGACGACGTTGCCGCTCTGCAGCAGCGTCTCCACGCCCGTGTAGCCGAGCGCCTCCATCAGCTCGCGCAGCTGCGCCATCGGGACGCGGTTCCTCCCGCCCACGTTGATGCCCCGCAGCAGTCCGATCTGGCGCGTCACCCCGACAGCGTGCCACAGCCGGCCGACCTGTGGCTGGGGTGAGCGAGCGGCACCAGCCCCGTGCCACCCGTCGCGCAGCAGCTCGACCAGCGAGGGCGGCGTCAGCAGCTGCGCCCGTCCACGCGGCGGCCGCGGCACCCGCCGCTGGTAGCCGGAGGCCGACCAGCGCAGCAGGCCGTCGCCCCAGACCAGCCAGGGAGCGTCCTCGGACCATCACGTAGGCGCCGTCGGGGAGCTCGTCGTAGGCGGCCGCGTGCAGACGCCGCTCGCGTCCGTCGAGGCGCTGGTCGTGCAGCCGCAGGTCGATCGCGTCGGCTCCGTGGTCGCCCGGGTGCAGCCGTCCCCACACCTCGAGCAGCCGGTTGTAGTCCTCGCGGCGGCACAGGGCGCAGGGCCGGTGGCCGGCCGCAAGCGCCGTCGCGTCATCCAGGAAGAACAGCTCGGTGAACCGTGCCCGGCTGCATCTTGGGCCCGCGCTGCCAGCCCCGGAACTCGAGCCGGCAGGCGATCCAGCGCCGCACCGCGAAGTCGCGCCGGATCCGCCCGCCGGCATCGTGCAGGCAGCCGCGGTTGCCGTAGACCAGCCCGCGGGCGGGATTGCGATCAGCTGCGCCGCGGGTAGGGTCACGCGGTTCTGCGGGGCGCAGGATAGGGCGCGGGCGCTGGACGTCGGGAAGCTGCAGGCCACGGCTTGCGCCCGTCGGGAGCGATCTGCGATGACGCTGATCGCGGACGACGCGCCACGTATCAGGAATCAAATCCATGTAACGCCGAACGCCACGATCGCCTGCTCCAGCCAGGCCGTCCATGCCGCCTCGGCCGCCTCGCGATCGGCGCCCTCCGCGAACAGGTGGTGTCCGGCGAACACCGGCATGCCCATGCCGCCGCGGCCATAGAAGCGGTAGAGCGCATCGTCGCCGCGGAGGCCGATGAAGATGTCCTCCAGGTAGTCGACCTCGGCGTCCACCCGCCCGGCACCCGCCACGTCGATTGCCACGCGGTCGCCGACGGCCGCATCGGGCCCCAACCCGAGCGCGGCCCGAACGGCCGCGAAGGCGCTCGGCTCGAGCGCGTCCTCGGGGCCGCTGGCGCCGATGTAGGTGACCGTACGGCCGGCGAAGTGGCCGAGGTACTCGCCCAGCGAGTGCAGATAGAAGTCGGTGTGGCGGCTGGCGCCGTCGTACTGGGCGTCCCAGTCGCCGGTGAGGATGCCGCTGTGCACGTAGCGAAGCACCGCACCGCCCGGCGCCGCCTCGATCTGGTACTCGAGCGCGTTCGTGAACTCATCGCTCTCCGCGCGCACGGCCAGATGGCGCGGCGGGTCGAACACGGTCACGGTGTGGCCGGCCCACACCTCGCCGACGGCACTGGGCGCGCCCTCACCGGTCGGGAACATCCACCCCGCGGCGCCGTTGCCGGTGGCGACCGCATCCCACACCTGCTCGGGGGTTCCGGGCAGCTCGACCTCGCGCCTGATCTCGAACTCGCGGCTCATGGTGCGTCCTTTCTATTGGTGTGCGTCAGGCTGGGGTGCAGGGCTACCACCAGCCGATGGCGGCGCCCGTTGCGCGCGCCCTCCGTGTGGTACCGGGCGGCCAGCGACGAAACGGCACCGGCCAGATCGTCGGCGAACGCCGCCCTGTCGGCCGCGGACGCGAACGTGATCTCGCTGTCGATCGTAAACGTGGCGAGCGGCTTGCCGGCCCGCAGCGCTCCTGCCATCAGCTCGCCCAGCTCACGCACCAGCCGCGCGCCCACCGCCAGCATCCACGCTGCCGACAGCTGGTCGGGCGCGCGCGCTGGGTCGGGCTGAAGCGGCGACAGCGCCGCCGGCGAGATCACGTAGGACGCGGCCGTCGCCTGCATCACCCGCTCCGTGCAGTTGCCCCTGCGGCGCTCCTCCACCAGCTCCAGCAGGCCATGGCGCTCGAGCGCGCGCAGGTGATAGTTGACGCGCTGGCGGGACAGGCCCTCGCGCGCCGCCAGCGTGCTGGCCGAGCCCGGCTCGGCCAGCGCCGCCAGCAGCCGCGCCCGCACCGGGTCGAGCGTGACCTCGGCGGCGGTGGGATCGTCGATCACGGCGACGTCGAGCATCCTCAGCTCCGCTTCGGCCGCAGGATCATCAGCGTCACGTCGGCCGACGGCCTGGCCTCGACCAGCTCCAGATCGGCGGTCGCATCGGACTCGGGGAACAGCCGCCGGCCACGGCCGAGGATGGTCGGAAACACCATCAGCCGGTACTCGTCCACCAGGTCGTGCTCCACGAGGCCGGCCACCAGCCGGCCGCTGCCCGCCACCAGGATGTCGCCACCGTCCTGGGACTTGAGGGCGCGGACGCCGTCGGCGAGGTCGCCGCCGATCACCGTCGTGTTGTTCCAGTCGGCCCGCTCGAGCGTGCCCGACACCACGTACTTCGCCATCGAGTTCATCCTGTCGGCGAACCCGGCCTCGTCGGTGCGCTCCGGCCAGGCGGCGGCGAATCCCTCGTAGGTGCGCCGGCCCAGCAGCAGCGCGTCGCTGCCGAACACCTCGTCCACCTTGAACGCGTCGCCGTCGGGACCGCGCTCGAACTTGAAGGCCCAGCCGCCGCGATCGAAGCCCTCGGCGCCACCCGGGTCCTCCATCACGCCGTCCAGCGTCACGAACTCCGAAACGATCAGCTTGCGCATCCTGCTCCCCCAGCCTCGTGGTCAATGGCGACATGATGGCACCGACAATAAAGTTTGTCAAGGACGATATCCATGTCGGCCGACGGGCGATCGGCTCCGGCGGATATCGTTCGCGGGCGAATCCGGCCGCCACCCGTCAGAAAGGCACACCGCATGCAGATCGGCAAGCCCGGGGACCCCGCCAGTCACATCTGCCAGGCCTATCCCGACCGCGTCGAGGTGCGCGGGCGCGACCTCTGCGGTGACCTGATGGGGCGGCTCAGCTTCACCGAGTACTTCCACCTGCTGCTGACCGGCGACGAGCCCACCGAGCAGCAGCGCTACTTCCTCGACCTGCTGCTGATCGCGATCGCCGAGCACGGCATGATGCCCACCAGCGTGGCCGCGCGGATGACGCTGGACGCGGATCCCGGCTCGCTGCAGGGTGCCGTCGCCGCGGGCATCCTCGGATGCGGGCCGGTGGTGCTGGGCACCGCCGAGCCCTGTGCTCAGCTGCTGGACGACGCGCAGGCGCGCGTGAGCGCGGGCGAGGACGCGGCCGGCGTGGCCGCTGCCATGGCGGCGGCCATCCACGCGGCCGGCGACCGGGCGCCCGGGTTCGGGCACCCGCTGCACCGCCCGGTCGACCCCCGCGCTGAGCGGATCCTGGAGCTGGCCGACGAGCGCGGCGCGGCGGGGCCGCACGTGGCCATGGCCCGGCACTTCGGAACGGCCGTGCCGGAGGCCTGGGGGCGCCCGCTGACCATGAACGTGTCGATGCCGATCGCGGCCGTCATGCTCGACCTCGGGTTCCCGGCCTCGAGCGTGAAGGCGGTGCCGCTGCTGGCGCGCACCGCGGGCCTGCTGGCGCATCTGGCCGAGGAGCGGGAGCGGCCGATCGGGTTCCTGATGGCCGCGAAGGCCGAGGAGGCGATCGCCTACCGGCCGCCGGAGGCGCCGTGACGCTGCTGGATCCCGAGGTCGAGTCGCGCCCATGGGACCAGCAGCTGGCGCTGGACGACATCGCCTACCGGGCGCAGCTGGCCTATCTGCTCGAGCGGTCGCCCTTCTACCGCGAGAAGCTGGCGGCGGCCGGGATCACCGAGGCCGGTCAGGCCGGCGGCCTGGCCGACATCTCGCGGCTGCCGCTGACCGAGAAGCAGGAGCTGCGGGCGAGCGTCACCGCGGCCAACCCGATCGGCGCGCACCTCTGCGTCGACCGGGAGCAGATCGTGCGCATCTACTCCACCAGCGGCACCACAGGCACTCCCAGCTACATCCCGCTGACCGTTTCCGATCTTGACAACTGGGTGACCGGCTCGGCCCGCAGCTACGCCGCGTCCGGCATCGCCGCCGGCCAGCGGATCGTTTCGACCTACAACGCCGGGCCGTTCGTGGCCGGCGCGGCGCTGGCCTCGTTCGACCGCATCGGCCTCTCCCACATCCCGGTCGGCACCGGCAACAGCGAGCGGCTGAAGCTGGCGATCCAGCTGCTGCAGCCGGAGGCGGCAGTGCTGACGCCGTCCTACGCCGCCTACCTGATCGAGTGGGCGGCCGATCGCGGCATCGACCTGGCCGCCCAGAGCGTGCGGCGGGTGCTGGTCGCGGGCGAGCCCGGCGGCGGTGAGCCGGCCTTCCGCGAGCTGCTGGAGCGAGGCTGGGGTGCGCGCGTGACCGAGGCGATGGGCATCGGCGACCTGGGCGTCTCGCTGTGGGGCGAGTGCGAGCGTCAGGACGGCATGCACCTGGGCGCGCGCGGTTTCGTCCATCCGGAGCTGATCGACCCGGAGACGGGGGCGACCGTTGCGATGGACGACGGCGCCAGCGGCGAGCTGGTGCTGACGCACCTCGCCCACCAGGCCGCGCCGCTGCTTCGGTTCCGCACGCGCGACCACGTCTCGGTGCGCACCGGCACATGCCCGTGCGGCCGCACCGGGCCGCGGGTGCGCTGCATCGGCCGCACCGACGACATGCTGATCGTGCGCGGCGTGAACGTGTTCCCCTCGGCCGTGCGGGAGGTGGTGAACCAGTTCGTGCCGCAGGTCAGCGGCCACATCCTGATCACGCCGGCGACACCCGCGGTAAAGCAGGAGCCGCCGCTGCCGGTGACGGTCGAGGTGGCCCGCGACGTGGCCGCCGACCCGGCGCTGGCGGAGGTGATCCGCGAGCGGCTGCGCAGCGTGCTGGTCGTGCAGACCCGCGTCGAGCTGGTGCCGTGGGGGACGCTTCAGCGCAGCGAGTACAAGGCAAAGCTCGTTCAACACTAGGAGACGGAATGCGGAAGCTTCAGACCCAGGGCGTTCATCACATCACCATCACCGGCGCCGACCGCCAGACGTCGATCGACTTCTGGGAGGGCGTGCTGGGGATGCCGTTCGTCTTCGAGCAGCCGAACCTCGACAACGCGGCCGAGAGCCACCTCTACTTCGACCCGGGCGACGGCCGCCTGATCACGATCTTCACCAACGAGGAGCGCACAGCCGACCCGGCCCGCACCCCGATGGATCCTGGCTGCGTGCACCACGTGGCGTTCTCGCTCTCGCACGCGACCTTCAGCCAGGCGGTCGAGCGGTTGGACGAGCGCGGCATCAGCCACAGCGGCGTCAAGGACCGCGGATTCATGGACTCCATCTACTTCACCGATCCGCTGGGCCTGCTGATCGAGCTCGCGTCCTATCGGTTCCAGCCGCCGTTCGGTTACGCTCACGCCGACGTGCTGCTCGAAGCGCACAAGATCCGCGTCGAACGCGGCGACCGAAACATCGGCGAGGTGCACCTGGCGGATGCGATCGAGATCCTCGTCACCCGGTCGCGCGAGTCGCTGTCGGACGACCGGTCACCCAAGGACCCGTACTAGCGACCCCTGGAGGAAGCAATGGCCGAGATCAAGCTTCACATCCTCAAGCCCAGCGTGAACAACCTCACGGCGCGCATCTTCGTGCGCGCGGCCGGGCTCGACTTCGAAGAGGTCGACGTGTGGGGGCAGACCCAGTCGCCGGAGTTTGTCAAGGCGAACCCGGCCCGGCTGACCCCGATGCTCGAGGAGGAGGGCCTGCCGCGAACAACGCTGTGGGAGAGCTGCGCGATCATGCAGTACCTCTGCAACAAGCACGGGCTGGAGCAGCTCTACCCCAGCGACCCGGCCCAGCGGGCGATGGTCGACAGCGCCATGTTCTATCTGATCGGCACGCTCTATCCCCTGGTCGCGCGCGCCACCTATCCGGTGCTCCACTTCCCGCAGTACCCGGGCGAGGTGGGCTGGTCGGAGGCCGACGAGGCCAGCAAGGCGGAGGCGCAGGCGGCGGCGGAGGCCGCGCTGGGACATCCGCTGGAGGTCTACCGCGAGTTCTTCATGGACGGCAAGCGCTTCATCGGCGGCGCGCATCCCGTGATCGCCGACATCCGGCTGGCGGCCACGCTCGAGTTCCTGGACGCCATCGACTACGCGCTGCCGGACTGGGCGCGCGAGTACATGGCGGCGATGGAGTCGGAGCTGGGCGATGCCTATGCCGAGCCTGCCGCGGACGTGCGCGGCTACATCGCGTCGGTGAAGACGCCCGCGTGAACGGTTAGGAACGCGCGAAGAACAGATGGGTGACGGCCGGCGCGGCCACGCTCCGCCGCGGCTCCAGGCCGTGCAGGTCGTCACCCAGCCCTTCGAACAGCCGCTCGCCCGCGCCCAGCAGCGTCGGCGCCAGGTTGATCACCATCTCGTCGACCAGGCCGGCGGCCAGGTACTCCCGGCAGGCCTGCGCGCCGCCCGGCCAGCGACACGTCCTTGCCGCCGGCCGCCTGCCGCGCCTGCTCGAGCGCCGAGGCGATCCCGTCGGTGACGAATGTGAAGGTGGTGCCGCCCTCGCAGACCAGCGGCTCGCGGGCATGGTGGGTGAGCACGAACACGGGGTGGTGAAACGGCGGATCGTCGCCCCACCAGCCGTTCCAGGGCGCTTCCGCATCCCATCCACCCGGGTGCCCGCCGAACATGTTGCGGCCCATGATGGTCGCGCCCACGTTGGCCAGCCCCTCCTCGACCACCGCAGAGCTCTCGTTCACCTCGCCGCCCTCGAGGCCGTGCGGCGCCCGCCAGGACTCCAGCTCGAAGGCCCACTCGTGCAGGCGCATACCGCCCACGCCGAGCGGGTTCTCGACGCTCTGATCGGGGCCGGCCGCGTAGCCGTCGAGCGACATCGAGATGGTCAGGCGCAGCTTCGACATGGCCCGCACCTTACCCCGATCGAGCCGTTGCGGACGCGCTGAACGGGGTAGCATCCGGGGCCAGACCAACCCCCTCGCAGAAGGAGCATCCGATGGCAGGACAGATCGTGCACTTCGAGATCCCCGCTGACGACACCGGCGCGGGCCAGGCGTTCTGGGGATCGCTGTTCGGCTGGGAGTTCCAGGCCTTTCCCGGCCCCTTCGAGTACCACATGACCCGCATCGGCGAGCAGACCGGCGCCGCGATCACCAACATGGAGCCGGGCAAGCGTGGCACCCGCGCCTACTTCAGCGTGGACGAGATCAATGCCGGAGCGGCGCGCGTGCGCGAGCTGGGCGGCCAGGCCGCCGATCCGATGCCGGTGCCGGGGATGGGCTGGTTCTCGACCTGCACCGACCCGCAGGGCAACGAGTTCGGCCTCTGGCAGAACGACGAAGCCGCTCCCACCCCCGAGATGTAGCGTGGCCACGTTCCATGTGGTGATCCACCGGTCGGGGCCCGACTACGACCGGAGGTTGCCGCTCGAGCAGCAGTCCGGCTGGGATGAGCACGCCGCGTTCATGGACGGTCTCGTGGACGCAGGCTTCATCGTCCTGGGAGGACCGCTCGGGGACGAGTACCGCGTCGTCCACGTCGCGGAGGCGGCGTCGGCCGACGAGGTGCGTCCAGACGCTGGCACGCGATCCATGGAGCGGCACGCACCTGGTCGTCGACAGCGTCGATGCGTGGACGCTGCGGATGGACGCGCGTCGTCCGGCCGGCGCCTGAGTCAGACCGCGTCCAGCACCTGTCCCTGCTCGGCGGGGACGGCGCTGGGCGCGGCGCCGCGCTTCGGAACCAGCAACGCCGCTGCGAAGCCCAGCAGCAGCATCGCGGCCGACAGCCAGAACGCGTCCACGAACGCGCCCTGCGTGGGCAATGCTCCGGCGACGACGCTGGCGGTCAGGATGCTCGCCGAGATCTGGCCGCCCAGCGCACCGCCGACGTTCCGGAAGATCACGTTCATGCCCGTCGCGACACCGGTCTGATCCGGCCGCACCGACTCCACGATCACGTTCACCATCGAGGCGAAGGCCAGGCCGATGCCCAGGCCCATCACGAAGGTGGCCGTGTAGACCTGCCAGCTTTGGCTGTGCAACAGCGCCAGCTGCACCCAGGCGACGGCACTCAGCAGGCCGCCCAGCGCGAGCGGCACGCGCGAGCCCACCGTCACCGACATGCGGCCCGCCACCGGGCCCACCAGGAGCATGCCGACCGTCGCCGGCAGCAGGAAGATCCCCGCCTCGGTGACGGAGGCGCCAAACCCGTAGCCGGTCGATTTCGGCATCTCCACGAACTGCGGGATCAGCACGAACGACGCGAACATGCCAAAGCCGATCAGCGTGGCCGACAGGTTCGTCGCCCACACGGGCCGGTCGCGCAGCATCGTCATGTCCACCAGCGGCTCGGCCATCCGCGACTCGACGGCCACCCATACCACCACGGCCAGCACGCGACGCCGCCAGCAGGCCCAGCGTCAGCGCCGACGTCCAGCCCCAGCTCGGCCCCTCGCTGACCGCGACCAGCAGCGCCACCAGCCAGGCGGCGAGCAGCACGCCCCCGGCCCAGTCGACCCTGCCCGGAGTGCGGATCGGCGACTCGGGGATCATCACCATCGTGATGACCGCGACGGGCACGATCGCCGCCAGCGGCAGCCAGAACAGCCAGTGGTAGTTGAGGTGCTGCACGATCGGGCCGGACAGCACGATGCCGAGGCCGCCGCCGATCCCGACCAGGGCCGAGATCATGGCGATGCCGTGCGCGATCCGCTCGCGCGGGAACTCGTCCCGGATGATCGAGAAGGCCAGCGGGAACACGGCGCCGCCGATGCCCTGGATCACGCGGGCCGCGGTCATCAGCGCGATCGTCGACGACAGCGCCGCCAGCAGCGTGCCAAGCGCCAGCACCCACAGGGTGATCACCAGCATCTTCTTCTTCCCGAACATGTCGCCCAGCCGGCCCACGATCGGGGTGGCCACGCAGGCGCTCAGCAGGTAGGCGGTGAGGATCCAGGTGGCACCGGTGGCGGAGGCGTTCAGGTCGGCCTGGATGGCCGGCAGCGCGGGCGCCACAAGCGACTGCAGCAGCGCGTAGACGATCGCTGCCACGGCCAGGGTGGCGAACGTGATGCCGTAGTGCTGCCGATGCTCGTGCGCGGCCTCCATCAGGCCGTCCGCCGCCGGGCCGGGGTGGCGCCGATCGCGGCCAGCCCGCCCTCGAGGAACGCCGCTGCCTGGTCGAGCACCGCTACCGCCTGCGTGCGAGAGGCCGTGGCCCCGTGCACGCTCCGGGCCTGAGCCTTCGCGATCGAGATCGCGGACAGGGCTGCGGCGGCGGCGAACCGCGGCGCGCGGCCCATCGGCCGGCTCGCCCAGATCGGCGGCGATCGCCTCGGCCAGCGCATCCTCGACCTCGGCCAGGCGCGAGCGGTAGTGCACGCGCAGCTGCTCGTTCTCGGCGATCAGCCGCTCGCGAAGCGCCTCGCGCGGGTCTGGGGGTGATCATGTGGTCGGCCACGAAGGCGCGCAGCGTGTCCACCGCCGACAGACCGTTGCTGCGGTGGCGGAGCTCATGGCAGAGCTGGTCGCGCAACGGCGAGGTGTCGGCGAACACGATCTCCTCCTTGGAGGGGAAGTACGCAAACAGCGTACCCTTGGAGACCTCCGCCGCCTCCGCGATCTCGGCCACAGTCGTCTGCTGGTAGCCGCGCTCTGCGAACAGGTCGAGCGCCACCGTCGCGATCGCCTCGCGCGTGCGCAGCTTCTTCCGCTCCCGTAGCCCCAGCTCGCCCATGACCGAGCAGGCTAGCAGGATTTATGAACTGAGTCTAGTTTTGTCCCCGGTGCGAAGTTCACTCGGCGGCCAGGTCGAGCCGCCAGTCGTTGCAGCGCATCGGGGTTCCCGGGGGGTACTCGAGGTCGACGGCACCGGCCAGCTGGAAGCCGAGACTCCGGCAGATCGCGTTCGACGGCCCGTTGTCGACCGACGGGTAGGCGTGCATGAACTGCGGCTCGCGCTCGGCTCGAGCGAGTGCGATCACCAGCGCGGCGCCGGCCCGGGCCAAACCCCGGCCCTGGAACTCCGGTGCCACCGACCAACCGACCTCGAGCACCTTGCTGCCCCGCCACTCCCGATGCCAGTAGCCGACCCAGCCGGCGCCCTCGCCGGTGTCCGCATCGACGATCCGGTACTGCCGGGAGCCGGGCTGCCGGTACTCGGCCTGGCGCTTCGCGATCCGCTCAGGGCTCTCGGCGCCGCCCAGATGGGCCATCATCACGGGATCGGCCAGCAGCCGCTCGAGCAACGGCAGATCGCCGTCGCCCCATGGTTCGATCCGGGCGGAGGTGTGGTCGCTGCTCATCGGCCCGGAGCGTATCGGCGCCACTCGGGCGGTAGGCTCTGGCCGTGCTGCGCACCCTCCTTCTGATCGCCCAGCTGGACATCCTCGGCGACCTGGGCGGCTGGTTCGAGGAGGTCTGGGACCAGATCCGGTCGATCGATATCAAGTACCTGATCCTGGGCTGCACGCTGCAGACGATCCAGACCGTGCTGAACGGCCTCGCCTGGCGCAACATCCTGGCCGAGTCCTACGGCCGCGAGCGGACGCCGGCGCGGCAGCTGGTCGCGGCCTACTCCGGCGGCATCGCCCTCAACTCGTTCCTGCCGGCGCAGGCCGGGACGTTCGCCTACTTCGGCATGTTCCGGGTGATCATCGTGGGATCGGCCTTCGCCGGGATCCTGGCCGCCGGCGTCGTGCAGAACCTGTTCTTCGGCGTGATCGGCACGCTCAACTACGTCTTCCTGTTCCTCTCCCGGCCGGACTCGGAATCGACCGCCGAGCACCAGATCACGGAGGACGGCGGCATCAAGCTGGTGTTCCTGGTCCTTGCAGCGATCCTGCTGATCGTGGTCGCCCGCTTCCTCTGGAAGCGCTACCGCGAGGTCTGGGACGACGCGAAGGCGGGTGCCGTGATCCTGCGCACGCCGAGGCTGTACGTGACCCGCGTGCTGTCGCTGCAGGTGGCCTCGTACGTCGCCCGCATGGGGGTCAACGCCACGTACATGTACGCGTTCGGCATCCCGGTGACGATCCGCAACATCTTCCTGATCATCGCCGCCAACTCGATCTCGTCGACCTTTGCGGTCACGCCGGGCGGGGTCGGCACCCAGCAGGCGCTGGCGTCGGTGGCCCTGCGCGACGTCGCACCGGCCAGCACCGTCACCGCCTACTCGCTGTCACAGCAGCTGATCTCGATGGCCTGGAACATCACCTTCGGCCTGATCATGATGATCACCACGTTCGGCTGGTCGACCACCAAGGGCATGATCCAGGAAAGCCGCAAGGAGGCCAAGCAGAAGCGGTCGCTGAGCGACCTCGAGAAGGAGGATGAGCCGGGGACGGCGGGAGCGGACGCGACGGCCGGAGAGCCCAGCTAGGCAAACTCCTGGCCGGCGGTGACCGGGTGCGGGATACGGTGCCATCGCCGGCACCCCTAGAATGGGTAGATGGACACCGCTGCGCCACCGCTGCCTGCCGGTACGGTGCATGAGACGATTCCGGCTGATCTGCGCGAAACCCTGGCCCGCGACGCCAAGGCGCGCGCGACCTGGATGGATATCACGCCGTTGGCGCGTAACGAGTGGATCTGCCTGATCACGTCAGCAAAGCAGCCGCAAACCCGCGAGCGGCGGCTCGAGCGGACTCGCTCACAGCTGTCGCGGGGCCAGCGCCGGCCGTGCTGCTGGGAGGGCTGCCCCCATCGCGAAAAAACCGGCAGGTAGCGACTGAGGTTCGTCTCGAAGTCGCGGACCGGCCTGGAACTGCCGGTATCACGAGACACCGTCGAGATCCGCGCAATGGTGGAGTAGCGGGCACGGCATCCGATAGTCTCGGTCTGGTGTCCGATTCTGCCGGTATCGCCACGCTGTTCGACGCCGCCAGCCACGAGCCCCTGACCACGGAGCCGTGGGACGAAGGCCGGGCCGCCGCCGCGATCGCAGCGATCGTGGACGAGGCCGAGCAGGCATTCGATGCGCAGGTGCTGTGGCCGATCCACGAGCGTGACGTAGACGGCGACGAGGGCCGCGCGCTGAGCGGGCTCTACCTGGGCGCCGCCGGAGTGATCTGGGCGCTTCACGAGCTGGGATCGCAGCGCGACTTTGCGGAGGTCGCCGACGGGCTCGACCGGCGGTTCCTGGACGAGCCCGACTTCGAGCCAGAGAAGGGCGAGGCGGCACCCGGTCTGTGGATGGGCCGGTCGGGCATCCTGGCCGTCGCGGAGCGCCTGTCGCCCGATCCCGTCCGCCGCGACCTGCTCCTTGAGGTGCTCGAGCAGAACATCGGGAACCCCACCGTCGAGGTGATGTGGGGCGCGCCCGGATCGCTGCTGGTCGCGTCGGAGATGCTCGACCGCACCGGCGACCCGCGCTGGGAGGATCTCTGGAACCGGCTGGCGGAGGACGTCTGGAGCGGCTTCGTCGTGGACGAGCGCCTGGGCTACCGGATCTGGACGCAGCTGCTCTACGGCACCGTCGCGCAGTACATCAGCCCGGCGCACGGGTTCGCGGGCAACGTCGCCGCCCTGGCGGGGCGGCCGCAGCTGCTGGGGCCGGAGCGGACGGCTGAACTGGAGCGCGAGGCGGTGCGCACGTCCACGGCGACCGCGGTGATCGACGGCGACCTCGCCAACTGGCAGCCGCTGGCAGGCGAGTCGCTGGACGGCAGCCCGGGCCGTGTCCGCCCGATCCGCACCCAGTGGTGCCACGGCGCGCCCGGGCAAGTGGCGACGCTGGCCGGCATCGCCCCACACGATGCGACGTACACCCGGCTGCTCGTCGCCGGCGGCGAGCTGACGTGGCAGGCCGGCCCGCTGCGCAAGGGGCCCGGCCTCTGCCACGGTACCGCGGGTAACGGCCTGGCGTTCCTGGCCTTGCACTGGCGCACGGGCGATCAGCTGTGGCTGGACAGGGCGCGCCGGTTCGCCATGCACTGCATCGAGCAGGTAGAGGCCGGACGGGAGCGGTACCGGCACGGCTGGCACTCGCTGTGGACCGGCGACCCCGGCGCCGCGCTGTACCTCCGCAGCTGCATCGATCCCGACGCGCGGATCGGGATCGACATCGGGTGCTGGTAGCTCAGCTCGCCTGGGCGTTCCCGTGGGCGTCGCAGGGGATCGGCACGGGGCCGACAAGCTTCAGCTCCTGATCCATGATCCGCAGCGTTCGCTGCATGGCCACCGGTTTCAGCCCGCCCACGCCCGTGTTGAACGGCGAGTCGAGGAAGTGCAGCAGGAGCAGCATCAGCACGATCACCGATGTCACCGATCCCATCAGCATGGCCTGCGTGAATGGCCCTTCGCCGCTGTCGGCAAAGAACAGCATGTACACGAAGATCACGCCGGAGATGATGAACAGCACGATCCAGAGCGGCGTCGGGATCACGCCCACCGCGCCGTGGATGCGGTCGCTGCGAGCCGCCTCGCGGTCGGAGGTCTGGTCCAGCCATTTGGAGTACGCGGCCTGCTCGGCGTTGCTCTGCGGCTGCACGGTCTTCAGCGTGCGGAACATCGAGGCCGCCCAGGGATTGATGCTGTCGCCCAGTGTGCCTGCCTCCATCTGCGGCCACGCGTTGTAGACCACGTAGCGGGCGTAGCAGACCAGCTGCCCGGTCAACTGCTGCGACGCAGGCTGCGGGAGGAACTGCGCCGTCTCGACCTGCTGGCTGACCACCAGTGCCTCCTCCTCCGCACCGGTCCGCGAGTTGTCGTAGCTGGTGAAGGCCAGGAAGATGATGAACCCGAGCAGCACCGAGAACCCCGTCGCCAGTACCCCGAACACCCCAGATGCACGATCCCCGTCGGCGAAGTAGCTGCCCTCCGGCGCACTGCGGCGCACGAACAGCATCGCCCCGATCGAGACGGCCGAGGCCGCCACGACGACCAGGAACCCCCAGACCAGGTTCACCGCCGGCCAACCATCCCTTTAGCGCCGCTCGCGGAGCCGGTGCCTCCCGGCGGCGAGGGAGACCGAGGTGCACGCCCAGATGATCAGCGCCGCCTCCACGTAGGTGCCTGCGCCGTGGATGGAGAGGCCGGAGACGAACAGCTCGACGATGATCAGCGAGACGATCGTTGCTCCCAGCGACACCACCAGCAGCGTCAGGAACGACGGGTCACGGAAGAACACCCTCAGGGCCAGCAGCTCGGCCACGATGTGGACGACCCAGAACACCAGGGTCGCGACCACCAGCGCGGTCAGCGTGACCGAGAAGCGCGACAGCAGGGCGGCAGACACGATCAAGCCGACGGCGATCCCGATCAGCGACGAGAACACCCTCATGCGCAACCGTCTCATCGTGACCGTCCCTCCCCGGCGTTGGTGATGGGCGGCTCGGCGACGCCGCGCGCCGATTCTAGACCGGTCAGCACTTCACGTTTGCGAACGCCTGCTGGTACGCGCTGCTGAGCGTCGATCCGGCAGAAGCCAGTGCGGTGGCCGCCGCGGTGAGCGACTGAGCCGAGGTGATGCTGTCCGCGATCTGCTGCACCTGTGTCTTGAATGCGGCGTTCGCGGCCTTGAGCTGGCTGCCGAGGTCGCCCTTCACGGTCGGGGCGGCGGTGGCAATCGTGTCCAGGTCGGAGTTGATCTTCTGCAGCGCGGTCTTGGCCTTGTCGACCGAGTCAGACGACAGCGGCAGCCCCTTCAGGGTGTCCACTTGCGTCTTGATGTCGGAGCTGGCGTCGCACGCCTGGCTCTTGGCCTTGTCGGCGGCCGACTGGCCGCCGCCGCAGCCCGCTGACGCCAGCAGCGCCAGCGTCACGATTGAGATCAGACCGATCGGTTTCAAGCCACTCCCCTCCGAGCGTTGCCCCGAGCATAGGCGGTGATGGGCCCCCAGGCCAGCACACGTGACCGGGCCGGGCGCTGGTAATCCCGTGCGCCCGCCCTCGCGGGCGAGCGCGCGGGGCGATTCGCATCAGCGGGCGGTCGTGGGCGCCTTGACGCGGACGTGGTTGTGCATCTGCGACACGCGCGGCTGCATCCGGGCCATCTGGTCGGCGCCCATGCGCGGGGCCAGCTCGGTCTCGCCGAACTTCGCGAACGCCTGGCCGGAGTCCGCCGCCATCGGCGCCCTCGTCGGAGGCGGAGCGCTCTTGGACAAACTCGCCGCGACCTACCTGATCCTGTTTCTCGCCCTCACCGATCTGGGCGTCGTGCAGACACCGATGCTTCACGCCAGCCCCAGCCGCTGGGCGCCGCTGCTGCCCGGCTACGGCCCCACCCGCGTCATGTTCGACGGCGTCTACTCCACCACCTTTCAAGCCGCGCCCGAGCTCGCGGTCGCCATCGCCTGGGCAGCCGGGCTGGCTATCGCCGTCTACCTCGTCCTGCGTCGAACGCTCGGAAGCAGAGCATGAGCGACGCGAACCCATATACCCCTGGGTGGTATCCTTCAGAGGTGATCGTTCGATGAGCCAGACAGTGACCTACACCGTCCCTGGGATGCACTGCGCGCACTGCGAACGCGCCGTCAAGGCCGAGGTCGGTCGCGTTGCAGGCGTCCATGCCGTCGAAGTTGACCTCGATGCCAAACTGGTGACCGTCCATGGCGATGACGGATCCCATAAGGCCGTGCTGGACGCGATCGACGAGGCCGGATACGAGGTAGTCCAATGACCACGCACACCCACAGCCACGCCGAGCAGCCAGACCAGGTCGAGCTTGAGATCGAAGGCATGAGCTGCGCGTCGTGCGCCGCTCGGATCGAACGCAAACTGAACCGCCTCGACGGCGTCCACGCCAGCGTCAACTACGCGACGGAGCGCGCCAGCATCCAGCGCCGGCCCGACGTCTCGGTCGAACAGCTGGTCAGCACGGTGGAGTCCACCGGCTACCACGCGCACCCCGCCGCCGTTCACGGTGCACGCGCTGACGCAGACCACGCGGGCGGCGGCCATCATCATCACGACGAGCCGGTCGGGGTGCTTTGGCGGCGGTTGCGCGTCGCTGTGCTGCTGACGGTTCCGCTGGCGCTGATCGCGATGGTGCCGCCACTGCAATTCTCGGGGTGGGAGTGGGTCGCGCTCGCCCTTTCGACACCGGTCGTGTTCTACGGCGGGATCGGCTTCCACCGTGCCACCCTGATGAACGCGCGCCACGGCGCGGCGACGATGGACACGCTGATCACGCTGGGCACGCTGGCGGCGTGGGGATGGTCGACGGTGGTGCTGGTGGCCGGTGTCGATGCGGACACTTACTTCGAGGTGGCGGCGGTGATCACGACGCTGATCCTGCTTGGCCGCTACTTCGAGGCGCGCGCCAAGCGCCGCAGCGGCGAGGCGATCCGAAAGCTGCTCGAGCTGGGGGCGAAGGACGCGCGCGTGTTACGCGACGGGCAAGAGGTCGTGATCCCGGTCGAAGAGCTGCAGGTGGGCGACCGGTTCGTGGTGCGGCCGGGTGAGAAGATCGCCACCGACGGCACCGTCGATGAGGGCGAGTCGGCGATCGACCAGTCGATGCTGACCGGCGAATCCGTCCCGGTCGAGGTGGCAGTCGGAGACGAGATCGCCGGCGCCACCATCAACACCTATGGCCGCCTCATCGTCCGCGCCACCAAGATCGGCGCCGACACCGCCCTGGCGCAGATCGCTCGGCTGGTGGATCAGGCGCAAACAGGTAAGGCGCCGGTGCAACGGCTGGCCGATCGCGTCTCGGCGATCTTCGTGCCGATCGTGATCGCGCTCTCGCTCGTCACATTGGCCGGCTGGCTGCTGACCGGCGCCTCTGCTTCGGCCGCGTTCACGGCGGCGGTGGCGGTGTTGATCATCGCGTGCCCGTGCGCGCTTGGCCTGGCCACGCCGACTGCGCTGATGGTCGGAACCGGTCGCGGCGCGCAGCTTGGCATCCTGATCAAAGGCCCCGAGATTCTCGAGCAGACCCGCCGCGTCGGCACGATCGTGCTCGACAAGACCGGCACCATCACCGAAGGCAAGATGCAACTCGCCGACGTCGCACCGCTGAATGGCGCCACGCGCGGCGACATCCTGCGCCTGGCCGGCGCAGTCGAGGCGGCGTCCGAGCACCCGATCGCCCAGGCCATCACCAGGGCCGCGCGAGCAGAGCTCGGCGACCTGCCAGCCGTGTCCGACTTCCGAAACCTCCCCGGCATCGGCGTGCACGGCCTGGTCGATGGCCACCAGGTCGAGGTCGGCCGCAGCGACGGCGCGATCACCGTCGCCTGGGATGGTCAGCCCCGTGCGACGCTCGTTGTACGCGACACCGTCAAACCGACCAGCGCCGAGGCGATCAGCGAGCTGCGGCGACTCGGCCTGACGCCCGTGCTCCTGAGCGGCGACAACCGCTCCGTGGCGGAGCAGGTTGCTGGCGAGGTCGGGATCGAGCGCGTCCTTGCTGAGGTCTATCCGCAGGACAAGGTCATCGAGATTCGGCGACTGCAAGAGGCGGGCCAGGTGGTGGCGATGGTCGGAGACGGCGTCAACGACGCCCCGGCGCTCGCCCAGGCAGATCTCGGACTCGCCATCGGCACCGGCACCGACGTCGCAATCGAAGCCAGCGACCTCACACTGGTCTCCGGCGACCTGCGCGCCGCCGCCGACGCCATCCGCCTCGCCCGTCGCACGCTTGGCACGATCAAAGCCAACCTGTTCTGGGCCTTCGCCTACAACGTCGCCGCGATACCACTTGCGATGGCCGGACTCCTGAACCCGATCATCGCCGCCGCCGCCATGGCCGCCTCGAGCCTGTTCGTGGTCGGGAACTCACTGCGCCTGCGCCGTTTCCAGACGATCCGCGCCGCGAACACACCCTCCGAGACGAGGTGAGCCAATGACCTACGGCTACATCCAAGCCGACAGCAAAGACGCCATGGTCAAGCGCCTGCATCGCATCGAGGGACAGGTGCGCGGGATCGAGCGGATGGTCGACGAGGAGCGCTACTGCGTCGAGATCCTCACTCAGATCGGCGCCGTCTCAACCGCGCTCGAAAGCCTCGCCCAGAAGCTGCTGGAAGACCACGCCAACCACTGCGTCGCCGGCGCGCTTGCCGCCGGAAACCGCGAAGAAGCTGAGGCCAAGACGCAGGAACTCCTGGCCGCGGTACAGCGATTCACGCGGACGCGCTAGCCCGTCGCAACGACAAGGAGAGCTGATGTGATCAGCCTGACCTGCAAAGGCTGCAAGACGGTGATCACCGGTCGAGATGAAGACGAGCTGGTCACCGAGCTGCAACGCCACATCATCGATGACCACACCAACAGCTCACACATCCCAACCCGTGAGCAGATCCTGGCCATCCTTCATCGGCGAGGTGGCGACGGTCCGTAGGTAGTGAGGAAGACTTCAAGGATCTCGAAGTGATCAGCAGTCGGGGCGGCTGCACGTCCGAGCCGCCTCAGGGAGTCTTGAAGCGGTCGGCCGCCGTCGTCCGTAAAGGCGGCTCGCGGTGTGCGAATATGAAAATCCGCTAGTGCCCACACGGCGATCACGGGACTCCGACGCCTTCGCGATCGCGACGACGGGTGGAGGGGTACCTGTCAGGGGGTTCGGAACACGTGGCGGATCCCCGGCACGGAGAAGCCGGTTGGCGGGTGTTCCCGAGACTTGCGAGTGACACTTTGCGTGACACCTGCCGGCCGGAACGGCCTGTAAAGGGTCCAGTTCGGCTTGGTTATCAGGTAGCGGAGGAGGGACTCGAACCCCCGACACGCGGATTATGATTCCGCTGCTCTAACCAGCTGAGCTACTCCGCCAGGAGGCGGGATTCTAACCCAGCCAGTTGTGCAGGATCCGCACGCAGCCGTCGATCGCGTCGAGGTGTGCGATCTCGAAGCCGTGGGTGTTCTCGGTGGCGGCGGCCAGGCAGGCGCTGCGCGGCACGCGGCCGCTATCGAGGCTGGATGAGGCATCGGATCCGTACCGCGTGACGGCCGCGTGGCGCACGGTCACGCCCGCGGCAGCGGCCGCATCGGCCAGCTCCCACGAGAGTCCGTCGTCGAGCGGCGCGTAGGAGTCGGCGCGGATGATGACGGGGTCGGGGCCGGGCTCGATCGCATACTCCTTGGCCACGGGCACGACCTCCAGCGCCACGATCGCGACGGCGTCGGTGCTGCGTGCGTAGTACTGAGAGCCCTGGCAGCCGACCTCCTCGCGGGTCGTGAACACCAGGTCGAGCGGGCGGTTGGGAGCATCCAGCCGGCCGGCCAGCTCGAGCAGCATCGCGACGGCGACCTTGTCGTCGAGCGCGTGGCAGGCCACGTACTCGCCGTCGTCGCCCAGCCGCACCGGCCGCTTGCGCCAGCGCGCCGGCACGACGCGCGATCCGACTGTGACGCCGGCCGCCTCCAGCGCCTCGGCGCTGAGCTTGGTCTCGATCCAGGCGTCCTTCCACTTCACCGGCGTGTCGTCGAGCTGCTTTCGCTGTGGCGACTCGTCGGACACGTGCCGCGCCCCGAACGACAGCACGCCCAGCACCGTGTCGTGCCGGCCCAGCACCTCGACCGGCCCCTCGCCCCAGATCCAGGGATGCGCGTCGCCGAGCGTCTGGGCGATCAGCCGGCCGCCCTCCTCGACGCGTTTGACCAGCCCGCCGATCTCGTCCTTGTGGGCGAGCAGTGCCACCTTGCCTTCGGCGCCACCGTCGGGGCCGGCCAGCGACAGGATGATGTTCCCGGCGCCGTCCACCTCCGGCGTGCCGTACGGCGCCAGCGCCTCCATCAGATGGGCGTCGATCTCGTCCTCGACGCCGCTCGGTGAGTGCAGCTCGAGCAGGGCGCGGACGGTTTCGAACAGCTGGTCGCGAGACATCCGGACGGCAGCCTAGCCGGGCCCGTGCAACACCCGCGCCTGGCACCGGTGTTGCACGAATTTCGTAGCCCTGAGGCGTTTGCGCTACGAAATTCGTAGCTAGAGGCCTCTTTCACTACGAAATTCGTAGAAATCGGCGCAACAGAGGTGCCAGACGCCGGTGTTGCACGGCGGCCCATGGAAGGGGTAGCCCACACCCGAGACGGGGGTATCCCACCCCCAAGTCGGGGGGTTTCCCCGCTGCGATCGGCAGCGGCCGGCGGGGAGACTGCACGGCATGTCCACCAACGCCCAGGAGCACGCCATGATCAGCCCCACCGACATCTTCAGCCCGCTGCGCGAACTCGCCCACCGATCCGCGGACGGCATCGACGTCACCCTGATGTGGAACCCGGCCGATGACAGCGCCTTCGTGGTCGTCGTCGACCTCAAGGCCGGCACCATGTTCGAGGTCGGCGTCGAGGACGCCAACCCGATGCACGTCTTCAACCACCCGTACGCGTACGCCCGCGAGGAGCTCGCCGCTTAGGCTCAGGCGCTGCGCAGCGCCGGCGTCGCCAGCCCGGCCAGCGCCGCCTGCACGGCCCGCACCCCGCCCGCATCGAGCGAGTAACAGATCTGCGTGCCGCGCCTGCGCGTCGTCACCAGCCCGGCCTCGCGCAGCACCCGCAGGTGCTGGCTGATCGTCGGCTGGCTGACCCCGAACACCTCGGCGAAGTCGCACGCGCACGTCTCCGGCTCGGCCGCCAGCCGCAGCGCGATACCCAGCCGCACGGGGTGGCCCAGCGCCTTCAGGCGCATCGCACTCTGCAGATGGTCGCGATCCATGTTGGCAGTGTACCCCAATCCATAGTAATGTGCCTATATAGCCATCACACGATGGAAGGTAGGCCACGATGAGCACCCTCACACTTGACCGCGACGAGATCGTCCGGCTCGCCGCACTTGCCACCGGCGACGAGAAGCATGAGGCGTCCAGCTACTCCACCCTCGACGCGCTGCTGGTGCTGTACGGCCGCGTCCTTGACGTCGACCCGGCCGACCCCGCCTGGGAGCAGCGCGACCGCTTCATCCTCAGCAAGGGACACGGTCCCGCCGCCTACTACGCCGTGCTCTCCTGGCGCGGCTTCTTCCCCGAGCACTGGCTCCCCACCTTCACCCGGCAGGGCAGCCGCCTGGGCAGCCATCCCGACCGTCTGCTGGTGCCGGGCGTCGAAGCCTCCACCGGCTCCCTCGGCCACGGCCTGCCCCTGGCCGTCGGCGTTGCCCTCGGGTTGCGCGCCAAGGGTGGCGACCAGAGGGTCGTTGTCCTGACCGGCGACGCCGAGATGAACGAGGGCTCGAACTGGGAGGCGATCATGCTGGCGCCCCAGCTCCAGCTTGAGAATCTGACCCTGCTCGTGATCGACAACGGCTCCAGCACCATCGATCTGGTTCCCATCCACGAGCGCCTGGCCGTCTTCGGCTGGCACGCCGAGCAGGTCGACGGCCGCGACCACGCCGCCCTCGAGGCTGCGCTCAGCGCCCGCCACGACCGCCCTGCCGCCGTCGTTGCGACTGTGAGGACAACGCCATGATCGCCATGCGCGCACAGGCGATCGACACCGTGGCCGAGCTGTTCGAGGACGACTCGCGGGTGGCGGTGGTGCTCGCGGAGATCAGCGTCGACCGCTTCAAGCCGGTCTTCGCTCACGACCCCGCCCGCGCCGTGAACGTCGGCATCATGGAGCAGACCATGGTCGGCGTCGCCGCCGGCTACGCCCTCGAGGGCTTCCACCCCGTCATCCACACGATCACCCCCTTCGTCGCCGAGCGCGCGCTCGAGCAGCTCAAGCTCGACTTCGGCCACCAGCAGCTGGGCGTGCTCGTGATCACCGTCGGCGGCTCCTACGACTACGGCTCCGAGGGCCCCACCCACCACTCTCCCGGCGACGTCCAGGCGCTGTTGACGATCCCGGCAACCGAGATCCTGGTGCCCGGTGCCGCCGCTGAGGCCGACCGCCTGGTGCGGGCCACCTACGCCAACGGCCACCTCACCTACCTCCGCACCCAGCTGGTCGTCAACCGCGAGCCGCGCGACGTGGAGTTCGGCCGGCTGCTGGTCGAGCGCCGCGGCTCGCGGGCCACCGTCGTCGCCGTCGGCCCCATGCTCGATCGCACGCTCGATGCCACCGCCGACATGGACGTGACCGTGCTCTACGCCACCACCCTCAGCCCCTTCGATGCCGAGACCCTGAACCGCGAGCTGGCCGGCGACGACCTGATCGTCGTCGAGCCGTTCTACAACGGCACGCTGGCGGGGACCCTCACCGAGGCGCTCGGCGACCGTCCCGTCCGCCTGCACGCCATCGGCGTGCCGCGGGCCATGATCCGCGACTACGGCACCCCGGAGCAGCTCGACCACGTGCTGGGCCTGGACGCCGCCGGCATCCGCCGCCAGATCGCGTCTGCGATCGGCTGATTCGGGGAATACCCACAGGGCAGAGCCCGTTCCAGTACCGACCTGCCCTATGCCGAATCTGCTGATCATTATCGCAAGCACCCGCCCCGGCCGGGCGGGCTTACCCGTCGCCCGCTGGTTCGAGCCGATCGCCCGCGCGCACGGCGCATTCGACGTGACCGTGGCCGACCTGGCCGAGTGGAACTGCCGTTCCTGGACGAGCCCAATCACCCCAAGCTGCGGGAGTACACCAAAGAGCACACCAGGCGCTGGAGCGCCGAG
The DNA here is from genome assembly GCA_963766445.1 of uncultured Actinomycetes bacterium. Taxonomy (GTDB): domain Bacteria; phylum Actinomycetota; class Thermoleophilia; order Gaiellales; family JAICJC01; genus JAICYJ01. The sequence goes on along the minus strand of CAVXZW010000013.1, from coordinate 84,479 downwards.
GTGGACGCCGCCGACGCCTTCGTGTTCGTGATGCCCGAGTACAACCACGGGTTCAACGCGCCGCTCAAGAACGCGATCGACTTCCTCCACGAGGAGTGGGCGCACAAGCCCGCCGGGTTCGTGTCCTACGGCGGCGTGGCGGCGGGCATGCGCGCGGTGCAGCAGCTGAAGCAGGTGCTGATCTCCCTGAACATGTTGCCGGTGAACGACGCCGTCGCGATCCAGTTCATCGCCAAGCAGATCGAGGACGGCGAGCTGGTCGTCGGCGAGGTCCTCGAGCAGGCCGCCGACGCGATGCTGACCGAGCTGGCCCGCGTGGCCGAGGCGGCGCGCTCCCTGCGCGAGGCAACGCAGCCCGCGTCCTGAAGCCGATCTAGGATCCCGGCCGTGCCCCGCGTCGAGGACTACGCCATGATCGGCGACCTGCAGACGGCCGCCCTGATCGGCCGCGACGGCTCGATCGACTGGTGCTGCTTCCCGCGCTTCGACTCCGGCGCCTGCTTCGCACGCCTGCTCGGCGATGCCGACCACGGTCGCTGGCTGCTGGCGCCGGCCGGAGGCATCACATCCGCGACCCGCCGCTACCGCAGCGACACGCTGATCCTGGAGTCGATCTACGAGTGCGCCGAGGGCCGCGTGCGCGCCATCGACTTCATGCCGCCGCGCGGCGACACGCCCGACATCGTCCGCATCGTCGAGAGCCTCGACGGCGAGGTGCCGATGCGCTCCGAGCTGGTGATCCGCTTCGACTACGGCAGTATCGTGCCCTGGGTGCGCCGGGTCGACCACGCCCGCGTCGCCATCGCCGGCCCGGACGCGCTCTGCTTCCATTCCGAAACGCCCGTCCGCGGTGAGAACATGACCACCGTCTCCGAGTTCGTGCTCAAGCCCGGGCGACGAGTTCCGTTCGTGCTGACCTGGTTCCCCTCGCACCAGCCGCTCCCCGATCCAATCGACGCCGAGTCCGCGCTCAACGACAGCGAGGCCTACTGGCTGGAGTGGGCCGGCAACTGCCGCCACACAGGCGATTACCACGACGAGATCCACAGCTCGCTGCTGGTGCTGAAGGCGCTCACCTACCGCCCCACCGGCGGGATCGTGGCCGCACCCACCACGTCCTTGCCCGAGCGGATCGGCGGCCAGCGCAACTGGGACTACCGCTTCTGCTGGCTGCGCGACGCCACGCTCACGCTGCGCGCGATGCTCGCCGGCGGCTACCTCGAGGAGGCGCTCGACTGGCGCGGCTGGCTGCTGCGCGCGATCGCGGGCGATCCGGCCGACCTCCAGATCATGTACGGCATCGCCGGTGAGCGGCGGCTGGACGAGCGCGAGCTCGACTGGCTGCCCGGCTTCGACGGCTCGCTGCCGGTGCGCGTCGGCAACGCCGCATCCACCCAGCTACAGCTGGACGTGTACGGCGAGTTGATGGACTCCGCCTACCAGACGCTTGTTCACGGCGTCCCTGGCGATCCGGCCGGGTGGTCGTTGCTCCAGATGCTGCTGCGGTGGCTGGAGGACGGCTGGCGCCAGGAGGACGCCGGCATCTGGGAAGTGCGCGGCCCCAACCGCCACTTCACCTACTCCAAGGTGATGTCGTGGGTGGCCTTCGACCGGGCGGTGCGATTTCACGATGAGTTCGGTCGCGACGGCCCGGTCGAGCGCTGGCGCAGGCTCCGCGACGAGATCCACGCGCAGGTGATGAGCGAGTCCTGGTGCGAGAGCAAGCAGGCGTTCGCCCAGTCCTACGGCTCTGAGCGGCTGGACGCCAGCGCGCTGTTGATGCCGGCGGTGGGGTTCCTGCCCGCCGATCACCCGCGGATGGTCTCGACGGTCGCCGCGATCCAGCGCGAGCTGATGCACGACGGCCTGGTGCGCCGGTACCTACCCGACGAGGATGGCGACGTGGACGGGGTCGGCGGCGACGAGGGCGTGTTCCTGGCCTGCTCGTTCTGGCTGGCCGACGTGCTGGCCGGGCAGGGCCGCTTCACCGAGGCCCGCGAGCTGTTCGAACGGCTGCTGGACATGCGAAACGACGTCGGTCTGCTGTCAGAGGAGTACGACCCGGTCGCCGGCCGGCAGCTCGGCAACATGCCGCAGGCGTTCACCCACCTGGCCCTGGTCGGCACGGCCATGCTGCTCGGGCAGGGGCACCAGCTGCGCGGCGGGCACCCCGACGCGGCGGCAGGCTAGTCCACCGCGTCGAAGCGGCGAAACACGGTCGGACCGAGCGCGACCGAATCCACGCGGCCGTCGGGCCGCCGGTGAAACACGCAGGGCTCGCCCGCCTCCCGCACGTAGGGGTCGACCACGAACGCATCCGGTTGCTCGGTCGCGGTCAGCGTCGGCCGCCAGCTCGCCATGGTCGGATCCACGAAGGTGAGCCGCCCGTCGCGCCACTCCAGCCGCACCAGCTGGCTGAAATTGTCACCGCCGTAGTACCCGAGCAGGGCGCGATACCCCTCCGGCATCGGCTGTGGTGGCGCGAACGGTACGGGTAACGCCGCAACCGCCTCGCGGCCGATCGTCGCCAGCCGCATCGACAGCTCCCCCGCCGACGCCATCGTGTTCACCAGCACGATCGCACCGACCTGGTGCTCGCGGTCGAAGCAGACGTTCGAGCTGAACCCGTGAATATCGCCGGAGTGCTGCACCCAGACGACATCGCCGCGGCGAATCGCGTACCAGCTGATCCCCCACGCCAGCTCCCAGGCCGGGTCGCCGCTGAGATACCGGGGACGGTGCATCTCGGCCAGGGTCGACTCCGCCAGCACCTGCGCACCCGACCGCTCGCCGCCGTCCTTCCGCACCTGCAACGAGATCCAGCGCGCAAGATCGGCGACGCATGAGATCAGGCCGCCCTCGGCCTGGTTGTCCGGCGCCGCCACGGACTCGCTCAGCTCGTCGCTGAACTGCCGCACCGTGTAGCCGGTCGCCATCCGCGCACGCAGCGCGTCGGGCAGCGGCGGGTAGCCCGAGGCGGACATCCCCAGCGGCTCGAGGATCTGCTCCCTCACGTACTCCGCGTAGGGCCGACCGGAGACGCGTGCGACGATCTCGCCCAGCAGCTGGTACCCCATGTTCGAGTACTTCGGCTGCGTGTTGGGCGGTATGCGCGCCCCGATATCGGAGGCGCGCTCCAGGTTGGCCGTCACCGATCCCTGGTACGTCGGTCCCTCCCAGTTGGTGCCGGGCGCGTCTCCCATCAGGCCGGACTCGTGCGAGAGCAGCCGCCGGATGGTGGCGTTCTCGATCGGGCTGACGCCCACCGCGGCGCTGAGCTCCGGCACGTGGGCCACCGCGGGATCGTCGAGGTCGAGGCGACCCTCGTCCCGCAACTGCATGATCGCTGTCCCCGTGAACGTCTTGGTGACGGAGGCCACCCGGTAGAGGGTGGCGTCGTCGGCGGTGCGCCCGGCGGCGGCGTCGCAGAGCCCGATCCCAGTCGACCAGGCCAGGTCGTCCCCGTGCACGACCGCGACCGACGCCCCCGGCAGTCGGTGTTCCTTCACGAACGCTGCCGCGCACGCCTCGAGCGCCGTTGCCATGTCTGCAATCGCTGCGGTGCCCGCGCCGGTATCCCTCCCGGAACTCATCGCGGCTGACCATAGCTGCTCAGGTACATTGGCCCCGTGAGCGACCGCCGCGTGATCGTGGCCGGAGCCGGCCTGGCAGGGCTGCGGGCGGCGCGTGACCTGGCCGACGCCGGCGTCGCGGTGACGGTGCTGGAGGCGCGCGACCGCGTCGGCGGGCGCGGCTACTCCGTCTCGCTGGGCGGCCGTACCGTCGAGCTGGGCGGCTCCTGGTTCACGCCGGAGCACGATCAGGTGCGGGCGGAGCTGGCGCGCTACGGCATGTCAGTCCGCGACTACCCGCCGGTGCGGTCGGCGCGCTGGCTGACCGCCGGCGAGCTGCGCCTGGGCGCGCCGGTGCCGTGGCACGAGCTGGCGGCGCTGGAGGCAGCGCTTGCCCGCGTCCGCGACGACGCCGAGCAGCCGCCACCGGCGATCATGCGCTGGCCGCCCTGTCGGCGGCCGACTACGTCGAGCGGCTGGAGCCGACCGACGCGCTTCGCGACTTTCTGCTGGGATGGTGGCAGCTGATGGGTGGCGCCTCGCCGCAGGACGGCGCCGCGAGCGATGCGCTCGCTGTGATCCACGAGCACGGCGGCCTGACCGGGCTGCTCACGTGCCTGGCACACGGGCCGCTGCCGGGTTGGAGCGCGCTGGCCGAGGCGATGGCAGGTGACGTCGCCGACCTGCGCCTGGGCGCCGCGGTGACGACGATCGAGCACGGCGACGCCGGCGTGGTCTGCACCAGCGAGAGCGGCGAGGTGATCGGGGCCGGTGCCCTGGTGCTGGCCGTACCGCTCAACTGCCTGCCGGGGATCGCCTTCGATCCGGCGCTGCCGCCACGCGTCGCCGAGGCCGCGGGCGCCAACGCCGGCCGGGCCGTGAAGGTGCTGATGCTGGTGCGCGGGGTGGAGCCGCACGGCATCGCGGTCGGCATCGGCCCCGGCCTGAACTGGCTGTACGCCGACACCGCCGAGGATGGCTGCGTGCTGGTGACTGGCTTCGGCTGGCAGGACGACCGCTTCGACCCGGCGGCGCGGGGGCACGTCGAGCGCGCCCTCCGCGCCTTCCACCCCGATGCCGAGCTGGTGGACTGGGCGCAGCACGACTGGATCGCCGACCCCGCATCGCGCGGGACATGGCTGACCGCGCCGGCCGGTCGCATCGACCTCGTCTCGCCTGAACGGTTCGACCCGGTCGGCCGGATCGCATTCGCGGGATCCGACATGGCACGGCAGCACGCGGGCTGGTTCGAGGGCGGCGCCCTGGTCAGCGGTGCCGCTGCCGCGGCGCACGTGCGCGGTCGGTCCTAACCGCGAAGCAGCGGCGCCACTCGCTGGGCGAACACTCGCATCGCCTCGCGCCGCCGCTCGTACGACATGCCCGGCCAGTAGAGCTGCGCCACGAAGTGCCGATCGCCGCCGGCCGCCTCGCCGTAGAGTCCGTATCCGAGCTTCACGGCGCGATGCTACCAACCTCGGCTCCGCCGTTGCCTATGCTCCGCTCATGACGCTGTACCGCCTGGCGGACGATCCCCCGACGCTCGTCGATCCGGTCATGATCGCGTGCTTCGACGGATGGGTGGACGCGGCGGAGGCGGCGTCCAGCGCCGTTGCACACGTCGCGGCAGACGCCGAGCCGATGGTCACGTTCGACCCGGACGCGATCTTCGACTACCGCTCACGCCGTCCCGTCCTGGACGTACAGGACGGCCGGCTGTCGGATCTGCGCTGGCCGGAGCTGGCGATCCGCCATGTGCCGGTGGACGGCCGCGACCTGCTGATCTTCTCCGGCGCCGAGCCCGACCTGCGCTGGCAGGAGCTGGCGTCCGACGTGGCCGCGTTGGTCACCTCGCTGGGCGTGGCCCTGTGGGTCAGCCTCGGCGCCGTGCCGGGGGCGGTCGCGCACACCATGCCGGTGCCTGTGATGGCAACGGCCTCGCAGGACGGCCTGCTCGGCCCGCGCACGCCGCCGGGCCCCGAGGGACTGCTGCGGGTGCCGTCGGCCGCGCTGTCGGCGCTGGAGATGGCGGTCAGCGGATCAGGCATCCCCGCCATCGGATTCTTCGCGCAGGTGCCGCCCTACGCCAGCATCGGCTACACCGCCGCCAGCATCGCGCTGCTGGAGCGGCTCGGCCGCCACCTCGAGGTCGACCTGCAGATGGACGACCTGCACGACGAGGAGCACGAGCAGCGAGCCCGCTACGACGCGGCCGTGGCCAGCGACGCCATGCTGCGCCAGACCGTCGAGCAGCTGGAGTCGGTGGCGGGCGACATGGAGGAGCACCACCTGCCGTCCGGCGACGAGCTGGCGCGCGAGATCGAGCGATTCCTGCGGCATAACGAGCCCGACGGGGAGGCCTGAGTGCTCGACCTGACGCCCGAACAGCTGCTGACGACCACCCGCGCGGTGCGACGCCGGCTGGACCTCGACCGGCCCGTCGATCACGAGACGATCCGGCACTGCCTCTCGATCGCCACGCAGGCGCCCACCTCGGTCAACCTCCAGAACTGGCACTTCCTGGTGATCACCGACGCGACCGTGCGCGCCGGCGTCGCCGAGTGGTACCGCAGGGCCTGGCAGGACTACTCGAGCACACCGCTCGACGAGGACCCGCCCGGCGAGGCCTCGGGGGCCACCTCCTCTCGCCACCTGGCCCGGATCATGCCCCGCGTTCCGGTGCTGCTGATCCCGTGCATCGAAGGCCGCCCCGAGGGGCAGGCGTCAGGCGAGCTGGCCGCCCTCTACGGATCGGTCGTGCAGGCCTCGTGGAGCTTCCAGCTGGCTGCCCGCGCGCACGGCCTGGGCTCGGTGTTCACGACGTACCACCTAGACTACGAGCGCGAGGTGGCAGAGCTGCTGGGCATCCCCTACGACGCCGTCACCCAGGTGGCGCTGTTGCCGGTGGCCCACACCACGGGCGCGAGACTTCCGGCCGGCGCGAAGACGGCCGCTGGACGACGTCGTGCACTGGGACGCCTGGTAGGATGCCGCGCTTCTCAGCGCCGCATAGACCTCCGTTTCAGAGATCTCCCGTGTCTGCCGATAACCGGGCCGTGGCAAGGCTGACGATGACACAGGCGGTGAAGCGGCTGAGCACCGCCGCCGTGACGGTGACCGATGCGCAGGGCAACACGCTCGAGCTGTCTCCCGTGGAGAGCTCCGGCACGCGCCTGGTCGCGACGGCCGACCGGATGCGGATCGGTGACCGGGGCCTGCTGACGGCACGCGTCCACGGCGACGATCTGCGCCCGTGGGTGGTGGGCTTCGAGGTCGAGTCGGCCACCTACCACACCGACGAACTCGCCCGGGTGACGCTGCACGCACGCTCGATCAGGCTGGACCCGCAGCAGCGTCAGGCGGATCGCACCGCCATGGGCGGGCACGCACGGCTGATCGCGTACAGCTGCCAGAACGTGGTGGACGGCGACGTGGTCGAGGGCTCGATCGTTGACCTGTCCGACAACGGCGTCGCATTCATGACACGACGGCTGCTGCGGCCGGGTGACCGGCTCAGCTTCGCCGGCCGCTTCTTCGCGACGGTGGTCGAGGCCGAGGTGCGCGTGGCGCGCATCGCAGAGGTCGCCGGACAGCTCCAGGTTGGCTGCACCTTCATCGCCATCGAGCCGGCCGAGCGCGCGAAGCTCCGCGCCGTGACCGCCGTGCGCCGGCCGGGCGAGGCGGCATCGTTCAACATGCTGCAGCAGCTGAACGCCGAGCGGGACGCCCGCGAACCGGACGAGAGCGGATCGCGCTGGCGCCGGCTGTTCCGCCGCAGCGCCTAGGTAGTTCTAGAGGCCACGGCCGAGCGCCATCTGGATGGCCAGGTGCCAGCCGGCCAGGGCGCAGACGATCAGCGCGATAGCGATCATTGTGGTTGAGGCCGCACCGGATCCGCTCGGTGAGCTGATCGGCTGCGGCGTGGACGCCGGTATGTGATGTGGTTGTCATGTGCCCAACCTATGGGCGGGTCGCTGCACCGGCATCGGGCGAATCCCTAGTGCCTGCGCCGCCGAGATGTGCCACGCTTCCGGATATGGCATCGCTCCACCGGCACCTCCTGCGCGCGCGAGACCTGATGGATGCGCGCTACGCCGACCCGCTCGACGTACCCACTCTGGCTCGCGCCGCCCACGTGTCGCCGGCCCACTTCTCCCGTCAGTTCAAGGCTGCGTTCGGTGAGACGCCGCACCAGTACCTGCTGACGCGGCGGCTGGAACGGGCCGCGTCGCTGCTGCGCGGCACCGACTACTCGGTGGCGAGGATCTGCATGGATGTCGGCCTCGCCAGCGTCGGCTCGTTCACCTCCAGCTTCAAGCGCGTGTACGGATCCACCCCCACCGCCTACCGCGACAGCTTCCCGCCGGCCGCGCAGATGGCCCACATCCCGACCTGCATCCTGATGGCGGCCAGCCGGCCCGCCGGCGGCCGCATGCGCGCGCCCGTGCCGCTGCCCGCGATAGAGAGCAGCTTTGAAGAAGACGGGGCGCGCATCGCGACATAGCCTGCGGCGAGCAACCACCCTACAGGAGGACACCATGAAGACCACCATCTCCCATGTCAACGTCTGGGTGCGCGACCAGGACGAGGCGCTCGAGTTCTACACCGACAAGCTCGGCTTCGAGGTGCGCGAGGACGTCACCGTCCCCGAGTTCAACAACTTCCGCTGGCTGACGGTCGGGCCGCCCAGCCAGCCCGACCTGCAGCTGATCCTGTGCAGGACCGATGCGATGCCGGCATCGCCGGAGCTGGCCGCGAAGCTCGCCGATGTGGTCGCACAGGGCGCCGGCGGCGGCGTCGTCCTGGCCGTCGAGGACTGCCGCGCCACGGTCGCCGAGCTCAAGTCCCGCGGCGTGGAGATCACGCAGGAGCCCGTCGATCAGTTCTACGGCGTCGACGCCGGGTTCCGCGACCCGTCCGGGAACCAGCACCGCATCACGCAGCGCACGGACGGCTGACGGCCAATCAACGGGTGGACGGCCGCGGCGCTCCGCGGCCGTCTACCCAAGCCGGCCGGGCCACGGTACGCTGAACCATGGATCCGATCCACCAGGACGACGGCCGGCTGATGATCGAGTCGGTTGCCGCATCCGACCTGGCCGCCCGCTTCGGTACCCCGCTCTACGTCACCTCCGAGGCGGCTCTGCGCGCGAACGTGCGCGCCTGGCGCACGGCCCTGCACGATGCGTGGCCCCACGGCCCCACCCGCGTGCTGGTCTCGCTCAAGGCCAACCCGACCATCGCGCTTCGCCGCATCCTGAACGACGAGGGCGCCGGCTGCGACGTGTTCGGCGCGTACGAGCTCGAGATCGCCCTCGATGCCGGAACGCCGGCCGAGCTGATCTCGGTCAACGGCTCGACCAAGCCCGAGGCGCTGATCGTCCGAGCCATCACGGCCGGCGCCCGTCTGACCGTGGATAGCGTCGAGGAGCTGGCCGCCGCCGCGGCCGCGGCCAGGCGGCTGCAGCGGCGCGCGCACGTGAGGCTGCGGTTGCGGCCGGACCTGACAGACCTCGAGACCACCAGCGAGTTCACCGAACACGATCCGCTGGGAGAGGTGGCAGACGCCTACAAGCCGGGCATCCCGATCGACGGGCTGCGCGAGGCGCTGGGCCGGCTCGACCTCGAGGGCGTCGACCTGGCCGGTGTCCATGCCCACCTCGGACGGCACACGTCGGCGGTCGAGCCGTTCCGCTTGCACGCGCAGCGTCTGGGCGCGCTGGTCGGCGAGCTGGCGCGCGCCATGCCGGGCTGGACACCGCGCGAGATCGACCTCGGCGGCGGCTACTCGTATCCCGGTGACCCCACGGGCCGCGCGCTGCGGGCGGCGCCGGCACACCCCCAGCCCGGCCGAGTACGCTGCCGCGGTCGCGGACGGCCTGGCCGAGGCGCTGCGGGCCTCCGGCGTCGACCCCAGGGGCATCGCGCTCGAGATCGAGCCCGGCCGGGCCGTATACGGCAGCGCCGGGGTGCACCTGTCGACCGTGCTGAACGTGAAGCGCCAGGCCGCGCCGGTGCCGCGGGTGTGGGTCGGCTGCGACAGCTCCGAGGTGCTGCTGAGCGACACCGGCTGGGAGCACAGCCGCTGGGACCCGGTCTGCGCCGACCCGGTGACGGGCGCCGATCAGGAGGTGGACGTGGTCGGCGTCAGCTGCGGCTTCGACACGATCACGCCCGGCGCGCGGCTGCCGGACGGGATCGCCGCCGGCGACGTGATCGCCTTCCTCGCCACCGGCGCCTACGAGGAGACGCTGGCGGGCAACTTCAACTCGATGCCGCGACCGGCGTCGGTGCTGGTCTCGGGCGACCGCGCCGAGCTGGTGCGCCGGGCCGAGACGCTGGCCGACGTGACCCGGCGCGACCGCCTGCCGCGGCGGCTGCGCGGCGACGCGCCGCGCGTGGTGGGCGTCGACCACGTCTCGCTCACGGTCGACGACCTCGACCGCTCGGTCGGGTTCTACTGCGGCCTGCTGGGCCTCACCCTGCACGACCGCGGCCGGCTCGAGCCGGAGCTGATCGAGCAGATGACCGGGATGCCGAACGCCGAGGTGGACTACGCCGACGTCGACCTGGGGTCACGGATCCTGGAGCTGCTGCACCACCGCACGGCCGGGGTGCGCCGGCCGATCGCGTCCCGGCAGGAGCGCCCCGGGGTCGGTGCACATCGGCCTGCGGGTGGACGACGCGGCGGCGGTGCACGGCCGCCTGGCCGCGGCCGGGTTCGCGCCGCTGTCGCCTCCGCGCACGCTTCCCGACGACGGCTCCGGCTGGTCGGGCAGCATCGTCTTCTACGTCCGCGATCCGGACGGCGTGATGCTCGAGATCGTGGAGCGGGCGGAGGCGCGGTAGACTCGGCGCCAGCGCCGCCGGTGGCCCTGGCCGACACCGTTCCGCGCTAGGCGGTCGGTCTACGAGCCACGCGCCGCGGTGCGTGACCGGCCCGTTCCGCCGATTAGTGCAACGAAGCTCACGCCGCCGAAACGATCCGGCCGCGACCGGCACCGGTCCGCGTGGACTGGTGCAGCTAGCCCGCCGGCAGCGGCAGCGAAAACTCCACGGTGGTGCCCTCGCCCGGCGCCGACGTCACCTCGAAGCTGCCGCCGTGCGCGCGGATCCGCTCGCGGGCGGTGGCGATGCCCATGCTCTTCGACGTGCGCGTCCGCCGCCGCTCGCCGGCAAAGCCGCGCCCGTCGTCGCGCACGGTCGCGTGCAACCCGCCTCGGCGCTCGGAGACGCTGATCGCCACGTTGCCGGCACGAGCGTGCCGGCGGACGTTGATCAGCGCTTCCCGGATCGTGCGGTAGGCCAGCGTCTCGATGTCGACCGGGTAGCGGCCCAGCCGCGTGCGCACGGTCACCTCCGCCCCGGTGTCGCGGTGCAGCCCGTCGGCCAGGTCACGGATCGCCGGACCCAGCCCGGCCGCCTCGAGCAGCTGCGGCCGCAGATCGAAGGTGAGCCGGCGGGTGCGGTCCGTGGCCTCCGCCAGCGTCGCGCGGGCCTTCGCTATGGCACCACGCGCCGCCTCCACGTCGCCGTTTCGCAGGTGCCGTTCGCTGCGGTCGAGCTCGAACAGCGATGCGATCATCACCTGGATCGTGTCGTCGTGCAGTTCGCCCGCGATCCGCGAGCGCTGCTCGCTTTCGGCGTTGATGATCTCCTCGAGCAGCGATTGCCGCCGCCGCTCGATGTCGCGCAGCGTCTGGGAGTGCTCGCGCTCGTCGGTGACGTCGCGGTAGTTGAGCACGATCCCGCGCACGGCCGGGTCGTGCAGCAGGTTGGTGGCGACGCCCTCGACCCGACGCCAGGAGCCGTCGCTGTGCCGCAGCCGGAACTCGCCCGGGAGCTGCGCACCCGGCTTCCCGGCCAGCTGCTGGAGCACGCGCACGGCGCGGGCGGCGTCCTCCGGCGGCATCAGCTCGAGCGGCGAGCGGCCCTCGAACCACTCCGGCGGACGGCCCACCACGCGACCCATCGAGGGGTTGTGGTAGACGACGACGCCGCTCGCATCCACGATCGTGACCGCCTCGCGGGCGTGCTCAACCAGCGCCCGGTAGAGCCGGCCGACGTCCCCGGACGGATCCTGCTGCGACCCGCCGCGCCCGGGCGCGACAACGTCGCCGCCAGCCGCTGGGGCGGTGCCGGTGGAGCCATGAGGTCGCCCGGCCATGTGTCGTTCCTCGCACGCATGGTGCCAGCCCGGCGATCACATGGCAATTAACGTGACTCAGGCGAACAGCGGCAGGTGCGCGTTCACTTCGACGATCGCCTTGTCAGGCGGTACAGGATGGTGCCCTCGTTGACACCCCTGATCACACCCTGCCCAGCAGCCTCCGCCACAGCGACGGCGGGCGCGGCAGGGTCGCCCGCCACTCGCTCTCCAGCGGCAGCCTCCCCGCCTCGCGCGCCGCCAGCACGCACTCGCGGTGAGCGTGGCGGCGCCGGTCGCCGTCGCCCTCCGGCGAGATCAGCACGTGATCGCTCATGGCGTGCAGTCGCAGCCCGCAGAGCGGACAGCGGTAGGTGGCCGGCTTGCGGCTTCGCACCGGCCGGATCGCCCACCATCGCGCCTGCTCGAGCTTCGCCACCAATCGATTACTGCCCGGCCGGGGCTCAGGCGTGGGCGACCAGATGCGTGGGGCGCTGGTGCGGCCGCCGCGTCCGGTGGGGGCGCTGGGTGCCGCGCAGACGTACGGCACCGCTGTAGGCCGCGGCGTACCAGCCGTGGCTGAGGCTGGCCACCGACACCACATCACCGCTCTGGGGTGCGTGGATGAAGCGTCCGTGGCCGATCCACAGGCCGACGTGGCCGAGCCCGTCGAAGAACACCAGGTCGCCGGGGCGCAGCGCGCGGCGCCCGACGTGGCGTCCCATCGTCCACTGGGCGTAGCTCGAGTGCGGCAGCCCGATGCCCATGTGGGCGTAGACGAACCGCGTGAAGCCCGAGCAGTCGAAGCCGCGCGGCGTCGTCCCCGCCCACACGTAGGGCGTGCCGCGGAAGCGCAGGGAGAACTTCGCCGCACGCGCGCCCAGCGTCCGCGGCCGGCCCGGAGTCGGGTGGTGGCGGTGGAAGACGTGGCCGGTTGCGGCAGCGCGCGCAGTGATAGGCGACAGCAATGACGCCGCCAGGATTGTGAGTAGAGCCCGTTTCACAGCGGCGAAGAGTACCGACCTTTTCTTGCACACGTCGCAGCACGCTGTCGTAACCGGTCAGGTCTGCTGTGCGTTCGCTTTGTGGCGGAACGTCTGCCGCTCGCTATTGCTCATCCCGTTCCGCGGGCTATCCTCGTCGACGATGACACCGCTGCTCGACCTCTCTACCGAGTTCGGCGCCCGCGCCGACCGGCGTCTCCGCGACGAGCTGATCGGCTGGCTGGTAACGGTCAAGCCGGACGGGGCTCCCGTGCCGGTGCCGGTCTGGTTTCTGTGGGACGGCGGCGCCAGCCTCCTGATCTACAGCAGGCCGAACACCGCCAAGCTCCGCAACATCGCGGCCGGCCCGCGCGTGTCCCTTCACCTGGACGGAGACGGCACCGGCGGCGACGTGGTGGTGGCCTCCGGCCGGGCACGTCTCAGCGATGACCCGGCGGCGGACGGTGTCGACGCCTACATCGAGAAGTACGGTGAGCGGATCAGCAGGAACGGCTGGACGCCGGCGGCGTTCGCGGCCGACTACTCGGTGCCGATCCGGGTCGACGTGACCCGGATATCGGGTCACTGACAGTCCATCCAGCGGGTCACGACCGTGCAACGCTCGGCAACGCCGGCGTGCCGATATGCCCGCACGGCGGGGTCGGTGTTTGACTCCAATAATTGAGCCGAGGCCGTGTTCTCCACGAATCGCCGTCACAGCTGTGTGGCGCGAATGTGCGGATTGCGTGCCGGAACCCCACGCGTGCCGAGGCGGTGTCTGACACCTCGCGGACACCTCGCGGGCGCCCCGCGGTCAGGCGAGCTCGGTCAGCGCCGCCGCCAGACGCCGTTCATGATCCGTGTGCCATTGATCGATCTCGTCCGGCGAGACGAAGGCCACCTCGAGCGACTCATCCGACGTCCGCAGATCGCCGTTGTCGAGGTTGCATACGAAGGTGTAGTGGACGCTGGCCGGCCGCTGCTCGGTGTGCAGCAGCCGCGGCGCCGAGACCCCGCAGCCCGGTCTCATCCGCCACCTCCCGCACCACGGCCTGCTCGGGCGTCTCGCCCGGATCGACCCACCCACCCGGCATCGCCCAGCGGCCGTCATCGCCCCTGCGCACGAGCAGCACGCGGCCCTGACCGTCTCTGACCAGCGCATCCGCCCCCTCGCGTCGCTGGGGGCTCGCGGCAGGCTCGGAGCACATGCGCCCATGCTACGCGTAATGCGTCCCCAAGAATCACTCCGAGAATGTTGGACAATCTGGGCCGCTGCCCACAGAATGAGGGCATGCTGAATCCCCTCTCGCGGACGCTGGTCGCCGCGCTCTCGATGCTTGTGCTCGTTTCCGGCTCCGGGGCCGCCGCAGCCGGCACCCGACCCTCGGTCACGCCAACCCTGCGAGCCGTGCCCGGCAGCGCCCTGCCGGCCCTGCGCGGAGCCTCCCGGGTTGCGCCGACCGCTGCTGCCCGGCCGATCGACGTGACCGTGTCGCTGAAGCCGCGAAACGCCTCGCTGCTGGCCTACAGCGCTCGCACCTCCAGCGGCTCGAAGCCGATGACCACCGCCCAGCTGCGGTCGCTGTTCGCGCCCAGCCCCGCCGACCGAGCCTCGGTCGTGGCCTACATGCGCGTGCACGGGCTGCGCCTGGAACGCTCCGGCCTGCTCACGCTCAGCTTCCACGGCAGCGCTGCCGACGCGTCGCGGGCCTTCCACGTGGGCCTATCAACGTACCGGGGCGCAGACGGCCACGTTTTCCGCGCCCCGGACGCCGCGGTGCGGCTGCCGGCCGCGATCTCGCCGCTGGTGTCATCGGTCACCGGCCTGGACACCGCCACAAAGCTACAGAGCCTGGCCACGGGGCCGGAGCTCACACCGCACACCGCTGTCCCCGCGCCCTGCACTGCCGCGTCCCGAGCCAAGCACTTCTACGGCGGCTACCTGCCCGGCGACCTGGCCACCGCCTACGGTCACCGCTCCCTGATCCAGAACGGCTACGACGGCCACGGTGAGTCGATCGCGCTGGTCGAGTTCTCGAACTACAAGTCCTCCGACATCTCGTCGTTCAAGTCCTGCTTCGGGCTGACCACCCCCGTGCACAACCGACCCATCAACGGCGGCAGCACCACGATGAGCGGGGCGATCGAGGCCGAGCTCGACATCGAGGTGGCGCTGTCCAACGCGCCCGGTCTGAGCAGCGTCGAGGTCTACACGGCGCCCAACAACATCGCCCAGATCCTGCCCATGGTCGACAGCATGGTCAATACCGCAGCTTCCACGAACACCTACATCGTCAGCGACAGCTGGGGTCTCTGCGAGGACTTCCTGCCACCGTCGTTCCTGCAGGCCGAGTCGGACGAGCTGCAGCTGGCGGCCGCCGCCGGGCTGTCGTTCTACGCCGCGTCCGGCGACTCCGGGTCCAGCGATTGCAAGTCGGTGCAGCCCACCGATACGAGTCTGGTCGTCGACGACCCCGCATCCCAGCCGTTCGTGACCGGCGTCGGCGGCACCACCCTGCACTCGACCAACGGCGGCGACAGCACCGCCTGGAGCCACGGCGGCGGCGGCATCTCGCGGAACTGGTCGCAGCCGTCCTACCAGAGCGGCAACCCCCATCGCAGCTACGACAACGGCGCCAAGTGCGGGAACCCCACCGGTTTCTGCCGGCAGGTGCCCGACATCGCGCTGGATGCCAACCCCAACACCGGATACATCATCGAGTGCACCTCGACAGCCTCGGGCTGCCCGAGCGGCGTCCCCTGGTTTCCGGTGGGCGGCACCAGCGCCGGCGCGCCGCTGATGGCCGCCATCACGGCCGACGCGAACACCTCCTCGCTAGCCAACGGCGGCCAGCGCCTGGGGTTCGCGAACCCCCTCCTCTACAGCCACCCGACCCTGTTCTGGGACATCACCCAGGGCTCCAACAGCATCAACGGCTCCGGCTTGTACAAGGCCCGCCTCGGCTATGACCCCGCCACCGGGCTGGGCTCGCCCAAGGCCGGCGCGCTGGCGACCGCGCTGGCGGGGTTCACGCCCGCGCCGGTCAGCCCGGACGCGACCAACCTGGTCGTCACCCGCCCCACCGCCACCAGGACTGTCAAATACGGCCAGCAGGTCATCCTCGCCGGCATCCTCACCGACTCGACCGAGACACCGATCGTGAACCGGCGGGTCTACGTCGAGCTGCGGGAGGGCAACAGGATCTACTGGTACGGCGATCAGACCGACTCGAGCGGAGTCTGGAGCTTCGCGCTCACCAAACAATTGCGGCGCAACCTCAGCTGGCAGGCGATCTTCCCCGGTTCGGACACCCAGCAGGGTCTGACGGTGGCGGGCACCACCATCCACGTGATCCCGCGCCTGGGATCGAAGGCGTCACGCGCCAGCGTCCCCCGCGGCACGTCGTTCACCTTCGGCGGCAAGTCAACGCCGAACATGCACGGGGCCCGGGTGCGCCTGCAGGTGCGGCGAAAGACCAGCGGCGCCTGGCGCACGATCGCCACCGTCGCCGTCAACCGGCGCAGCGGCTACTCGCGCAAGGTCCACTTCACCACGCCGGGCGCGGCGTACCTGCGCTGGAGCTACGCCGGTGGCGCATCGCACGCCTGGATGAGCGCCAACTCGCCCTCCCGGCGCGTCGCCATCACCTAGACCTGACTAGGGTTGGCCCATGCCACGGACGGTCGACCATGACCGCGCCCGGCGGATCGCCGTTCGCGCGCAGCTCCTCGACGGATCGGCGACCGGCGTCCTGGACACGGTGCGGCGCCTCGGCTTCCTCCAGATCGACCCGATCGCGACCGTCGCAACGCCGCAGGAGCTGGTGCTGTGGAGCCGGCTGGGAGCGTTCGACCGTGGGGAGCTCGATCGCCTGCTGTGGGCCGAGCGACAGCTGTTCGAGTGGAATGCGTTGATCTGGCCGGTCGAGTCGCTGCCGATGGTGCGGGTGTGGATGCGCGCGTATCGCCGCGCCAACACCACCGCCCGCGATCGCTGGTGGCGCGAGTTCCTGCAGAAGAACCAGGGCTTTCGCCGCTACGTGCTGCGCGAGCTGGAGCGCCGCGGGCCGCTGCTGTCACGCGACCTCGAGGACCGGGCGGTCGAGCGCGGCCAGCGCCACCGCTGGCACGGCACACGCCACGTCGGGCGCATGCTCGAGATCCTGCAGCTGCGCGGCGAGATCGGGATCGTCGGCCGCAGCGGCGGCCAGCGGCTGTGGGATGTGGCGGAACGCTGGCAACCGGCCGGCGATCACCCGCTCACCCGCCGTGAGGCCGACCGGCTGTTCGCGGAGCAGCGTTTCCGGGCGCTGGGCGTGCGCCTGGTGAAGGGCGAGTGGCGGGCGCATCCCGACGTCGCGGACGACCCGGTGGGCGACCGCGTAACGGTGCTGTCGCCGTTCGACCGGCTGATCCACGACCGCGCCCGCGCCGAGGCGCTGTTCGGCTTTCGCTACCGGCTGGAGATGTACGTCCCGCCCGCCAAGCGCGAGTACGGCTACTACGTGCTGCCGGTGCTTCGCGGCGACCGCATCGTCGGCCGGATCGAGCCGCGCTTTGACCGGCGAACCGGCGAGATGCAGGTGCTGGGCCGCTGGGGCGACACGTCGCAGGTCGATCCGGTGCTCGAGCGGCTGCACGGCTTCCTGCGGACGACGGCAGGCTAGCCCTCGGGCACCAGCGGACGCGTGTCGAAGTACTCGCGGAGGCGCGTGATCTCCCCGTCGCGCGTCTCGACCACCATCGCGAACGCGAAGTCGAGTCGCCCCTTGCCGCTCGTCTGCTCGCACAGGAAGCCGGCCTCGCAGATCGCGACATCGCCCTCACCGGCCAGGTGCTTGACGGGGATGCGCAGGCCCCGGATCTCGTCCATGCCGCCGCGCACGGTGGCCTCGATCGCCTCGCGCCCGACCTGCGTCTCCGTGAAGAACGGGCTCTCGTAGCCGCCGTCGTCCGCGAACAGGGCCGCGACGCCCGCGGCGTCGTCGCGCTCCCACGCCGCGAACACCGCGACTATGGCCTGCCGTGCGTCCATCCGTTCCTCCCCTGGGTGACGTGGGGACGCATTGTAAGGTCGCCCGATGCAGATCGACCTGGGAACGCTGGTCGTGATCGTCGCGCTGGCCGCCGCCTCGCCGCTGATCGTCGACGCGGTGCCGCGCATCGTGCTGCCGGTGGTGGTGGTCGAGATCCTGGTCGGGATCATCGTCGGCCCGCCGATCCTGAACCTGATCCTCGTCACCGGCCTGGCGCAGGTGCTCGCCGACTTCGGGCTGGCCTTCCTGTTCTTCCTGGCCGGGTTCGAGCTCGACCTCGACCAGGTGCGGGGAATGCCGGCACGGCTGGCGCTGACCGGCTGGGGCGTGTCGGTGGCGTTGGCGCTGGTCGTGGCGGGGCTGCTGGAGGCGCTCGACGTGGTCGAGAGCACCCTGTTCGTGGGCGTGGCGCTGACCACCACCGCGCTGGGCACGCTGGCGCCGATCCTGCGTGACAACGGCGATGCCGAGGGACGATTCGGCGCGCTGGTGGCCGCCGCCGGCGCCTTCGGCGAGGTCGGTCCCATCATCCTGATCTCGCTGCTCTTGAGCGAGACCTCCAACCGCGGCATCTCGGCATTGCTGCTCGTGGCCTTCGGCCTGGTGACGGGCGCGGCCGCCTTCGCTGCGCCGCGGCTGAAACCGGTGCGCATCCTGCAGGTGCTCGAGGAGACGATGGAGCGGACCGGGCAGTTCGCGGTGCGCCTGGCGCTGCTGATCCTGATCAGCCTCGTCTACCTCAGCTCACGGCTGCATCTCGACCTGGTGCTGGGCGCCTTCTCTGCCGGCCTGTTGGCCTCGATCGCCTGCGGGCCGCGCGCCAAGCAGCTGATGCAGCCGCGCCTGGACGCGGTCGGCTTCGGCGTGTTCATCCCCATCTTCTTCATCGTCACCGGCATGCAGTTCGACCTGAACGCGATCACCAGCAGCGTCTCGGGCATGCTCAAGGTGCCCCTGTTCCTGGCCATGTTCCTGGTGGTGCGCGGGCTCCCCTCCCTCCTCATCTACCGCTACGCGCTGGCGGCGCGCGACCGTGTGGCGCTCGGCCTCTACGCCAGCACGGCGCTGCCGCTGGTGGTGGCCGTCACCTCGCTGGGGGTGAAGGACGGTGAGATGCGGTCCAGCACGGCGGCCGGCCTGGTCGGCGCCGCCATGGTGTCGGTGATGGTGTTCCCGCTGTCGGCGAACGCGGTCCGGCGGCGCGGAGGCGCGGCCGCGGACTCGCGAGAGATGCCGGTCACCTAGCCCGCGGCGTTCGGTTTGCGGTCGGCTGAGGGCCTGGGTGGCTACGGCTGCGAACCGTCCAGGACATCACAGAGATGCCGATCAACCATCTCCTCGTTGCCTAGGATGCGGCGATCGTGATCACCCGCATCTTCAGGGGCAGGGTGCACTACGCCTGGGTGGTGGCCGCGGCCACGTTCGTGGTGTTGCTGACGGCGGCCGGGTTCCGCGCCACGCCGGGCGTGCTGCTGCTGCCGCTGCAGCACGAGTTTGGCTGGTCGCCGGCGCTGATCGGCGGAGCCGTGGCGGTGAACCTGCTGGTGTACGGCCTGGGCGCGCCGTTCGCGGCCGCCGTCGTGGAGCGGTTCGGCCTGCGCCGCGTGACCGTGATCGCGCTGACGACCGTTGCCGTCGGCGCCGGGTTGACCACCCAGATGACGTCGCCGTGGCAGCTCTATCTGCTCTGGGGGCTGGTGGTGGGCGGCTCGACCGGCGCGGTTGCCGTACCACTGGCCGCGATCGTGGCCAACCGCTGGTTCAGCACCCGCCGGGGGCTGGTCACCGGCATGCTGACCGCCAGCAACGCCAGCGGCCAGCTGGTCTTCCTGCCGCTGCTGGCCTGGGTGGTGACCGCCTACAGCTGGCGCGCCGCGGCCGCGCTGATCGCGCTGACGGCGATCCTGGTGGTGGTGCCGATCGCGCTCGTGTTCCTCCGCACCGATCCCGCCGACGTGGGGCTGATGCCCTACGGCGCCGTCGAGCCGGAGCCGCCGCGCCGGCTCGTGAACCCGTTCCGCAACGCGGTCGGCGCGCTGCGCGACGCGATTCGCGTGCGCGACTTCTGGCTTTTGGCAGGAGCGTTCTTCATCTGCGGCGCGACGACCAACGGGCTGATCGGGACGCACCTGATCGCGGCCTGCTCCGACCACGGGCTGAGCGAGGTGCGCGGCGCCGGGCTGCTGGCTGCGATCGGCGTGTTCGACGTGGTCGGCACGATCTGCTCCGGCTGGCTGACCGACCGCTTCGATCCGCGCTGGCTGCTGTTCTGGTACTACGGCCTCCGCGGCATGGCGCTGCTGGGGCTGAACGCCGCGCTGTCACACGCGGGCCTGGGGCTGGTGGCGTTCGTGATCTTCTACGGGCTGGACTGGGTGGCGACGGTGCCGCCGACCGTGGCGCTGGTGCGCGAGGTATTCGGCCGCGAGCGGGTGGGCGTGGTATTCGCCTGGGTGTTCGCGTGCCACCAGTTCGGCGCCGCCTTCGCAGCCTGGGGCGCCGGTGCCAGCCGCACCTGGTTCGGGTCGTACGAGCCGGCCTTCCTGGTCGCCGGCGCGCTGGGCGTGACGGCGGCCGCGCTCAGCCTCAGCGTCGGCCGCCGCGGCCTGCTCCGCCCAACCCCGTCACCGGCGTAATGCCGCGCCGCCGCGACCACGTCGACCCGCCCGACCCGCCGCTCAGCGACGGCACCGTCACGCTGCGGCCGATGCGCGAGAGCGACCTGCCGGGCCTGATGGAGGAGGGCCGCGACGAGACCACCCGGCGCTGGGTGAACGTTCCCATCCCCTACACGGAGACGCACGCCCGCGAAGAGCTGACGCAGCTGATGGGATCGTGGGACGACCCGACCTCGCCGCTCGCGTTCACCATCACCGAGTGCGGCAGCGACGAGTACCGGGGCGTGATCCTGCTCTCGACGGAGCGGCCGCCGGGCATCGTCGAGGTGGCCTACGGCGTGCATCCGGCAGCGCGGCGCAGGGGCCTCGTGACTCGGGCGATCCGGCTGGTCTCGCCGTGGGCGTTTCAGGCGCTGGGCGCCGAGCGCCTCGAGGGGCGAACCGACCCGGAGAACATCGCCTCGCAGCGTGCGCTCGAGCGGGCGGGCTTCACCCGCGAGGGGCTGGAGCGGGGATCGCGTTCGGTGCAGGGCGTGCGCAAGGACATGATCTGCTGGTCGCTGCTGCCCTCCGACCTGGACTGAGGCGTTTACCGGCCACCGTTCCGAGGTATCCGAAGCGCATGATCTGGCTTCTGCTTCTGATCCTCGCGATCCTGGTGTTCGGCGTGTTCGGCGCGATCAAGCTCGCCTTCTGGGTGCTGCTGCTGGCCGTGCTGGTCGCCGTCGTGGCCGGCTTCCTCGGCCGCGGGCTGTTCACCGGTACCCGCTAGACCTACGGGAGCTCGGTGCGGGCAAGGCTGCGGGCGGCGCCCCATGCCGCCAGCACGACTACCGCCACCAGCACCAGCTGCGGATGGCACCAGGCCCGCCACCGGCGGAGCCGACTGAGGCAGCGCATGTGCAACAAAGGCGCTGCCGTAGGCTGAGATCGAGAGCTTGGCCGCAGACGCCGCATAGGTCGCGACCGACCCTTCCCACAGCAGGATGTAGATGACGCCGATCACCACCGGCCGCCGCGTCTTCAGCGACAGCCAGGACGAGGCCGCGCAGTAGGCCAGGCTGGCCAGCACCACGCCCAGCAGCGGCCAGCCGATCAGGCGCAGCGACGCGGCCGACCCGAGGCCGAGCAGACCGCTCAGCACCAGGCTGGGCACGAGCAGCGCCAGGGATGCCGTCCAGGCCGCGGCCACCTTCGCGACCACCAGTTCCAGCCGCGGCTGCGGCGTCGCCACCAGGTACAGGATGGTGCCGTCCTCCCGCTCGTCGCCGAACGCGCTGACACCGAACACCAGCGCCACCAGCGCCGCCACGGCCGGCACGAACAGCTTCTGCACGATCCCGGAGTAGAAGTCGACCGTGTCGCTGCCTCCGGGACGCGCCAGTGCGTAGATCAGCGAGGTCGCGACCGGCGCCAGCACCACCACCGCCAGCATGATCGTGCGCCGCTGCAGCAGCAGCGCACGCAGCGTCAGCCGGTAGACGGGCAGGATCATCGCGCCTGCCCCCGGGCTCGCTCGTGCAGGTATGTGTAGACGCTCTCCAGGTCGTCGCCGACCGGCCGGATCAGGCGCAGGAGCGACTGGGTGCGCCCGGCCGCGGCCGGCAGCTCGCGGCTCAGCTGCGACGGCTCGCTGGTCTCGACCTCGATCGCGCCGTCCGCGATCCGCACGGCGTCGACCGCCGCGCTCGACATCAGCTCGCGTGCCAGCGCGCGGGCGTTGTCGGCCGTCACCAGCACGCGCCGCGGCCGCTCGCTGATCAGCTGCCGGATCCCCGCCGTCGAACCCTCGGCAACCAGGTGCCCGTTCACCAGCACCAGCACCCGCGGAGCCATCCGCTCCACCTCGTGCAGGACGTGGGACGACACGACGACGGTGCGGCCCTGCTCGCCGAGCCGGATCAGCAGGGAGATCACGTGCTCACGCTGGGTGGGGTCGAGGCCGTTCAGCGGCTCGTCCAGCAGCAGCAGGTCGGGCTCGTGCGCGATCGCCTGGGCCAGCTTCACCCGCTGGCGCATGCCGTGCGAGAACCCCGCCACGCGCCGGTCGGCGGCCGGTTCCAGCTCGACGGTCGCGATCGCGCGGGCGGCGGCTTCACGGTAGTCGGGAACCTTGTGCAGGCGGGCCGACAGCTCCACCACCTCGCGCGCCGTCAGGAACGGCCACGGCGGGCTGTGGTCGGGAACGATCCCGACGCGCCGGTAGACGTCCGGGTTGCGCCGCGGGTTGTCGCCGTAGATGCGCACCGTGCCGGTGCTGGGCGTCGAGAACCCGGCGCACAGCTTCAGCGTGGTCGACTTGCCGGCACCGTTGTGGCCGAGCAGCCCGACCACGCCGGCGTCGGCCGTGAACGAGACGTCGGCCAGCGAGACGGTGTCCCCGTACCAGCGCGACACGCCGGTGAACTCGATCGCCGGCGCGCTCATCCCTCGTCCCGCCCGTACCGCACCGCCAGCACGATGACCGCCACCACGCACACCTCGACGACGGTCGAGCCCCACACCACGGGGCTGATGTTGCCCGGGTCGGTGTACTTCGGAAACAGCCCCTGCCCGGCCCGGATCGGCGCCGCCGCCACCGCCAGCAGCCGGAAGTAGCGCGCGTTCAGGGCATGGCTCAGGACGCCGCCCATCACCGTCGAGATGGCCAGGAATGCCAGGTAGCCGCCGACTGCGAACGCACGCCGACCGGTCAGCGACGAGATCGCCAGCCCCACCAGCCCATAGAAGGTGGCGACGATCAGGCTGGAGACGATGATGCGGGGTAGGTCCAGCCAGTTCGCCTGCAGGTAGCCGACCGGGTGGACGGCGAACAGCACCGTACCGACGTAGAGCAGCAGCACCGGCGCCAACGTCACCAGCAGCAGCGGCATCAGCGCCGCCGCGATCTTGCCCAGCACGTAGTCGAGGCGGCCGATGGCGGTGGAGAAGTAGAGCGACAGCGTGCGGTCGCGGCGGTCGGGGCAGACCAGCTCCGGGGTGATCACGACGCTGAACACCAGCACGACGATCGCGATCGTGCTGATGTAGTCGGAGTACGGGACGGCGTTGGCGACGCTGCGGCTGACGCTGCCCGAGCCGAGGATGGCGCGCAGGCCCAGCACCACCAGCGCCGGCGCGAACGCCAGCAGCGTCAGCGAGATCGGGATCACCTTGGCCTTCCAGCCGCGGCGGGCGCCGAGCGCTCGCAGCGCGCTCCAGTGCGCGAGCGACCAGATCGCGGCCAGCCGTCCCGCTCGCGGTCCCTGGTAGGTGGTGAACGCGGTGTCGACCAGTCGCGCCTCGCTGCTCATCCGATCGCTCCGATCAGCGACTGCTCGATGGTGGGGCCGGCCGGGCGCAGCTCGTGCAGGCCCGCGCCGCTCGCGATGGCGGCATCGCGCACGCCGCGCAGCACCGCGTCGGCGTCGGCGCCCCGCACCAGCAGCCACTCGCCGTCCGGCCGCACCGCCAGCCCCAGCGCGGCGGCGGCGGTGGCGAACGCGTCGGCGTCGCCGACGATCTGCACCTGCACCTCGCCGTTGTCGACGCGATCGGCCTGCGCCAGCCGCTGGGTGGCGACGATCTTCCCGTCGCGCATCACCAGCACCGAGTCGCAGGTGCGAACGACGTCCTCGAGCACGTGCGACGACATGATCACGGCGATGCCTAGGTCGGCGGACAGCCGCCGCACCAGCGTCAGCATCTCCTCGCGGCCGGCCGGGTCGAGGCCGTTCGTGGGCTCGTCCAGGATCACCATCGCGGGCGAGTGCACGATCGCCTGGGCCAGGTTCGTGCGCTGTCGCATGCCCACCGAGAACGTTCGGATCAGCCGCGAGCGCTCCTCCTCGAGGCCGACCTGGAACAGCACCTCCGAGGCGCGCAGCACCGCCACCCGGCGCGGCAGCCCTCGCAGCTCGCCCATGTGGACGACCAGGTCACGGGCGGTCATACCCATCGGCAGCGAGCTGTGCTCCGGCATGTAGCCGAGCCGCCGCCGGATGTCCCACGCGTGCTCGATGCCCATGCCCATCACGCTGATGCTGCCCTCGTCGGGGCGGATCAGGCCCAGCATCGAGCGCATCAGCGTCGACTTCCCGGCGCCGTTGGCGCCCAGCAGACCGACCGCCCGCTCGGTCACCGACGCGGACACGTCGTCCAGCGCCACCACGTCGCCGTAGCGCTTGCTGACACCGTCGATCTCGACGAGGGCGCCCGCCGCGGCGGCCGCGCTCAATGCAGCGACTGTGCTGCGCTGAGGATCGTGTCGGCCGTCTGGAACCCGGCGACCGTGTAGGTAACCTGGCCCTTGCTGAACTGCAGGACGCTGCCGAGCGTCGTCTCGAGCTCATGTCCAGCCACGCCGTTCACGGACACCGGCGACATCACCGGCAACGTGCCGCCGCCTTGGCTACCGGCCCGCTTCTCGTATACCAGCAGCGAATCGAGGCCCTTGCCGTAGACGACCAGCGCGCCGTCGCCCAGCGACCGCACCTCGGTGCGCGGCCGGCCGGCCAGCGAAGCCGGGGCGATCAGATGGAACTGCACGGCCTTCGCGACCGCGCCGGCGCCGGAGACCGAGTGCACGCTGCTTGACGGCTCCCTGCACCCGCTGCTTCGAGGGCAGGTGCAGCGGCTCCGTGTGCGTGCCGGCGGGCAGCGTCAGGCTGGTGGCGCCGGCCGGCAGCTTGCCGAAGCGGATGTCGGTGACGACCAGCTCCAGCGCGGGAGTGCTCGAGCCGCGCGGGGTGATGGCGAAGCGCAGCGGCACGCCGCGTGCGGCATCCCAGGCCAGGGCCAGCGAGCCGACCAGGCCCGAGGCATGGCGCGACCGCACCTCGACCGTGTAGGCGGGGCGTCCGGCGATGTTGCCCGGGATCGCTCCCGAAAGCATCGCGTCCTTGCCGATGCCGGTGAGCAGCTTGCCGATGTCGGCCACCGACGGCGGCGCGTGCCGGGCCGACGAGCCCGTTGTCACGCTTGTGCGACGGCAGCGCCAGGCGGTAGGCGGCATGGTTCTTTGGGTTGTAGAAGGTGACGGAGCTGCCGTCATACGCAAGCTGGGTGGAGCCCAGCTGCGAGTGCACCGACACGCGCACCTTCGCCGCCGGCGGCCCAGACGGTGCCGGTGGCGCCGGCCAGCGGCCCGGAAGAGAGCAGGGTCGAGCTGCCGGGGATCAGGTGCTGATGCACTGCGAAATGCGCGGTCACGCCTGCGGAGGGTGGCGCGGTTGCGGCGTCGTGCAGCGCAACGGCCAGCGGCTTTGAAGGCGGCACCTTTCCGTGACTGGCTGTCAACGCCATCGCCGTCACGCTCACCGCTCCCAGCATCACCAGTGCCAGACCTGCCCAGCCCAGCACCCGCACCGATGATCGCTTGCCCATCCGCATCTCCGCTACCTCCCAGTGTGTACGAGCACAGCGTAGCTCTTGCACATGAGAGACCCTTTATCTAGGGGTGCCTCCTCACACCTTTCCGGTCGTCCGTTTTCGGATGATGCGGCGCGGTCCCGGCTCCGCGCGCCCCAAGCCGATAGCATGGCCCGAACCAATCGACCTACAAAGGACGGGGGCGGACGCGTGAGCAGCGACCAGCCGGTGGAGGGTACGAGGCGGCCGAGAACGCCGAGAGAAGGCCGAGCAGAAGGCATCCCGTCGCCGGCGATGGATGGTCGGCAGCCTGATCGCCGCGGCATCGCTGGTGCTGATCCTGTCGGTGCTGGCGCTGTGGATCCGCCGCGTCGTGCTCGACTCGGACGGATACAACACCACCACCGCCCAGCTGCTGCAGCAGCCCGAGATCCAGCAGGCGCTGGCCACGAACCTGGTCGACCAGCTCTACGCAAACGTCGACGTCGCCACGCAAATCCAGCCGCTCCTGCCCAAGCAGGCACAGCCGCTGGCCGCGCCCGCCGCAGCCGCGCTGCGCGACTACGCCTACCGCGCAGCCGCGCGCCTGCTGGCCTCGGACCGCGCCCAGCAGGCGTGGATCAAGGCGAACGAGGTCGCCCACGCGCAGCTGGTGCTGGTGCTGGACGGCGGCGGGAGCCGCCTGAAAACGGGGGGCGGCGAGGTCTCGATCAACACCAGCGGCCTCGAGCAGAACCTGGCCAGCCGCCTCGGGCTGAGCCCGACCACGACCATCGCCGGCGGAAAGATCGTGATCTTCACCTCCGACCAGCTGTCGCTGGTGCAGACGCTGGCACACTGGCTGAAGGTGCTGGCCTGGGTGCTGCCGTTCGTCTCGCTGGCCCTGTACGCCCTGGCGGTGTACCTGGCGACCGGCTACCGGCGCCGGGCCGTCCGCAACTGCGGGATCGGCATCATCGCGGCCGGGGTGATCCTCGTGATCGGACGCACGGTCTGGCGGCAACCTGCTGGTCGAGAACCTCGTCAAGCTGCCGGAGAACCGGCCGGCCGCGAACGCCGCCTGGGACGTCATCACCGGCCTGCTCAAGGACACCACCCGCACGGTGATCGCGGTCGGCTTCATCACCGTGATCTGGGCCTGGGTTTCGGGCGAGGGCGAGCGGCCGGTCGCGATCAGGCGCGCGTTCGCGCCGCACGCACGCGACCATGTCGGCCAGGTCTGGGTCGCCTTCGCCGCGGTCGTCCTGTTCCTGATCTGGTGGGCGCCGACGATGGCCTTCCGCCGCCCGGTGCCGGCGCTGGTGATGATCGTGCTGGCCGGCATCGGCCTGGAGGCGGTGCGTCGGCAGTCCGTGAAGAGTTCCCCGACGCCGAGAGCGGCGAGGTGGTGGCGGCTGTCAGGGCGAAGCTGTCACGGCGGCCGCGGCAATCGCGACCGGCCGGCGGCCGAGGCACCGGTCGACCAGCTGGAACGGCTGTCTGCGCTGCATGACCAGGGCGCGCTCACCGATCAGGAGTTCCAGGCCATGAAATCCTCGCTGTTGCCGTGACCTCCGAGCGCGCCCGTCGTGGGCGAGCCGCAGGAGCCGGAGCAGGAACAGAAAACGCTCGTGCGCAGGTTCGGTCCGGCCGTGGTCGGCATCGCCGCGATCCTGCTGGTGTTCCTGGTGCTGCTGCCCCGGATCGCCAACTACTCCGACGTGTGGGATGTGGTGACCGGCCTCAGCAACGAGGCGCTGGTGGCGCTGGCGCTGGCCACGGCCATCAACGTGGCCACCTACGGGCCACCATGGATGGCGGCACTGCCGGGGCTCAACTACCGCCAGTCGATGGTGCTGACCCAGACATCGACGGCGATCTCGATCGCCGTGCCGGGCGGCGACGCCGTCGGCCTGGCCGCGTCCTACGCGATGTTGCGCAGCTGGAGATACCGGTCGAACGCGATCGCCGTGGCCGTGGTCGTGACCGGCGCCTGGAACCAGATCGTGAACGTGACGCTGCCGATGGTGGCTCTGGCGCTGCTGCTGCTCACGGGCGGCACTAGCACGCTGCTGCTGACGGCCGGGCTGATCGGCATGGGCGTGATCGTGTTCCTGGCGACCGCGCTCGTGCTGGCGTTCCGCAGCGAGGAGCAGGCCCAGGTCTGGGGTGACCGCGCGCAGCGCGCCGCCAACTGGGCTCTGCGGCTGGTGCGCCGCAAGCCACGCTCGGGCTGGGGTGCGGCCATGGCGCGCTTCCGGGGCGAGACGGTGCACCTGCTGTCCCGCCGCTGGCACGTGATCACGCTGGCAGCGTTCGCGGGACACCTGACGGTGTTCGGCGTGCTGCTGGTGTGCCTGCGCGCGACCGGCGTGCCCTCATCCGAGGTGACCTGGGTGGAGGCGATGGCGGCCTGGGGCCTGGTGCGCCTGCTGACCGCGGTCCCGATCACCCCGGGCGGCGTCGGCATCGTCGAGCTGGGCCTGTCCTCGGCGCTGGTCGGCTTCGGCGCGGGAAACGCGGAGGCCGTGGCGGCGGTGCTGCTCTACCGCGTGCTGACGGTGGTGCCGACGCTGGTGCTGGGGGCGGCGCTGGGGCTCACGTGGCGGAGGCATCGGGCGCCGGAGCCGGCGTGACCGTGGCCTCCGGCACGAACTCCCCCTGCAGGTCGCGGCGCCAGCCGGACAGGATCTCGTGCACCCGGGCGGCGCCCAGGATCGGCTGCTGCGGCGCGGCCAGCTCGACCGGGTAGAGGATGAACGGCCGCGTTTGCGGCCCGCCCAGCCCGCCGTGGAAGCTGATCAGCTCCTCGAACGCGCAGCCCTGCTCGAGGTCGGGGCTGTAGAAGCTGCCGATCATGATGTCGGCCACGTTGGAGAAGCCGTCGGTGCGGACCAGGTGCTGCGCCGCCTCCGGCGCGAACGGCGCCAGCGGATCGTCGCCCTCGACCGTGCCCGACACCAGGTCGCGGCTGCCGGTCGCGCCCAGCACCACCGGGCCGGAGGCCGCCCGCACCAGCAGCCAGCCGACGTGAGGATGCGCGCGCAGGGCGGGGATCAGGCGCGGGTGTTCGGCCTCGATCTGCTCCAGCGTCAGCCGCTCGGGGTGGTTCATCAGGTACAGCAGTCCCAGGTTGCCCGACCCGAGAACGATCACGTCCTCGCCCTCGGGCCTGCTCTCGTCTGCGTCCGGGTCCTTGGCATCGCGGCCGGTGGCCTCGGTCAGCGCGTGGCCGACCATCGCCTGGGCCTCCTCGGCACCTGACATCTCGCCCACTGAGCCTGACTCCAGCGAGCGGCGCACGAGGTCGTCCAGCCCGTAGCCGTTTCGCTGGCGGAAGGTGGCGCCCTGCGTCTGGCCGTGATCGGAGAGCACCACGATTCGGTAGGGACGCGGCGCGTACGGGCACGCGCGCATGATCCGCCCGAACTGCTCGTCGAGCTTGCGCAGCGCCTCCAGCGTGTCGGCCCGCTCGAGGCCGGAGTGGTGCGCGACCTCGTCGTAGCTCGAGAACGTGGCGTAGACGGCGGCGCGCCCCTGCATCATGTCCGAGAGCACGCCGTGCACGATCAGGTCGCGCACGACCACGCACATCCCGGCCCGGATGAACGGGTACTTGCCGCCCCGGTGCCCTCGCGGCTGCACGTCGCGGCGGATGCCGCGGATGGCGGCCACCCACTCCAGGCCCACCTCGAAGAAGAACAGCACCAGCACCCGGGTGACGTTGAACCCATTCGCGAAGAAGCTGCGGTATCCGGGGTTCGCGGTCTTCTCGGCGCTGAGCCGGCTGACGGTCAGGATCGTCGCGTCGGCCTCGCCCGAGAACAGGTTGCCGCGGCTGGCGCCGCCGCCCACGAGCAGGCCGGCGCCGGTGGCCAGGCGCTGCTCCATCTCCGCGCAGTCGTCCGGGCCGGAGCAGGCGACGACGCGGCCGGTGCTCTTTTCGACCCAGCGGAAGGCGGGGATGTCCTCGTTCGATCCCAGCAGGATCCCGGCCTGGCTGGCGCCGGTCTGCGACGAGAGGTCGGTCTGCCACTCCACCATGTGGTGCGAGCCCTCGGCCAGCCAGCGCGCCATCTCCGGCGCGTTGCCGTCGCGCATCGCCCGCTGCAGCACCGGCAGTCCCGAGCCCGTCGATCTCGAGGTAGATCACGCCCGGGACGTCGGTGCGCTGGACGTTGCCGCTGCGCCGCGCGATCCGCTGGGTCACGCGCAGCGTGTACTCGTCGTCGTCGTCCATCCCGGCCAGGATCGTGATCACCATCGCGGCCGCGGCAGCCAGCAGCGACACCGCCAGCGCCCAGCCCAGGCTGGGGACGTTCATCGCCCCGGGGAACGCGTCTGACGCGACGAGCAGCATGGCCGCGTCCAGGAACAGGATCAGCAGGAAGCTCGTGATCAGCGTGAACGGCAGCCGCAGCGACGCGATCACCGGGGGCACGACGGCGTTCAGGATGGCGATCAGGGCGGCGATGCCGAGGGCGCCCCAGAACCCCGAGACCGTCACGTTCGGCACGACCAGCGCAGCGAACAGCAGCGAGAGCGCGGAGATCACCCAGCTCACCACCAGCCGCAGCGGGCGCAGCTGCGGACGCTCGGGGTGCCACCGCAGGTTGGGCTGTGAGGCGGCGCTCATCGGCCAACCCTATGCGACCCGAAGCGATGACGACGGATGGTGGGAGTAGCCTTGCGTCGTGGCCGACTGGCTGAACCAGTTCTGGGACACCCTCAAAGCGGTCTCGCTGCCGCTGGTGGTGCTGGGCCTGAGCTTCCAGCTGCTGCAGACGCTGTTCATCTCGCTGGCGTGGCGCAACATCCTGCGCGCCGCCTATCCAAAGTCGGTGCTGCCCTACCGCGAGGTGCTGAGCTACTACGCCGGCGGCGCCGGCCTCAACTCGATCCTGCCGGCCTCGGCCGGCACGGTGGCCATGCTGGGCCTGTACCGCAGCGCCATCGCCGGGTCGACCGTGGCCGGCCTGGTGGGCGCGACGCTCGTGCAGAACATCTTCTTCGTGGTTGTCGCCGCCATCGTCTACCTGTGGCTGTTCCTGAGCGTGGCCGGCTCATTCGACGTCAAGTTCGGCTGGTTCGCGGACCATGTCGGGCTGACGCTGATCATCCTCGTCGTCGGCACGGCGCTGATCTTCGTGGTCGGCAAGATCCTCTGGCACCGGCTGCACCACACCTGGGAGCAGGCCAAGGACGGCGGCGGCATCCTGAGCCACGCCGGGCAAGTTCATGACGCAGGTGGTGCTGGTCGAAGCGGCCTCGTACGCCGCGCGGATGGGCGTGAACGCCACCTTCATGTACGCCTACCACATCCCCGTGTCGCTGGAGAACATCTTCCTGATCGTGGCGGCGTCGTCGATCTCCTCGACGATCGCGATCGCGCCGGGCGCGGTCGGGTCGCAGACGGCGCTGATATCGGTGGTGCTGAACGGGGTGGCGCCGCAGAGCGTGATCACGGCCTACACGGTCGGCCAGGCGCTGATCACGACGGCGTGGAGCGTGGCGTTCGGCCTGACCATGCTGGCAGCCCAGATCGGGTGGCAGCAGACGCGCGGGCTGATCCACGTGCGCAAGAAGGAGGACGGCGAGAACGACCCGCTCGCCGAGCCGGCCACGGCCGACGCCGGGCCGCCCGACGCGACGGGTTAGCACCGACCTCAGACGAGGGTGACGGTGGCGCCGGCCGCGCGCAGGGCGGCCACCTCGGAACGGTCGGCTCCGGTGTCGCTGATCACCTCGTGCACGGCCTCCAGGCCGCAGATGCGGGCGAACGCGATCTGGCCGATCTTGGAGCTGTCGGCGACCACCACGACGCGGCGGGCACGGGCGATCAGCGCCCGGTTGGTGTGGGCCTCGACCTCGTGGTGGGTGGTGAGGCCGGCGCCGACGGCGATGCCGTCCACGCCCACCAGCACGATGTCCAGGTACAGCCCGGACAGCGATGCCTCCGCCAGCGGCCCCACCAGCTCGTAGGACTCGGGGCGAGCCACGCCGCCGGTCACGACCAGCTTCAGGTTGGGGCGCACCGCCAGCTCGGAGGCGATGTTCAGGGAGTTGGTGACGACCGTCAGCCGCCGCCGGTCGGACAGCGCCCGGGCGGCACTCCGTGGTGGTGGTGCCGCCGGTCATGCCGATGGCGGCGCCCTCGGGTACGCGCTCGGCCGCCACCTGTGCGATCCGGGCCTTCTGCTCCTGGCGGCGGGTGCTGCGATAACGCAGCGGCAGCTCGAACAGGACGCCGTTTGCGATGGCGCCGCCGTGCGTGCGCGCCAGCAGCCGCTGCTGCTCGAGCAGCACGAGGTCGCGCCGCACGGTGGCCGAGGAGACGCCCAGATCCGCGGCCAGGTCGCCGACTCCGACCGACCCGTTCGTGGACAGCTGCTCGACGATGCGGCTGAGACGTTCGGACTGGCGCATTGCTGCGGCAAGTCTATCCAGTGGCACCTCCGCTCGCTGGTTGCCTTCTGCGCACTTACGGCATAAAGTGGCGCGATATGAGCGCGATCGCTCACGAGGTGGCCAGCCAGCCCGACCTCTGGCGCCGGGCCGCCGACCTCGCGCCCGACCTGGCGCTGCCGGCCCGCGGCCTGCGGCTGGCGGTGGCCGGGTGCGGCACGTCGCTGTACATGGGGCAGTCCTACGCGGTCGCGCGCGAGCAGGCGGGGGCCGGCGAGACCGACGCGTTCGCGGCCTCGGAGTTCCCGACCGGGCGCGGCTATGACACGCTGCTCGTGATCTCGCGCTCCGGCACCACCAGCGAGGTGCTGGAGCTGCTGCGGTCGCACCGCGGCGCGCCCACGGTGGCGCTGACCGCCGTGCCCGACAGCCCGGTCGCGGAGCTTGCGGACGCGGTCATCTCGCTGCCCTTCGCCGACGAGCGGTCGGTGGTGCAGACGCGGTTCGCCAGCACGGCGCTGGTGTTGCTGCTGACCCACGCCGGGCTCGACCTGTCACCGTCGGTCGAGGCCGCCCGGCGCGTGCTGGAGGCGCCGCTGCCCATCGACCCGGCCGAATTCCGGCGGTTCCAGTTCCTGGGACGCGGCTGGACGAACGGCCTCGCCAGCGAGGCCGCGCTGAAGCTGCGCGAGGCGGCCCAGGCGTGGGCCGAGGCGTACCCCGCGATGGAGTACCGGCACGGGCCGATCTCGCTGGCCGACCCGGAGACGGCGGTGATCGCGATCGGCCCGGTCGATGCGACGCTGGACACGGACATTCGCGCCACCGGCGCCACCCTCGTCGACCCCGACCCATCCCCCCTGGCCACGCTGGTGCTGGCGCACCGGCTGGCGATCAGGCTCGCGGAGATCCGCGGCCTGGATCCCGACCTGCCCCGTAACCTGACCCGATCGGTGGTGTTGCCATGAGACGCCTGTTCCTGATCGCCGCGACCGCCCTGGTGCTGGTCGCCTCCGCCGGCTGCGGCGGCTCCAGCTCGTCATCCAACGGCGTGGTCAACGTGACCGTCTGGCACGGCTACGAGGACATCGAGGGCAAGGCCATGACCAGCGCGGCGGCGCGCTTCAACGCCACCCATCCCAAGATCCACGTCACCGTCCAGAACTATGGAAACGCCGACTACGCGCTGCAGAAGGTGCTGACCGCGATCCGGGGCGGCTCCTACCCGGACATCGCCTACCTGTACGGGTCGTGGGCGGCCAACATCGCGCGCAGCCCCACCGCCGTCGACCTGTCCTCCAGGATCCAGGAGCCGGGCGTGAACTGGAACGACTTCTGGCCGGCCGAGCGCCAGGCGGTGCAGGTCGGCGGCAAGGTGATCGGCATGCCGGCCCTGGTCGACAACCTGGCCCTGGTCTACAACAAGAAGCTGTTTGACCAGGCCGGCATCCCCTACCCGACCGCCAACTGGACGTGGGACGACTTGCGGGCCGCGGCCCAGAAGCTGACCGATCCGGCGGCCAAGCAGTTCGGCTGGGCCTACGTGGCCGACGGCAGCGAGGACACGGTCTGGCGCTTTGACGCGCTGCTCTGGCAGGCAGGGGGTGACATTCTCAACTCCGACAACACGAAGGCGGAGTTCAACTCACCGGCCGGCGTGAAGGCGGCCACGCTGCTGCAGCAGATGGCGACCGTCGACCACTCCGTCTACCTGGACAACGGCAACGGCAACTACGCGAACCTGTTCAACTCGGGCAAGATCGGGATGCTGTTCACCGGGCCGTGGGACCTGTCCAGCTTCCCCGACGTCGACTACGGCGTGCAGGTGCTGCCCGGCGACCTGAACCACCAGACCATCTCCGGTCCCGACCAGTGGGTGCTGTTCAACAACGGCAGCCAGCGCACCCAGGCGGCCTGGACGTTCCTGAAGTGGTTCACGTCGCCGCAGCAGGCCCTGATCTGGTCGACGCAGACCGGCGATCTGCCGATCCGCGCCTCCGAGACGCAGCTGCCCGGCTACGACGCGTACGTGAAGAGGTACCCGGGCGTGTCCGTGTTCGTGCAGAACGAGGCGAACGCGGTCAAGGCGCGGCCGGTGATCGCCAACTACAACGAGGTGTCACAGGCGATGGGCCAGGCGATCGAGGCGGTGCTGCTCGGCAAGGGCCAGCCGCAGCAGGAGCTCGATCAGGCAGCGGAACAGGCCGACCAGACGCTCGCGACGGGCCAGTGATCTCGAGGGCGGCCCGCTCCGAACACGTCAGCGGCTGGCTGTTCGTGGCGCCGGCCGCCCTGCTGATCGGCATCTTCGGGATCCTGCCGATCGGGTGGGCGGCGCTGCTTTCGTTCCAGAACAACGACCTGCTGACGACGCCCACCTGGGTCGGCACGCAGAACTACCACACGCTTGTGAACGACCCGGTGTTCCGGCAGTCGGTCAACCACACGATCGTGTACACGCTGCTGTTCGTGCCGCTCTCGGTGGGCGGATCGCTGGCGCTGGCGATGCTGCTGAACGCGCAGATCCGGTTCTCGCGGTTCTACCGCACGGCGGTGTTCATCCCGGTGGCGACGTCCACGGTGGCAACGGGGCTGATCTTCAACTGGCTGCTGGAGCCGACCTACGGCGTCGCCAACTACATGCTGGGAAAGGTGCACCTGGGCCCGTACGGGTTCTTCCAGGATCCCGACCAGGCGCTGTACTCGATCGTGGCGATGACGGTCTGGGGCTGGCTCGGGTTCGACGTGATCGTGTACCTGGCCGCGCTGCAGGGGGTGCCCGAGAGCCTGGTCGAGGCGGCACGGCTGGACGGGGCCGGACGCTGGGCGACGTTCCGCCACGTGGTGTTCCCGCTGGTGTCGCCGGCGACGCTGTTTCTGATCGTGTGGTCGACGATCAACGCCCTGCAGGTGTTCGACGAGATCTATGTGACCACGCGCGGCGGGCCGCTTCACGCCACGACCGTGATGGTCTATTACCTCTATAGCCAGGCGTTCGAGTTCTTCCACGCCGGGTACGCGGCGGCCATCGCTGAGGTGCTGTTCGCGATCACGCTGGTGTTCTCGCTGGTGCAGCTGTGGCTGGGCAACCGCCGGGTGCACTACGGCTCATGAGGTGGCCGCTGCCGTTCAGCCCTCGCCATCTGGCGCTGATGCCGATCGCCGCGCTGATGCTGCTGCCACTGGGCTGGATGCTCCTGACCTCGATCCAGACGCTGCCCGAGTCGCGGCACTTCCCGCCCGTGCTGATCCCGTCCGGCATCCACTGGGAGAACTACCCGGACGCCTGGAACGCGGCGCCGTTCGGCCGCTTCTTCGCGAACAGCATGATCGTGACGCTGTCGGCGGTGGCGGGCAACCTGGTGTTCTGCAGCCTGGCCGGCTACGCGTTCGCGCGGATGCGGTTCTTCGGCCGTGACGTGCTGTTCGTGGCGCTGCTGGCGACGCTGATGGTGCCGTTCCAGGTGACGATGATCCCGACCTTCCTGATCGTCCAGAAGCTGGGACTTGTGAACTCGCTGCCGGCGCTGATCGTGCCCAACCTGGTCACGCCGTTCGGGATCTTCCTGCTGCGGCAGTTCTTTCGGACGCTGCCGATCGAGCTCGAGGAGGCGGCGCGAATGGACGGCTGCTCGCGGCTGGGGGTGCTGGTGCGGGTGGTGCTGCCGCTGTCGATGCCTGCCTTGGCAACGCTTACGATCGTGACCTTCCTATGGACGTGGAACGACTTCCTCTGGCCGCTGATCGTGATCACCTCGACCAACCAGAGCACGGTGCAGCTGGGCCTGGCGCAGTTCCAGGGTGCGCACCAGACGAACTGGACGCTGCTGATGGCCGGCAACGTGATGGCGCTGGCGCCGATGCTGCTGGTGTTCATCATCGGCCAGCGCTGGTTCGTGCAGTCGCTGGCGTCGACCGGCCTCAAGTAGGCCGCCCGGCGGGCGTTTGCACGGCCGCCGCGACGTTGCCGTGACGCCCCCGCGCGCCCCGACGGTGTCAAACACCGCATCGGCTGGCGTCGCTCGGTCGTGACAGCTTCGTGACGGCCCGTTACAGGGCCCTCGCATGGTTGAGCCGATCGAATTGTAAAGGGGTCAAAGCCCGACTCGGCCGTCGTGAGCACTCGCGGCGCCGGCCGTGATCGTTCGTGACCGAATCGTTGCGATCAGTGGGTCGGCCGGGAAATCCCATGACGTTTCGCGTCCGTGACGGTTTCGTGGCCGGTCAGCCGACGGGCGAGAGGCGTACCGAGTCCGAGATCGCCCGTGCTCGCTCGGGGTCGAGCCGACCCGCGCCGGGCTGCTCGGCGTTGGCCGCGCCCGCGCCGATCGCCGCGCGCAGCGCATCGTCCCAGCCAGCTCCGCCGTCGAGTGCCACCACCAAGCCCGCCAGGAACGCGTCGCCGCTTCCCACCGGGTAGCGGCCCTCGGGGTCGGCGGCGCCGGCCAACGCTCGTCCGTCCGGGGCGACCATGACCGCGCCGTCGCGGCCGCGGGTGACGATCGCCGCGCCGCCGCCGGCGTCGTGCAGCGTCCGTGCCGCGTCGAGCGCGTCGGACTTGCCGGTCAGCTGTGCGGCCTCGGCGGCATTCACCTTCACCAGCGCCGGGCGGGCGGCGATGCCCTGCTCGCGGCTGTCGAACGCGCTGCGGGTGACGCGGATCAGCGGCACGTAGCCGTCGGCCGGCGCCCCCGGCGGCAGCGACCCCGAGATCGTCGCCCACCCGGCCCGGGGCAGGTGCTGCGCGGCCAGCTCCGCGAAGCCGCTCCACTCCTCAAGCGTGACCGCCGCACCGTGTTCGTAGAACTCCGTCAGCCCCTGGTCGGCCCCCGCCACCGACAGCGATGATCGCGTCTCCGCCTGCGCCCAGGCCGCCGCCAGCTCGACGCCCTCGCGTTCGCACTGCTCGGCGATCCAGCGTCCCGCGTGCCCGCCCAGCAGCGCCACCGCCCGCACCTCGGCGCCCAGCGCGGACGCGGCCCGTGCCACGTTCAGTCCCTTGCCCCCCGCCACCTGCGCGAACTCAGCGGGACGGTGCATGCCGCCCCGCGTCAGCCGGTCGACCCCGAACAGCCGGTCGATCGAGGGGTTCGCCGCCAGGCACACGATCACGCCGCCGCCCTCGCCTCGGCCATCGTCGCCTGCGCGGTGACGCCTCCCAGCGCGCGCGTCGAGAGCGCTCCGCAGGCATTGCCCAGCGCCAGCGCCCGCTCCAGCGGCTCACCCGCAAGCCACGCCGCCAGGAAGCCCGCGTCAAAGCTGTCGCCGGCACCGGTCGTGTCGACCACTTCGACAGGATGCCCGGCCACGCGCACCACGCCGCCCGCGGTGTGCGCGGCCGCACCGCCGGCGCCGTGCTTCACCACCACCAGCGGGCCGTCCACCGTGCCCAGCGACTCGTGCTCCCGCTCGTTCAGCAGCAGCAGGTCGATCGCCGGCACAACCGCGCGCAGCTCGGTACCGCTGCCATCGCCCACCTCGCCCTGCGGATTCACCGACACCGTCGCACCCGACGCATGCGCCGCGGCCACCAGCGCCGGCAGGCCCGGGCGCAGCCCGTCCAGCAGGTGGAAGGAGGCGACGTGCAGGTGCCGGGCCGAGGCCACCAGCGCCGGAGGTACCATCTCGGCCGTCAGCAGCGGGATCGCTCCCGGCGCCGTCAGCATCGCACGGTCGCCGTCGCGAACGAGCGCGACCGTGAGCCCGGTGTCAGCGCCGGCGACGGTCGTGCAGCCCGACGTATCAACGCCGCGCTCGCCCATCGCGTCCAGCATGAACGCGCCGAACGCGTCGTCGCCGACCGTCGCCACCAGCGCCACTGCAAGCCCCAGCCGGGCGGCGCCGCAGGCGAAGATCGAGGCCGACCCACCCACCAACAGCCGCCCGGTCTCGAC
Source organism: uncultured Actinomycetes bacterium (assembly GCA_963766445.1). Lineage (GTDB taxonomy): Bacteria > Actinomycetota > Thermoleophilia > Gaiellales > JAICJC01 > JAICYJ01. The sequence continues at coordinate 46,500 of CAVXZW010000013.1, read as the reverse complement.
CAGCTTCTCGTGCTGGCCGAACTCTGGCACCACGTCGGCGCCGGCCACCAGCAGGTCGGGGTTGCAGTCGCCGATCACCAGCAGATCCAGCACGGGCGCAAGTATCTCTTAGATGGTTGATTCCGCGAGCTACGTGGCGCTGGACTGGTCTGGGACACGCTGGACGCCACGATCGTCCTCGGCCAGGACATCATCCAGCCTGCCCTGCGGACGCTCCCGACGTCCAACGCGCCCCATCCTGCGCCCAGCACCCACGCATCCCGTGCGACCAACCATCAGCCGCCCGCGATCGCAAGCAGCTGATCGAGCCGGCGCCGCGCCTTGCCGACCAGGAACGCGCGCCGCTCCTCGCCGCGCATCGCCACCGACTCCTTCCAGATCGAGCGGCCCGCGATGAACCCCGCCGCCCCGGCCGCCAACGCCACGCGCAGCTGCACCATGAACGTCTCGTGGTCGACGCCGGCCGAGAGCAGCGCCCAGGGCACCGACAGCGCGTCGGTAACCCGCCGGCAGGCCTGTTCGTCACCCGGGTACTCGAGCTTCAGATAGCGGGCGCCGCACGACTCGGCCAAGAGCGCCGCCTCCCGGATCAGGTCGCCCCGCGCCGCCTCGTACCCGCCATCGTCCTCGTCGTCGAGCCGGTAGACCAGCACCTCGACCACCAGCAGCAGGTGGTGCGCGGCGCAGTCTGCGACCGCCTCCCGCAGCACCGCCGCGTTCATACCGTCGGCATCCTCGCGATCGGCCCGCAGCCGCAGCAGCAGCTTCGCCCCGGTGCCGCCCAGCCGGCGCACGCCGTCGGCGCCCACCCCAGGCAGCAGCTCGGCGCTCCGCAGGCCTTCGGGCGTCCGCCGCGAGCCGCTGCGCTCCAGCGATACCAGCAGCCCCGTGTGGGCCGGCAGCGCGCCCGCGTCGGTTACATGCGGCAGCGCGATCTCGGGATCCAGCAGCATCGCCGGCGCCGCCGGCGCCAACGCGGAGACCAGGTCGAGCTTGTAGGCGCGCAGGTAATCCATGCGGCTTTCCAGCCCCGCCGCCTGCAGCGCCTCGACCAGCTTGGTGCGCTGATCGGCCGCCACGACGGCCATCCGGCCGCTTTCGGTGGACAGCTGGTCGATGGCGCGCTGCTCGGCGGTTGTGAACATTCTTGCTCGTTTCTATCAAACCTGAAACACTTTCGCGCATGACCCGCATCGCCTTCGTCGGCGCGGGCAGCGTCGAGTTCACCCGCGACCTGCTCGGCGACATTCTCAGCTTCCCAGAGCTCGCCGACGCCACGATCGCCCTGCACGACATCGACCCGGAGCGGCTGGCCACGGGCGAGGCGATGGCACGCTGGACGAACCAGGCGCTCGGCGCCCATGCAACGATCGAGGCCCACCTCGACCGCCGCGCGGCGCTCGAGGGCTGCGACCACGTGATCAACATGATCCAGGTGGGCGGCCACGGGGCGACCCTGATCGACTTCGAGATCCCCAAGCGCCACGGCCTGCGGCAGACGATCGGCGACACGCTCGGGATCGGCGGCATCTTCCGCTCGCTGCGCACGATCCCGGTGATGCTGGGCATCGCCGCCGACATGTCCGAGCTGTGCCCGGACGCCTGGCTGCTGAACTACACGAACCCGATGGCGATGCTGTGCTGGGCCACCTACGAGGCCAGCCCCCAGAGCCGCATCGTCGGCCTCTGCCACTCCGTGCAGAACACCACGCGCGAGCTGGCCGAGCTGGCCGGCGTGCCCTACGACGAGGTCACCTACTTGGGCGCCGGCATCAACCACCAATCGTGGATCCTGCGCTTCGAGCGCGACGGCGAGGACCTCTATCCGTTGCTGGATGCGGCGCTCGACCGCGACCCGGAGCTGCTGCGCCGGGTGCGGGTCGAGATCTACCGGCGCTTCGGCCGGTTTCCCACCGAGTCCAGCGAGCACTCGGCCGAGTACCTACCCTTCTTCCTGCGCAGCGACGAGATGATCGAGCGGTTCAGGGTGCCGGTCGACGAGTACGTGCACCGCAGCGAGGAGAACCTCGAGGCCTACGAGCAGATGCGCGGCCAGCTGGCCGCCCGCGAGCCGTTCGAGATCGAGCGCAGCCTCGAGTACGCCTCGCTGATCATCCACTCCCAGGTGACCGGCGAGCCTCGCACAATCTACGGCAACGTCCGCAACGACGGCCTGATCCCGAACCTGCCGCACGGCTGCTGCGTCGAGGTGCCGTGCCTGGCCGACCGGGCCGGCGTTCAGCCCACCGCCGTGGGGGCGCTGCCGCCGCAGCTGGCCGCGCTCAACCGCACGTTCGCGAACGTCTGCGAGCTGACCGTGCGGGCCGCCCTGGACGGCAGCCGCCAGCACGTCTACCACGCTGCGCTGCTCGACCCAAACGCGGCCGGCACGCTCTCACCAGAGGCCATCTGCGCCATGGTCGACGACCTGATCGACGCGCATGGCGACGCCATCGACGAGCGCATCAGGGCCGGCGGCCGCCGCAGCGCATACCTCGACTGACCGGCCGGTGGGATCAGGCCCGCCGCCCGACCGCGCCGCACGGGCGGCGGGCCTGATCCTAAGCGGTCACGAGACCTCGCGCAGCTTCCCGGTCTCGACCTCGTAGACGAAGCCCCGCACCGAGTCGGTGCGCGGGATGAACGGGCTGGCCTTGATGCGCGCGATCGACTGGCGCACGTCGGCGTCGAGGTCGGAGAAGGCCTCGGCCGGCCACTCCGGCCGAATGCCCGTGTCCTTCTCGACGGCGCTGCGGAAGTCATCGTCGCTGAAGGTGTGCATGCCGCAGTCGGTGTGGTGGATCAGCACGATCTCCTCGGTGCCCAGCAGCCGCTGCGAGATCGTGAGCGAGCGGATCACGTCGGATGTCACCGCACCGCCGGCGTTGCGGATGATGTGGGCGTCGCCCTCATTCAGCCCCAGCAGCCCGTAGGGGTTGAGGCGCGCGTCCATGCAGGCAACGATCGCGACCCGGCGGCCGGGCGGCAGCGGCAGGTCTCCCTTGTCGAAGCCGGCGGCGTAGCTTTGTGCGTTCTTGAGCAGGTGATCGGTGGCGCTTACAGCGGTCTCCTTCGGTCGATGGTATGGAGCCAGCATAACCGAGCTTGGATCCAACATCGGCTCACGTTGTGCGACCGAAGTCCGCGGGTAGAGTGCCGCCCGTGGGGATCGTGCACTGGGACGACATCGAGCGGCATCGCGCCGCCAAGGGCGAGATGGACGCCACCTGGCAGCAGCTCGGCAAGGCCGCCGGCGCGGTCGGTATCGGCGTCAACCGGATGCGGGTCGCTCCCGGCAGGCTGCCGACGCCGCCCCATTCCCACGGCGCGTCCGAGGAGATCTACTACGTGCTGGGCGGGGCCGGTCTGGCCTGGCAGGACGAGCAGGTGCACGAGGTGCGGGCGGGAGACTGCGTGATCCACCGCGCCGACGAGATGGAGCACACATTCATCGCCGGCCCCGACGGGCTCGACTGCCTGGTGTTCGGCACCCGCCATCCCACCGAGTTCGGCTGGCTGCCGCGCTCCGCCGCCGTGCGGATCGGCTGGCCCTGGATCGAGGGACGCGTGGACGACCCCTGGGACGTCGAGGCCGAGGGGCCGCCGCTCGAGGTCGGAGACCCCGCGCCGCGGCCGCCGAACATCATCAACATCGACGAGGCTGAGCGCGACGTCACACGGCGACGCGACACCGCGCTGCTGGCCACCGACGAGCGCTCGGTGCTGGCCGGCTTCTACTGGGAGCGGCTGTTCCCGGGCGCGATCGGCGCACCCCCGCACTGCCACTCCGAGGAGGAGGAGGCGTTCGTGATGTTGGAGGGAGATGGCACGCTGGGTCTGTGGCCGTCGCCGCGCGCGGCGTCGTCCGGCAGCGTCCGCGAGGACGTGCCTGTCCGAGCCGGCCACGTGGTCGTGCGTCCGCCCGGGACGCGGATCGCGCACTCCTTCCGCGCAGGGCCGAACGGCCTGACGATGCTGATCTACGGAACCCGCAAGACCAACGACATGTGCTGGTATCCGCGATCCAACAAGATCTCCTGGCGCGGCCTGGGCGTGATCGGCCGTATCGAGTCGCTCGACTACTACGACGGCGAGCCCGACGACGACGAGGAGCAGCGGTGAAGCTCGGCCTGCACGTTGCCCGGTTCACCTACCCGGGGGACCGCCCACCCTCGCCGACGACCTGCGAAGGATCGTGATCGCCGGCGAGGCGGCCGGCTACGACCGCATCAGCGTGATGGATCACGTCTGGCAGATCCAGGTGAACGGCCCGCCCGAGCAGGAGATGCTCGAGCCCTACACCGCGCTCGGCTACATGGCCGCCCTCACCAGCCGCGTGCAGCTGCTGACGCTGGTGACGGGCGTCGTCTACCGGCCGCCGGGCCTGCTGGCCAAGATGGTGACCACCCTCGACGTGCTGTCCGAAGGGCCGCGCCATGCTCGGCATCGGCGCCGCCTGGAACGAGGAGGAGTCGCTGGGGCTGGCGCTGCCGTTCCCGCCCATCGCCGAGCGCTTCGAGCGGCTGGAGGAGACGATCCAGATCTGCCTGCAGATGTGGAGCGGCTCCGAGCAGCCCTACCAGGGCCGCCACTACCAGCTGGCCCGCACCCTCAACTCGCCCCAGTCGCTGCGCCGCCCGCACCCGCCGATCCTGATCGGCGGCGGCGGCGAGCGAAAGACGCTGCGGCTGGTGGCCCGCTACGCCCAGTCCTGCAACCTGTTCGCCGGGCCGGAGCTGGCCCACAAGCTGGACGTGCTGCGCCGCCACTGCGAGGCCGAGGGGCGCGACTACGACGAGATCGAAAAGACGGTCAGCTACCGCATGGACGTCGGCAAGCAACGGCGAGCGCGTCGCCCAGACGATCGAGGAGCTGGGCGAGCTGTCCGAGCTCGGCATCGACGTCGCCCACGGCCAGCTGGCCGACATGCACGAGATCACCCCGATCGAGATCGTCGGCCAGCGAGGTGCTGCCGGCCGTCGCGAACCTGTGACGCCGCCCCTCTTTACGGCGCCGCAGCCCGCACCTAAGGTGTGAGCATGGGCATGACTCGTATCGCCGGCGTGGCGCTGGCCGCGCTGGCGCTGACCGGCTGCGGCCAGGCCTCCTCGACGCACTCGTCGCCGCACGCGCTCTCGCCGGTCAAGAACCTGGTGCTGACCGCCGCGGCCACCCACACCCGGCACGCCGGCAGCGCCCGCGTCGCCATGGACATGACCATGTCGACCGAGCAGGGCACGATCACCATGCACGGCACCGGCCAGTTCAGGCTCCACAGCCCCGCCGCGGGCGCGATGCACTTGTCGATGACGGTGCCGACGGCAGGAACCACGATCGGATTCGACGAGCGCATCCTCGGCACCACCATCTACATGCGCAGCCCGGTGCTGTCGCAGTCGATCCCGAACTCACGCCCGTGGCTGAAGGTCGATCTGGAGCGGATCGGCAAGCAGCAGGGCATCGACTTCGCGGCGCTGATGGACTCCGGCAACAACGATCCGACGCAGGTGCTGACGTACCTCGACGCCACCTCCCACACCGTCGTGAACATGGGCCACGCTCACATCGACGGCGTCGCCACCACCCACTACCACGCCGACATCGACCTCTCCAAGGCGATGAGGGTGATGGTCGCGCGCGCCCCGGCCGGCCAGCGCAAGGCCGTGCGCTCGACGTACCGCAACCTGCTCCAGGAGAGCGGCACCACCAGCTATCCGATGGACGTGTGGGTGGACGCGGACGGCTTCGTCCGCCAGATGCACATGGCGGTGCCGATGCCGGTCGCGCAGTCGTCGATGGACATGACCATGAAGCTGTCGCACTTCGGTGCGCCCGTGCACATCACGCCGCCGCCCGCCTCGCAGGTCACCGACCTCGCGCCTCCGCCGGCCGCCCGCGGCACATGACCGAGGCCGCGAAGCGAACGCAGGGCGCGGGCACGCCTGGCTGAGGTGGGGAAACCAGGGGCGCCGCCCAGCGGCGGCGCCCCTTCTTGACCTTAGGCCAGCGCCTTGGCCTTGAGGGCCTCGAATTCGGACTGGTTGATGGCGCCGCTGTCCAGCAGCTCCTTGGCCTTAGCGATCTCGGCGGCGGAGCCGCCCGACGAGGCCACGGTCTGGACGTAGCTGTCGAACTCGGCCTGCGACTGCTGCGCACTCTGCACGTTGCGCTGGGCCATCGACTCCGAGTTGGTGATCATGTAGGCCAGCAAGCCAACCAGCGGGATGCACAGCAGGAACAGCAGCCACAGCGCCTTCTTGCCTCCCGAGGCGTCATGCCGGCGAAAGATGTCCACGATCACCTGGAACAGCATCATGAAATAGATCACCATGAAGAAGATCACCAGCAGCGACCAGAGAAAGTCTCCGAGGCTCAGGATCATGCACACGCTCCTTTAGGGATTGGTCCGGCGCCCGGCCGGTGCAATCCGGTTTCTACCACGCGCCGCGATATCCTTGGCGCCCCGTAGCCTCATCGAAAGGATGCGTCTCGTGGCCGACACGAAGATCGTTCTGCCTGACAGCGAGATCCCGCGCAGCTGGTACAACATCCTCGCGGACGCCCCCCACCCGCCGCAGCCGCCGCTGCACCCGGGCACCGGGCAGCCGATCGGGCCCGACGACCTGGCGCCGCTGTTCCCCATGGAACTGATCCTGCAGGAGGTGTCCACCGACCGCGAGATTCCGATCCCCGACGAGGTGCTGGACGTGCTGTCGCTGTGGCGGCCGACGCCGCTGCATCGCGCCAGGCGGCTGGAGCGGGAGATCGGTACCGCGTCGCGCATCTACTACAAGTACGAGGGCGGGTCGCCGCCGGGTCGCACAAGCCCAACACCGCCGTCGCGCAGGCCTTCTACAACGCCCGCGCCGGCCGCACGCGCCTCGCCACCGAGACCGGCGCCGGCCAGTGGGGCAGTGCGCTGGCCTTCGCCTGCCAGGCCTTCGGCCTCGAGTGCAAGGTCTACATGGTCAACATCTCCTACCAGCAGAAGCCCTACCGGCGGGTGATGATGGAGACCTGGGGCGCGCAGGTGGTCGCGAGCCCGTCGCCCGACACCAACGCCGGGCGCAGCATCCGCGAGCGCGACCCCGAGTCGCTGGGCAGCCTCGGCATCGCCATTTCGGAGGCGGTCGAGGACGCCGCCACGCGCGAGGACACCAGCTACTCGCTGGGATCGGTGCTGAACCACGTGCTGCTGCACCAGACCGTGATCGGCCAGGAGGCACAGCGCCAGCTGGCGCTGGCCGGCGAGACCGGCATCGACGTGGTGGTGGGCTGCGTCGGCGGCGGCTCCAACTTCGGCGGCCTTGCGCTGCCGTTCGTGGGCGACAAGATCGCGGGTGCCGAGATCGAGATCATCGCCACCGAGCCGGCCGCCTGCCCGACCCTGACGCGCGGGCCGTTCGCCTACGACTTCGGCGATACCGCCCAGCTGACGCCGCTGGTGCCGATGCACACGCTCGGCCATGACTTCGTGCCGCCCGGCATCCACGCCGGCGGGCTGCGCTACCACGGCGTGGCGCCGATCGTCTCGCAGCTGCTGCTGGACAACCTGATCCGGGCCGAGGCCTACACGCAGAACGACTGCTTCGCCGCCGCCCTGCGGTTCGCCCGTAGCGAGGGCATCATCCCGGCGCCGGAGAGCTCGCACGCGATCAAGGGCGCGATCGACGCCGCCAAGCGGGCCGACGAGTCGGGCACGTCGCAGGCGATCCTGTTCAACCTGTCCGGGCACGGGCACTTCGACATGGCCGCCTACGAGTCGTACCTGCATGGCAGCCTGGAGGACTTCGAGCTGCCCGAGCAGGAGATCCAGCGGGCGCTGCGGGCGATCGAGCCGCTACCCAAGCCGGCGGGCGCGTCCGTCTAACGGCGGGGCGGTCGCGCCTAACCAGGACGGCGTGCGGAAGACGGACTCGGCGTACATGTCGGGCGCCAGACACACGGTTCTCGCCGTCCTGCACCTGCAGCACCAGGTGCGCCTGGCCCAGCGACGGGTCGCGTGTGGTGTCGGGATACGACAGCGCGCAGTGCGACTCGCTGCCCAGGTAGTAGACGCCGTTGACGCCTCGGTAGGGTACGCGCGCCAGCTCCGCGGAGACCTGGTCGAACCGGCGCGGGTTGCCGAGCCGCCGCCAGGCGCCCGCCAGTAGGTGCACCTCGTCGTAGGCGATGCCGGCCTGGGAGCGGCCGGGGCGCCGGCCGAGCGTGCGCTCGAACCGCTGCACGAAGCCGCGCCCGATCGCGTCGCCGTAGGAGCCGGTCACGGTCGACCACAGCACGCCCTCGGCCGCGTCGCCTGCCTCGGCAACGTACGCGGGGATGGACGGCGCGTAGACCACGTAGACCAGCGCATCGGCGGGATCGGCGACGAACTCGCGCTGGAAGGCCGCGGCCTCCTCGGGCAGCCAGTGGGCCAGCATCACGGCGGCCGGGTCGATCGCCCGGATCCGTCTCAGCACGTCGTCCCAGCGCGTCACCGAGGTCGGGATCAGCTCGATCCCCTCCACCTGCCAGTTCGAGCGCTCGGCTGCGGCAATGGTGCGCTCGGTGGCCATGTGGCCCGACTGCACCGACGCCTCGACGAACAGCAGCCGCCGGTTGGGCGGCCGCCAGGCGCCTCCGGCCGCGAGCGTGTCCAGCGAACGGATGAAGCCCTCGCCGTATCCGGCCTCGGTCGCGCAGACCTGGAAGATGGACGCGTAGCGGCTCTGCTGCTCACGCACCAGCTCGGCCACGTACTCCGACGTGAACGCGTTCAGGTACGGGCAGCCGTAATCGGCCACCGCGTCCACCGCCGCGCGCTCGGCATACAGCCAGCCGCTTGTGATGGCGTCCACCTCGCGGTCGATCAGCGACCTCGATGGCTGCGGTCACGCTGCCGGGATCGAGTGGGTCGAGGTCGACGACGATCTGCTCGACCGGCCGGCCGCCGATGCCGCCGCGGGCGTTGATCTCGGACACGGCCAAAGCGGAGCCGCCGATCATCTCGTGCCCGTCGGCGGCCACCTGGCCGCACTGCGGGAAAGCCGAGCCGATCAGGTACGGCCGCCGCGGCAGCGCCCGCCGGTGGGCCGGCGAGGGTGCCCGCGCGTGGCCGTTAACGACTGCCTGCACCCGGCCTACCGGCAGCGCGCGCAACGCACCTCCGCCGTCCGGCGGCGGCAGCCGCAGCAGGCCCTCCTCCACCGCAAGCGCCGCCACGCCGGCCCGCGTCGACTGCCCCAGCTTGGCCAGAATCCGCTCGGCGTGCTTTGCCGACCGTGCGCCCGCCCGAGCCCAGCAGCGCGCCGATCTCGTTGTTCGAGAGCCCGCCCACGATCAGCGTGACCACGTCCAGCTCGCGAACGGTCAGCCCGTAGGGCAGCGGCGTGCGGGTCAGCTCGAGATGGGCCGCAGGCCGCCCGTTCTCGGGCGCGGCCTCCAGCCGCAGCGCGTAGAAGTCGCCGTCACAGCGCCACAGGCCCGCCAGCCGCTGCTCGCCGCTCTCCACGAACGCCTGCGCGAACCGGGCCAGCTGCGGCTGGGATGCGAGCAGCCGCAGGCACCAGGCGCCCTCGAGCTCGCTCGGCTCGCTGTCTCCATAGACAACTGCAGCACCGTGGATCAGGGAAACTCCGCCCTCGAGGAAACCGGCCTATGGTAGCCCCTCGCTAGGTCTCGGCCGGCTCGACGGCGTCCGAGTCCTCCTCGACCCAGGCGCCCACTCGCTTGGAGGTACGCGAGATCAGCCCCACCACGCCGCCCGGGACGAAGATCACGATCACCAGCAGCGTCGCGCCCAGGATCGTCAGCTGCCAGCCCGGGTAGTCGATCAGGATGGTCTGGATGACGGTGACGATGGCGGTGCCGATCACCGGCCCCATGACGGTGCCGAGCCCGCCGATCACGAGCATCGTGACGTCGATCGACATCGGCGTGAGGCCCATCTGGCTGGTCGTGAACGACTGCTCGAACGACAGATAGAAACCTCCCGCCACGCCTGCCAGAAACCCGGACAGGCCGAACGCGACCACCCGCGCCATGCGCGGGTTGACCCCGCGCGCAGCCGTGTAGCCGGGAGAGTCGCGGATCGAGCGCAGCGCGATCCCCAGGTGAGATTGGCGCAGCCACGCCACGACCAGGCACGACGCCACGATCACGGCAGCGAACACCCAGTAGTAGGCGCGCAGGTAGCTGGTCTGCGACATGTCCGGGAACAGGCCAGGCACCGTCGGGTAGCCGAAGGAGCCGCCGGTCAGGCCGCGCGGGTCGTTGAGGGCGACGTACTGCACCACCTGGGCGAACGAGAACGTCAGAAGCGACGTGTAGATGCCGAACAGGCGCAGCGTCGGGAAGGCCAGCAGCACCGAGATCACCGCCGAGAACAGCCCACCGCAGAGGATCGCGATCATGGCCGGCATCCAGGTCTGGTGCAGCATCAGCCAGCCGGCGCCGTAGGCGCCCAGCGCGTAGATCGCCAGCTGGCCGAAGTTCCAGACGCCCGCCATCCCCAGCACGAAGTTCCAGGAGATGTTCAGGATCAGCACCACCTCGGCCGTGACGATGATGGTCATGTAGTAGGGGTCGGTGTAGAACAGCGGGAACAGCGCGACCAGCACGATCGCGACGCCGATCATCAGCCAGCGAGTCGGTGACAGACCGGAGAACGTCGCCCGTCACAGCCGCGCCTCCGAGGGGCTGCCCTTGAGGCCGTAGGGCCGGATGATCAGGATGATCAGGATCGCGGTGTACAGGATCGGAAGCGTCCAGGTGGTGCCGATCTCGACCTCGCAGAAGGCCTGCATCAGCCCCACCAGATAGGCGGCGTAGAGGGTGCCCGTGAGACTGCCCAGCCCGCCCAGCACCACCACGATCAGCGCCTGCAGCAGCGGCAGGTCGCCGGCCGTGGGCGAAGCGAAGTAGAGCGCGCCGAGGAACACGCCGCCGACGCCGGCCAGCGCCGAGGCCAGACCCATCGTGGCCGGGTATAGGCGGCTGACCGGCACGCCCAGCGAGCGCGCGGCGTCCAGGTCCTGGGCGACTGCGCGCACGGCGAAGCCCCAGCGGGTGCGTGCCAGGAACAGGCCGAGCGCGCCCATCAGCAGCACCGAGACGCCGGCCATGGTCAGCTCGTGGTAGCTGATCGAGACGCCGTGGTAGACGTCGAGGTTGCCGCTCACGATCGACGGCACGTTCTTCTGGAACGGGCCGAAGTGCTGCAATGCGACGTTTGTCAGGAGGATCCCCACCGCGAACGTGGTGATGAACGTGACCATCTCGAAGTCGACCTCGCCGCGACGTCCGATCAGCGGCTGCACCGACACCAACTCGGTCATGGTGCCGACGACGAACGTGACGATGAAAGCCAGCACCAGCGCCAGCAGCGGGTTCACGCCGTGGGTCGCCAGCGCCCACCAGCCCACGTAGCCGCCGATCATGACCATCGAGCCCTGCGACATGTCCAGGATCCGCAGCGTGCCGTAGATCAGGGTCATCCCGATCGCGACCAGCCCGTAGATGGAGCCGTACACGAGTCCGTTTACGATGATGGCAACTATGTCGGTCATGTGGTCACATCCGTGATCGATCCTAGGTATGTCTCTACGACCGTGCGGTCGTTCGAGAGCTCGTTGAAGCTGCCGCTGCGCACGATGCTGCCCGTCTCCAGGATGTGCACCACGTCCGCGACGCCGCCGATGTGGGTGAAGTTCTCCTCGACCAGCACCAGCGTCGCACCCGACTCGGCGCGCAACTTCGCGATGGCCGCGTAGACGGCCTCTATCGCGACCGGCGCAAGCCCCAGCGAGGGCTCGTCGATCAGCATCACCCGAGCCGGCCGCATCATGCCGCGACCGAGGCCCACCAGTCGCCGCTCGCCGCCCGACAGCGTGCGCGCCTTCTGGTCACGCTTGGACTCGACCACCGGCAGGTCGGCGTAGACCCGCTTCAGCGTCTCGCGGCGGCCGCGCCATGAGCTGGACACGAACGCGCCCATCAGCAGGTTCTCCTCGACCGTCATGTCGGCGAACAGGCCGTCGCCCTGCATGATGTGGACGACGCCCCTGCCCGCGATCGACTCGGCCGAGCTGCCGTCGATGCGCTCGTCGCCCAGCGTGATTGTGCCCGACATCGGCTTGATCAGGCCGGATATCGCCAGCAGCATGGTGGTCTTGCCGTGGCCGTTGGGGCCGATCACGACCGCCGTCTTGCCGGCTTCGACCGACAGACTCAGGTCGCGCACCACCACGGTGCGGTCGTAGCCGGCCACCAGCCCATTGACGTCGAGCGCCGCGGTCATTCGGCACCCGATCCGCTGGCACCCAGGTACACGTCGATCACCCGCTGGTCGCGCATCATCTCGGCCGGCGTGCCCACGAACAGCTCCGCGCCGTGGTGCATCACCAGCACGCGGTCGGCCAGCGCCACCAATGCCCGCATCACGTGCTCGATGCAGACGATCGCAACGCCGGTCTCGCGGACGCGGCGGAGCAACGCCAGGGTGTCGTCGATCTCGCGCGGGTTGAGACCGCCGAACGGCTCGTCCAGCAGCAGCACCAGGGGCTCGGTGGCGAGCGCCGTCGCAATCATCAGCCGCTTCTTGTCGTACACCGGCAGCTGCGACGCGGCCATCGTCGCGCGGTGCTCGAGCCCGACCACCCTCAGCGCCGCCTCGCCGGCGGCGACGTCATCGGTGCGGGAGCGGCGTCCGGTGCGGCCGCGGCGGAAGCTGGCGGCCAGGTACGCGTTCTCGAGCACGGTCAGCGTGTCCGCTGCCACCGGCTGCTGGAACGTGCGGGCAAGGCCCATCCGGCAGCGGGCGTGGATCTTGGTGCCCAGGATCGAGCTGCCGCGGAGCTCGATCTCGCCCGTGGTTGCGATCGTGTGCCCGGTGATGGTGTCGAACAGCGTGGTCTTGCCCGCGCCGTTCGGCCCGGCGATGCCCAGCACCTCCCCGCCCTTGACGTTGAAGGACAGGTCGTCGACGGCGCGCAGCCCCCCGTACAGCTTCGAGATGCCTCGAGCTTCGAGGATCGTCTGAGGGCTGCGCGCCGCCGTTTCGGTCACTGCAGCCAGGAGGGAAGCTGGAACTTCCCGGTGGTGTAGGGGTCTGGTGAGATGGCGATCTGCTGCCCGTTCTGGATCTGGAACGTGAGATGCGCCATGCCGATCGAGGGATCGGGCGTGTCGTCGGGGTACGGGATGCAGGTCAGCCCGGTGCGGTTGAACGTGTATGCCCCGCAGACACCGCGGTAGGGCGTCGCCTTGATGTAGGCGTTGACCTTTTCGAAGTCGTACGGATTCCCGGCCACGCCCACCGCCTGCGCCCAGATCTTCATCAGGTCGTACTGGTCGCCGGCGTTCGAGAAGCCGGGGCCGGATCCGTACTTGGCGGTGAACTTGTCGATGAACGGCTGCGCGATCGGGTCGTTCTGCAGGATGCCGACCACCGTCGACCAGATCACACCGTTGGCGGAATCGCCGGCCAGCTGGATGTACTGCGGGATCGACGGCGCGTACTGCTGGTAGACCAGCGACTTGGTCGGCTGCTGGGCGAACTGCTTCATGAACGCCGCCTCGTCACCCGCCGCGTAGTCCGAGAACACGACCATGCCCGGGTTCGCGTCGCGGATCTTGACCAGCACCCCGCCCCAGTTGGCCTGCGGTGCGGTGAACTGGTCGAACCCGACGACCTGCCAGCCCTCCTTCTGCACCGAGCTCTGGAAGCTCTTTGCGATGTTCAGGCTGTAGGGGTCGTTGGAGGTGACCACGTAGGCGGTCTTCTTGGACGGCGTCCAGCTGCCGTCGGCGATCAGCGCGTTCATCACCGAGACGATGCCGGAGCCGTAGGAGAGCTCGCTGGGATCGCCCTGGAAGATGTTCGTGGCGTTGTTCTGCGCGACCCAGTCGACGTTGCCATGCCAGGTGTTCACGTGGAACGTGGGGATCTTCTTGTCGGCCACGATCGGGAACTCGACCGAGGTGTAGGAGCAGAACGGCATGAACACGGCCGCGACGTTCTGCGACACCAGGTTTTGCAGCACCGTCTTCATCACGTCGGGCTGTTGCGCCTGCGTGTCCACCTTGACGAGCTCGAGCTGGTAGCCGGCCACGCCGCCGGCGGCGTTGATCTCCTCGACCGCCAGCTCCTGGCCGCGGGACATCTGCTGGCCGTCACCCGCGTAGGGACCGGTGACCGGAACGGCTGCGCCGACCTTGATCGTGCCCTTGGAGCTGCTGCCGCCGGTGCTGCCGCCACCGCCGCTGGACGAGGACGACGACGACCCCGAGTTGCCGACCGCGTAGCCGATGCCGCCGCCGACCACCAGGCCGGCCGCGCCCGCTCCCACGGTTCCCTGCAGGAAGTTCTTGCGGCTCATGCCCTTGCGGCCGCCGCCACCGCCCCCGACTGCGGCCGCGCTTTCGGCCGCAGGGGCCGTGTCTCCGCTGGGCGCTGTTCCGCCGCCGTCTTCTGGCGTTGCGTCACTCATGGTTCCTCCTCGATCGTGGCATTGTGCGCCGGCGCATCCCCTGATGGAGCCGCGCCGAACCCTCCTCCACCCGCACCCACCAGCGACAGCACGTCGCCTCGGTACAGGTGGATGTATCCCTTGCCGGTGACCGGTGCCGGTTCCGCGGAGCCCGCTCGCTGCACCGTTGCCCTTCCAGGCAAACCAGCTCCCCCGCCCTCACGGCCCTTGGCCGCGAACTTGGGGACGGTCTGCTCGACGTAGTACATGCCATCTGAGACGTCGGCCAGCAGCCGATAGTCGCGCCGCAGGCCCATTCCCCCGCGCATGTGACCGGCACCGCCCGATCCTTCGACCAGCTCGGTGCGCTCGATCCGCCACGGGTACTCGAGCTCGGCGATCTCGGCCGGGAGGATCGCGCAGTTGGAGCAGTAGGGATCGATGCCGTCATCGCCGGGCGCGTCGCGGCGGGCACCGCCGCCGCCGCCGAGGATGTCCGCGAGCAGCGTCAGCCGGCCGGAGCGGGAGTCGACGGCCTGGAACACCAGCGCCGGGAAGGAGACGTGGCTGGCCGCCACCGACCGCTCCGGCAGCAGCTCGCAGAGCGCCTCGATCAGAACGTCGCTGAGCCGCTGCACCGCCAGATGGCGCGCGCTCAAAGCGGCCGGGAAGATCGGGTTGAACACGGCTGCCCTCGGGTGCGATCACGCGCACGCGGCTGGTGAGACCGGCGTTCTGCGGCACCTCCGGCCCCAGGAACGCGCGCACCGCGAAGTAGGTGCCGGCGTGAGCGCTCGAGATGGGGACGTTCATGCCCGACGCGATCTGCGGGCTGGAGCCGGACAGATCGACCACCAGCGTGCCGTCGTCGACGTGCACGGCGGCGTGCACGCGCACCGGGGAGGTGCCCTCGAATCCCTCGTCGTCGAGGAAGCCCTCGGCCGTCACGGTGCGGTCGGGCCACGAAGCGGAAGGCGGCCTCGGCGCGCAGCGCGGTCGTGTGCAGCAGCGTCTCCATGCCCTGAAGCACGGTGTCGGTACCGTGGGCGTCGGCAAGTTCGTCCACCCGCGCCATGCCGCGGCGGCAGGCGGCCAGCTGCGCATCGAGGTCGCCCAGCGTCGATGCCGGGTCGCGCACGTTGGCGCCGATCAGGTCGTAGAGCGCCCGCACGCGGGTGCCGCGCTCGACCAGCTTTACGGCCGGGAAGATCAGCCCCTCCTGGAACAGCTCGGTGCACTGGGCGCTCTCGGTGCCCGGGAAGCGGCCGCCGATGTCGATGTGGTGGGCGATCGAGCCGGCCCAGGCGATGATGCGGCCGTCGCGGTAAAGCGGTGTGAACACCTGCAGGTCGGGCGTGTGGGTGCCGCCCATGTAGGGGTGGTTCGTGAGCACGGCGTCACCTTCGGCGATGTCGTCGCCCCACTTCTCGCGCGCCGCCTCCAGCGCGAACTGCATCAGGCCAAGCTGGGCCGGGATCTGCTCGGAGTTGGCCACCATGCGTCCGTCGCCCGTGAACAGGCCGCAGTTGAAGTCGAGCATCTCGCGGATGATCGGCGAGTACGAGGCGCGGTACTCGACCACCGCCATCTCTTCGGCGATGTGGTGGAAACCGCTGGCCAGGATCTCCATCGTGATCGGATCGATCGTTGTCGCAGTGGACATCAGTCCGCCCCTCGCTGCAGCACCAGGGTGCCCGCCGTGCCGACGCTTCCGCTCCAACCGGGTGGGATCACCACGGTCGTGTCCTCCTGCTCGATGATCGTCTCGGCGGCGATCGTATCGCCCTGCGCGAGCGCCTCGCGGCCGGCGGCCGTCCACTCGCGCCAGCCGCCGTGATAGACGCGGCGGGTGCCGGCGACCGCGACCCGCCGGCCGTCCTCGGCGACCGTCCAGTCGATGTCGGAGATCCGTGCCAGCGCGCGCAGGCGCAGGGTCACGATGTCGGTCTCGGTGACGGTCGGCGTGTAGTCGTAGAGGCGCCGGTGCTCCTCCTCGAACGCGGCCTCGGCGGCTGCGACCGTCTCGGCCGTGACCGGCCGCGGCGCGAACGGCACGGTCAGGTTGTAGGCCTGGCCGCGGTAGCGCATGTCCAGCTCGTGGTAGAACTCGAAGTTGCTGGTGACCGACGCCGACGTCGCCAGCAGGCCGCTGGCCTCGGTCTCGAGACGCGCGAACTCCGCGTCGAGATCCGCGGGAGCAATGGCGGCAGTCGGCTGCAGCCAACTACGGCGCAGATCGTGGCGGATGTCGGTGGCGAGCAGCCCCAGCGCAGCCGCAACGCCCGGGTAGCGTGGGATCACGACGCGCGGGATGCCCAGCTCGTCGGCCAGGGCGCAGGCGTGCATGGGCCCGGCCCCGCCGATGGCGACCAGCGCGAAGCGACGCGGGTCGTGGCCGCGGGCGACCGTCATCACTCGCAGCGCGTTGGCCATGTTGGCGTTGGCGATGCGCAGGATCGCGACGGCGGCCTCCTCCACGCCCAGGCCAAGCGGTTCGCCCACGGCGGCCGCCACGGCCCTCTCGGCCAGCTCGCGGTCGAGCGGCACGCCGTCGGCCAGCGCGCTCTCGGCCGACAGATTGCCGAGCACCACGTGAGCGTCCGTGACCGTCGCGTCCTCGCCGCCCAGGCCATAGGCGGCGGGCCCCGGCTCGGCCCCGGCGCTGGCCGGGCCGACGGTGAGCGACCCGAACTGGTCGACGCGGGCGATCGACCCGCCGCCGGAACCGATGCAGAGGACGTCGATCTGGGGCAGGTTGATGGGCATACCGGCGGCCTCGCCGGAGAAGCGGCGCTGCGGGCTGCCGTCGATCACCAGGCCGATGTCGGCGGTGGTGCCGCCCATGTCGAACGTCAGCGCGGCGCTCTCGCCGACCAGCTCGGCCAGGCGGGCGCCGCCTATCACGCCGGCGGCGGGGCCGGAGGCGGACAGGGCGATCGGCAGCTCGCGGGCGCGGGCGGCCGGGGCGACGCCGCCGTTGGTCTGCATCATGTGCAGCGGCACCGAAACGCCCTCGCCGGCCACCTCGTCGGTGACGGCGCCCATGTAGGCTCCCATCAGCGGCAGCAGCGAGGCGTTGAGGACGGTGGTCGAGGCGCGCACGTACTCGCGGAACTCTGGCACCACCCGCGACGACAGCGACACGACAGTGCCCGGGAGCTCCTCCGCCAGGATGTCGCCCACCTGCCGCTCGTGGTCATCGTTGATGAAGGAGAACAGCAGCATCACGGCCACCGCCTCCACATCGCGGTCACGAAGGGCGGCGGCTGCGGCGCGGACGCCGTCGGTGTCCAGCGGCTCGACCTCATCGCCGGCGGCGTCAAGGCGACCGCGAACACCCAGGCACAGATCGCGGGGCACGATCGGCTCGGGCTCCGGCGTCCACAGGTCGTACACGTGGGCTCGCATCTGGGTGCCGATGGCGAGCACGTCGCGGAAGCCCTCGTTGGTGATCAGGGCGGTGCGTGCTAGGCGGCGCTGAACGATCGCGTTGGTGGCGACAGTGGAGCCGTGGGCGAGATAGCCCACGTCGGCGGCTTCGGCTCCGGCCCGCTCCAGCAGCTGGCGCAGGCCGTCCATGAAACCAGCCTCGATCCGCTCCGGCGTCGATCGCACCTTGGCGATGCGAACGTGGCCGTCATCGACCACGATCACGGCGTCGGTAAACGTCCCGCCGACATCAATCCCGATCCGACCGCGCTTGTCGCTCACCCGCGTGATGCTACGACAGCGAAACCGGCGCGCCAATCCGTCAATCGACGTATGCCCGAGTGCCGTGCCGGTGGACAAGCCAGCCCACTAGTGACCTGACCCCTTGAATCTGGTCCGTCCGTTGTGAAGGTCACGATGGTCGATCCCGGAGGGTACGGTTAGGCCGCTGCGAGGATCTTGCTGACGGTGCGGGGCCACCATTGTGCGGCGCCCTGAGCGGTCGGTACGGTGTCGCGGTTGAGTCCGTCTGCGATCGCGGCGAGGGTGAGTCCGTTCTGCCTCTACTGCGCCGCGGCGCGACAGGGCGCTCGGAAGGAATCGCCCAGGGGCGCACTCTCGACTCGCGGGCGCCGCCGACTGCGCACCGACCCCTTCCGTTGTGAGGAACGGGTCTGGCTTCGCCGGCCATCATCCGACGTCGCCCGCTGCACCGGCTCGCGCTCCCGCACCTCGAGTTGCTACCGGGCGACCGGCGATCGTGCCGGCGGGCGTAACCCCGGGTTTAGGCAGGGAGTGGTTTGCGCAGGACGTATCCGTAGTAGTTGCCGGCGCCGAAGAACAGACCGGCGTCCGATGCCTGCAGCAGCCGTTCGGCCCACGCGTTCGATTCGGGTTCCGTCATCGATCCGCCCGCGGGTATGAGCGTGCGGAAAGACTCGATCGCCGGACGCCAGAAGTCCGCCTCGCCGACATCGGCGACCACGTAAGGAAACGAGGCAATCAGCTCGAGCCCAGCCTCACGAGCGAGCACCGGTATCTGGCGCATGACACGTGGGTTGGTGACGATGGCGGCGATCACAGCTTCGTCGTCACGTTTGCCCTGATCAGGGTCAGGGTGGCCGAACGTGAGCGACGCAAAGTCGCCGTCGAAGATCCCGATCGACCCGCCAGGCTTGGCGACGCGGGCGACTTCGGCCAGCACGGAAGCGGGCCGCTCGACGTGGCTGATCAACGTGTGCGCGACGACAGCGTCGAATTCGGCAGCACCCACATCGAGACCCTCCGTATCGCCGACGTGGAAGTCGATGCGGCCTGCGAGATTCTGCTCGCCCGCAAGGCGCGTCGCCGTGCGGATGAGAAATGGGCTGCGATCGATACCCGTGATGTGTCCGGAAAACCCCGGCCGGCTGGCTATCCGACGCGACGCGACACCGGTGCCACAACCAAAATCGACGACCGCGTCGGCGTCATCGATGCCCATCGCATCGAGATACTCATCCAGCATCCGCACGAAAACCGGTTGCCGGCCACGCACCTCAAGACGCGTGACGATGGCGTCGAGCACGGCCTCCTCCAGCTGATCGGTGACACGATAGGGATCGGTGCTTGTCGTCGTTGCTCCCCTTCGCTGCAGACGCGGCCAATCGACAGGCTATCCGACGCATGCACAGCTCTTTGGCGCCATCCGCTGGATCGCCAGTCCAACCGACGCCGTTCGGAGTGCCCGAACGAGGCTCGGACATCTGGCCCCAACAGACCTCGTGGATGGCGCCAGATCCGCTGTTGCCGGGGGAGGATGCTGAGGATCGTGAACTGCTGTTTGCCGGTCTTCATCGAGACTTGGCGCCGGAAGGCGCCTGGGAGGAAGAGCTGGTTGACCGCATCGGAGACGCTATGTGGCGACTTCGTCGAGTCGCTCGCGTTGAGACCGCTCTCTTCGCCTACAGGATGCTGGAGGGTCTCAAAGGCGATGGCAGAGACCGGCTGGGAGCAGTGCTACCGGTGGCGGGTGTTCTCCCGGGCGCCACCTATCTCCAAGAGGATCTCAGGATAGAAGGTCTGTACGTGTTCAACGAGTCGGCAGAGTCTCTGGCGGACCAGTCGGACGAGCGTTCCTGTCTGATGTCATATCAGGCAACGCGCTCGGGCAACTCGGCCGCCACGAGACAACGATCATGCGAACCCTTCGGAGCGCGATGAACATGCTGGTCGAGGCCCAGGAGCGGCGAATGTCCTAGCCGTTGCTATATCTGGCAACATCATATCCAGTCAGCGTCGTTTTACAGAACGAACCCAATCTCGAGGACCCGGTAACGGGCTTGACCCGTTGACCCCTTCCTGAGCGTCGAAGGGGTCACTTCTCGCGATCCTCGCAACGGAAGGCTCTCCTAGTCAATGGAGAGCTGCGACATCGCCGACCATGCCTAGATCAGCCTTCGCCTTGAGAGAGCGAAGTCCCACCGCGGATCGGGTCGACAATCAACCACCGAAGCGCCGTGGAGATCGAGCTTTCGCCTAGCACGGCAGTTGCTCTCCCACAGCCGGCCGGCGTGCGTGACGCCGGCTGGCTCACTGGGTGATCATGAACGTGCGAGCCGCGTCCGCTCCGTGACTCGCAGGGTGCTCCATCGCTGATCGGGCAGGTGCCAGCCGACACCTTTCGGAATCGGGTATCGGGCGTATACTCGCCACCGCGCACGGATAGAGGTCGTCGCCGAGTCGCTATCCGACTCGTCCATCGAACCCTGGGGGTTTCCATGCGAAGACGCACACTTCCCGTGATTGCGCTGGCGGCAGCTCTGCTGACACCGGCGGTACCAGCGGCCGCCGGGCCGGCATCGGTGACGCCGCTGGTTCTGGCCAACGGTGCCAGTCCCTTCGCCTCCTGCACGATTGGCGGCCCCGGCAACCTGTTTGTGAACGCCGAGACGGAGCCGTTCGTGGCCGTCAACCCGACCAATCCGCAGAACCTGATCGGCGTTGTGCAGCAGGACCGTTGGTCGAACGGTGGCTCCCACGGCTTGATCACCATGAGTTCGTTCGACGGCGGGGCGACCTGGGCCACGTCCTTCCCGCACTTCAGCGCCTGCGCCGGTGGCACGGCCGCAAACGGCGGCAACTACGACCGCTCCTCCGATCCGTGGGTCAGCATCGGACCGGACGGGAGGGCCTACCAGGTGAGCCTATCGGTGAATGCCGTTCAGACGCTGTCCGCGGTCCTTGCCAGCACCTCAACCGATGGCGGCCTCACCTGGAGCGAGCCGGCCACCATCAAGCGTGACCTCTCGCCCGACAACTTTGTCTTCAACGACAAGGAATCGGTGACGGCGGATCCGAACCATGCCGGCACGGCCTACGTCGTCTGGGATCGCAGCCGCTTTCCCAGCGACAACGCAAACGTGAACGCCGGGCACTCGTTCGCGTTCCGCGGCGATCCCTACTTCTCAAAGACAACCGACGGCGGCGCGACATGGTCGACGCCGCGAGACATCGCTCCGCAGAACCAGAACCTGTTCACGATCGGAAACCAGATCGCGGTGCTGCCCAACGGCACGCTGGTCGACGTGATGCACTTCGGCAAGGGCTCGGGACTGGACGCGCCGAACGCCTCGTTCACCGGCGTTGAGCGCTCCACCGACGGCGGTGCCACCTGGTCAAAGCCGATCGTGATCTCCACCAACCCGGTCACCAACGACGTCGACCCCGAGACCGGCACGCCACTTCGCACCGGCGCGGACATCGGCGGCGGCCTCCCCGACATCGCCGTCGACCCCGGCAGCGGCGCGCTGTACGTGGTCTGGGAGGACAGCCGGTTCAGCGGCACCCACAACGACATAGCATTGTCCAAGTCCATCGACGGCGGCCGCACCTGGTCGACACCGGTCAAGGTCAACCAGACACCGAACGGCGCACTCGCCTTCACACCGGCCGTGGATGTGTTGCCGAACGGCACCGTCGCAGTCACCTACTACGACCTGCGCAACAACACATCCGATCCGACCACCCTGCCCGCCGACAACTTCGTGGTGCACTCGCACGACGGCGGCGCGACGTGGTCGGAAGCTCGCATCACCCCGACCTCCTTCGACATGGATACCGCGCCGTTCGCACGCGGCCTCTTCCTCGGCGATTACCAAGGCCTCGCAAACAACGGCACCGCGTTCAAGTCCTTCTTCGTCGAGACAAACAGCGGTAACACCGCTAACCGAACCGACGTGTTCGCAACGACGATCACGCCGTAGGCGCAACGGTCGGGGCCGGCCCACTCGGCGGCCCCGACCGGCGGCGCTTCCTGGAATAGCCAGTTCGAGGTCGAGCGAGCCGATCAGCAGCAAGCAACAGGAGCCACGACCGCCTATGATCTCCTCGTGGCCGTGCGCGCCGCACCGCTGATCGAGCGCGAGCGCGAATCAGAGGCGCTCGACCGTCTGCTTGCAAACGCACGGGCCGGAAGCGGCGGCGCGCTGGTGATCGAGGGGCCGCCCGGCATCGGCAAGTCGCGGCTGCTGATCGAGGCCCGGGAGTCGGCCGTCGACTTCTGCGTGCTGACGGCGCGCGGATCGGAGCTCGAGCAGGCGTTCCCGTTCGGGATCGTGCGGCAGCTGCTCGAGCCGCTGCTGGCCGCCGCCGACGAGGAGCAGCGCGAAGCCTTGTTGGCGGGGGCTGGAGCGCTCGCCGGCCCGGTGCTGTCGCAGATCCAGACCAATGCCGCGTTCGAGCCGCCGCTGACGGCGCTGCACGGCCTCTACTGGTTCACGGCCAACGCCGCCGCGCAGAGCCGCCGCTGCTGCTGTTGATCGACGACGCGCACTGGTGTGACGGCCCGTCCCTGCGCTGGTTGCCCTACGTCGCGCGCCGCGCCGACGGCCTCAGGCTGGCGATGGTTGTGACCTCGCGCTCGAACGAGCCCGGCGAAGTCCAGGAGGCGATCGACGAGCTGTGTACGCTGGCCGGCGCGTCCGCCGTGCGGCCGGCACCCCTTTCTGAGGCGGCGGTGGCGGGTATGGTCGCGCAGACGCTGCACGGCGCCGATGCCGAGTTCCTGGCCGCCTGTTATGACGCCACCGGCGGCAACGGGTTCCTGGTCAATGAGCTGGTCGGCGAGCTGGTGCGCCGCGAGATCGAGCCGAGGGCCGCCAACGCCGCGCTTGCCGATGGGCTGCGATCGGTCGGTGTCGATCGCTCGGTGCGTGCCCGCCTGCGCAGCCTGCCCGAGCAGTGCACCTGGCTGGCCCGCGCCGTCGCGGTGCTCGGCGGAAGGGCGGAGCCGCGCATGGCGGCCCGGTTGGCCGAGCTGGACGACGAGGTGGCGGAGCGAGCCGCCGACGACCTCGCCTCGGCGGCGATCCTGCAGTCGGGGCTACCGCTCGTGTTCGAACACCCGCTGGTACGGGCAGCGGTCTACGGGGAGCTGGGGCTGGGCGAGCGTATGCAGTGGCACGGCCGCGCGGCTGCACTGCAGCTGGCCGCAGGCGCCGAGCCCGATCGGGTGGCCGTGCACCTGCTCGCGTCGGGGCCGCGGGCTGACCCCCAGACGGTGGACGTGCTGCAGGCTGGCGGCCCGAACCGCTCGCCAGCGCGGCGCGGCGGATGTGGCCGCGACCTACCTGCGACGCGCGCTGGCAGAGCCGCCGGACGCCACCCTGACGTCCGAGCTGACGCTCGAGCTCGGCTCGAGCGCGCTCGCCGCCGGTGACATCGACACCGCGGTCGAGAACCTGTCCGGCGCCGGCAGGATGCCCGTGAGCGTGACGGTACGAGCGGCTGCGGCCGCCGAGCTGGGCACGGCGCTCACCCTCACGGATCGACCGGCCGAGGCCGTGCGGGCCCTGACCGAGGCGATCCAGGCCCTGCCGGAGTCCGAGCGCGAGCTGGGGCTGTTCCTGCAGGGCACCCGCTGTTTCACCGCGGCCAGCAGCCTCGAGGCCTGGCGCAGCCTCCCGACCCTGCCGACGCCGTTCGACCCGGCCTCCGGCCCGCTCGGCTCGCCGCGGGCGCGCATCGGCCTTGCCCACGCCGCGCTCGATGCCGCGATGACCGGCACGCAGCAGGAGGTGCGCGTGATCGCGCTGCGCATTCTCGGAGACGGCGGCCTGATCGACGACCCCGGGCCGGACGCGGCGTCCTTCTGGATGGTGCCCACGGTGCTGATGCTGGGCGACCTGCTCGAGGAGGCCACCGCGATCTTCACCGACGTGATCGCCTGGTCGCGGCGGCGCGGCGCCGCGCCTGCATATTCGGTGGCGAGCCACATGCGAGCCATGACCTGGTGGTTTCGCGGTGCGCTGGCCGAGGCCGAGGCGGACGCCGCGAATGCGCTCACCGAGATCACGCTGCGCGGCATTCCCTACGGCGCGCTGGCGCTGGTTGACGCCCAGATCGCCCGCGGCCAGCTCGACGAGGCCAGCGAGACCTGGCGCAGCGCCGGCCTGGACGCCGATCGCGGCATCACCATCGGCGCGATCAGCCATCACGAGACCAAGGGCCGGCTCGACGCGGCGCACGGCCGCCTGGCACAGGCGCTGGAGGAGTACGCCATGTGCGGCCGCCTCGAACGCGAGTGGGGCATCCTCACGCCCGCCGTCTCGGACTGGCGGTCGGACGCGGTACCGCTGCTGCTGGCGGCCGGCCGCGAGGACGACGCCCGGGACGCTGATCGACGAACAGCTGGTTCGCTGTCGGGCGTTCGGCGCGCCGCGGCCGCTGGGCGCCGCGCTCCGCGCGGCCAGCCTGCTTCACCAGCGTGACGACGCGATCCCGCTGCTCGAGGAGGCGGTTGCGGTGCTGGCGACGTCGCCTGCGCCGGCTGGAACTGGCCTACGCGATGCTCGCCCTGGGCAGCGCGCAGCGCCGGGCCGGACGTCGCGCGGACGCGCGCCCGATGCTGGCCGAGGCGCTGGAACTCGCGCTTGCCTGCCAGGCCGATTCGGTCGCGCGCCGCGCACACGAGGAACTGATCGCCGCGGGCGCACGGCCGCGGCGCGATCCGATCGAGAGCCGCAGCAAGCTCACCGCCAGCGAATCACGGGTCGCCCGGATGGCCGCCGAGGGCATGACGAACCGCGAGGTCGCCCAGGCGCTGTTCGTCACCGAGAAGACGATCGAGAACCATCTGCGAAGCGTCTTTCGAAAGCTCGGCATCGGATCGCGCACCCAGATCGCCGGGGCCCTCACCGTCGCAAGCCCCTAGACAGATTGGGGGGTACTTCGGGGGGTCGACCCCAATGCGGGCCGGCGTGGACCCGGCGAGGATGCATCGGCACACCATGAGCCGAACCACCACGCTCTGAGCGCAGAGAGGGAGACATCCGGGATGAAGACCCCGATTCGACACAACGCACGTACTCACCCGCAGATCGCACCACTGCGAGCCGTATGCGGCGGGACGGCCGACGCGGTGATCGGACATCAGATGGAACAGCCGCCTCGGCGAACCTCACTGCTCGGCGTCGCGGAGCTATGCTCGCGCAGCGACGAGGATCTGCTCGAGCTGGTGGCCGAGCGGCGCGACCAGGCGGCCTTCGACGAGTTCTACGGGCGCTATAGCAGGTCCGTGTACACGCTCGTGGTCCGTGTCATCGGCGACCGTGCCAGCAGCGAGGACGTGGTTCAGCGGGCGTTCATCAACGTCTGGCGGGCGGCCGCCGGATACCGCCGCGAGCGGGGGCCGGTCACGGGTTGGCTGTACGCGATCTCCCGCAACGCCGCCTTCGACGCGCTCCGTTCGCGCGAGGCATCGAGCCGGTGGGAGATGCCCGACCTGCCGGATGACGGGCCCGGGCCCGACGAGCGGGCCTCGGCAGCCGAGGAGGCCTTCCGCGTCCATGCGGCGGTCGACCGGCTGCCCCGTCGAGAGCGCGAGGTAATCGAGCTGGCCTACTTCGACGGCCTCTCACAGAGCGAGGTGGCCGCACGCCTGGGGGCGCCGCTGGGTACCGTCAAGACCCGTACGCGCCGCGCGCTCGCCCGCCTCGCCGACCGTCTCGCAGCGGAGCAGGTGATGGGATGAGCGTCTCCTAAATCGGTACTTGCAGTGCGCCGGGCGCCATGATATGTTTGGCGTTCGTGTAGTCAGCGCCCACACAGCCGAAGGGAGGCGACATCTTGATGGATATGGTTTCTCCGATGCTCGCCGGTTCGGCGTGGTTCCGGTTCCGCACCGGCGTGGCGCAGACGCATACGGCGTGCGCGATCGCGTAGCCTCCGGCTCGTATCGCATAGCACTCATATCGTTGTCGCAATAGGTCGGCGGCGATAGTGCAATTCCCGTGTTAACCAATCCCAAGAGGGGGGGCCGCTGCATGTCTCTCATCACAGACCCGACCTTACGTTTCGGAAAGGAGGTGACACACATGAGTTTTAACATCGATAGCAACCTGCGGCTCGACTTCGGCCGCCAACGACAGGCCGAACTGCTGCAACGGGCGCAGCGGGACAAGCTGGAGCATGCGCTCTCGGCCGAGATCGCAGGCGACGCCGGCCGGCACGCATACCGGTCGCGATCGTTCCTGCACCTGCGGCGCAACCGCCAGGCTCTACCAAGGGAGGCTCGATGACCACCGAGCGCGCACCCCCGACGGCGTCGCACTGGCGGAGGCACAACCTCGTCGCCGCCGCGGAAGGCTCCGCGCCCTCCGCGGCGGCGGTATGTGTCCGGGCAACCGGTCTTGACTTCGGCTTTCCAGATTACTAGGCTGGTCGGCGGTGCCATCTGGCGCCGACACGAACCAAGGGGAGGGGCTCCAACGTGATTCGTATCAGGACATTGCTTGTGGTTGCAATCAGTGCGGCCGTGTTCGTGGGCGCGAGCGCGAGTGCGGCGAGCGCGGGCGAGCTGACCGGCAACGGCAAGCCGACCGCGGGGCCGGCGCACGCCAACTCGATCTGCGTGTTCTCAGGGCAGAACGACGATCCCACCGCGCCGCTCAGTCTCGACCCGTCGATCGCGCCGAACGGCCCGGGCGGCCGCTCGCAGTCGTTCGGACAGGACGTCAAGATCGGTCTCGACCCGCACGTGCTGAATCCCGGCATGGCATGCGGGCCTGGTAGCAACCCCGACCGCGTGAAGTAGGCACGACCTACCGGGTCGGCCCCGACGCTGCGACCGGTCGGGGCCGACCATCCGCGTGCGGCGGGCGGTGGCGTCAGGCGAGCGCTGCGCAGATGTCCCGCTGGTGAGGCACACAGCTCACCGATGTCGCGAACCCGTCAGCGCTGAGCTCGATCACGACGTGCCCGGTGTACACGACCAGCCCGGGCCGTCGATGTCCTCTGGGAAGTTCGACCACAGGATCGAGCCGTGATTGATGAACGTGAGCGAACCATCGTCGTGAAAGACGACACCCAGCGGGCCGCCGGACTTGATCGCAAGCGACGTACCGGTGGCGAGATTCGTCGCCGTCTGGATGCACAGGCCGGTGACGATCCACCGGCCGTTTCGCAGGATGTGACGCAGATCCCGGTTGAGTCCCGGGTCGACGCGCACCGGGAACGGGCACACCTCCCCAGCCGGTAGCTCATTGTCCGTTCAGTGGGGCCGGTATCGGCGGTGTGGCCGATGCGGCCGGAGTCTCAATACCGGTCAAGCCGGCGCAGCGAGGCTGAAGCAGCGACGTTAGCTGCGAGGCGGACGCCGGTGGACGGGGCCCGCATGCCGTCCGAATCGTCTGTCACACTTCGCCGCCGGTCCGTTTGGTTCGACTGGATAATTTCAACACGGGGGAGGGCGGGATGCGACGGTTCATCATGGTCACACTGGTGATCGCAGCGTTCGCGGTTGTAAGCACGGCGGGGACGGCGAACGCGTCGACCAGGTGGCCGGCGAGGTGCAGCAACTTCAAGTGCGTAAACGCGCACCTGAACGCGGTGCACACGAGCCTCAAGAAGTTCCAGGCAAACGTCAACGGATTCTTCAACTGCCTGGACGCCTTCCCGATCACTGAGTACTCCAACTTCCTGAGCGACGATAGCGTCACGTCGCGGCTGGGCCTCGACTTCACTGCGAGTGGCGACTCGATTCAGGGCTGGTTCCTCGATATCGATGGTGGCACCTGCGGGTTCCCCGGAGTCGCTGCGTTGACCGGGCGCAGTCCTTCACTAACTCCGCACGCACTTAGCTTCCGTTCGGTGTTTCACCCCTAGGCACTGTCAGCCGCCGTGCGGGCGCGCCCTGACCGGCGCGTCCGCGCGGCGTTGGCGAGCGCTACGCTCACGCCGATGGACGACCAGGCCTGGGAGCTCGCGAGTGTGATAGCGCGGAACGAGACGCGCGCCACCACGATCGTGGCGGCCATGGCCGAATCGCAGCCGGTAAGCCTGTCGTCGCTGCCGCTGTCCGCATACACGGCGGAGATCCGCCGTGACTGGCGCGAGTCCGGCAAGGGCACCGACCCGGCGGCGTTGACGGACGATCTGACCGTGATCTTTGACCGTCTCGGCACGGCCGTGCGCACGGCTGTCGCGCAGGGCGACTGGGACTGGGGAGACCACCCGCCGAGCTCGTTTGCGCTGTGGCTCGAGCGCGCGCTGGGCGAGCTCCACACCCCGGACTGATCCTCCTGGTCTCTCGTTCCTATGGGTGACACGGGCGCCTAACCCGAGGAGAGTACGGGTGAGGGCTAGGCGCCCGGTCCCACGAGCCCGACGCCGCTCAGGTGCCAGGTCGGGCATTCGGAACATGACGGATGAGACGTCCGCCTCGAAGACATGTCGTGCTTGGGTTGTTGGGGTTCCCGGGACATTCCGTTATTGCGACGGGCGCAGCGCGATCAGCTGGCCCACGTTTGCCGCAGATTTGCTGAGCGTGGCGGTACGGGTGCCGGTCGCGCCCGCGGCGCTCAGCTGCTGGTCGGAGATCTCAACAACGACCCGGTTGCTGCCGGTTCCGGCGAGCTGCTCGTTCTCCTCGAGCATTCCGGTCGGCGGCGTCACCGACGCGTTCGTCGCACCGCCGAACGCCCCGATCAGCAGCGCGCCCGCGGTCGCGGTGGTGACCGAGGGTGCGACGATCGATGTCGAGCCGGAGGAGCTGCCACCGGAGGACACGTCGACCGGTGTCGTCGTGTTCACACCCACGTAGGCAGCCACAGCCCCGCTCACCAACCGGGAAGACGAGAACCGCCATTGGTAGGAGGAGGGCTCCGACGTCCCCGCGGCATGCACGTACGTGGCCTGGGTGAGCGCGCTGCCGCTGGTGGTGGAGAGCACGAGCGTCCAGCCGCTGGGTGCCGTCACGGTGGTCGTCCCGCCGATCTCGATGGCCGCGACCAGCACGTCGCCGCTGGCGGTACCGCTCGGCTTGTTCAGGGTGATCGACGTGCCTGACGCGACCGTCGTGCCGGTGGCGCTTCGGAAGGCGATCCCGCGATTGACCGAGAGTTGAGCCGGGGTCGAGGCGTTCCCGAGTTGGTCGACGGCCTGAACCTGGTAGAACGAGGTCGTGACCGCCGGCGCCGTCGTGTCCTGATAGCGAGGCGTCGTCAGCACCGCCGTGTTGAGCTTGGTGAACGGCCCGGTCGCAGAAGCGCTGCGATAGACGTTGTACCCCGCCAGGTCGGTCTCGGTGTTGGCGTTCCAGGTCAGGGTCACCGCCTGCGACGTGAGGCTGCTGGTGAGGCCGGCCGGCTGGGCCGGTGGCGTGATGTCGATTCGCCAGCTGTAGCTGGTCGCCGGGCTGGCGTTTCCGGCGGCGTCCCGTGCCCGCACCGCGAAGGTGTGCTGGCCGGTGGCAAGCCCGCTGTAGGTGGCCGGGCTGGTGCAGGACGCAAACGCGGCCGCATCCAGCTGGCATTCGAAGCTGACGCCCGCCTGGGTGTCGTTGAAGGCGAAGCTGGCGCTGCCGCTGGCGACGACCGCCGCCGGCTTGCTGGTCAGCGTCGGCGCCGGTGGGGCGACCGTGTCGATCGTCCAGGTGTACTGCGTGGGGTCGCTCACGCGGTTGGAGACGCTGACGGCCTCGACCGCGAACGTGTGGGAGCCGTCGGCCAGCGCGGCGGTCGTGAACGGGCTGGTGCAGGCGCTGTACGCGGCGCCGTCCATGCTGCACTGGAAGCTGACCGTGCTGTCGGCGTCGGAGAAGGCGAACACACCCTGCTTCACGTTGGTCGGGTTCGACGGCTTGCTGTCGATCGACGGTGCCGCCGGTCGCGGTGCCTGCAACGACCAGGTGTAGCTGGTGGCCGAGCTCGGGTTGCCGGCGGCGTCGCGTGCTCGCACGGCGAAGGTGTGCGACCCGTCTGCCAGCCCGGGGTAGGTGGTGGGGCTGGTGCAGGTCGAGAAGCTGCCGGCGTCCAGCTGGCATTCGAAGGTGACGCCTGTCTCGCCGTCGCCGAAGCTGAAGCTGGCGCTGTTGTTGGTGTCGTTGGCGGGCGGTGTGCTGGTCAGTGACGGCGCCGGCGACGGCGTCGTGTCGACCGTCCAGCTGTACTGCGTGGGGTCGCTGACGCCGTTGGAGATGCTGACGGCCTCGACTGCGAACGTGTGTGAGCCGTCGGCCAGCGCGGCGGTCGTGAACGGGCTGGTGCAGGCGCTGTAGGCGGCGCCGTCCATGCTGCACTGGAAGCTGACCGTGCTGTCGGCGTCGGAGAAGCCCAGCGAGGGCTGCGCGTTGTTGCTCGGATCGGACGGCTTGGTGTCGATCGACGGCGCCGGCGGTCGCGGTGCCTGCAGCGACCAGGTGTAGCCGGTCGGCGCGCTGGCGTTGCCGGCGGCGTCGCGTGCGCGCACCAAGAAGGTGTGCGACCCGCCTGCCAATCCGGAGTAGGCAGCGGGGCTGGTGCAGGTCGAGAAGCTGCCGGCGTCCAGCTGGCATTCGAAGCTGACGCCCGTCTCGTCGTCGCCGAAGCTGAAGCTGGCGCTGGTGCTGGTGTCGTTGGCCGGCGGTGTGCTGGTCAGCGTCGGCGCCGGCGGTGACGTCGTGTCGACCGTCCAGGTGTAGGTGGTCGGGGCGCTGATGTTTCCGAACGTATTGACGGATCGCACCGCGAACGTGTGTGAGCCGTCGGCCAGCGCGGCGGTCGTGAACGGGCTGGTGCAGGCGCTGTAGGCGGCGCCGTCCATGCTGCACTGGAAGCTGACGGTGCTGTCGCTGTCGGAGAAGCCCAGCGAGGGCTGGGCGTTGTTGCTCGGATCGGACGGCTTGGTGTCGATGGTCGGCGCGGCCGACGGCGTCGTGTTCACCGTCCAGGTGTAGCTGGTGGCGGAGCTCGGGTTGCTGGCGGCGTCGCGTGCTCGCACGGTGAAGGTGTGCGACCCGTCTGCGAGCCCGGGGTAGCTGGCGGGGCTGGTGCAGGTCGAGAAGCTGCCGGCGTCCAGCTGGCATTCGAAGGTGACGCCTGTCTCGCCGTCGCCGAAGCTGAAGCTGGCGCTGTTGTTGGTGTCGTTGGCGGGCGGTGTGCTGGTCAGTGACGGCGCCGGCGGCGGCGTCGTATCGACCGTCC
This sequence comes from uncultured Actinomycetes bacterium, assembly GCA_963766445.1. Lineage (GTDB taxonomy): Bacteria > Actinomycetota > Thermoleophilia > Gaiellales > JAICJC01 > JAICYJ01. The sequence continues at coordinate 15,182 of CAVXZW010000013.1, read as the reverse complement.
AGGTGTAGGTGGTCGCCGCGCTCGCGGTCCCGAGCGAGTTGACGGATCGCACCCCGAAGGTGTGCGATCCGTCCGTGAGGGGGCCGGTCGCGAACGGGCTGGTGCAGGCAGAGAAGCCGCCGCCGTCGAGGCTGCACTGGAAGCTGACGGTGCTGTCGCTGTCGGAGAAGGCCAGCGAGGGCTGCGCGGTGTTGCTCGGATCGGACGGCTTGGTGTCGATGGTCGGCGCGGCCGACGGCGTCGTGTTCACCGTCCACGTGTAGCTGCTCGCAGCGCCGAGGTTGCCGGCAGAGTCGACCGCGCGCACCGAGAACGTGTGCGAACCGTCGCTCAGCACCGGGGCTTGGTACGGGCTCGTGCAGGCGGCGAAGGGTGCGTTGTCGATCCTGCACTGGAACGAGGTCGACGCTTCGGGATCCGTGAATGCGAAGGACGGCTGCGTGTTGTTGCTGGGGTTGCTGGGCACGCCGCCGAGTCCCGGGATTGGCAGAGGCGTCGCCGTCGCGCCCATGCCGGGGGCCACGCCGAGGCCGAAGTACTTGTACAGGCCGGCCTCGAGGCTGTAGTGGTCGTAGAGCGTGCCGTCGGTCGAGCCCGGCGTGACGCCGGCGCCCGCCAGCAGCGTGGTGATGTGCTCGCCCTGACCTTCCACGCCCTCGTCCCACGTGATCAGCACGGTCACGTTGGGTTGGGCCAGCAACGTGGGTACCACGTGCGCGAGCCAGTTGTCGCTCATGTTGATGATGTCCGTACCGGTGTTCGGGCCGAAGAAGGCCGGGCAGGCCTGTCCGTTGGTCGGGAACGTGTGCATGTCGTCGCACAAATTGGGGATGACGTAGCTGAAGTCGGGCAGGTGCGCGGGGTCGAACGTGCTCGCGTTCATGGGAACGTCGTTGGCTGCGCAGGAGATGTTGGGGCTGTACTGCAGGCCCGGATCGTGATCCGCCGTGTAGAGCGTGTTGGTCGTGCCGGGGACGGTGCCGGAGGTACCTTGCGCGCAGTTGCCCTGCATCGATTCCATGAACTCTTTCCACGTCAGCGCGCCGCCCGTGGCGTCGATGGCTTGGAAGATGTTCGGCGAAAGCGCCGTCGCCGAGCTATTCCCGCTGGTCATCGCCAGGTAGTTGGGGAAGCTGCCGGTGGTGTCGACCGCGAAGTAGTTGGTGAACTCTTCTCCGTTGGCGATCAGCTGGTTGAGGTACGGCGCGTTGGGGTTACCGACAATGGCTGGATGCGACTCGTTCTCGAGCACGATCGTGACCAGCTTGCCCGGGTGTGTCCCTGAGAAGGTTGGGGGTGGCGGGGCCGTGGTGTCTGACGTCCAGGTGTACGAGGTACCACTGCTGACGTCACCGGCTGGATCAAGCGCCCAGACTGTGAAGGTATGCGACCCATCAGCGAGCACACCGCTCGTGAACGGACTCGTGCACGTGGACGACACGCGATCCACCGTGCACTGGAATGTGACACCGGGCTGCGAGTCGGTGAAGGAGAACGTCCCGGTGTTCGAGTTGCTGGTCGTCGGCGGGTGATCGGTGATCACCGGCGCCGGCGGCGGCGTGCCGCCGGGCATGACTTGCGCCATCGTCTTCACCGTGACGCCGGCGGGGGCGCCATTTGGTTGTCCGGCCGCCCGGAGCCAGTCGAGGAACTGCCCGAGCACCGCATCGTCGATCGGGCCGTAGCTGGCCATGCAGCTGCTGTAGTTAGATGCCGCCTGGTCGCAGACGTCATGGAACGTGATTGGCAGCCAGCCACCGCCGTGCGCTGCGGCCGCGTTGACGAAGGCCTCGAGGTCATTCAGCGTCATCGGACTGGCTCCGTCGACGGCGATGGTGCGCACCGCCATCGGATCCTTTGCCGGGAGCGTCTCGATAAAGGGTGCGGTGGGGGTGGTGTTCGATGTGGAGACGCCGCCACCCTGACGGGCATTGGTGAAACCGCACTGTTTAACGATGTTTTCGACCGTGGCGTTGAACGTCCCGAACGGGTATGCGAATGACACGGGGTCGTGTATGCCGTTGGCGATCATGTCCTGGCGCGACCCGCAGACTTCCTGGGTGATCTGATCGGGCGTCAGCGTGGTCAGGTCAGGATGATCGATCGTGTGCGATCCCACGTCATCGCCCTGATCCTGGAGCGTGTCGAGCTGTGCCCATGACATGCAGCACTGGAATGGCACGTCACTGTCGCTGGTGATCGGGTACCACGTGGCGTTCATGTTGTGCGATCGCAGGAGCGGCACCGCGTAGCGCCACTGGTTCTGGTAGGCATCATCGAAGCCCAGCGTCACAACGGTGGTGACCTGTACGGATTGGCTGTTCACTGCCTCCGTGTTGCCGGCCAGGTCGGTCGAGAAGAAGTTCACCGTCGTGGGGCCGTGGATCGTGAACGACCCCGTGTAGATCGGGCTGCTGGTCGTGGGCGTCGATCCGTCGGTCGTGTAATAGGTTTTGTCAACGCCCCAGCCGCCGGCGTTGTCGGCCGCGTTCAGCGTGACCGTGACCGGTGCCGTGTATGAGGGCGCGCAGGGGGAACCGTTGCAGGCGATGGTCGTGGTCGGGGCGACCGAGTCAGAGGATTGGGTCAGCTGAATCGACTGGGTGTGGGTCGCCTCGACGTTTCCGGCGTTGTCCCAGGAACGGAACTTGACCGTGGCGGAGCTGGTCAGCGGGAACTGGCCGGTGTAGGTCGGGCTGGAAAGCGTGGGATCGGTCCCGTCCAGCGTGTAGTGCGTGCTCGCAACCCCAGAGCCGGCATCGGTCGGCGCCATCGTGACCATCACGGTGCCGGCGTAGGAGGTCGATGCGCAGGGTGCGCCGTTGCACGAGATCGTGGTGGTCGGAAACACCGTGTCCATCCCTCGCATGGCGGCGGCCGTGGTCTGGATGGTGGTACCGGCCGGCGCTCCGTTGGCCTGGCCGGCGGCCTGGATCCAGTCGAGGAAGCTGTTCAGGTCGGCCAGCTCGATCCAGCCGGACGAGGTCGTGCAGGTCGCGTAGTTGGTCGGGTCCTGCGCCTGTGAGCAGACCTTCGAGATGACGACCTGGTCCCAGCCGCCACCGTGGGCGGCGGCGCCGGTGACGGCGGCTTCGAGGTTGGCCAGCGTCACCTGGCCGGTCGGACCGTATGGGCGGGTGGCGAAGTAGTCCTTCGGAGGGCGGGTCTCGGCGTAGAGCGCGCCTGTCGGCGAGATGCCGCCGCCGGCGCGGGCGTTGCCGTAGCCGCAATTGCGGACGATCCCCTCGGCCGTCGTGTCGAAGGCGGCGAACGGATACGCGAAACTCGCGGGGCTGAACCCGTGCTGGATCAGCGCCTGGCGGTCGTTGCAGACCTCGTCGATCTTGGTCTGGAGGTCAGTGGTCGTCTTCAGGTTGACCTTGCCGTCGACGGTCTTGCCGCCGATCTCGTTTCCGGCGGCTGCCAGCGCCGTCAGCTGAGCCCACGAGATGAAGTTCTTTGAACTCCCGACTGTGCCGCTGTTGACGTAGAACGTCGCGCCCGCACCGTGCGGTTGCAGGGCCTGGGCATAGCCGAGGGTGTACTCACTGATCGTGTTGTTGTCGAACGTCAGCGTCACGACCGTCGTGGTCGCGGCACCGGATGACGCGCCGCCCGCCAGCACCAGCGTCAGGGCAGAGACCAGCGCGAAGGCGAGACGTCGCGCCTGAGGTCGTGGTTTGGTGAGCACCTGCAAAATCGCCTCTTTCTCGATCGCGAGGGAGGGCCTCAGGCCGCACGGGTGGTACGTGGGAGCGGGAGCCGACACGACATATTACCGCCACCCTGTGGAAAGTCAACCGTGCCGCGAGCGGCCACACGCACGGCTAGACAAACGGTGTGGGGCGTGGGGAGGCAATTCTCGGGCCGGGCCTACCCGCCGATCCGGCGATCTCAACTTGACATGTTGCAATGCGTCAGCGTGTGACGTACGCTTGCCCCCCTGGACATCCGTTCCAGCGACTCCAAGATGGCTCCCGCTTCGCTTCATCTGTATCCGCCTGCCCGCCGTATTGCTGAAATCGCAGCCGGCGGTGGCGAGGTCGCGGACCTCCGGATGTCCCGGATCTGTTCCTTCTTTTGTCAGGGGTCCCGAAATATGACATCGAGCTCATCCGCCACACGCGTCCATCTCGTCCGCCACGGCGAGACAATCATGAACGTCCAGGTCCGGTTCCGAGGGCTGGCCGATGTGCCGCTGAACGACCGCGGTCGCATGCAGGCGGCGGAGGTGGCGGAGCACCTCTCGACGGTGGGCATCAGCGCGGTCTACACGAGCCCTCTCGGCCGGGCCCGCGAGGTCGCCGATGAGATCGTGCGCGCCAGCGGCACCCCCGAGGCGGTCTCGCTCGATCTGCTCGCAAACCTGGACTACGGCGAGTGGGAGGGGCTGACGCGCGAGGAGTGCGCGGAGCGCGACGCCGAGGCCTACGCGCTGTATGCGCACGATCCCGAGAACGCCTATTGCCCCGGGGGCGAAACGCTCGCGAGCGCCGCAGACCGCGTCATGGCGGGCCTTCGCGAGATCGGACGGCAGCATCCGGGCGAGTCGGTCGCGGCCGTCTCGCACGGCGTGATGCTGCGGCTGGCGATCCTGCGTGTGCTCGGCGCGCGCGGCGGCGACTGGCAGTTCGCCATCCCGATGGGATCCTCGCTGGGCTTCGAGGTGAGCGGCGAACGGGTGACCGCGGTGTCGGATCTCGACCTGACCCGGCCCGATCCCCGCAAGGGTGCTCTGCCGACGCTGCAACCCGCTGAGGCGCGGTCGGGCGGATGAGCATGCCATACCCCGATCCCCTCGAGCCGCAGAGCCCGTCGATGTTCTCGTCCATCCTGCGGCGTCGCAAGATGACCGTCCTGGGCATCGCTGCGCTGGTCGTGCTCGTGACCATCGCGATCACAGCGCGCGAGACCAAGATCTACGACGCGACGGCAAGCGTGGTGGTGCAGGGGCCGCCGACGACCGGTGGTCAGAGCCAGGTGAACATGGCGACCGAGGCGGCCGTGGCCGGCTCGCCGGCGGTGGCGGAGCTCGTCATCAAGCAAGAGCATCTGAAGCAGCGTGACCGCCCCCCAGCTCGGCGCCCACCTTTCGGTGCACGTCCCGGTGGACAGCCAGGTGCTGCAGTTCACCTACGCGAGCCCGAGCCAGCGGGTTGCGCAGGAGCGGGCGGAGGCGTTTGCCGCGGCGTATCTGGCGTTCAGAACGGGTGAGCAGGCACAGACAACAGAGCAGGCTGTCGCGGCCATCCAGAAGCAGATCGAAGCAACCAGCAGGCAGCTCGCCCTGATCAAGGAAACCATTCCAAGCCTGAGCGGGCAGCCGCTGGCCGTTGCCAAGACGAAGGAGGCCGCCCGACAGGCGCAGATCGCATTGCTCCAGCAGAGGCTGGCCCTCATCACCACGAACACCGCCAACTTCGGTGGCCAGCTGGGGCAGGCGCCCTACCCGAAGTCGCCTTCCAGCCCGCGCACCGTCGTGAACCTGGTAGCCGCGCTGTTCCTGGGGCTGCTGCTCGGATTCGGAGTGGCCGCGGCTCGCGAGTACACGGACGATCGGATCCGCAACCGCGAGGACCTCGAGACATGGCTTGCCTCGCCGGTGTTGAGCTCGATCCCGACCAGGTTCAAGGGACGCTCGGCGGTGGATCTCGGCGGCCTGATCACGCTTCAGGAGCCAGGCTCGGTCCAGGCCGACGCATTTCGCGGGCTGCGCACGAGCCTCCTGCTCGAAACCAGCAACATCGGTGCCCGCAGCGTCCTGGTCACCAGCGCCGATCTCGATCAGGGATCCACATGGGTCGCGGCGAACCTTGCGGTCGCGTTGGCCGCGTCGGGCAAGCGCGTCATCCTGATCTCCGCCGATCTGCAGAACCCGTGTCTGGGGCCGGTCTTCGGCACCGAGACCGAGGCCGGTCTGTACGACGTACTCGCCCGGTTCGAGGATCTGCGCGACGTCGTGCAACGCACGTCGATCGAGGGCCTGTGGCTGGTTGAAGGTCGATGCTCGAGCGGCCATGACATTCGGTCACAGCTCGCCGGCGCGGCAGACCTCGTCGACCTGATCTCCGCCGGCGATGTCGTCCGCGAGGCGCTGAGCATCGCGGACCTGGTTCTCGTCTGCTCGCCGTCGCTGCCGGCGCATTCCGAGTCGGCGTCATGGGCACGCAGCATGCGATGGCGTGCTGCTGGTCTCGGACGTGCGAACGACGACCCACGCCGACACGGCGAGAGCCAAGGAGCTGCTCGGCAGGGCGCACGCGACCATCGTCGGTGCGGTGCTGCTGGAGCGCGGCCGGAGGAGGTGGCGCCGATCCCGGACGATCTCAGAGCCGCGTGAGCACGACCCACGGTGAGGACGGGCCCGGACCTGTCGATCCGGCACCAGGTCAGCGCACCAGAGGGGGAGACATGAGGATCGCGGTCGTAGGTTGTGGATATTGGGGGTCGAAGCACGTTCGGGTGCTGCAGGCGCTGGCCGAGGTCGACCGCGTGGTTGCGGTGGACTCCCGCCCTGATCGCCTGGTCGCGCTCAAGCGCGCCTTCCCGGCGATCCGAACGGCCGAGAAGTTCGACGACGTGCTCGGTCAGGTCGATGCGATGATCATCGCGACGCCGCCCGCAGACGCACGCCACCCTGGGCGTGAAGGCGTTGCAGGCGGGGCTTGGGGTACTGATCGAGAAGCCGCTCGCGACGTCCACGCTGGACGCGCGGGTGCTGGTCGACACCGCAGAGCAGTTCGATGCGGTGCTCGCCGTCGGCCATACCTTCGAGTACAACGCCGCCGTCTGGAAGCTCCGCGATCTGGTCGATGAGGACGAGCTGGGACGGATCCACTATCTCGATTCGGCCCGCCTCAACCTCGGCCTCTATCAGACCGACGTCAGCGTCGTCTGGGATCTGGCGCCGCATGACATATCGATCTCGAACTACGTCCTGCGTCGAACCCCGACCGTGGTTCAGGCCTGGGGATCCCGTCACGCCCACGCCACCCTGGAGGACGTCGCGTACATCCGGCTGTCGTACGAGCACCCGGACGTCACCGCCCACATCCATGTGAGCTGGCTGGATCCCTGCAAGGTGCGTCGCACGACCGTGGTCGGCAGCTCCAAGATGGCTGTGTACAACGACCTGGCCTCCGAGGAGCGCGTGCGCGTGTTCGACAAGGGCGTGGTGCCGGCCGAGGAGGCCTCGATGGCACAGATGCCGATGTCGTACCGCTACGGCGACATCCAGTCGCCCTTCCTGTCCTTTGAGGAGCCGCTCACCGTTCAGGACCGGGAGTTCGTGTCGTGCGTGCAGAACGGCGAACGGCCGGCCACCGACGGTGCGCTGCGGACTCGCGGTCGTCCAGGCGCTCGAGGCAGCGGAGCTCTCGCTGCGGTCAGGGCGGACGGTGTACCTGACCGACGGGTACGGGCTCGCCGCCGAAGCGCAGGTTCCGGAGCTGGCATCGTGAGCAAGATCGAGGTACCACGCACCGCCCCGGTCCCGCTTGCGGACCTGGTCGCCATGAACACCGAGGTGGAGCAGGACGTTCGCGCCGCCTGGGACGAGATCATCGCGAGCTCCGGCTTCATCGGCGGCGAGGCGGTGTCGCAGTTCGAAGAGCTGTGGGCCCGGTACTGCGGGACCGACCACGCCGTGGCGGTCGCCAACGGGACTGAGGCGATCGAGCTCGCGCTGCGGGCGCTGGGAATCGGCGAGGGAGACGAGGTGCTGCTCCCCGCCAACACGTTCATCGCAACCGCAGAGGCGGTCGTCCTGTCCGGAGCCACTCCTCGCTTCCTGGACGTCGACCCTGCAACGCTGCTCGTCACCCCCGAAATCGTGCGGGCGGCGATCACCCCGCGCACCGCCGCGCTGATCGCGGTGGAGCTGTACGGCAACATGCCGCGCATGGTGCACCTCGCGCACCTGGCGGCGTCGAGCGGGATCGCCTTGATCGAAGACGCGGCGCAGGCGCAGGGCTCGACCCTGAACGGGCGTGCAGCCGGCTCGTTCGGCAGTGCCGGCTGCTTCAGCTTCTATCCGACCAAGAATCTGGGCGCCTGGGGCGACGCCGGATGCGTCGTCACCAACGACGCCGCAGTTAGCAGCGGACGGTGCGGTCGCTGGGAAACCACGGTCGCGCTCCCGGTGACGGGCAACGCCCACGACGTGATCGGGCGCAACAGCCGGCTCGATGCGCTCCAGGCCGCGGTTCTCACCGCGAAGCTCAGGCGCCTCGACGACTGGACAGCCGCGCGCCGCGAGGCGATGGAGATCTACCGGCGAACGCTGAACCACGAGCTGGTGCGCTTCGTCGAGATCGAGCCGCACGTTGCAAGCTCCTACCACCAGAACGTGGTGCTCATATCCGAGCGAGACGCGGTGCAAGAGCAGCTGCGTCGTGACGGGGTGCGCACGGGAATCCACTACCCGGTTCCGTGCCACCTGCAAGCCCCCTACCGACGCTTCGCCCAGGGGCCGCTGGCGGTCGCCGAAGAGACGGCCGGCCAGCTCCTGTCGCTGCCGCTCTTCCCGCACATCACCGAGCGACAGATCGAGTACGTGTGCGACTGCATTCACAAGTGCCTTGATCAACTGTCCGCCCACAGCCGCGGACCACGACGGAGCTATGGATAGAAGGCCCGGCGCCGATATCGGTCCCGGCGCGATCGTCGATGAGTCGGTCATCGTCGGCTACCCCACGGCTCGGCGGGTTCGCCGAGCAGCTGACCATCGGCGAGTCGCCGCAGCTGCGGTCCGGCACGGTGATCTATGTAGGATCGACCGTTGGCGCCAGATTCGCGACCGGCCACAACGTCATCATCAGAGAAGAGGTTCGCATCGGAGATGACGTGTCGGTCTGGAGCAACTCGGTGATCGACTACGGCTGCACCATCGGCGACCGCGTCAAGATCCACACGAATTGCTACGTGGCGCAGTACACGGAGCTGGAGGACGACGTCTTTCTGGCCCCCGGTGTCACGATCGCCAACGACCTGTATCCAGGAAGCGTCGTGTCCGGTGAATCGATGGCGGGGCCGATCATCCAGGCCGGCGCTCAGATCGGCGTCAACGCGACGATCTTGCCGTACGTCAGGATCGGCCGCGGCGCGATCATCGGCGCCGGGTCGGTGGTCACGAAAGACGTCCCGGACCGGATGATCGCCTATGGCAATCCGGCGGTTGCGGTTCGCGCCGTGCCCGAGCAGCCGCACATGGAATCGCGCGTGCGAGCGGCCAGGTCTTCGAGGTTTCGCCCCGTGTCGTCGCCAGCCGTGACGGGTTGACGATGTTCAGATCGGAGTCCGTCGACAAGGCTCGCACAGCAGGCTTCCGGCCGCTCGGCGACCGACCCAGCGGGAGCAGGCTTCGACTGCGCGCCCGTACGGATCGTCCGCGGTGAAGCGGGGTATCGACGTCGCGCTGGGGATGGTGGCACTGGTGCTGCTGTCGCCGGTGTTCGTGCTGGTGGCGATCGCCGTCAGGTTCAGCAGCAAGGGCCCGGTCTTGTTCCGCCAGGAGCGGGTGGGTCGCGGCCAACGGCCGTTCACGATGCTCAAGTTCCGCACGATGCACGTCGGGCTCGACGATGCCGAAGCACCGCGCCTACGTTCGCGCGATGCTGACGCCTGGCGAGGATTTCGAGGCCGCCGCAGTCCGGGCTGCACAAGCTGGACGACGATCGCATCACCTCGGTGGGCCGTGTGCTTCGGCGACTGAGCCTCGACGAGCTTCCACAGCTCCTGAATGTGATCGCGGGGTCGATGTCTCTCGTCGGCCCGCGACCGGTGTTGCCGTGGGAGGTGGAGCTGCTCGACGAGGTGGACCACGTCCGGTTCGAGGTCAAGCCCGGCATGACCGGCCTCTGGCAGGTGAGCGGGCGCAGCCGGCTTCCGATGTCCAAAGCGTTCCAGCTCGACCGGGAATACGTGGCAGAGCAGAGCTTTCTGCTGGATCTGAAGATCCTTCTGAAGACGCTCCCGGCTGTGCTGTTTGCCGGGGACGCAGCATGATCGAGGCGCGGGAGCCGGCATCGGTGCGCTCTGACACCGTGCCGGTTCGCCCTGGCCAGGCCTCGCTTGTCACGAACTCGATGACGGGCTCGATCTGGACGCTGGTCAGCCGCATGACCGGTCTGGCACGCATCCTTGTGCTGGGAGCGGTGCTCGGCGCCACCTACCTCGGCAACACGTACCAGGGCATGAACGCGCTGCCGAACCTCGTGTACTACCAGATACTGGCGGGATCGCTGTTCGTCTCGCTGCTGGTGCCGCCGCTCATGCGGCACATCCGCGAGGGCGACCAGCAGCGGGCCGACACGCTGGTGCGGGGCTTCTTCGGTGGGGTGCTGGTACTCGGAGTGATCGCGATGGCCGCCATCATGGTGGCCGCGCCGCTGATCCTGCACGTGTTCTCGCTGGGCGTCAGCGACCCGCACTCCGCCGCCGAGCAGCGCCGCGTCGGCCTGGTGCTGCTGCTCCTGTTCGCACCTCAGATCCCGCTCTACGTGATCGCCGGAACGGGCGCCGCGGTGATGAACGCCTATGGCCGCTTCGCCCTGGCCGCGGGCGCACCCACGATCGAGAACGTCGGGATCATGGTGACCCTGGTCGCGGTGGCCGTGGTCTACGGAACCGGCGGCACGCTGTCGAACGTCACCACCACCGAGATCGTGATCCTGGGCCTGGGAACGACCGGGGCGGTTGCGCTGCATGCGACGCTCGAGTGGCTCGGAGCGAGGCGAAGCCAACCCTCGATGCGGCCCGCGCTCGCGTGGAACGATCCCGAGGTGCGCACCGTGCTGGTCAGGATCCGGGCGGTGCTCGCGTACACCGGCCTGGCCACGCTGCAGCTGGTGGTCACGATGGTGATCGCAAACCGGGTGGGCGGCGGCCTGGTGGCGTTCCAGCTGGCGCTCAACTTCTTCTATCTGCCGACCGCGATCGTCACCTGGCCCGTCGCACGGGCGCTGGTTCCGCGGCTTGCCGTCTTCCACCAGACCGGGAACGCCGCGCATTTCGTGAGCGAGCTGGGAAAGGCGTTGGGGCTGGCCTGCTTCGTGACCGTCCCGATCGCGGCGGCATATGCGGCGTCTGCTCACCAGATCGCCGACATCGTGGCCTTCGGCCGCCTCGACACGGCAAACGCAACCGAGTACGTCGCCGTCTCGTTGATCGCTCTCAGCCCGGCGGTGATCGGCGAGACCGCGTTCATCCTGGGAACCTATGCCCTGTATGCGCAGGAGGATGTGCGAGCTCCGATCCGCTCGATGCTGGTGCGGGTGGCGACGACGGTGATCCTGATGATCCCGGCCACACAGGCACATGGCTCGCAGGTATTGCTCCTGATCGGCGTCGCCTTCTCGGCAGGCTCCTTCGTCGGCGGGCTTCATGCATGGCATCAGGTCGACAGGCGGACGCCGGCCGGCAGGACGCAGTCGATTCGGATGCTGGCTCGCACCGGGCTGGCTTCCATCCTCATGGTCGCAGTTGGCGCGCTGGCGTGGAGGCTGACCGGAGAGCTGGGGACGTCGCGGCTGGCCGACGTGGTCAGGCTCGGTCTCGCCGCGGCAGCCGGCGGGACGGCCTATCTCGGTGTCCAGGCGTGGCTGCATGCGCCGGAGATGCGCCTGCTTCGCGAGAGCGGGCGGTTGCCCGTCATCGGCGGACGGAGCGTGGGCTGATGCTCGAGTCACTACCAGGGTTCGGGTCTGGCTGGGCGCCGAAACGTGATGTCCGGCGTGCGCTTCACCGGGCAGGCGAAGACGTCATGCGCAGCCGCGGCCAGTTGGTGGTCGTCGGCGCCGGTGCGATCGGCGCGGTCCTGCTTGCCGGAATGATCACCAGGAAGGGTCCGTTCCTGCCGCTGATCGCGATTACCGCGCTGGGCTTGCTCGTGGCGGTGGCGGCGCGTCCGCAGCTCGGTGCGTACCTCCTGATCGCGTCCACTCCGCTGGTCGCGGGAATCAACCGCGGCGGCGCGGTGCCGGCGATCCGGCCCAACGAGGGGCTGCTGATGATCGTCGCAGCGGCGTTGCTGTTGCGTTTTGCGCTTCGTGTGCGAACGCAGGGTCTCAGCTTCAGACCGTCGCATATCGATATCGCAATAACGGCGATGTGTATCACGAGCTCCATCGTGCCGCTGTTGTGGATGGGGATCCGCGCTCACGTCATTGAGCACGACGACATCCTGTATTCGCTCATGATCTGGAAGTACTATCTGATCTTCGCGGTCTTCCGGTCGTCGGTACACACGATCAAGCATGTCCGCGTCTGCCTATGGCTGTCACTGGGTTCTGCGGCGATCGTGGCGTCACTGGCGATGATGCAGTCGTTCGGGGTGGGCGCGGTGGCTCACGTTCTCACCACCTACTACGCGCCTTACGGCAACGTCGACGCGGTGACCGGGAGCGGCCGCGCGGGCGCCACCCTGGGCCTGCCGATCGCGGTGGCGGATCTGCTGATCTTCAATATCGCCGTCGCGGCGGGCCTGATCACGACGGGATCGCGGCACCGCGTGCTCCTCTGCCTGATGGCGTTCTTCTTCGTGATCGGCGTGTTCGCCGCCGGGGAGTTCTCGGGAGTGATCGGCCTTGCGATCGCCGTCATCGTGATCGCGATCCTGACCCGGCGGTTCTCATTCCTGGCGTGGTCGATGGTGCCGGTGGTCACGGCCGCGGTCGCGCTGCGGCCGGTGATCGAGCGGCGCCTGCAGGGGTTCCAGTCGCCGAGCGGCCTGCCCGCCAGCTGGGAGGGCCGGTTGCACAATCTCGAGAACTACTTCTGGCCGGAGCTGTTCTCGGGCAACAGCTGGATTCTCGGCATCCGGCCGGCTGCCCGCGTGGTGGCGCAGCGGCTGGCGACGGGCTACATCTGGATCGAAAGCGGCTACACGTGGCTGCTCTGGGCTGGTGGGCTGCCGCTTCTGTTCAGCTTCTTCTACTTCATCTGGGCGGCAATCCGCGAGGGGTCTCGGGTGCTCCGGCTCCACCGCGATGAGGCCGGCGCCGCCGGCCTGGCGGTCGTCACGGCCCTCTCCGTCGTGACGGTGCTGATGATTATCGATCCCCACATCACCTATCGCGGGTCGGGCGACCTCATTTTCGCACTGCTCGGCATCACCGCGGCCGGGGCGTCCATGGCCTCGAACGGACGGTCACGATGACAGCCGCCGTCCAACCGACCCGCGGGGCGGCCCGTCGGATCCTGGTGATCATCGAGAACGTGCCCTACGCGCGCGATCACCGCGCCAAGAAGCAGGTGGAAAGCCTGCTTCGGAACGGATACCGGGTCGGGGTCATCTCCCGGCGGGACCCCGACAATCAGCGATACCGCAGCCCCGAGTTGCAGATCTATGACTACCAAGCGCCGCCGGAGCGGTCGGGGTTGATCGGATTCGCGCTGGAGTACTGCTACTCCCTGGCTGCGGCGACCGCGCTCATGCTTCGGGCCAGACGTGACGGCCGCGTCGATCTCGTCCAAACCGGACATCCGCCTGACATCTATTTCCTGCTCGCGGTTCCGGCCCGATTGCTGGGCGCTCGGTTCGTGGTCGACCAGCGAGACCTCTCTCCCGAGGTGTACGCGGACCGGTCAGGAAAGACGACCGGCGCGATCCCGAAGCTGCTGCGGGCCATGGAGCGCGCATCTCACCGCGTCGCCGACCGGGTGCTTTGTGTGAACGACTCCCTGGCTCGGACGGTGATGACACGCGGGAAGGTGGACGCCGAGAAGGTGACGGTCATCGGCAACGGGCCGACGCTGGTGTCGGTCGAGGGCCACCCGCCGGTGCCGGAGCTTCGCGCCGGATTCGACCGGCTCGTCTGCTGGCTCGGCGTGATGGGCCCCCAGGACCACGTGGAGCTCGCGATATCGGCCGCAGCCCACTACATCCACGAGTTGGGCAGGGAGGACACGCTGTTCGTCTTCATCGGCTCGGGCGAGTCGCTGGACGCCGCCCGGAAGCATGGCGGCCGACCTGTGCCTGGGAGACCGCGTCCGGTTTACCGGGTGGCTGGGAGAACGTCAGTGCTTCGACTACCTCGCGACCGCCGACCTGGCACTCGATTCCAACCTGCAGCCCGAGGTGACGCCGGTCAAGGGGCTTGAGTACATGGCACACGGCCTGCCCTTCGTCGCCTTCGACCTGGAGGAGACCCGGGCCATGGCCGAGTCCGCGGCGCGATATGTACCGCCCGGCGATGCTGTCGAGATGGCGCACGAGATCGCGCGATTACTCGACGATCCCCGCGAGCGCCTGGCGATGGGGGAGATGGGGCGCGAGATCATCCGGCGGCGGCTCTCCTGGGACATGCAGGAGCCTCGCTACATCGCACTGGTGGATAGCCTCGTCGAACCGCAGATGGCCAGAACGCGATCCTGACGATCGGAGCTGAACGATGATCGATACAACGCTGCGGGACCGGTTCCATCACGTGCTCAGGACGGTGGTATCGGAGCGGCCTGCCATATATCTCCCCTTCGCCCGCCGCAAGTATCCGGGACCGAGCCCCGAGGTGATCAGCGACGAGACCGAGTTCGTGATCGACGGCTACACGCGGTGCGCGAGCACGTTCGCTGTCTACGCATTCCAGCTGGCGCAGCCACGGCCGGTGCGAATCGCCCATCACCTGCATGCGCCGGCTCAGCTGATCGCGGCGGCCAGGGCGGACATACCGACACTCGTGCTGATCCGCGAGCCGGCCGGCGTGGTGCTTTCGCAGGTGATCCGGGAGCCGGGCGTCAGCATCCGCGACGCGCTCTTCTCCTACACCAGGTTCTACGCCAAGCTCGAGCGCTACCGGTCGAGCTACGTCGTCGCCGACTTCGAGGAGACGACGACCGCGTTCGGACACGTGATCCGGCGGGTGAACGAGCGGTTCGGGACGTCGTACGCGGAGTTCGACCACACCGACGAGAACGTCGCGCGGTGCGTCGAGCTGATCAAGGAGCGCCCGAAGTTGTCGCCGTATCTGCTCGGCTTCGAGTCCGGAACGGTCACGCTCGAGCAGGCGAAGAAGGCCCTCAGCGAGACCGAGAGCATCTCGGAGGAGGCGCAGCGGGCGTGGGTGCCGTCCACCGGCAGGAGCTCGGAGAAGGATGCGCTTCGCGCGCATTGGCGGGACCCGCGGTACGAGTCGGCACGAAGGCGTGCATACGACGTCTACCACCAATTCCTGCAGGATCGGGAT
>CAVXZW010000012.1:0-266940 GCA_963766445.1 uncultured Actinomycetes bacterium | reverse complement strand
CGACCGAGGTCACAAGCGGGCTCGAGTCGGGGAATCCGCCCGACACCGACCCGAATGCCTCGCGGTTGTCGCCGTCGTCGCCCGACGCGAAGAAGATGCCCATGCCCTGCGCCTGCGCCTGCTGGAACACCGAGTTCAGCGCACGCACCTCGCCCTTCGAGGCGTCGCTCTCGGGCATGCCCCAGCTGTTGGAGACGACGTTTGCCAGGTGCTTGTCGACCACCTCGTTCAGGGCCAGGTCGAGCCCCTTTGCGGTGTTCGCCGCCCCCACGTAGAGGATGTGGGCCCGCGGGGCGACCGCGTGCGTCCACTCCACGTCCAGCGCCTGCTCGATGTACCACTCCTGCATGTCGGCGGGGTCACGCGGGAAGTGGGTCGAGCCCGGGTGCGACCAGCTCCGAGTAGTGGGCGTGCGGCAGGCCGAACGTCCGCGAGAAGCGGTTGAGGTCGGCGCGGATCGTCGGCGAGAAGAACGCCCCCGTGATCGCGATCGTCTGGCCGCGGCCGTCCAGGTGCTGCTTCTGCAGCTGGTCGATCCCGTAGGCCGACGCGATCTGCTGGGGCGTGTACCCGCAGATCAGCCACGGCAGCGGCTTGCCGGGGGCGTACGGATTGGGGAAGTGGCGGCTGGTGTGCTCACCCCAGTAGTGCGAGCAGGGGCCGACCGAGGTGCCGGCGGGCGGCGGCGGCGCCGGCGTCTTCATCTGCGGCCGCGCCAGCGAGTAGGCGTTGTCGAGCCCCGTGATCGCCGTCACGCTCGCGGCCAGGTCGTCCGGAATCCTGGGGTTGGCGTCGGGGGCTCGCACCGTCTGCCCGCTCACGTCGTACAACGACTCGTTCACCTGGAACGCGCGCTCGACCTGAGCCACCGTCCCGCTGGCCGTGACGAACAGGCGGTTGTCCGGCACGGACACCAGCTCGAAGCCCTGCGCCCGCAGCCAGGCGGACACGCTCGCAACCGAGCTCGAGTCCGGCGCGAACAGGTCGCGGAACTGCTGCGGCGACAACCAGTGGTGATACCCGTCGCTGGAGGGATCCTGCTGGGCGGCCAGGAGTGCGTCCAGTTGCGGCCGGTCGCGCCAGCCCAGCCACATCGAGAACACGACCGTTCCGCTGTCGGAGGCTTCGCCCGAGCTGTTGGCCGGCGTCGCCCATCCCGGCTTGGTGTCCGGCACGGCGGTGCTGCCGCCGGCGTGGGCGCTCTGCGCCGCGCCGGACAACACCAGCGACAGCCCGATCAGAACCGGGCAGCTGAGGCGACGGAGCAGGCCGTGGGGAGCCATCGGAGATACATCGGCGCGCGCCGTCTCCGGCGGCTAGTCCCCTTCGGGTGAATCGGTTCTCCCCCCGATGCGCCCCGCCAGCAGGTCGGCGTTTGCGGTCAGGAACGCCAGCGACAGCAGCGGCAGCGCCGGCAGCGCCCGGTCGAACTGGTAGGACAGGAGCAGGGTCAGCCCGAACGAGGCCGTCATCGCCGCCCAGGTCAGCGTCGGGCGCAGGTCAAATCGCGCTGCCGCGGCCAGGAACACCGAGAAGAACACGAAGTCGCTGGCGCCGATCTGCGCCACCCCGGTGCTGCCGAGCGGATGGAACGCCAGTGTGAACGCGTTCAGCACCTGCGCGTGGTGCTCCACGATCACCTTGGTCGGCCCGGCCGCGACGCTATAGATGTCCACCGCCGCGATCAGCACGGCGATACCGACGATCTCGACCGGCGTCTGCAGCAGCGACCCCAGGCCCAGGCCGATCAGGCTGGCCGCCACCAGCTTGGCCAGCGTGGCCGGCGTACCGGAATAGCCGCTCCAGATCAGGAGCGCAGTGGCCAGCACCGCCGGTACCGCCCACAGCAGCAACCGCGCGCCCACGCCCGCCGCCGGGGACAGCGCCAGCGGCACCAGCGTGGCCAGCGGGATCGAGATCAGCGCCAGGCCTGCGATCTGGACCGCCGTGCCGGGGCTGTTCCCGATGTGCGGAGCGAGCCGGTCGAACGCGGCCAGCGCGGCCAGCGCCCCGGCCACGCGCAGCGTCAGTACGGCGGCAGGTTGTCGTACCACTCGCCCAGCGCCTTGAACGCCGCCCAGAACTCGCGCTTGGCGGCGGAGTCGTTCAGCGAGCTGTCGATGTCGGGTACGGCCAGCAGGTCGATCGTGGGGGTGAACGGCCGCACCTGGCCGAGGCTGAACTCGACCGGCGATGACAGCGGGAACTCCAGCGATCCCAGGAACGCGACGGCGTCCTAGCCCATCGCGACGACGATGCCGGGCTGGGTGATGTGCAGCTCGTGGGTGAGCCAGGCCCGCGCCTGGGCGAGGTCGTCCGGCCCGGGGTCGATGTCGACCTTCAGGCAGACGCTGCCGTACAGCTTCAACGGGTCGATGCGCAGCCGCTCGATGCTCTTCAGCACCGCCTGGCCGGCCCGGCCGAAGAAGGCCACGCCCTCCTGCACCTCCGCCGCCATCGGCCGGTACTTGAGCAGGAAGATGTCGGCCAGCGGGTGGCCGGTGCCGATCACCGGCGCCTGTGCGGGGTGGTGGTCGCCGACCCAGGTCGCGATCTCATGGCCGAGCTGGTTGGTCTCGGCGATGGCGCGGGCCTGGTAGCGCTCGTAGATCTGATCGTCGGGGACGCTCACCCCGACATATTGGCGCATCCGCGGCCGAAACCTCTACCCCGCGATGCGTTCAAGCCTGCGGGGCGCGCGGTCGATCATCTCCACACATGCCACGCTTCTCCCGAGCTGCGGCGGCAGCTTGCCTGGCCGCATTCATCCCTCCTGCGCTGGTGGCGCTGGCTTCGCGCCGCGTGAACGGCGAGTTCGAGCTGCCCACGCTGCACCTGCTGGCGGTCACGGGTACCGCCGCCGTTGCCGCCGCCGTGTCGGTGCTGATGACGCGGGCGGCGATCCGCAGGAACGACACGCGAGCAGGGCTGGTGGGCGTCGCCTTCACCGTCATGGCCGGCCTGATGACGATCCACGGCCTGGCCACGCCGGGCGTGTTCCTCGAGGAGTACGCCCGCAACGCCACCGTCGGCCTGGCCGGTGTGCTGGCGGTTCCGGCCGGGGGCGTGATCCTGGCCGCGGCGGTGCTGGCACCGTCCGCCCGGACAGGCGCCGCCCGTGTGGTCGCACGCTGCCAGGCGGCCGCCCTCGCGGCGCTGCTGGTGTTCGGCGTGGTCGGACTGGTGCATCCGGAGCTGATCCCGCTCGTGCCGCTGCAGGTCGAGCCGTGGGTGTACGTCGTGCTGTTCCCGGTCAGCATCGTCTACCTCTGGATCGCGCGGCGCGCCTTCGTCACCCACCAGCTGACCGGCCGCCGCGCCGATCTCACGGTCGCCGTGGGCCTGATCTGGCTGGGCTGCTCGATCGTGATCTACCTGCTCTCGGACACCTGGACGCTCATGTTCTGGGCTGCGCACGTGCTGGAGGCGATGGGGTTCGTGGCGGTGGCCGGCTCGGTCGCCGTCGATCTGGCCCGGCAGGTGCCCTCCTACCACCTCTACCGCCGGGTGGAGGGCAGCGACCTGCTGGAGTCCGAGGAGAGCCTGCTGGGCGGCTACGTCCGCAGCCTGACCGCGACCATGGAGCTGCGCGATCCCTCCACCCGCGAGCACTCGCGGCGGGTGGCCGCCCTGGCGGTGCGGGTGGGCATGAAGATGGGCCTGCCGGCGCCGGCGCTGCGCCGTCTGGCCGTGGCCGGGCTGCTTCACGACATCGGCAAGCTGCAGGTGCCCGAGCAGATCCTGAACAAGCCGGGGCGGCTCACCGACGAGGAGTTCGCCGCGATCAAGACGCATCCCCGCAAGGGCGCCGCCCTGCTGGCGCACCTGGGCGGGTTCGAGCGGGAGTTGCCGATCGTGCTGTGGCACCACGAGCGGTTCGGCGGCGGCGGATACCCGGACGGCATCACCGGGCAGGCGATCCCGCTGGAGGCCCGCATCATGACCGTCTGCGACGTGTACGACGCGCTGATCAGCCGGCGCGCCTACCGCGAGCCGTGGTCACATGAGCGGGCGATGGCCCAGATCGTGAGCGAGACCGGCACCGCGTTCGACCCGGCCTGCGTGGATGCGCTGGCGGACGTGCTCGAGAGCGCCGGCGAGCAGCCGGTGCAGGTGCTGCACCAGTCGCTCGGCACCGTCCGCGCTGCCGGTGTCGAGGCCTAGCTCCCCGTCTTCCCGACCTGCTGCATCCACTTCAAGCCCTGCGGTAGAGCAAGTAGCGGGGTTCGCCATGGGTGGCCGTGACTAGCCGTTTCGCGCTTGGTTACGCGGTTCTTGCGGGTAGGCGCTCGGTCGGATTCGCCGTGGTTCTCCGCGGCTGCTTACCACGGACCTACATCTTCCGACCTCGGGACGCCCAGGCAGGGCCAGCGGCCCACCCGGGGAGCTCGGCCAGGCCACGGTCCGATTCCGCTCCCATGGTCGTAGGACCAAAGTCTCATTGCGGATGCGACTCGCACTCGGGCAGGCTGTGTCTCGTCAACCCGACAGGAGGCAGGAAAATGCGTCGAACACCCATCATCTCGGCTCTGATCGCACTGGTTGCGATGGTCGCGGTGCTCGCCCCGGCCGCGATGGCTAGCGGCGGTGGCACCACCCGCTCGATCGCGCTGCACGGCAGCGTCTCGTTCCCGAACGCGACCGGCAAGGCGGTGTACAAGGTCAACGGCAGCGAGCGCGAGCTGCAGATCGAGGTCGAGCACATCAAGGTGCTGGCCGGCAAGCACGTCAACGTGTTCGTCAACGGCAACAAGCTGGCCAGCCCTCTGGTGAGCAGCCTCGGCATCGCCCGCGTAAACCGCAACACCGATAAGGGCCAGTTCGTCCCCACCATCAAGAGCGGCTCGACCGTGCGCGTGCGCACCCTCGGCGGCACCCTGATCGCAGGCGGCACGTTCTGATCGCAGCCATAGCAGGGCGGGTGGAGCAGGGAGGCGCTCCACCCGCCCTTCGGCGTGGACGAACGGCCGCAGCGGCTGGTCGCCGGGCTGTACGGCACTTCGGCCGCCGGGTCAGTCAACATCAGCATCACGGCTAGCGCCGCCATGGCAGTACTTGAACTTCTTGCCGGAACCGCAGGGGCAACGGCCGGACCGCCCGCCGAGGCCCGGAAGTCGGCTCTCACGCCATCGCCCAGCCCGACTGTGGGTTTGTACGGATGCGAGATGAGGGGGTTTTGGGAGGCAGGGGGTTGGTGTGACGTGCGATGCTGGGGTGGTCGGCGATGCGGGAAGAGGCGGTGAAGTTGGTACGCGCGCTCTGGATACGGGGTTTGGTCCCAATGGTGATGATGGCTGCGATGCTTGCCGGCGCCACGAGCGCAGTAGCGGCGTATCCGGGATCGACCGGGCTGGTCGCGTTTGTGCGGGCGGGGGATATCTGGACGGTTTCGCCGTCGACGCACGTTCAGCGCAGGCTGACGTCAACTGGCAACAACTCGACACCCGTGTGGTCGCCGAATGGGAAGCTGATCGCCTTCACCAGTTCGCGAGCCGGCAGCAGAGACATCTGGGTCATGACCGCAACCGGAACCGGTCTGCGTCGGATCACCACCGCAGCTACCCCGGAGGCGTCACCGACGTGGTCCCCAGATGGGAAATGGCTGGCATTTTCAAGCGCCCGGGGGCCGACCCATGAGTTTGCGATCTTCAAGCTGCGCAGCACTGTCCCGTACGGCACTGCAATCCGGCTGACCAACCCACCGCCCGCGCTGGACTACCCCTACGACACGTACGCAGATTCCGACCCGAGCTGGTCGCCGCTGGGTGACCGGATCCTGTTCGACCGCAATTGGCCATGCAATCCGGGCGAACCCAGCTGCAACGACCTATATCGCGTGCCAAGCGGCGGCGGACGGGTCACGCTCTTGGTCACCGAGACGGCCGCAGGCTATCCGGTCGGCGACAACTGGAGCGTCGACGTGGCGCCACGGGGCCGGGCGATCGCCTTCACCTCCGACTTCGAGTCCGCACCGTACTTCGGCGGTCCGATGAACATCTACATCTCGCAGACCGATGGGTCGAACGCTCGTCTGCTGACCACCGACACCGACTACGACCACCCGGTCTTCAATGGCGACGCCGCCTGGGCTCCGAGCGGAACGCGGCTCGCTTACACCCGTCAGCTGTGCGCCCCGTACGACTGCAGCACGGCCATCCCCGACGCGTGGACGATCTCCGCGAACGGCACCGGGGCGAAGCTCCTCGTCCGAAACGCCTCCGACCCGAACTGGCAACCCATACCAGCGCCGTAGCCGGAATCGGCTCTCGGGCCCTCTATCCGGCCGTCTTGCCGACCTGCTGCATCCACTTCAAACCCTGCAGGTAGAGCAGGTTGCGGGGCCGCCGCACGATCTGGTTGTGCCGCATCGCGACCAGGAACTCCTCTGGCCCTTCGAAGGCCGGGATGCGGTTGATGGCGGTGCCGATGCCCTGCAGCACGTGCGCGTCCGAGCCTGCCGACTGCACCAGGTTGTACTTGGTCGCGAATCGCAGGGCGTCGTCGTTGAACGAGTCGAACAGCAGCCGCGAGTTGTAGACCTCGAACACGTCGATCTCATCGAGGTGGCGGAGCAGCGTGGCGGAGTCCGGGATCGTGTGCAGTCGGTCGAAGGGGTGGGGCATCAGCACCAGGCCGCCCTGCTGCTGGATCTCGGCGATGGTGTCGGCCATGCTCATGCCCCGCTCGATCCGCTCGCGCAGGAACAGCCCGATCACCTCGCCCTGTGAGGTCTTGACCTCCTCGCCCACGATCACCGTGATCGGCTTGTCGAGCGCGGCCGCCTCGAGCGCGCCCGAGATCTCGTTGTGGTCGGTGATCGCGATCGCGCCCAGGCCCTGGGCGATGCAGTGGTCGACCAGTGCCTCCGGGTCGGTGGCGCAGTCGTGCGAGTGGCTCGTGTGCATGTGCAGGTCGGCGTCGATCAGCACCGGCCGCGGCGGCGACGTCTGGGGCCGTGTCCGGCGCCGCCGCAGCAGGCCGGAGTAGAGCGACTCCAGCCGCTCGGCCAGTGTCGCCGCTCCGCGCTGGGCTGCGGCCCTTACGCCCTCGTCGCCGAGCTGCTCGCGCAGCTCGGCCTGCTCCAGCAGGCGGGCCACCGCGGCGGCGGCCAGCGGCGGCTGGTCGGCCGCGTAGCGCAGCCCCGGGGCCTCGTCGACCGAGACCACGACGGCGCCGCTGGCGCGAGCCTCCCAGGCCAGGAGCGCGTTCCCATCCGGCGCCGCCACGAACACGTCGGCGGCCCCCAGCAGCCGGGCGCGCTGTTCGTCGCGCTCCAGCCCCTCGGTGCGCACGCGCCCGCGCGCCCGCGGCGGCACGTAGGGCCGCATCGGCCTGCGGCCGCGCCTGTCCCAGGCCAGCGTCAGCTCCGCGCCGGGCGTGTCGGCGACGGTGCGGATCAGGCTGCGGGCGACGCCGCGGCCCTCGCCCGTCCACTCGGCCACGACCCTGGTGCCGGTCTTGCCGGCAGCTGTGAAGATGGGGGAGATGGGATCGGGCATGACCTGGTAGTCGCCCGGGTACAGCATGCCGGCCAGCTCAGCCGCGCGCGTGCTGGCCGCGAGCAGGGCATCGATGCGCGACCCGTAGCGCTTCCGCCGGCCGCTGCGGATCGGATAGCTGAGTGCGCGCTCGGTCTCGGCGTGGAAGGTGGCCACGATCAGACCGCGGGTGTGGCGCAGCGCGGCGGTGGCCAGCCCCGGCACGGTCGGCTCGTGGGCGTGCACGATGTCGAAACCGCCTTCGCCCACGGCCAGCGCGACGTTGGCGGAGGCCGCGATCGGCAGCCCGGCGCCGCGCCCGCGGCCCCGCGCTCCGCTGGGGACGGCCGGGCCGACGGCCACGGCCAGCGGCTCGCCGGGCAGCGCGTGCAGCGCCTCGCCATCTCCGGCCGCCAGCGAGCGCAACCGGCGCCGTCCGCTCCGCAGCGACTGCGAGGATGCGCTGGGCGCGAGCACCGTCACACGGTGCCCGCGCCGGGCCAGTCCCGTCGCCTCGTTCCGCACGTACTCGGCCACCGGATGCCCGCCGGCCAGCGCGTAGGGCGAGACCAGGCAGATGTTCAGCGCATCGGCCACGCCGGCCTCAGCCCTTGGCCGCGGCCTTCTCCTTGGTGCCCGACTTCTTGGGCGTGTACTTCTCGATGAACGTCTCGACCTGCGTGTGGCACTCGTCGTCCGGGTGCTGCACCGGGGGCGACTTCATGAAGTAGGCGGACGGCCACTCGAGCGCGCCGCCGATGCCGTTGTCGAGCGCCAGCTTGGCGCAGCGCACGGCGTCGATCACGATGCCGGCCGAGTTGGGGGAGTCGACCACCTCGAGCTTGAGCTCGATGTTGAGGGGCACGTCGCCGAACGAGCGGCCCTCGAGGCGGATGTAAGCCCACTTGCGATCCTCCAGCCAGGCGACGTGATCGGACGGGCCGATGTGGACGTTCTTGGCACCGAGGTCGTGGTCGAGCTGCGACGTGACCGCGTTGGTCTTGGAGATCTTCTTGCTCTCCAGGCGCTCACGCTCGAGCATGTTCAGGAAGTCGGTGTTGCCGCCTACGTTCAGCTGGTGGGTGCGCTCCAGCAGCACGCCTCGCTCCTGGAACAGGCGCGCCAGCTTGCGGTGGACGATCGTGGCGCCGACCTGCGACTTGATGTCGTCGCCGACGATGGGCAGGCCCTTCTCCTCGAAGCGGCGGCGCCAGTAGGGCTCGCGGGCGATGAACACGGGGATGCAGTTGACGAAGCCGCAGCCGGCCGCGAGCACCTGCTCGACGTACCACTTGGTCGCCTCCTCGGAGCCGACCGGCAGGTAGCTGACGACCACGTCGGTCTTGGTGTCCTGCAGGATCTTGACGACGTCGGCGGTCTCGCCGGGAGCCTTCGTGATCACCTGCGACAGGTACTTGCCGATGCCGTCGTGGGTCATGCCGCGGTAGACCGGCACGTCCAGCTTGGGCACGTCGGAGAACTTGACGGTGTTGTTCTGTCCGCTGAAGATCGCCTGCGACAGATCCTTGCCGACCTTGTCGGCGTCGATGTCGAATGCGGCGCTGAACTCGATGTCCGAGATGTGGTATCCGCCCAGGTCGACGTGCATCAGGCCGGGCACGCTCTCGCCGGCCTTGGCGTTCTGGTAGTACTGGACGCCCTGGACGAACGACGAGGCGCAGTTGCCGACGCCGACGACGGCGACGCGCACCTTTCCGCTCGAGGCGCGATGTCCGTTTTGCGAGGCCGTTTCGGCCATACCTATCCCTCCGATTTCGCGTTCAGTTGTGTGCGTACGTAGGCGATGCGCTGGACGACGGTGATCGACGTCAGGGCGGCCAGGATGTAGACCGCGTAGGGCAGCACGCTGCCCACGCCGGCGAACGGCAGCACCACGGCCAACAGCACGATCCGCTCGGCACGAGCCATCAGGCCGACGTCGCCCTTCAGGCCCAGCGCCTCGGCCTTGGCGCGGGTGTAGCTGACCAGGAATGATCCCACCAGCGCCACGAACACGCAGGCCAGGGCAAGGGTGTGGCCCTGGTCGGCCAGCACCAGGGCGATGGCACCCAGGATCACGCCCTCGCTCATGCGGTCGAGGGTCGAATCGAGGAAGCCGCCGAACGGGGTCATCTTGTCGTGCGCCCGGGCCAGCGCGCCGTCGAGTGCGTCGATCACGGAGCCGGCCACGAACACCACGGTCGCCCACACCCAGTGCTGCTCGTAGATCAGCACGCCGGCCGCCACGTTCAGCAGGAACCCGCCGGTGGTGAGCTGGTTGGGGGTGAGCGGGATGCTGCGGAAGCTCTGCATGAAGCGCAGCGCGACGCTGCGCCCGCCGTTGGTATACCCGTCCTTGAGACGCGCGAGCGAGGTGGTCATCGCACGTACTATACCACGCGCGCTATCACGTGCATGCGGTGCCGCGAATCCCGGTCAGGAGGCGGGATCAAGCCGCAGCCGATGGCGGGCCGAGGCCGGCAGCGTGGGGTGGAAGCGCTCGATCGTCCAGGCGACGCCGAGGGCGACGCCGGCCAGGCAGGCGCCCAGGATCGCGTCCAGCCAGAAGTGGTTGCCGGTTGCCACGATCGAGAACACGATCAGACAGGGGTAGAGCAGCCAGATCACGCGGATGGCGGGCCGGCGCACCAGGAAGAAGCAGCTGGCGCCGATGATCAGCGAGAAGCAGGTGTGCACGCTGGGCACGGCGGCGAACGGGTTCGAGAGCAGCGACACGGCGCCGGTGTTGAAGTTCACGTCGGCCGTCTTCTCGAGCGTGTCGATGAAGCCGAGGTCAGTGAGCATCCGCGGCGGCGCGGTCGGGAACAGGACGTAGCCGATCAGGGCCAGCGCCATCGCCGAGAAGACGATGTTGCGCACGAAGTAGTAGAAGTGGTTGCGGCGCAGGTACAGCCAGAACATGAAGCAGGTGGTGACCGCGAAGTGCGCGTGGAAGTAGGTGATGTTGGCCACGTCGAGCACCCACGGCCGCGCCAGCGCCCAGTGCTGGACGTCCAGCTCCGTGAAGATGCCGATGCTCTTCTCGACCGAGACGACGTCGCGCGCGTGCACGAATGCGACCGCCAGATCGCCTTTGGCGAGGGTGCGGGAGATCTCGTACAGTAGGTCCGCGACGGCGAACAGCCCGAGCTGCAAAAGGAAGTCAGGCCATCCCTTGGGAAGCACTCGCACACGTTCCCTGGTCCGTGCAGAGGCCAGCGTCGCCATTGGGGGATGGTACCCGATGTGACGGATCGAGCAGCCGCCCGAGCCGGTGCGTCAGCCGCCGATGTGGGACATCTCGACCCGCGGGCGGTCGCGGGTCTCGGCGCTGCGCAGCTCGGAGTAACGGTCGCCGCGGTTGCCCCAGATCCGGCCCAGCAGCGCGGCCAGCTGCTCGTCGCTCGCGCCGTCGCGCAGCGGGCCCCGCAGGTCGCGGCCGTGGGCGGCGAACAGGCAGGTGTAGAGCCCGCCCTCGGCAGACAGACGGGCGCGGGTGCAGCCGCCGCAGAAGGGGCGGGTGACGGAGGCGATGACGCCGATCTCTCCGCCGCCGTCGACGTAGCGGAGGCGGCTGGCGACCTCGCCCGGATAGCGCGGCGCGACCGGCTCCAGCGGCCAGCGGGCCGACAGCCGGTCGACCAGCTCCTGGGCGGGCACGACGTCGTCCAGGCGCCAGCCGTTGGTGGTGCCGACGTCCATGAACTCGATGAAGCGCAGGATGATGCCGGTGCCGCGGAAGCGCTCGGCCATGTCCATGACCGATCTGTCGTTGACGTTGCGCTTGACGACCATGTTGACCTTGACCGGGAGACCGGCCTGCTGCGCGGCCTCGATGCCCTCGAGCACCCGGCCGACCGGGAAGCGGACGTCGTTCATGGACTGGAAGACGTCGTCGTCGAGCGAGTCGAGGCTGACGGTGACACGGTCGAGGCCGGCGTCGCGGAGCGCCCCGGCCTTTGCCGGCAGCAGGGCGCCGTTGGTGGTCAGGGTGAGGTCGGCGAGGCCCTGCGGCCGCAGCGCGGAGAGCATCGAGACCAGGGTCTCGAGGTCGCGGCGGAGCAGCGGCTCGCCGCCGGTGAGGCGGATTTTGGTGACGCCGGCGGCCAGGAACAGCCGGGCCAGGCGCTCGATCTCCTCGAAGGTCAGCAGCTGCTCGCGGCGCAGAAACACGAAGTCGTGGCCGAACACCTCCTTCGGCATGCAGTAGGTGCAGCGGAAGTTGCAGCGATCGGTGACCGAGATGCGCAGATCGCGGAGCGGCCGTGCGAGAGTGTCGGTCAGTGCGGTCATCCGTTGAAAGAGTACCCGTCGCGCCGTTTCCAGCCATCCTCGACCGGCTGCGCGCCGCCTACGGCGTACGGCCGCGCCGGGCGCTGGCGCCGCTGGACGAGCTGATCCTGACGGTGCTGTCACAGAACACCAGCGACATCAACTGCGAGCGCGCGTACGCGGCGATGCGGGAGCGCTACCCGCGCTGGCAGGACGTGCTGGAGGCCTCACCGGCGCAGCTGGTGGCGGTGCTGCGGCCGGGCGGCCTGGCCAACCAGAAGGCGCCGCGGATCCAGGCGATTCTGGCCCAGCTGGCGGCGTCGCCGGACGGGCTCGACCTGGGCTGGCTGGCGGGGCAGCAGCCGGAGGCGGCGATGGCCTTCCTGACGGCGCTGCCGGGGGTGGGGGCGAAGACCGCCAGCTGCGTGCTCCTGTTCTCGCTGGGCATGCCGGTGATGCCGGTGGATACGCACATCCACCGGATCGCGCTGCGGCTGGGTCTGATCGCCCCGCGGGTGAGCGCCGAAGCCGCCCATCCGCTGCTGACGGCCATCACGCCGCCCGAGCGGATGCTGGAGGCGCACCTGCTGCTGATCGAGCACGGCCGTCGCACCTGCAAGGCGCGGCGGCCGCGCTGCGACGCCTGCGTGCTGCTCGACCTGTGCCCCTTCGGCGCGACCGTGGTCGCCGGCCGGACGGTGCGTCCTGCCGGTCGGTCAGCGGAACAGGCGGATCCGGGATAGCACCATCAGTGCGGCCACGCCGTCCCGCCAGGTCAGCTTCTTGCCCTCGTCGCGCCCGCGGGCCACGTAGGAGATCGGCACCTCGTAGATGCGGTGTCCGGAGCGCAGCAGCTTCGCGGTGATCTCCGGCTCGATGTCGAACCGGTTCGCCCTCAGCTTCAGGGACCGCCACGTGTCCAGCGACATCACCTTGTAGCACGTCTCCATGTCGCTGATGTAGGAGTTGAACAGCAGGTTCGTCCACAGCGTGACCAGCTTGTTTCCCATCACGAACCAGAACGAATAGGCGGAGTGCGACGAGAAGCTGCGGCTGCCGAACACCACCGTCACCCCGTGTCGTTCGAACGGCGCCAGCAACGCCGGGTAGTCGGCCGGGTCGTACTCCAGGTCGGCGTCCTGTATCAGCGCCAGCTCGGAGCCGGCGGCGGCGATCGCCGTGCGGATCGCGCTGCCCTTGCCGCTGTTGCGGGGATGGCGGATCACCTGGGTGGGGCGCGTGAACGTGCGGGCGGCGAGGATCTCCGGCGTGCCGTCGGTGGAGCCGTCGTCCACGATCACGATCTCGGATACCTCCGGTCGCTGCTCGACGGCGTCGAGCAGCGCCGTCAGGGCACGTTCCTCGTTGTAGATCGGTATCAGGACGGAGAGCGTTCTGGCCATGGCTGCTAGCGGGGTGCGAGACAGTATCAGACCACCTGAGGGCCGCCGGCCGGCCCGGCGTGGTCCGGTCATCGACCGCTACCCAATCATCTAGGATCGCCGCGATGAGCGTGTTCGCCGTGGGAGCGGTGTGTATCGGGTTGGCCGTCCTCGGCGTAGGCCTTTGGCGCCGGCACCTGGCCGCGTCGTTGGCCGTGATCGCCCTGGCCCTGGTGATGGCCGTGTCGACCTACCAGTCCGTCGAAGCGCGGGCCAGGCACCTGAACGGCCTACCGCACGCCTCGCCGGCGCTCGATCAGGCACCGGCGGCCTATCGCAAACGCGGATACGAGGATCTCGCCCGTGCGGCGATCAGCCGGATCCCTCCGGGTGACACCTACGCGATGGTGCCGGTCACTCCGCAGGGAGGCTCGTTCTGGCTGCGCTACGTGCTGGCTCCCCGGATCCGCGTCGAGCCGTCGCAGACGCGCTGGGTGCTGGTGCTGGGCGGCACTCCGCAGCAGGCCGGCGTCACCGGCACCCGCAGCTGGCGGTTCGGAGACAACTGGCTGGTGCACCGGTGATACGCGAGGCGGCGGGGCTGGTCGCTGTCAACCTGATGCTGGCAGGGCTGGGTGCGGGAGCGCTGCTCGTGATCGGCAGCTGGCGTGCGGCCGGGACCGCGGGAGCGCTGGTGCTCAGCCCGTTCACGGGCATCGCCCTCTACCTGGCGTTGATGCCGCCGTTGCTGTACGCGGGGTTCGCGCCCACGCCGCAGGTGCTGGTCGTGATGACGGCTGTCGCGCTGGCACTGGGGGTGGCGGTCGATCGCCGGCGCCGCGAGCCACGAGGCGGGGCGCTGGGGCGCGACGGCCTGCTGCTGGCCGCCGCCTCCGCCGTGCCGTGCGGGCTGCTGTTGGCGCAGGCCAGCACCAAGCGTGCGGCCGAGATCGACTGGCAGCTGGACTGGGCGCAGAAGGCGCGGCTGCTCACCGGCCACGGGGGCGCCTTCAGGGGCGCCCTTGACGACCGGTTCTTCAGCACCGCCTACCTCAACACCCACCGCGAGTATCCGCTGGGGCTGCCGGCGCTGAATGCGCTCGACAACCACGCGATGGGCCGCGTGGACACGGTCTTCGTGCACGTCCAGTTCGCCCTGGTGCTGATCACGTTCGTGGCCGCGATGTGGGTGGTGCTGCGCCCCTACGCGAATCCCGTCGTGCTGGCGGCCGGTCTCACTGCCGTGGCCGCGTCGCCCGGGCTTCAGATACGCACCCTGTACGGGCCGTGGGACATGACCGTCGCCTGCACCTGGGTCGCCGGCGCGGTGCTGGTCGGGATCTGGCTGGCCGGCGGGGCGCGCAGAGATCTGGCGCTGGGCAGCGTGTTCCTGGCGGGCTCGCTTGCGACCAAGGTCGAGGCGACGGCGAACACGGGCCTCGTGTTCGTGCTGGTGGGGCTGCTGCTGGTCAGCCGACGGCAGTGGCGATCGCTGCGCGACGCCGCCGTCGCGGCCGTGGCCGTGATCGCGACCGCCGCTCCCTGGCAGCTGTACGCGAACGCGCACGATCTGCATTCGCGGATCGTGCAACCGTCCCTGGGCCGCATGATCGACCAGGCCGGCGATCTGCCCACGATCCTGCGGTCGCTGACGCGTTCGGTGGTGGCCTGGACGTGGGCGGGGGTGGTGCCGCTGGCGTTGGCCTGCGCGGTGGTGATGCTGCTGCGCGGGCGGAACCGCGAGCTGGCGGCCGCCTACCTGGTCACGTTCTTCGGGCTGCTCGCGGCGCTCACGTTCGTGTACTGGAACCACACGGTCGCGCTGCACCCGCTGCTGTCCGAATCGGCGTCGCGGACGGTCACCACGGTGCAGGTGCTGACGCTCGTCGTGCTGCCGCTGCTGGCGGAGCGGGCGCTGGGCGACATCGCGCTGCCCTGGTGGGCGGGCGTGCCCGCGGAGGAGCCGCCGCTGCGGGAGGCTCCCGCCGGGGAGCGATCAGGCGATGGCCCGCCGTCGCCTGTCGCGCCGGCGTGGCGTCCAGCCGGTGACGGCCCATAGGTAGAAGCCGGCCAGCGCCAGCGCACCCAGTGAGTAGTTGATGCGGATCTCGGACGCGTGATCGGTGGCGACGCAGCCCGGATCGGAGGCCGCGCACTGCACGCGCGTCTGAGCGGTCTCGGCCACCGTGTACGTGCGGAACTCAGCCCGTGACGGCGGCAGGTCGAGCAGCACCACCGCCGCCGTCACCGCCACCATGGCTAGCAGCGGCGCCGCCAGCCGCGCACCCAGCGGCCGGCGCCACAGCACCGCCAGGCACGACACCAGCGCCACGGCCGCGGTCGGTGCGAGGAACGCCAGGAACCACGCCCAGGCGTGCGACCGATCGGGCCGGCCCAACTGCTCCAGCGTGCGCGCCAAAGGCAGGCTGGCCACCATCGCTGCCAGCATCAGCAGCGCCGCCAGCCGGTCGCGCTGCTCGAACAGCCGGTCAGCCGCGCGTGGGGTGAACGACTCCGCGACCGCCCGCGCGTCTCCCATCCGGCGCACCGCCTCCGGCTCACCGTGGGCCGCGGCGCCCTCGCGCAGGTGAGCGTCGAGCTCCTCGATCACTCGACGACGGCGCCGTCCGTGCACCCGCAGGTGGCGGTCGAACTCCGCCAGCCAGCGCTCGATCACCGTGCGATCACCGTCTGCATCGCTCCCGCGAACGCCGCCCAGTCCCGTCGCCTGGTCGCCAGCGAGCCGCGGCCCGCCTGCGTCACGGCGTACACCCGTCGCCGCCGGGGCGCGTCGTCCGACCAGTGGCTCTCGAGCAGGCCGCTTCGCTCCAGCCGGTGCAGTGCGGGGTAGACGGTGCCCTCGGTCAGGTCGAACGTTCCCTCGCTCTGCTCACGCAGCCGCTCGATCACGCGGTATCCGTGGGCGGGCTCGGCGACCAGCACGCTCAGCAGCAGCAGGTCGATCTGTCCGCGCAAATCGGTGGCACCCATACCTAGACAGACTAGGTATAAACCGCTCTCGTGTCAAGACTGGCCCGACACCGAAAAATCTGCTACAACTCGACTGAGATTTTCTACATCTGACCAACTGAATCAACCCGCAAGGAGCAGCACCGTATGAGCAAAGTGATTGGCATCGATCTTGGCACCACCAACTCGTGCATGGCGGTGATGGAGGGCGGCGAGCCCACCGTCATCCCCAACGCCGAGGGCGGTCGCACCACCCCGTCGGTGGTCGCGTTTACCAAGGACGGCCAGCGCCTGGTCGGCACCCCGGCCAAGCGGCAGGCGGTCACGCAACCCCCAGAACACCGTCTTCTCGATCAAGCGCTTCATGGGCCGCAAGGCCTCCGAGGTCAGCGAGGAGCAGAAGATCGTCCCCTACGAGGTCGTCTCCGGCCCCAACGGCGACGCTCGCGTGCAGGCCGGCGACAAGACCTTCCCGCCGCAGGAGATCTCCGCGATGATCCTGCAGAAGCTGAAGGCCGACGCCGAGGCCTACCTGGGCGAGCCCGTCAGCGAGGCCGTGATCACGGTCCCCGCCTACTTCAACGACGCCCAGCGCAACGCCACCAAGGACGCCGGCAAGATCGCCGGCCTCGAGGTGCTGCGCATCATCAACGAGCCGACCGCGGCCTCGCTGGCCTACGGCCTCGACAAGGAGCACGACCAGACCATCCTCGTCTTCGACCTGGGCGGCGGCACCTTCGACGTGTCGGTGCTGGAGCTGGGCGACGGCGTGTTCGAGGTGAAGGCCACCTCCGGTGACAACCACCTGGGCGGCGACAACTTCGACAAGGCCATCGTCGACTGGCTGGCGGCCGAGTTCAAGCGCGACCAGGGCATCGACCTGAGCAAGGACCCGATGGCGCTGCAGCGGCTCTACGAGGCCGGCGAGAAGGCCAAGATCGAGCTGTCCACGACGCAGTCCACCAACATCAACCTGCCGTTCATCACCGCCGATGCGGACGGCCCCAAGCACCTGGACACGACCCTCACCCGCGCCAAGCTGGGCGAGCTCACGCATGACCTGATCGAGCGCACCGTCGGCCCGACCAAGCAGGCGCTGTCCGACGCAGGCCTCTCGGCCTCCCAGATCGACCAGGTGATCCTGGTCGGCGGCATGACCCGCATGCCGGCCGTGCAGGACAAGGTCAAGGAGTTGATCGGCAAGGACCCGCACCGCGGCGTCAACCCGGACGAGGTGGTCGCGATCGGCGCAGCCATCCAGGCCGGCGTGCTGAAGGGCGAGGTCAAGGACGTGCTGCTGCTGGACGTGACCCCGCTGTCGCTGGGCATCGAGACCAAGGGCGGCGTCATGACCCGGCTGATCGACCGCAACACCACGATCCCCACCCGCAAGGCCGAGATCTTCTCGACCGCGGAGGACGGGCAGCCGTCGGTGGAGATCCACGTGCTGCAGGGCGAGCGCGAGATGGCCGCCTACAACAAGACCCTGGGCAAGTTCCAGCTGGTCGGCATCCCGCCGGCCCCGCGCGGCGTGCCCCAGGTCGAGGTCGCGTTCGACATCGACGCCAACGGCATCATGCACGTGTCGGCCAAGGACATGGGTACCGGCAACGAGCAGAAGATCCAGATCCAGGGCGGCTCCGGGCTGTCCGACGACGAGGTGCAGGGCATGGTCAAGGATGCCGAGGCACACGCCGACGAGGATCGCCGCATGAAGGACCTGGCCGAGGCCCGCAACGAGGCCGAGGGCTACGCCTTCTCCGTCGAGAAGTCGCTGAAGGAGAACGAGGAGCGGCTGGACGACGCCACCCGCACCGACATCCGCTCGAAGATCGACGCGGTCAAGGGCTCGCTCGAGTCCGAGGACGCGACCGAGATCCGGGCCAAGCTGGAGGCGCTGCAGGAGGCCTCCTACGAGCTCGGCAAGCTGGTCTACGAGCAGGCACGTACGACGCAAGCCGGCGACGCCCCGTCGGGCGCCGCGGGCGATGACGGCACGGCCGCCGAGGGCGACGAGGAGATCGTCGACGCCGAGGTGGTTGACGAGGCGGGCGATCGCGCGTGACCGAGCACCATCCCTGCCCGGGGCCCGATCCCGCACCCGCGGGGCCGGGCCCCGAGGCCGCGGGCGCGGACATGGCCGAGCTGGTCGAGTCCGAGCTCGAGCAGGCCCGGCGCGCGGCCGACGAGTACCTGGCCGACCTGCGCCGCGTCGCGGCCGACTTCGACAACTACCGCAAGCGGGTCGCCCGCGACGCTGAGGCCCAGGCCACCCGGGCTGCCGAGTCGCTGGTGTCCGAGCTGCTGCCCGTGCTCGACAACCTGGAGCGGGCGCTTGACGCCTCCGAGCATCACGAGCAGGCGAAGGTGTCCGAGGGCGTGCAGCTGGTGCGCCAGCAGCTGGTCGACCTGCTGCGCCGCCGTGGCCTCGAGGAGATCGCCAGCGAGCCCGGCAGCGAGTTTGACCCGCACCTGCACGAGGCCCTGTCACAGCAGCCGTCCGATCATCCGGAGGGCGTGATCTCCGAGGTCTGGCAGCGCGGGTACACGCTGGGCGACCGCGTGATGCGGCCGGCGCGCGTGGTCGTCTCCAGCGGATCGCCGACAGAGGACGCCTAATGTCGTCCCACTACGAGACCCTGGGCGTGCCCAAGGGCGCGTCTGACGACGAGATCAAGAAGGCCTACCGCAAGCTGGCCCGCCAGTACCACCCGGACGCCAACCCCGGCGATGCCGCGGCCGAGGAGCGCTTCAAGCAGATCAACGAGGCGCACGACGTGCTGTCCGATCCCGACAAGCGCAAGCAGTACGACACCTTCGGCCAGAACTTCCGGCCCGGCCAGGGCCCGACCAACTTCGACGGCTTCGACATGCGCGCCGCGGCCGAGGGCTTCGACCTCGGCGACCTGTTCGGCGGCCTGTTCGCCCGCGGCGGCGCCGGTGCCGGCCGCGGCACCCGCGAGCAGCGGCCGCTCGCGGCGCCGACGTCGAGGTGGCGGTGCGGATCTCGTTCGAGGACGCCCTCAAGGGCGCCACCGTGAAGGTGCCGGTGGCCAAGGCCAACACCTGCTACGCATGCCACGGCTCCGGTGCCGCACCCGGCACCTCGCCCATCATCTGCCCCGAGTGCAAGGGCCGCGGCGTCACCTCCGAGAGCCAGGGCTTCTTCTCGCTCAGCCACACTTGCCGCCGCTGCGGAGGTGCCGGCACGGTGATCGAGGATCCCTGCGGCGTCTGCGGCGGCAGCGGGCGCGTCCGCTCGACCAAGACCTACCAGGTGCGGATCCCGGCCGGCGTCAAGAACGGCACCCGCATCAAAGTCAAGGGCAAGGGCGAGGCCGGCCCGCGCGGCGGCGAGGCGGGAGACCTCTACGTGGTCACGCAGGTGGACGAGAGCAGCCTGTTCCAGCGCCGCGGCGACGACCTGCTGGTGGAGGTGCCGGTGACGTTCGCCGAGGCCTCGATGGGCGCCCAGGTGGAGCTGCCCACGCCCGACGGCCAGCGCGTCAAGGTCAAGGTGCCGGCCGGCTCCACGGACGGAAAGACCCTGCGCGTCAAGGGCCGCGGCGCCCCCGCCTGAAGGGCGGCGGCCAGGGCGACCTGCTGGCGCGGCTGCGCATCGCCGTGCCCTCCAAGCTGTCCAAGCAGGAGCGCGAGGCGCTCGAGAAGCTGGATGAGCTGCAGCGCACGAGCCACGGCAACCCGCGAGACAGGCTGTTCGCATGACCGATCCCGCCGAGCACCCTCGCTACTCGATCTCGGTGGCCGCCGAGCTGGCCGGCATGCACCCCCAGACGCTGCGCATGTACGACGCCAAGGGCGTCGTCAGCCCCCGCCGCACCCCCGGCGGCACCCGCCGCTACTCGGACTCGGACGTCGCCCGCCTGCGCAAGGTCACGCACCTCACCACCGTGCTCGGCCTCAGCCTGTCCGGCGCCACCCACGTGCTGGCCCTCGAGCAGACGGTGGTGGAGCTGCTGAGCCGCGTGGACGCCCTCGAGGCAGCAGCTCGACCTGCAGGCGCGGCGCATGCACCAGGAGGTGTCGGCGGTGCATCGGCGCTACCGTCGTGATCTCGTCCCCTACACACCCGCGAAACACCCACTGCGATGGACTTCCAGAAGCTGACGATCAAGGCACAGGAGGCGTTCGCCTCCGCGCAGGGCGACGCGATCGCCCGCGGCAACCCCGAGCTCACGCCCGAGCACCTGCTGGCGGCCCTCGTCGACCAGGAGGGCGGCGTCGCGCCGCGCATCCTGGAGAAGGCCGGCGAGAGCCCGGCCGCCCTGCGCGCGCGGCTGGACGAGCAGCTGTCGCGGCTGCCGCGGATGCAGGGCGCGAACGCCCAGCCCCAGGCCAGCCGCTCGCTGCGGGCCGCGCTGGAGGCGGCCTTCGCCGAGGCCGAGGCCCTCAAGGACGAGTACGTGGCCGTCGAGCACCTGCTGCTGGCGCTGTCGGAGGCCGGCGGCCTTGACCGCGCGGCGCTGCTGAAGGCCGTTGCCGACGTGCGCGGCGGCCAGCGCGCCGCCTCGCCCGACGCCGAGGGCAACTACGCGGCGCTCGAGAAGTTCGGCCGCGACCTCACCGACCTGGCCGAGCGCGGCAAGCTCGATCCCGTGATCGGGCGCGACGAGGAGGTGCGCCGTGTCATCCAGGTGCTCTCCCGCCGCACCAAGAACAACCCGGTGCTGATCGGCGAGCCCGGCGTCGGTAAGACCGCGATCGTCGAGGGCCTGGCCCAGCGCATCACGTCGGGCGACGTGCCCGAGGGCCTGAAGGACCGCCGCGTGTGGTCGCTGGACGTGGGCTCGCTGCTGGCCGGCGCCAAGTACCGCGGCGAGTTCGAGGAGCGGCTGAAGGCGGTGCTGGCCGAGATTCGCCAGGCAGCGGGACGCATCATCCTGTTCATCGACGAGCTGCACACGATCGTCGGCGCCGGCGCCGCCGAGGGCGCCGTGGACGCCGCCAACCTGCTGAAGCCGATGCTGGCGCGCGGCGAGCTGCGGGCCGTGGGGGCGACCACCCTGGATGAGTACCGCAAGCACATCGAAAAGGACGCCGCGCTGGAGCGGCGCTTCCAGCCGGTGCTGGTGGGCGAGCCCAGCGTGGCCGACACGATCGCGATCCTGCGCGGCCTGAAGGAGCGCTACGAGGTGCACCACGGCGTGCGCATCGCCGACGACGCGATCGTCGCCGCCGCCATGCTTTCCGACCGCTACATCGCCGACCGGTTCCTGCCCGACAAGGCGATCGACCTGATCGACGAAGCTGCGTCGCGGCTGAAGATCGAGATCGACTCGGTGCCGGTCGAGATCGACGCCGTCGAGCGGCGCGTGATCCAGCTCGAGATCGAGCAGGCCGCGCTCGAGAGCGAGACCGCCGAGGGGGCCGTCGAGCGGCGCGAGGCGATCGGCCGCGAGCTGGCCGACCTGCGCGAGCAGGCCGATGGCATGCGCGCCGAGTGGCAGGCCGAGAAGCAGGCGATCGAGCAGGTGCAGAGCCTGAAGGCGCTGATCGAGGAGACGCGGGCCGAGGCCGAGCGCGCACAGCGCGACCAGGACCTGCAGCGCGCCGCCGAGCTCACCTACGGTGACCTGCCCAAGCTTGAGCGCGAGCTGGAGCAGGCGATGGCGCGGCTCGAGGAGGTGCAGTCGCAGTCGCCGCTCTTGAAGGAGGAGGTCGGCTCGAGCGACGTGGCCGGCGTGGTCGCCAGCTGGACGGGGATCCCGGTCGACCGGCTGCTCGAGGGCGAGATGGAGAAGCTGGTGCAGATGGAGGCGCGGCTGCACGACCGCGTGATCGGCCAGGACGAGGCGGTCGCGGCGGTGTCCAACGCTATCCGCCGCTCGCGGGCCGGCCTCTCCGACCCCGATCGCCCGATCGGCTCGTTCATCTTCCTCGGCCCCACCGGCGTCGGCAAGACCGAGCTGGCCAAGGCGCTGGCCGAGTTCCTGTTCGACACCGAGAAGGCGATGGTGCGGATCGACATGTCGGAGTACATGGAGCGGCACGCCGTCTCGCGGCTGGTGGGCGCGCCTCCGGGCTACGTCGGCTACGACGAGGGCGGGCAGCTGACCGAGGCCGTGCGCCGCCGGCCCTACTCGGTGCTGCTGCTGGACGAGATCGAGAAGGCGCACCCCGACGTGTTCAACATCCTGCTGCAGCTGCTCGACGACGGCCGGCTGACCGACGGCCAGGGCCGCACGGTCGACTTCCGCAACACGATCATCGTCATGACCTCGAACGCGCGCGATCTGGAGTCGGTGTTCCGGCCCGAGTTCCTGAACCGGATCGACGAGATCGTGACCTTCCACGCGCTGTCCCAGGAGCAGCTGAACGAGATCATCGAGCTGCAGGCCGCCTCGCTGCGATCGCGGCTGGCCTCGCGGCGGATCGAGCTGGAGCTGACCGACGCCGCCCGCGCCCTGCTGGTCGATCATGGCTACGACCCGGCCTACGGGGCGCGCCCGCTCAAGCGTACGCTGCAGCGCGAGGTCGAGAACCCGCTGGCCCTGAAGGTGCTGTCCGGCGAGGTGGCGGAGGGTGACAAGGTTGTGGTCGACGCCGGTGACGGCGAGATCACGTTCCAGCGCACCCACGAGCCGGCCGAGGCGGGCGTGTGAGCGAGGCCGGAAAGGCGGCGTCGCACAAGCAGGCGCCGCTGGGCGACCTGTTCGCCACCGCGGTGCACCGCTTCGGCAGCGCCTGGGCCGACCTGGTGGTGGCGACCGCCGTGGCGCTGGGGCTGGCCACGGTGCCGGTGTTGGTGGTGGGATCGCGGTCGACCGACACGGCCACGTTCGTGGCCAGCGTGTTCAGCTACGGCGTCGCCTACTTCCTGCTGCTCGCCCACGTGATGCTGCGCGGGCTGCCGTAGCCGGCGCCCCGCGCACGGGTGGCGGCGACCTATCTGACCGCGGTCATCGTGGGGCCGGTGGCGTCGCTGGTGGTGCTGGTGTTCCAGCCCTACTCGGTGGCGCCGATGCCGCTGCTGCTCCTGATCGTGCCGGCCGTGGCGGCCGGCGACCGCTCGCCGGTCGGGCGCCCTGTGGAGGGGGCCCCAGATGGCGATGGCCCACTTCGGCCGCGTCTGGGGCGTCTGGATGGTCACGCTCCTGTTCTGCGCGCCGGTCGCGATCTCGATGTTCCTGGTCGTGCAGTCGGTGGCCGGATCGATCACCGGCACGCTGCTGGCACTGGCGCTGGCGGCGCCGGTGGCCTGGCCGTTCTCGGCGCTCTTCATCCGCGCGCTCTACGGCGACCTCACCGGCCGCACGGTAGTGGCCCCGCAGGACCGCACCGACTGAGGGATTCCCCCGCGCGGCACATGCCGCGCGGGGGAGCCTCAGCTCTACGCCGCCGGTGCGAGCGGATGGTTCGACCGGATCACGTCAGTCGGGTCGTACCAGCGCTTCAGCTCCGCCAGCCGGCGATGCACGGTGGGCGCGTACACCCTCGCCGGATCCGTCGGCCGCTCGTGGACGTTGATGTAGCTGGTAGCCGATCGGTGCTGCTCGAGGGCGGCGATCACCGTGCCGATCGCGGCCATCACCGCCTGCTTGGCCGGCGGCACCGGCGCGATGCCGACGGCGAACATGGCGTACGCGGCGTCGAAGTGGCCGACCGCGCCCTGGCCCGGCCCGGGCCGGCCGATCGCCCCGCCCAGCTGGCGCAGCTCGACGGACAGCAGGGCGTCGAGCGCACCCGACATGCCCAGCGCCGCGATCTCGTCGATCGTGCCGGCGTCAAGCTCGCGCAGCAGCATGCCGTCGCCGGCACCGGGCACCGGGTGCTCCGGATCCATGTGCAACGCCGACAGCGCCGACGTCGGGATGGTGGCGACCGTGTCCATCTCGGGCGCGAGCTCGCGCAGCGGCGCCAGCAGCTCGGCTCCCTCCGGCTCGTCGCCGAGGTGGATGGCCTCGACCACCGCGAACTTGCGTCCGCGCAGGGGCTCCGGGATGTCCGGGATCGGCGGCAGCATCAGCAGCCGGCCGACGGTCGTCATCGACTCCGGCAGCGAGGGCGCGAGGTCGTGCCACGCGCGTAGCACCTCGGCGGCCCGCTCGATCGGCCAGAACATGACGCCGGCGTAGACCTCCGGCACCGGGTAGAGCGTGAACTCGATCGCGGTGACGATGCCGAAGCTGCCGCCGCCGCCGCGCAGCGCCCAGAACAGCGCCGGATCGTTGTCCGCGTCGGTGCGGATGATCTGGCCGTCGGCGGTCACGACCTCGATCGCCGTGACGCTGTTCGCGGCCACCCCGTAGGTGCGGCTGAGCCAGCTGAGACCGCCGCCGAGGGTGTAGCCGACCACGCCCACGTCGGGCGACGATCCGGCCAGGGCGGCCAGGCCGTGCTCGTGGGCAGGGGCGGTCACGTCCATCCACAGCGCGCCCGCCTGGGCGCGAGCGGTGCGCGTTTCCGGGTCGATCTCGACGCCGCGCATCTCGTGCGTCTTGATCAGGATCACGCCGTCCAGCCGGCTCGTGAGCGCCGCGGCGCCGTGGCCCGTGCCCTGAGCGGTGACGCCGTACCCGTTGTCGAAGGCGAAGCGAACGGTCTCCACGATGTCCTCGGCGGACGCGGCCACCACGACCGCCGCCGGGTGCTGGTCCGCGGTCAGGTTCCACGCGGTGCGTGCATCGTCCCACGACCCATCGCCGGGCTCCACGACCCGGCCGGCGAGCCGGTCACGCAGTGCTGCGAAGTCCTCTACACGAAGGGTGTTCATTTGTCGTACTCCTATCGTCGGGCCATTCCGGCGCGGCCGGGAAGGGGGTCTGGTTCGTCTGTGCGCCAATCATCAGGGACGCTCGCAGCGTTGCCGGTGTGGTTAACCCCCCAAGTTGCACGGGGCTGCCACCCGGCCGCGCGATACTCCGCCGATGGAGGTCAGGGAGTTCGCAGACGCGCAGGCGGCGCTCGACGTGGTCGCCGAGCCGCTGGGCGCGGCCGGCGCGGAGGGTGAGCTGTCGCTGGGCCTGCTGCGCCGCCTGGTGGATACCCCCGACGCATTCGGCAGCGAGGTGACCATGATCGCCGGCGAGCAGGACGGGCGCCCGCTCGTGTTCGTGCTGATGACCGGCGATCACCCGGCCCAGGTGGCGGGATTCGCGGATCCGGCCGAGATCGGGTTCGGCGATCTGGTCACGGCCATGCTCGATGCCGGCCGCCGTGCGCCGGGCGTGAACGGCGCCAGGCATGTCAGCGAGCCGTTCGCCCGGGCCTGGAGCGACCTGGCCGGCGCGCAGGTGGCGGTGCGCCGGGATCTGCACGCCTTCGAGCTGCGGGTCGTACGTCCGCCGGCCGCGCCGCCCGGCGCGTTCCGGACGGCGAGCGCCGGCGACGCGGATCTGCTCGAGCGCTGGACGATCGCGTTCGCCGAGGACATCGGCGAGACGATCTCGCCGCAGGAGGCGTCCGAGACGGTGGCGCGGATGCTGCCGCACGACGATCTGGCGGTATGGGAGCACGACGGCGAGGTGGTCTCGATGGCGGCGGTGGTCCGCCGCACGCCCTGGTCGTCCTCCGTCGCCTACGTCTACACCCCGCCGTCGCTGCGCCGCCGGGGCTACGCCAGCGCCGTCGTGGCCGAGCTGTCGCAGCGCGAGCTGGACGCCGGGCAGTCGTGGTGCTCGCTGTTCACCGACGCGGCCAACCCCACCAGCAACCACATCTACACCGAGATCGGGTACGAGCCGCGCTGCGACTTCCGCCACCTGACCCTGACCTGGTGACGGAGCGACGCTACTCCGCGTAGTAGGCGCGGGCGATCTCCGCCGCCAGGGCGGCGTTGTCCTCGATCAGCCGCCGGTTTGCGGCCAGGCTGCGGCCCTCGGTCAGCTCGTGCACGCGTCCCAGCACGAACGGCGTGACGTCCGCGCCGCGAATGCCCGCAGCCTCCGCCTCGGCCAGCGCCAGGTCGACGGCCGGCTCGATCTCGTCGGCCGAAAGCGCCGCCTCCTCCGCCACCGGGTTGGCCACGATCACCCCGGCCGCGCGGGCGAACCCCCAGTGCGTCGCGGCCAGCGCTGCGACCGTGGCGGGATCGTCGACGCGGTCGGGCAGATGATGGGGGCTGTC
The DNA here is from genome assembly GCA_963766445.1 of uncultured Actinomycetes bacterium. Taxonomy (GTDB): domain Bacteria; phylum Actinomycetota; class Thermoleophilia; order Gaiellales; family JAICJC01; genus JAICYJ01. The sequence goes on along the minus strand of CAVXZW010000012.1, from coordinate 240,752 downwards.
GCGCCGGTAGAACAGCGGGAAGCGGTCGGTGCCGTATCCGATCACAGGGATCCCGCGCGTCTCCAGCTCCTCCAGCGTGGCCGATACGTCCAGCAGCGACTTGACCCCGGAGCAGACCACGCACACGGCCGCGAAGGCGATCTCGTAGGTGTCCGCCGACACGTCGCGGGTCTGCTGCCAGCCGCGATGCACGCCGCCCAGGCCGCCGGTGGCCATGAAGTGGATTCCCGCGATGCGGCAGACGGCCAGCGCCCCTGCCACCGTGGTGGCGCCCAGGCCCCCGGACACCACGGCAGAGGCCAGGTCGCGCGGGCCCACCTTGCGCGCCGTGCGGGCCACCGACAGACGCTCCAGCTCCTCCTCGTCGAGGCCGACCCGCACCGCCCCGTCCACGACCGCGATCGTGGCCGGGATCACGCCGGCCGCGCGGACGCGGTCCTCGCAGCGCAGCGCGACCTCCAGCCCGTCGGGATGCGGCAGGCCGTGCGCCACCAGCGACGTCTCCAGCGCGACGACCGGCTGCGATCGGATCAGGGCGCGCTCGACCTCCGGCGCCAGGCGCAGCAGCCCGGTGAAGCCGCGGGTCACGGCAACGGCCCGTCGAGGCCCGCGCAATGATCGGCGAGCAGGCGGCCGTCGCCCAGTGCGTCGTCCTCGTCGGCCCCGGCCGCGAGGGCTGACAGGAACCCGGCCGCGAATGCGTCGGCCACGCCCATCGGATCGATCGCCGGCAGCGCCCCGTCGTCGCTGATCACGGCGAGGTCGCCGAGGTCGTCGATGCCGCCGATGGCCTCGGCCTGGGCCGCGGTGGCCAGCACCACGTCGGGCTGCAGCTGCAGAATCCGCTCCCGCAGCAGCGGCGAGACGATGTGCTCGCTGGCCAGGTCGACCGAGAGGCTGGCGCCGGCTCCGCGCGCGATCTCGCAGGCGCGCCCGACGGCACCGGCCGAGGGCTGGTCGAGCAGCGCGTAGCCGCTCACGTGCAGCACGTCGGCGTCCTCGAACCACTCGGGCTGGAGCAGCTCGTGCGCCAGCTTCGCGCAGACGCCGCGGTCGGTGAGCGCGGTGCGCCGCGCGCCGGGCGCGCGCACCACCGTGGCAACGCCGGTGTGGCCTTCGACGCCCGGCCCCTCCAGCTCGACCCCGCGGTCGGCCAGCTCCGCCTCCACCAGGTCGCCCAGCCGGTCGTAGGAGCGGGCCGACACCGCCCGCCCACGCGCTTCGGCCGCCACCACCCAGCAGGCGCAGACCGCGGCCCGGCCCCCCACGATCAGCCGTGTCTCGGCCGGCTCCGCCGACTCCGCCAGCAGCCCCTCGGGCGGGGTGATCAGCGACAGGGCCAGCACGTCTCCGAGCGTCACGATCAAGGGCTCCGGCATGGGCGCGATGCTACACTCGGCCTCGTGTCAGCCGCCGCAGGGACCGACCTCACGACCGGCCCGCGGATGTGCGCGAATCACCCCAGGGTGGAGACCTACGTCTCCTGCTCCAACTGCGGCAAGCCGATCTGCCCGGACTGCATGGTGCAGGCACCCGTCGGCATCAAGTGCCGCGACTGCGCCCGGCTGCCGCGCTCCGCGCGGGTGATCCTGAAGCCGAGCACGGCGGCCCGAGCGATCGGCGCCGCGTTCGGCGTGGGTACCGCCTTCGGCGTGGGGCTGGCGTTCGTCGGCGGCTACGGGCTGGGGTTCGTGACCTTCATCATCGCCTATATCGTCGGCCTCGCCTGCGGCCGCGCCGTGTTGGCCGCGTCCGGCCGCTACCGCGCTCCCGCCACCGCCTGGATCGCCGCTGCCGGGGCGGCCTGGGCCTACGTCGTGCCTGCCGTGGTGATCGCCGTGTCGGCGGGCGGTGCCGCCTCGACGGGGGTGCAGGCGATCGGGCTGCTGATCGCGGGCTTCATCGCGCACCGTGAGGTGATCGGATGAGCGACGGCCGGCGCCGGCGGCCGCGGCTGCGCTCGTTCGTGTTCGGCAGCGTGGTGGGCGGGCTGGTCGCGGTGGCGGCCCCGCGGCTGCGGCGCGGCCTCGACCAGCGCGAGGGGCCTCAGCCGGTGGCCGGGCTGGAGGCGTTCGAGGGCGCACCCTGCTGGCAGCACGACCGGCGCCGATCCGGCGCCGGTCAGCCGACCGAAGAGTAGGCTGCCGCGATGCCGTCCGCGGTCGTCACCGGCGGAGCCGGGTTCATCGGCTCCACGCTCACCCGCCTGCTGCTGGAGCGGGGGTACTCGGTGCGCGTGTACGACGACCTGTCGAGCGGCTCGCGTGAGCACCTCGAGGGGCTGGACGTCGAGCTCGTGATGGGCGACGTCCGCGACCTCGAGTCGCTGCAGCGCGCCTGCGACGGGATCGATGCGATGTTCCACCTGGCCGCGGGGGCGGGGGTCGTGGACTCGATCGAGAACCCGATCGAGAACTTCGACCTGAACGCGCGCGGCACGCTACTGGCGCTGTGGGCCGCCAAGCAGGCCGGCGTCGGCCGGTTCGTGTTCTCGTCCAGCAATGCGCCGCTCGGCGACAACGCCTACCCCGCCTCGGAGGACAAGCCGGTGGCGCCGCTGTCGCCGTACGGCGCCGGCAAGGCCACCGGCGAGGCCTACTGTTCCGCCTTCTTCGGCGCCTACGGATTCGAAGCGGTGGCCGTGCGGTTCTCGAACGCGTACGGCCCGCGCTCCGCGCGCAAGTCGAACGTGATCCCGCTGTTCATCCGCAAGATCATGGCGGGAGAGCCGCTTACGATCTACGGCGACGGCACCCAGACACGCGACTTCGTGTTCGTGACCGACCTCGCCAACGGCCTGATCCGAGCGGCCGAGACGCCGGGCGCGGGCGGGGAGATCTTCCAGCTGGCAAGCGGCGTCGAGACCAGCCTCAACGACCTGGTGGCGATGCTGGCGGAGGTGTCGGGCAATTCACCGCAGCTGCAGCACGAGCCACCCCGGGCCGGCGAGATCCAGCGCAACTACTCGCTGGTGGACAAGGCCCGCGACCGGCTCGGGTATGCACCCCAGGTGCCGCTGGCCGAGGGGCTGGCGCGCACCTGGCAGTGGTTCCAGGAACAGACCTCCGGGTAGCGGAGCCGCATGCTCAGGCGGAAGCGACGTCGACCGGCATCTGGTCGGCCTTGCGCACCATGTTCTCGGCCATCTTGATCGAGGCGGCGTCGATCAGCTTGCCGTCCAGCGAGACGGCGCCCTTGCCCTCGGCCGCCGCCTGCTGCATCGCCTCGATGATCCGGCGGGCCCGGTCGATCTCCTCGGGTGACGGCGTGAAGACCTCGTTCGCAAGTGCGATCTGGGAGGGGTGGATGGCCCACTTGCCCTCGCAGCCGAGTTGGGCAGCGCTGCGCGCGGCGGCGGTGTAGCCCTCGGGATCCTGGTAGTCGCCGAACGGCCCGTCGATCGGCCGTAGCCCGTAGGCGCGGCAGGCGACGACCATGCGTGACAGCGCGAAGTGCCACTGGTCGCCCCAGTGCCGCTCGCGCACGCCGGACTCGCCGGCGTGTGTCAGCGTCACGTAGTCGGGGTTGGATCCGCCGATGTTGGTGGTGCGCGCCTGCGTGGAGGCGGCGTAGTCGGCGACGCCGAACACCATCGCCTCCAGGCGCTCCGGGCAGGTCTGCGCGATCGCCTCGACGTTGGCCATGCCCAGCGCGGTCTCGATCAGGATGTGCAGGTTGATCGGCTCCAGGCCGAACGCCGCCTCGATCTGGTCGAGCAGGGTGGCCACGAACAGGACGTCGGCCGGTGTCCCCACCTTCGGGATCAGGATCGTGTCCAGGTGCGACCCGGCCCGCTCCACCACCTCGACGATGTCGCGATAGCACCAGTGCGTGTCCAGCCCGTTGATCCGCACGGACACGCTGCAGGCCGACCAGTCCTGGCCGGTCAGCGCCGCGATCACGTTCTCGCGGGCCCGCTCCTTGTCGTCCGGCGCGACGGCGTCCTCGAGGTCGAGGAACACCACGTCGGCTCCCAGCCCCGGTGCCTTCTCCATCGCCCGCGTGTTGCTGCCCGGTACGGCCAGCTCGCTGCGATGCAGCCGGTCGCGAACCGCCATCAGGCGCGGCCCGCCGAGACGCCCGCGCGCGGTGCTTCGAGCACCGCATCGAACGCCTCGAGCAGCCGGTCGGCCGTCTCGGTGTGCGCGTTAGTGCCCATCATGCCGATGCGCCAGATGTCCGGCGCGTCCGGCCCCAGGCCGCCGCCCACCTCGATGCTGTGCTCGCGCAGCAGCCGCATCTGGACATCCTTGCCGTCAACGCCCTCCGGCACGCACACGGCCGATAGCTGTGCCAGCTGCACCTCCGGATCCGCCAGCAGCCGGTAGCCACGGTCGGCCAGCCCGGCCTGCAGGTGCGCTCCGGCCTCCGCGTGCCGCGCCCAACGCGCCTCCAGCCCCTCCTCCAGCGCCAGCCGCAGGCCCTCGTAGAGCGCGTAGTACTGGGTGTTGGGCGTCGTGTGGTGGTAGACGGCCGGCCGCCCGACCCAGTAGCGGGCCAGCTGCTCGAAGTCGAAGCTGAAGGGCACCGGCTGGGTGCGCGCCCGGATCCGCTCCATCGCCCGCTCCGACAGCGACACCGGCGAGATGCCGGGAGGTGCGCCCAGGCACTTCTGGCTGCACGAGTAGCAGTAGTCGACACCCCACCCCTCGGCCTCGAGCGGCATACCGCCCAGCGACGTCACGCAGTCGGCCAGAAGCAGCGCGTCTGACCCGCGCATCGCCTCGCCCAGCTGCTCGAGCGGGTGCGCCACGCCGGTCGAGGTCTCCGCGTGCACGACCGCGACCAGCCGCGCCTCGGGATGATCGGCCAGCGCCTCGACGATCTGTTCGTTTGGCACCGCCTGCCCGAACGGCGCCCGCAGCTCGATCACGTTCAGGCGGTATCGCCGGGCGATGTCGATCATGCGGTTGCCGAAGAACCCGCAGGTCGCCACGATCACGGTCTCGCCCGGCTCGGCCAGCGACGCCAGGCCGGCCTCCATGCCGGACGTGCCGCTTGCGGAGAGCGCGATCGTGAATCCGTCGTCGCGGCGATAGGCCGCCTTCAGGAGCTCGATCAGGTCCTCCAGGATCTTGTGGAAGTCGGGGTCGAGATGGCCCAGCATCGGCCGCTGCATCGCCTCGAGCACGCGCGGGTCGATGTTGGACGGGCCCGGGCCGCACAGCAGGCGCTCGGGCGGATTGAGAGGTGCAGGCAGGTCGCTCATCGGACGATTCTCCACCACCTTCGCTCGATCCGCCAGTGAAGAGAGTGCTACGACGCTGAAGCGAATGGCTAAGCGTCGTCAGCCGGCGTAGGCCCGGGCGGCCTCGACCAGTTCCTGGAACGGGCGCAGGAACCGCTCGTCGTGCCGCCACATCAGCTCGTTGTGCCACTGCATGCCGGCAGCCCAGCCGCGGCCGTCGACACGCTCGATCGCCTCGATCACGCCGTCCTCGCCGCGCGCGGTGGCGCGCATGATGCCGCCGGTGGTGGCCACGCACTGGTGGTGGAACGAATTGACGCGCGGCTCGCCGCCGGCCAGCCAGCGCTCGACCGCCGAGCCCGGCTCCGTCTGGACGGTGTGCCAGTGCTCACCGGGCGGCTCAAGCGCCAGGTCGCGCCAGCTGCGCCGGTGCTGGATGGCACCCTCGTGCATGGTCTCGACATCCTGGGTGAGCGTGCCGCCGTCGGCCACAGCCATCACCTGGATGCCCCGGCAGATGCCCATCACCGGCATTCCCCGTGCGTAGGCGCGGCGGACCAGCTCCAGCTCGAAGGTGTCCTCGACCCGGTCGCCGGGCTTGGTCAGCTCGTGGGCATCGTGGCCGTAGTGGCTGGGGTGCACGTCGGCGCCGCCGCACAGCTGCAGGCCGTCCACCATGTCCAGCAGCTGGTCGATGGCTTCGGACGGCGTGGCCCGCGGCAGCACCACCGGCACCGCGCCGAACCGCTGCAGCGGCGACCGCAGCGAGGGCTCGACCTCGAGCAGCATCGGGTCCTGCAGCTCGATCGTGTAGCCGATCACCGGTCGCCCGGCGTCGCCGTTCAGCGCAGCCATGCGCGGACGAGCGCGTTCGCGAAGCCCATGCCGTAGCGGAAGTGGGCCGGCTTCTTGCTGACCCCGGAGATGCGCTGGGTGATCGTCACCGGCACCTCCATCGAGCGCAGCCCCTTCTTCGACGCCTCCACGATGAACTCCGAGTTGTGGAACTGGTCCTGGCGGAACTCGAGGCCGCGCAGCGCCTCGGTGCGCACCGCCCGGTAGCCGCAGGCCGGGTCGGTGACCTTGCTCCAGGTCAAGAGCGACAGCAGCTGGGCGAACAGCTTCACGCCCAGCTCGCGCGCGGCGTGGTTGGGGTCGGCCTCGCCCAGCACCCGCGAGCCGCCCACCACGTCGGCCTCGCCGGCGACGATCGGGCCCACCAGCCGCGACAGCTCGGACGGCTGGTGCTGCCCGTCCGCGTCCATGGTGACGACGATCTCGGCGCCGGTCACCAGCGCCAGCCGGTATCCGGTGCGAAGCGCCGCGCCCTGACCGCGGTTCATGGGCAGCCGGATCGCGGCCGCACCGGCCGCCCGCGCGGCCTCGGTGGTGCGGTCGGCCGACCCGTCGTCGATCACGATCGCGTGCAGCGGCAGGTCGCAGACCCGCTCCGGCAGCGCGCCCAGCACGTGGTGGATGTTCTCGGACTCGTTGTAGGCCGGCACCACCACGGCGATGCCGCCGGAGAAGGCCTCCGGATGGCCGAACTGCTCGAACTGTTCCAGCGCCAGGTTCTCGATCAGCCGCGTCAGGTCGCGCCGCGACCGCTCCTGGCGGCCCGACAGCGAGAACGCGAACAGGTAGAGGATGCCGACCGCGAGCACCGTTGCGCCCAGCACCTGGCGCCCGCCGCCGCGCTTGAAGCTGAACTCGTCGAAGCCCCACCCGATCAGGTCGGGCAGCGCCGACAGCACCAGCAGCGGCAGCACGAACACGACGAACCGCACCAGCAGGTCGCCGTTTCCGATCTTGCCCTGCCGGTAGCTGCGAATCGTCAGCGCGGCGAACACCACCGCGACGATCAGACCCGCCGTGCGAAGCGGCGTCAGCGGCACGAGCGGCCTACTTCACCCGCTCGGGCAGCGGCGCCTTCCACAGCGTGCTGGGGTCGATCCCCTCGGCGATCACGCGGCCCTTGTAGCGCTGGATCGTGTGCAGCACCGACTCGATCAGCGTCTCGGACAGCAGCGTCGGCTTCAGGCCCAGCGAGGGCAGCTTGGTGTGCACCGGGTTGTAGTAGTGCTCCTCCAGCTCGACGCGCGGGTTGGCCACGTTCTCGACGGTCACCTCGACGCCGATCTCGCCGCCGGCGTGGCGCACCTTCTCGGCCAGCCCGGCAACCGTGAACGACTCGGTGAACTGGTTGTAGACGCGGAACTCGCCCGGGTCGGCCGGGTTGTCGGCGGTCAGCTCGACGCACTGGATCGTGTCCACGATGTTCAGGGTGCCGCGGGTCTGGCCGCCCTTGCCGTAGACCGTCAGCGGGTGGCCGATCATGGCCTGCACGCAGAAGCGGTTGAGCGCGGTGCCGAAGGCCTGGTCGTAGTCGAAGCGCGTGACCAGCCGCTCGTCCAGCTTCGTCTCCGGCGTCTCGATGCCGTAGACCACGCCCTGGTTGAGGTCGGTGGCGCGGATGCCCCAGATCCGGCAGGCGAAGTGGATGTTGTGGCTGTCGTGCACCTTGGACAGGTGGTAGAACGAGCCCGGCACCTTCGGGAACGGCAGGATGTCCCTGCGTCCCTTGTGCTCGATCTCGATGTAGCCCTCTTCGATGTCGATGTTGGGCGTGCCGTACTCGCCCATCGTGCCGAGCTTGACGAGGTGCGCATCGGGCGTGTGCTCGCGCATCGCCCACAGCAGCTTGAGCGTGCCGATCACGTTTGCCTGCTGGGTGATCACCGCGTGGTCGACGCTCTGCATCGACCAGGGGGCGCTGGGCTGCTCGCCGTAGTGGATGATCGTGTCGGGCATGAAGTCGCGCACGGTGTCAGCGATGAACGTGCCCTCGGAGATGTCGCCGATGTGGGATTCGATCCGCTTGCCCGACACCTCGTGCCAGGCGGAGATGCGGTCGTCCAGCGACGCGATCGGGGTCAGCGAATCGGTGCCGGCCTGCTCATGCCAACGCCGCCGGGCGAAGTTGTCGACCACCGCCACATCGTGGCCCTTGCCCGAAAAGCGCATCGCCGTCGGCCATCCCAGATAGCCGTCGCCGCCCAAAATCAGTACACGCATCCGCTGCTCTCCCAGGGTCGATATCGCTGTGTGACTACGTCCACAGCCGTAACGGCGGGATTCTCCCACACGCCGTCATAGCGCGGGGGAGGTTAGCGGCCTAGCCGGATGATCGTGGCCGGTAGACCTGGACGTCGACCGCGTGCTTGCGGAATCCGGCGCGGCAGCTGGTGACCTTGACCAGGGAGCTCCCGGGTGCCGCCCCCGGCAGTATCACCCAGTCGATGCCCGCCGGCACGTGACCGTGCGCGATCTCGCGAACCTGGGCGGCGCGCTGGCCCTGGCCCTCGATGGTCGAGAAGACATTGCGGTAGCGAACCTGCGAGGGCGGATCGCGGTAGAAGAGCCAGGCGCCCGTGCTGCGGAACACCGCGGTGTTCATCACCAGGGTCGCCTGTTTGTGCATGCCCGCAACCGCGACCACGTCGCCGGCGCCCATCGGCGCTCCTCCCCGGCAGTGCAGCCCGCGGGTCTCGGCGCTCCTGAACGCACGGGCCAGCCCGATCGAGGTCAGCACCGTCGAGGTGCCGGCGGCCGCTATCACGCCACCGCCAGCACGATCGCGAGCCTGCGCGACATCCGCGACAGCACCGCATCCGCCGCCCAACCGGCCGGCATGGCCAGCGCCAGCACGAAGAACGGCAGGTACCGCTGCAGCTTGACGACGGGTGCCACCCCGGCCAGGCTGTGGCCGGGCATCAGGCCCGTGAGCAGGCAGATCACCGCGGGCACCGTCACCAGCGGCACCAGCGCGCCCAGGTCGATGCTCGGGGGGCGGGTGCGAAGCATCCAGACCATGCCGATCAGCCCGATCGGCAGCACCACGCCCATCGCCACCAGCGCCTGCGAGGCGGTCACGCTGGTAAGCGGCTGGTGAGGAGCGAATCCACCCAGCCGCACGTAGTTGAGCGCGACCCGGCCCAGCCACGGAGCGACCACGACGGCCGCAACCGCCACCGCGATCGCGGCGTGCCTGACCGGGATCCGCCTCCGCACCGCCACCGGGCCGCAGACAAGCACCGTCACGACGGCGGCGACCGGCCCGATCAGCAGCAGGCAGCCGGCGAGCGCCCCGGCGGCCGCGACATCGCGCATGCGCCGCCCTGCGACGGCGCGCAGCGCGAACCAGACGGTCAGCGGGAACAGCGCCAGCGCGAGGTCGCGTGGCAGGATGGCGGGCAGGTCGGCCAGCGCCGGGGTCACCGCCGGACCGACCAGGAAGTCCCCGTGCACAAGCCCGTAGTGGCCGGCCGAGACGATCGCGACCGGGTGGTGCACCCAGATCCAGCCGACGCCGCCGGCCAGCGAGGCGAACCCTACCGCCCAGGTCGCCGGGCCGTCCCGCAGGCCCAGCTCGCGCGCCAGCAGCCATGTGCCCAGCGCCATCGACCCGACGGCGAATGCCTGCAGCGCCCAGTACATCTCGACCATGCCGCCCGGCAGCAGCTCCAGCCAGGCCGCCAGCGCGTGGTACAGCCAGGGGTAGCTGTTGGGCACGTGCGCGTACACGCCGCTGGGCTCGGGCAGGCCGCCGACCAGCTGGCGGATCCATCCCTCGTGCCACTGCATGTCGGTGATGGGCACGACGGCTGACGGCCCCCAGATCAGCGGCAGCACGGACAGGGCGATTGCGACAGCCGCCACCAGCACGACCGGCCGGCGCACGTTGGGGAAGGTGCGCCATGTCCGTGTGCGAGCCGCCACGACGACCGTGCAGACCACCACGATCACCGCCATCAGCGTGCGATGGCCGAGCCAGGAGACGCCCAGCACCGGCTGCCACAGGGTCGACCACGCCACGGCCAGCATCGCCACCACGCCCCAGGCCAGCCGCTCGGAGGGCGGCCGGGCCGGCGCGAGAGCGCAGCCCGCGATCCACACCACCAGCATGACCACGGCGGCGCCTGCCAGCCCCAGAACGGTGTGGGACGCCCCTGTCGACAGCGAGAGGATCATCGGGGGTTGAGGGGGTATGGCGCTCAGTTGCCCGTCTCCACCGGGCTCATTCTCCCACAGCCGTCAGACCCCGTCGTCGATAGACTCCCGCGCCGATGTCCTCCCGTCTCGAACCGGCCGCGCTGCTCGTGGCACCGGCCGTTCTGGTGGCGGCCCGGCTGGCCGGCATCGATGCGCTTGCGGTGTGGTGCGCATTCGCCGTCTGCGTGATGCTGCCGGGGTGGGGCGCCATGCGGCTGCTGCGGATCGAGCGCGGGCTGGGCCTGTCCGGCGCGGCCGTGGTCTCGACCTCGCTGGGCCTTGCGGTCTGGATCGCGCCGCTGGCGGCCGCCTTCGCCGTGCACCTGCCGCTGACCGCGCCGCTCGTGGCGGTGCTGATTGCGGCGGTGGTGCTGTGCACCGTGGCCGTGACCAGGCCGCTGCTGTTCGACCGGGTGTCGGTCTGGGAGGCGGTGGCCGGCACGCTCGCCGCCGGCCTGTTTGCGTTCATCTCCTGGCGGATCTCGACCGGGGTGATTTCGGATGCCCTGTTCCACGTCGGCCGCATGCGCAAGCTCGAGGACATCGGCTCGCTGTCCCTGACGGCGATCTCGTCCTACAAGGACGGCGCTCCTCACGCCGGCTACGCCTTCCCGCTGCTGCACGCGGCGTTCGCCGGCGTTGCCGACCTGGCCGGCGTCGACGTCGCAACGGCGTTCATCTACCTGCAGCCGCTGTGTGCGCTCCTGACCATGTTGGGCGCCTTCGCGGTCGTCCGCTCGCTGACCGGCTGGCGCACAGCAGGCTACCTGGCGGCCGCGGTGCTGGCGTGGGATCTGGTGACGCTCATCAACGGCCTCGTCCAGCAGGTCAACCAGCCGCCGGTCTTCACCTTCTTCGTGCTGACGCCGGCCGCCCTGCTGCTGTTCGTTGGGGCCATGCGCGGCTCCCGCTCGGCCGCGTGGTCGGCGATGGCGGCGGTGACGGTGATCGCGCTGGTGCATCCCACCTACGCGGTGCCCTGTCTTGCGATCGCGGCCGGCATCGCGCTCGGTTCCTGGCGCGCGCACATGCGGATGCCGCCGGTGGCGCTGGAGGCGCTGGGCGCCTCGTTTCTGGCCAGCGGCGCGGTGGCGGCCTGGATCTGGTGGGTGGCGATCCGCGGCGGCGAGCCGCGCGCGATCATCACCCACTCCGACGAGTTCCTGCACCACGGCGCCCGTGCCATCCTGATGTACCCGTGGGCGCCCGTGTTCGGGCGCGGCTACGTGCTGGTTGCGATCCTGTGCCTGATCCTGCTGGTGCGCTTCCGCGACCTGCTGCCGACGGCCGGAGCGATGCTCGCGCCGCTGACGCTGCTCCTGCTGCCGGGGCTGAGCACCGCCGTGCTGGCGGCCACCGGCATGGGGCAGTTCCACCGCTTCTGGCAGGTGCTGCCGTGGCCGCTCGTCCTGGCCGCGGGCGCGTGCGTCGCCGCGGGCTTGCTGGGAGTCCGGCGCGGCCTGGCGGTGGCGCTGGTGCTGGCGGTGGTGCTGGATCAGGCGCGCGAACATGGGTCGTTCTGGCGCCTGCCCACCAGCGTCGTGGTGGTGGCGGCGCTGCTCGCGGTGGTGGTGGCGCTGTGGCTGCGGCCGCGGCGGATGGTCGAGAGCGGCCCCTGGTGGCTGGCCTCGCTGCTGGTCGCGGCGGTGATGGTGGGTCCGGTCGTGCACGGCGTGTCGCGGGTGGCCGACGAGGCCCGCGACGGCCCCTACCGCGCGCCCAGGGCCGACCTCGCAACCGTGCTGACGCCGGACGTGTGGCGCTACTTCCGCGCACAGCCGGGGCTGCCGCCGGTGGTGCTGGGCGAGGAGCACCGCGTGTTCGAGCTGCTCGCCTACGCCGACGTGTACGCGGCCGCTCTGCCCGAGGCGCGCTCACGTGCTGAGCCGAAGGAGAACACCCAGACCCGCCGGCGGCTGGAGCAGAACTTCTTCGACCCGGACACCAGCAGCGCACGGCGAACGCAGATCCTGAAGCAGCTGGACGTCGACTACGTGCTGCTCGACTCCAAGGGGCAGGCCAACGTGGCGCCCCAGATCCTGGCCCAGCCGGGGCTGACCGTGGCCTACCGCGGCCCCAGGTTCGTGATCCTGCGCGTCGACCGGTAGAGCACCGTCCGTTCCCGGGCCGGCAGGCCCACGGGCAGGAGCGCCAGGTAGGCGGCCCCGGCCGCCGTGCCGGTCGCGACCAGGCCGACGTACCACGCGCTCTGGGAGGTGGCGGAGTGCACGATCACGGCCGCCGCCAGGCACGCGCCCGTGGGCAGCGCCAGGCGCAGGTAATCGAGCGTGTAGGGCTGGATGTGCACCACGTGCTTGACCTGGCCGAGCCGCAGCAGGTTGACGCTGCCCAGCGTCACCGCCGAGGCGACCGCCGCGCCCTCGATGCCGTAGCCCGCTGACAGAGGCGCGGCCAGCCCCACCATCACCAGCACCGCCACCGCGTTGTCCGCCAGGTCGAGGCCGGTGCGGCCGACCATGATCAGCACGAAGGCGACCCCGCCGGTGGCGACGTTCACGAGCTGCCCGGCCAGCAGGATCCGAAGCGCCGTCTCGCCGCCCTCGTAGCGAGGGCCGAAGGCAGCCAGCACGTCGGCGGCTGCCACCCACAGGATGATCACGGTCGGAATCGTGGCGGCCAGCGCCCAGCGGGTGGCGCTCTTGAACAGCGAGTCCAGGCGCTCGTGCTGGCCGCGCGCGTAGAGGTCGGCGGCGAACGGCGAGAACAGCAGGTTGACGGAGGTCAGGAACAGCAGCAGCACCTGCGATATCCGCCCGACCGCAGCGTAGGTGCCGACCTGCGCGCTCGACACGTAGTACTCGACCACCCACAGGTCGGCCCAGAACAGCGTCTGGGCGAGCAGGGCGGATGGGGCGCGGGGGAGCCCGAAGCGGACGGCGGCGCGGAACTCCTCGCGGGTCGCGGGCTCGTCCCCGAAGCCGGAGCTTGCCCGGCGCCAGAACCACCAGGCGCCGACCGTTGCCAGCGCCCAGGAGGCGTCGTAGCACCAGCAGGCGGCGTCGGTGCCACCGCCGGCCGCGAATGCCAGGACGGCCAGCACGATCCAGGCCAGCGGCTGGCCGATCCAGAACACCCACAGGGTCGGTGTCATCGCCTTCAGCCCGCGCGTGGCGCCCAGGTAGACGGCGGTCGCAGCAGCGAACGGGATCGATCCGGCGGCCACCGCGACCTGGCTGTTGCCGGCCCAAAGCGCGCACGCGGCGATCACGGCGGTCGCGGCCACGCTGACGCCGACCGCCAGCAGCGTGCAGCGGTCGACCAGGCTGCGCAGCGTGGCCGAGCGGTCGCTGCCGCGGCCGATGGCCACGTCCCGCACGGCCGACAGATCCATGCCGAAGCGGCTGCCCGCGGCGGCCACGAACGCGACCTGCACCGCGACGGTGACCAGGCCCAGCCCGGACCGCCCCAGCTGGCGCCCCATCAGGATCTGCACGCCGAAGGCTGCGGCCACGCCCGCCACCAGTCCGGCGATGTTCACTGCGGTGCCCGACAGCAGGGTGCGCTCGTCGCTCATGTCGGCATAGTGTTTCTCACGGGCCGGCGATCTCCCCCGTTCCACACCTGGAAAGGATGGTGTGCCATGGGTGCCGTGATCGTGATCTCGTTGTTCGTGCTGTTCCTGGTGGCCGCGGTACGCGACGGCGTGGACTCCCGGGAGTGGCGGCCGCAGGGGTGGTGGCCGGGCAGCCCCCGCTGAGCGTGGGTCCCCGGTCAGTCGAGATAGCCGAGACCGCGGAGTCGCTCCTCGACCTCGCGCTCCTCGTCGTCCGAGAACACGCCCACCGCCTGCTGCTCAGGCGCGTCGGCGCCGGCCGCAACCTCGACGCCCAGCGCGCTCGTGATCCAGCCGGCGAAGTCGGCCAGGGAGATCTCCTCGCCCGGGCCGGCGGCGATGCCGGGACCGGCGGCGACGTAGACGCCCTCCGGCCGGTGGTCGCCAGACAGCCAGTCAGCCGGCTCGACGATCTGACGCGCGTGCGTGAGGCTGTAGAGCGGCGCCGGCTCCAGCAGCAGGTCGGGTGCGCGGTCCAGGTACTTGCCGTGCAGCACGTCCTCCTTGCGCAGTACCCGCGCGACCGGGTGACGGCCGGTGGCGGGGTCGACGAAGCCGAGCAGCGCGTCCGCCACCTCGGTGCGCACGCGCTCGTAGTCCTCGGCGGGCACGGTGCCCTGCGGCTCGCGCCCGGCCAGCGCGATCGAGACGCCCTCGCCGGTCGAGGTGACGCTCGTGTAAGCGGTCGTGTGCGCCCAGTCGATCGGCGTGGTCGGCACCTTCACCTTGCCGTGCAGGCCCAGCCGGTCGTAGGCGACGCGCGCCAGCGAGCGGATCCGCCCCCAGGCCAGCAGCGAGACCAGCGCCGAGCCGCGGCCCATGCGCAGAGCGCCGAGGCTCTCCAGCACGCGGTTCATGTTGAGGGCGCGCGTGACCGGCTGGTGGCCGTGGTCTGACATCAGCAGCACGAGGTCGTCGGCATCGGTGCGCTCGATCAGCGTTCCCAGCTCGCGATCGAGTAGCCGGTAGACGTCGATCACGCGCTCGGCCACCGGCGTCTGGGAGGCGGTGGCGTGGTCGGGATGCCCGGGGTGCACGTACTCGAGCAGGCAGTGCTGGATGCGGTCGGGCGACACGAAGACCATGCAGGCCGCATCCCAGGGCTGCTCGTCCATCAGCCGCCGCATGGCCTCTGCGCGGCGGCGAGTGACATCCTCGACGTCGGCCACCAGCTCCAGCGGCTTGCCCCGGAAGGTCGTCCAGGAGCCGCCGTTGATCGGCCAGCCCAGGTCGGGCCCGGCCTCGGGCGGATGGCTGTAGGGGGCGCCCTGGGGGATCACGCCGCCGGCGATGGCGACGCCCTTGATCTCGGGCGCGGGGTAGGTGAGCGGCACGTTCACGACCAGGCTGGTGCGGCCGGCATCTGTCAGCTGCGACGGCCAGGTCGGCGCCAGGATCGAGCGCGACGAGACCGGCAGCCGGCGGGTGGCGCCGGGCCGGTACTCGAGGATGTCAAAGACGCCGTGCCCGGCCGGGTCGCATCCGGTCAGGAAGGTCGGCCATGCCGCCCAGGAGTGCGACGGCAGGCATGAGCGGGAGACGCCCTTGCGGCCGCGCTCGATCAGCGCCGCCAGGTTCGGTAGCTCGCCCGCCGCGAGCAGCGGATCGAGGATCTCCCAGTCGGCGCCGTCCCAGCCGACGATGAGCACGCGGTTCGCCACGCCCCGCACCTTAGTGCGAGCGAGTCTCGCCCGACTTCAATGGTGATGCATACTCTTACCAAACTTATGTATACTCTTGCACATGTCCGTGCTGGCACCGCCCGCCGTCGCCACCGCCGCCGTCTTCGGCTCCACCGGCCTTGCCGGTCGCGAGCTGATGCGGCTGCTGGCGTCGCATCCTCGGATGAGGGCGGTTGCCTGCGCGGCCGACACGTGTGCACCGGCCCAGTGCGATCTCGTCCTCCTGGCGCTGCCCCATGGCGTCTCGGGTGAGGTCGGTCGGGAGCTGGCCGGTGCGCGCGTCCCGGTCATCGATCTCTCCGCCGACCTGCGCGGGGAGTGGCAGTACGGTCTGCCCGAGCTGCACCGCAGAACCATCGCCGAGCGCGCGTCAGGTGGCGAACCCCGGCTGCTATGCCACCGCCGCCGTCCTGGCGCTGGCACCGATCGTGGCCGCCGGCCTGGTCGAGCCGGACCTCGTGGTGGACGGCAAGTCGGGCGTGTCCGGCGCCGGCAAGACGCCGACCGAGCGAAACAGCTTCTGCGCGGCGGCCGAGGGCATCGCCCCCTACCAGCCGGTCGGCCACCACCACCAGTTCGAGATCGAGGCCCAGCTCTCCGAGGTCGGCGGCGGCCCGGTCTCGGTCACGTTCACGCCGCATCTCGCCCCGTTCACGCGCGGCCTGCTGGTGACCGCCTACGCGCGGCTGCGACCGGGCGCGGGCCAGGCCGAGGTGGAGGCGGCGTTGCTCGGCGCCTACCAGGGCGAGCCGTTCGTCCAGCTGGTGGACGGCGTGCGCACGCAGGCGCTGCGCGGCAGCAACCTCTGCCAGCTGCAGGCCTGGGTCGACCCGCAGCGGAGCCGCCTGATCGTGGCCGCCGCCATCGACAACCTGGTCAAGGGCGCGGCCGGCCAGGCCGTTCAGAACGCCAACCTGATGCTGGGACTGGACGAGACCATGGGCCTCTCCCAGGAGCCGGCGTGGCTGTAGGCGCCTGCTACCCGGCCGGGTTCGCCGCCGGCGTCGCCGCCTGCGGCATGAAGCGCAGCGGCAAGTCGGACCTGACCCTGCTGGTCTCCGATCGCCCCGCCACCGCCGCGGGCGTGTTCACCACCAACCGCGTGGTGGCCGCACCGGTCACGGTCAGCCGAGCCCAGATCCAGGGCGGTCTGGCGCGGGCGATCGTGACCAACTCCGGCTCGGCCAACGCCTGCACCGGCACCGCGGGCCGCAACAACGCCTGGACGATGGTGGCCGAGGCGGGTGCCGCCCTGGGCATCCCGTCCTCGCAGGTGCTGGTCGCGTCGACCGGCGTGATCGGCATCCAGCTTCCGATCGACGACGTCGTGGCGGGCATCCACAGCGCGGCCGGTTCGCTGGCCGGGACCAACGGCCGCCGGTCGGCCAACGCGATCCGCACCACCGACCGCTATCCGAAGCTGGCGCAGTCCCAGGTCGAGCTGGCCGGCGGCCCCGTGCGCGTCGGCGGCATGGCGAAGGGCGCCGGCATGATCCGGCCGAACATGGCCACCACGCTGGCCCAGGTCACGCTGGACGCCGAGCTGCCGCAGGCCGCCCTGCGCCGGATCCTGCGAAACGCCGTGGCCGGCTCCTTCAACGCGATCTCGGTGGACGGCTGCACCAGCACCAACGACTGCGTGTTCATGCTCGCCAACGGCGCGTCGGGGGTGGTTGTGGACGGGCCGCGGCAGCTGCGCGTGCTGATCGGCGCCGTCTCCGAGCTGATGCTTGATCTGGCCAAGCAGGTGGTGCGCGACGGCGAGGGATCGACCCGCGTCTGCGTCTACACGGTGAACGGTGCGCTGAGCGCGCCCGAGGCCCGCGCCGCCGCCCGCGGCGTGGCGGAGAACACGCTGGTCAAGTGCGCGTTGCACGGCGGCGACCCCAACTGGGGCCGGATCCTGGCGGCGCTGGGCGCCGCCGGTGTGCATCTCGATCCCGACCGCGTCTCGGTGGCCGTGGGCGGGGTGCCGATCGTCGCGGGCGGCGGCGCGATCGAGGGCACCATGGGCAGGGCGCGACAGCAATTATCTAAGGATGAGGTAGAGGTCGAGATATCGCTGAGTCTGGGCGAAGGCAGCGCAACGGTGATCGCCTCCGACCTGTCGCCCGGCTATGTCCAGTTCAACAGCGCGAGCACGACATGATCGCGGTCGTCAAGGTCGGCGGCACGGCGCCCGGCGCGGCCGCGCAGGTGGCGGCGCTGACACGGGCCGGCAGGCAGGTGGTGGTCGTGCACGGCGCCGGCCCCCAGATCACCGCGGGCTGCATCGCCGCCGGGCTGGAGCCGCGCTTCGTCGACGGACAGCGCGTGACTGACGATTCGGTGATGCGCGTGGTCGAGGCCGCCATCGCCGAGGCTAACGCGGCGCTGTGCGCCGAGCTGGGCATCGAGGGCGTCGCCTGCCGGCCGATGCGGGACGCGTTGACGGCGGAGCCGTGGGGTGACAGCCGGCTGGGTCTGGTCGGCCGCATCACCTCGGTCGAGCAGATCGGGGTGCGAGCGCTGCTGGCAGGCGGGATCGTGCCGGTGATCGCGCCCACCGCCTCCGGCCTCAATGTCAATGCGGACAACGCGGCCGCCGCCGTCGCCGGCGCGCTCGGTGCATCCGAGCTGATCTTCCTGTCGGACGTGCCCGGGCTGATGGGTCCGGGCGGCGAGGTGATCCGCCGCGTGACGGCCGCCTCCGCCGCACAGCTGGTGGCGTCCGGCAGCATCACCGGGGGCATGATCCCGAAGCTGGACGCGGGGTTGGCAGCTCTCGCCGACGGCGTCTGGCGCGTCTGGATCGGAGCTGAGACGATGGTGACGGCATGAACGAGCGACAGCAGGCGATCACCGAGCTGCTCGACGAGCACGAGGTCTCGACGCAGCTGCAGCTGCAGCGGCTGCTGGCACGGCGCGGCCACGACGTCACCCAGGCGACGGTCTCGCGCGACCTCGACCGCCTGGGCGTGGTGCGGGTGCGCCGCCACGGCCGGCTGGTCTACGCGCTGTCCGAGGACTCCGACGCCGCGCCCGTCGACCCGATCGGGCAGGTGGTGCTGGCGCTGGGCCTCGTGCGCGGCATGGAGGCGTCCGGTTACATGGCGGTGCTGAAGACCGGCCCCGCCAACGCGCATCCCGTTGCCTTCGCCTTCGACAACGCGTCCTTCCCCGAGATCATCGGCACCATCGCCGGTGACGACACCCTGGCATTGATCGCCCGCGAGCCACATACCGGGCACGACCTGATCCGCTTGATCGAGCGGCTGCAAGAGGAGACTCCGTGAAAGACACCATCGTTCTTGCCTATTCCGGCGGCCTCGACACATCGGTCGCCCTGCGCTGGCTGGCCGACGAGTACGACGCCGATGTGATCGCACTGTTGATCGACGTCGGCCAGGGCGTCGACGCCGAGGCGGTCACCGCCCGCGCGCTCGCGGCCGGCGCCAGCGACGTCGAGGTGATCGACGCGCGCGAGGAGTTCGCCACCGACTACGTGCTGCCGGTGCTGCAGGCCGGCGCGCTCTACGAGGGCCGCTACCCGCTGGTATCGGCGCTCTCGCGGCCGCTGATCGGGCGGCACCTGGTGGCGGTCGCCCGCGGCCGCGGCGCGACGGCGGTCGCCCACGGCTGCACGGGCAAGGGCAACGACCAGGTGCGGTTCGAGACGGCGGTGGCCGCGCTGGCGCCCGACCTGGCAGTGCTGGCCCCGGTGCGGGACTGGGGCATGACCCGCGAGCAGGAGATCGCCTACGCAGAGCAGCACGGCATCGAGGTGCCGGTCAAGTCGGGTGAGGCCTTCTCGATCGACCACAACCTTTGGGGCCGCTCGATCGAGGCCGGCCCGCTCGAGGATCCCTGGGTGGAGGCGCCGGAGCAGGCCTTCGCCCTGACCATCTCGCCGGAGCGGGCGCTGCCCGCGCCGCAGGTGGTCGAGATCGAGTTCGAGCAGGGCCTGCCGGTGGCGATCGACGGCGAGCGGCTCGACCTGGTCTCGCTGATCGGTCGCGCGGGAGCGCTGGCCGGTGCCCACGGGGTCGGCCGCATCGACATGATCGAGAACCGGCTGGTCGGGATCAAGAGCCGCGAGATCTACGAGGCACCGGCCGCCGCGCTGTTGATGGCGGCCTACGGCGGCGTGGAAGAGCTGGTCTGCGAGCGCGACCTCGCCCACACCAAGCAGGAGCTGGCGCTGCAGTACGCGACCCTGATCTACAACGGCCTCTGGTACTCGCCGCTGCGGGCGGCGCTGCAGGCGTTCATGCAGCACGTCACCGCGTCGGTCACGGGCACCGCCAAGGTCAAGCTCTACCGCGGCAGCTGCGCGGTGGTGGGGCGGACGGCCGAGGCGTCGCTGTACGACCACGGCCTGGCCACCTACGAGGAGGGCGACAGCTTCCACCACAGGGCTGCCGCCGGCTTCATCCACGTATGGTCGCTGCCGACCAAGACCTGGGCCGCGGCCACGCAGCCGGATACAGTCGAGGTGTGACGGGGAACCCTGAACCGCTCTGGGCCGGCCGCCTGTCCGGCGGCCTGGATCCTGCCATCCTCGACTTCACCGCCTCGCTGGCGGTCGACCGGCGGCTGCTGCCATACGACCTGCGCGCCAGCGCCGTGCACGTGCGGATGCTGGCCCGCCAGGGCCTGATCGACTCGGCTGAGGCCGACGCGATCGTGGCGGCGCTGGCCTCGGTGGAGGTGGAGCCGGAGGCAAGCGACGAGGACGTGCACTCGGCGATCGAGCGGCTGCTGGGTGAGCGTGGGCCGCGCGTCCACGCCGGCCGCAGTCGCAACGACCAGGTGCAGACCGCGATGCGGCTGTGGGCCAAGCAGGCCTGCGGCGACCTGATCGAGGGCGTGCGCGGGCTGGCCACCGCGCTGCTCGACCGCGCCGACGCCGAGGGCGACGCCGTGCTGCCGGGCTACACCCACGGCCAGCGCGCACAGCCGGTGTGGCTGGGCCAGCATCTGGCCGCCCACGTCTGGGCGCTGACCCGCGACGGCCGGCGGCTGTCCCAGGTGCGCGAGGCGGCCGACGTGTGCCCGCTGGGCGCGGGCGCGCTGGCCGGCTCGAGCCTGCCGCTCGACCCGGAGTGGGTGGCGGCGGAGCTGGGCTTCGCCCGCTCGTTTTCAAACTCGCTGGATGCGGTGTCCGACCGCGACTACCTGACCGGGCTCTGCTACGCGGCCGCAGTGGCGATGGTGCACCTGTCGCGGATCGGCGAGGAGCTGGTGCTGTGGACGTCGGCCGAGTACGGCTTCGCCGAGCTGGACGACAGCGCCGCCACCGGCAGCTCGATGATGCCGCAGAAGAAGAACCCGGACGCGGCGGAGCTGGTGCGGGGCAAGGCCGGCACCGCGATCGGGCGGCTGGCCGGGCTGCTGTCCACCCTCAAGGGGCTGCCGCTGGCGTACAACCGCGACCTGCAGGAGGACAAGCGGGCCAGCTTCGACCAGGTCGACGACCTGTCCGGGTCGCTGGCGGCGCTGACGGTGTGCGTGTGCGGGCTGCGTTTCGACCGCGAGCGGATGGCGGCGGCGGCCGGGGACGGGCGCACGGTCGCGACAGATCTGGCCGAGCAGCTGGTGCGCGAGGGCGTGCCCTTCCGTGAGGCGCACTCGCGGGTGGCGGAGCGGGTGGCCGCAGGCGAGCGGTTCGCCGAGCCGACCGCCGAGCAGGCCGCGGCCGGCCGGCTGGCGCCGGACGGCCTGCGTGCGCAGCTGGCCGAGGCCCGCGCGGCGGTCGCGGCGCTGTGAGCGAGCTGC
Source organism: uncultured Actinomycetes bacterium (assembly GCA_963766445.1). Taxonomy (GTDB): domain Bacteria; phylum Actinomycetota; class Thermoleophilia; order Gaiellales; family JAICJC01; genus JAICYJ01. The sequence continues at coordinate 219,499 of CAVXZW010000012.1, read as the reverse complement.
TGCTGGGCGGCGTCGCGGCATCCGCGCTGGCGGCCGAGTTCGGGACGCCGCTGTACGTCTACGACGAGCTCGAGCTGCGGGCCCGGTCGCGGGCCTACCTGGCGGGGCTGGAGAGCTACCCAGAAGCGTCGCGGGCGGTGTACGCCTGCAAGGCCAACGCCACGGTGGCGGTGATCGCGGCGGTGGTGGGGGAGGGGCTTGGCGCCGACGTGGCCTCTGCCGGCGAGCTGGCGGCGGCGCTGCGCGCCGGCGCCGCGCCGGAGTCGGTCATCGTCCACGGCAACAACAAGTCCGAGGCCGACCTGTCGGCGGCGATCGGGGCCGGGTGCGGGCTGGTGATCGTCGACCACATGCGCGAGCTCGACCAGGTCGAGCGGCTGGCGGCGGCCGCAGGCCGTGTGCAGCCGGTGCTGGTGCGCGTCACGCCCGGCATCGACGCCGACACGCACGCCAAGATCAGGACCGGCCACCACGGCTCCAAGTTCGGGTTCGCGGCGCCGGACGCGCTGGACGCGCTCGACCGCGCGGGGTCGCTGCTGCACGTGCAGCCGGTGGGGCTGCACGTGCATCTGGGGTCGCAGATCAACCAGCTGGGGACGTACGCGAGCGCGGTCGACTGGCTGGTCGCGTTCATCGAAGAGCACGGGCTGGGCGAGCTGCCGGTGCTCGACCTGGGCGGCGGGCTGGGAATCGCTCACGCGCCGGGCGACATCGAGCTCGAGATCCAGCCATCGCTGGAGGCGATCTGCGCGCACCTGACCGACGCGCTGATCGCACACGGTCTGCCGATGCCGGAGCTGGTGGTGGAACCGGGCCGCTCGATCGCGGGGCCGGCCGGGACGACGCTGTACCGGGTCGGATCGATCAAGCGCGCGGCCGACGGCACCGTGTACGCAGCGGTGGACGGCGGCATGTCCGACAACCCGCGGCCGGCGCTGTACGGCGCGCGCTACACGGCGGTCGTCTGCGACCGGCCGGACGAGGACGGGCGAACGGTGTACACGATCGCGGGCAAGCACTGCGAGTCCGGCGACGTCCTGATCGAGCGGATCGAGCTGCCCGAACTGCACCCGGGCGACCTGCTGGCGGTGCCGGCAACCGGCGCCTACAACGCCAGCATGGCGTCGACCTACAACCAGCTGCCGCGGCCGGCGGCGGTGATGGTGTCCGACGGCCAGGCGCGGCTAGTGCAGCGGCGCGAGACGATCGAGGACCTGCTGGCGCGCGAGGTGTGAGCCCCCACTGGGTGGAACGGAGGTGCCGGGCACCGTCGTTACACGCGTTACCGAGGCGTGACGCTCCCGTGACGCCGGTGGCGGGTTTCCTGTCACGGACATGCAACAGGCGCCGTGACGGTGCCCGGCACCTCCGTTCCATGTGCTGGCAGGAATCTGGCCGTGTTGCCAGAATCCGGTTTTCCCCTATCGTGTAGGTGAGATGGCTTCAGTGAGACCACGAGCTGTATGGAGCGGGAGCATCAGCTTCGGCCTGGTGAACGCGCCCGTGCGCATGTACGCGGCGATCAGTGAGCAGAACCTGAAGTTCAACCTGATCCACGAGAAGGACGGCGGCCGCATCGGCTACCAGAAGATCTGCAAGCTCGAAGACGAGCCCGTCCCCAACGAGGAGATCGTCAAGGCGTACCAGGTCGAGGAGGACGAGTTCGTCTTCCTGAACGACGAGGACTTCGAGGCGGCCGCGCCGGAGACGTACAAGACGATCACGATCCACGACTTCGTCCCGGCCGCGGAGATCGATCCGATCTACTTCGAGCGCACCTACTACCTCGGCCCCACCGAGGACTCGGCCGAGCCGGTCTACGCGCTGCTCGTGAAGGCGATGGAGCAGGCCGACCTGGTGGCGGTCGCGACCTACGTCTTCCACGAGCGCGAGAACCTCGGCTGCCTGCGAGTCCGCGAGGGCGTACTCACGCTCGAGAAGATGTTCTTCGCCGACGAGGTGCGTCCGATCGACGGCATCGCCCCCGACCGCGCCAAGGTCGACAAGCGCCAGCTGGAGATGGCCATGCAGCTGATCGGCCAGTACCAGGGGACGTTCGACCCGGACAAGTACCACGACGAGTACCGCGAGCGGCTGATGGGCGTGATCGAGGCCAAGCGCAGTGGCGAGGGCGTCAAGCGCGCCGTCGAGAGCGAGGCGCCGGCCGCGCCCGACCTGCTGGCCGCCCTGCAGGCGTCGCTGGACGAGGTCAAGAAGCCGGCCAAGAAGAAGAGCCCGGCCAAGCCGGCCGCTAAGGCAGGCGCTGGCGGCGGCCGAGCAACGGCGACGCGAGGTCGCCGAGCCGGCTGATCCGCTCGATCACGGCCTCCATCGTGAACGCCGTGGGATCGAGGTCCGGCGTCAGCTCGTCCCAGGCCAGCGGCGTGGCCACCGTGGCCCCCGGCCGCGGCCGCACCGAGTAGGCGGCAGCCGTCGTCCGTCCCAGCCCGTTCTGGTTGGCGTCGACGAGCACGCCGTGCCGCTCCGACTTCTTCCACTTGGTCGTGATCAGGTCCGGGTGCGTCCGCGCCAGCGCCCGCGCCACCGCCGCCACGAACGCGCGCGCGCCGGACTGGTCGGTGCGCCGCTCGATCGGCACCAGGATGTGCATGCCCTTGCCGCCGCTGGTGCGCGGGAACGCCCTCCAGCTTCAGCGCCGACAGCGCCTGGCGCACCAGCAGCGCCACCTCGACCACGGTCGATACGGCACGCCCTCGGCCGGGTCGAGGTCGAACATGACCAGATCCGGCCGGTCGGGCCGGTCGCGGCGGGCCAGCCACGGGTGCAGGTCGATGCAGCCCATGTTCACCACCCAGGCCAGCGTGTCCGCGTCGTTGACCAGGATGTAGCGGATCCCGTCGTGGGTGTAGGTGCGCACCCACGCCGGCAGGTGGCTGGGGGCGTCCTTCTGGAAGAAGCTCTTGCCCTTGATGCCGTCCGGGTAGCGCAGCATCGTGAACGGCCGGTCGTGCAGGTGCGGCACCACCACCGTCCGAGACGGCCTCGTAGTAGGCGAACAGGTCGCCCTTGGTGATGCCCTCGTCGGGGAAGAACACCTTGTCCGGGTTCGAGAGCGTCACCCGCGAGCGGCGCCGCGGCGCGCGCTCCTCGGCCATCCCCAGGAACACGGGCGCGCGCAGCCGGCCATCGCGCGTGCGCTCCGTGAACTGCACCTTCACGGCCAGCCGCGGCTCGATCCACGTCACCAGCCGGGCCGGCGTCTTGGGCATCTTCGGCACCGGATCGAGCGGCGGCTTGGCCACCCGCAGGGGCTCCATCCGGCGCAGCAGCTCGGCGATGCTGCGCTCGTCCAGGCCGCTGCCGACGTTCCCGACCCAGGCCAGGTCCTTGCCCTCGCCCTCGCCCAGCACCAGCGCGCCCAGCGCCTCTCGCGACCCCTGGCCGGCCGTCCAGCCAAGGACCAGAAACTCACCATCCTGTCGCGTCTTCACCTTCACCCAGTCCGCTGTCCGTCGTCCCGGCCGATAGGGCGAGCCTAGCCGCTTGGCCACGACGCCTTCCAGGTTCTGCGCGACGACGGCCCGAAGCAGCGCCGCCCCGTCCTCGAATCCGGCCGACAGCCGCACCAGCGGGTTTCCCTCCACCAGCAGCTCGGCCAGCTGCTCGCGACGCTGTTCCAGGGGCTGGTCGATCAGCGGCCGGCGCTCCAGCTCGAGCAGGTCGAACAGGTAGTACGCGGGCGATCCCTCCCCCCGCTGCATCAGCGAGAAGCTGGGCCGGCCGTCCTCGTCCAGCATGCACAGCTCGCCGTCGACCACGCAGTCGGATGTGCGCAGCGCGTGGGGCAGCGCCCGCGCCACGGCGGCGAACCGCACGCCCATGTCGACGCCGCGGCGGCTGGTCAGCGACGCGACGCCGCCCTCAAGTCGCGCCACCACCCGGTAGCCGTCCCACTTCACCTCGTGCAGCCAGCGCCCGCGCCCAGGCAGCCGGTCGGCGGGGGTCGCCAGCATCGGCGCGTAGCCGGCCGGCGCCGCCCGGGCGACCTGCTCCGGCGAGTCGCGCTTCTTGATCACGAGCCAGTTCTTCTCGTCCCCGCCCATGTGGGCCGGCACCAGCGTCCACAGCCCCTGCAGCCGCTCCCCGGCCAGGCGTACCGTGAGGCCGCCGTCGCGCTTGCGCTCGACCAGCTCGTAGCTGCCGTGGTCCCAGATCTCCATCGTGCCGGCGCCGTACTGGCCCTTGGGGATCACGCCGGAGAAGGTGGCGTACTGCATCGGGTGGTCCTCGGTGTGCACGGCCAGGTAGCGCTCACCGACCTCGAGCGGCAAGCCCTTGGGCAGCGCCCAGCTGGCCAGCACGCCGTTCATCTCCAGCCGCAGGTCGTAGTGCAGGCGCCGCGCGTCGTGTCGCTGCACCACGAACACCGGCCGCCCGCCCTCCGCCGGCTCCGCCTCGCCACCCGCCGGCTCGGGCGTCCGCCCGGCCGTCGCTTGCGGCGGTACTCGTCGAGCGACATCAGCGGTAGCGGGCGATCCCGACGTGACGGGCGCCGGCTGGGGTGTCGCCGAACCGGTAGACGAGCAGCCCGCCCGGCTGCCTGCCGGGTAGCGGGAAGGCCAGCGTGCCCACGGCGCGCTCGCCCGCCCGCAGCTGCCGGCCGATCAGCGGGCGCGGCGTGTTGGCGCCGGCGGCGGCCAGGTAGGTGTGGTTGAGCGAGGTGCGCAGCCACACCTGCGTCGGCTCCACGGTCGCGGCCTGGTTGCTGTCGTTGGCGATGGCGACGGTGAACACGGCGAAGATGCGCGTGCCCGGCGGCGTCACCGTGACGGGGACGTGCCTCTCCCAGCGCAGGCCCATGATGCGCAGTGCCAGGTTGTCCAGCCGAAGCGTGGTGCCGGGCGCGGCCACCGTGTAGGTGATGCCGTCCGACAGCTTGACCGTGCCCGAGGCGGGCAGGACGGTGGCCGTGGGCGCGGAGGTGCCGCTGCCGGCGGAGGTGGCGCCGGAGGAGCCGCCGCTACAGGCGGCGGTCGCGAGCACGATCGCAAGCAGGGCGGTCAGCCGCATCAGCACGCGGAAACCTTACTGATCGCCTCACGAGCGGCGCTGCCGCAGCACCTCGAGCGGCGCCAGCGGGTCGATCCCGTCCCGCGCCAGCAGCAGCATCGAGTGGAACCAGAGGTCGGCGACCTCGGCCACCAGCTCCGGGCTGCCGGCCTCTGCCAGCAGCACCTCGACGGCCTCCTCGCCGACCTTGCGCTGGGGCGCCTCCCGCGCCGAGCCCAGCATGCCGGCCACGTAGCTGTCTTCGGTCTGACCGCGGCGCGACTCGATCACGGCGGCCAGCTCGGCCAGCACGGCCGGCCGTGCGTCGAACCGTCGCGGCCCGAAACAGGTCTGCTCGCCGGTGTGGCAGGCCGGCCCGGCCGCGTGCACGCGCACCAGCAGCGTGTCGCCGTCGCAGTCGGGTGTGATCGACTCCACCGCCATCGTGTTTCCGGACGTCTCGCCCTTCTTCCAGAGCCGGTTGCGCGATCGCGAGTGGAAGTGCGCGAGGCCGGTCTCACGGGTTGCGTCCAGCGCCTCCTGGTCGGCCCAGGCCACCATCAGCACGTCGCCGCTGCGCGGCGTCCTGGACGACGCAGGTGACCAGCTGCCCCGGCTCGAGCGTCAGATCCTGATCGGCAGGCCGCACGCCGCCACCTCCCGTTTCACCTCGTGGATCGGATACGTGCCGTCGTGGAAGATCGATGCCGCCAGCGCCGCCGAGGCGCCCGTCTCGAGCGCCGCCGTGATGTCCGCCGGCTGACCGGCGCCGCCGGACGCGATCACCGGCACGCGCACCGCCTCGCAGATCGCCCGCAGCAGCTCCAGGTCGTAGCCCCGGTGCGTGCCGTCGCTGTCGATGCTCGTCACCAGCAGCTCGCCTGCGCCCAGCTCGGCCGCCTCCCGTGCCCAGGCCAGCGCGTCGCGGCCGGTGGGGCGGCGGCCGCCGCTGGCGTGGGCCTGCCAGCCGCCGTTGCGGCGGGCGGCGTCGATCGCCACCACCACGCACTGGCTACCGAACCGGTCGGCCAGCTCCGCGATCAGCGCAGGCCGTTCGAGCGGCGCCGTGTTGACGCTGACCTTGTCGGCGCCGGCCAGCAGCAGCTCGCGGCCCTGGGCCGTCCCGGAGACGCCGCCGCCCACGCACAGGGGCACGTCGACCGTCTCGGCCGCCCGCTCGACCGCGCGCAGGAGCGCCGTCCAGCTCTCCTCGCCTGCGGCGATGTTCAGCCACACGATCTCGTCGGCGCCGTCCGCGGCGTAGCGCGTCGCCGCGTCGACCGGATCGCCGCAGTCGCGCAGCGACTCGAAGTTGATGCCCTTCACCAGCCGGCCGCCGCGGACGTCCAGGCAGGGGATCACGCGCTTACGCAGCAAGCCACCGCTCCAGCACTCCGGCGGCCGTCGGACGCGCTCTTCTCCGGGTGGAACTGGACGCCGCTGAGCCGGCCCGACCGCACGACCGTCGGGACCTCGCGGCCGTCGATCGCGGTGCGGGCCGCCACCAGCCGATCGTCGCAGTCGACGGCGAACGAGTGCGCGAAGTAGCAGACGGCCGGCGGCCCGTCCCCGACCACGTCGTTCCATCCCATGTGCGGCACCCGCTCGGCCCAGTCGATCGCGACCACGTTCCCGGCCAGCAGGCCCAGGCAGTCGACGTCGCCCTCGTCGCTGTGCCCGAACAGCAGCTGCATGCCCAGGCAGACGCCCATCAGCGGCGCCGTCGACGCGGCCACGGCGCGGTCGAGCCCGCGGCCCCGCAGCGCCGTCATCGCCGGCGCCGCCGCGCCGACGCCGGGCAGCACCAGCCGCTCGGCGCCGGCCACCACTGCGGGATCGCCGCTCACGTCGCACCGTCGCACCCAGCCGCTCGAATGCGGCCCGCAGGGAGCGCAGGTTGCCGGCGCCGTAGTCGATCAGCGTGACCGCGGTCAGATCGCCCCCTTCGTGCTCGGCAGCGACCCGGCCCGGCCGGGGTCGGCCGCGACCGCCTGGCGCAGCGCCAGCGCCAGCGCCTTGAAGGCCGCCTCGACCAGGTGGTGGTCGTCGTCCCCGTGCCCCTGGAGGTGGATCGCCAGACGCCCGGCTCGTGACAGCGAGTCGAAGAAGTGCGGCACCAGGCTGGCCGGCAGCCCGCCCACGCGCACGTCGCGCAGCGGCAGGTCGACGGCGGCGTGCCCGCGGCCGCCCAGGTCGACGGTCGCGTGGCAGAGCGCCTCGTCCAGCGGCGCCCGCGCGTCGCCGTAGCGCACGATCCCGGCGCGATCGCCGAGCGCGCGGTCGAGCGCCGTTCCCAGCGCGATCGCGACGTCCTCGACCGTGTGGTGCTCGTCCACCCACAGGTCGCCGACGCAGCTGAGCCGCAGATCGGTGAGCGAGTGGAAGGCCAGCGCCGTCAGCATGTGGTCGAGGAACCCGATGCCGGTGGCGATCTGGCTGCGGCCGCTGCCGTCCAGCGACCACTCGACGTCGATGCGGGTCTCTCGGGTCGACCGCTCCACCCGCCCGGTGCGGTCGCCGGCCGCCGCCGGTGCCGGCGCCGCCAGGCCCAGCGCCTCCAGCACCTGGTCGTTCTGGCCCGGGGAGCCGATCGTGATCCGCAGGCAGGTGGGCAGCGCGTCGAACGTGCGAACGACGATCCCCGCGCTCAGCAGGCGCGAGATCCACGGCTCGATCGGCTCTCCCAGGTCGGCGAACAGGCAGTTCGCGGACGACGGGGAGATCTGCCAGCCCAGGCCGGACAGCGCCAGCCGCATCCGCTCCCGCTCGGCCACCGTCTCGGCCACGTCGGCCTCCATCAGGCCGCGATCCTCGGTCAGCGCCCGCACGGCCAGGGCGTCGGAGAAGCTGGAGATGCTCCCGGGAGGTCGGATCGCCTCGAGCTTGCGCGCGATCGCAGGCGGCGCCAGCAGGTAGCCGACGCGGGCGCCGGCCAGCGCGAACGCCTTCGACAGCGTGCGCACGACCACCACGTCGTCGCGCTACCGCACCAGCCCCGACAGGTCGGTTCCGCCGAACTCGATGTAGGCCTGATCGATCACGACGAGACCGCCGTTTCGGTCGGGCACGTCGCCCGGCGAGTCCTCGCCGGTGGGGTTGTGGGGCGAGCAGACCCAGGTCAGGCGCACTCCCTCCGGCCGGTCGGCGAGCACGCCGCCGGCCAGCGCGGTGGCACCCTCGTAGAGGCCGTAGCAGGGCTGTCGGGCGTAGGCCGTGTCGCCGCGCGACAGCGTCAGGAGCGCGCACAGGACGAGCCCCTCGTCGGCGCCCGCCGTGGCCACGATCTGGTCGGCCGGGAAGCCCGTGTACGCCGGAGATCGCCTCGCGCAGCCGCAGGTAGCTCGAGTCGGGATAGCGGTTGACCGCAACGCTCGCCAGCCAGGCCGCCGAGCCCGCGTACCACGCCGGCGGCCGCGGCTGGGTGTTCTGGTCGAGCCGGATCACCGGGGTGCCGGGCGGGATCCGCTGCTCCCAGCCCTCCTGCCAGCGGTACGGCTCGACGTCTGCCAGATCCTCCCTGATCATCACGGGACGAGGTTCTCGATCGGCAGGACGAGGATGCTGGAGGCGCCGGCGCCGCGCAGCGGGCCCAGCAGCTCCACCACCTGCTGGCGGTCGACCACGGCGTGCACCGCGTGCATGCCGGTGCGCGCCAGCGGCAGCACCGTCGGCGACTCCAGCCCCGGCAGCAGGTCGATCACGACCTGCAGCGCGCTGTCCGGCGCGTTCAGCATCAGGTAGCGCTTGCCGCGGGCGGCGATCACGCTCTCCATCACCGTCGCCAGCGACTGTGCGATCGCCTGCTGGCGCTCGTCGAGGCCCGGCCGGGCCAGCAGCACGGCCTCCGACTCGAGCACCGTCTCGACCGCGCGCAGCCCGTTCTGGCGCAGCGTCTCGCCGCTGGACACCAGGTCGCAGACGGCCTCCGCCGCGTCCAGGCGCGGCGCCAGCTCGACCGAGCCGTGGATCGCGACCACCTGCACGTCGACGCCCGCATCGGCGAAGAAGCGGCGGGTCGTCGAGGGGTAGGCGGTGGCCACTCGGCAGCCGTCCAGGTCGCCCGCCCGTTGCACCGGCGAGGCGTTGGCGACCGCGAGCTCCAGCCGGCAGCGGCCGAAGCCCAGCGGCAGCAGCTCCAGGGCATCCGTGCCCGACTCGATCAGCTGGTTGCGCCCGGCCACGGCCGTCTCCACGGCGCCGTCCGCCGCCCACGCCGGGATGTCGTCGGAGCGCGCGAACAGCACCTCGATGTCCCACTGCGAGCAGTGCTGGTAGAGGGCGCGGCCGTTCACCTCGACCTCGACGCCGGCGGCGCGCGCCAGCTCGACGGCGGGGGCGTGCATGCGGCCCTTCGAGGGCAGCGCCAGCCGGAACGGCCGGCTCATCGCCGCGGCTCCCAGGCGCTCCAGCACCAGCCGGTAGCCGCCCTCGCCGTGGTTCAGCCAGTGCGCGACCCGGGTGACGGTCGCGGTCGACGCGTGCAGCTGCGATGCCACCCGCGCGTATGGCGTCCCGGCATGCACCATGCGCGCCGCCTGCCAGCGGTGCGACAGCGACTCGAGCTCGTGCAGTGAGCAGATGTCGCGCAGGAACGCGGCCGCCTCGTCGCGCGTGCGCAGCACCAGCAGCGCGTCGCAGAGGTCGTCGATGTTCGAGTCCCGCCAGTCTTCTGCCATCGTGCTAGCATTTTAGCATGCTAAATCGCGATAACGGCACCACCATCCGCGTGGTGCCGGCGATCGACCTGCTGGACGGCCACGTGGTGCGGCTGCGGCAGGGACGCTACGACCAGGTGACGGAGTACCCGGTCGATCCTGACCGGGTGGCGGCCACCTACGCGGAGCAGGGCGCGACCCTGCTGCACGTGATCGACCTCTCCGCCGCCCGCGACGGCGTGCGGCCGCCCGCCCATGCCGAGGCCATCCGGCGGCTGGTGGGCGACTCCGGCATGGCCGTCCAGGTGGGGGGCGGCATCCGCGACGAGCGTGCGCTGCTGGAGGCGCTCGAGCTGGGCGTGGCGCGCGTGCTGGTCGGCACGCTGGCCGCGGCGCAGCCGCAGCTGGTGGGGCGGCTGGCCCGTGACACCGCCCGCGTGGCGGTGGCCGCCGACGTGCGCGAGGGAACGGTGCGGGCAGCGGCCTGGCTGGAGGACACAGGGGTCGCGGCCGAGGCCTTCGTACGGTCGCTGACCGAGGCCGGCGTGCGCGACTTCCTGGTCACCGCGATCGAGCGGGACGGAACCGGTGACGGGCCCGACACGGCGCTGCTGGCGCGCCTGCGGCCACGCGTGCCGGGCCTGCTGATGGCCGCCGGAGGGATCGGTTCGGCGGCCGACGTGGCCGCGGTGGCCGCAGCCGGCGCCGACTGCGCGGTGATCGGCCGCGCCCTCTACGACGGCTCTTTGACCCTGTTGGAGGCCTCGGCCTCGGCCCGCAGCTCGCCCACCGACAGGCCCTCGTAGCTGAGGAAGAAGAAGCCGATGCCGACGCCCAGCACCGCCTCGATCAGCTGCAGGCCGATCGAGAACGTGATGGCGAGGTTGGTGGGCACGTTGTAGACCTGCAAAGCGGTGTACGTGGCGCCCTGGAACACGACCAGGTTGCCGGGCACGATCGGGAACAGGCCGACCAGGTTCGACGCCAGGAACACCAGCGCCGCCGCTCCGATGCCCTTCTCGATGCCGTAGGCCTCCAGCGCCCACAGGATCCCGACCATCTGCGCCAGCCACGACATGGTGGACGTGAGCAGCGCCCACAGCAGCAGCCGCGGCCGCCGGAACAGGGCCTGGCCCTGGCGCAGCGCCAACGGCAGGGCGCCCAGGCTGATGCCGAGCAGGTGCCACCAGCGCTCGACGATGTCCGACTCCGTCGGCACGTTGCCGCGGCGGTAGCGCGCCCACACCTCGATCGCGCAGGCAGCCACGGCGATCACCAGCACCACGCCGATCAGCACCAGCAGCAGGTTCACCGCCCAGCCGGGCACCGAGACGAACACCGTCACGCCCAGCAGCACGGCGATCAGCGTCACCCCCGACAGCAGCTGCTCGGTGACCAGGGTGCCGACCATGGTCGGCAGCGGCACCTCGACGCCGCGCGCGCTCAGCTTGCGCCGCAGCACCGAGATCCTCGCCACCTCGCCCAGGCGTGCGAACAGCACCGTGTTCAGCAGGAAGCCGATGAAGATGGCCGGCACCACCTCCGAGAAGTGCACGTTCAGGCGCCCGTCGGGCCCTCCATCGGCGCCGGGAATGCCCTCGACCGCGTCCAGCGAGGCCTTCCAGGTCAGGCCCTTGGCGGCCACCGACACCAGGTTCGCGGCCAGCGCCGCGAACACGAGCGTGGGACTGGCGTCGGTGATCACGCCGCCCAGCGCCTTCAGGTCGAGCTTGGTGGACAGGATCAGCACTCCGCAGACCACGGCCGTGGCCACCAGCATCGCGCGCAGCGCCATGCGCCGGTGCGGGCGCAGCTCTCCGGCCAGCTCGGAGATGGTCACGAACTGGATGCCCTGCTCCTTGCCGGCCTCCAGGATCCGCGGCAGCGCCTCCACCGTCTGCGACCGGTCGTCGCCGTTGCCGGAGCCGTCCGCATCGTGCAGGAGCAGGATCGCCCCGGGATAGAGCCTGGAGACGCTGCGGTCGACGATCCGCTCGATGCCGGGCTTGGCCGTGTCCCAGACGCCCGCCGTCCAGCCCACCACGCGGTAGCCGAGGCGGCGCGCGACCGGCACCAGGAACGGGCTGCGAAAGCCGTGAGGTGCGCGGAACAGCGGCGCCGGAGCGGCGCCGGTCGCGCCCACGACGGCCTCGTCCAGGGCGCGCAGCTGGTGGGCGATCCCGGTCGGCCCCTCGAAGGTGAGCAGCCGGTGGTCGTCGCCGTGGCTGGCCAGCTCGTGGCCCTCGGCCACGATCCGGCGCGCGATCTCGGGATGGGCGCGCACCTGGCGCCCCAGCGCGAAGAAGGTGGCGCGCACGCCGGCCGCGGCCAGCGCGTCCAGGATCGGCGGCGTGAACTCGGCGCTGGGGCCGTCGTCGAAGGTGATCGCCGCCTTCGGGGCGAGCACCCGGCCGCCGCCGATGACGCGGCCGAACAGCGGGTTGTTGGGCGTGAACGCCGCCCAGGCCAGCACCAGCGCCGTCAGCAGCCGCCGCTGCGAACACGAGGTCGCCGAACAGCCCGCCGAGCGCCACCGCCAGCACCGCCGCGCCCGTCAGCCAGACGGCGGCGAGCGCTACGAAGAGGCTGATGACCTGGCGCTTGCCCATGCCGGTCGTCGTCCTGCCGTCAGATCGGCATAGTAGTTCTCGAGCTGCGCGCCGACCTGAGGCCAGGCGTAGCGCTCGAGCGCTGTTCGGCGTCCCTCGGCGGCCATCCGCTCCCGCCCCGCGTCGTCGTCCAGCAGTCGTGCCAGAGCCGCGGCGAACCGCTCCGCCGACTTGGCCGGGTGCACCAGGTAGCCCTGGCGCCCGTCCTCCATCAGCAGCTGGAAGCCGCTGATGCGGCTGGCCGCCACCGCCCGGCCGCAGCTCATCGCCTCGAGCAGCACCATCCCGAACGAGGCGCGATCGCACGGCGTGCAGAACACGTCGCCGGTGACCAGGTAGTTGGGGCGGCTGCGGTTGAGGCGGCCCGCGAAGTGCACGTAGGGCCGCGCGGCATCGCTGACCATGCGCTCGTAGTACGGGCGCAGCGGGCCGTCGCCGACCACGATCAGCCGCACCGCCGGCCCTCGCTCGGCGAACAGCAGCTGGTGGGCCTGGATCATCGTGTCCACCCCGTTTCGGGGATCGAACCGGCCCACGAACACGATCGACCGGTGGTCGCCCATCAGCTCGGCCACCGGCTCTGCGTCGGGCGAGAAGTGGTTGGTGTCGATGCCGTTGGGGATCACGTCGTAGGCGTACGGGAAGTAGGGGGTGAGCGAGCCGATGCAGGCCTCGCTGACGCACACACGGCCGTCCAGCCGCTCGATCGCGGGCCGGATCAGCTCGGCCTGGATATCCATACCCAGAGTCTGCGGAAATACGCTGTGGAAGGTGGCGATCGAGAGCGCGTCGTCGGGCGTGTTGTCGATCGCCCAGGCCGGCATCTGCGGGTTGTAGGGGGCGTGCACGTGCACCACGTCGAAGCCGCGCCCGCGGAAGAATGCGCCCAGCCGGCGGCCCAGCCGCGGCCCGATGGTGTGGGTGGTCTCGGCGCCGTTGCCCCAGCCCGGCACGTACAGGCGGATCGATGTGCCGATGGTGGCGACCTCGAAGGTCGGCTCCGGGACCGCCATCGCGTCGTCCTGCACCGGCGGCGCGCCCAGCTTGCGACCGGTAACGACGGTCACCTCGTGGCCGAGCTCGGTCAGCGCACGGGCCTGACCGTCCACGTGCTCGCTGATACCACCCAGGGTCGGGTAGTAGAAGTCGGTGACGATCGCGATCCTCATCGGATGCGCCATGCTACCGGGTGCGACGGCGTTGGCACTCCCGGCAGCACTCTGCCAACGGCGTCCCGGGTGGCTGGTAGAATTTGCGTGACGATGCCGATCTATGAGTACCGCTGCGAAAACGACCACCGCTTCGAGCTGATCCAGAAGTTCACGGATGACGCGGTCTCGGTGTGCGAGGTATGCGGTGCCCCGGCACAGCGCGTGCTGCACCCGGTCGCCATCCACTTCAAGGGGTCGGGGTTCTACTCGACCGACTACGGGCGCGGCAAGAAGGCGGCGGCGTCTGCCGAGGCCAAGGCCGACTCCGGCTCCGACTCCAAGTCGTCCTCGTCGGACGGCGCCAAGGGCGGCGGCGAGTCGAAGGGCGGCGAGTCGAAGAGCAGCGGTGGCGACTCCAAGCGCGGCGGGGACGCGAAGCCGGCCAAGGCCGCCGAGGGCTGACCGGCCCGGCGCCGGCTACTTGACCTGGCAGCCGGGGTCGTAGAGCGAGCCCTTGGCAGCCGGGATCGGCGCGATCTCGCCCAGGAACATCTGCACGACCTGCCGGTTCTCGGGCACCGACAGCAGCACGTCCTGGCCGCCGATCACCTGCGGCGTGCCGCCCGCGTGGCACTCCAGCGTGCGGCTGGCCCGGAACTTGTTCCAGCCGATGCCGAGCAGCTCGTTCGCCGACAGGTCGGTGGTCAGCGGCTTTGCCAGCGAGCTGCCGATCGAGGGCAGGTGCAGCAGGCTCGAGAACGACACCAGCTGGTGGGACAGTGACTGCATCACGAGCTGCTGGCGCTCGGTGCGGGTGATGTCGGTGTCCTGCGGGTTGGTGGTGTGGCGGATGCGGGAGTAGGCCAGCGCCCTGCGGCCGTCGAGCGTGATCGTGCCCTTCGGAAACACCCAGTTGTGACCGTCGAACGGCTGGGACGACACGATCTTGCGCTTGTTGTAAAGCGTGACGCCGCCCAGCGAGTCGATCAGCTCCTTGAAGCCGGCGAAGTTGACCAGCACGATGTGGTTCACCTGCAGGCCGGTCAGCGAGTTGATCGTACGGATCAGGAGCGGCGCCCCGCCGTAGGCGTAGGCGGCGTTGATCTTGGTGCGGCCGTGGCCGGGGATGTTGACGTAGAGGTCGCGCGGGATCGACAGCATGCTGATCAGGTGCTTGCCCGGGTCGGTGCGCATCAGGACGATCGAGTCGGCGCGGGCGGTGCTGTTGGCGCCGCGGCTGTCGGAGCCGAGCACCAGCGTCACCTGCGGGCTGCGCAGGATGTTGCCGGCGGGGGTCAGCGCCTTCTCGGTCTTGTTGTCGAGCCGGGCGTTGGCCTTGGCGATCTCGTTCGAGAAGGAGCGGTAGCCGAGGTACAGCCAGAACACCAGCAGCACGACGATGGCGCCGGCGCCGAGCAGGATGCCGCGCTTCCAGCCAGGCCGGAAGCGGCGCCGGGGCGGCACCGTCGCCACCTGGCGTCCGGGCAGCGGCGGCGGGGGAGGCGGCGGCGTGCCGGGGCGGGTCATGCCGGGTGGCGTGACCGGGCGGTCGGCCGTGGCAACGCCCGATCCCCCGAAGGCGAAACGGGCGGCGTCGGGGTCGTCCTTGCGAACGTGCCCGCCGCGGTAGACGCGGTAGGGCTTGGACCTCAGTTGCTCGGGCACGGCGCTGTTATGTTAGCCACCGCCATGCCCGACTCCTCCCCGCAGGCTGCCGTCGGAATCGACCTCGGCGGCACCTCGATCAAGGCCGCGCTGGTGTCCGATCGCCTCGAGATCGTCTCCCGCAGCGCCGTCCCGACCGATCTCCGCAGCCAGGGTGTGCTGCTCAGCGCGATCGAGCGGCTGGTGGAATCGGTGAGCCAGGACACGGCTCCGTCGGCCGTCGGCTTCGGCCTGCCCTCGCAGATCGACCAGCGCCACGGGCGCGTGCTGGACTCGACCAACGTGCCGCTCGAGGACCTCGACTTCAAAGCCGAGATGGCGTCGCGGCTGGGCGTGCCGGTCGAGATCGACAACGACGCCAACGTGGCCTGCCTGGCAGAGTGGCGGATCGGCGCCGCACGGGGCGCCCGCAACGTGGTGATGCTGACGCTGGGCACGGGTGTGGGTGGCGGACTGGTGCTGGACGGCAGGCTCTACCGCGGCTCGATCGGGTCGGGTGCCGAGCTCGGGCACATGTCCATCGACGAGAACGGGCCGCACTGCCAGGGCCACTGCAACAGCCGCGGCTGCCTCGAGGTGCTGGCCTCGGCCACGGGCGTGATGGCGGCAGCCCAGCAGATCGCGTCCGACCATCCCCACGGCGGCCTGGCGGCCGCGCGCGCGGCCGGTGAGGACCTGGATGCGCGCTACATGATCGATCGTGCCCGCGCGGGCGACGAGGAGGCGATCGAGGTGTTCGCGATCGTCGGCCGCCACCTCGGCGTCGGCATCACGAACCTGGTCAACATCTTCAACCCGGAGGTGGTGGTGATCGGCGGCGGGGTGGCGGCGGCCGGGGAGGCGCTGCTGGCCCCGGCCCGCGAGGAGTACGAGCGCCGGGTGCTGAGGGCCACCGCCGGCGCGCGGATCGTGGGCGCGGAGCTGGGCAACGATGCGGGCGTGCTGGGCGCGGCCGCGCTGGTGCTGTGACGCTTCCGGGCGGTGCACTGGTCGTCTGCCCGACGCCGATCGGAAACCTCGGCGACATCACCCTGCGCGCGCTGGAGGAGCTGCGGCGCGCCGACGTGGCCGCCTGCGAGGACACGCGCCACTCGCGCACGCTGCTGCAGCGGCACGGCATCGATCTGCCGCTGATCGCGTTGCACGAGCACAACGAGCGTGCCCAGACGCCGGCGCTGCTGCGGCGCGTGGCCGAGGGACAGCGCGTCTGCCTGCTGACCGACGCGGGGTTCCCGGCCGTCTCCGATCCGGGCGCGTGGCTCGTGTCCGAAGCGATCGCAGCCGGCGCGGAGCTGGTGGTGCTGCCCGGCCCGTCCTCGGTGACCACGGCACTGGTGGCCTCCGGGATGGCGGGTGGCGGCTTCGCGTTTGCCGGCTTCCTGCCCCGCTCGGCGGGCGCACTCGCCGCGCTGCTCGACCAGCTCGACCCGGCGGGCCTTCCGATAGTGGCGTTCGAGTCCCCGCGCCGTCTGCCCGCCACGCTCTCGCGCCTGGCGCAACGAGACCCCGGCAGGCGGATGGCGGTCTGCCGCGAGCTGACCAAGCTGCACGAGCAGGTCGAGCGCGGCGACGCCGCATCCCTGGCCGAGCGCTTCGCCGATCCTCCGAAGGGCGAGGTGACGCTGGTGCTGGCGGCCGCTGAGCCGGCCGCCCAGGCGCTCCCGGACCCGGCGCTCCTGGCCGAGCTGGCCGCGGCCGTCGGCGCGAAGCGCGCGGCCGCGCTGGCGTCGCAGCTGACGGGCCTGCCCCGCAACCGCATCTACGCCAGCCTCACCGGCCGCTGACCGGTTCGTCACGTGTTCGCAACCAGGGGTCACGCCGCCCTATCCAGTTATGCAACGCCTGCCGCGCTCTCGGCGGTGTCAAACACCCGACTCGGGCGGCGTGGGAGGTCCGGCACGGGATCGTGACGAGTCGTCACCAGACTGCGGGACACGTCCGCATGGTTGTGGGGATGCCGATCGAGGGTCGTGATGTCCATGCCGGCGCCGCGATGCGGATCGTTGCGGATGGCGCTGGGATCGTCACGGCCGCGGGAGGTTCGTTGCATGATTCGGTGTCATGCGCGGGTCACAACGGTGCAATCACGGCGCCGCCACCGATCGGCACACCGGTAGGATGCAGCGCCTGCATGGCCTTCTCTGTCACGACACCGATCTACTACGTCAACTCGGATCCGCATCTGGGGCACGCGTACACGACCGTGGCCGGCGACGCGCTGGCCCGCCACCACCGCCAGCGCGGCGAGGACGTCTTCTTCCTGACCGGCACCGATGAGCACGGCGGCAACGTGGCGCGTGCCGCCGAGGCCGCCGGCATGCCGCCCAAGCAGTTCTGCGACGAGGTGTCCGAGCGCTTCCGCCGGCTGACGACCGCCATGGAATCGTCGAACGACTTCTTCATCCGCACCACCGATCCGGAGCACGAGCGCCGCGTACAGGACTTCGTCCAGCACCTGTACGACGATGGCCATCTCTACGAGGGCACCTACGCCGGCCTCTACTGCAGCTCCTGCGAGGTCTTCTACGCCGAGGGTGACCTCATCCAGCCCGGCAACCTGTGCCCGATCCACAACCGCCCCGTCGACTGGGTGGAGGAGAAGAACTGGTTCTTCCCGCTCTCGAAGTGGGCGCCGAAGCTGCTGGAGCTGTACGACGCCAACCCCGACGTCGTGCGCCCGCGCGCCCGCTACAACGAGGCCCGCTCGATGATCGCCGGCGGGCTCGAGGACGTCTCGTTCACCCGGGCCAGCGTCAGCTGGGGGATCCCGGTGCCGTGGGAGCCGAGCCAGACGATCTACGTGTGGGTGGACGCGCTGCTCAACTACCGCACCGCCCAGGAGTACGGCCTCGGGCGCGACGTCACGTCCGAGTTCTGGCCGACCTCGCTGCACCTGATGGCCAAGGACATCCTGCGGCTGCACGGCATCATCTGGCCGGCGATGCTGCTGGCAGCCGGCTACGAGCCGCCCCGCGGCCTGTTCGTGCACGGCTACTTCACCACGGGTGGCCAGAAGATGAGCAAGACGCTGGGCAACGTGATCGACCCGTTCGAGGTGATCGACCTGCTGGGCGCCGACGCGCTGCGCTTCTACCTGATGCGCGAGGTGCAGTGGGGCCAGGACGGCGACGTCACCTGGGAGGGCCTGCACCGCCGCTACGAGGGCGAGCTCGCGAACGACCTCGGCAACCTGGTGTCGCGCGCGACCGCCATGATCGTCCGCTACCGAGATGGCCGGGTGCCGGAGGGCCGAAACGCGCTCGAGCCGGTGCACGAGTCGGTGGCCGCGCGGCTGGATGCCGTCGACCTGTCGGGAGCTCTGGAGGAGATCTGGACGCTGGTGCGGTCGGCCAACCGCTTCGTGGAGGAGCAGCAGCCCTGGGTGCTGGCAAGGTCCGAGGAGCTCGAGCAGGTGCGGGCATTGGACGACGCGCTCTACACGCTGGCGGACACGGTGCGGTCGCTGGGCGTGATGCTGTATCCGTACATCCCGGCTTCCGCCGAGAAGATCCTGGCGGCCGTCGGCGACCCCGGCGGCATCAAGTGGGAGCGGGCTGCGCTGGGGACGCTCGCGGCCGGCAGCGAGGTGCACCAGCCCGAGCCGCTGTTCCCGCGCGTCGACAAGTGATCGACACCCATGCGCACCTCGAGCGCTGCGAGCAGGGCCCCGACGCCGCGGTGGCCGAGGCTGCCGCCGCCGGCGTCGAGCGCATCCTCACGATCGGCCGCGAGCAGGCGGTCGACCTCGCCGCCCGCCATACCGGCGTGTGGGCGATCGTCGGCTGGCACCCGCACGAGGCCGCGGAGGCCGACGTCGACGCCGTGCGCCCGCTGCTGACCCAGCCGAGGGTGGTCGCACTGGGCGAGGTCGGCCTCGACTTCTACCGCAACGACGCCCCACCCGACGACCAGCGCCGCGTGTTCGCCGCGCAGATCGAGCTGGCAAACGAGCTGGGCCTGCCGCTCGTGATCCACACCCGCGACGCGGACCACGAGACGTTCCCGATGCTCGAGCGCGCGCGGGTGCCGGTGGTGCTGCACTGCTTCTCCTCGCCGCAGCGCCTGGATGAGGCCGTGGAGCGCGGCTACCTGCTGTCGTTTGCGGGCAACGTCACGTACCCCAAGGCGGTGGAGCTGCAGCAGGCCGCCGGGCAGGTGCCGGACGACCTGCTGCTGGCCGAGACCGACAGCCCCTTCCTGGCCCCGGTGCCGCTCCGCGGCCGCGCCAACTCGCCGGCCAACGTGCTGCACACGCTGGCGTTCCTGGCCGGCCTGCGCGGCGTCGACGCCGCCTCCCTGGGCGAGCTGATCGAGCGCAACGCGGCGCGCGTGTTCGGGCTGCCGTGAGCACCGCCGCGCTGGCCCTGGCGCTCTCGGCGGCGCTGGTGCATGCGCTCTGGAACGTGCTGGTGGGCGGCGCCCGCGATCCCCAGCCGGCCGCCGCCGTCGCGATGCTGGCCTCGGTCGCGGTGGGCCTCCCGCTGGCCGTCGCCAGCTGGGACGTGCAGGCGGGTGTCGCCCCGTGGGCGGCTGCGTCGGCCGTGCTGGAGCTGGCCTACATCGTGTTGCTGGCGGCCGCCTACCGCCGCGCAGACGTCTCGGTGATCTACCCGATCGCGCGCGGAGCCGCCCCGGTGCTGGTGCTGGCGGCGGCGATCGTGACCGGGGTCGCCACCGGGCCGCTGCAGCTGGCGGGAGTGCTGCTGGTGGCGGGCGGGATCGGCATCGTGTCCAGAAGCCGCGACCGGGCCGGGCACCGCGACGTGCTGCTGGCGCTGACGGTTGCCGCGTCGATCGCGGGCTACACGCTGGTCGACAAGCACGGTCTCCGCTACGCGTCGCCGGTGCCCTACCTGGAGCTGGTGATGGTGTGGCCGGCGCTGGCCTACGCGGGCTGGGTCGCGTCCCGCGACGGCACGGCCGCGCTGCGGGCGGCCGCGGGCCGCTCGGCGCTGGTGGCCGGCGTCGGCATGTTCGCGGCCTACGCGCTGGTGCTGGCGGCGCTACAGCGTGCCCCTGCCGCGTCGGTCTCGGCGGTGCGCGAATCGAGCATCGTGGTGGCGCCGCTGCTGGCCGCGGCCCTGGCCTGGCGGCGACCCGACCCGCGCACCGTGCTGGGCGCCGCGACCGTGGCGGGCGGGGTCGCCATGGTGGCGCTGGCATGATCCGCCCGTGAGCAAGCAGGCCTCCATCGCCCGGCTGCGAGAGCTCGGCATCACGCCCAACCGCGACCTCGGCCAGAACTTCCTGATCGACGACAACGTGCTGCGCATGATCGGCTCGGTTGCGCCGCTGCGCGACGACGATGTGGTGCTGGAGGTGGGGCCGGGCCTGGGCGTGCTGACGCGCTGGCTGGCGGAGCGCACCCGGCTGGTGCATGCCATCGAGATCGACCGCCGGCTGCAGCCGGCGCTGGCGATCACGCTGGACGGCATGGACAACGTGCGGCTGCTGTTCGCCGACGCCATGCGGGTCGACTTCGCGTCGCTTCAGCCCCCGCCGGCGGCGATGGTCGCCAACCTGCCCTACAGCGTGGCGACGCCGGTGATCATGGACGCGCTGCCCGTGTGTGAGCG
The DNA here is from genome assembly GCA_963766445.1 of uncultured Actinomycetes bacterium. Taxonomy (GTDB): domain Bacteria; phylum Actinomycetota; class Thermoleophilia; order Gaiellales; family JAICJC01; genus JAICYJ01. The sequence continues at coordinate 198,833 of CAVXZW010000012.1, read as the reverse complement.
GTTCTGCGTGATGGTGCAGCGCGAGATCGCCGACCGGCTGTTCGCCGCTCCCTCCAGCAAGGCCTACGGCGCCGTCTCGGTGCTGGTGCAGCTGTCCTGCTCGCGGCTGGCGATGCGCCCCGTGTCGCGCAACGTGTTCACGCCGGTGCCGCGGGTCGACTCGGCGCTGGTCGCGTTCGAGCGGCGCTCCGCCATCGCCGCCGGGCCGGACTGGCCGCGGCTGTCGCAGGTCGTGCACGCCGCGTTCGCCTACCGCCGCAAGCGGCTTGGCAACTCGCTGCGAGCTGGCCGGCATGGAGACGGCCTCCGATCTGGCCGGGCTGCGGGCCGAGCAGCTGGCGCCGGAGCAGTTCCTGGAGCTGCTGTGATCCTGACCGCCCCCGCCAAGATCAACCTCTGCCTGCGGGTGGGCCCGCTCCGTGACGACGGATTCCACCGGCTCGCCACCGTGTTCGTCGCCATCGACCTGCGCGACACGATCGAGCTGCACCCGGCTTCCGCGACCAGCGTCGAGGGGTTCCCGGACACGCTGATCACCCGTGCCCTGGAGGCGCTGGGCGAGACGCGGCGGGTGCTGCTGGACAAGCGGATCCCGGTGGCGGCCGGCCTGGGCGGCGGCTCGTCCGACGCGGCCGCGGTGCTGCGCGCGCTGCGCGGGCGCCGGCCGGTGGACGAGCTGTACGCGATCGCCCGGTCGCTGGGCTCCGACGTGCCCTTCTTCCTCTCGGGCCTGGAGGTGGCGCTGGGCACGGGGCGCGGGGACGTGCTGCAGCCGCTGCCGGAGTTTCCGCGCAGCTTCGGGGTGCTGCTGGTGCCGTCGCAGGAGCGGCTGTCGGCGGCCGACGTCTACGCGCGGGCGCAGCCGAACGAGATCTATCCGGCGGTGCGCGGCGACCTGATCCGAGGCGTCCACACGGTGCGCTCGGCGGCGGACGTGGCCGGGCTGGTGGCGAACGACCTGGAGCCGGCGGCGATCGAGCTGTGTCCGGGCATCGCCGGCGCGCTCGCGTCCGTGCGCGCGGCCGGCGCCCTGGCCGCCGCCGTCTCGGGCAGCGGCCCTACCGTGTTCGGCCTCTTCGGTGACCGTGCCTCCGCCGAGGCGGCGCGGGCGCTGATTCCGGGCTCGATCGCCACGGCGCCCGTGTAGAATTCGGACATGGCCGAATGGAACCTCTCAAGCGACCAGGTCACCCTCGAGCAGAAGCCGAGGCGGCGCAGCCCGGTCCGCTGGCTGCGCGACAACAGCATCCGCATCGCGGTGGTGGTCGGGTTCGTCGAGGCCGCGTTTGCCTGGCACGTCGGCTTCCGGCTGATGTGGCTCGTGGGCGTGCTCGCGGTGCTGTCGTACCTCTACCTGCGCCGCCGGGTGCCGCTCGCCGTGCGGCGGCCGCTGTGGGTGGTGGCGATGTCACAGGCGGTCGCGGGGATCGTGGTGCCGGCCATCTTCGGGCTGTTCTTCTTCGCCGCGATCGTGGGGGCACTCCTGCTCGTGATCATGGTGCTCGTGTTATTGGGCGACCTGCGCCGCACCTAGGGGTCCTGCAAAGGGTCGCCTCGCCCGTCGCTTCGGCGGCCCGTGCCGAGCACTGTGCCACCCTCGCTCCTTGCGACGCTCGCTTTTCGCCCCCTATACTCGTGGTGGTTGCCTGACCGCACGGCGATGGGGCGTGGCCAAGTGGTAAGGCAGCGGGTTTTGGTCCCGCGACCCCTGGTTCGAATCCAGGCGCCCCAGTCCCCCCTTTTTGAGTGAAATGACCCAACCGCTCGCCTGCCTCGTCCTCGCCGCCGGCAAGGGCACGCGCATGAAGTCGCGCCTGCCCAAGCTGCTGCACACCGCCTGCGGCCGCCCGCTGCTGGGCTGGTCGCTGGCGGCCGTGGAGCCGCTGGGGGCGGACCCGGCCGTGGTGATCGTCCCACCCGATCAGCCCGAGCTCGACGCGCTCGTGCCCGGTTGGGCGTCGACCGCCGTCCAGCACAGCGCGCGCGGCACCGGCGATGCCGTCCTGGCCGGCCGCGAGGCGCTGTCCGGCTTTGCCGGCGACGTGCTGATCATGAATGCCGACCACCCGCTGGTCGAGGCGGAGACCCTGCTGGCGATGGTGGCGGCGCACCGCGAGGCGGGCGCGGCGGCCACCCTGCTCACGTTCGACCGCACCGAGACGATCGGCGGCGACTTCGGGCGGATCGTGCGCGGGAGCGGGGGAGCCGTGGAGGCGATCGTCGAGCTGCGCGACGCCGATGACGCCCAGCGCGCGCTGCGCGAGGTGAACGGTGGGTACTACGTCGTCCGCAGCGACCGGCTGTGGTCGGGACTCGACCGGGTCACCGACCAGAACGACCAGGGCGAGCTGTACCTGACCGACATCGCCGCGATCCTGGCCGCGGACGGCGAGGTCGTGCACGCCCACCGCCACGATGATCCACTGGTGGCCAAGGGCGTCAACACCCGGGTCGACCTGGCCGAGGCCGACGCCGAGCTGCGGGCCCGGATCAACCGCGGCCACATGCTTGCCGGTGTCACCATCGTCGATCCCGCCAGCACGTTCATCGAGCCCGGGGTCGAGATCGAGGCCGACGCGACCGTGCACCCGTTCACCGTGCTGCGCGGCGCCACCCGCGTCGGTGCCGGCGCGCAGGTGGGGCCGCATGCCGTGGCCGTCGACGCCACCATCGGGCGAGATGCCCTGGTCGGCCCGTTCTGCTACCTTCGCCCGGGAGCGACCCTGATGGACGGCGCCAAGGCGGGCACCTACGTTGAGATCAAGAACTCGGTGATCGGAGAGGGCGCGAAGGTGCCGCACCTGTCCTACATCGGGGACGCCGACGTGGGCTCCGGCAGCAACATCGGGGCGGGCGCGATCACCGCCAACTACGACGGTAACGAGAAGCAGCGCACCACCATCGGCAGGGACGTCCACACCAGCTCTCATAATGTCTTCGTCGCCCCGGTCACGATCGGTGACGGTGCCTGGACGGGCGCCGGCTCGGTCATCACCAACGACATCCCACCCGACGCGCTGGGAGTGGCCCGTGCCAAGCAGACCAACATCGAAGGATATGGACGCCGAAAGCGCCGTCAGCGTTGAGTCGCCGATACCGCTGTTCGCCACCGTTCCGGGCAGCACTCCGGCGGTGAGCGACTCCCCGCACCCGACCTGGATGGAGCGGGCGCCGCACAAGCGGCTGATGCTGTTCAGCGGGCGCTCCAACCCGGAGCTGGGCGCGAAGATCGCAGAGCACCTCGGCATCGAGCTGGGCCGGGCCACGCTCAAGACCTTCACCAACGGCGAGGTCTACGTGCGCTACGAGGAGTCGATCCGCGGCGCCGACATGTTCATCGTGCAGTCCTGCTCGTCGCCGACCAACGACTCGCTGATGGAGCTCCTGATCATGATCAACGCGGCCCGCCTGGCATCGGCCAAGCGGATCACGGCCGTGATGCCCTGGTACCCCTACTCGCGGCAGGACAAGAAGAGCGCGCCGCGCGAGCCGATCACGTCGAAGCTCGTGGCCGACATGATCGAGGCCGCGGGGGCCGACCGGGTGCTGACCATGGACCTGCATGCGGGCCAGCTGCAGGGCTTCTTCAAGATCCCGGTCGACCACATGACCTCGGTGCCGCTGCTGGCCGACCACTTCAAGCTGGTGGTGGGCGACGTCCCGCCCGACGACATCGTGGTCGTCTCCGGCGACGCCGGCCGCGCCAAGCTGGCCAAGAAGTTCTCCGAGATGCTGGGCTCCGGCTTCGCGCTGATCACCAAGGAGCGCCCCGAGCAGCAGGTGGCCGAGGTGACCAACGTGATCGGCCGCGTGCGCGACAAGGTCTGCGTCGTGATAGACGACATCATCGATACGGCCGGCACGCTCTGCGCCGGCGGCGAGGCGCTGATCGAGCACGGCGCCACCGAGGTCTATGCCTGCGCCACCCACGCGGTCTTCTCCGGGCGGGCGCTCGAGACCCTGGAGGCATCCGTCTTCAAGCAGGTGGTCGTGACCGACACGATCCCCACGAACGCCGTCGAGCGGCCCGACAAGGTGCGGGTGCTGTCGGTTGCGCCGATTCTGGCTGATACCATCTCCAACGTCTTCAACGACGACTCGGTGTCGGGCCTGTTCCACGGCGGAAACCAGCTGTTCTAGGCGCCCGGCTCGTCACGGTATTCGGGAGCGATCGATGGCTGATGTGAAACTACAGGTGCGCCTGCGGGAAGAGCGCGGCGGAAAGCTTGCGCGGGCGATGCGCGCCGCGGGCGACATCCCCGGCGTCCTCTACACGTCGCGGAGCGGCAGCGAGGGCTCGCAGGCGATCGTCGTCGGCGCTCGCGACCTGCGCACGGCCGTTTCCGGCTCAGGCGGCACCCACGCCATCATCGACCTCACCATTGACGGAGCCGGTAAGACGCACCCCGTCGTGATCAAGGACATGCAGCTCGACCCGGTCCGCGACCGCGTGATCCACATCGACTTCCACGAGGTGCGGCTCGACCAGCCGATCAACACCGTCGTGCGCGTCCACATCGAGGGCATTCCGCACGGCGTCGAGATGGGCGGCGTGCTCAGCCAACCCACCCATGAGCTGAACATCTCGGTGCTGCCGACCGCCATCCCGGAGCAGATCGTGGTGGACGTCAGCGAGCTCGAGATCGGCGGCTCCCTGCGCCTGGTCGAGGTCGACGGCCTCGAGGGCGTGACCTTCCTGGACGACCCCGAGAGCACCGTGCTGGCCACGGTCACCGCCCCCATCGCCGAGGAGGAGCTCGAGCCGGAGGAGGGCGAGGAGGGCGTCGAGGGCGAGGAGGGCGCCGAGGGCGAGGAGGCCGGCGAGGGCGAGGCCGCGGACGGCGAGACTCCGGCGGAGGCACCCGCAGGCGACGAGTAGCGTCGGGTGAGCCTGTTTCGCCGATCGCGCGAGCCGTCGCTCTCCCACCTGGTGGTCGGTCTCGGCAATCCCGGGCCGCGCTACCAGGACACGCGCCACAACCTGGGCCGGCGCGCGGTCGAGTTGATCGCCGACGAGCTGGGCGGGAGCTGGCGCTCGCGCTGGAACGGACGGGTCAGCGAGCTGCGCGACCGGGACGAGCGGCTGGCACTGCTGGTGCCGGAGACGTTCATGAACGAGTCGGGCCGTTCGGTGGCGCCGGCGCTGCGGTTCTACAAGCTGCCGCCGGAACGGCTGGTCGTCGTCCACGACGAGCTCGACCTGGAGCTGGGTGACGTGCGCGCGAAGCAGGGCGGCGGGCTGGCCGGGCACAATGGCCTGCGCTCGCTGGCCGAAGCAATCGGCACACAGGACTTCCTGCGCGTCCGGATCGGTATCGGCCGGCCGGAGCGGGGCGACCGCAGGCCGGTGGCCGACTGGGTGCTGCAGCCGTTCCCACCGGGCACCGATGTCGACCGCCTGGTGCGCGACGGCGCCGACTGCGCGCTGTCGGTGCTGCGGGACGGCGTGGACGTGGCCATGCGCACGTGGAACGGCAGCCCGACGGCGTAGCCGCGGCGCCCGCGCTACGCCACGATGCGGACCGCGCTCGGCCTCGACGACGTCCGTCGGCGCCTCGACGACGTCCGCGCGATTGTCCAGCCGCTGCTCGAACGCGCGGCGCAGATCCTCGCCGCGCATGCGTGGCGCGCTGGAGATCCTCCAGCAGGCCAGCTTTGCCTCCAGGCGGCGCACCATCTCCGGCGGCTCGTACAGCCGCGTGCGCACCTGGTATTCGCTCATTCCGCGCGAGGTCATTCGCATCGCGCGCAAGCGTAACCCCTTCGACGGACGGCGTCCACTCCCTACCCGCGGTCGCGCAGCGCCGACTCCAACCCCAGGAAGATCTCGCGCCCCGCTGCGAACGCCCATTCCAGGTTCCGCACCCGCATCTTCTCGTTCGGTGAGTGGATGTCGTCGTCGGATGTCGCGAAGCCGGACAGGATCGTCGGCGTGCCCCGCGATACCAGCGCGGCCATCACCGGGATCGAGCCGCCGCTGCGCATCGCCAGCGGGCGCGTGCCGGTGGCCCGCTCGATCGCGGCAAAGCCGCTGGCGATCACGGGGTCGTCCGGCGAGACGTACGCCGGGCTGCTCGCCGGCCAGGCGTCCAGCTCGATCGTCGCGTGCGCCGGGCAGGCCGAGCGCAGCCGCGTCTCGAGCTGCTCATGCAGGGCCGCCGGGTCCTGCCCGGGCGCCACCCGCAGCGACAGCGACGCCAGCGCGTCGGTGCCGATGCTGGTCTTGTGCATGCGCGGATCGCCGCAGCCGATCGAGTGCACCGTCAGCGACGGCCCCTCCCAGGTTCGGCGGTAGAAGTCGGCCTCGGCGCGGTCGTCGGCCGGCGTGGCGCCCGCGGCCTGCATCAGCTCTGCGCCCGACGGCAGCGAGGCCCAGCCCGCGCGCTCCGCGTCCGTGACAGGCGCGATGCCCACGGAGAAGTCCTGGTCATGGCCGGCGACGCTCGCCAGCACCGCCACCAGGTCGTGCACCGGGTTCGCGGCGGCGCCGCCGTAGAGACCGGAGTGGAGCTCCTTGTGGTTGGTGACCAGCCGCACCTGAAATCCGACCAGCCCGCGCAGGGCGGTGGTCACCGCCGGCACCTCGCCGCTGGCCATCGCCCCGTCGAAGATCACAGCTGCGCCGAAGTCGTCGTCGAGCGTGGCCAGGTAGTCGATCACCGAGTGGCCGCCGATCTCCTCCTCGCCGTCGGCGATCACCCGTACGTTCACGCCCAGGCTCCCGCTCTCGGCCAGGTCGAGCGCCGCCCGCAGCAGCGCCCAGTAGTTGCCCTTGTCGTCGGACGCGCCGCGTGCGTACAGCCAGCCGTCGCGCACCTGCGGGTCGAACGCCGGGGACGTCCACAGCGCCGGGTCGCCGGGCGCCTGCACGTCGTAGTGCCCGTAGGCCACCACTGTCGGCGCATCCGCGACTGAGGCCGGGATCAGCGCGTCGACCAGCGGGTTGCCGTAGCCCTCGACGACGGTGCCGCCGCCGACCATCGCCGCCACCCAGTCGGCCGCCTGCCGCAGCTCGGGCGCGTGCTTTCCGTCGCTCGAGATCGACTCGATGCGGAGCAGGTCGAACAGCTCGTCTAGCTGGAGCGGCACTAGTCGTGCTTGCTGGTGTGCTTGCCCACCGCGATGTCGACGAGCGTCAGGATGGTCAGGATCAGCGGGATGCCGAGCGCGACCACGAAGATGCCGTCGAGCGTCCAGTCATGACCGGCCGGCTTCTCGGTGCCAGACGTGGTCGGCGGCCCAGGTGACGGCCGGCAGCAGCAGCGGCAGCACCAGGGCGATCAGCGGGGCGAGGTAGCGACGGCGCAACGGTGAACCTCCGGACGATGACGCTCGCCAGACTACCATCAGAGACGGCCGTGGACCGCACCGACCCGCTCGACCGACCACCCGAGATCGCCTCCGCACTCGCCGGCGCGGAGCTGGCTCTGCCCTACCTGCTGGAGAGCGACGACATCGCCTCGTTCGCGCGGATCGCGGCCGCAGGCGTGCCCCGCGCCCGCGTCTCGCCGCCGATGCTGCCGCTGCTGGTGGCGGCGCTGTGGCGAACCCGCGAGCAGCTGGCCCCGCGCGGCCTGGTGGTGGTGGTCGACGACGACGAGGCCGCACACGCGCTGGCCGAGTCGGCGGCGCCGTACCTGCCGGGAGCCGCGGTCGCCTACCTGCCGTCGCGCGGCGCCGCATACGGCAGTGGCCTCGAGCCTGCCGCGCACCTGGTGGGCGAGCGGGCGCTGGCGCTGGACGCGCTGGCCCAGGGTGGGCTGGTGGCGGTCTCGGCCGACGCGCTGGTGGAGCGGATCGCGCCGGTCGCCCGGCGGCCGGCGGTGGTCGAGCTCGACCTCGGCGCCGAGCCGGGCTTCGACGCGGTCGTCGAGCTGCTGGCCGCGGCCGGGTACGAGCGCGTCGACACGGTCGAGGAGCGTGGCGGCTTCTCCGTGCGGGGCGGGATCATCGACGTGTTCCCGACCACGGGCCGCGAGCCGATCCGGGCCGAGTTCTTCGGTGACGAGATCGAGCGCCTGTCGGCCTTCTCGGCGTTCACCCAGCGCTCGCTGCACGAGCTCGACCGCGCGGTCGTCTACCCCGCCGCCGAGCCCGGCGACCTGGAGCAGGAATGGGGCGCCGAGCAGGACGAGCCGGTGATCCCGGCCGGGCTGGTGGCGCTCGCGCCGGAGCTGGAGCGGCTCGCCCAGGTGCTGGTCTGGAACCCCGACCAGGTCGTGGAGGCCGCCCGCGAGCACAGCGAGGAGGCCGCCGACCGTCTGCGCGACCCGCAGCTGCGGTCGCGCGGCTACGTGCGGCCGCAGGAGGTCGAGGCGCTGGTCGAGCGCAGCGGCGCGCTCGAGGAGCTGCCGCTGGGGCAGACGATCTCGTTCGAGGCGCAGCCGCCGGCGCTGGCCTCGTTCGGCATCGCCGAGGCCGAGAACGAGCTGCGCGCGCTGGTGCGCGCCGGCTACCGCGTGCTGGTCTGCTTCCCGCACGTGGGCGAGGCCGAGCGCACCCGGCTGGCCCTGACCCGGATCGACGTGGAGACACCGCAGCCGGGCGCAACCGGGCCGGACGAGGCCGGGGTGGCGTTCTGCCAGGCGACGATCCGCGGCGGGGTCGTGATCCCGTGGCTGCGGCTGGCGGTGCTGCCCTCGAGCCAGCTGTTCCGCCGCCGTGCGACCCGCCGCGCCATCGGGCTGGGTCGCGCCCTGGCCGCGTTCGGCGACCTGCGGGCGGGCGACTATGTGGTGCACGACGACCACGGCGTGGGGCGGTTCGTCCGCTTCGATACGCGCGAGGTGGGCGGCGTCGTGCGCGACTACCTGTACCTGGAGTTCCGCGGCGACGACCGTCTCTACGTGCCCCACGAGCAGCTGGGCAAGGTCAGCCGTTACATCGGATCGGACGGCTCCGCTCCGACGCTGGCGAAGCTGGGAGGCAAGGCCTGGAACACGCTCAAGGCGCGGGCGCGCAACGCGGTGCGCGAGCTGGCCGGCGAGCTGCTGGCGCTGTACGCACGGCGCCAGGCGACCAGCCGGCCGCCGTTCCCTGGTGACGACGAGTGGACGGCGCGACTGGAGGAGGCGTTCCCCTACCAGGAGACCGACGACCAGCAGCGCGCCATCGACGCGGTCACCGAGGACATGGAGGGCGAGCAGCCGATGGACCGGCTGGTCTGCGGCGACGTCGGCTTCGGCAAGACCGAGGTGGCCGTGCGGGCGGCGATGAAGTGCGTGTCCGGCGGCCGCCAGGTGATGGTGCTGGTGCCCACGACGGTGCTTGCGCAGCAGCACGGCGCCACCTTCCGGGATCGCTTCCGTGACTTCCCGGTCGAGGTCGAGACGGTCTCGCGATTCCGGCCACCGGCCGAGGTGAAGCAGGTGCTGGCGCGGTTCCGGGAGGGCAAGGTGGACGTCCTGATCGGCACGCATCGCGTGCTCTCGCGTGACGTGGTGCCGGGCAACCTGGGGCTGGTGGTGGTGGACGAGGAGCAGCGCTTCGGCGTCGCCCAGAAGGAGCTGCTGCGGCAGATGCGGCTGGAGGTGGACGTGCTGGCGATGTCGGCCACGCCCATCCCACGCACGCTGCACATGTCGCTGTCGGGCCTGCGCGACATCTCGGTGATCACCACGCCGCCGCGGGGACGGCGCCCGATCAAGACCCACGTTGGCGAGTTCGACGAGGAGCTGATCGCCGCCGCCCTGCGCCGCGAGCACACGCGCGAGGGCCAGTCCTTCTACCTGCACAACCGGGTCGAGACGATCGACGAGGCGGCGGCGCGGGTGCGCTCCTGGGTGCCGGAGATGCGCGTCGGCGTCGCCCACGGCCAGATGCCGGAGCGGCAGCTGGAGGAGGTGATGCTGGCCTTCCTGCGCGGCGATCACGACGTGCTGGTCTCGACCACGATCATCGAGTCGGGGCTGGACATCCCCCAGGCCAACACGCTGGTGGTGGAGCGCGCCGACACGCTCGGCCTGTCCCAGCTCTACCAGATCCGCGGTCGCGTCGGCCGCAGCGACGTGACGGCGCACTCCTACCTGTTCTACCCGGACCGGCGCGAGCTCAGCGAGGAGGCTCGGCACCGGCTGTCCACGCTGGCCGACTACACGGAGCTCGGCTCCGGGTACCGGATCGCGATGCGCGACCTGGAGCTGCGCGGGGCCGGGAACCTGCTCGGCGACGAGCAGTCGGGCCACGTGGCCGCGGTCGGGTTCGAGCTGTACTGCGAGCTGCTGGCCGAGGCCGTGGCCGAGCTGCAGGGGGCGACCGGCCCGCCGCCGCGCCCGGTGCGCGTGGATGCGCAGGTGGACGCCTACGTGCCGGCCAGCTACGTGTCGCTGGAGGCGGTCAAGATCGATCTGCACCGGCGGCTGGCGCTGGCGGGAAGCGTCTCCGATCTGCGCGAGCTGCGCGCCGAGGTGGTCGACCGGTTCGGCCCGCTGCCCGATCCCGTCGAGAACCTGTTCGGCATCCACGAGGCGCGAATGCTGGCCGGCGAGCTGGGCGCGGAGGTGGTCGTCGTGCGCGGCGCCAAGCTGACCGTGTCGCCGCTGCGGATGGACTCGGCGCAGGTGCGTGAGATGAAGCAGCGGGTGCCGCAGGCCATCTACAGCGTGGCCGCGCAGAGAGGTCTCCAGCAAGCTCGAGCTCCAACCGAACTCCAACGGCAGACCCAATATGCGGGAGGGATTGGAGGTGCTCGCTGCTATAATCGAGTCGCGCCGCCGGACAGCGGCGTAACGTGTTTTTATGAGTCGTTACCGGATAATTCTTCCCCTTGTACTGCTCGCCGCGGTCGCGGTTTCCGCGGCCTGTGGCGGTGGCAGTAGCAGTAGTTCGAGCGCCTCGCTGGAGAGCGGCGACGTCGCCGTGGTCGGCGATACGCACATCACCAAGGAGCAGCTCGACCAGCTGGTCACCTTCCAGGTGAACTCGGCCAAGGTGGCCAAGCAGAAGATCCCCGCGGCCGGTACCGCCGCGTACAAGACGCAGTTGGTCGACCCGATCCTGCAGCGGATGATCACGAACGCGCAGGTCGAGAACATCGCCAAGGAGCTGGGCGTCACGGTGTCCGACAGCGAGGTCAACGCCGGACTGCAGAAGGCGATCCAGGCCCAGTTCGGGACGGACACCGCCAAGTACCAGGCCTACCTCAAGAAGTACGCGATCACCGAGGACTACCTGAAGCAGCAGCTGATCCGGCCGCAGCTCCTGCAGACGAAGATCATCGCCAAGCTGAAGTCCGCAGTACAAGGTCACCGACGCCCAGGCGCAGGCCTACTACAACGCCCACAAGTCGCAGTACGTCACGGCCGACACCCGCAAGGTGCACTACATCCTGACCAAGAACCAGGCCGATGCGAATGCCGCGCGCAAGGCGCTGATCCAGGGCTCGAGCTTCCCGGCCGAGGTCAAGAAGTACTCGCTGCGACGCCGCCAGCAACCCCAGCGGCGCGATGACCGCCACGCAGGGCCAGGTCGAGACCAACTTCGCGAACGCCGTGTTCGCCGGGCTGGTGACGGGCGGCATCAGCCCGCCGGTCGAGGTCGACTCCTCGTACGCAGCATCGAACCTGGCCGGCAAGTGCAAGCCCAACTGCTACTTCGTGATCCGCGCCGACGGTGACACCGTCAAGGGCAGCCAGCAGAGCTACGACGCCGCGAAGGCCCAGATCCTGTCGCAGCTCGAGCAGTCGCAGGAGACGCCGAAGCTGCAGAAGAAGATCCAGTCGCTGCTGGCCGCGCAGAAGAAGCTGACCACGTACGCCCCCGCGTACAAGCCGGCACCGACCGCTTCCACCTCCGGCGGTACGTCGCCCTAGCCGCGTGGGCCGGCTGCAGCTCCTCGTTGCGCTTGGCCCTGGTGACCCAGAACTGATCCCTCTTGCGTCCTTCCGGGCGCTGGAGACGGCCGGGCCGGTGCGCGTCGAGCCGGACGAGCCGCTGGCCGGGTGGCTGGGCCGGCAGGGGCTGGCGCTGGCCGGCGATGCGCCCGTGGCGGCGGCCTCGGGGGAGCGGTTCGTGCGCCTGCAGGCGGCCGCGCCGGACGTGCCGACCGTGCCCGGACGGCGACGCGCTGGCGGCGCTGATGGCGGGCGACGCCATGATCGCGCTGATGCGCCTGACCGCCAGGCTGCGCCGCGACTGCCCCTGGGACCGGGAGCAGACGGCGCTGACGATCGTGCCACACACGCTGGAGGAGGCCTACGAGGTGGCCGAGGCCGCGCAGCTGGGCGACCCGGAGAAGCTGCTGGACGAGCTCGGCGACCTGCTGTTTCAGACCGCCTTCCTGGCGCTGCTGCTGTCGGAGCAGGACGAGGGCGACTGGGCGGCCACGGCGCGGGCGATCACGGCCAAGCTGATCCGCCGCCATCCGCACGTGTTCGGCGAGACGGTGGCCGACACGCCCGGCCAGGTGCGCCGCAACTGGGAGCAGATCAAGAGCGACCAGGAGGGCCGCAGCGGCATCTTCCACGACGTTCCCACGGTGCTGCCGGCGCTGCTGCACGCGCGCAAGGTGCAGCGCCGCGCGTCTGCGGTCGGGTTTGACTGGCACGCCTGGGACGGTGCCTGGGGAGATCTGGCCGAGGAGCTGCGGGAGCTGCGCGACGCGCTCGACGCGGCCGGGCCGCAGCGGGCCGAGCACGAGCCGGATGCGCACGTGGTGCACGAGCTGGGCGATCTGCTGTTCGCGGGTGTCAACGTCGCCCGCCTGGCCGGTGTCGATCCCGAGCTGGCGCTGCGCGCCGCGTCGGGGCGCTTCCGCGACCGGGTGGAGCGGGCCGAGCAGCTGGCGCTGGCCGACGGCCTCGAGTTCGCCGCACTCAGCCTGGACGACCAGGACGCCTGGTACCGCCTAGCCAAGCGGGATCTGTCGCGTGACTGACTCTCAGCCGCTGATCGCGGGTCTGCTCGAGTACGCGATCGCGGTGCTCGATGCCGACCACGCCACCTTCTGCGAGGTGCGGAACGATCCCGAGGTGATCACCGTCCTGGCCGCCGACGGCTGCCTCGACCACCCCGAGGTGCTGCCGGGGACGGGGCTGGTTTCCGACGAGCTCGGCTACGACGGGGTGAAGGGCCCGGGGTCGGCGGTGGCGGTGTATCGGGCCGGTGACCCCGAGACACCCGGCGTGACGGCCTTCCTCGAGCGCGTCGGCGCGGCCTTCGACGTCACCATCCGCGTCTACCAGGACGACAAGCTGTCGCACGTGATGGAGCTCTACTACCTCGGCCAACGGCCGTTTGAGGAAGCCGAGCTGGCCCGCGCCGAGCAGCTGGCCGGGCTGCTCACCACCGTGATCTCGCGTGAGCGCCTGACCAGGGAGCTGGAGCAAGCCGAGACCCGCTTCCGCACGCTGGTGCAGCAGATCCCGGCCATCCCCTACATCGTCGAGGAGGGCCTGTGTGTGGTGTTCTCGACGTCGCACATGGACGAGCTGGTGGGTCGCCTTCCGGGCCAGGCGCTGGATTTCAACGACTGGCGGATGGCCGTCCACGAGGACGACCGCGAGCGCGCCGTCGGCAACTTCGTCCAGCACCTCGCGACCGGCGAGCCCTACGACGAGGAGTACCGGCTGGTCGGCCACGACGGCGAGGTGCACTGGTTCCACGACCGCGCAACGCTGCTGCGGGGCGGGCCGGGCGAGCCGGCCCGCTCTCACGGGGTGATGTTTGACACGACCGAACGGCATCGCGCGCAGGAGGCGCTGCGCCGCAGCGAGCTGGCTCGGCATGAGGTGCTGGAGGCGATGCTGCACTCCGAGGCGGCGGCGCGGGCCCAGATCGCGGGCGAGCTGCACGACGACACCATCCAGGTGATGACGGCCGCGCTGATGGCGGTCGAGCGCGTGACGATCGCCGCGGTGGACACCGACCGGCGGGTGGCCGACGCCCTCGAGGACGCCCGCGCCACGCTGCGAACGGCGGTCGAGCGCGCCCGGAGGCTGACGTTCGAGCTGCGACCGCCGTTGCTGGACGCGCAGGGGATCGGCGCCGCCCTGCGCGACCTCGCCGACGAGGTTGGGCAGGAGGGTGGGTTCGCCGTGGCGCTGGCTGCGCCCGACGCGAGGTTCACGTATCTGGTGGAGGACCTCGCGTTCCGCACGGTCAAGGAGGCGCTGGTGAACGCGCGGAAGCACTCGCAGGCAAGCCGGGTGGAGGTGCGGCTGTGGAGCGACGAGGCCTGGCTGCGCGGCTGTGTGGTCGATGACGGGCGCGGATTCGACGTCACCCGCGCCCTCGATCGCAGCGGCATGCGGCTGCACCTGGGCCTGGACGCGATGCGCGAGCGGCTGCGGCTGGCCGGGGGCGATGTCAGCATCTCCTCGTCGCCCGGCAACGGCGCGCGCGTCGATTTCGCGATCCCGCTGGGGCCGTCGGCGGTCTGACCCATCGCGGGCCGGCTGGCACCGCCGGTATCATCGGGCGCGATGAGCTCGATCCTGTCCGTCTACGGCCGTCAGATCCTTGACTCGCGGGGCAACCCGACGGTCGAGGTCGAGGTGATCCTCGAGTCCGGCGCCAGCGGGCGCGCGGCCGTCCCGTCGGGGGCGTCGACCGGCGCCTTCGAGGCTGTCGAGCTGCGCGACGGCGACGGATCGCGCTGGGGCGGCAAGGGCGTCGAGCGGGCGGTGGGCAACGTCAACGGCACGATCGCCAGTGAGCTGGAAGGTGCCGACGCGCTCGATCAGCGCGCCATCGACCAGGTGCTGAATGACCTTGACGGCACGCCGAACAAAGGCAACCTGGGCGCGAACGCGATCCTGGGGACGTCGCTGGCGGTGGCCAAGGCCGGTGCCGACGAGGTCGGGCTGCCGCTGTACCGCTACGTCGGCGGCACCGACGCGCACGTGCTGCCGGTGCCGATGATGAACGTGATCAACGGTGGTGCCCACGCCGACAACAACATCGACCTGCAGGAGTTCATGGTAGTGCCGGTAGGAGCGGACTCGTTCGCGCGAGGCTCTGCGGGTCGGCGCCGAGACGTTCCACGCGCTGAAGGCGCTCCTGCACGGCCGTGGCCTGGTGACCGCGGTCGGCGACGAGGGCGGGTTCGCTCCGAACCTGGAGTCGAACGAGGAGGCGATCGCGGCCATCATGGAGGCGGCCGAGGCGGCCGGGCATCGCGACCGGGTGGCGATCGCCATCGACCCGGCCTCGACCGAGTTCTACCGCGACGGGCGCTACCACCTGGACGGCGAGGGCCGCGTGCTGGATGCGGCCGAGATGGTCGGCTACTACGAGGATCTGTGCACCCGCTACCCGATCGTCTCGATCGAGGACGGGCTGGCCGAGGACGACTGGGACGGCTGGCAGCAGCTGACCGCGGCGCTCGGCACGCGCGTGCAGCTGGTCGGCGACGACCTGTTCGTGACGAATGTGGAGCGGCTCGGCCAGGGCATCGAGCGGGGTGCCGCGAACGCGATCCTGGTCAAGGTCAACCAGATCGGCAGCCTCTCCGAGACGCTGGACACGGTGCGCCTGGCGCACACGTCCGGGTACGCGGCGGTGATGTCGCACCGATCCGGCGAGACCGAGGACGTCACCATCGCCGATCTGGCGGTGGCCACGAACTGCGGCCAGATCAAGACCGGCGCGCCGTCGCGGTCGGACCGGGTCGCCAAGTACAACCAGCTGCTGCGGATCGAGGAGGAGCTGGGATCGGCGGCCCGCTATCCGGGCCGCGGCGCGTTCGCCCGGCTCACCACGCAGACGGCATGAGCGCGCGGCTGACGCGCCGCACCAAGATCGTCTGCACGATCGGGCCGGCCTCGAGCGACCCCGAGTTCGTCGAGCGGCTGGCGTGGGCGGGGATGGACGCCGCCCGGCTCAACTTCTCGCACGGCAGTCACGAGGATCACTACGGGGTGATCGAGGCGGTGCGGCGGGCGCAGGAGGTGCTGGGCCGGCCGCTGGCGGTGATCGCCGACCTGCAGGGGCCGAAGATCAGGATCGGGGTGCTGGCCGAGCCGCGGGCCGTGAACCAGGGCGACCGGGTGGTGCTGGCGGCCGTGGGCGAGGGCGCGCCCGGCGACCTGGAGGTGACCTTTCCCGGCCTGGCGACGGTGGTGCGGGCGGGCACGGAGCTGCTGATCGACGACGGCCGTGTGCGGGTGCGCGTGGAGTCGGTGAGCGGCAGCCGGGTGGAGTGCCTGGTCGAGCTGGGCGGGCTGATCTCGTCGGGGAAGGGCGTGAACCTGCCGGGCACGCCGCTGCCGATCCCGTCGCTGACCCAGAAGGACCTGGCAGACCTCGACTTCGCGCTGGCCCACGGGGTCGACTACGTGGCGCTGTCGTTCGTGCGCAGCGCCAAGGACCTGGTCGATCTCCGCGACCACATCGCCACGGAGCGGTCGAGCGCGCGGGTGATCGCGAAGATCGAGAAGGCCGAGGCGGTCGAGGACCTGGACGCGATCGTGCCGGCATCGGACGCTGTGATGGTGGCCCGCGGCGACCTCGGGGTCGAGATCGGGGTGGCCGACGTGCCGCTGGTGCAGAAGCTGATCATCCGCGCCGCGCGCAACGCCGGCAAGACGGTGATCACCGCCACGCAGATGCTGGAGTCGATGATCAACCAGCCGGAGCCGACCCGGGCGGAGGCGTCGGACGTGGCGAACGCGGTGCTCGACGGGACGTCGGCGCTGATGCTGTCGGGCGAGACGGCGGTGGGCCGCTACCCGCTGGAGGCGGTCGCGATGATGCACCGGATCTCGAGGGCGGTTGAGCCGTCGCTCAGCTACCACGACCCCGCGCTGCGGCGCGACGGCGAGATGGCGACGATCCTGTCGCACGCCGCCTGCGACATCGCCGAGGAACTGGGCGCGCCCGTGATCGCGGTGCCCACGCAGTCGGGGTCGACGGCGCGCCAGGTGTCCCGGTACCGGCCGCGCCGGCCGATCGTTGCGGCCAGCCCCTACCAGCACGTACTGCAGCAGCTGGCGCTGGACTGGGCGGTAGTGCCGATCGTGATCGAGGACGCGGAGACGATCGAGCAGCTGTGGAGCAGCGTGGCTGACGCGGTCAGGGACAGCGGCCTGGCGGTGACCGGCGACCGGGTCGTGTTGACGGGCGGGACGCGGCTGAACCTGCCGGGCTCGACGAACCACATCCTGGTGCACACGCTCGAGTAGGGATCCGGCGCCCGGGGTCGAAGCAGGGGCGGATGGGGCCGGTAATTCCGCAGGGCCGCGATCGCAGCCCGTTCACGTTCCGCAGGGTCGCGGCGGCGTCGGTGCTGCTGCTGATGGCGGCTCTGTACGTGAGCCCTGTGCAGAAGTACCTGCGATCGGACGAGCGGCTGCAGCGCTCGCAAACCCAGGTAGTGATGCTGCAGCACGAGCACGACCGGCTGCAGTCGGAGGCGGCGGCGCTCCTGACGAAGGCGCGGATCGTCGAGCTGGCACGCGCCTGCGGCTGGATCTATCCCGGCGAGCACCCGCTCGTGATCCGGGATATCCCGGCCTCCGCGGCCACCCAGTGCGGCTGATCGGCGCGTCATAGCTTTGCAACGACGTGCACCGACCTCGCGCCGGAGTGCCACGGCGCCCGCGTCGGTGTTTGACTCCAATAATTGGTCGGGCCCAGTGTTCTCCATGAATCGTGGTCACAGCGGCCGTGACACCTGTCAGAACGGCGTGCCGGAATGCCCCGGCAGCCGAGGCGGTGTTTGACACCGGACCCGGCCCCGAGACCGGCCGTGTCGCGGCGCGGCTAGGCTGAGAGGGTGGATGACGACGCGGTGATCGAGCGGCAGCTGGGCCGGCCGGCGCGAGGCGTGGCGGGCGTGGCGGCGCGCTGCCCCTACGGCGCGCCGGCGGTCGTCGAGCAGGACTCCTACCTGCCCGGCGGCGAGCCGTTTCCGACCACCTACTACCTGACCTGCCCGCACGCCGTGGCAGCCGTCTCGGCGCTCGAGCATGCCGGCGGTGTCGAGCGGTACCAGCGACTGGCCGACGAGGACGCCGTCCTCGGCCGCTCCTATCGCGACGGCGCGCAGCGCCAGCGCAGCCTGCGCCGGCCTGCCCCGGTCATGCTCGACGGCGGCGCGTCGCTCGCACTCGGCATCGGCGGCACCGCCCGCGACGGCGCCGTCAAATGCCTGCACGCCCACGCCGCGTTCGCCCTGGCCCAGCCCGGCTACCTGCTGGGCGACGCGGTGCTGGCGGAGGCCGCGCCCGTGTTCCCCGCCGATGGGTGCTGCAGCGCGTGAACGCGTCCGTCGATCTCGCGCTGATGGAGTGGGACCAGGGCCGCCGCAAGCTCGAGCACCTGGACGTGCCGCCCAAGCGCGAAGCCGTCTACCGCGAGGTGGTCGACGAGATCGTGGCCGAGCTGACCCGCCGGGTCGGCCAGACCTACACCCTGGAGGACCTCGCCCGCGAGTACGCCACCAGCGCCGCATGGTGCCGCCTGGTCGCCCACCGCACCACCGACAACGTCTGGGCGCACGACCTCACCATCGTCGCCGACGCCGCCTTCGCCCGCTTCGCGCGCGGCGCGCAGGACTACCGCGACCGCGACTGAGCCCGAGCCTGCTACTCCTGCTCGGCCGGCCGGATCACGATCTGATCCGCCTCGATCTTGACCACGATCGCGCGCCGCGAGGCCCAGTGCTCCGCGAACAGCGGATCGTCGCGCACGGCCCCGTCGATCCAGAAGCCGTACCCCTCATCGCCCGTGTCGAGCACCGCCTCGAACGTCGGCAACCGCTTTCCTCTCCCGCGCCCGCCGCGCCTGCGCCGCTTGGCGCCGCCCTCGCCGTCGCCCTCGGCCGGCTCGGCCGCTGCCGCCGGCGCCGTGGCCGTCTCGCCGGTCTTCTTGCGTCCGCCCCGGGAACGCCGCCGCGGCTTCACCTCCGGCTCCGGCTCGTCGGCCTCCGGCGGGATCACCGGCGGCGGCACGTCCGCCGCGTACACCTCGGTCAGCACGTCCCGCCGCAGGATTCCGTGCTGCGAGCGGAACGCCGAGATGCTGGCCGGCGTCGAGTTCAGCCGGTGCGCGATCCACACGTCGGTCATGCCCTGCGAGACCCAGTCGCGGATCTCGGTCAGGTACGGCTTGAGGGTCGCCTTCGTGGTGGTCACGGCGCCCAGTCTACTGACCTCACTAGAGTCACCGCCGATGCAGGCGCTCGACCATCGCATCGTGGCCTGGCTCTCGGGCCTCGATCTACCGCTCGTGACCCCGCTCATGAAGCTGGCTTCCACGGTCGGCGCCGACGGCATCGCGTTCGTGGGCATCGCCTTCTGGGTGGCGCTGACGCGCCGCCGGATCGCCCCTGCCGTGGCCGTGCTGGCTGCCGTCCTCGCCTCGCAGCTGCTGTCGAATCTGATGAAGGATGTCGTCGACCGCGCCCGTCCCAGCGTGACCTACGCGGACGTGCACCGGCTGGTGCCACTCCCCGACAGCTCCTCGATGCCCAGCGGCCACGCCTGGATCGCGTTTGCCGCCGCCACGGTGCTATGGGTGGTGGTCCCGGCCCGCCGCGGCTGGATCGTGGGCCTGGCCGCGCTGATCGCGCTGTCCCGCGTGTACCTGGGGGTGCACTACCTCAGCGACGTCCTGGTGGGCGCTGCCGGGGGAGTCGCAACCGGGCTGCTGGTGCTGCTAGGAGCTCGTCTCGTTCATGTGCAGATAGGCCCCGACGATGACGGCGATCGACGCCAGTATCGCGACGTAGAGGCCCCAGGCGACCGACACGGAGAAGTGAAGTGTGCCGCCGAATGACGATAGATCGGGGCCGCCGGGCTTCGAGAAGAACTTGATCACGACACACCAGCAACGCCAGCCGCGCCCAGCACCAGCGCCACCATCGAGGCCGGGAACGGCAGGGTGACGTTGTCGGCGAACAGGTCGATCGCCCACACCACCAAGATCACCAGAGCAAGGAGGAACACCAGCTTCGCGCCGCCGCCGGAGTCCCATCCGCTGCCGCTCGCACTCCTGCTGATGGTGCCGCCGCCGGGCAGCGTGACGCTGGCGGTGGCGGTGTACCAGCTGAAGAACACGCTGATCAGCAGAACCAACGCGCCTCCCGCCGAGATCCACACCGATCGCGGTACCGCCGCGAAGTCGAAGCTCGCCGCGGGCGGCGACGACTGCGGCGGCGCCGCGGTGGACTCCGCCGCAGGTGGCGGCGGTGGCGGCGGTGCCGGATCAGGCTCGGGCTCCGGTGTCGGATCCGCGGCTGGCGGCGGTGGTTCCGGCGTGGCCGAGGACTCGGTGGGAACCGGATCCGGCCTGGGATCCGGGCCGGCGTCCTCGCCCGCTGTCGGATCGTTTCCTTCGGTGCTCATGGGACCTCCCTTAACAACCGCGTGTGGGTGTCCGCGACCGTCGACAACCCAAAACTTGCGAGCGCGGGAAATTCCTGTGGAGGTGCCTCCCGGCGACGGCTAATCTACACGAAGCGACGGCTCTTACGGCCGTCCCGAAGGACAAGGTGGTGGCGGGATGGGAGCGAGCACGGATCGACTCGACGTGGGAGCTGATGCGTCGAGCTGGATCGCGGGGTCGCGCGCGAAGGGTGAGTTTCGCTGTGCGGGTTGCGGGTACGGGGTGACCGTTCACAAGGTGCTGCCGGACTGTCCGATGTGTCGCGGCACTTCCTGGGAGCGGGTTCCCTGGCGGCCGTTCAGCCGCTCGTACCCGGTCGGATCTGGCATAGGCTGAGCGAGGATGCAGCGGCGGGGCGGACGTGTGCCTCCCCGCCGCAGCGGGGGAGGCCCGGCAGATACCCTGCCCGGGTGTCCGTGCCGATCCGACGAGTGCTCCAGGCCGGCGCCGTGATCCTGCTGGCGGCGCTGATCGGGCTGTTTGCAAAGAGCGTGATCGACAACCAGACCTCGATCGCCGCCGACGTCGCCGACGGCGGGCACCCGATGGCGCCGGACTTCACGCTCCAGAACGTGAACGGGCACGGCACGACCACGCTCTCGTCGCTCCGTGGCAAGCCGGTCGTGCTGAACTTCTGGGCGTCGTGGTGCGACCCCTGTAAGACCGAGGCGCCGGCGCTGCAGGAGCTGTCCCAGAAGTACGCCGGCCGGATGACCGTCGTCGGCCTCGATTCCCAGGACGACACCGGCGACGCCCGCGATTTCGCCAGGCGCTACCACCTCACCTACCCGCTGGTGCACGCCGGCGGCTCCTCCATCTACCACCGCTGGGGGCTGTCCGGCTTCCCCGAGACGTTCATCATCGACAGCCAGGGTCGCGTCGTGCACCACTTCCCGGGCGAGGTCTCGGCCGCCGACGTCGAGCAACAGCTGAAGCCGCTGCTGGGGAACGCGTAGTGCGCCTGGCGCTGGTGCTCGCCTGCCTGCTCGGTGCGGCGATCACGACACCGGCGCTGGCGGCGCAGGCCACCTGGTCGGAGGCCGACCTCGAGAGCCAGCTGATGTGCCCGGTCTGCCACACGCTGCTGGACAACTCCCAGTCGGCCGAGGCCAACCGCATCCGGCAGGTGATCCATCAGAAGCACCAGCAGGGCTGGTCGGAGGCGCGCACGCGCGACTACCTGGTCGCCCAGTACGGGGAGGAGGTGCTGGCCGCGCCGCCCAAGCACGGCTTCGACCTGCTGGCCTGGCTGGTGCCGGCCGCGGTGCTGCTGGTCGGCGCCGCGCTGGCCGTGCTGCTGGCCCGGGCCTGGTCCGGCGGCCGCGGCGGGGGCGACGGCCCTCGCCGCCGGCTGCGCCGGACGCTGAGATGGACGCCCGCATCGACGCCGAGCTGGCGCGGGAGGAGGCGTGACCGACGCCGTGGTCGCGTTCGGCGCCGGCCTCGTCTCCTTCGCCACGCCCTGCGTGCTGCCGCTGGTGCCCGCCTACCTGTCGTCCATCGGCATCCGCCCTGGGCGGGCCGCGCCGCTCGCTGGCCGCCGCGCTGCCGTTCGTGGCCGGCTTCACGCTCGTTTTCGTGGTGCTGGGAGTGCTCGCCGGCCTGGCCGGCGCCACGCTCTCCGACCACCGCGAGCAGCTGACCAAGCTGT
This sequence comes from uncultured Actinomycetes bacterium, assembly GCA_963766445.1. Lineage (GTDB taxonomy): Bacteria > Actinomycetota > Thermoleophilia > Gaiellales > JAICJC01 > JAICYJ01. Next base: position 176,857 of record CAVXZW010000012.1, on the reverse strand, counting down.
CGGGGATCGTGATCGTGGCCATGGGCCTGGGCATGCTCGGGCTGCTGCCGATCCCGTTCATCGAGCGCACCCTGGCGCCGGCCGTCGAGCCGGCCCGCCGCACCGGTTCGCCGCTGCTCCTGGGCGGAGCGTTCGGCCTCTGCTTCACGCCCTGCGTGACACCGGTGCTGGCGTCGCTGCTGGCGCTGTCGGCCAGCTTCGGCACGGCCGCGGACGCCGCCGGCCTGCTCCTGGCCTACGCGGCCGGGCTGGCGCTGCCGTTCCTGCTGGCGGCCGTGGCTCTGGGCCACACGATGGCCCTGTTCCGGCTGATGCGCGACCGCTACGACCTGGTGCGCACGTTCAGCGGGCTGGTGCTGCTGGCGGCCGGGCTGCTGGTGTTCTTCGACCGCACCTTCGTCCTGAACGGCTGGGTCAACCACATCACGGAGTCGCTGTGAGCGTCGTCCAGCTGGCCGGGGTGGATCTGTTCTTCCGAGGCAAGATCGACGCCATGCTGCTCGCCAGCGGGCACGAGGTGATCGCCAAGCCGGGAGGCCCGGCGCCCGACCTGGTGATCGCCGACGTCAACCGCACCGATCCGGCCGACGTGATCGCCCGCTTCCCGGGGGTTCCGGTGCTCGGGTTCGGCCAGCACACCGACCCGGGGGCGCTGCGCGCAGCCCGCCAGGCCGGGTTCGCCAAGGTGGTCGCGCGTTCGGTGCTGAGCGAGCGGTTGCCTGAGCTCGTGTCGGAACTGGTTGGATGAAGCCTGTTCAAGGGCGATCGTGGCGTCTGGGGCGGCTCGCACCAGCTGCAAAGCCACGCAGCTCGTGGAATCAATCATCTAGGATCTGGCGCCAGGAGAAGACGCCCAGGAGGCCCCGTTTCGTGACGTACATCATCGCCGAGCCCTGCATCGACCTCAAGGACAAGTCCTGTATCGACGTCTGCCCTGTCGACTGCATCCACGAGGTGGGCCGGATGCTGGTGATCGACGCCGAGGAGTGCATCGACTGTGGCGCCTGCGAGCCGGAGTGCCCGGTCGAGGCGATCTTTCCCGAGGACGCGCTGCCCGACAAGTGGGAGCCGTTCGTGAAGATCAACTACGCCTACCCCGACTCGGCCGCGATCGACCAGCTGGTCGATCAGGTGAAGCCGCCCGAGTGAGCCGGCGCTACATGTACCCCAGGTTCTCCAGCGACGCCTGGATCGCGGCCTCTTCCTCCGGGGTGTAGACCACCTCTGAGGTCTCGCTGCCGGCCGCGTTCGCCGTCTGCACCTGCCGGCCGTCCGTGAACAGCTCGGTCAGCACACGCCCGTCCATGTCGTCCGGCACCGGCAGCCCCATCGCGTGCAGCGCCGTCGGGGCCAGGTCGACGATGTTCGCGCCCTCGATCTCGCCCGCGGTCACCCCCGGACCCAGCGCGAGCAGGATCCCGTAGCGCCGGTGCCGCCCGCCGCCGCCCGACGCCGGCAGCCGCTCCACGATCGAGCTGGCCGCGAGCCGGTCGGACGCCACGTACGGGTGCTCGCCGAAGTCGATCAGGATGTCCGGGATGCGGTCGAGCTCGCTGCCGTCGTACACGTCCTCGCGGCGCAGCGCCTGCACGATGATCGGCTCGCCGGTGTCGGGGTCGCGGGCCGACTCCAGCGCCTCGATCACGCGCGCCGCCACCGCGTCGCGCTGGTCGTCCGGCACGTGCGCCGAGATGAACACGCTCTCGGCCGAGCGGGCGGCCGCGTAGGCCAGCGTCCGGTCCTGGTCGATCGGCACCGACAGCGCCGAGTCGATGCCGCGCGCCAGCCGCTCGCGAAAGCGGTGCGGCACGCGCCCCTCCAGCCCGATCACGTCCATCCTGCGCAGCGTGTCGATCACCGACCGCGTCGAGAGCCGCTTCGACGCCACCTTCTTGGCGCTCTTCTGGCGGAACAGCAGCCCGTGCTGCTCGAGCACGGCGTTCAGGTAGAAGTTCTTCTCGTAGCGCCCGAAGCCGTGGTCGCTGACGACCATCACGAACGCGCCCCGCTCGGCCATCGCCAGCCGGTCGCCGATCACCTCGTCGCAGCGCCGGTAGGACTCCTCCAGCGCCGGGAGGTGCTCGCGCGCCTTGGCGGCGTCGTAGCGCGGGTCGGTCGGGTCGAGCACGTTCCAGAACTTGTGCTGGATCGGATCCGGCGCCTGGATCACCGAGAACAGCAGGTCCCAGTCGCCCTTCTCCAGCAGGTGGCTCGTGGCCACCTCCTGCTGGCGGATCACGAAGTGCGTCTGTTCGATGAACGGCGCTCCCTGCAGGCCGTCGGCGTAGGGATCCGCGCGGTAGCCGCCGGGCAGCGCTTTCAGCTCGGCCTTCAGCTCCGGCGGCCAGGTGTAGTCGACCGACTCCCCGGGCGTGAACATGCCGCACACGAACGTCCCGCGCTCGAGCTGCGGCGGCGGATACGAGACCGGCACCGCCACCACGTGCGCCACGCGGCCTGCCGCGTCCACCAGCTCCCACAGCTTCTTGCCCTTGGCCGACCGCGACGAGACCAGCCGCCGCTCGCCGGGCAGGCCGGCCTCCCAGAAGTCGAAGATGCCGTGGCTGCCCGGGTTCTTGCCGGTCGAGATCGACATCCAGGCCGGCGAGCTGTACGGCGGCAGGCAGGACTGCAGGCGGCCGTGCCGCCCCCGCTCCAGCGCCCGCGCCAGGTTGGGCATGATGCCGCGCTCGGCCAGCGGCACCAGCAGGTCCCAGGTGGCCCCGTCCAGCCCCAGCACTACTGCCTTGCCTGTCAGGTCGCTCGCCATCGACCCGGCACTCTACCGATACCTCCGCGCCGTCCGAAGCAGCCGTAAGGCCGGAGGGTGGAGGGGGCGACGTAGAATCCAGTGATGCCGCTGACGCTCCTGCTTGGTCCCGCCAACTGCGGCAAGGTGGCGCAGCTGTTCGATCGTTTCGCCGAGCAGGTCGATGCCGGCGCCGCACCCACGCTGGTGGTGCCCGACCCGCCCCGACGTGGAGCTGGCCGAGCGCGATCTGCTGGCCCGCCGCAGCGCCGTGCTGGGCGGCATGATCGGCACGTTCGAGGATCTGTTCGAACGGGTGCTGGAGCGCTGCGGCGAGCCGTCGGCGGCGCTCGCAACGCTTCCCGCGCCGGCTGGTGCTGGAGCAGGTGGTGCGCGAAGCCGGTCTCGACCAGCTGGCCGCGCCGTCCCGCTTCGCCGGGTTCGTCGACGGACTCGGCCGCATGTTCAACGACCTGGCCGGATCGGCGCCGCCGGAGCTGCTGGAGCGGCGGCTGGCCGCGTTCGCGGAGCCGGGCCGCCGCCTCGAGCTGGCCGTCCTGCACGGCGCCTTCCGCGCGCGGCTGGCGGAGCTGGGCATCCGCGACCGGGCCGGCGGGCACGGCCGCGCCGCCGAGCTGCTGGAGACGCGCCTCGAGGCCTGGGACGACTCGCCGGTGTTCGCCTACGGGTTCGAGGACATGTCCGGCGTGCAGCTGGCGGCGCTGCGGGCGCTGGCAGCGCGCTGCCCGGTGATGGTGTCCCTGCCCTACGAGCCGGGCCGCCCGGCGCTGGCGGCCGTGCGACCGGCGGTGGCCGCGCTCACCGAGGGGCCGCACGAGCTGGTCGAGCTGCCGCCCGGTGACCACGTCGACTCGCCCGCCCTGCGCCACCTCGAGCGGACGCTGTTCGACGAGCGGGACGCGCCGCCGCCGCCCGAGCGGGATGGGTCGATCGTGCTGCTCGAGGCATGCGGTGTGCGCGGCGTCGCCGACCAGGTCGCGTTCGAGGCGCTGGCGCTGATCCGCCAGGGCATCGCCGCCGAGCAGATCGCCGTGCTCGCCACCGACACCGGCCGCTGGCGGCTGGCGCTGGAGAGCGCCTTCGCCGCGCTGGGCGTGCCGGTCGACGTGGACGCGCAGGTGGGGCTGGGGGAGACGGCCTTCGGGCAGGCGCTCCTGGGCCTGCTGCGCTTCGCCTGGTTCGACGGCGACCGCGCCGACCTGTTCCGCTTCCTGCGCTCGCCCTTCTCCGGCGTTCCCCGAGCGACCGTGGACTACGCCGAGGGCCGGCTGCGCGGCCGCGGCGCGCTCCGCCACGACGAGGTGCACGGGCTGCTCGAGGAGCTCGACTACGCGCGCCTGCTGGCGGCGCCCGACCGGCTGGCCGCCTCCGGCGACCCGGCGGCCGCCGTGGGCGACCAGCTGCGCCGCATGAGCGCATCCGCGGCAGGTCTCACGGCCAACCGCCTGAACGGCGCCGGCGAGGCGCACGCGGCGGCGCTGCGCGCGACGCTGCGCACGCTGGAGCAGCTGGCGGGCGTGGTCGGCCTGGGGCTGGAGCCGCTCGACAGGGCCGGTGTGGCCGGCCAGCTCGAGCGCACCGTGTTCCGCCCCTACAACGGCGGCGCCGGCCGCGTGCAGGCGCTGGATCTGCGCCGTGCGCGCACGCGCCGCTTCCAGGCTGTGTTCGTGCTGGGCCTGGAGGAGGGCGGCCTGCCCGGGCCGGCGCGCGAGAACCCGTTCCTGAGCGCCGACGAGGCCGGAGCGCTGGGCGTCAGCCGGCTCGACCCGCTGGAGCGCGACCGTCATCTCTTCTACACGGCCGTCACCCGGCCCTGGCGGCACCTGTTCCTGTGCCGCCAGGCCGCCGACGAGGACGGTCGCCTGCTCGAGCCCTCGCCGTTCCTGGAGGACGTCGTGCGCTCCGTCGGAGCGGACGGGGTCGAACTCCACCGCCGCGCCATCGGCGACCTCACCCACCCGCTGGAGCAGGCCCCCAGCGAGCGCGAGCGCCAGCGGGCGCTGGCACGTGAGCTGCGGACGCGGCCCGAGTGGGCGGCGGCGGTCGCCGACCACCACGGCTGGACGCGCAAGCTGGAGCGAGCCCGCCTCGCCTACCGGCGGCGCCCGCAGCTGCGAAACGCGACGGTGCTGGCCGCCCTTGCCGCGCAGGAGCGGTTCTCGGTGACCGAGCTCGAGAAGTTCGCGGAGTGCTCGTCCGCCTGGTTCGTCGAGCGGTTCCTGCAGCCGGGCGAGATCGACTACCAGTTCGGGCCCAAGGAGACCGGCTCGGTCGCACACGCCACCCTGCACAAGTTCCACGAGCGCATGCCCAGCGAGCTGGGCGTCGAGCGCCTGACCGAGCGTGAGCTGCCCGCGGCCGTGGAGCTGATGCGCCGCTGCCTGCAGGATTCGCTGGGCGGCGTCCGCATCCCCGCGGGCGTGGCCGGCCGGGCTCAGATCCGCCGGCTGGAGCGCGACCTGGAGGGCTTCCTGGCCAGCGAGGCAACGTTCGACTCGCCGCTGGTGCCGCGCGACTACGAGGTTCGGTTCGGCACCAAGACGTCGCAGCCGAACCTGCAGCAGGGCCTGCGGCTGGACGGCTTCGCGGTGTCCGGCACCATCGACCGGATCGACCGCGACCCCGGCATGTCGGCGCGGGGCGCGGTCTGGGACTACAAGACCGGCAAGGGCGCCCGCTCGGCAAAGCAGATCGAGACCGAGCGCAAGCTGCAGCTGCCGCTGTACATCCTGGTCGCCCGCGACATGCTCGGGATCGAGCCGGTTGCCGGCCTGTACCGCGCGCTGGGCGGCGAGCGCAGGGTGCGCGGGATGGCGGTCGAGGGCGAGATGCGACGGCGTGATGGCCAACGACCGCATGCAGCCCGAGCTGTTCTGGGCGCAGGTCGACCGCGCGGTCGGCTACGCCAACGACGATCGTGGCCCGGATCCGGTCGGGCGCGGTGCATCACGATCCGATCTCGGGCAGCTGCCCCGAGTGGTGCCTGCGCCAGGCCGGCGGCATCTGCCGGGTGGCGAAGTGATCGCGACCCGCACCTGGAACCGCGGGCAGGCCGAGGCGATCGAGCGCCGCGGCCGCGTGTTCGTCTCGGCCGGGGCCGGAACCGGCAAGACGTCCGTGCTGATCGAGCGGGTCGTCCGCCGGCTGCAGGAGGGCACGCCGCTCGACCACCTGCTGGTGATCACGTTCACCGAGCGCGCCGCCGACGAGCTGAAGCGCCGGATACGGGTGCGGCTGCGCGAGCTGGAGATGCTGGATGCCGAGGCGGCGGTGGAGTCGGCCTGGATCTCGACCATCCACGGGCTGTGCGCGCGGGTGCTGCGTGCCCATGCGCTGGAGGCCGGGATCGACCCCTCGTTCGCGGTCGCCTCCGACACCGAGATGCGGATCCTGCAGTCGGAGGCGTTCGCCCAGTCGGTGGAGGCGTTCGGCGAGGACGGCGACCCGGCCCGGCTCGACCTGCTGGCACGCTACGGCCAGGACCGCCTGCGCCGGATCGTGGCCGAGCTGCACGGACGGCTGCGGGGAGTGGGCCTGCCGCTCGAGCTGCGGCCGCACCGCGAGCCCCATCCCGACTCGGCCGAGGACGCGGAGGAGCGGGAAGCGGCCGCCGACCTGGCGCTGATCGAGCAGCTGCTGGTGCTGTTCGACCGGCACTACCAGGCGGTCAAGGATCTGCGCGGCCGCCTCGACTTCGACGACCTGGAGCTGGTCGCCCGCGACCTGCTGCGGGCGAAGCCGGAGGTGGCGGCCGGCTACCGCGAGCGGTTCGCCGAGGTGATGGTGGACGAGTTCCAGGACACGAACCGCCTGCAGGTGGAGCTCGTCGAGCTGGTCTGCGGCGGTGACCTGTTCCTGGTCGGCGACGAGTTCCAGAGCATCTACCGGTTCCGGCGCGCCGACGTCGAGGTCTACCGCGAGCAGCGGGCGGTGGCCGGCGACGCGGTGATCGCGCTCGACGAGAACTACCGGTCGCGGCCGCACGTGCTCGACCTGGTGAACGAGGCGTACGGCCGCGAGTTCGGCGGCGGCTACCACGACCTGGTGGCGGCCGGCGACTTCGACGGCGACCCGCCGGCGCCGGAGGTGGAGCTGCTCCTGACCGACGTCCGCGCCTGCCGCGAGGACGACATCGCCTGGCGCCAGGCCGAGGCGGCCGCGATCGCCCTGCGCGTGCGGGAGCTGGTCGACGCCGGCGTGTGCGGCGCGGGCGGCGTCGTGCTGCTGTTCGAGGCAGGCACCGACGCCGGCACCTACGAGGACGCCCTGCAGCAGCAGAACCTGCCCACCGTGCGCGCCACCGGCCGCGGCTACTACGGCCAGCAGGAGGTGGGGGATCTGATCGCCTACCTGCGGCTGCTGATCAACCGCACCGACGACCGGGCGCTGCTGTCGGTGCTGGCCTCGCCGCTGGTGGGGATGTCGAACGACGGGCTGGGGCTGATCCGCCTGGCCACCCGGCGGGCGGCCGCGATCGGCGCGTTCGAGCCCGCCCGCTGGCCGCAGGCGCTGTCGGAGGCGCGACAACCGGCTGGGCCAGGCCTTCAAGCTGCGCTACGACCGGCTGGTGGAACGGCAGCCGGGCTACAGCCTGGAGCGCCTGTGCGAGGCGATCGTGGCCGAGCACGACTTCGATCTGGCGCTGCTGGCGCGGCCGCGACGGCGACCGCCGCCTGGCCAACGTGCGCAAGCTGGTGCGCCTGGCCCGCGAGTACGAGCAGCTGCGCGGCCCCGACCTGGAGGGGTTCGTGCGGCTTCTGCGAGGAGCAGGCCGACCTGGCTGCCCGCGAGGGCGAGGCGGCGATCGCCGACGAGGGCGGCGACGCGGTGGTGCTGATGACCGTGCACTCGGCCAAGGGCCTCGAGTTCCCGGTGGTGGTGCTGGCCGATGCCGGCCGCCGGCTGGGCGGGCGGGGCGCGCCGGACGTGCTGCTCGACCGCCGGGGGCGCGTCGCGATCCGGGCCTGCCCGGACACCGGCACCACCCGTCCCGCGCTGGGCCTGAAGGAGCTCGGCGACGACGAGAAGCGGGCCGAGCGCGAGGAGGGGCGTCGCCGCCAGTACGTGGCGATGACCCGCGCCCAGCAGCACCTGATCGTGAGCGGCGGCTTCTCCAAGGCCGAGGACGACACGCCGGTGGCCGCGCTGTGCCGCGTGCTGGAGGTGGGGCTGCACAGCGAGGGCCTGGTCGAGGTCGGCCGCACGCGCGTGGACGTGCGCGTGGTGGGCGTTCCCGAGACGGCCGCGGCCGCGCTGCCGGACGAGGTGCCCGACCAGATGCACCTGTTCGCCGCGCTGGAGACGCCGCTGCCGGAGCTGCCGGAGCTGCAGCTGCCGGCCGCGCCGCCCGGCGTCTCGCTGCGCCGCATCTCCTACAGCGGCCTGGCGCTGTATGACCGCTGCGGCTACCGGTTCTACGCCCAGCGCATCCTGCGGCTGCCGGAACGGCAGATCGACCGGCCCCAGGGCGAGGGCATGGCCGGCGTCGAGATCGGCGATGCCGTGCACCTGCTGCTCGAGCGCGACGACGAGCGCTGGCGCGAGCTCTACCCCCACGCGACGGCCGAGGATGAGGCGCGGATCGCGCGGATGCTGTCAAGCTGGGCCGGTTCGCAGCTGGCCGAGCGCGTGCGCGGCCTGCAGGGGGTGAGCGTCGAGCTGCCGTTCGCCTTCGCGGTCGACGACGTGCTGATCAGGGGCCGGTTCGACCTCTACCACCGCGGCGCCGACGGCTCGGCGCTGGTGGTCGACTACAAGACCAACCTGCTGGGCGATCGCACCCCGGACGAGCTGGTCGAGCGCAGCTACGGCCACCAGGTCGCGATCTACGCGCTGGCGGCGCTGCTGGGCGGCGCCACGTCGGTGGAGGTCACCTATGCGTTCCTCGACCAGCCCGACGCGGTGGTGGTGCGGAGCTTCACCTCCGGCGACCTCGACTCGCTGCGCGACGGCGTGCGCGCCTCGATGGCGCCGATCCTGGAGGGCCGGTTCCTGCCGCGGCCCGGCCCCTGGTGCAACGAGTGCCCGGCGCTTGACCTGCTCTGCGCCGGCCCGGCGCTGCCCTCGTGAGCGCCCGTTCCGAGCGGGCGGTGCACCTGCTCGACCTGCTCGCGGCCGAGCATCCGGATGCCCACATCGCGCTCGACTTCACGACGCCGCTGGAGCTGCTGGTGGCGACGATCCTCTCGGCGCAGTGCACGGACGTGCGCGTGAACATGGTCACGCCGGCGCTGTTCGCGCTCTGCCGCACCCCCGCCGACTACCTGGCGCTGCCGCAGGCCGAGCTGGAGGAGCTGATCCGGCCGACCGGGTTCTTCCGCAACAAGGCGCGCGCGATCCGCGAGTGCTGCGCGTCGATCGAGCAGCGGTTCGACGGTCGCGTTCCCGAGACGCTGGACGAGCTGGTGACGCTGCACGGCGTCGGCCGCAAGACGGCGGCGGTGGTGTCGTCGAACGCGTTCGGGCGGCGCGACGGGATCGCGGTGGACACGCACGTCGGCCGCGTGTCGCGGCGGCTGGGGCTGACGCGGCACACCGATCCGGTGAAGGTGGAGCGGGCGCTGATGCGGCTGTTCCCGCGCGAGCGCTGGCTGCAGGTCTCAGACGTGCTGATCTTCCACGGCCGGCGCGTGTGCGAGGCGCGCAGGCCGCGCTGCGCCGAGTGCGCGGTCCGCGATCTGTGCCCGTCGGCGCACCTGTTCCTGTGACGCTTCCGGCACGGGGCGCGGTCTTGTCCCGTGACGCGCTCCCGGTGCACCATCGTGGCATGACACGGATCGAGATCGAGCTCTACGCCGACCGGCTCTCCCGCCACGCCGAGCGGCTGCGCGACGACCTGGAGGGCGCGCGCATGCGGCTGGGCTGGCTGCGGCTGGAGTCAAGGGCGCGCGAGCAGCTGGGCGTGCGCGACTGCGCGGTGCTGGAGGCGCTGGGCGTGCTGACGTCGAGCGACGAGGCGGCCGAGCGGCGGCTGGTTGATCGCCGGCTGCGGCAGCTGGAGGTGGTGGAGCGGTTCCAGGCGCTGGTGGAGGCCGAGCTGGAGGGGCTGGGCAGCTGAGCCACCCGGGGCGTCAGTCGTTCCTGGGCGCCAGCGAGGCCAGCAGCCCGCCGTCCTCGTCATACGCCGGGAACAGGTCGACCCGCACGGCCTTCTCGCGGCCGCTGCGGTGCCGCAGCATCAGCGGCTGGTCGAGCTTGCGCACGCCCCATTCCATCACCACGGACACGGGATTGGCCTCGGCGCTGAACCCGCTCAGGCCGAAGGCGTCCACCAGCGGCTTTCCCAGCAGCTCGCCCTCGCCGTAGCCGGTCAGCTCGAACACGCCCTTGCCGGCCGAGATCACCCGCGTGTCCTTGTCGCATGCCACGAACCCGGCGTTGGCGGGCGGGTAGAAGTCCTCGAGCAGTTCGAACAGGAACCCGAACCCGCACTTGGCGCAGCCCACCTGCTGGTGGGACAGGCCGTCGCGGCCGTCATCGTCGATGGCGCGGGTGCCGCAGTTCGGACAGATCCAGTAACGAGCCATGGCCTAAGCCTACTGGCGAAGATTGCAGATGGATTCAGGCAGCTTCGCCGGCCGTTGCCGGCATGGCTGCGGGCAGGGCGTGCGCCAGCCAGCGCTCGGCGTCGAGCGCGGCCATGCAGCCCATGCCGGCCGCGGTCACGGCCTGCCTATAGGTGTGGTCGACAACGTCGCCGGCGGCGAACACGCCCTCGATGTTGGTGGCGGTGGAGCCTGGCCGCGTCAGCAGGTAGCCGGCCTCGTCCATGTCCAGGATGCCCTTGAACAGCCCCGTGGTGGGGTCGTGCCCGATCGCCACGAACAGGCCGTCGGCCGGCAGGTCGCGGTGCTCGCCGGTGACGGTGTCGCGCAGCCGAACGCCGGTCACACGCCCCTCGTCCTTGCCCAGCACCTCTTCCACGGTGGCGTTGGTGATGAACTCGACGTTGTCCTTGGAGCGGGCGTAGTCGATCATGATCTTGGAAGCGCGGAACTCGTCGCGCCGGTGCACCACCTTCACGTGATCGGCGAACTTGGCCAGGAAGCTGGCCTCCTCCATCGCGCTGTCGCCGCCTCCGACCACGATCACCTGCTTCGCGCGGAAGAAGCTCGCGTCGCAGACCGCGCAGTAGCTGACGCCCATGCCCTGCAGATGCTGCTCGCTGGGCAGGCCGATCTGGCGCGCCGTGGCGCCGGTGGCCACGATCACGCTGCGGGCCAGGTGCTCCTCGTCGCCGACGTAGACCTTCAGGGGATGGCCCGAGAAGTCGACGCGGCTGACGTCGCCGGCGACCAGCTCGGCGCCGAACCGCTCGGCCTGCTTGCGCATCGTCGCCATCAGCTCGGGGCCCATGATCCCGTCCACGAACCCGGGGTAGTTCTCGACATCACTCGTGATCATCAGCTGGCCGCCGTAGGCGAAGCCCTCGAACACCAGCGGCCGCAGGTTGCCGCGGGCGGCGTACAACGCGGCGGTATAGCCCGCGGGCCCACCGCCGATAATGATCACATCGCGAATCTCGCTCATTGCTCTCCAGTCGTCTCGACACCGCCAACTTGTGGCTCCGGCGGGTCGTTAATGTCCTCACTATCTACAACGTGTTCGACCTTGAAACATTCCTGACAGCGGTCGCACCAGGCCGCACCGCCCTCGATCCGGGCGCCGAAGAAGCTGCCCAGCGGCTGTCCGCAGTAGGGGCAGAACCGCACCGCCGGGTGAGCCTCGCTGCGCGGATGCATCGGATTCGCAAGTCTATAGTTCCGGCCCGATGAGCCAACGCCAGAAACAGCGCACGAACGAGAACCGCGCCCGCCGCCTCGGCAGCGGCGAGGGCATCGCGCGTCACGGCCGCGGGCCGGTCGGTAAGAGCGGCCCGGGCGGCGTGCCGGCCTGGGCGTGGGTCGTCGGCGGCGCCATCCTGGTCGCGGCCATCGCGGTCGTGGCCGCGCTGCTGGTCGACGCGCGGCGGCTCGTCCAGCTCCGGCAACCAGACCGCGACGCGTGATCACGCAGCGGAACTCGACGGCCAAGGTGGACTGGGTCAGCCAGGGCACGTGGCAGCCCAACTACACGAACCTGCAGGCTGCGCTGACGGCCATGAACATGCCGACGGCCAACTCGACGACGGGCTATGCGACGCACTACCACGCCCACATCACGATCTACGCGGACGGCCACAAGGCGCCGGTGCCGGCGCTGATCGGCATCGACGAGGCGGCACAGCTGCTGTCGCCGATTCACACCCACGACGACAGCGGCGTGATCCACATGGAGGCCGACGAGAAGAACTTCACGCCGAACCTCCAGGAGGTCTTCAACGTCTGGGGCCTGCGGTTCAACTCGCAGTGCATCGGCGGCTACTGCGGCGGCGTCAAGATGTGGGTCGACGGCAAGCCCAGCACGCAGTTCGGCGCGCACGTGATGAAGGAGCACGACGCCATCACGATCCTGCAGGGCACGCCGCCGCCGGGCTTCAAGCCCGACAAGAGCTACAACTTCCCAGCCGGCGAGTAACGCCCCCGTCACCCGTGTGGGGGATGGCCGCATCCCTCTCGCCGGGGCGATATAGCCCGTGATGCGTTCGTTGCTGCCCGCAGCCTTCGCCCGCAACCGCGAGCCGATCGCCTACCTGGCGATCGGCGCGGCGCTGAGCGCCGCCTACTTCGTGGTGCCGGCCAGCCCGAACATGCAGCACGTGATCTACGAGGCGGTTGGCGTCAGCGCCGTCGCCTGCGGAGCGCGGTGCGGGTCGAGGACCTGGTGGCCCGCCACGGCGGCGACGAGTTCGTCGTGCTGCTGCGTGGCCTGCCACCGGATCAGCGGGCGAGCTGGCCGTGCAGGCCGCCGACCGCGTGCGGGCGGCGCTGGCCAACCCGATCGACACGCCGGTCGCGCAGTTCTCGATCACGGCAAGCATCGGCATTGCCCTGCATCCGCGCGACGGCACCTCACCCGACCAGCTGATCCGGGTGGCCGACGACCGCGTGTACCAGAGCAAGCGCAGCGCCCGCGCCGCCTAGGTATCTACCCGACGCCCGGCGTCGGCAGCTCGCCCCCGCGGCCGCGCTCGACGCCGAGCACGATGAAGTAGGACAGCCCGTACAGCGCCAGCAGCGGGACGAACTCGACGATGAACGAGATCGGGTCGACGCCCGGGAGCAGCATCGCCAGCACGGCGAGGGCGACGATCGATGCCCGCCAGTGGCGGCGCATCAGCGCCGAGCTCATGATCCGCAGGCGGGCCAGCACCAGCATCACGGCTGGCATCTCGAACATGATGCCCATCGCCAGCAGCGTCAGCAGCACGAACTGGACGTAGTCCTTGGCGCGCAGCTGGTAGTTGAAGGCCTGGTCGTTGTAGCCGACCAGGAAGCCGATCGTGGGCGGCACCACCAGGAACCAGGCGAACACGGCTCCGACGATGAACAGCGTCGGGATCATCAGCGTCAGCGGCCGCAGCGAGCGGTGATGCTGCTGGGACACGGCCGGGATCAGGAAGGCGTACAGCTGGTAGGTCGCGATCGGCATGGTCAGGAGCAGCCCACCGTAGATTGCGACCGAGATCGAGGTGAGGATGCCGTCCAGCGGGCTGGTGGCCAGGAACTGGTAGGCGTGCCCGCCGGGCCGGTGGAGCGGCGCCGCCATCGCGTTCAGGATCGCCCCGGACTGCCAGAAGCAGATGCCGACCGCGACGGTCAGCACCGCCAGCACCACGACCAGACGGCCGCGTAGCTCGTCGAGGTGGTCGACCAGCGTCAGCTGGTCGCTGGGATGAACGCGGGGGCGGCGCAGCATCGTGCTAGCTCTGGTGGGTGGTCTCGGCCGGCGGGATCGGTGCCGGCAGCGGAGGATGCTCGCCGCCGCTGACCGACTGCTTGAACTCGCGGATGCCCTTGCCCAGCGACTTGCCCATCTCGGGCAGGCGCTTGGGGCCGAGCACGACCAGCGCGATGATCATCACGATGATCAGCTGGATGGGTGAGACGTCAGGCATGGAGAGGCTCCTTTGGAGAAGGGTGTGACTCCTGAGCTTTCGGGCGGCGCCCCGGATCGGTTCGCCGCACGGGGTGCTAGGCGCGCTTGCGCGCCTTCCAGATCTCCTCGACCGGCCAGCGGCGCGCCCACTCGACCGGCGCATTCGGATGGCGGCTGACGGCGTCGGCGGGCGGGCGCACCTCGATCAGGTCCTCGACTTCGAACCCGCTGCCGCGCAGCAGCCGGATCATGTCGCCGTAGCCGATGTGGAACTCGACGGAGGTGTCGTCCGGCCACTCGAAGCGGTGCATGCCGAAGTAGTCGACGAAGCAGCCGGTCGGTGGCCGGCTCGCTCTCGAGGTCGGGCGTGCACAGCATGTGGATGGTGCCGTTGACCAGGTAGATCAGCTGTCCGCCGGGGCGCAGCAGGCGCGAGGCCTCCGGGATCCAGCGATAGGGGTCACACCAGATGCTGGCGCCGTATTCGGAGATCGCGAGATCGAAGCTGTTGTCGGGGAACGGCGTCTGCTCGGCGTTTCCCAGGTGCAACGGGAACTCGATCCCGAACTCGTGCTGGTAGCGGCGGGCGGTCTCGAGCTGGGCCGGCGAGTTGTCGATGCCGACCGGGCGCGCACCGCGGCGTGCCAGCCAGGCCGACACGTAGGCGGTGCCGCAGCCGAGCTCGATCGCGTCGAGGCCGTCCAGCCGCCGTGGCAGCACGCCCAGCTCGGACTCGGGGACGCCGAAGATGCCCCACGAGGGCGTGTCGCTGGCCCATGAGCGGTGGCCGGGCTCGACGTACTTGGGCGCGTACCGATCCCAGACCTCGCGGTTTCGCCGGACGTGCTCGGGCAGGTCGCTCATGGCGGGGAACGATGCCAGATCCGGGCGCTACTCGAGCACACCGTGCTCGAAGTGGCGCGGTGCCGCCGGGGGCGGCCTCAGCTGCAGCGAGCTGTCCGGGGTGGGTGCGTAGTCGAGCACGAGCGGCGGGAAGAGGTCGTCCGGCCCACCCTCCTCGCCGCTGATCGCGCGCAGGGTGACGCTGCGGCCGGGCGTGCCCGCGGGATCGATGTCGATCATGCCAAGGCCGCGGTGCTGCATGACCGTTCGCAGCGGGTCGAGAGTGCCGTCGTCGGTCGTGGCGGGCTCCCAGGAACGGGGCGAGAGGCCCGAGCAGACGAACTCGACGATCGAAAGGCCTGCAGCCTGCGCCCGCGCGGCCGGGTCGGGGTGGTGGTGGATGCGGAGCCCGTGCGCGTCACCGCTCAGGATGACGACGCGCACGCCGCGCAGTTGAGCATCCATGAACGCCGTCATCAGCCGGCGGTACTCGTCGGGCCAGCCGAACAGAAAGCAGTCGGGATTCGGGCGCGAGGCGAAGATGTCGGCGCTGTACACGACCGCCAGCGATGCGTCTGTCGTCGCGAGCCTGGACTCCAGCCAGTCTCGTTGGGTCGCACCGAGCTTGGTCTTGGCCGGCGTGTTCGGCTGTCCCACAGGATCGGCGTAGCGGCGGCCGTCGAGCGTCACGCAGTGAACGTCTCCGAATCGGACGTCGTAGTAGCCGAGTGTGGATGGATCGGCGTGCACGTGGTTCCACAGCGGCAGAGACCACGCCGGGAACCGCGACGGGGGCGCGTTGTTCTGCTGGCAGTAGTCGTGGTCATCGCCGGTGAAACCGACCGGTCCGCGATGGCGCACGCGCCTCGAAGTGTGGATCGCTGAGCGTCCTTGTGAAGCGCTCGAAGTAGAAGTCGGGTGCCTCGAGATAGCTCGAGAACCGTGAGTTTCCGGCGTAGCCGAGGTCGCCCTGGTAGACGAGCAGCGCGGGTGGGGTTGGTGCAACGTCGAGCAGCCGGCCGAGCCCTTTGTAGCCCGGCTGCTGCCAGAGCTGAGCGCACGAAGCTGCACCCATCACGAGCCGGCCGGAGCCGGGCTGTGGCGTGTACTTTTGCGTGCGTGAGAGGCCCACCGTGCGGCTGCCGGCTGCGATGAATCGTGCGCGCCAGTAGACGGGACGGGCGTCGGCCAGCACGATCTGCTCGCGGGCCGAGAACGGTGGCCCCGGCCTGTGCACCGCCGACCGTTTCACCGCGCCGCTGAACGACCGGTCGGACGACCACTCGAACTGGATCGAGGCGGGGACATCGCAGGCGGCTCTCAGACTGACGGTGATCTCGCCGCCGTTTCGCTGCGGTGTGCCGGTGACGAGCAGCGCCGCCTGAGGGGTGGTGGTTCGAAACCGCCGAGCCGAGAGAATGTGGCGGCTGACCAGCAACGACCCTGGTTTCCTGTCTGCCGGTGCCACCAGGAGCACACCCGGCGTTCCCGCGGCAACGGTTGGCAGCCGCGCCGCGAGCTGCATTCTGGGAGGGTGGCCCTTCTGCCACAGGCCGGCTCTGAGCGTCCGCCCGGAGACGGCCACACGAAGCACGTGGGGGTCGGTGTCGAGCGCCACGACACGTGCGTGCGCCAGCTCGTGGCGCTCCGTTCGGCCGTAGGACGCCAGCACCAGCCGCCGATCCTCGACGGTCACCGCGAGGTAGTGGAACGCGTCACGGCGGTGCAGCACAAGGCCCGGCCGCAGGCCCGCATGCGTCACCTGGAAGTGCAGTTCCTGCGTCGCCTCGCGGCATTCGTGATCGAGCAGGAACACGGGGATCGGCTGGCTGGGGGCGGTCGACTCGAGGCCGCGGGGAGGTGCAACCGGCCACGGCCCTTGTGGACGTCGAACACCAGCGAGTAGTGGCGCGCATGCCAGCCACGACCCCAACCGTTTCGGTCGCGCATTCGATCGAACCGATGGTCGGCCAAGGACGCCCGCCCCGGCCGTGGCGGCGAGGTCGGCGGAAATGAGCGCGGCGCCGGCGGCAGACAGCAACGCCCGTCGGCTGAACCTGCCTGACCTGCCCAGGTGATCGGCCATGACCTAGCACCGTAGCGATATCGCGGTTGCGTGTGAACCCGTCGAGTCGTCCTGATCCGCGCCCGCAGGATGCTGCTCGCGGATCAGAATCAGGTCAGGAGCGAGTGCTCCCGCGTCCGCAACCGCCTCGTCCAGGCGCAGGCGCGCGACTGCTGCGCGCGTCGGAGTTCGCGGCGTAACGGGCGATGGCTACGTAGTCCGCTCGCGCAGGGCAGTCCGCCCACCTCGACGGAGCATGAGGTGGGCGGACGGCTCCCGCATCCTTCGGCCGGCAACTGCCCGCGGTTCAGTAGCCGTAGCCGCCACCGCCGCTGGACGAGCTCGAGGACGGTGCCCCCAGCGTGGCCGCCTTCCAGATTCCGACGTCCTTGAAGTCGTTGCCTGATGCGTCACCGGGCGCCTTGTCGCCGGTGAACGTGTAGAGCGGCCGGCCGTGCCAGTGACCTGGGTTGCGCCGGTGTCGGGCCGGGTGATGGTGCTCAGCTGCGCCGCACCGGTCGGCATGCTGCCCTTGGCCACCGTCAGCGGGTGCCATAGTGACAGGCACGAGGCGCTGCCGCCCGGGATCTGCGCGCTCATGGTGCAGATGAAGCGGCCGCCCCGCTCAGCGGACAGCGTGTACAACGTCATGCCGCTGTGGTTCACCAGCACGCTCGTACCCAGCTTGGAGTTGTTCGCGCTCTGCACCGTCGTGTTGGCCGGGCCGCCGCCACCGCCGTTGGCGCCTGCGGCTCGACATCGAGCCGCAGCCGGCGGCCAGCGCCACTGCGGCCACCAGCCCGACCAGCGTACCCATTCGCATGTTCATGATTCCACCTCGGTATCGGATGTTGTTTTCGTCCATGTCCCGAGTACGGCGCGGCGGGAGCGCCGGGTTTGTGTGGCAGCATGCAAACCGCACACGGCCGGCGAACGTACGCGCCCGGGACGGGCACTGCTCCTGCCGGGTGAGATGGGATAGAACTTCAGAGCCGAATCCGCCAGGGAGCCCTCGCCGCCGTGGTCCCGCTCCGGGCGGTTC
Organism: uncultured Actinomycetes bacterium; assembly: GCA_963766445.1. Lineage (GTDB taxonomy): Bacteria > Actinomycetota > Thermoleophilia > Gaiellales > JAICJC01 > JAICYJ01. The sequence continues at coordinate 159,160 of CAVXZW010000012.1, read as the reverse complement.
CGCCAGTGCCGGTCACGTCCCACCTCACCCGACCTGCGGCCGCCACCCGGCTCCGCGGGTCGGTTGTAACCTGTTTCGATGCTAAGGGACGAGATCAGTTTGGGTCAGCGCGTCATCCTCGGAAAGCAGCGAGGTCACCCTCGCGAATGGGACGGCGGGATGGCACGGTGTAGTCGTCGGCGCACTGGTCGAAGTGCCGGAGTTCGACCCCAACGACTCGGAGCATCTTCACTATGACGGGGACATCCTAAAGGGGCACCGCGTCGCCTTCGACGCGGACGAGGTCGGGTTCGGCTTGTACAACCCGGCCAGCTCTGCGCCCTATAGGCACCGGAAAAAACTCGAACCATCAGACTTTCGCGTGCTGTGGGACTTGGCAAGTCAACACTCTCAGCCACACCCGCGTGGGTCATGGTGCCCCGTACCATATGCTACTCTCTGCCTTCAAAAACTCCGGACTACGTCTTCGACTTCCATGCCGCGTCGCGTCGCGCGGCGGACTAGCCGTCGACCGAGAGGAGGCGTGCTCCCATTGAAATCTCGACAGGGATCAGGATTCCGCAAACCATGCATGCCTGCCGTACCGCTAGGCGCGTGGTTAACGAAGACCTGCTACACTGGTTACGATGTCGCTCGTTCGCTGGTGTCGCCTCAACTGCGACTACTTGTAGGAACGCGATACTTATCGAATCGCCGACAGCAGTCGACAAACCGACGCCCCGCGGCGCTGTTTGCGCGGGAGGAGTGTTTAGATGAGATACGTTGTTACGTATAGCCGCACCCCGCTCCAGCTGCCCGATGGACGTTGGACGACGGACTGCTTCCTGGTACGCGACGGGTCATCGACGCCCGCCGAGACCGACTCGGCCTACGCCACCCGCGCCGAGGCAACCGTCGCCGCGAGCGTGCTGAACGGCTAGCTCCGCGTGTTGTCCCATGAGGAGACTGCTGCGGCCGCCGAGGAGGCGATCTTATCCACCCTCGGAAGATACCCCAGCGGCCACCCACCCACGCCGCGTGCGCTACAGGAAGCCGCGGGCTACGGCAGGCCGTCGGACGTCATGTCACGAGCATTCTGGCGACTGGTAGAGCGAGGCACGCTTGTGTTCGACGGCAACGCCAGGGTGAAACTGAACGACGTTTCACCCCGCGCCTAGCCGGCTCGTTCCGATTATGCGACCGGCCCGCGCCGGCTGACGATCTGCCGGCCGGTCTACTCGTCCGCCCTCCAGCCTCTGGGCGTCGACGGCCTCGATGGCGTGCAGCAGGGCACGCCATCACCCCCTCCTCGAGGGCGGCGCGGATGGCCAGCTGGCCGCGCGGAGGCCCGGCAGCGTGCGGGCGTTGTCGTTAGTTACTTCTTTGGTGCTCGCTTGGGGCGTGACACAACGCTCAGCGACCCGTCGGTCGCGGAGATGATGCTCCATCGACCGTCGTCCCACTGCACTTGGTAGCGGTACGGTGACAGTACGGCCTCGACTGTCCCGAACCGCGCCTGAGCATGGACGCTCGCTGGTTGCACCCTGACGCGGTCTCCTACGGTTGCGCCCATCACGCCTCCTCGGGAGGGTGGTACCAACCCTCGCCGTTGTCCTCGGTTTGCGGCCGGCATGGCCGCCGATGAGAGGAAAAGCTCCCCGCGGAAGTCCGCCGGGAGCCTCACCAAAGCCGGTTAACGGGCGCGACACGTCCCGTCAGGGCTTTCCAAAAGCCGTAGTGGGCGGGCTACTCGAACCCGTAGTGGGCGACTTCATCGCCTGACCGATATTGTATCACCGATCACGAACTCGTCTGGATCGTCAATGCTGGACGAGCACTCGCGGTCCGCCTTTGCCGCCAACTTCATGATCGGCATCATGCGACGACGAGCGGGGCTGGTGATGGTCCCTGCTTTGACGAGTGGGACAGGATCATTCTGATTGCGCTGGGAGCCGAGGTCGTCAGTGCTGTAGGCTCCGGCCTGGGAATGACCCGTTTTCTCTGGCGACGTCGTGTCTCCGAGGCGCTTAGCTCGTCTTGGCCGGGGCCTTTCGACCGACCTAGCTGCTGAGACGCGGATCGTCGGGATCCAGCGTGAGGAGTTCCACCGAGACGAGGGTAGACATCCGAACGTACCGGCCGGTGGTGGTCTGCAACCAATCCTGCCTGAACGGCGGCTCCTCGTTCAAGAAGTTTTGGAGCTGCGCCTCGGGCTGGCCGTCTTCGGGTTTCAGCTCGATGTAGTACTGCTCTCCGGTGCTGAGCCTCACGCTGAGCTGCGCCATGGGCGGTAGCATATCCCGCACGACACCGTCAGTCGGCGGTGCGGAGCGCGGCCTCCAACTGCCGCCGATCGCCGATCTGTGCTGCGGTCGTTTCTCGCACGGCCCAGTCCCAGCCACGCCCCATCCCGTCGCGTCCCAGCTTCGGATTTGCTTGGGAACAGATGAACACACTTGCTTTAGCGATGGTTCCTATTTGCTATAACAAGGCATAGCTGTTATACATCAATGGCTGTACTTCGTGTCGGGTGACAATCGCCGAGTAACGGTGGGCCCTGACCTCCTGAGTGCCGCAGGGTCGCAGTTCTCCCGGTGTCCCCCAGGGCAGCCGCATGCAACGCTCGCGACCGACGCCCTGGACTACCCAAGGAAGGGAGCAGGACATGTATGCCCTGATCCGCCAGTACAACGGCCTCGACACCAAGACGCAGGAGACTGCGACGCGGAAGGCCAACGCAGAGTTGCGCCCGATCCTCGCCAAGTCGCCTGGGTTCGTGTCATTCGAGCTGATCAAGCCCGAGGACAAGAACAATGTGGTCGCATCGATCAGCGTCTTCAAGACGCGAAAGGACGCTGATGCGTCGAGCAAGGTTTCCGAGGACTGGGTTCATAAGAACCTGCCTTCGATGACGAAGATGAGCAAGCTGGACGGCGAGCTCGTCGCCCACTAGCTCAACCTCCCGGAGGGCACGCATTCGCGTTTGCCCTCCGGGTATTCCTTTCGCGTCGAACCGGCCGCGATCCGCCAGCGGCGAAACATCGTCGGACGCGCCAACCCGTGCGGCCGTCAGCGGGCGAACCGGTCGGGGATCGTGCTTGGTGATACAATCAGACCTAGCTGCCTAACCCAGCGACTGGCGCGGTGTTTGACCCGCGAATCCGGTAACGGGTGCCGGCAGATCATGAAAGCGTGAGCCGTTATGGCGACATCTGCACTCTCCCACCTGCCTGCCGAGGCGTCAGCAGAGCCCGAGTTGGGCTCCGATGAGCAGCGAATACACGTTCTGGCCGACCTCCTCGCGACGAAGCTCAGACTCGGCTATGAGATCGAATCCGAGACCGCTTTTGGCGCCGTCTTCTTCAGTCCAAGCCCGCGCCGGTGGCTCGGGATACGCAAAGGCCTAGACAACCAACGTTTCACAGTCCAGATCAACGAAGACGGCGCAACCAACATCGACCGGAACCAAACCCAAGCCGCATGACTCGACACGCGCGCTTGACCGACTCGCCACGCCGAGGGAGAAGTTGGACCGGGAGGTCACCGAGGCCCACCGCCGCTGGTGATGCTGGTCTGGATAAAGAACACCAAGAGCAGGAACCCCACGACGATCACGATCAGCACGCCGTAGGTAGTACTGCGGCTCGCTGAAGATGCGGCGCATCAGACTATGGTGGCCGTGAGGGAACGCCATGTTCTCCCCGATGCGCCACGCTGATCTTTTCGCACGGCGGCAACCTCAGCGTTACCGATGACCTGCTCTATCGCCTCGGCTCGACTGATGCCTGCGGTTTCCAGCTTCTCAGCCTTCCAGGCCAGTTCGACGTCGAGGGTTTCGATGTCAATGCCGTACTCGCTCACGATTCCTCTCCTTTCTTGGGCACGCCGACGGTCGGCTGTGCGCCATCTGTGCGTTTCTGTTGCGCTGGCTGCCCGCTGCACCGCATGGTTGCGAGGGTGGCATTGAACTGCTGTGCAGCGCTTAGATAGGGCGTCTAGCAGCGCAACCAGGGAGCTGGCGGGGTGAACGACCGCTGAGGTTCATGCCCGGGACAGGATTCGAACCTGTGTGGCCTTTCGGCCAGAGGATTTTAAGTCCCCCGCGTCTACCAACTCCGCCACCCGGGCTGGGCGTGACGATACCGCCGCGCGAGCGGATCAGGCGGGCGGGTCGGCCGCCTCGAGCGCGGCGCCGTGCAGGATGTCGCGTTCGGAGACGGTCAGGCGCTCGGCACCGAGGTGACGCATCATCTCGGCCAGGATCGCGGTTCCGGCCACGATCGTGGACGCCCGCTCCGGCATCAGCCCGCGCACCTGGCGGCGGTCCTCCAGCGGCAGCGCCGCCAGCCGCTCGAGCTGCGCCGCGACCGCGTCTGCCGACAGCTCGTGCCCGTCGACCCGCTCCGGGATCTCCTCCTCGAGTCCGAGGTCGATCGTCGCCAGCGTGGTGATCGTGCCCGCCACACCGATCAGGCAGCCGGCCGGCACGTCGCCGGGCAGCATCCCGGCCGCTTCGTGCCGCAGGGCCGCAACCTCCTCGGCGGTGGGCGGATCGCTGTGCAGGTGCCGCTCGCTCATCCGCACGCAGCCCATGTTCAGGCTGGCCGCGAAGCCGACCCGTCCATCCTCGCCTGCGATCAGCTCGGTGCTGCCCCCGCCGATGTCGCAGACGACCACGGCTCCGGCCAGCCGCCCTCCCGAGACGACGCCGCGCAGCGTCAGCCGCGCCTCCTGCTCGCCGGTCAGCACCCGGGTGCGCACCCCGCAGCGCTGCTCCAGACGCCGCATGAACTCGGCCCCGTTGGCCGCGTCGCGGACGGCGCTGGTCGCCACCGCCAGCGGGGTGGAAGCGTCCAGCTCGCGGGCGCGGTCCGCGTACCGGGCGACGCAGTCTCGACCCGCCGCATGGACGCCTCCGCCAGCTCCCCGTCGGCGTCCACGCGGTCGCCCAGCCGCGTGATCTCGAGCAGCCGCTCCACCTCGCGCAGAGCCCCGCCGTCCGCATCGGCGACCAGCAGCCTCGTCGAGTTGGTGCCGATGTCGATGGCGGCGACGCGCACGGTCACTTGGACGTGAAGAAGCTGCGGGCGCTCGTCAGCTGGCGGCGCACGGCGTCCAGCGAGCGGTACAGCACCATGAACTCGGCGATCGAGACCTGGAGCCGCGCCAGCGCCTCCTTAGCACGTGCTGGCGCCGTTGCAGCTCCTCGAGCTTGGCCGGCAGCAGGTCGAGCTGCGATGCCTCCATGCAGCGGTCGACCTCCGCCTGGGCTGCCCTGGCGGACACCGCCAAGCGGCGCCCGCGCAAGCCCACCCAGACCGAGGTGGCCACGACGACGACGAGCCAGAGGATGATCAGGGCCAGCAGCACGGGGCAACTCTACCAATGCCCACTGTGGTAAAATCCGATGCATCGGCGCGGGGTGGAGCAGTCCGGTAGCTCGTCGGGCTCATAACCCGAAGGTCGCAGGTTCGAATCCTGCCCCCGCTACCTCCACGAGGCCCTCGCTCACGCGGGGGTCTCGTCAGTTAAGCGTCGCGGCCCTCTAGATGATTGATCGATATCTTCGCGAGCCTGGCCGCTGCGGTAGTCGAGTACGCGGCGGCCAGGGTGGCTCGGCTGCGAACCCGTCGCCGCCGTCCGCGGTCTGCGTAATCGCAGATCTAGTCGTCGGGCAGCACCGCCATCACGATCGCGGCGGCCGGGCCTCCCAGGCGCATGTCGCACCGGGCGCTAATCAGAGCGTAGGCCTCGAACGGGTCGATCCCGCGCTCGTCGACAAGGTGGGCGTAGACCTGGTCCAGCGCCAGCGCGTGGGCCTCCGCAAAGTCCTCGGCGATGCCCAGGAAGAACGTCTCGCCGCTCGCGGCGCAGCCGCGGGAAGCGCAGCGGCATCGCCGGCTCGACGCCGATCCGGAGCGTCGCCTGGCCGGCCGCCTCGAGGCTGACCGATGTCGGCTCGGCGGTGCCCATGGCGGCGTGCAGGTCGCCCATGCTGAGCAGGCCGCCGGCCACGTTCACCGGCAGGTACACCGTTGTCCCCGGCTCGATCTCGCGCAGGTCCATGTTGCCGCCGAACGGGTAGGCGGGCTCGAAGGTCGAGCCGGCTCCCTCGGCCGGCGCCGTGCCGATGCAGCCGATCATCGGCCGCAGCGGCACCCGGTGCGCTCCGATCTGGGCGTGGCCGTCGGCTAGCGGTGTCTGCATCGCTCGCTGCACGTCGGTGCGGTGGCCGAGGCCGCCGAATCCCGGCAGCCACACCGACCAGGCCCGGTGCACCTGCACGTCCAGCACCTCGATCCGCAGCGCGTCGCCGGGCGACGCGCCGCGGACACCGACCGGCCCGGTCACCCGGTTGAAGTTCGGCAGGCCGATCGCCTCCACCGACTCGCCGGCGGCCAGCCGCTCGTATGCGACGTCGCTCGTCTGGAAGGTGACGGTGTCGCCGGGGTCGATCTCGAGCGCCGGTGGGATCGCTCGCGTCGAAGCTGACCTGGAACGTCTCGGCGGGCAGGGTGTGGTCGGCCATCGCAGGCGAATCTAGCAGCCGGCCAAGGTCGTGTCGCTACCCGTCGACCAGCAGACCCTGCAGCGGCCCGAGCAGCCGCGCAGAGCGCCGCGAGGCGCCGTCGATCCGGCTGATGCGGTGGGTCATCGGCAGGCCGGCCCGGCGGCGCTGGTACTGATCCTCGCACCGCGGTCGCCAGACCTGATCGATCAGCCCGGTGGCGTCGCCCGACGCCTCGGCCATCGAGCACTCCAGATGCTCCGCCCAGAGCCTGTGACGTGTCGCGGTCGCCAGCTCGGCGTCGTCGGTGACGAGCGCAGCCTCGGTGTCGTTGAACATTGAGTGATCGTTGAGGTTGGCCGAGCCGACGATCAGCAGCCGGTCGTCGATCACGCCGACCTTGGCATGGACGTAGATCAGGTCGGCCACCGATCCCGCGGGCGCGTACAGCGAACAGGCCAGCACCCGGCCGGCGTCACCGTCGGCGGCGATCAGCTCGGCCAGCGCGCCGCGCGTGTCGTCGGTGCCGCCCTTGGGTCGGCCCGGCAGCACCAGCAGCATCCGGAATCTGTCCTGCGGCGGATCGCGGAGCTTCTCGGCAAGCAGCGCGACGATCTCCGGCGACCACAGGTACTGGGACTCGATGTAGATCAGCCTCTGGGCCGAACGGATCGCGCGCACGTACGTCTCGAGCACGCCGAACGATCCCTGGCGCAGCCCGCCGTACACGTGCTCCGGGACGGTGCGGACCAGCTGCACGGTGGAGGATCCGGCGGCGGGATCGGGTGCGCCGACGGCAAGCGCTCGCCGGTGACCTCACGCCAGCGCAGGGCGAAGTGCTCGGCCACGTCGGAGACCACCGGGCCCGTCACGACGGACGTGACGTCGTGCCAGCCGACCGCCGCGCGGGCGGAATGCCGCGAGCTGTCGCGGCGATCACCCGACAGCGACGTTAGGTCGATACCGCCGACGAATGCCTCGCGGCCGTCGATCACGATCGTCTTTTCGTGGTGGCAGTGGAGCGGGCGCTCGCGCGGGTCGAGCTCGCAGCGGATCCGCCCGGCCGCCACCAGCTCGGCCCGGGTCTTGACGCGCCATCCGCCTCGACGGACGAAACAGCGGCACCGGCGCGCCCGCCCACAGCAGCACGCGGACATCGACTCGCTCCGCCAGCTCGGCGAGCAGGTTGCGCACCACGACCGGGACGGAGCCGTCACGCATCACGAAGTCGGGCGAGAGGAACCAGCCGCGTGATGTGCACGTACGCGGTGGCCCGCTCCAGCGATTCGATCATCCGGGCGAACGCCTGCTCTCCGTCGATCAGCAGCTCCAGCTTGTTGCCGCTGCGCGGCGGGAACGCGTCCACCGCCCAGCCGCCGGCGGGCGCGTCGAGGGCAGCGTTCCCCAGACGCGACAGACGCCGGCGGTGGTGTGCCTGTACCGCCGCCGAGACCGCCTCCCCCACACGGCGGTCGATGGCCTCGGCGGCGTCTCGGATCGGCATCAGCGCCTGCGCTCAGCGCTCGGCATCCGCTCGCGCAGCATCCTCTGTCTCGGATCGGTCGACGTCCGGATCGATCTCGTCGGCCATGTTCATGTGCTCCTGGGCGCTTTCCCGCTCCTTGCTGGCCCGAGCTGCCGTGTCCTCGGCCTCGAGCCTTGCGCGCTCCGCCCGTGCCGCCTTCTCGTCGGCCTCGAGCTTGGCCGCCTCGGCGCTGCGGCTGCGCGAAAGCGCCTCCTCGCGATGTGCGTCGGCGGCGGTCCGCCGCATATCCATCTCGCGCGACCTGCGACGCGACACGAGGGCCGCCACGACGGCGATCACCACGACCACGATCACGACCAGCACTATCCATCCTGCAGTTGACACGTCTATTCCTCCTCGTCGGCTGACGCTTCAAGTACCCGTTGCGACCTTCGACCAAACGCCCCCGCTCGCCGGCGGGAGAGCCTGGACCGGCGTCTATCCTTCATCCATGCCGATCAACGAACCGGCCGAGGCGCTGCCCACCGACGGTGAGGGCGCCGTCATCGAGCGCCCCACCAGCACCACCCGCACCGGCGTCATCACCATGGAGGCAGGCAGGCGCAAGCAGCGCCGCGACCGTCTGGCCACCGAGGAGCCGATGGAGATCCGCGTCGAGGAGCCGGGCGCCGAGCAGCGGAACGTGGCCGTGACCATGCGCACCCCCGGGCACGACTTCGACCTGGCGGCCGGATTCCTGTTCACGGAGGGCCTGATCGACGGCAGCCCAGGACGTGCGCGGGATCCGCTACTGCGCGGTGCCGCGCGAGCAGCAGCACTACAACGTGGTCAGCGTGGGGGTGGCACGCACGCTGGCCGACTTCGAGATGCAGCGCAACTTCTACGCCACCTCGAGCTGCGGCATCTGCGGCAAGGCCTCGCTGGACGCGATCGAGACGCGCTGCGCACCCGCGGCCGACGGGCCGGTGGTGGACGCGGCGATGCTCGTGACGCTGCCCGACGTGCTGCGCCGCGCACAGAGCGTGTTCGACCGCACCGGCGGGCTGCACGCCGCCGCCCTGTTCGATCCGGCCGGCAAGCTGCTGGTCGTGCGCGAGGACGTGGGCCGGCACAACGCCGTCGACAAGGTGATCGGCGCGGAGCTGCTGGCCGGACGGCTGCCGCTGTCCGACCGCATCCTGCTCGTGTCCGGGCGCGCCAGCTTCGAGATCGTGCAGAAGGCGGCACGCGCCGGCATCCCCATCATCTGCGCCGTCTCGGCGCCATCCAGCCTGGCCGTCGACACCGCTCGCCGGTTCGGGATGACCCTGGCGGGGTTCCTGCGCGACGAGCGGTTCAACGTGTACGCCGGGCCGGAGCGGATCACCGGCGCATCCCGCTAGCCCCCGGAGTCTTCGCTAGTCTGCGAAGGCAACATGGGGCGAGGATGACGACTCAACAGGACAGGCGCTGGTGGGCGCTGATCGTGCTCTGCATGGGCAACCTCATGATCGTGCTGGACACGACGATCGTGAACGTGGCGCTGCCCTCGATCCGCACCGACCTCGGATTCACCGAGTCCTCGCTGGCCTGGGTCGTGAACGCCTACCTGCTGACGTTCGGCGGGTGCCTGCTGCTGGGCGGCCGGCTGGGCGACATCTACGGGCATCGCAAGCTGTTCCTGACCGGCCTGGTGCTGTTCACGGCGTCGTCGGTGGCCTGCGGACTCTCGACCGCACAGAGCGAGCTGATCGCGGCGCGGGCCGTGCAGGGCGTGGGCGGGGCGATCGTGGCGGCGGTGGCGCTGTCGCTGGTGATGACCCTGTTCGTGGAGCCGGGCGAGCGGGCCAGGGCGATGGGCGTGATCGGGTTCGTCGCCGCCGGCGGCGGCAGCATCGGCGTGTTGCTGGGCGGCGTGCTGACCGACGCGCTCGACTGGCACTGGATCTTCCTCGTCAACCTGCCGGTCGGCATCGCCGTGTTCGTCGCCTGCCTCAACCTGGTGCCGGCCGACCGGTCGGAGGCGCGGACGGGGCGGTTGGACGTCGCAGGCGCGGTGACCGTGACCTCGGCGCTGATGGTCGCGGTCTACGCGATCGTGAACGGCAACCGGGTGGGATGGGTGACCGGCCAGACGCTCGGCCTGCTGGGTGTCGCCGTGGGGCTGCTGGCCCTGTTCCTGGTGATCGAGTCGCGCGTGTCGGCGCCGCTCGTGCCGCTGCGGCTGTTCCGGCTCCGGAACCTGGCCACGGCCAACGTGATCGGCGTGCTGTCGGCGGCGGCGATGTTCGCCTGGTTCTTCCTGTCGGCGCTGTACCTGCAGCTGGTGCTCGGCTACTCCCCGCTGCAGGTGGGCCTCGCGTTCCTGCCCGCCAACCTGCTGGTGGGCGGGTTCTCGATCGGCATCTCCGCGAAACTGGTGATGCGCTTCGGCATCCGGCCGCCGCTGATCGCCGGCATGCTGTTCTGGACGGTCGGCTTTCTGCTGTTCGCGCGCGTGCCCGTGAACGGCGACTACCTGACCGATGTGCTGCCGGCCATGCTGGTGCTGGGCGTGGGCGCGGGCATCGGCTTCAACCCGGTGCTGCTGGCGGCGATGAACGACGTCGAGCCGACCGAGGCGGGGCTGGCATCCGGCGTCGTCAACACCTCGTTCATGATGGGAGGGGCGCTGGGGTTGGCTGTGCTGGCGAGCGCCGCCGCATCGCGCACGAGCACGCTGATCGGCCAGGGTGAGGGCGAGGCGGCGGCTCTGACCGGCGGCTACCACGTGGCCTTCCTGATCGGAGCGGCGTTCACCCTGATAGCGGCCGGGCTGGCGGTATTGGTGCTGCGGCCGATCGCGATGGGCGCGCCGGCCGAGGCGCCAGGCCGAGGGCGCGCACGGCCGTCAGCCCGCTGCCGTGGAGGGCTAGCTTCAGCGGGGCTCGGCCACGCGGCCCACGGCCTCGATCTCGACCAGCATGCCGTCGAACAGGAACCCGCCGGCCACGATCGCGGTGCTCGCCGGATAGGGCGGTGCGAACAGCTCGCCGCGCACGCGCTTGAAGGCGTCGTAGAGCGACGCGTCGGCCAGGAACACGGTCATCTTCACGATCGTCTCGAGCGACGCGCCGCCGGCCTGCAGGGCGAGGTCGACGTTCGCGAAGGCCTGGCGGATCTGAGCCTCGGGGTCGTCGCTGAAGACGGTGCCGTCGTCGCCGAAGCCGCCCTGGCCGGCGGTGAAGACCAGCTCGCCGTCGGTCAGCACCGACTGCGCGTACTGGTACTCGGCGGCCCAGGGGAAGGGGTTGGGGAGGGCGCGGTTGGTCATGCGCCGATCCTACAGCGGTCAATCAGGGCGCTGGGCGATGCGGATCATGCTGTCGCGCACCGGCCGGGCCGGGCCGGGCGCCCGCAGCGCCGCCATCAGCGCCTCTACGCAGAGCGGGTCGAACTGTGTGCCGGTGCAGCGCTCGATCTCGGTGACGGCGGCGGGCAGGGCCAGCGCGGCGCGGTAGATGCGGTCCTCGGTCATCGCGTGGAACGCGTCACAGACGGCGATCACGCGCGAGCCGAGCGGGATCTCCTCGCCGGCCAGGCCGTCCGGGTAGCCGCGGCCGTCCCAGCGCTCGTGGCTGGAGCGCACCAGCGGCACCAGGTCCGCGAAGTAGGGGACCGGCTCGAGGATGCGCGCGCCGATGTCGGGGTGGCGCTGCATCACCAGCATCTCCTCGCCCGTGAGCGAGCCCGGCTTGCGCAGGATCGACTCGGGGATGCCGATCTTGCCGATGTCGTGCAAGAGCGCGGCCAGGCGGATGACGCGGACGTCGGCGGGAGCGAGTTCGAGCTGGTTGCAGACCCGGCCGGCCAGCTCCGCGATCTTGCTGGCGTGGTCGTTGGTGTAGGCGTCCTTGGCCTCGAGCGCGGCTGCCAGCGTGCCGAGGGTGGCGAAGTAGGCGTCCTCGAGCCGCTCCGACATGCGGGCGCGCGCCACCATCGTGCCGGCCTCGGCGGCCAGCGCGGTGGCGAGGCGCAGCTCTGCCGGGTGAAAGCTGCGGCGGCGCTCGTCGTAGATCTCGACCAGCGCGTACGGCTCGCCCTCGACGGTCATCGAGTACATCAGCAGCGACCCGAATCCGAGCTCGCGCAGCCACCGCTCCTCGGCGGGGTCGATGCCGGCCGAGTCGAGCATGCACGTGTACGGCACGCCGGTGCGCATGACCGCCTCAGTGCTGGGGTAGTCGGCCAGCTCATACTCGTCGGGGGCCGGCTTCCAGCTGAACGGGGGCCGGGCGTATCCGGCGCGATCTCGGAGGATGCCGCGCTCATCGTCGAGCAGCGAGATCATGCAGGCGGAGGCGTCGAGGAAGGTGGTGAGCTGCCGCGAGAGGTCGGCGAGCACGGCCGGCACGTCGTCGCCGGCGGCCATCGACTGGGCGGCCTCGATCACCTGCAGCACCGGCTCCAGCTGATCCTGGCGCAGCGGCGCGGCCGGCGAGCGCGGATCTGGAGCCGTCTCTCGGGTCATCGCCCGCAAGATTCCGCCCCCATCCGCGGATCCCTCTTTTGGGTGACAGGAGCTCCGCCGCCGGCCGCGACGGCGAGGATGCTTCGGGGCGGGCTCAGCCGAGGTTGGCCATGAGCGAGATCACGGCCGGGCCCAGCACCACGATGAACACCGCCGGGAAGATCAGCAGCACGGTCGGGAACAGCATCTTCACAGGCGCCTTCATGGCCTGCTCCTCGGCCTCGTTGCGGAGCCGGTTTCGGAGGTCGTCGGCCTGCGTCCGCAGCATCTGCGCCAGCGGCACGCCCAGGCGGTCGGCCTGCACCAGCGCGCGTACGAAGCTGGTCATCTCGGGTGCATCCACGCGGCCGGCCATCGCCGCCATCGCGTCGCTGCGGCCGGCGCCCAGCTGGGTGTCGCGCAGCATCAGCGCCAGCTCGTCGATCAGCGGCCCGCGCAGGCGGCGAACCACGCGCTGCAGGCTGGCGTCGAAGCTCATGCCGGCCTCCACCGACAGCGTCATCAGGTCGAGCACCGTCGGCAGCGAGGCGACGATCTTGTCGCGGCGGCCGCGGACGCGCATGTCGATCGCCAGCGGGATGCTCGCGTACGCGATCGCCGCCAGCATCAGCCCGACCACCGCCGCGATCCCCAGCGAGAGCACGTGGAACACCGACAGGCTCAGCACCAGGCCGTACGTCGCCAACGGCACCACGACCTTCAGCCCGGCCAGCTCCTCCGGCGTCAGCAGCCGTGACCAGCCGGCGGCCGCCAGCTTCAGGCGCAGCGCCTCCGCGCCCTGCCCGCGGCCGCCCGGAGCGATCCGTCCGATCCGCCGCAGCCACGCGCGGGGGTCGTTCGTCCGCGCCGGCTCACCGTAGCCGTAGCCCGGGATCCGGCCCAGCGTCGACTCCACCTGGATCCGCTTGGCGGCGGCCGCACGCAGCAGGAAGAACCCGCTCGCGGCGATCAGGACGACTACGAGAAGGAACACGGCCTCGCCTCCCTACGCGATCGCCCGGGGTTTCACCATGCGCCGCAACACCAGTGCGCCTACGGTCATCATCACCAGCGCCACGATGATCAGCACCCGCCCGACTCTCGTCTCGTACAGCGGCGACATGTAGCCGGGGTTGATCGCGGTCAGGATCGCCGCAAGCGCGAACGGCATACCGAGCAGAACGCGCGCTGACATCACGCCCATCGCCACCAGCGCCCGCACCCGTGCGCTGAACTGCTGCCGCTTGCGCACGGTGTCGGCGACCTGGTCGAAGATCTCGGCGACGTTGCCGCCGATCCGCCGCTGCACGTCGGTCGTCAGCACCACCAGCTCGAAGCTCTCCGACGTCAGCCGTTTGCTCATGTCGTCCAGCGCCTGCTCGATCGGCACACCCAGCCGCACCTGGCTTCTGCGCACGGCGGAACTCGCCATGCGCCGGCTCGCCGGCCTCCTCGACCAGCGTGTCCAGAGCCTGGGCGAACGAGCGGCCGGCGCGAAGCGCGCTGGCCCAGACGCCCAGCAGCTCCGGCAGCTGGGCCTCGAAGGCGGTCGAGCGGCGACGGGCGCGGAAGCGCAGCACCATCACGGGCAGCGCGCCGCACAGGAGCAGCGGCAGCGCCAGCAGCGGCCCTGCGGTGACCAGCCCGAAGGCCGCCGGGAACAGCGCGCTGGCGGCGATGATGGTGACGATCTGGCCGGTGGGAACGGTGCTGCCGGCGCGCTCGGCCAGCGTGTGCAGCCATCCCCACGCCCGCGTCTTCCCGAGCCGCGTCTCGAGACCCTCGTACATGTCGGTCAGGGCCGGCTCGTGCGCCTTCGCCGCCTCCTTCGACAGCTCCGAGGAGTACGGAGAGAGCCGTGCCGTGAGCGCCTGCGGCCGGCGTTCGGCCGCGCTCATGACCACGGTCGCCAGCATCATGATGGCGGCGAACCCGAGCAGCGCCACGATCCACGCCCCGTACTCGCTCCACATCGAGATCGACGGCCCGGCCACGCCGGCCGGCAGCGACACGTGCGCCGGCGGCCCGCCGTGCAGGCTGATCGTGAGCGTCCGCGAGCTGGAGTGGGGCAGCGCCACGTCGACCGCCCACTCGCCGGCCAGCCGTGTCTGCGCCAGCCTGGCCGCGATCGGCTCGAGCGCCGAGACCTTCGCCACCGGCACGTAGGTGCCGTGCGTCGCCGCCGCCACCCGGCGCAGGGAGGTGGCCGTGTACGACCCGGAAGAGGTGAGGCCGACCGCGTCCACCTCGACGCCGTCGCGAGCGAGCGCCGCCGTGAGATCGTCGAGCGATGTGGCCGATGTGGTGTCGTCGCCGTCCGAGAGCACCACGACCACCCGCCGCGACCCGTCCGAGGGGCCGGTCAGCCGAGCGGCGTCGCCGATGCCGTCGTAGAGTGATGTACCGTAATGCGTTGTCAGCGTGGGCAGATGCAGCCTGCACCGCCTGGATGTTTCGCGGTCAGCGGCGTCACGGTGCGGGCCGTGTCGTCGAACGCGACCAGGCCGACCTTGTCGGCCGAGCCGGCCGCGTCCAGCAGCCGCTGTCCCGCCGCGATGGCGGCCGCCAGCGGCGGCCCGGCCATGCTGGTCGAGGTGTCGACGGCAAACACGAGGTGCAGCGAGCGTCGCGGGCCGACCGGCCGCGGCCGCGTCACCTGCGCCGTCTTGCCGCCCAGCTCGGCCCGCACGTCCAGGCCGGTGAGGTCGCCGGGCGCGCGCACGATCACGCGCACGTTCTGCCGTCGACCTTGCTGACGCCCGCTCACCTGCGGCGCTGGTGCCGCGTCCGCCGCCAGCGCTGCCGGGGTGAGCGTCATTGTGATCGCGAACGCCACTCCCAGCGCGTGCCGCAGCCGCATCAGGCGCTCCTGCGCTGCCCGCGTCGCAGCACGTCCACCTTGGCCGAGGTATCCGTGTTGAAGAACGACTTCGGCAGCGACACGCCGTTCAGCTCCATTTTGTCGATGAACGCGGGTCGGATGCCGGTGTGGCGCATCGTGCTCGAGACGCGGTCGTCCTCGGCGTCGCCCGCGAACCCGGCCACGAAGATGTCGGTCAGGGTGATCACGTCGCCCTCGACCCGCGGCACCTCGGTGATGTGCGTGATGCGGCGGCGGCCGTCCACCAGCCGCTGGGTGTGGATGATCAGGTCGAAGGCGCTCGCGATCTGGTCGCGAATCGCCTTCAGCGGCAGGTCGAATCCGGCCGTGAGCACCAGCGTCTCGGTTCGGGCCAGCGCATCGCGCGGGCTGTTCGCGTGGATAGTGGTCAGCGAGCCCTCGTGGCCGGTGTTCATTGCCTGCAGCATGTCCACCGTCTCGGCGCCGCGGCACTCACCCACGATGATCCGGTCGGGCCGCATGCGCAGCGCGTTCTTGACCAGGTCGCGGATCGAGATCTGGCCCTTGCCCTCGATGTTCGCGGGGCGCGCCTCCAGGCTGATCACGTGCTTCTGCGACAGCCGCAGCTCGGCCGCGTCCTCGATCGTGACGATGCGCTCCCGCTCGGGGATGAACGAGGACAGCACGTTCAGCATCGTGGTCTTGCCGGTGCCGGTGCCGCCCGAGACCAGCACGTTCAGCTTGCCCTCGACGCAGGCCTCGAGGAAGGCCGCGGCCTGGTGGGAGAGCGTGCCGAAGGCGATCAGGTCGTCGATCGTGAGCGGCTCGCGCGAGAACTTGCGGACGGTCAGCGAGGGGCCGGTGATCGCCAGCGGCGGGATGATCGCGTTCACGCGCGACCCGTCCGGCAGGCGCGCGTCCACCATCGGGCTGGCCTCGTCGATGCGCCGCCCGGTCTGGGCGACGATCCGGTCGATCACCTGCAGCAGGTGCCGCTCGGACGCGAACTGGACGTCGGTCTCCTCGATCTGGCCCCTGCGCTCGATGTAGATGGTGTGGTGGTTGTTGACCATCACCTCCGAGATCGAGTCGTCGGCCAGGAACGGCTCGATCGGCCCGTAGCCGAGGATGTTCGACGTGATCTCGCGCACGAGCCGCGTGCGGTCGGCCATCGAGAGCGGCGTGCCGGCCTCGGCCAGCGCGTCGTCGACGGCCTTCTGGACGTGTTCGCGCAGCTCGTCCTCGGGCACCTCGCCCTCGACCAGGTCCTGGCCCAGCTCGCGCACCGCCTCGCGCTGTGCGGCGTTCTTGATCTCGACGAACGGATCGTTGACGACGTCCGCCGTCGGCTCCACCTTGCCCCGCCCGGCCGCGGACTCGTGACGGCGCAGACGGCCGTGCAGCGATCGCGACTTGTCGGGTTTCATCGCAGGCTCCCGACCACCGCGTCGAGCGACCGGGCCATGTCGTAGAACGACTTGGCGACCCGCGACTTGGGAGCGTCGATCACGACCGGCTGGCCGCGGTTGACCGAGATCGGGATGGCCTTGTCCGACGCCAGCGTGTAGGTGATCTCGCGCCGCAGCGTGCGCTCCACGTCGCGGTCGTCCAGGCCCACCCGCGCGCCCGAGCGGTTCATCAGGATGCGGACGTCCTTGACGTCCATCTCCAGCAGCTCCAGCGTCTCCAGCGCGATCTTGAGGCTCTTGATGGTCGGCACGTCAGATGCGCCCACCAGCACCAGGGAATCCGTGTGGTCGATGGCCAGGAGCACGGCCGGCGCGAACTGCGAGGAGGTGTCGATCACGACGGCGTCGTAGCTCTGGCGGGCCACCGCCAGCAGCGGCTCCAGCCGGTCCACGTCGACCAGCTCCTCCTCGTCCGGCCGGGTGGGGGCGGGCAGCAGGTCGACGCCGCTCGAGTGCCGGGTGACGAACCCGGCCAGCTTCTCGCCGTCCAGGTCGCCGGGCGACTGCACCAGGTCGAGGATCGTCCAGCGCGGGGACAGGCCCAGCACCAGCGCGTCATCTCCGGAGTGCAGGTCGAAGTCGATCAGCAGCGTACGCTTGCCCTGGCGCGCGAAGCAGACCGCCAGGTTGGTGGCGATCACGGTCTTGCCCGACCCGCCCTTGGTCGAGAACACCGTGAAGACATGCGCCGCGCGGTGGCCCTTGGCCGAGGCCGGCGCCATCGCCGCCATGCTGGCGCGACGGCTGCGCATGGCCCGCGCCTTGGCCGCCGCCATGCCCAGAGACTGCGGCTCCTGCGGCAGGTACACGATCTCGTCCACGCCCAGTGCCAGCGCCTCGTCGAACCAGCGGCTGGGGTGGCTGTCGGTGAGCGCGACGATGGCGGGGCCGTGTGTGTCGGCCAACGCGATCCGCATCTCGGCAGGCAGGCCGTCCGCGTCGTGCGGAAGGCTCCACACCAGCACCTCCGGCGTGGTGTCGACGATCTCCACCATTCCCGACCGCTCGAACAGGTCGCGGAGCACGGCGTCGTCCCCCTGAAGTGAAACCCTGATCAGGTCGTTCATCGGTGTATCTCCTCTACTTCGTGGGGACGCCGTGATGGGGGAACTGCCCCGGCAGCTTCGGCACGGTGATCGGCTGGTAGGTGGCTCCGGTCGCGCCGACCAGTGCCAGCCAGATGTTGTTGGCGCTCTGGTCGCCGGACGAGTTGGCCAACGCGTTGGCGATGAACAGGCTCTGCTGCTCGGTCACCGACAGCAGCACCGAGCCCGACTGCGACCCGGAGTTGACCGCGAGTCGAGGGTCGGTGCGTCCACCTCGAGCACCAGCGCGTCCGGCACCGCCAGGTAGGTGAAGACCTTGTTGTTCGTGCGGTAGCTGGTCATCACGTCGACGCGGTCGTTGACGCTGAGGTCGGACAGCAGCCCCGAGTTGGGGTTGAACGGCACCCGGATCGCCCGGAAGTTGCCGGTCACCTGGTAGGCCGGCGTCTGCGTGCTGGGGGCGCCCACCCGGTTCACCGTCAGCTGGTCGCCGTTGTAGAGGCTCTGAGTGATGACCTGTCGGCTCACGGCCGCGAAGCTGGTGATGGCGCCGTCTGCGACGTCCGACTGGCGCACGGACTGGTAGCTCAGGTACCCCTGCGACCGCGCGTCGTCCACGGTCGTGCCCACCGGCAGCTCGTGCGTCGCCACGATCACCGTGACGGTGTCGTTGCTCGACTCCGCGCTCTTGCGGACGTGCGAGGTGTAGGCGAACAGCGCGCCCGCCGCGGCGACCGCCAGAACGAAGCTGATGATGAGGTTACGGCTGAGCGTCGGCATCTGGGCGGATCTCCTTCTGGTGCTGCGTGGTGAGCCGAGTGCTGCGGTCGCTACCCGGCTTGCTTGGTCGCGTCGCGGCAGAGATCGCCCGACTTGACGACGATTCCGAGCAGGTTGACGGCGTAGGTGGAGCAGGCCGTCGCCGTGTAGGTGGCGGTGCCGTGCGACTTCGTGGCGGTGAGCGAGATGCGCTTCAGAGCGACGTCACCGGCCGCCGCCCTGGCGGCCGCGCGGGCGGCCGCCTGGTGGTGTCCATGGCGCGCGGCAGCGCCGGCGCGGGCGCCGACTGAGGCCGCGTTGTGGAGCGTCTGCCAGGTGCCGTAGACGACGCTCAGCTGCCAGATCGAGAGCAGCAGGACGAGCAGGATCGGCAGTACTATCGCCATCTGGATCACCGCCTGTCCTTGCTGGTCTGAGCGCTCAGTGATGGTTCGCATTCCGTCGCGGGGGAAGGGCCCTGCATGGCGCCTATCGGCACCGTCGAGAGGTTCTTGACCTCGAGCACTGGACGGGTAGCGCCCGGGGGAGCCGTGCACTACTACTCACGTGGTAGCGAACCCTGGTCGATCTGTCTACGTGCTCGGGATACGGGTTGCGCATTCCGCCTGACCGCGCCTGTAAGGTTCCCGCTCGTGGCGCTGCTTTCCATTCCCAGCCCGGGCGATCCGTTCCTGATCAATTCCGGGCCGATCCACGCCCGCTGGTATGGCCTGCTGCTGGCCCTGGGGGTGCTGCTGGCCGGATGGATCGCCCGCCGCGAGTTCCGCCGCCGCTCGATGGACCCGGAGCTGGCCTACACGATCGCCGTGTGGGCGGTGCCGTTCGGCCTGATCGGCGCCCGCCTCTACCACGTCCTCACCGCCTGGGACTCGTTCAGCAACGACTACTCCCAGATCCCGGCCATCTGGAACGGCGGGCTGTCGATCTTCGGTGCGGTGCTGGGCGGCATGCTCGGCTGCTGGATCGGCTGCCGCCGCGTGAACCTGCCGTTCTGGCGGGTGGCCGACTGCATCGCGCCCGGCCTCGTCCTGGCGCAGGCGCTGGGCCGCTGGGGCAACTACTTCAACCAGGAGCTGTACGGCAAGCCCTCCGACTTGCCGTGGGCGGTCAAGATCGACCAGGCTCACCGACCGCAGGCCTATCCAGACTCGTCCACGTTCCAGCCGATGTTCCTGTACGAGTCGATCCTGGACGTGCTGGTCTTCTTCGTGCTGATCTGGTTCACGCGGCGGTACTGGCGACGGGTGCCCTACGGCACGGTGTTCGCGCTCTACGTAACGCTCTACAACTTCTACCGTGTGCCGCTGGAGACGCTCAAGGTCGACACGGCCGACATCTTCTTCGGCCAGCGCGTGAACGTGTGGGTGTCGGGCGTGCTGTTCGTGGCCGGGCTGATCTCGTTCATCGTGCTGTTCCGCCGGCGGTCAGACGCGACTGCGCCCACCACACCGGCGGTCGCGGCGGCCGTCGCCTCGGGTCACACGCCGACGCCGCGCCCCGAGGCGGCGATCGCCGCCCGCCAGCGCACGCAGCGCCGCAAGAAGACCTGAGATCGATTACCGCTCGACCTCGTCTTGCGGCTCGAGCTCATCGGCCAGCAGCCGCTCGAGCGTGCGCACGCAGCCCGCGTCCAGCCGGTCGCCCGCCTGCTGCCAGAGCACCGAGAGCGCGAGGCCGGCCGATGCGTGCGAGCGATGTCCGCCGGCGGCCACGAACGCCTCGGCGACGGCGATCACACGGGCCTCGAGCGGTGCCTCGGCCACGGGGTCGAAGCGGGCCAGCAGCCAGCCGGCCGCCTCGTCGTCGATCATGCCGGCGGACACGCGCTCGGACAAGCGCCGGCGTTCGGCCTCCTCGCCGGCGGTGGCGGTCGGGTCGTCCAGCGACGCCGCCAGGCGCACCCGGTCGACGTGATCGGGCTCGAGACCACAGGCGCCTGCGATGTGCCCCGCGTACTCGCTGACGGCGCGCGAGTCGGCCGATCGTGCGCCGCGCGCCTCCAGCGATCGCACCGGGTCGTCGGCGCCCTCCGCGACCCCGTCCCAGGCGATCACGCGGGCGTCGCCGGAGCGACCCAGCGCGGCGCTGGCCAGGCGCACGAGCTCGTCGTTGGTCGCCGCGTGTTCGGGGAACGCGGCCACGCCGCCGGAGATGGTGATCGGGTCGCCGTCCAGCGACAACCCGCCGGCCAGCCGCCCGACCAGGGCCGCCGCCGACTCGGCGGTCATGCCCGGAAGCACCAGTGCGAACTGGCCCTCGTCCAGCCGGCAGACGCAGTCGTAGCTGCGGACGCCGCCCGCCAGGCCGCCGGCCGCGAGCCGCAGCACGCGGTCGGCCTCGGCGGCTCCATGCTGCGCGGTGTAGCCGTCCAGCCCGTCCAGGTCGACCAGTGACACCGCCAGGCTCTGGCCGGTGCGCTTGGCGCGCGCCAGCTCACGGCCGAGCACGCTCTGGAAGCCGAGGTGGTTTGGCAGGCGCGTCAGCGGGTCGAGCGTGCCCGACTCGCCGGCGACGGTGTCCCACAGCCGCGCGGCCTCCATCGCCTGTGCCGCGATCCCGGCCGCGATACGGGCGCGTCCCAGGCCGCCCGGCTCGGCCACTCGTTCGGCCAGCAGCCCGCCCAGCACGCGCCCCGCGCTGACCAGCGGCAGCAGCGTGCGGCCGTCGTCGCTGACCGGATCAAGTCCCGGCAGCTCCAGCCGCTGGGGGCCCTCGCCCGCGAGCAGGGCGAGGCCGTCTCGCTGCTCGCTGAGGGCGTAGCTTGAGACCGAGCCGGCGCCGAGCGCCGCGCCGGCGGCGTCGGCCGCGGCCGCGAGGATGCCCGGCAGATCGAGGCCGGTCTCGCAGGCGGCGACCAGGCGCGCCAGGTCGCGCTCGAAGTCCGCGGTCTCAGTCACCGTCGCCTTCCTGCAGCTTGCCGGCCGCGACCAGCACCCGCACCGTGGTGCCGGTGCCCGGTACCGAGTCGATGTCCAGCCGACCGTTGAGGATGGCGGCGCGCTCCTGCATCGACGCGACGCCGTGGTGGGGCAGGCCGTCGGCCGGCTCCGACATCTCGCCGGTGCCGTCGTCCACCACCCGCGCCTCGAGGCCCTCGCGGGGAGAGCCGTGCACGCTGACGACGATGGTGGCCGGGTTGGCATGCTTGAGCGCGTTGGTCATGGCCTCGCGCACGATCTGGAACAGGCAGACCTGGTCGTCGCCGCTGAGCGCGTCGGCATCTGCAACGTCGAGCGTGACGACGACGCGGTGGTCGGCCTCGAAGCGGTCGGCGATCGCCTGCAGCGCGGTCTCGAAGCCCTGCTCGCGCAGCGTCCAGGGCTCCAGCGCGAAGGACAGCTCGCGCACCTCGCCGATCACGGACCGCTGTCGCGCGCGGGCCGTCTCGAGCACCTGCCGGGCGGTCTCGGCGTCACCCGCCTCCATCGCCTCCGCGGCGGCGTTCAGCATCATGTTGACGCCGGACAGCGTCTGCACAGGGCCGTCGTGGAGGAAGGTCGACAGACGGCGCCGCTCCTCCTGCTCGGCCGACACGACCCTCCGCGAGAGCTCCGCCCGTTCGCTCTCGCGGATGCGGGCCTGTCCCAGCAGCGCCTCCACCCGCTCGAACAGCGCGGCGCTCTCGGCGGCGCGTGCGGCGAAGTCGGCGAACAGCGTGGCGCGGGCCAGGTCGTCGGGTCCGAAACCGGCGCCGCCGTGCAGGTCGAGCAGCACCACCAGCGCGTGCAGGCGGCCGGCCACCACCAGCGGGGCGGCCAGCAATGCCCGCGGACGCAGACGGCGGGTGACCTCGTCAACGGGCTGGGCCGGGCCGGTGACGGCTCCCACCAGGTCGCGTGCGGCCACGGCCAGCGCGGAGCCCTCGGCATCCATGGGCACGCGTGCGTCGCCCAGCGGGCCCAGCGCCAGGCCGGCGGCGGCGGCCGGCCGCAGCGAGCGCTCGCCCGCGGCCGGAACCAGCACCAGCACCGCATCGGCGGTGAACAGGCGCTGCGCCTCGACCGCCGTGTGCTCGAGCACCGCGGCTGAATCGAGACCACCCGAGACCGCGCCGAGGCTGCGGACGAGACCGTCCAGGAAGCGGCCTTGCGCGATCAGCTCCTGGCGGAGCCGATGCTCAGTCGATGATTGCGGTGCGGAGGGCGATGGCGACTGCATGTGTGCGTGTGTCCGCCTCGAGCTTCGAGAGGATATGGCGCACATGGCTCTTCACCGTTTCCTGGCTGATGAAGAGCTTGGCAGCAACATCGGCATTCGACATCCCGTCGGCGAGCAGCTGAAGGATCTCACGCTCGCGGGCTGTCAGCATATTCTCGCGTTCCTTGGTCAGGAATGCGGGCATCAGCGCGGGATCGACGTAGCCGTCGCCATCGGCCACCTTCTGGATGGCGCGCACGATCGTCTGATGCGGCGCCTCCTTCAGGATGTAGCCCTTTGCGCCCGACTCCAGGCCGCGCGTCAGCAGGCTGCGCTCGGCGAAGGCGGTGAACATCAGCACGGCCGTCTCCGGGATCTCGCTGGTGATCTCCTTGGCGGCCGCCAGCCCGTCCATGCCGGGCATCCGCACATCAAGGATCACGACGTTGGGCTTGCGGCGCCTGGCCAGCGTCACCGCGGCCTCGCCGTCGGCGGCCTCGCCGACAACTCGAATGTTCTCCGACCGTGACAGCGACAGGCGCAGGCCCTCGCGTACCACCTCGTGGTCATCAACGATCAGACAGGTAATGGGCTCACTCACGTGCACTCCAAAAGTCGCGGCATTTGCCACCGGTGAGGTGTATCGGCAGGAACCCGGCACTCCGTTAGCCCCAACCGTTTTCGACCCCGCCCGACCGGTTGCGGACTTCTGGTCCCTTCCCGCGATCCCTGCACCATAGAGGTATCCGCCGCCGTTGGTAGACTCCTGGGTGCGTGAGCGACGAGCCTCCGAGTACCTGCCCGGCATGAGAACCGCACTCGCGCTGCTCGCGGTCCTGCTGATCGTCCTTGCCAACGGCTTCTTCGTGGCGGCCGAGTACGCACTGGTCACGATGCGCCGGACACGCGTCCAGGAGCTGGTCGATCAGGGCAGCCGCGGCGCCCGCCGGGTCTCTGACCTGCAGCAGAATCCGGCTCGCTTCATCTCGGCCATCCAGCTGGGCGTGACGCTCTCCAGCCTGGCGCTCGGTGCCATCGGCGAGCCTGTCATCTCGAACCTGCTGGACACGCCGCTGGGCTGGTTGCCGTCCAGCTGGCATGGAGGCGTGGCGCTGACGATCTCGGCGATCCTGGCCTTCTCGATCCTGTCGTTCTTCCACGTGGTGCTGGGCGAGATCGTGCCAAAGAGCTACACGCTGCAGCACGCGGAGCGGGTGGCGCTGGTGGTGGCGACGCCGATCAACGTCTTCTATGCGATCTTCCGGCCGTTCATCTGGGCGCTCGTGGCGGCCAGCGCGGCCGTGCTGCGCTGGCTGGGGCTGCCACCGGGGGCGCGGCGCTCGTCGGTGCACTCCGAGGAGGAGCTGAAGATGCTGGTCACGGCCAGCCGCGAGCAGGGCGTGCTGGAGGAGGAGGAGCAGACGATGCTCCACAAGGTGTTCGCGTTCGCCGACAAGGACGCGGCCGACGTGATGGTGCCGCGCCCGGACGTGGTGGCGCTGCCCCTGGAGCTGCCGGTGGCGGAGCTGCTGCGGCTGATGCTTCAGCACCCCTACACGCGCTATCCGGTCTACGACGGCGAGCTGGACGACGTGGTCGGCGTGCTGCACGTGCGCGACCTGTTCGCGGCGCTGCACGACCGCGGGATCGACGGGGTGGACGTGCGCGCGCTGCTTCGCCCGGCGATCATGGTTCCCGAGACGAAGCGGCTGGACGAGCTGCTGTCCGACTTCCGTGCGACCTCGAACCACATGGCCATCGTCGTGGACGAGTACGGCTCGCTGGCGGGCCTCGCCACGCTGGAGGACCTGCTGGAGGAGATCGTGGGCGAGATCGGCGACGAGTTCGACGTGCCGGAGGCGGGCATCCGGCGACTGGGCGTCGGGCGCATGCGGCTGGGCGGGTCGTTCCCGATCGAGGAGTTCAACGTGCGGTTCGGAACGTCGCTGCCCGACGAGGACTACCACAGCGTCGGCGGCTACGTGTTCGGCGAGCTGGGCCGCGCGCCGAAGGTGGGCGACTCCGTCAAGACCGACGGCGTGCGGTTCGAGGTGAGCGGGGTGGACGGCCCGCGAATCGTCGAGGTGGACGTGACGCTGAAGGCGCCCGAAACGGAGCCGGCGGCCGAGGAGCGGGGCCAGGCCTCAGGCTGAGGCGGCCAGCTCGTCCGAGCGCCGGGCCATCTCGACGTCGCGGTCGGTGATGCCGCCGGCGCTGTGGTTGACCCAGTCGAGCTCGACGCGGCCCCAGCCGACGAGCATGTCGGGGTGATGGTCGGCCGCCTCGGCGGCGTCCGCCACCCGGTTTGCGAAGGCCATCGCCCGGGCGAAGTCGTCGAACGCATAGCGTTTGTGCAGGGCGCCGGCCTGCTCCGACCAGCCGCTGCCCAGCGATTCGAGGGCCGCAGCCAGCTGATCCGGTGTGAGTACGTCCATCGCGTCGCAGCTTACCGCTGTATCGTGCGCTTCTCCCATGCCGCCCGCAGAGCTGAGCGCAACCGATCACGCGATCATCGAGATCCTCCAGCGTGAGGGCCGCACGACGTACGCCGATATCGGCTCCCGGGTGGGGGTGTCGGCCACGGCGGCGCACGAGCGGATCAAGAAGCTCGAGGCCCGCGGCGTGATCCGCGGCTACCAGGCCGAAATCGATCCGGCCCTGGTCGGAGCCGGCGTGACTGCGTTCATCTTCGTATCGCAGAAAGCCGGGCCGCGCAGCCCGGTGGAGGAGCTATTCGCCGACACGCCGTGGGTGCAGGAATGCCACCACGTCGCCGGCGAGGAGACGCTGCTCCTGAAGGTGCGCGCCGAGTCGATGCCGGCGTTGGAGCACCTCGTGTGGGAGATCCGTGCCCTCGACTCGGTCGAGCGCACACGCACCGTGGTGGTGCTCGCGACCGTGTTCGAGAACCGCCCGGTCGCGGCGGCAACGGTCGACGCACCCAGCTAACGTCGCCACACCCCGGACACACGTCGTCACGCGCGCGTTGGCAACACCGGTGCCAGGCGCGGGTGTTGCGCCACCGGGGCGTGGCGGCCGCGTTCCACCCCGCCGGCGTTTCGCCGAGCTCTGCTGCATCCGCCGCCGCTCATCGATCGCCTTGTGACCTCGCCGTTGGCAACACGGTGCCAGACGCGGGTGTTGCGTCACCGCGGTGAGACGCGGCCGTGACCGGCCGTGACGCGCCCGCTACTCGAAGCTGAGCGGCTGCTCGGTGACCGCCATGTCAGCGATCCGGTAGCCCTTGATGTCGGCGCCGCCGCCTGCCAGCGACACGATTACATAGGTCGCGTCCGGCCAGAAGGCCTGCTCGGCGTCGGTGCGCGAGGGGTAGGCCGGCGATGACACGTGTGAGTGGTAGATGCCGATCAGATCGAGGCCGGCGTCGTCGATCTCGTTCATGATCCGGATCTGGTCGCGCGACTCGATCCGGTAGTAGTAGGGGCTGGGCTCGTCCGGTTGGGCCGCGAAGAAGCGCTCGGCGCGGCCGTCGAGCCCGGCGATGATGCCGCATGCCTCGTTCGGCAGCCCCGCCCGTGCGTGCGCGACGATCTCGTCGCGCATCGCCGCCGGGATCACCACCAGACGCGCTCGTCCATGGCCGCCTCGAGCTCTTCCAGCGGCGTCGTGTACAGCCCCGCGCTCATGTACTTGGAGCCGCCGTCGGCGAACAGCACCACCACGTTCTGCGAGTCGTCCATCTCGGCGGCCACCCGGCGCGCCACCGCCAGCGCGGCTCCCGCGGAGACGCCGGCGAAGATGCCCTCCATGTCCAGGAGCTTGCGAAGCATCAACACCGCCTCGCCGTTGGAGACGAGCACCTTGCGGTCCAGCTCCCGGATGTCGAGGATCGGCGGCGTATAGCCGTCCTCGAGGCTGCGCAGGCCCATCACCGGGTCGCCCTGCAGCGGCTCCGCAGCCACGATCTGCACGTCCGGGTTCGCCTCCCGCAGGCGCCGCCCGCTGCCCATCAGGGTGCCGCCCGTGCCCAGTCCGGCCACGAACGCGTCCACCTGGCCGCCCGGCACCTGCTCGAGGATCTCGACGGCCGTTCCGCAGTAGTGGGCCGCGGGGTTGGCCTCGTTCGCATACTGGAACGGCATGAACAGGCTGGGGTCGCGCTCCGCAAGGTCGCGCGCCATCGCGACCGCGCCGTTCGAGCCCAGGTTCCCCGGCGAGAACAGGATGTCCGCGCCGTACATCCGCAGCAGCGCGACCCGCTCCTGCGTGGCCGACTCCGGCATCACGACCGACACGGGGTAGCCCTTGACCTTGCCGATCATCGCCAGCGCGATGCCCGTGTTGCCGCTGGTCGGCTCCAGGATCCGCTGCCCGGGCGCGAGCTCGCCCGAGTCCTCGGCCGCCTCCACCATCGACAGCGCCACCCGGTCCTTGACCGAGCCGGTCGGGTTCTGCTCCTCCAGCTTCGCGAAGA
This sequence comes from uncultured Actinomycetes bacterium, assembly GCA_963766445.1. Taxonomy (GTDB): domain Bacteria; phylum Actinomycetota; class Thermoleophilia; order Gaiellales; family JAICJC01; genus JAICYJ01. The sequence continues at coordinate 132,010 of CAVXZW010000012.1, read as the reverse complement.
TGCGCGCGCCGGCCGGCGGACCGATCCGGGGCAGCTCCACCAGCGGCGTGTTCCCGACCGCCGACAGCGCCGCCACCCGCTCCATCTGCAGGCACCCCATTGCTAGCGCCCGCCCCCGGCCATCGCCGGCAGCACGATCACGGTCGACTCGGGTGTGACGCTGGTGTCCAGCCCCTGGCCGAGACGCACGTCCTCGTTGTTCACGTACACGTTGACGAACCGGTTCAGCTCGCCGCCGTCGTCCAGCAGGTGCCCGCGGATCGACGGGTAGCGGCTGGTCAGATCATCCAGCAGCTCGCGCACGGTCGCGCCGTCGGCGTCGACCTCGCGCGCGCCACCCACGGCCTGGCGCAGGATCGGGGGCATGCGTACGGTCGACATCTAGGCGACGGCCTTCTGGATCACGGGAGCCACCGCCCGCACGGGGGCGGCGCAGAACTGCTCGTAGTCGATGAACTCGATCTGCTCCGGATCCTTGCTGCAGACCGGGCAGTTGGGGTCACGATGCATCTTCAGCTCCACGAACTCCATTGCCAGGGCGTCGTAGCGTAGCTGGCGACCGATCAGCGGATCGCCCACGCCCAGCAGCAGCTTCACAGCCTCCGTTGCCTGGAGCGTTCCCACCACTCCCGGCAGGACACCCAGCACGCCGCCCTCGGCGCACGACGGCGCCAGCTCCGGCGGCGGCGGCTCCGGGTACTGGCAGCGATAGCAGGGACCGACCCGCGGCGCGTACACCGTGACCGACCCCTCGAACTGGTAGATCGAGCCGTGCACGACCGGGATGCCCGCGACCAGGCTGGCGTCGTTCAGCAGGTAGCGGGTGGGAAAGTTGTCGGTGCCGTCGACGATCACGTCGTAGCCGGTGATCACGTCCAGCACGTTCTCCGACGTGAGCCGTTCGGTGTACTTGACGATGGTGATGTCGGGGTTGAGCGCGCTCATCGCGATCTCGGCCGAGTCAACCTTGGCCATGCCGATCCGGTCCTCGGTGTGCAGGATCTGCCGCTGCAGGTTGGAGCGGTCGACCACGTCGGAATCGATGATCCCGATCGTACCGACGCCCGCCGCCGCCAGGTACAGCGCGGCCGGCGATCCCAGCCCGCCTGCGCCGATCAGCAGCACCTTCGAGTCCAGCAGCCGCAGCTGCCCGGCCTCGCCCACCTCCGGGATCAGCGTGTGGCGGCTGTAGCGCTCCTGCTGCTGCGGCGTGAGCGTCTGCGGCAGCTTCCACTCGTGGCCGTTCTGCTTCCAGCCCGAGAAGCCGCCGGCCAGCGACACCACGTCGGTGTAGCCGAGCTCGTGCAGGGTCTTCGCGGCGAAGGCCGAGCGGTTGCCGGCCGCGCAGTACAGGATCACGGGGGCGTTGCGGTCGGAGACGGTGTTCTCGATGCGCGACTCCAGGTTGCCTCGGGGGATGTGCACGGCGCCGGGGATGAAGCCCTGCTCGTACTCGTCGCGCTCGCGCACGTCGACCAGCACCGGGCGCGTCTCGGCGCCCAGCATCTGCTCCGCCTCTGCGGCCGTGACCTCGCGGATCTCGCGCCTTGTTGCTGCAAGATGTTCGCGGTACGTGGCCACGCCCATCACCTACCCTTTCACTGAAGCCCCACACGCGAACGCGCGCAAGGGGCCGGAATGTCCCTCCGAATTGTAGCGGGGTATGGATCCAAACTCCATGCCCTTACCACTGTGAACGAGCCACCCCGCGAACATATTCCCGGCCGCCGCCGGCGGCTGGTCGTGCTGCTCACGGTGGCGGCCGTGATCGGCGTCGCGGCGGCCGCCGCGGTGGCCGTGAGCGCGCGCGACGACAGCTCGAAGCCCGCCGTGGCGGCAGCCGCCTGCCGGGCGCTCTCCGGCCGGCCGCCGCTGGCGCTCGACCTGCCGGGCCCGGCGCTGCCGGCCCAGGACCAGCAGAACAACGATGCCGTGCTGCGGGCGGCCGAGCGGCGCCTGCCGGCCGGCGATGTGCGGATCTCGGTGGGGCGCCTGGTGAACGCCTACGGCAGCGCCGGCGCCGCGGCAACGCTGCGCGGACTGCAGCGGCTCGACCAGTCGCAGCCGGTGGTGCGGCTACACGAGGGGCTGGTGCAGCTGTGGGCGGGCGACTGCACCGCCGCCGAGCGGACGCTGCAGCGCCTGCGCACGGACGACCTCTACGGCTACTACGGCACCGTCGCCGACAACACCCTGCACACCGACCAGCGGCCGGGCCTGCCGATCTACATCCCGCCCGACGGCACTCCCGGCGGCACCGTCGAGCAGTTGCGGGCGCGCGTGCGAACGCATCCCGGCGACGGGCCGTCCTGGCTGGGCCTGGCCTATGGCGAGGAAGTCGTGGGGAACCGCCGGGCGGCGCTGGCCGCGGCGAAGCAGGCTCGCGCCGTCGACCCCACCGCCGTCTCCCCACGCGTGGCGGTGGCCGTGATCGGCTACGACAAGGCCGATCCCACCGCGTCGTTTGCCGTGCTGGGGCCGCTCACCGCCCAGGCAAGCGATCCCACGGAGGTGCTGTTCCACCTTGGGCTGCTGCTCTACTGGCGCAAGCAGGACACTGACGCGGTGGCCCAGTGGCGGCAGGTCGTCTCGGAGTCCCCCGGCTCGATCTACGGCAAGATCGCGGCGCAGCTGATGCGCCAGATCAGCTGACGCGGGCGGCGCCGACGTACATCTCGGAGTACCAGCCCGAGAGCGACGAGATCTGGACGACGGTGCCCGTGTGCGGCGCGTGGATGAAGCGCCCGCCGCCGACGTACATGCCGACGTGACCGAGGTGGTCGAAGAAGACGAGGTCGCCGGGGCGCAGATCGGCCCGCGAGACGTGGCGGCCGGCCCGGTACTGGTCGGCCGCCACGCGCGGGATCTGAACGCCCAGCCGCGCGTAGACGTACTGCATCAGCCCCGAGCAGTCGAAGCCGGAGGGGCTCTCGCCGCCATACAGATACCGCACGCCCAACTCCCGCTTGGCCAGCGCCACGGCCCGGGCGCCGAGGCTGCTCGCGTGGTGTGCCCGGTGATGATGGTGGTGACGGTGGTGGTGGCGTCTGGTGATGCCGGCTGTTCGTACCGCCGCCGGCGGGCGGCTACGAACGTGAAGTCGGTGCTGGCGGCGAGGTGCAGGGCGGCCCGCGTGTGCGGCCCCACCTGGCCGTCTACCAGCAGACCGTGGCGGGCCTGGAAGGCCTTGACGGCGTGCAGTGTTATCGGCCCGAAGTCGCCGTCGGCGGTGACGCCGAGCGCCCGCTGCAGCACGGCCACGGCCGGCCCCCGGTCGTGCAGGCGGATGACGATGTTGCTCCCAACCGTCGGTCCGCGGCCGGCCGCGGCCAGCGCGGCCCGCGTGTGGGGGCCGACCTGGCCGTCGACCAGCAACCCGTGTGAGCCCTGGAACAGCTTCACGGCATGCAGCGTGTGGCGGCCGAATATCCCGTCAGCCGCGACTCCGAGCTGGCGCTGGAGCTTGACCACGTCCGGTCCGGAGTCTCCCACCCGCAGGATGCGGGGAAGCACCCGGCGCGCCCCGGCTTTCGCCGACGCCTGGTGCTCCTTCCCCGCCGCGTAGGCGGGTGCTCCCATGCCGGCTGCGGTCGCAGCCATCACCAGGGGCACGCTCATTCGGCGCACCTGGCGGCGGCGGCGATACGACTCGCGGCGCCGGGCAGAGCGCGCGCGCGAGGCCTCCCACAGCTCCGATGACCCCAGATCCCTCACGGAGTTCTGCACGGCGATCACGCTACGCCCCTGTTGTCAGGTGACGGTTAGCTGACGGTGAAGATCTTGTGCACGACCGAGGGTCACCAGGGCGGCCGCCCGTGCACCCAGCGGCCGGCCAGCATGGTCGCGACCACCCTGGCCTCGGCGATCCGCTCCGGGTGGGCGACGATGTCGGTGTCGAGCACCACCATGTCGGCCTCCAGGCCGGGCAGTAGGCAGCCCCGCCGGCGCTCCTCGCCGACGGCGTAGGCCGCCGCCGCGGTGTGGCACGAGATCGCGTCGGCCACCGGGATCCGCTGGTCCGGGTGCCACGGCTCGCGTTCGTCCAGCGTGCGGTGCACGGCGGCCTGGATCGCGGCCATCGGGTCGAGCTCCTCGATCGGGGGGTCGGCGCCGAACACGACGTGGGCGCCCGAGTCGAGCAGCTCGCGGGTGCGGTAGCCCTTGGCGGCGCGCTCGCCCCAGATCTCGTCTGCCAGGTCGCGGTCGCTGGTCGCGTGCACCGGCTGCACCGAGGCGATCACGCCCAGCTCGGCGAAGCGGGGCAGGTCGGCGTCGTCGAGGCACTGCGCGTGCTCGATGCGCGGCCGCAGCAGCGCCTCCTGCCACTGCTCGCGGGTGCGCTGAAACGCGTTCAGCGCCGCCCGGTTGGCGCCGTCGCCGATCGCGTGCACGGCCACCGCCAGGCCGCAGGCGGTGGCCTCCGCGATGCCGTCCGCCAGGTCGTCCTCCGACAGCAGCTGCTCGCCCGATCCATCCAGCATCCATGCCGTGCGCGATCCCAGCGTGCCGTCCATGAACGCCTTCACCGGTCCCATCCGCAAAAGGGCGCTGCCAAAGCCGGTGCGCAGCTCCAGCGCCCTTGCCGCCTCGATCGCCGGCAGCGGGATGCTCATCGCCACCCGCAGCGTCAGCCGCCGGTCGGCGTCGTAGCGCTGCCACAGCCCGCGGCCGCCCTGGGCCTGGAAGTCGTGCACCCCGATCACGCCGCGGGCGTTGGCCACGGCCATGCCTTCGCGCAGCGCCTGCGAGCGTTCCAGCGACGTGGCCGGCGGCACGGGGAAGCGCCAGGCGTCCCATTCCTGGAGCACGCCGGTGGGGTGCTCGGTACCGGCGGCGCGCAGCGCAGCGCTGTTCACCCACAGGGTGTGGTGGTCGTGAGCCCACAACGCGGCCGGCCGCTCGCCGGTGACCTCGTCCAGCGCGGCGCGGTGCGGCGGGCCGTCCGTCCAGGTCGCCTCCAGCCAGCCCTTGCCCCGCAGCCAGCCGTCGCCGTCTGCGGCCGCGCCGACCGCGGTGCGGGCCTCCGCCAGGCTGCGGCAGCCGTGCAGGTCGAGCCACGTGCGCTCGAGCGCCCAGTCCAGGAAGTGGACGTGGGCGTCGGTGAACCCGGGCAGCACGCACCGACCGTCCAGATCGATCCGCTCGTGGCCGACGGTGTCGGAATCGCCCTCGCGCACGTCCACGCCACCGGCGATCAGCCCGCCGGCCACCGCCAGCGCGCGCACCTGGGGCAGGCGCGGATCCATCGTGTAGATCGGGCCGTTGTGGAGGATCAAGCGGCCGGTAGTCTACGCCGCGTGATAGCGGCTGAGGAGATCGAGGGGCGGCTCGCGCGGTTCCAGGCAGCCCTCGCAGCGAGCGGCCTGGATGCCGCCGTGATCGTCGAGAGCACCGATCTCGCCTACCTGACCGGCACCAACCAGCAGGCGCACCTGATCCTGCCGGCATCGGGTCGGCCGCGGCTGCTGGTGCGGCGCACGCTGGAGCGGGCACGGGAGGAGTCGCCGCTGGAGTTGATCGAGCCACTGGGCTCGCTGTCGGGGCTGGCCGCTGCCCTGGCCGGCTGCGGCGTGGATGACGGTGCCCTGGTCGGCTTCGAGCTGGATGTGCTGCCGGCGGCGCGGTACCTCGGCTATCAGAGGCGGCTGCCGGGTTACCGGCTGGGCGACTGCGCGCAGGCGCTGCGCTCGGTGCGCGCGGTCAAGGCCGGCTGGGAGCTCGAGCAGATGCGGGCGGCGGCCGAGCAGGTGCGGGTGGCCGCGGAGCGGGTGCCGTCGCTGCTGCGCGCGGGCGTCTCCGAGGCGACCGTGCAGGCCGAGGTGGAGCGTGTGCTGCGCGGCGCCGGGCACCAGGGCCAGCTGCGGTTCCGCGGCTTCAACCAGGAGATGCACTACGGCCAGGTGCTGTGCGGGCCGAGCGGGGCGGTGCCCGGCTACTCCGACTCGCCGCTGTGCGGGCCGGGGCCGAACCCGGTGCTGGGCAAGGGCCCCGACGACCACATGCTGGCCCCCGGCGATCCGGTGATCGTCGATCTGGTCGGCGGCCACCAGGGCTACCTGGCGGACCAGACCCGCACGTTCGCGCTGGGGCCGCTTGCCGCCGACCTGCGCGCCGCCTACGACCAGGCGGTCGAGATCCTACGAGCGGTCGAGCCTGAGATCCGGCCGGGCACGGCGCCCAGCGCGCTGTTCGAGCTGGCCGAGCAGCTGGCCGAGCAGGCCGGGCTGGGCGAGCACTTCATGGGGCACGGAGACGGCAGGATCCGCTTCCTCGGCCACGGCGTGGGCATGGAGATCGACGAGCTGCCGGTGCTGGCGCCCGGGTTCGACGAGCCGATGGTCGAGGGCAACGTGATCGCGGTCGAGCCCAAGTTCGTGTTCCCGGGGCGGGGCGCGGTCGGAATCGAGAACATGTATGCCGTCACGGCCGACGGGTTCGAGACGATCACCACGGCGGCCGAGGAGCTGATCGAGTCATGAGCGTGCGACATCCCCAGAGCGAGGAGCAGCAGGCGCTGATCGAGGCGGTGCGGACGCTGGCCCGCGACCACATCGCGCCGCACGCGGCCGAGGTCGACAAGCGGGCCGAGTTCCCGTGGGATGCGGTGCGGCTGCTGCGCGAAAACGACGTGTTCGCGCTCGGGTTCGCTCCGGAGTACGGCGGCACCGGCACCGGGACGCTGACCTTCCTGCGGGCGGTGGAGGAGCTGAGCTGGGCCGACGCCACGGTCGGGCTGGTGCTCGCGGTGCAGTCGCTGGGCGCGATCGCGGTCGAGCTGTCGGGCTCGGCGGAGCAGAAGCAGCGCTACCTGCCGCGGTGGGCCAGCGGCGAGTGGATCGGGGCCTACGCGCTGACCGAGGCCGGGTCGGGCTCGGACGCGCGGGCGATGCTGACGACGGCGCGGCGCGACGGCGACGGGTGGGTGATCGACGGCAGCAAGCGGTTCATCACCAACGCCGGCGTGGCGGACACCTACGTCGTGTTCGCGCGCACGGGCGATGCCATCTCGGCCTTCGTGGTCGAGCGCGACGCGCCCGGGTTCTCGGTGTCGCGGATCGAGCCGAAGATGGGCATCAAGGGGTCGACCACCGGCGAGCTGCTGTTCGACGGCTGCCGGGTGGACGCCGGGGCCCTGATCGGCGAGGAGGGCAGCGGCTTCCGCACGGCGATGCGGGTGCTCGATCGCTCGCGGCCGGGGATCGGCGCCCAGGCGCTGGGCATCGCCCAGGCGGCGCTCGACTACGCGCTGCGCTACGCGACCGAGCGGGAGCGTTCGGAAAGCCGCTGTCGGAGCACCAGGGCATCCAGTTCATGCTGGCCGACATGGCGGTCAAGGTCGAGGCCAGCCGCGGGCTGCTCTACGACGTCGGCGTGATGCTGGACGAGGGCATCGACGGGCCGGAGCTGACGCGGGCGTCGGCGATGGCCAAGCTGATGTGCTCGGACACGGCGATGGCGGTGACGACCGACGCGGTGCAGATCCTGGGCGGGTACGGCTACATCGAGGAGTACCCGGTCGAGCGGATGATGCGCGACGCCAAGATCACCCAGATCTACGAGGGCGCCAACCAGATCCAGCGGATGGTGATCGCCCGGGAGCTGCTGCGCGGGCTGACCTGACAGCGGGGCGCGTGGCTACAGTGAGCGTGTGCCCGACACCTACCGGATAGTCGAGTCCCCGATCGGCCCGCTGCTGATCGGCGCCGGCGCCGGCGCGCTGAGGCTGCTCTACACCTCGCGCTTCCCGGAGTACCGGCTGGGCGGTGGCGACGCCGCCGACGAGGCGGTGCTGGACGAGACCGAGCGGCAGCTCGGCCGCTACTTCGAGGGCACGCTGACCGAGTTCGACGTGCCGCTGGGCCCGCGCGGGACGCCGTTTCAGCAGCGGGTGTGGGCGGCGCTGTGCGACATCTCATACGGCGAGACGATCAGCTACGGCGAGCTCGCGCGGCGCGTGGGCAGGCCCGGGTCGGCAAGGGCGGTGGGGGCCGCCAACGGCAGCAACCCGATCTCGATCATCGTGCCCTGTCACCGCGTGATCGGCTCGAACGGCAAGCTCACCGGGTACGGCGGCGGCCTGCCCCGCAAGGCCTGGCTGATCGACCACGAAGCCGGACACGGCCCCGGTCAGCTCGCGCTCGCCCCTGCGGCACTCACCGCCGTCCGCTGATCATGCAGGACGACCCGCTCAGGCAGCACCAGGCTGCCGTCTACAACCGGGCACGCCGGCGGCTGTCGTGGGCGGACTCCGCCGCCAGCCTGGTGGTGCTGGTCGGGATCGTGCACTGGGCAGACAGGCTCGGCGGTTGGGGCTGCGTGGTGGCGCTGGCCATCGTGCTGCCGCTGATCTCGCTGCCGTTCGGCTATGCCGGCGAGGTGCTGTCGCGCCGCAACGGCCTGTCCCGGCAGACCACCGGCGGCTGGTTGGCCGACCAGGCCAAGGCACGCGCGATCGGCCTGGTGCTGGGCGGCCTGATCGCGCTCGGTCTGCTGGGTCTGGGCCGGCTGTGGCCGAACTGGTGGCCGGTGCCGGCATGGGGCGGCGCGATGGTGGTATCGGTGGCGCTGTCGGTGCTGTTTCCGGTGCTGCTGCTGCCGCTGTTCATGAAGAGCGAGCCGCTGTCCGACGGGCCGATGGCGGACGAGCTGTGGGCGACGGTGCGCGAGAGCGGCGTACCGGTCAAGGAGATGCGGCTGCTGCACATGGGCGAGAAGACCTCGGCAGCGAATGCGATGGTGGCCGGCCTGGGGCCGACCCTGCGCGTGTACGTGGGCGACACCATCGCCGAGGGGGAGGACGCCGAGGAGGGCCTCACCGACACCCGCCTGGTGCTGGCGCACGAGCTCGGCCACCACACCCACCGGGACGTGCTGGCGGCTGCTCGGGATCACGGCGCTGACGCTCGCAGCAGGCATGGCGGGAGCATGGCTGGCCGTGCGCGAGCTGTCACCGGACGGCCCCGGGCACCTCACGTCGCTGCCGTCGCTGGCTCTCGGCCTGACGCTCGGCTCGGCGCTGGTGTCGCCGCTGGCAGCGGCCTACTCGCGCGCGCTGGAACGTCGCGCCGACGCCTACGCCGTCGACGTCACCGGCCAGGGCGAGCGCTACGCGGTCACCTTCGAGCGGCTGGTCGACCAGAACCTGATGGAGCTGGAGCCACCCTGGCTGTGGCACGCGCTGACGGCCTCGCATCCCATGCCCGCCGAGCGGATCGCCACGGCCCGCGCCCGCACGCAGTAGCCGGACAAGCCGGGAACCGGGCAGGAATAGACTGCCCAGGCACGAAACAGCGTTCCGATGCAGTTCGGAACCGGTGCAGCGGCCGCGGCTCTCGAGGGACGTACGCGGCCGGATCTCACGATCGTTGGAGGACTCGCTGTGGGGCAGGTGATCGCGCTCGCAAACCAGAAAGGCGGGGTTGCGAAGACCACGACCACGCTCAACCTCGGCGTTGCCCTGGTCGAGCGCGGCAAGCGGGTGCTGTGCGTGGACCTCGATCCGCAGTCGAATCTGACAATGAGCCAGGGCATCGACCCCGACGAGCTCGACCGCACGATGTTCGACGTGCTCGTGCACAAGACGCCGCTGGAAGATGTGATCCTGGAGCGCGAGATCGCCCTCGCCGCGTCCAGCATCGACCTGGCCGGCGCCGAGCTGGCGCTGTCGTCGATGATCGGGCGCGAACGGGCGCTGCAGAAGGCGCTTTTGCCGGTGCGCGGCCGCTACGACTTCGTGCTGATCGACACGCCGCCGTCGCTGGGCCTGCTCACGATCAACGCGCTCACAGCCGCGGACGGCGTGATCGTGCCGGTGCAGTGCGAGTATCTGTCGCTGCGCGGGCTGATCCAGCTGGAGAACACGCTGACCATGATCCGCGAGAACCTGAACCCGGACGTGCGCATCGCCGGGATCCTGCCAACCATGTTCGACGGCCGCACGTTGCACTCGCGCGAGGCGGTTGAGATCCTGCAGGAGAACTTCGGCGACCTGGTGTTCGAGACAAAGATCCGAAAGACGATCCGCTACGCGGAGGCGCCCGTGAAGGGTACGTCCGTGCTCAAGTACGATTCAAAGGGTAAGGCCGCCAAGGCCTACCGGGATTTGGCCGGGGAGGTACTCCGAGATGGCTAAGCGCAACAGCATGCGCGACGGCCCGCTCGCCCAGCTGTTCAAGGCGACCGAGGCCAGTCAGAGCGCCGAGAAGGACGCCGAGGATCAGGCAGCGCCGCGCGGCCGCGCCAAGTCGAAGGCCGCGCCGGCCGGCTCCACGGCGGCCGACGCCGTCCGTCCCCAGCTGATCGACCTGCCCGAGCCGACCGACACCTCGCGCTTCCCGCGCCCGGAGGGCCAGCCCTACCTGGCCGTGATCCGGGTGGTGGGCGTGGGCGGCGGCGGCTGCAACGCCGTCAACCGGATGATCGAGTCCGACGTGAAGGGCGTCGAGTTTATAGCCGTCAACACCGACATCCAGCAGCTGCAGATGTCGGACGCGCCGACCAAGATCCACATCGGCCGCGAGCAGACGCAAGGGCTGGGGTCTGGAGCCGACCCGGAGGTCGGCAAGCTGGCCGCCGAGGGCAGCTACGACCGCATCAAAACCGTGCTGCGCGGGTCGGACATGGTGTTCGTGACCGCGGGCGAGGGCGGCGGCACCGGCACCGGAGCGGCGCCGGTGGTGGCCCGCATCGCCCGTGAGGTGGGCGCGCTCACCGTCGGCATCGTGACGTCGCCGTTCGGGTTCGAGGGCAGCCGCCGCGGGCAGCAGTCGCGGGGCGGCGTGGAGGCGCTGCGCGACTCCTCCGACACGGTGATCGTGATCCCCAACGACCGGCTGCTGGACGTGCTCGAGAAGGGCACGACGCTGGTCGACGCGTTCCGGATCGCCGACGACGTGCTGCGCCAGGGCGTGCAGGGCATCTGCGACCTGATCACCCTGCCTGGGCTGATCAACCTCGACTTCGCCGACGTGCGCGCGGTGATGTCCGACGCGGGCACGGCGATGATGGGAATCGGCATGTCGACCGGGCCGAACCGCGCCGCCGAGGCCGCGACGCGGGCGATCAAGAGCCCGCTGATCGACCACGAGGTGCGCGGCGCCCGCGGCATCCTGCTCTCGATCTCGGGCGGCAGCGACCTGTCGCTGCACGAGGTGAACGAGGCCGCTGAGATCGTGCGGGCGGCGTCCGACGAACGCACCAACATCATCTTCGGCGCGTCGGTGGACGAGCAGCTGGCCGGGCAGATGTGGGTGACGGTCGTGGCCACAGGCTTCTCGTTCTCGGGATCTCCGGGCGTCGAGGCTCGCGCCGAGCGTCCGCAGGCACCGCCGCCGAGCGACCTGCTCGAGCCGCCCAGCTTCCTGCAGGGGTAGGAGCGGCGCGATGGCGCGGGGAGCGATCGCCGCAGGCCACGAGCTGACGGCGCGCGCCGGTGCGGCGGCGCTGGAGGCTGGGGGAACCGCGGTGGACGCGGTGGTCGCGGCGGGCGCGATGTCGTGGGCGGCGGAGCCGGCGCTGACCGGGCCGTGCGGCGGCGGGTTCGTGATGGTGCGCCCGGCGCGGGGGAGGACGGCGCTGTTGGATGCGTTCACGGCCATCCCCGGTCGCGATCTGCCGCCGGGAAGGCGGCTGGTCGAGGTCGAGCAGGTGCTGGTTCCGTTCGACCAGCAGACGACGCAGGTGTTCCATGTCGGGTCAGCGGCCTGCGCGGTGCCGGGAGTGGTGGCGGGGCTGCACGCGGTGCACCGCAGATACGGGCGGCTGGCGTGGGACGAGCTGGTGCGGCCGGCGGCCGCGACGGCGGCGCGAGGCGTGCCCACGAACGGCGGGCAGAAGGCGGTATTCGACGCGATCCGGGCGATCCTGACCAGCACGCCGGAGGCCTTGGCGATCTTCGCCCCGGGCGGCCGCTACGTGAGGGAGGGCGACGAGATCGTGCAGAGCGAGCTGGCCGGCACGATCGAGCGGCTGGCCGACGAGGGGCCAGACGTGCTGTACCGCGGCGAACTGGCGCGGGCGATCGTCGACCACCAGCACCGGCACGGTGGACGCCTCACGATGGCCGATCTGGCGTCATACCGGCCGGTATGGCGGAGGCCGCTGCGGTCGGCGTACAGCGGGCACGAGCTGACCACGAACGCGCCGCCGTCGTCAGGCGGCGCCCTGATCGCCTACATGCTGGCGGCGCTGGAGCCGTTCGCGCCGGGGCGCGGCGCGGGGCAGGCGGATTCGCTACGGGTGCTCGCGGAGTCGATGCGATCGGCAGGACGTCGGCGCGACGCCCGCTTCGCGCGGCTGCTGCACAGGGGCGGGCTGGCGGAGCACCTGCTGTCGCGAGAGCAGGTGCAGGCGGGGCGGCGTGAGATCGAGCGGGCGCTGCAGGGCGCGCCATCGGGCGTGCCCGCGCTGGTAAGCGATCGCGGCACGACGCACATCTCGGTGATCGACGGTGAGGGAAACGCGGCCGCGTTCACGGCGTCGAATGGGAGCCACTCGGGCGTGATCGTCCCGGGCACCGGTCTGCACCTGAACAACATGATGGGCGAGGAGGACCTGGCGGCCGGCCGTCACCTCCACCCCGGCCACCGGCTGACCAGCATGCAGGCGCCGACGCTGCTGGAGCGTGACGGCGCGGTGCGGCTGGTGGTCGGCTCGAGCGGGTCGAACCGGCTGCGCTCGGCGATCACGCAGGTGATCGTAAACGTGGTCGTGCACGGCATGCCGATCGACCAAGCGGTGTCCTTCCCGCGGGTGCACGTCGAGGGCGGACGGCTCGACTGCGAGGGCGGGCTCCCGCCCGACCAGCTGGAGCAGCTAGAGCGGTGGGGCGAGCAGCTGGTGCGTTTCGACGGGCTGAACCTCTACTTCGGCGGCGCGAACGCGGTGCGCCGCGACCACCGCGGCGAGCTCTCGGCGGCCGGCGACCCCCGCCGCTCGTGCTTCGGTCTCGTCCTTGACTGACACGCCGCGCTCACAATCCGTGCCGGTCCCGCACCGGACAACCACGGCGATCGCGTCGATTTTCGCCGTTCTACCGCATGGTTGAGCCAAACACCCCTCTCCGGCGCGCAACACCGGTGCCAGACGCGGGTGTTGCCAACGAGCGGTGACGGCGCGGCCGCGGGAAGGTCACGGTGGCCGTCACCGGTCTGGTCAGGGCATGCTTTCGGGCAGGCTCTCGGGAGCCCGCGTGCGTGCCGAAGAGGCGACGTAGACGCCCGCCAGCACCAGCACCGCCCCCGGCACGAACGTCGCCGGCAGCGCGTCTCGCAGCAGCAGCCACGACAGGCCCGCTCCCAGGATCGGCTGCGCGTACAGCGACGCTCCCACCGCGGCCGCCGGCAGGCCGCGCAGCGCCCGGTTCCAGAGCGAGTAGGCGATCACGCTGTTGCCGATGCCGAGGTACAGCACCATCAGCCAGCTGCGCGGCCCGGTGTCGTCGAACCCGTTTCCCAGCGCGATCTCGGCCAGCATCGGCGCCAGCGCCCAGATCGCCCCGGCGACGCTGATCACGGCCGTCAGCTCGACCGGGCTGCACGTGCCCAGGAACGACTTGCTCGCGACCGTGTACCACGAGAACGCCACCCCGGTGCCCAGCAGGAACAGCAGCCCGGCCAGGCTGGCGCCGTCCGCGCGCCCCAACCCGGCCACCAGCAGCGAGCCGACCAGGCCGATGCAGAGCCCGGCAGCCGTCCGCGCCGCGAACCGCTCGCCCAGCAGCAGCGCCGCCCACACCGCGATCAGCACCGGCTCGAGGCCCACGATGATCGCGGCAATGGCCGAGTTGGAATGGTTGATGCCCAGGTAGATCAGCACCATCTGGCCCCACAGCCCGATCGAGGCCACGGCCGCGATCCGCGCCAGCTGGCCGGTCGACAGCCGCCGGATCACCGGCACCGCCATCGGCGACAGCACCAGCGCCGCGATCGCGAACCGCAGCCCCGTCAGCGTCAGCGGCCCGATCGTGCGCAGCGCCACCTCGCTCGCCGGGAACGCCCCCGCGTACAGACAGTTCGCGGCCGCGAGCGCCGCCAGCGGGTGCCTCAGCAGCCCGCGCTTGCTACTCGCCGTGCGGGACCTTGCCGTTCGTCTGCGCCCGCTCGCGGATCTGCTCGATCTGGGCCAGCGCCTGCAGCCCGCGCGCCAGCAGGTCGATGATCGCCGACAGCCGCGATGACTCGGTGCGCAGCTCCAGCACCCGCTGCTTCTCCTCGGCCGGGAAGTCCACCCGGGCCATGATCGCGTAGCTGAGCGGCTGCCCGCTCGCCGACAGATCCTCCTCCGGGTCGCCGCCGCCCGCACTCGCTATCTGCCGGAACAGCTCCATCACCGGCTCCGCCTCGTCGCCCGCGCTGAGATCCTCATCCGCCGTGTCCGCCATCGCCGTCGTGTACGCCTGGCCACGGGTCATCTCGACCACCCGCAGCACCTCCGTGCCCTCGACCATGATGTTCATCCGGCCGTCCTCGAAGCGTTCCAGCACCTGCTCCACGTGCGCCGCGCAGCCCAGCTCGCGCGTCCCGCCCTCGTCCGCGTACAGCAGCAGGAACTCCCGATCCAGGTCGAGGCACTCGCTGATTAGCTGCTTGTACCGCTCCTCGAACACGTGGAGCGGCATCCGCTCTCCCGGGACGAGCACGGTGGGCAGCGCGAAGATGCCGATCTCGCGGGTGGCCATCAGCAGGTTGGTACTGTACCCGCCCGTGCAGGCACGCCCCGAGATCGCAGACCTGAGGCCGTATCAGCCCGGCAGACCGGCGTCGGCGCTGCGCCGAGAGCTCGGCCTCGAGCGCATCGTCAAGCTGGGCTCCAACGAAGGCCCGCGCGGCCCGTTTCCGGCCGCCGTCGAGGCCCTCGCCGCCGCGATACCCGGCCTCAACCGCTACCCGGAGGGCGGCGCCGAGCTGCTCGAGCGGCTGGCCGCTCGCCACGGCCTCACGCCCGACCGCGTGGCCGCCGGCAACGGCGCCGATGGCGTGATCGCGAACCTGGCGCTGGCCTACCTGCGCCCGGGAGATGAGGTGCTGATGGGCTGGCCGTCCTTCATCAGCTACCGCCTGAGCGCCGTCAAGATGGGTGCAACGCCGGTGCCCGTGCCGCTCCGCGACGGCAGCTACGACCTCGAGGCGATGGCCGCCGCCGTCACCGCCGCCACCCGCATCGCCTACGTCTGCAGCCCCAACAACCCCACCGGCGGGATCGTCTCCGGCGACGCCCTGGCCGCGTTCCTCGACGCCGTGCCCGAGCGCGTGCTGGTCGTGATCGACTCCGCCTACCACGAGTACGTCACCGACCCCGCTTACGTCGATGCGATCGCCGCCCATGCCGCCCGCCCCAACGTCGTCGTGCTGCGCACGTTCTCCAAGATCTACGGCCTGGCCGGCCTGCGCATCGGCTACGGCGTCGCGCCAGCGCCGGTCGTTGCCGAGCTGGGCAAGGTGCGCGGCCCCTTCGACGTCTCCGAGCTGGCGCAGGTCGCGGCTGCCGCCAGCCTGGACGACGAGGCCGAGCTGGAGCGCCGGCGCAGCGAGAACGAGGTGCGAGCGGCGGCGGCTGGAGGCCGAGCTGGAGGCACGCGGCGTGAAGCTCTACCCGGCCGCCGCCAACTTCGTCTGCGCCGAGGTCGGCGGACGGGGCCGCCCTGGCCGCCCGCCTCGAGCGCGAGGGCGTGATCGTGCGTCCCCTGGCCCCGTTCGGCGCACCCTCCTGCGTACGCGTCACCGTCGGCCTGCCGGACGAGAACGACGCCTTCCTGACCGCCCTCGACGGGTCGCTGCAGCCGGCATGAGCGCCCGCCGCGACTTCGACCTGCCGGCGCTCCAGGCCGGCGTGCTGGCCGGTGAGAAGCGGGCCGTGGCCCGCGCCATCACCCTCGTCGAGAACCGCGACGAGCTGGCCTACGAGCTCGTGCGCGAGATCTACCCGCACACCGGCGGCGCCATGGTGGCCGGGTTCACCGGCCCGCCCGGCGTCGGCAAGTCGAGCCTGTTGTCATCGCTGGTGACGCTGCTTCGCAGCGACCAGAAGACCGTCGGCATGGTCTCGGTCGACCCATCCAGCCCGTTCTCGCACGGCGCCGTGCTGGGAGACCGGATCAGGCTCAGCGACCACTTCCTCGATGCCGGGGTGTTCATCCGCTCGATGTCCACCCGCGGCCATCTGGGCGGGATCTCCGAGGCCACGCTGCAGGCGCTGCTGGTGCTGGACGCCTCCGGCAAGGACGTGCTGCTGCTGGAGACGGTCGGCGTCGGCCAGAGCGAGGTGGACGTCGCCACCATCGCCGACACCGTCGTGCTGGTGCTGATGCCCGGCTCCGGCGACTCCGTGCAGGCGCTCAAGGCCGGCGTGATGGAGATCCCCGACGTGATCGTCATCAACAAGGCCGACCATCCGGCCGCGCGCACGATGCGCAGCGAGATCCGCTCGATCCTCTCGCTCGACCGCGACCGCCCATGGAAGCCGCCGATCGTCGAGACCGAGGCGATCCGCGGCGAGGGCGTCGATCAGCTGTGGGAGGCGGTGCTCGACCACCGCGCGTTCCTGGAGCGCGACGGCGGGCTCGAGCAGCGCCGGCGCCGCAGCATCGAGCACGAGGTGGTGGCGGTGGCCGTGGCGCAGGCGCGCCGGCGGCTCAGCCAGGCGGTCGAGGGCGACGCCGAGGTGCGTCAGCTGCTCGACCGCGTGCACGCCCGCGAGCTGGATCCGCTCACGGCCACCCGCGAGATCGCGGAGCGGGTGCTGAAGCTGGGCGGCTAGCGAGAGGCGGCCGCGAACGCCGCGCGTCCCTCGGCGATGATCTCGTCCGCGTAGCTGCGACCGTGCCAGCCGCCGACCACCGTGTCGGCGCCGTGCTCGAGGTCCTTGTAGACGTCGAAGAAGTGCGCGATCTCGTCCAGCAGCGAGTCGCGGATGTCGGTGATGTCGTGCATGTGGCTCCAGGTCGGATCCTTGAACGGCACGCACAGCACCTTGTCGTCCTCGCCCTTCTCGTCGGTCATCTCGAATACGCCGATCGGCTCCACCGGGATCACGCACCCCGGGAACGTCGGCGACGCCACCAGGATCACCGCGTCCACCGGGTCGCCGTCGCGCCCCAGCGTGTCCATCAGGTATCCGTAGTCGGCTGGATAGACAACGCTCGTCCAGAGCGTGCGGTCGAGCACCATCCGGCCCAGAGCGGGGTCGTACTCGTACTTGTTGCGGCTGCCCTTCGGGATCTCCACGAGGGCGTACAGCGGGGCGGTGTTCGGGGTCGCCGGTCACGGTGCGAGCTTACTTGCTGAGCGCGCCGCGCAGCGCGACCCGATAGCCTTCGCGGTTCTCATGATCCCCCTGGACGACATCCGCGAGGCCGCCGAGAACCTGCACGGCGTCGCCCACCACACACCGGTATACCGGTCGGAGACCTTCTCCCAGTGGGCCGGATGTGAGGTGTTCCTCAAGTACGAGAACCAGCAGCGCACCGGATCGTTCAAGATCCGCGGCGCCTACACCAAGCTGCGCTCGCTGTCCGAGTCGCAGCGCGCAGCCGGCGTGATCGCGCCCTCGGCCGGCAACCATGCCCAGGCCGTCGCGTTCGCTGCTCGATCGGCCGGCGTGGCCGCCACCGTCTACATGCCGGGGGCCGCCTCGCTGGCGAAGGTCGGCGCCACGGAGGGCTACGGCGCACGCGTGGAGCTGGTGGGAGACAGCGTCGACGACGCGCTCGCGGCGGCGCGCGCGGAGGCCGCCGAAAGCGGTCTGACGCTGGTGCACCCGTTCGACGACGAGGCCGTGATCGCCGGGCAGGGCACCGTCGGGCTGGAGATCATCGAGGACCTGCCCGACGTGGACACGGTGGTGGTGCCGCTGGGTGGCGGCGGCCTGCTGTCCGGCGTTGCCAGCGCCGTCAAGGCCCTGCATCCCCAGGTGCGCGTGATCGGCGTCGAGGCGGCCGGCTGCGCGCCCTACGTCAGCTCGCTCGAGAAGGGCGAGATCGAGCCCGTGCATCAGACCACGACCATCGCGGACGGCATCGCCGTCAAGCGTCCGGGCGAGGTCACCTTCCCGCTCGTGCGCGAGCTGGTCGACGACGTCGTGACCGTCACCGACGCCGAGATCGGCCAGACGATGGTGCATCTGCTGGAGCGCTCCAAGACCGTGGTCGAGGGCGCCGGCGCCGTCGGGCTGGCGGCGATCCTGGCCGGCCGCGTGAGCGGGCGCAAGGTGGTGGCCGTCCTCTCGGGAGGCAACATCGACACGCCGCTGCTGATGCAGGTGATCCGGTTCGGCCTCACCAACCAGGGCCGCTACCTCGTGATCCGCACCCGCCTGATCGACCGGCCCGGCCAGCTGATGGAGCTGCTGAAGCTGATCGCCGACGCCCACGTCAATATCCTGGTCGTCAGTCACCACCGTGAGAGCGTCGAGGTGGCCGTTGCCGAGACAGGCATCGAGCTGATCCTGGAGACCCGCGACGAGGGCCATGCCGAGCAGATCGTGGCGCTCGTGCGCAGCAACGGGTACCCGGTCACCCGCATGCGCTGAGCTCAGTGGCCGAGCCGCCGCACCTTGGCGCTCAGCGAGCGCCGGTAGGTCGCGCGCACCGTGCCCTCCGCGACCCCCAGCGCCACGCCGGCCAGCGCCGCCGTGAACTGGTCGACGATGACGCCCAGCGCCAGCGTGGCGACCGCCGCCACGACCAGCACCAGCTGCCCGGTCGTCGTGACGGGGCGCGGCTCGATCCGCTCGACCTGCTGCAGCACCTCGCCGTAGCTGGCGTCCTTGTGGAGACCCAGCAGCCGCCGCACGCCGTCGCGGTTCGCGTTTCGCAGCTGCCGCATCCGGATCAGGTAGAAGCCGCCGTAGGCGATCGCGATCACTGCCGCGTACGGCCACGACCTGTGGTGCGTGAACCGTGCCAGCAGCGCCAGCGGAGCGGAGGCGCAGCCTAGGATGATGCCCAGGTCCTCGGCGTTGCGCCGCCAGAAGCCGGCCGGCACCAGCCGCGCCACGATCGTCCCCAGCACCACCGCCACGGCCAGCACGACGCCGCCCACGATCACCGACTGCTGGACGCTCACAGACCCAGGCCGCGGGCGATCACCAGTCGTTGCACCTCGTTCGTGCCCTCACCGATCTCGAGTACCTTGGCGTCGCGGTAGAAGCGGCTGATCGGGTACTCGTCCATGAACCCGTAGCCGCCGTGGATCTGGAGCGACTCGTTGCAGGCGCGGCGGGCCAGCTCGCCGGTGTAGAGCTTGGCGATCGCAGCCTGCTGTGCGAACGGCCGGCCCTGGTCCTTCAGCCATGCCGCCTTGTAGACCAGGTTGCGGGCCGCCTCGACCTCGGTCGCCATGTCGGCCAGCTTGAACTGGATGGCCTGGAACGACCCGATCGGGCGCCCGAACTGCTCGCGCTGGCGGGCGTAGCTGAGCCCCATCTCGAAGGCGCCCTGGGCCATGCCCAACCCCAGCGCGGCCACGCCGATGCGGCCGCCGTCCAGGATCTCGAGGAACTGCCGGAAGCCCTCGCCGCGGGGGCCCAGCAGGTTCTGCTCGGGCACCCGGCAGCCCGTGAACGTCAGCTCCCGCGTGTCCGACGAGCGCCACCCCATCTTCTTCAGCGGCTGCGACTGGTCGTAGCCGGCGGTGCCGTTCTCGACCACGATGTTCGACACCTCTTCGGGCCCCGTGCGCGCGGTGATCGTCACCAGCTTCGACAACGGCGTGCCAGCGTTGGTGATGAACATCTTCGAGCCGTCGATCACCCACTCGCCGCCGTCGAGCCGCGCGGTGGTGCGCGTCGCACCGGCGTCGGAGCCGGCGCCCGCCTCGGTCAGCCCGAACGCGCCCAGGCCGCGGCCGGAGGCCAGGTCGTCGAGCCAGCGCTGCTTCTGCTGCTCGCTGCCGAACAGGTGGATCGGCATCGTGCCCAGCGAGGTGTGCGCGGCCACCGTGATCGCGAAGGAGCTGTCGACCCGCGCCAGCTCCTCGATTGCGATCGCGTAGGCGACCGTGTCGAACCCCGATCCGCCCGCGCTCTCCGGCAACGGGATGCCGAGCAGCCCCAGCTCCGCCGCCGCCTGCACCAGCTCGGCCGGAAACCGGCCCTCGCGGTCGAGCTCTTCTGCGACCGGCGCCAGCCGCCCCTCCGCGAAGGCGCGCACCGTCTCGCGGAGCTGCGCGTGCTGGTCGGACAGGTCGTAGCCCAGCGTCATTCGCAGAGCGCCTCTGCCAGCTCGACGAGCAGCCGCACGCCGAACCCGCTGCCGCCCTTGCCGACGTAGTCGCCGCGTGAGCGTGCCAGGTCGGCCGTTCCGGCGATGTCCAGGTGCGCCCAGGCGCCCTCGCCCGCGAACTCCTGAAGAAACTGGCCGGCGTAGGGCGCCTGCGCCATCCGCATCGTCGAGGAGTTCGCCATGTCGGCGATCTCCGAGCGGAACAGGCGCTTGTAGGTCTCGTGCAGCGGCAGCTGCCAGGTGTGCTCGCCGGCCCGCTCGCCGGCGGTCATGATGCGGTCGACCCACTCCTGGTCGCGGCCCATCAGGCCGGCGTGGTAGTCGCCCAGAGCGACGACGACGCCGCCTGTGAGCGTGGCCAGATCGACCATGTGGGTCGCGCCCAGGGAGCGGGCGTGGTGCAGGCAGTCGGCGAGCACCAGCCGCCCCTCGGCATCGGTGTTGTTGATCTCGATCGTCTTTCCGTTGGCGGCTGTGACGACATCGTCGACACGCATCGCGTTGGTGTCGATCATGTTCTCGGTGGCGCCCACCACCGAGACGAACTTCAGCGGAAGCTGCAGCTGGGCGATCGCGTCCGACGCCTCCAGCACGGCCGCGGCACCCGACATGTCGAACTTCATCCCGGTCATCGCCGTGGCCGGCTTCAGCGAGTAGCCGCCGCTGTCGAAGGTGAGCCCCTTGCCGACCATGCCGAGCACCACGTTGCGGGCGCCTCGGGCGGTGCTGCGCGGGGTGTGGCGGAGCACGATCAGCCGGGCCGGCCGGCTGGACGCCTGGGCGACGGCGGCGAAGGCTCCCATCCCGCGGGCTGCGATCTTCTTCTCGTCCCAGACCTCGACCCG
The DNA here is from genome assembly GCA_963766445.1 of uncultured Actinomycetes bacterium. Taxonomy (GTDB): domain Bacteria; phylum Actinomycetota; class Thermoleophilia; order Gaiellales; family JAICJC01; genus JAICYJ01. The sequence goes on along the minus strand of CAVXZW010000012.1, from coordinate 110,947 downwards.
CATGGTCGGGTGGGCGGCGGCGATCGCACGGGCCCGCTCCGCCAGCTGCTCCGGCCCCAGGAGGTTGGGGGGCATGTGCTGGAGGTCGCGGGCGCGGTTCACGGCCTCCGCCGCCACCGCTGCCCGGCGCCCCGCCGCGCCCGCCGCCCGTTCCTGCGACAGCAGCACCAGCGCGGTCGGCGGCTTCGGCCGGTCGGCCGTCTTCGACGTCTTGAAGCGGTCGAACCGGTAGCTGCCGATGACGGCACCGTCGACCGCGCAGCGGGCCGCCACGGCGGCGTCCACCGGCAGCCCGTCCAGCACGAACGCGAGCGTGCGTCCGCGCACGCTGCCAAGGCTGCGCACCGCGGCGCCGGCAGCGTTGCGCACCGACTCGGCGTCGGCCGCCGGCCGCCTGCCGAGGCCGACCACCGCCACCCGGCGTGCGCGCACGCCCTGTCCCTCGGTGTGCAGCACGGTCACCTGGCCGGCCCCGCCCCGGATCTCGCCGGCCTTCACCAGCCGCCCGATGGTGCCGCCAAGCGCGCGATCGAGCTCCGCGACGGCGCCCTCCAGGGCGACCGGCTTGGCGACGGCAACTGCCAGCATGTCGACGTTGGCCGTCGCCGGCGCTGCCGCGGAGGTGGAGATCTTCATGGGTCCTCGCTGTGGTCGGGAGAGGGAACCGCGCAAGGGTATCCTACGGCCCTCATGGGACCCCTCATCGTGGACAGGCGCAGCACCAGGCACCCGGTTTGACCTGCCCGGCGTGCGGTCGCGCCGTGCCCGACGGCGCACGCTTCTGTCCCAACTGCGGCCGTCCGCTGACCCCCGAGTCGGCCGGCGGCGAAGAGCGTAAGCTGGCCACCGTGCTGTTCGCCGATCTGGCCGGTTCGACCGAGCTGGCGATGCGGGTCGACGCGGAGCACCTGCGCGCGCTGCTGGCGGATGTGTACAGCGAGCTGTCGCAGGCGGCCGCCGCATTCGGCGGGACGGTCGAGAAGTTCATCGGCGATGCCGTGATGGCAGTGTTCGGTGTTCCCCAGTCGCACGAGGACGACCCGGAGCGTGCCGTCCGAGCGGCGCTGACCATGATCTCGCGGCTGACCACCGTCGGGCGCCGGCACGGAGTCGACTGCGACCTGCGGGTCGGCATCTACACGGGCGTTGTCGTCGCCGGCACCACGCCCGGGCGCGACTTCCTGGTGACCGGCGAGATCGTGAACCTGGCCGCACGGCTGCAGCAGGCGGCCGAGCCCGGCGAGGTGCTGATCGGCGAGCCCACCTTCCGGGCGCTGGAGCCGATCGTTCGCACCGTGCAGCCGCGGTCACTGGTCGTGAAGGGCCGCGGCGGGCCGGTGCTCGCGTATGCGGTGGCCGGCGTCGCGCCCGCCACCGCCTACCGCCGGCGCCGTTCCCGGGGACCGTTCGTGGGCCGCACCGGCGAGCTCTCGCTGATCACCTCGCTGGTGTCGCGCGCCGTCGAGCACCGGCGTCCGCATCTGATCACGGTGATCGGCGAGCCCGGCATCGGCAAGAGCCGGCTGGCAGAGGAGGTCGTGATCGAGCTGCAGCTGCAGCCGCAGCCTCCGGTCGTGTGGCTCGGGCGCTGCCTGCCCTACGGCGAGGGCGGTCCCTACGCGCCGCTCGTCGGATGTGCTGCTGCGGGCTGCGGACATCGCCGGCGACGCGCCGCGTGACCAGGCGCGGAGTCAGGCCGAGGGGCGCCTGCGGGCGCTGCTGGGCGACGGTCGCGAGCGGGAGATCGACGACGTGCTTCGCACCGCGGGTCTGTCCGGTGATGACGACCCTTCGCCGCCGCCCGACGACGACTTCGAGGACATGGGCCGCGGCCGCGATGCCTGGCGCCTGGTGCTGACGGCGCTGTCGGGTCTGCAGCCGGTGCTGGTGGTGCTCGAGGACGTGCACTGGGCCGAGCCGGCGCTGCTCGACCTGGTGGAGTCGCTTGCCACCGGCGATGCCCGCGGGCCGCTGGTGATCCTCTGCATGGCCAGGGACGATCTGCTGCGGGCGCGGCCGGACTGGGGCTCCGGGATCCGTAACGCCACCGTTGTCACGCTGGACGCGATCGAGCAATCCGAGATGCAGCGCCTGGCCGGAGCGCTGCCGTCCGACGACCAGGACGCGCGGCAGGCGGTCGAGCTGGCCGGGGGCAACCCGTTCTTCCTCGAGGAGCTGCTGGCGATGGCCGCGGAAGGCGGCGATGCGATGCCGCTCACCGTGCAGGGCGTGATCGCCGCGCGCCTCGACCTGCTGCCGGTCGAGGAGAAGCGGTTCATGCAGCGGGCGGCGGTGATCGGTCGCACGTTCGGCGAGGAGGAGCTGGCGGTGGTCAATCGGGAGGGCGTGCACAAGCGGCTGATCGCCAACCTGTCACGCCGCGACCTGCTGATCGCGCTCGGCTCCGGCTGGGGCTTCAAGCACGTGCTGATCCGTGACGTCGCCTACGAGACGATGCCGCGCAGCGAGCGGGGGAGGATCCACATGCAGCTGGCCCGCTGGCTGGAGGGCCGTCGCGACGCCGAGCCGCAGACAGTGGCCGGCCACTACGCGTCGGCCGTTTCGCTGGGCACGGCTGAGGCGCGCCCGGATGCCGTCCGCATGCTGCTGCGGGCGGCGTCGGAGGCGCGCAAGGTGTACGCCCATGGCCTGGCCCTGCGCCAGGCGGGACTGGCCCAGTCGCTTGCAAACGGCGAGCGCGACCGCGCGCTGGCGGCCGAGGCCGTCGGCGACGCGTACTGGATGGCCGAGCAGCTCGACGACGCGCTGGACGCCTACGGCCAGGCGCTCGAGCACGGCCACCGAGCCGGCCTGGGCGAGCACGACATGGCACGGCTGTCCTGGAAATGGGTCGACCTGCCCACCCGCTGGGGCGGCCTGCACCTGCGGGCGGCACCGACCCGCGAGGCGATCGAGGCTGAGATCGAGGACGGCCTGCGCAATGCGCTGTCGGCCGACGCGTCCGTGCTGCAGGCCCGGCTGCTGGTGGCCAAGGCGCTGGTGGTGTGGCGGTTCGAGCACACCGACCCGCCCCAGGAGCGGGCGCTGGAGGTGGCCAATCAGGCGCTCGAGATCGCCGAGCGGTTGGAGCGCTCGGGGCCGCTCGTGATCTCGGCGGCGCTCGACGCTCAGGCGACGCTGCTGGTGGCGCTGCGGCGGTTCGACGAGGCATCCGAGGCCTTCGAACGGCGCATGTCGCTGATCCGGAGCATCGCCTTCCGCGAGGAGCAGATGGATATCTGCGCGGCCACGGCCCGCCACCGCACCGCGCTGGGCGACTACGCCGGAGCCGTGGCGGCGGCGGATCTCGCCGACGAGCTGGTGGCCGGCGGCGACCGCCGCTGGGTGGCGTACCCGGCGCGCACGCGCGTAGAGGCGTACTTCTACTGGGATCGCTGGGACGACGCGCTGCGCGCGCACGACAGCTTCCTGGAGGTGTTCCGTCAGGACGGCCCGGGCCGGCGCCTGAACGTGCCCGGACTGGTCGGCGGCGTGGCCGCGGCCGTCCACCTGTTGCGCGGCCAGAACGAGCGGGCCGACACGATCGAGCGGCGGATCGGGCGCGTGCCGGCCCAGTTCGATCTGATTGTCGCGCACGCGCTGCTCGGCGCCGGCGAGCCGCAGCTGGCGCTTGAGCGGGTGGCGTCGGTGCCGTTCTCGCGGATCTGGGTGCTCGCGATCACCGCCGAGGCGCAGGCTGCGCTCGAGCGCTGGGATGACCTCGACGAGACGCTGGCCACCCTCGACGCGCTCAGCGGCACCGATCAGCTGCCGCGGGCCGTTGCCCAGATCGATCGCGCCCGCGGCCTGGCCGGCGACGAGCTGGCGCTGGCTCGGGCCGAGGCCGGTTTCCGGCGGCTCGGCTGCGTGTTCGAGCAGGCCCGCTGCCTGGAGCTGATGGGTCGCGTGGGAGAGGCCCGCGCCGTCTACGAGCAGGTCGGCGCCGAGCCGGCGCTGGGCCGCTGCGCATCGCGCTGAGCGCGGGGCGCCTCAGGCTAGGGGGGTCGGACGGTGGCGTCAGCGGCTGACCCGTTTGCGGATCGAAGCGTGGCATCGATGACAGGCGCTCGCCGGTCTGCGGATCGAACTGCATGCCGCCCGCCCCCGCGTCGGGGTTCTGCGGATTCGGGCCGTAGTTGTTCGAACCGGGGTCGCTCGCCATTGCCAGGAACACGATCAGCACGATCCAGCCGATGACCGGGATGAAGACGAGCAGGTACCACCAGCCCGTGCGGTTCGTGTCGTGCAGGCGGCGGATGCCGACGCCGAGGCTGGGCAGCAGCACGGCCAGCGAATAGAGGTCGCTGACGACCTGCCCCGTGTTGCGTCCGCCGATCGCGCTGAAAACGAGATTGATCACGGCGGCGATGATCAGGTTGAACAGCACGAACCACCAGAACTCGGGACGCGCCGCTCGCCCGTTGAAGACCGCGTACTTCTTGATGACGTCGGTGTACCAGTGCATGTGGGCAGCCTGACGTGCCGGTCGGACGGACTACACGCCGGCCGGCGGGGGCAGGAGCAATCCGTGCGTGGAGATGGGCTACCGTGCGAGACTTCCCCGCGACCACTGGAGCACCACATGGCCAACACCAATGCCACCATCGAGACCAACCACGGAATGATCGAGCTGGAGCTGTTCTCCGACGACGCGCCCAAGACCGTCGCCAACTTCACCAAGCTGGCCGGGGAGGGCTTTTACGACGGGCTGGTCTTCCACCGCGTGATCCCCGACTTCATGATCCAGGGCGGCTGCCCGGAGGGCATCGGCACCGGCGGCCCGGGCTACAAGTTCGACGACGAGATCAACGACCACCCGATCGTGCGCGGCACGCTGGCGATGGCCAACGCCGGGCCCAACACCAACGGCAGCCAGTTCTTCATCGTGACCGCGCCCGCGACGCCGTGGCTGGACGGCAAGCACACGGCCTTCGGCCAGGTGACGAGCGGCATGGACGTGGTCGACACGATCCAGGCGATCGAGACCGACGCCCGCGACCGACCGGTCGAGGACGTGCGCATGGAGAGCGTGAAGGTCTCGCTAGACGAGCTGGGAGCGGATGTAGGCAGACGCCTCGAGCAGCGCGGGCTCGTCCACGCCGGTCTCGATGCCGCGGCCGTGCAGCCATGAGACCAGCGTCTCGGTGGCCAGGTTGCCGGGTGCGCCGGGTGCGAACGGGCATCCGCCCAGGCCGGACGCGGAGGCATCGAAAGTGGTGATGCCGAGCTGCAGGCCGGCCGCGGCGTTGTCGATGGCGCGGCCGCGCGTGTCGTGGAGGTGCAGCGCCAGCCGCTCGGCCGGCAGCCGCTCGAGCAGCGGCAGAAGGACGCGGCCCACGTCGTCCGGTTCGGCCACCCCGATCGTGTCGCCGACCGAGATCTGGTCGCAGCCGAGCTCGTGCCAGCGCGACCGCCACGTCCGCGACGGCGGCCGGGTCGACCTCGCCCTGGTAGGGGCAGCCGAAGGCCGTCGACACGTAGCCGCGCGTCCACATGCCGGCCGCCCGCGCGGCCGCCAGGACGGGCGCGAACGCCTCTAGCGACTCGGCGATCGTCATGCGGATGTTGGCCTGCGCGAAGGCCTCCGAGGCTGCGGTGAACACCGCGATCGCATCGGCGCCGGCGGCGATGGCGCGCTCCATGCCGCGCATGTTCGGCACCAGCACCGGGTAGCGGACGCCGGGCCGGCGGGCGATCGCGGGCAGTACCTGGTCGGCGTCGGCCAGCTGCGGCACCGCGGCCGGGTGCACGAACGAGGTCGCCTCGACCACCGGCAGCCCGGCCGCGGCCAGCATCTCGATGAACCGCACCTTGGCGGCGGTGGGGACGATCGCGGCCTCGTTCTGGAGGCCGTCGCGAGGGCCCACCTCGACCACGGTGACGCGGGTCGGGGTCACTCGACCTCCGCCAGCGGCTGGCCGGCGCGCACCAGTTCGCCGCCGGACACGTGCACCGCCGAGACGGTGCCGTCAGCCGGCGCGTGCACGGCCAGCTCCATCTTCATCGCCTCGAGCAGCACCAGCACCTGGCCGGCGGAGACGACGTCGCCCGGTGACACGAGCACCTCGAGCACGGTTCCCGGCATCGGCGCCGACAGCGATCCGGCCGCTGCTGCGATGGCGATCGGCGACTGGTCGTCCGCCGCCAGACGGTGGGCCCAGCCGCGGTACAGGGCGTGCTCGCCCTCGACGATCAGGTCGGGGTCGGCGCCGTCCCGGTCGTCCGCCAGCTGGTGCCAGAGGTCGTCTGCTGCCGCCGCGGCGCCCTCGGGCAGCGGCGGCACCAGCTCCGGCGACCACTCCTCGGCCACGAACGCCGTGGTCGCCTCGCCGCTTCGGAACCGGCGGTGGCCGAGCGCCCAGCGCAGGAACCCGAGGTTGGTGGTCACGCCCAGGACGACCGTGTCGGCGAGGGCGGCCGACAGCTTCTCGACGCAGGCGTCGCGGTCGCCGGCGTGGGCGATCAGCTTGGCGAGGAGCGGGTCGTAGCGGGTGCCGACGGTGTCGCCCTCGCGGACACCGCTGTCGCAGCGCACCCCGGGCCAGGTCGGCAGCCGGAAGCGGTGCAGCGTGCCGGCGGCGGGCAGGAAGCCGGCCGCGGGATCCTCGGCGTAGAGGCGGCACTCGATGGCGTGACCGCGGGGGACGACGTCCGCCTGCTCCAGCTCCAGCGGCAGGCCGGCGGCCACCTCGATCTGGGCGCGCACCAGGTCGATGCCGCAGACGGCCTCGGTGACGGGGTGCTCGACCTGCAGACGCGCGTTCAGCTCCAGGAACCACCAGCCGCCGTCGGCGTCGAGCAGGAACTCGACGGTACCGGCACCCTCGTATCCGGCCGCCGCGGCCACCGCCAGCGCCGCGTCGCCCAGCTGCGAGCGCAGCTCGCCGTCGACCGCCGGCGAGGGCGACTCCTCGATGATCTTCTGGTGGCGCCGCTGGATCGAGCAGTCGCGCTCGCCCAGGTGCACGGCGCCGCCGTGGGAGTCGCACAGGATCTGGACTTCGACGTGGCGGGCCGCGGCCAGCCGCCGCTCGAGGAAGACGCGGTCGTCCCCGAACGCCGCGGCCGCCTCGCGACGGGCCGCGGCGATCGCATCGGGAAGGTCGGCCGGGTCGTCCACCTCCCGCATTCCGCGTCCACCCCCGCCGGCCGCGGCCTTCACGAGCAGCGGCGGCCCGAGCCGCAGGCCCTCGGCCAGCAGCGTGTCATCGTCCAGCAGCACTCCGGCGTAGCCGGGCATGACGGGCACGCCGGCGGCCTCGGCCAGCCGGCGGGCTTCGATCTTGTCGCCCAGCGCTCGCATGGCGGAGGGCGGGGGGCCGATCCAGCGCAGACCTGCGCGCGCGACCGCCTCGGCGAAGTCGGCGTTCTCGGCCAGGTAGCCGTATCCCGGATGGACGGCATCGCAGCCCTCGCCGGCCGCCACCAGCGCGTCGGCGTCCAGGTAGCTGTCCACCTCGCGCGCCTCGGCGGCCAGCGCGACGTGCAGGGCGCCGCGATCGTCCGGCTCGTAGGCGGCGATCGGGTCGATGCCGAGCTCCCGGCAGGCGCGGATCACGCGCACCGCGATCTCGCCGCGGTTGGCGATCAGGATGCGCCGGATGTCCATTCCGGATCCCGTTTCTCCAGGAATGCGGTCAGGCCCTCCTGGCCCTCGGGGCCGGCCCGCACGGCGGCCAGGCGCTCGGCCAGGTCGGGCAGCGCCAGCGGCGCGGTGGCGTCGCGGATCAGGCGCTTGGCCTCGGCGATCGCGACCGGCCCGCCGCGCAGCATGTCGGCGGCCGCGTCGGCCACGGCGGCGTCCAGGTCGTCCGGTTCGACAACAGCGTGGACGAGGCCGAGGGACAGCGCCTCAGCCGCGCCGAATCGACGGCCGCTGGTGAACAGCGCGCGGGCGTGGCCAGGCCCAATCGCGCGCAGCACGTAGGGGGAGATCATGGCCGGGATCAGGCCCAGGCGGACCTCGGAGAACCCGAACATCGCATTGGGCACGGTGATCGCGATGTCGGCGCAGGCAACAAGGCCGATGCCGCCGCCAAGCGCGTGGCCGTTCACCCGTGCGATCAGCGGCTTGGGGAAGGAGTCGATCGTCTCGAACATGGTGCGGGCGGCGGCCGCGTCGCCGACGTTCTGCTCGGGCGGGAGGTCGCGGCTGGCGCGCATCCAGTCGATGTCGGCGCCGGCCGAGAAGGCGCTGCCGGCGCCGGTCAACACCATCAGGCGCGAGTCGTCCGTGGCCAGCGCGGCGAACATCTGGGTCAGCTGCGCGATCAGCGACGGGCCGATCGCGTTTCGCACCTCGGGCCGGTTGATGGTGAGGGTCGTGACCGGGCCGTCTCGTGTCAGCAGGATCTCGGTCACATCCGGAACACCCCGTAAGTCGTGGCGGCGGCCCCGGTGCCGGCCGCGGCGGCCAGGCCCAGCGCCAGCAGCTTGCGGGTGTCGCGGGGGTCGATGACGCCGTCGTCCCAGAGCCGCGCGGTGGAGTACCAGGGCGAGCCCTCGCGCTCGTAGTCCTCGATGATGGGCGCCTCGAACGCGTCGCGCTCGTCGTCGCTCATCTCGCCGCGGACGGTGGACAGCACGCGCGCCGCCTGGCGGCCGCCCATCACCGAGATGCGGGCGTTCGGCCACATCCACAGCTGGCGGGGTGAGTAGGCGCGCCCGCACATGGCGTAGTTGCCGGCGCCGTAGCTGCCGCCGATCACGACGGTGAACTTGGGCACCTCGGCGCAGGCGACGGCGGTCACCATCTTGGCGCCGTCCTTGGCGATGCCGCCCGCCTCGTACTCGCGGCCGACCATGAAACCGGTGATGTTCTGCAGGAACAGGAGCGGGATGTGGCGGGCGGCGGCCAGCTGCACGAAGTGGGCGCCCTTCAGCGCCGACTGCGAGAAGAGGATGCCGTTGTTGGCGACGATGGCAACGGGCATGCCGTGCACGTGGGCGAAGCCGCAGACGAGGGTGTCGCCGTAGAGCGCCTTGAACTCGTGGAGCAGTGAGCCGTCGACGATCCGTGCGATCACCTCGCGCACGTCGTAGGACTGGCGGGGGTCGCGTGGGATCACGCCCAGCAGCTCCGAGGCATCGAGCGCCGGTGGCTCGGGGTCACGGTTGACGGGGGGCGGGGGAGCCGGTCGGTTCAGGTTGCGGACGATCTCGCGGGCGATCCGCAGCGCATGCTCGTCGTCGTTGGCGTAATGGTCGGCGACGCCGGAGATGCGGGTGTGCACGTCGGCGCCGCCCAGCTCCTCGGGCGTCACGTCCTCGCCGGTGGCGGCCTTCACGAGCGGCGGGCCGCCCAGGAAGATGGTGCCGGTGCCGTAAACGATCACGCTCTCGTCGCACATGGCGGGGACGTAGGCGCCGCCGGCGGTGGAGGAGCCCATCACGACGGCGATCTGGGGGATGCCGCGGGCAGACATGCGGGCCTGGTTGTAGAAGATGCGGCCGAAGTGGTCGCGGTCGGGGAACACCTCGGACTGGAGCGGCAGGAAGGCGCCGCCGGAGTCGACGAGGTAGATGCAGGGCAGGGCGTTCTGCTCGGCGATCTCCTGCGCGCGCAGGTGCTTCTTGACGGTGACGGGGTAGTAGGTGCCGCCCTTGACGGTGGCATCGTTGGCGACGATCACGCAGGGTAGGCCGGCGACGGGGCCGATGCCGGTGACGATGCCGGCGCCCGGCGCCTCGTCGTCGTAAAGGCCCTCCCCGGCCAGGGTGGAGAACTCGAGGAAGGCGGCGCCGCGGTCCACCAGGCGCTCGATCCGCTCGCGGGCGAGCAGCTTGCCGCGGGCGCGATGGCGCTCGACCTGGGCGTCGCCGCCACCGGCCCGCACGCGCTCGAGCCGGCGTTCCAGATCAGCAACAAGTTCCTGCATATGCTCACGGTTCTTGCGGAACTCGTCACCACGGACGTCGAGATGCGTGTCGATGCGCGGCATCCGTCCGGCAATCTACTCCGCAACGCGGCTCCCGCGGCCCGTGCCGGCACTGCCGCGAACCCCTCACGCCGCCCGATGCGGTGTTTGACACCCCCGACCGGCCGTTTGGCTGCCAGAGTCGAGCGGGTGTAAATCCGGTGTCACGAGGTGGTGCCGAAGTGCCACGGCGGCCGAAGCGGTGTTTGACACCTGATCGGCCGCTCAGGTGTCGCGGCCAGGTCACGGCGGCGGGGCGTTTCGTGACGGGTCAGGTGTCGCGTGGCAGGCGAACCGTGAAGGTGCTGCCGGCGCCCTCGGTGCTCGTCACCGAGATCCGCCCGGAGTGGCGCGTGACCAGCTCGCGTGCGATCGCGAGGCCCAGCCCGACCCCGCCCGACTGGCGGTTGCGCGCGTCGTCGGCGCGGTAGAAGCGCTCGAACACGCTGCGGCAGCGCCTCCTCGGGGATCCCGATCCCGGTGTCGTGCACCGTCACCACCGCCTCCTTGCCGTCCTCCCGCGCCTGCACGTGGATGCGCCCGCCCGCCGGCGTGTAGCGCACCGCGTTGTCGAGCAGGATCACCAGCACCTGGCGCAGCTGTTCGCGGTCGCCCATCACTGATCAGCTCGTCCGGCGTCGCGTACGTCAGCTCCAGCTCGTGGTCGGTCGTGACCGTCTGGAACGATGCGACGGTCGCCTCGACCACCTCGGCCAGGTCGACCTGCATGTGAAGCGCCTTCGCGCCGCGGTCGTCGTCGCGCGCCACCGCCAGCAGCGCGTCCACCAGAGACGACAGCCGGTCGGTCTCGCTGACGATGTCGCGCGCCTCGACGTTCTCCGGCTGCTCCTGCTGCAGGAACTCGGCGTTGGCGCGAATCACGGCCAGCGGCGTGCGCAGCTCGTGCGACGCGTCCGACACGAACGCGTGCTGGCGGTTGAACGCGACCCGCACCGGCCGCAGCGACTTGCCGGCCAGCCACCAGCCGCCCACCCCCGCCAGCACCAGGCCGCCCGCGCCTCCGATCAGCAGCCCCGCCAGCAGCTTGCTGAGCGCCTGGTGCTCGGGTTCCGTCGAGCGGGTCACCTGGATCACCGCGACCCGGTTCTCTGGCGCCGGTCACCCGCACCGAGTAGACGCGCTGGCGATCGCCCGAGGAGCCGGACGAGCGCAGGTCGCTGCCGCTGGCGTTGGCCTCGGCCGCCTCCATCGACGCCGTGTCCAGGTGCATGTACTCCAGTCGTGTCGACTTGCAAGTCGCCGAGCTGGCTCGGCGTCATGAAGTTGACCGTGTACGGGCCCGTGCTGAGCCCGCTGCACGTCGACGTTGTCGGTGGCGATCCACTGCTCCGTCGCCTTCGCCGCCAACAGCCGTGACGCCGTTGTCGACACCGTTCAGCAGCTGCTCCCGCACCACCAGATACAGCGCGCTGCCGAGCACGATCAGCACCGCCGCCAGCACGCTCACGTACCAGGCTGTCAGCCTGATGCGCGCGGGCGTGAAGAGGCGATCCTCAATCCCCGCGGCGGAATGCATATCCGAGCCCCCGCACGGTGCGGATCGGATCGGCCTCGAGCCCGGCCGCCTTCAGCTTCCGGCGCACGTAGTGCACGTAGATGTCGACGACGTTTGACGCCGGCTCGAATCCCTCGCCCCACACCTCTTCGCGCAGCTGGTCGCGCGACAGCACCTGGCCGGCGTTCTGCATCAGATACTCGAGCAGCGCAAACTCCGTGCCGGTCAGCTCGACCGGGCTGCCGTTGACCCGCGCCTCGCGCGCGCCCGTGTCCAGCTGCAGCGGCCCCGCCTCGATCACCTGCGGCGTCGTCTTGCCGCGCCGGCCCAGCGCCCGCAGCCGCGCCGCCAGCTCGCCCAGCGAGAACGGCTTCACCAGGTAGTCGTCCGCGCCCGCATCCAGGCCCCCGATCCGGTCGGGAACCGTGCTGCGCGCCGTCAGCATCAGGATCGGCACGGCGTTGCCCTCTGACCGTAGCCGCCGGCACAGGTCGACCCCGTTCAGCCGCGGCAGCTGCAGGTCGAGCACGATCGCGTCCGGCCGGTCGTCCCGGGCCGCGCGCAGGCCGTCCTCGCCGTCGAACGCCGACGTCACCTCGAATCCGTTCGACTCGAGCGACTTGGTCATGATGCGGACCAGCGGCTGGTCGTCCTCAACAACGAGTACACGCATGCCGCAAAGCCTAGACCGTAGCGATTGAGGACATGTTGATCGTTGTCACTTGGTGATCGCGGTCGCCACCTCGGCCACGAACCGCTCCAGCCCCTGCGCGCCGCTTGCCTCCGCCACCTCGATCGCCTTGCTGCCGATGACCACGCCGTCGGCGCCCGTGTCCATCACCTCGCGTGCGGTCGCGCCCGAGCCGATCCCGAACCCCACCAGCAGCGGCAGCTCGGTGTGCGGACGCACGCGGCCGACCAGCGGCGCCACCCGGTCGGACAGCCGCTGCCGTGACCCGGTGATGCCCGCCACCGAGACCAGGTACACGAACCCGCCCGCGCCCCTGCAGGCCAGCTCGATGCGCTCGTCGGTGCTGGTCGGCGCCAGCAGCGGCACCATGTCAAGCCCGTTTCGCCGGCATGCTTCGAGCAGGTCGCCGGCCTCGTCATGCGGCACGTCCGGCACGATCATGCCGTCGGCGCCGGCCGCCGCGAGGTCGGCGCAGAACCGCTCCTCGCCGTACGCCATCACCGGCCCTGCATACGTCATCGGGATCAGCGGCACCGTGATCCGCCGCCGCAGCTCGCCGATCAGCTCCAGCGCCCGCGTTGCCGTCATCCCGTTTCGCAGCGCCCGCTGACCGGCCCGCTGGACCGTCGGGCCGTCCGCCAGCGGGTCCGAGAAGGGGATGCCGATCTCGATCGCCGTGGCGCCGCCCCGCACCGCCGCCTCCGCCAGCTCGACCGTGTCGTGGTCGGCCATCAGGTAGATGACCAGCGCCGGCGTCTCGATCCTCACGCGTGCGACTCCCGCTCCTCGACCGCGTCCACGTCCTTGTCGCCGCGACCCGACAGCCCCACCACCACGACCTGCCCGGGCTGCGCCCGCTGCAGCGCCAGCCACAGCGCGTGTGCCGACTCCAGCGCCGGGATGATGCCCTCCCGCATGCACAGGAGGTGGAATGCCTCCAGCGCCTGCGCATCCGTGACCGGCGCGTACTCGGCGCGGCCCGTATCCTTCAGCCACGCGTGCTCCGGGCCGACCCCGGGGTAGTCGAGCCCGGCCGAGATCGAGTGCGTCTCCAGCACCTGGCCGCCCTCGTCGGCCAGAACGTAGCTCTTCGAGCCGTGCAGCACCGATACGCGACCCTCCGACAGCGTCGCCGCCGTGCCGCTCTCGTCGCCGCCCGCCTCCGCACCCAGCAGCCGCACGTCCGCGTCCTCGATGAAGGGGTGGAACAGCCCGATCGCGTTCGAGCCGCCGCCCACGCAGGCAACGACCAGGTCGGGCAGCCGCCCCTCGGCCGCCAGCACCTGCTCGCGCGCCTCGCGGCCGATCACCGACTGCAGCTCCCGCACCAGCACCGGGTAGGGGTGCGGCCCGGCCGCCGAGCCGATCAGGTAGTGCGTGTCCTCGACGTTCGTGATCCAGTCGCGGATGGCCTCGTTCATCGCGTCCTTGAGCGTGCCCGAGCCGGCCGTCACCGGGATCACCTCGGCGCCCAGCATCCGCATCCGCACCACGTTGGGGTGCTGCCGGCGGATGTCCTCCTCGCCCATGTAGACGTGGCAGTCCAGCCCGAACCGCGCGCACACGGTGGCGCTGGCCACGCCGTGCTGCCCGGCGCCGGTCTCGGCCACGATCCGCCGCTTGCCCAGCCGCTCGGCCAGCAGCGCCTGCCCGACCGCGTTGTTGATCTTGTGCGCGCCGGTGTGGTTCAGGTCCTCGCGCTTCAGGTAGATGCGGGCGCCGTTCGCGTACTCCTCCAGCCGCTCGGCGCGGTAGAGCGGGGACGGCCGCCCCACGTAGTCACGCGCCAGCAGGTCGAGGCGCTCGTGGAACGCCGGATCCGACCAGGCCGTCTCCCAGGCCGCCAGCAGCTCGTCCAGCGCTCCCATCACGGTCTCGGGCACGAAGCGGCCGCCGAAGTCTCCGAAGCGGCCGCGGGCGTCGGGCATGGTGCTCATGTGGCGTCCTTTGCGTTGCGGATGAAGCGGCGCATGCGGTCGGGGTCCTTGATGCCGGGCGAGCTCTCGACGCCGCGGGCGGTGTCGACGGCCCACGGCCGGGCGGTGCGCACCGCCTCGGCGACGTTGTCCGGATCGAGGCTGCCGGCCAGGATCACCGGCGCGCGAACGCCGGCGGCCCGCAGCCAGTGCGCGCGCAGCGTCTCGTCGTCAGGGGTCGAGTCGCGGGGCAGGTCGAGCAGCACCGGCACCTCGTCGGGCAGGTCGCCCTCGGGATCCTCGCGCATGCCCACGATCGTGCGGTTGTTCGGGTGGGCGAACCGGCCGTACACCTGGACGAGGTCGAACTTGTCCCACGAGTGGAGGTGGACGGCGGTGTCGGCGTAGACGACGACGGTGCGGACGTGCTCCGGGGCGCCGGTGGCGAGCCGGCATGCGGTCGAGAACTCGACGCCGCGCGGGCTGGACGGCACGATGATGAACCCGACCGCGTCCGCGCCCGCCTCGACCGCAGCCGCGACGTCCTCGGCACGCGTGATCCCGCAGATCTTGACCAGCGTCTCAGCCACGCGGCACCCCCACCAGCTCCGCCAGCAGCAGCGGGTCGCGCATCAGCGCCGTTCCCACCAGCACCGCGTCGGCGCCGGCGTCGCGAACCCGCTCCACGTCCTCGCGGGCGGCGATGCCCGACTCGGCAACGCGAATCACGTCGCGCGGCAGCGACGACAGCAGCTCCAGCTGCCGGTCGCGATCGATCTCGAGCGTCTCCAGGTCACGGGCGTTCACGCCCACCACGCGCGCGCCGATCGCCACGGCGCGGTCGATCTCCTCGCGCGAGTGGGTCTCCACCAGCGCGTCCATGCCGAGCAGCGCCGCCGTCTCCATCAGCCGCCGCGCCTCGTCGTTGCTGACCATCGCCAGGATCACGAGGATCGCGTCGGCGCCCGCCAGCCGCTGGGCGGCAACCTGCTCCGGGAAGACCGTGAACTCCTTGGCGATGGCCGGGATCGAGACGGCCGCGCGGGCCTCGCGCAGGTGGTCGAGCGAGCCGCCGAAGTCGCGCTCGGCGCACAGCACCGACATGCACGCCGCACCGCCCGTCTGGTAGCGCACCGCGGTGGCGGCGATGTCCGCCTCCGGCGCGATCGCACCCTGCGACGGCGAGCTGCGCTTGACCTCCGCCACCACCGTCACCGAGGGTCCGGCCGCCAGCGCCTCGGCGAACCCACGCGTCGGCTCCGGCGCGTCGCGGCGCACGTCGCCCCCGATCCGGGCCAGATAGCCGCTCATGCCTCCGCCCCTGCCCGGGCGCTCGTGAACGCGACCAGCCGCTCGAGGGTGGCGGTCGCGCGGCCGTCGTCGATCGCGTCGCGCGCGGCGTACACGCCCTGCTCCAGGGTCTCGCTCAGCCCGGCGACGTACAGGGCGGCGCCGGCGTTCAGGATCACGGCGTCTCGCCGCGGCCCGGTCTCGCCGTCGAACACGGTGTGGATGATCGCGGCGTTGGCAGAGGCGTCGCCGCCACCAAGGTCGTCCGGCGTTCCCGGCCCGGCGCCGAACTCGCGAGGATCGACCGTGGTCACGCTGACCCGTCCGCCCCGCACCTCGGCCACCAGGTTCTCGCCGGTCGGCGTCAGCTCGTCCAGCCCGCCGGCGCCGTGGGCGACCAGCGCGTGCTCGGTGCCCAGCGCGGCCAGCACCTGCGCGATCGGCTCCACCAGCTCCGGTGCATAGACGCCCACCACCTGCCGCTGCGCGCCGGCCGGGTTCGTCAGCGGCCCCAGCACGTTGAACACCGTGCGCACACCCAGCTCGCGCCTGACCGGACCGGCGTGGCGCATGGCCGGGTGATGGGCCTGGGCGAACATGAAGCCGAATCCGACCTCGTCGATGCAGTCGGCCACGTCGGACGGCGCCAGGTCGATGCGCACGCCCAGCGCCTCCAGCACGTCGGCCGACCCGCTGCGCGACGATACCGCCCTGTTGCCGTGCTTGGCGACATACGCGCCGCCAGCGGCCGCGACCAGCGCCGCCGACGTCGAGATGTTGAACGTGTGCGCGCCGTCGCCGCCGGTGCCGGCCGTGTCGACCAGCGTCTGGTGCTGCGGCCGCGCCGGCGTCACGTGAGCACGCATCGCGCGGGCGCAGCCGGTGATCTCGCCCACCGTCTCGCCCTTCATCCGCAGCCCCACCAGGAACCCGGCGATCTGGGCGGGCGTGGCCTCGCCGTCCATCACCTGCATCATGGCCGCGTGCGCCTCCTCGGGCAGCAGGTCGCGCCGCTCCACCAGCGCAGCTATCGCGACGTCGATCATCCGGCCGCCCCCATCTGCAGGAAGTTCTCGATCAGCGTGCGGCCCTGCGGCGTCAGCACCGACTCGGGGTGGAACTGGACGCCGTGCACGGCCAGCTCGCGATGCCGTACGCCCATCACCTCGCCGTCCGGCGTGCGCGCCGTGACGACCAGCACGTCCGGCACCTCGATCGCCGCCAACGAGTGGTAGCGGCCCGCCTCGAACGGGCTGGGCAGGCCCGCGTAGAGCGGGGAGGAGTCGTGGCTGACCTGGTCGGGCTTGCCGTGCATCAGCAGCGTGGCGCGATCGACGCGGCCGCCGTACATCTCGACGATCACCTGGTGTCCGAGGCACACTCCCAGCACCGGCAGCCGCTCCGCGAACCGCTCGATCATCGCCCGCGAGACGCCCGCCTCGCGTGGCGTGCCCGGCCCCGGCGAGACGACCAGGTGGGTCGGCCCCCAGGCGTCGGCCTCGTCAGGCTCGATCGCATCGTTTCGCTCGGTGCGCACCTCCGCGCCGGCCGAGGCGATGTAGTCGACCAGGTTGTAGGTGAACGAGTCGTAGTTGTCGATCACGAGCACCCTCACGGCCCGTACACCCCTGTCTCGGCCTGGTCGATGGCGGCGCCCAGGGCGGCCAGCTTGTTCAGGCACTCCTGGTGTTCATCCGCAGGGTCGGAGTCTGCCACGATGCCGGCCCCCGCCTGCAGGTACGCGACGCCGTCGCGCATGGCGATCGTCCGGATCGCGATGCATGTGTCCATGTCGCCGCCGAAGCCGAGGTAGCCGATGGCGCCGCCGTAGACGCCCCGGCGCCGGCCCTCCAGCTCCGAGATGATCTGCATCGCCCGCACCTTGGGCGCGCCCGACAGCGTCCCCGCCGGGAAGGTCGCGCGCAGCAGCGAGGCCGCGTCCTGGTCGTCGCGCAGCTGCCCGAACACGTTCGAGACGATGTGCATGACGTGCGAGTAGCGCTCGACGACCATCGAGCGCGCCACGCGGACGCTGCCCGGCACGCACACGCGGCCCAGGTCGTTGCGGGCCAGGTCGACCAGCATCACGTGCTCGGCCCGGTCCTTCTCGGAGGCAAGCAGCTCGTCGGCCAGGGCGTCGTCCTGGGTGCGGTCGGCCGAGCGCGGCCGTGTGCCCGCGATCGGCCGCAGCTCGCAGGTGCCGTCCAGATCGAGCCGGACGTGCACCTCGGGCGAGGAGCCGACCAGCTGAAACTCGCCGTTGTCGAGCAGGAACATGTAGGGCGACGGGTTGACGCCGCGCAGCGCCCGGTAGATCGCAAACGGCGAGGCCGCGGTCTCGCGGCGGACGCGCTGGGAGGGGACGATCTGGAACGCATCGCCGGCGGCGATGTGCTCGCGGGCGGTCTCGACGGCCGCCATGTAGCGCTCGCGCGTGATCTCGCGGTGCGCGGCGCCCTCCGGCCGGGGCGCCGCCGCGGCCGCGGCGGGTGGCTTCGACAGCGCCACCACCAGCCGCTCGACCGCCTTGCGCGGGCCGATCAGCGACATCGTGCGGCGGACGTGGTCGAACGCCACCACCGAGTCGGCCAGCATGAAGCGCATCAGCGGCAGGCCGGCGTCGTCCGGGTGGGCGGGCGGGAGCGGCACCGGCTCCAGCTGCGTCGCCCAGTCGTAGCTGAGGTGGCCGACCGCGCCGCCCACGAACGGCGGGTCGCCGGGGCCCGGCCCGGGGCGCGTGGCGGTGAACGCCATCGCCTGCTCCAGTGAGTCGGTGGTCTCGCAGCCGGCCGCCAGGAAGCTGTGCCGGCCCACCTGCTCGCCCCGCTCGACCGACTCCAGCAGGAAGGCCGGCGCGCCCAGCGCCTCGCGCAGCAGCAGGTAGGCGCCGACCGGCGTCAGCAGGTCTGCGGGAAGCGTTCGGATGATGCGGTCGTCTGTCATTGGGGCAACAAAAAAGCCTCCCGCCGGATCCGGCGAAAGGCCTGTGCGAGGAGCGGGTGCCGCGGCGCAGCTAGCGGTCCGTACCTCGCGCGGGAATCCACCACCAGCTGTTGGGCTTGGTCTGCATGGGAGTGGAAGTATGACCGGGCGGCGACGGCCGGTCAACCCGTTTGCGCCCCTGTGCTAGACCTCTTGCCAGTACACACCACTGCGATCAGGGACTGATTTCATGCCACGAACCGTCATCCTGGGTGCCGCGCGCACCCCGTTCGGCCGCCTCGGCGGGGGCCTGGCGACGCTGCCCGCGCCGCAGCTGGGCATCCACGCCGGCAGCGCCGCGCTGGAGCGGGCCGGTGTCAGCCCTGACCAGGTCGGCTACGTGGTGATGGGCGAGGTGCTGCAGGCGGGCGTCGGCATGATCCCGTCCCGTCAGGTCTCGGCCGGAGTCGGCTGCCCGGTCGGGGTCGGCTCCGACACGATCAACAAGGTCTGCGCCTCCGGCATGCGCGCGACGGCCTACGGCGATCTGCTGATCCGCTCCGGCGACCACGACGTGGTGCTGACCGGCGGCATGGAGAGCATGTCCAACGCCCCCTACCTGGTGCCCAAGGCCCGCTTCGGCTACACGATGGGCGACGGCGTGCTGGTCGACCACATGACCAGCGACGGCCTCACCTCCACCTTCACGCACCGGATCATGGCCGAGGAGAACTCGGTCGTCTCGGCCGAGATCGCCTGCTCGCGGGATGACCAGGATGCGTGGGCGCTGCGGAGCCACGAGCGCGCCGTGGCGGCCCAGGACGCCGGACACCTGGCCGACGAGATCGTGGCCGTGACGGTGCCCGGCCGCAAGGGCGACACCGTGGTCGACGCCGACGAGGGCCCGCGCCGCGACACGTCGGCCGAGCGACTGGCGGCGCTGAAGCCCGTGTTCAGCAAGGACGGCGCCACGACCGCCGGAAACGCGCCCGGGGTCAACGACGGCGCCGCCGCGCTGGTGCTGGCGTCCGAGGAGTGGGCGGGGGCGCAGGGGCTGACGCCGCTGGCCCGGATCCTCAGCGAGGGCCACGTCGCCGACGACTACCCCTACCTGGTGCGCACCCCGGCTGCGGCCGCACGGCATGGCGCTGGAGCGGGCCGGCATGACCGTGGCCGACGTCGACCTGTTCGAGATCAACGAGGCCTTCTGCTCGGTGGTGCTCTCCACCATCGACCTGCTCGGGGCCGACCCCGACCGTTTCAACGTGCAGGGCGGCGCGGTCGCCTTCGGCCATCCCGATCGGCGCCTCGGGAGCGCGCCTGGTCGGCACGCTGGTGCACCAGCTGCGGCGACGCGGCGGCGGGATCGGGCTGGCGGCGATCTGCTCCGGCGCGGCCCAGGGCGACGCGATGCTGATCGAGGTGCTGCCGGCATGAGCGAGATCCGGCGGATCACCGTGGTCGGAGCGGGCCAGATGGGGGCGGGCATCGCCCAGACAGCGGCCGTCGGCGGCTTCGACGTGACCCTGAGCGACGTGGCGCCGCGCCAGCTCGAGCAGGCCGTATCCGGCATCGAGGCGTCGCTGGCAAAGCTGACCGAGAAGGGCCGCCTGGACGAGGCGACGCGCGACGCCGCGCTGGGGCGGATCCAGACGGCGGCCGAGCCGGCCGACGCCGACCTCCTGATCGAGGCCGCGACCGAGAACGTCGAGCTGAAGCTGCGCATCTTCGGCCAGCTGGACGAGGTGGCCGGGAACGGCGCCATCCTCGCCTCCAACACCAGCTCGATCCCGATCACCCGCCTGGCGGCGGCCACGAAGCGCCCGCAGCAGGTGGTCGGCATGCACTTCATGAACCCGGTGCCGCTGATGCAGCTGGTGGAGGTGATCCGCGGCCTCGAGACCAGCGACGAGACGGTGGCCAGCGTGGTGGCCGCCGCCGAGGCGATGGGCAAGACGGTGGCCGAGGCGAACGACTACCCCGGCTTCATCTCCAACCGGATCCTGGTGCCGATGATCAACGAGGCGGTCTACTGCCTGATGGAGGGCGTGGGCGACCGCGAGTCGATCGACACGGTCATGAAGCTGGGCATGAACCACCCGATGGGCCCGCTCACGCTGGCCGACCTGATCGGCCTGGACACCTGCCTGGCGATCATGGAGGTGCTGCACGACGGGCTCGGGGACGACAAGTACCGGCCCTGCCCGCTGCTGCGCAGCTACGTCGAGGCCGGGCGGCTGGGCCGCAAGTCCGGCCGCGGCTTCTACGAGTACTGAGACGGGCTCCGGCGCGGCTTCTGCGCCATCTGAGCCCATCCCTATCCTCTTGACCTAACAAACTTCTTACCGGGTATCACCCGAACGGTGGAGTGTGACTTCCGGAGACGAGCGTAAGGTGAAACTCAAGGGCGGCGCGGCTCCTGCCGGCTGCCGGGGGATCTGATGGGCCACGGACGCGACACCAAAGGCGACCGAGAGCGCCGTCACCACGTGGTACAGGAGCGCCTGCGGACGCACCTGGCGGTGACGAGCGCACTTGCCGAAGCGCAGACGCTTGCGGAGGCTGCGCCGCGCCTGCTCGAGGTCGTCTGCCGAGGGCTCGACTGGGAGCTGGGGGCGCTGTGGCGGGTCGACTCCGACGAGCAGGTGATCCGCTGCGTCGACCTCTGGCATATGCCGGGCACGCCGCTGATTGGCTTCTCGCTGGCCACGCGCCATGCGGCGTTCGCGCAGGGCGAGGGGCTGCCGGGCAAGGTCTGGCAGGACGGCATTCCGCTGTGGGTGCCCGACATCGGCGCGCACCCCGGTCAGCTGCGCTCGGCGCAGGCGGCGCGCGAGGACATCCACGCGGCGCTGGCGCTGCCGGTCACCGCGTACGGCGAGGTGACGGGGGTGATGGAGTTCTTCAGCTCACGGGTGCGCGAGCCCGACGAGGAGCTGATGGCGCTCCTGACGGGCATCGGCAGCCTGGTCGGCCAGTTCATCCGCCACCGCGACGCCGAGCGCGACGTGCGCGCCAGCGAAGCGCGCAAGAGCGCGATCGTGAACGCGGCTTTCGAGTGCATCATCGGGCTGGACGCGCACGGGCGCGTGACCGAGTTCAACCCCGCGGCGGAGCTGACGTTCGCGCGTCCGCGGGAGGAGGCGATGGGCCTCTCGGTCACCGATCTGCTGGTGGTCGACCGGTTGGACGAGCCGCACCGTGCCGACATCGATGCGCTGCTGGCGGGGCAGCTGCCGCGGCTGCTGGGCCTGCCCACCGAGGCGATCGGGCGGCGCAGCGACGGGCGCGAGTTCCCGGTGGAGCTGGCGATCACGCAGATCGACCTGCCCGGGCCGCCGTCGTTCACCGTCTACCTGCGCGATGTCACCGCCAGCCGGGCGGCGCAGGCGGCGATGCGCCACCTGGCCGCGATCGTCGAGACCACCAACGACGCGATCCTGTCCAAGACGCTGGGCGGCACCATCCTCACCTGGAATCGAGGCGCGGAGCTGCTCTACGGCTACGCGGCCGAGGAGGCGGTGGGGCGGGCGGCCGGCATGCTGGCCACCGAGGAGGGCGTCGACGAGATCGCCGACGTGTTGTCCCGCGTGGGGCGGGGCCAGCAGATCGAGCAGTTCGAGACCGTGCACGTCCGCAAGGACGGATCGACCGTGGACGTGTCGCTGACGGTGTCGCCGATCGTCGACGACTCCGGCCAGATCGTGGCGGTGTCGGCGATCGCGCGCGACATTACCGAGCAGATGCGGGCGCAGGCGCAGATCGAGCACCTCGCCTACCACGACCAGCTGACCGGGCTGCCCAACCGCTCGATGTTCCACGAGCACCTGGCGCTGGCGCTGGCACGGGCCGATCGCCACCACTTCGGCGTGGCCGTGCTGTTCATCGACCTCGACAACTTCAAGCTGATCAACGACAGCTTCGGGCACGAGGCTGGTGACGCCCTGCTGCGTGACTTCGGCGCGCGGCTGAAGTCGGTCACGCGCGCCACCGACATCGTCGCGCGCCAGGGCGGCGACGAGTTCCTGGTGCTGGTGCCGGACCTGGAGCTGGACGGCGGCGAGACGATCGTGCCGCGTGCGCTGGAGGTGGTGTCGGCGATCGAGAGCAAGGTGCGAAGCGTGCTGGAGACGCCGTTCCTGGTGGCCGACACGGACGTGCACGTGGGCCTGAGCATCGGTGTCAGCATCTACCCGATCGACGCCACCGACCGTGACGAGCTGCTGCGAAACGCCGACACGGCGATGTACATCGGCAAGGGACTGATCGAGAACGAGGCGGCCGCGATCGAGCCGGGCAAGGCGCGGGGGCGGCTGGCGATGATGGGTGACCTGCGCCGGGCGGTCGAGCGGGACGAGTTCGAGCTGCACTTCCAGCCGATCGTGGAGCTCGAGAGCCGGCGGCTGGTCGGGGCGGAGACGCTGGTGCGGTGGCGCGACAGCGACGGGCGGCTGGTGCTGCCCGAGCAGTTCGTGCCGCTGGCGGAGCGGTCGGGGCTGATCGAGCCGATGACGCGGCGGGTGATCGAGGGGGCCTGCCGGCAGGCGCGCGAGTGGAGCGACCAGGGCGCGGATCTGGTGGTGTCGTTCAACCTGCCGCCCGGCCTCTGGGGGCCGAGCATCGTCGAGATGCTGCTGGACGCGACCGGTCGCGCCGGGGTCGACCCCAGCCGCATGATGATCGAGGTGACGGAGTCGACCGTGATGGTGCAGCCGGCGCGGGCCGCGCACACGCTGTCGCTGCTGCGCGCGCACGGCGTCCAGATGGCGATCGACGATTTCGGCAAGGGACACTCGTCGCTGGAGCGGCTGCGGCAGCTGCCGGTCAGCACGCTCAAGATCGACCGGTCGTTCGTGGCCGATCTGCCACACGACCGCGGGGCCGCGGCGATCGTGGTCGCGATCATCCAGCTGGCGCACAGCCTCGACCTGCAGCCGCTGGCCGAGGGCATCGAGACACAGGAGCAGCTCGACTTCCTGCTCGAGCACGGCTGCGACCTCGGCCAGGGCTACCTGCTCGGCCACCCGGTGCCGGCGCGGGAGCTGGAGCTGACCAGCCGGCATAGACGGCTAGCGTGCCGTGGCGCCGACCGCCGCCCCGTGCCCGTGGCCGCCGCATCCAGGCCAGCGCGCGCCAGGCGAATGCCGCCCCGGCGGCCGATGAGGCCGCCGCCGTCAGCCACATCACGTCGTAGCCGGCGTGCTCGGCCACCAGTCCCGAGACGGGCGCAGCCAGCGCGCCGGCGCCGAACACCATGGTCGATGCCACGCCCACCGCGCGCGCGGCCCGATCGGGACCGACCAGCTCGCCGGCGGTGACGTACAGCACGCCGTTCCAGCCGAAGCAGCCGAAGCCGAGCGCGACGGTGACGGGCGCGGCCAGCAGGACTCCGACGTGCAGCACCGGCGCCATCGCGAGCCCCGCCACGGCGGCCAGCATCCCGCACTCGATCAGGGTGCGCACCCGGCGGGTGCCGCCGCCGCGGTCGGCCATCCGGCCCCAGACCAGCCGAGATGCCGCGGCCGACAGGTTCAGTACCACGAACAGCGCGCCCGCCTCCGGTCTTGCCGAGGCCGTCGTCGCGCGCGGCGGCGACGATGTAGGTGAGCGACGCGCCCAGCGCGTAGACGTAGAGCAGGCCCACCACCAGCAGCGGACGCATGCCGCGCGCGGTGAGTGCGCCGTCCAGCCGCATGCGCCGGGCGGTACCGCCGCCGGCGGCCGACAGCCACGCGAACACGCTGGCGGTGGAGGCGGTGGCGAGAGCGGTCACGATCAGGGCCAGCCGCACGCCGCCGACGTGGGCCAGCAGCGGTAGCGCGGCCGCGCCGATGGCGCCGCCCATCGGGACGGCCAGCTGGCGCCAGCCCAGTGCGATCCCGCGCCGCTCGGGCGGGAACTCGCGCAGCAGGCTGCTCATGCCGGCAACCGGGACGGCCGACGACCCGATGCCGGCCAGGAAGATGGCGGCGGCGAACAGCGCGGCGTTCGGTGCGACCGATGCCGCGAGGTAGGCGCAGAAGTTGATGGCGGCGCCGATCAGCAGCACGGGACGGGCGCCGAAGCGATCGACCAGCATGCCCGCCGGGATCAGCGCGACCGCGGAGCCGAGGCCCACGGCCGCGAACACGGCGCCGAACCCGGCCGGGCCCAGGCCGAACTTGTTCTGGATATCTATGCCGATGGCGGGCAGGCCGAACTGCACGACCGATACCGCCGCCTGGGCGATGACGGCGATGATCAGCGTCGTTCGCGGGCGGGGGCTCATCGCGACACGGTATCCGGGGCTGGCGGAATGTATGCTCGGACCGGTGTCGGCGATTGAACGCACCGCCCCGGAGATGAACTACGAGATCCATGGCAACTCTATCCCGCATCTGCACCTTCACCTGTATCCGCGCTTCTCCGGCGACCCCTTTGAAGGCCGGCCGGTCGCCATGGACACCCCTGCCTTCACCCGTACCGAGGATGATCTCCGCCGCATGGCCGATGCCATCGTCGCGGTGCGCCGCGGCGCCTCCCAGACCGCCTGACCCGTGTCCGCGCGGGGAAGTACCCTGTCTGGCGATGGTTCGCCTCGACCGCATCTACACGCGCGCCGGCGACGCGGGCGAGACGTCGCTCGGCGACGGTGAGCGCGTGTCCAAAAGCTCGGCCCGGATCTGGGCCTACGGCACGGTCGATGAGACCGGCGCCGCCATCGGCGTCGCCATCGCCACCGGGCTGGAGCCGGACTCGGCGGATCTGCTGCGCCGCGTCCAGAACGACCTGTTCGACCTCGGCGCCGACCTGGCGGTGCCGGTCGACACCGAGCGCGGCCATGGCAAGTCGAGGCTCCGCATCACCGAGCAGCACGTGGCCGCTCTCGAGGCGGCCTGCGACGAGCAGGGCGAGCGGCTCGCGCCCCTCACCAGCTTCGTGCTCTCGGGCGGCACGCCCCAGTCGGCGGCACTGCACCTGGCGCGCACCGTCTGCCGCGGCGCCGAGCGCCACGTCGTTGCGTTGTCGGCCGAGGCAGCGGTCAACCCGCACGCGCTGTCCTATCTGAACCGGCTATCCGACCTGCTGTTCATCCTCGCCCGCGTCCACAACGACGAGGGCCGCGGCGATGTGCTCTGGCGGCCGGGCAGCTCGCTGGCCTGACCGCGGGGTATCCTGCCGCCATGGCGACCGCCCGCGTCCCCGACCCAGACGGCGCAGCCCCAGATCAGCACTCGACCATCTCCGGCATCCCGCTGGAGCCGCTGTATACGCCCGAGACGACGCCGATCGACTACGACCGCGACCTGGGTGATCCCGGCAGCTACCCGTTCACCCGCGGCGTCTACGGGTCGATGTACCGCGGCAGGACCTGGACGATGCGCCAGTTCGCCGGCTTCGGCACCGCCGAGGAGACCAACCGGCGGTTCCGCTACCTGCTCGACCACGGCCAGACCGGCCTCTCGACCGCGTTCGACATGCCCACCTTGATGGGCTACGACTCCGACCACGCCCGCGCGCTGGGCGAGGTCGGCCGCGAGGGTGTCGCCGTCGACACGCTGGCCGACATGGAGGACCTGTTCCGGGGCATCCCGCTCGACCAGGTCACCACCTCGATGACCGTGAACGCGCCGGCCGCGATCGTGCTCGCCCAGTACGTGTGCGTGGCCGAGCGCCAGGGCGTCTCAGCCGAGCGGCTGGGCGGCACCATCCAGGCCGACATCCTCAAGGAGTACATCGCCCAGAAGGAGTGGATCTTCCCGCCGGAGCCGTCGATGCGGCTGATGATCGACATGATCGAGTGGTGCACCCGCACCATGCCGCGCTGGCACCCGGTGTCGATCTCGGGCTACCACATCCGCGAGGCGGGAGCGACCGCGGCCCAGGAGCTGGCCTTCACGCTGGCCGACGGGTTCGCCTACGTCGAGCACTCGATCGCGCGCGGGCTGGACGTCGACGAGTTCGCGCCGCGGCTGTCGTTCTTCTTCAACGCGCACATCGACTTCTTCGAGGAGATCGCCAAGTACCGCGCGGCCAGGCGGATCTGGGCGCGGGTGCTGCGCGAGCGCTACGGCGCCAAGACGGAGCGCGCGCTGCTGATGCGCTTCCACACCCAGACCGCGGGCGTCTCGCTGACCGCCCAGCAGCCCCAGGTGAACATCGTGCGCACCGCCATCGAGGCGCTGGCGGCGGTGCTGGGCGGCACCCAGTCGCTGCACACCAACAGCTACGACGAGGCGCTTGCGCTTCCCACCGAGCACGCCGCGCGCCTGGCGCTGCGCACCCAGCAGGTGATCGCACACGAGACCGGCGTGACCAGCATCGCCGACCCGCTGGGCGGCTCGTGGCTGGTGGAGTCGCTGACCGACGAGCTGGAGCGCCAGGCCTACGACTACTTCGACCGTATCGACCGGCTGGGCGGCGTCGTGGCGGCGCTGAACGAGAACTTCTTCCAGCGCGAGATCGCGGAGGCCAGCTTCCAGTTCCAGCAGGAGGTGGAGTCGGGGCGGCGAGCGATCGTGGGCGTGAACTGCGTTCACCGAGGGCGACGACCAGCCGCTGGAGACGCTGCAGGTGCCGTTCGAGGTCGAGGAGCGGCAGGTGGCGCGCCTGCGGGCCGTGCGCGACGATCGCAGCCAGGACGCGGTGGACGCGGCGCTGGCCGGCCTGCAGCGGGCCGCGGCCACGGACGAGAACGTGATGCCGCACCTGGTCGAGTGCGCGCGGGCGTACGCCAGCGAGGGCGAGATCTGCGACGCCCTGCGGTCGGTGTGGGGCGTGTACCGCGAGACGCCCGTGTTCTAGGGTTGGCGCTGTGGACGCCTACGACATGGCAGAGGTCGAGGCCGACCGCGTGGCCGCAGGCCGGCTCTACCAGGAGTTCCTGCGCGTGCCCTCGATCAGCGCCGGGCTCTACGTGCTGGAGGCGGGCGCGGACGATCCGCAGCGGCCGCACCGGCAGGACGAGATCTACTACGTGATCGCCGGGCGCGGCCAGATCCGCGTCGACGGCGAGGACCGCGCCGTGCAGGCCGGGTCCGTGGTGTTCGTCGCCAGGCACGTCGAGCACCGCTTCCACTCGATCGAGCAGCGGCTGGAGCTGCTGGTCGCGTTCGCGCCCGCCGAGACCGAGTGACTCCCTTACCGGGTGCGCTCGGTAGACTCGCAGACGACATGGACCGCCCGATTCGAGTCGTCGTCGCGAAGCCCGGCTTGGACGGGCACGATCGCGGAGCAAAGATCATCGCCCGCACCCTGCGCGACGCGGGCATGGAGGTGATCTACACCGGGCTGCACCAGACCCCGGAGCAGATCGTCGAGACCGTGATCCAGGAGGACGCCGATGCGGTCGGCCTGTCGATTCTGTCGGGTGCGCACATGACGCTGGTGCCGCGCATCATGGAGCTGCTTCGGGAGCAGGGCGCCGAGGACGTGCTGGTGGTGCTGGGCGGCACCATCCCGGCCGACGACATCCCGCTGCTGAAGGAGCAGGGCGTGGCCGAGGTGTACACGCCCGGGGCGCCCACCGCCGAGATCGTCGACTTCCTCGAGACCAGGCTTGCCTCCTGATGGCGGGCCTGCGGATCGTCGCCGAAGGGCGCGTGTCGGTGGTCACCGTGAACCGGCCGGACGTGCTGAACGCGCTTAACACGGCGCTGCTGGAGGAGCTGCTGGCGACGCTCGAGGACCTCGGCAGCGACCCCACCTGCGGCGTGATCGTGGTGACCGGTGCCGGCGACCGCGCCTTCATCGCCGGCGCCGACATCAAGGAGATGGACGGAAAGACGCCGCTCGAGGCGCGCGACTACTCGGAGCTGGGGCAGGAGATCGCGCACAAGCTGGAGACGATGCGCAAACCCACGATCGCGGCGGTCAACGGCTACGCGCTGGGCGGCGGCTGCGAGATCGCGCTGGCCTGCGACGTGCGGCTGGCCAGCGAGAACGCCCGCTTCGGGCAGCCCGAGATCAACCTCGGCATCATCCCCGGATGGGGCGGCACGCAGCGGCTGGCCCGTGCCACCAACATCGGCTATGCCAAGGAGCTGATCCTGACAGGGCGCATGGTGGACGCGGCGGAGGCACTGGAGCGGGGGCTGGTGCAGCACGTCTACCCGAGCGCCGAGCTGATACCGCGGGTGATGGAGCTGGCGCAGCAGATGGCATCGAAGAGCCCGGTAGCGCTCTACTACGCGAAGGAGTCCACGAACCGTGCGCTGCACGGCGACATCGGCGGCAACCTCGTGCACGAGGCGGATCTCTACTCGCTGATGTTCTCGACCGACGACGCCCGCGAGGGACTGCGCGCGTTCGTCGAGAAGCGCACGCCGACGTTCATCGGCAAGTAATGCAACCAGCATACGAAGCAGGGGGAGAGGGTTGAACATCGCAGTCTGCGTGAAAGAGGTGCCGAGCGCGACCAGCGCGAAGCGGCTCGACCCGTCCACACACCGGCTCGACCGGTCGGGCGACAGCGAGCTGAATCCGTTCGACGTGCACGGCCTGGAAGAGGCGATCAAGCTGCGCGAGGCGGGCCATGAGGTGGAGGAGATCGTGGCCGTCTGCATGGGCCGCGAGAACGCCCAGCGGCCGCTGCAGAAGGCGCTTGCGCTGGGCGCCGACCGCGTCGTGCTGCTGACCGATCCGGCGCTGGCCGGATCCGACATCAGCGGCACCGCGTACGCGCTTGCGACGGTGCTCGAAGGGCAGAACGCCGACCTGGTGATCCTGGGCCAGCAGGCATCGGACGCCGACTGCTACGTGATGGCGGCGGCGGTCGCCGACCACCTGCGCAGGCCGCTGGTGACGCAGGTGGCGTCGCTGTCGCTGGAGGGCGGGACGCTGCGCGCGAAGCGCCAGACCGAACACGGCTACGACGTGATCGAGGCGCGGCTGCCGGCAGTGATCTCTGTGTCGGATGCGATCAACACGCCGCGGCTGCCCTCGATCAAGGCGATCATGGGCGCCAAGAAGAAGCCGACCGACCAGGTCTCTGCCGCGGACGCCGGGATCGACCCGTCGCGGGTCGGCGAGGCCGGGGCGAAGAGCGTGGTACGAAGCGTGTCGCCGCCGCCGGCCAAGCAGGAGGGGCGGCGGATCGAGGATACGGGCGGAGACTCGGCCGGCGCGATCGTCGAGTTCCTTGCCGAGAGGGGCGTGATCTAGATGGCGACGATCGTGTTCATGGATCACGACGAGGGCGCGTTCAACCCGAACAGCCTGGGCGTGCTGGCGAAGGCCGCGTCGCTGGGCGGCGAGGTGACCGCGTTCGTGGGCGGCTCCGGCATCGACGACGCCTGGGCGGGCGGCCTGGGCGCGTACGGCGCGTCCGAGGTGCTGGTTGCCGACGACGCGGCGCTGGCGGGGCTGCCGCAGCCGCTGGTGGATGCGCTGGAGCCGCACGCGCGGGAGGCCGACGCGGTGCTGTTCGGCGCCGGCGTCGTCTCGGCCGACGTGGCCGCCGGGCTGGCGGCGCGGGTGGGCTCGGGCATCAACTGCGAGACGACCGACTTCACGCTGGGCGACGGCGGCGCGGTCGCGGTGCGACCGGCGCTGGGCGACACCGTGATGGTCGAGTCGACCTTTGCGTCGTCTCCGGCGATCATCCTGGGGCGCGCGAACGCGTTCGCATCGGAGCCGACCGGGACCGGCGCGGCGCCGGTTGAGCGGGTGGCGGTGACGGTGCAGGACTGGTCGTCGGCGGCGCGCATGGCCGGACGCGAACAGGCCGAGACGGGCGGGGTCGACATCACCGAGGCGGACGTGCTGGTGGCGTTCGGCCGCGGCATCGGCGGGCCGGAGAACATCCCGGTGGTGGAGCAGCTGGCCAAGGCGCTGGGCGGTGAGGTGGCGGCGACGCGGGCCGTGGTCGACGCGGGCTGGACCTCGTACTCGATGCAGGTGGGGCAGACCGGCAAGACGGTGTCGCCCAAGCTCTACGTCGCCTGCGGCATCTCGGGGGCGATCCAGCACAAGGTGGGGATGGCCAACGCCGGCGTGATCGTGGCGATCAACAAGGACGTGAACGCGCCCATCTTCGAGTTCGCCGACCTGGGCGTGGTCGGGGATGTGCTGACGGTGATGCCGAAGCTGACGGAGGCGCTGGCCGCGCGGTAGCGGGTTAGCTGCGATCGTCACGATCGTGCGCTAGTGTCCGGCCATGGCCGAACGGCGGATTCTTGTGGTCGCCAACGAGACCGTGGCCGGACGCGAGCTGCTCGATGACCTGCGCGCTCGCGCGGCCGACGGGGCCGAGGTGCTGGTCGTCGCGCCGGCCCTGAACACGCGGCTGCGGCACCTGTTCGCGGACGTGGACAAGGCGCGCGAGGGCGCGGAGCAGCGGCTGGCCGAATCGATCGAGCACCTGCAGGCGAGCGGCATCCAGGCGCGCGGGGCGGTGGGCGACAGCGACCCGGTACGGGCGATCGAGGATGCGCTGTTCGAGTTCGACGCCGACGAGATCGTGATCTCGACGCACCCGCGGGAGCGGTCGAACTGGCTCGAGAAGAAGACGGTCGAGCGGGCCGAGGAGAAGTTCGACGTGCCGATCACGCACGTGGTGGTCGACCTGGAGCGAGACTGGGCCGAGACCGGGTAGCCTCGCCGCCGTGAGGCTGCCAGTGCTCGAGACGGAACGGCTGCGGGTGCGCCCGCTGTCTGTGGGGGACGCCGACGCGGTGCGCTCGGTGTCCGGCGAGCCGCACCCGGGCTGGCTGGAGTGGACCGCGGCCACCTATGGTCAGCTCGAGGCGCTGCTCCAGCCGCCGTACGGCGAGCGCGCGATCTGCCTCCGCGACGGCGGCGAACTGGTGGGGATGGTCGGGGTCGTGCCCTCGATGGGGCCGTTCGCCCAGCTGCCGGGCTTCGGCGGCGCGATCGGGCCGGCCGACCGTCTGCGACCCGAGGTCGGGCTGTACTGGGCGGTCGCGCCCGAGCACCGCGGCAACGGCTACGCCACCGAGGCAGCGCGGGCCGTGATCGACCACGGCTTCGCCGAGTTGGGACTGGCCCGGATCGTCGCTACCACCGAGCGCGACAACCTGGCGTCGATCGCAGTCATGCGGCGGCTGGGTATGCGCGTCGAGCAGAACCCGCTGCCCGAGCCGCACTGGTTCCAGCTCGTGGGCTGGCTGGACGCGCCGGTCACGGCCGCGTAACGCCGCGGTGACGCAACACCTGCGCCTGGCACCGGTGTTGCATTCGTGACAGGCGATGCAACACGGCGGAAGCCCGCCTGCATAGCCAGATCCGGCGAAAAGTGGTGACAGCTCCCGTTGCGCCTACGCCACACCCTCGTGAACCGCGCTGCGACGCGGTTGCAACCGGTCGGCGCAACACCTGCGCCTGGCACCAGTGTTGCATTCGTGGCAGTCGTTGCGCGCGGCTACCGCTACATGTTCGAGTACTCGGGGCCGCTGCCGCCCTCGGGCGGCGTCAGCCGGCCACCCTTGGCGGTGATCGCCCCGCACTGCACGCAGTTCGACGGCGCCAACTTCAGATGCACGGTGGGCCCGCCGTCGTCACGCCCGATCTCGTAGACCGCCGCCGGACACATCGCCACCCACGCCTCGGCCACCTCGCGCGGCACGTTCTCCTGGATGCGGATGTGGTTCGGCTGGTCGTCCCTGCTGCGGTTGCCCGAAAGGAACACGCTCGAGAGCTTGTCGAACGTGAGCTTCCCGTCCGGCGCCGGGTACACCCGCTTGCCCGGATGCGGCTCGACCGCCGCCTCCGCGTCGCCGTGGAACTTCCAGTTGCCCGGCGGCAGCGCGCCGCGGCTGATGTCCATCAGCCCGCCGATCGGCCCGCCCACCGCAAACCCCTTGCCCAGCGCCTGGCGCATGTTCCTCACCTTCTTGAGGTCGCTCCAGATGTGGCTCGACTGCACCCGCTGGTCGTACCCCGCCAGCGCGCCCGGCGCCGACAGATCCTGCCCCGCCTTCAGCTGCTCGTAGATCGCCTCCGCCGCCAGCATCCCCGACCGCATCGCGTAGTGGATCCCCTTCAGCTTGGGCACGTTCACGAACCCGGCGCTGTCTCCCGTCAGTACCGCCCCGGGCATCGACAGGCTCGACGGCAGCGCCAGGAACCCGCCCTCCGGGATCGTCTTCGCGCCCCACCCGATCCGCTCGCCACCCTCCAGCAGCTGCCGCACCATCGGGTGCGTCTTGAACAGCTGCAGCGAGTCGTGCACCGACAGCGTCGAGTCACGGTAGTCCAGCCCCAGCACCAACCCGATCGCCACCATGTCCGGCCCCATCGGGTAGATGAAGCTGCCCCCGATCTCGCGATCCTTCCGCGTCGTCCGAAACGGCCAGCCCAGCGTGTGGATCACGTGGTCGAGCGGCTTCGCCACCCGCCACACCTCCTTCACGCCCAGGCTCCACGCCTGCGGGAACTCGCCCCTCAGCCCGAACTGCTCCATCGCCGCCCGCGCCAGGTGCCCCTGCGTCCCCTCTGACAACACCGTCGCCTGAGCGTGCACCTCGACGCCCGGCTCGTACGACCCGAGCGGCTCGCCCTCGCGCCCCAGCCCCTTGTCGCCTGTCTTGACACCGCGCACCGCCCCGTCCGCCACCAGCAGCCGCTGTGCGTCCGTCTCCGGCAGCACCATCGCTCCCAGCTCCTCCGCCAGCTCCGCCATGTGCCGTCCTAGCCGCGACAGTGAGAACACCAGGTTGCCCTTGTTGTGGAACGGCGGCGGCGTCGGGATCCGCACCTCGAACGACTTGCTCATCAGGTAGACGGCTTCCTTCGTGACCGGCCCGAAACAGCCCGGCAGCGCCGCCACGTCCTCGCCCGGCAGCAGGTCTCGCAGCGCCGACGGGTTCACCACCGCACCCGACAGCAGGTGCGCTCCCACCACCCGTCCCTTGTCCAGCACCGCGATCGGCGTCTCGCCCAGCCGCTCCGCCGTCGCCGGGTCCTCGCCCAGCAGCTGTCCCAGCCGGATCGCTCCCGCCAGCCCGGCCGGCCCGGCCCCGACGAAGACCACGCCCACGTCGATGCGCTCGTCTTCCTCCGCCTCCGGAGCCTGGACGAACTCGCCCACCTTGACCGGGGGTGGGTATGCGCTCGGGCGCCGTGCTGCCATGCCGGCGATGCTACCCGAGCCCGCTCGGCGGATGCGCGGCTACCGCCGCCGCGGCCGCGCCACCAGCTCGCCGCCGCAGTTCGGGCACGTGTGCTGCATCTGCTCGGCGCAGTCCGGGCAGAACGTGCACTCGAAGCTGCAGATCCGGGCGTCGTCGCCGTGCCCCAGCGACGTGTCGCACCACTCGCAGACGGCTCGCATCTCAAGCGCCATGCGGAGAGGATACGCTCCAGCGCCATGCAGCCGATCGACCTCCGCTCCGACACCGTCACCCGTCCCACCCCCGCCATGCGCGAGGCGATGGCGACCGCGGAGGTCGGCGACGACGTCTGGGGCGACGACCCCACGGTGATCGAGCTCGAGCGTGAGGTGGCGGCCATGCTCGGCAAGGAGGCGGCCCTCTACGTCCCCTCCGGCACGATGGGCAACCAGATCGCGATCCGTTGCCAGACCAGGCCCGGCGACGAGATCCTGGTGCACGAGCTGGCCCACGTGATCGTCCACGAGGCCGGCGGCGTCGCGGTGTTGTCGAGCGTGCAGACACGCATGATCGCCGGCGAGCGCGGCCTGCCCGGCCCGGATCAGCTGGAGCCGTGGTTGCGCGACCCGGCCGACGAGCACCACGCCCGCCAGCACCTGATCTGCATCGAGAACACCATCGGCGAGCAGGGCGGCCTGATCTTCCCGCAGGATCGGATCGACGCCATCGCCGCGTTCGCCCACGAGCGCGGCATGCGCCTGCACATGGACGGCGCCCGGCTCTGGAACGCCGCCGTCGCCTCCCGCAGCGATCCCGCCCGGATCGTGCGCGACGTCGACTCCGTCTCGGTCTGCTTCTCGAAGGGCCTGGGAGCGCCCGTCGGGTCGGCCGTCGTCGGAGACGCCGGCCTGATCGAGACCGCCCGCCGCAACCGCAAACTGCTGGGCGGAGGCATGCGACAGGCCGGCATCATCGCCGCGGGCGCCCTGCATGCCGTCCGCCACCACGTCGACCGCCTGGCAGACGACCACGCAAATGCCCGCGCGCTGGCCCAGGGTCTGGCCGGCTCCCGTCGCCTGCAGGTCGACCCCGAGAGCGTCGAGACCAACATCGTGTTCGGCGCCGTCCCGGCCGGCGAGAACGCGGCGGCGCTGGTCGCCGAGATGGCGGCGGCCGGCGTGCTGTGTGCCGATCTCAGCCCTCGCACCGTGCGTTTCGTGACCCATCTGGATGCCGGCGAGGAGGCCGTTTCGGCCGCCGTGGAGCGCTTGCAGCCGCTGCTACAGTGAACGTATGAAGACTGAGATCCATCCCGAATATGTGGTCGCCCGGGTGCACTGCTCGTGCGGCAACGAGTTTCTGACGCGTTCGACCAAGCCCGAGCTGTCGGTCGAGATCTGCTCCGAGTGCCATCCGTTCTACACCGGCAAGCAGAAGCTGGTGGACACGGGCGGTCGCGTGGAGCGCTTCCGCCGCCGCCAGGCTCGCTCCTCCTCATAGCACGTAACGCCGGCGCTCATTGCGCGCCCGCGTCGTGCCGACAATGATTGCGAAGATGAGCGCGAATGTCGGTGGTCAGGCGGTTCTCGAAGGCGTGATGATGCGCACACCGTCGTCGTGGTCCGTCGCAGTGCGGCGGCCGGACGGCGGCGTCTCGTGCGTCTCGAACCCCGTCACCAGCCCCGCATCGCACCGCCGCTGGCTGCGGCTGCCCGTGATCCGCGGCGTCGTTGCGCTGGGCGAGTCGCTGGCCATCGGCTTTCGCGCACTCGCCATCTCGGCCAGCGTCGCGTCCATCGAGGAGGGCGATGACGGCCAGCCCACCGGCGAGATAACCCGCGGCCAGATGATCTTCGCCTTCGCGGTGGCGATCGGCTTCACCGTGATCGTGTTCAAGGTCTCGCCGGCGATCCTGACCGAGCTGCTGCCGATCCACAACACGATCCTGTTCGTGCTGGTCGAGGGCGTGATCCGCGTGTCGCTGCTGATCGGCTACCTCTACGTAATCGGCCTGATCCCCGACCTGAACCGCGTCTTCCAGTACCACGCGGCCGAGCACAAGGCGATCAACGCCTACGAGGACGGCGCCGAGCTGACGCCCGAGCGCGTCCAGACCTACTCCAAGATCCACCTGCGCTGCGGGACCGCCTTCCTGCTGTGGGTAATGGTGATCGCCGTGTTCGTGTTCGCGCTGGTGGGCCGGCCGGCGTGGCCGGTCCTGATCGCGTCGCGGGTGCTGCTGTTGCCCGTCATCGCCGGGCTCGCCTACGAGCTGATCCGCTTCGGCGCCCGGCACCCGGACAACCCGATCGTCCGCAAGCTGCTGGCGCCGGGGCTGTGGCTGCAATCGCTGACCACGCGCGAGCCGACGCTCGACCAGGTCGAGGTCTCGATCAACGCCCTCCGCGACGTGCTGGCGGCGGAGGAGCGGTCGCAGGCCGAGCGCGGCGTGAGCCGCGTCGAAGTCATGGCGTAGTCCCCGCTCGGTATCCTCCATTCCACCATGGAACCCCTGGTTGCCGAGATCGAACGCAGCTTCGCCGAGCTGGAACGCCAGCTGGGCGACCCCGAGCTGATCGCCGATCAGAAGCGCTACGCCGACGTCGCCCGCCGTCACAAGCAGCTGTCGCGCGCCCGCGACATGGCCCGACGCTGGCGTGAGCTGACCGCCCAGCAGGCGGAGGCCGATGAGATGCTGTCCGACGGCGACGAGGAGATCCGCACGCTTGCCCAGGAGCAGCTGAACGAGGCCCGCAGCGAGCTGCCCGAGCTCGAGGAGGAGCTCCGCGCCGAGATGCTGGAGCGCGATCCAGCCGACGACAAGGACGTGATCGTCGAGCTGCGCGCCGGCACCGGCGGCGACGAGGCCGCGCTGTTCGCGGGCGACCTGTACCAGATGCTGACCCGCTACGCCGAGTCGCTTGGCTTCAAGACCGAGACGCTGACCGTGTCCGGTGGCGACGCCGGCGGCTTCCGCGAGCTGGCCTTCGAGATCCGCGGCGACGCCGCCTACTCCATCTTCAAGTACGAGAGCGGCGTGCACCGCGTCCAGCGCGTGCCCCAGACCGAATCGCAGGGACGCATCCACACCTCCACGGCAACGGTCGCGGTGCTGCCCGAGGCCGAGGACGTCGACGTCGAGATCGGCCCCAACGACCTGCGCATCGACGTCTACCGGGCCGGCGGCCACGGCGGCCAGTCCGTGAACACGACCGACTCGGCCGTGCGCATCACGCACCTGCCCACCGGCCTGGTCGTCACCTGCCAGGACGAGCGCTCCCAGCTCCAGAACAAGGAGCGCGCGATGAAGATCCTGCGCGCGCGGCTGTTCGAGATGTACCGCGAGCAGGCCCAGCAGGAGGCCTCGGCGGCGCGGCTGTCGCAGATCGGCACGGGCGAGCGCAGCGAGAAGATCCGCACCTACAACTACCCGCAGAACCGCGTCACCGACCACCGCATCAACCTCACCGTGCACAACCTGGAGAGCGTGCTGGCCGGCAACCTGCAGCCGTTCACCGACGCCCTGTCGGCCGAGGAACGACGCCTGAAGCTGGCGGCAGCGGCGGCGTGATCACCCTGGCGGAGGTGCTCCGCCGCTCCACCGGCTACCTCGAGCAGCACGGCAGCCCGACCCCGCGCCTCGACGCCGAGCTGCTGCTGGCGTACGGCCTCGGCCTGTCCCGGGTCGAGCTGTATACCCAGTTCGAGCGCCCGCTCGACGACGACGAGCTGGCCGCCTGCCGGGAGCTGGTGCGGCGGCGCGGCCAGCGCGAGCCGGTGGCCTACGTGATCGGCAGCTGGGGCTTTCGCGGCCTCGATCTCGCGGTCGATGCGCGCGTGCTGGTGCCGCGGCCCGAGACGGAGCTGCTCGTCGACCGCTGCCTGGAGCTGCTGGAGGGCGTCGAGCGCCCGCGGCTCGTCGACGTCGGCACCGGCTCCGGCGCGATCGCGCTGTCGCTTAAGTCCGAGCGTCCGGACGCTGAGGTGGTCGCCTGCGACATCTCCCAGGATGCGCTCGACGTGGCCGCCGCCAATGCCGCGCGGCTGGGCCTGGACGTCGAGCTGCACCTCTCCGACCTGCTCGCGCAGGTACCCGGCGACGGCTTCCGCCTGGTCGTCTCGAACCCGCCGTACGTGTCGGAGCGGGAGATGGCCGACCTGGAGCCGGAGGTGGCCGAGCACGAGCCGCGGCTGTCCACCGTGGCCGGCCGGGACGGCCTCGAGGTCTACCGGCGGCTGCTGCCCGAGGCCGCGCGGCGGCTGGTGGACGGCGGCAGCCTGGCGCTCGAGTGCGGCAGCGGCCAGGCGCCGGCGCTGGTCGCCGAGCTCGCCGCCGCCGGATATGGACAGGCGGGGATCGATTCCGACCTGGCCGGCATCGAGCGGGTGGTGTGGGCGCCGTGGCGGTAGTCGTGCCGGCCGATGCGGCGCAGCTGCTGGCCGGCGGCGGCCTGGCGCTGCTGCCGACCGACACGGTCTACGGGATCGCCTGTGCCGCCGCCGATGTCGACGCCTGCGGGCGCCTGTACGCGCTCAAGCAGCGGCCGCGCGACCCAGGCGACGGCCGCGGTGCTGGGCTCGGTGCCGGCCCTGCTGGAGCTGCTGCCGGAGATGGGCTCTCACGCCGCCGCCGTCTGCCGGGCGCTGCTGCCCGGCCCCTACACGCTGATCGTGCCCAACCCGGCCGGCCGCCTGGCCCATCTCTGCGGCGACGCGCCCGAGCGGATCGGCCTGCGCGTGCCGCTGCTCGACCCGGGCGTCGCCGACCTCGCCGACGGGGCCGGCGGCCTGCTCATGACCAGCGCCAACCTGCGCGGTGGCCCCGATCCGTCCCGGCTCGACCAGGTGCCGGAGCAGCTCCGCGCGGCGGCCGCACTTCGAGGTGGACGCCGGCCCGCTCGGCGGCGTACCGTCCTCGGTGATCGACATCACAGGCCTGGAGCCGCGCGTCCTTCGTGAGGGCCCCGGCCTGGAACGCGCACTGGAGCTGATGCGATGACCGACGAGACCACGCCCAGCCCGATCGACCGACTGCTCGACCAGGAACGGCTGCTGCTGCGGCGGCTGGATCCGCACCAGGCCGAGGAAGCCGTGCGGGCGGGCGGCGTGATCGTCGACACCCGCAGCCACGAGCAGCGCGTCGCCGGTGGAATCGTGCCGGGCTCCATCCGGGTGCACCGAAACGTGCTCGAGTGGCGGGTCGATCCCAGCTCGGCCTGGTACGACGAGCGGTTCGCCGCCTACTCCGGCCCGGTGATCGTGATGTGCCAGCAGGGGTACTCCTCGAGCCTCGCGGCCGCCACCCTACAGCGGCTCGGATTCGACCGCGCCACCGACATGGTCGGCGGCTTCGAGGCCTGGTCGGCGGCTGGCCTGCCGGTGGAGCCGCTCCCGGCTGAGCCGGATGCCGGGCCCATCGAGTAGCATCGCCGCGAGCCGATTCGACGAAGAAGGGGGCGGTGCCGGTGGCCACGGCCGAGCACACCTTGAGGCAGTTCCAGACGGCCGGGCTGGCCGAGACCGATCCCGCCATCGCGGCGCTGATCGACAGCGAGTTGGGCCGCCAGCGTGATCAGCTCGAGCTGATCGCGTCGGAGAACTTCACCTGGCCCGCGGTGTTGGAGGCGGTCGGCTCGGTGCTGACCAACAAGTACGCCGAGGGCTACCCGGGACACCGCTACTACGGCGGCTGCGAGTGGGTGGACGAGGTCGAGCAGCTTGCTATCGACCGCGCCAGGGAGCTGTTCGGCGCCGACCATGCCAACGTCCAGCCGCACGCAGGCGGCCCCGCCAACATGGCCGCCTACTTCGCCCTGATCGAGCCCGGCGACGCGATCCTGGGCCTGCGCCTCGACCACGGCGGTCACCTCACCCACGGGCTCAAGGTCAACTTCTCGGGCCGCCTCTACGACGTGCACCCATACGGCGTCCGCCGCGAGGACTCGCTGATCGACTTCGACGAGGTGCGGCGGCTTGCGCACGAGGTGCGGCCGAAGCTGATCGTGGCCGGTGCCTCCGCCTACCCGCGCATCATCGACGCGGCCCGCTTCCGTGAGATCGCAGACGAGGTCGGCGCCATGGTGATGGTGGACATGGCGCACTTCGCCGGGCTGGTCGCGGCCGGACTGCACCCGAACCCGGTGGAGCACGCCGACGTCGTCACGTCGACCACGCACAAGACGCTGGCCGGGCCGCGCGCCGGCCTGGTGCTGTCGCGCGCCGAGCACGCCAATGCCGTCGACCGGGCTGTGTTCCCGGGCCTGCAGGGCGGCCCGCTCTGCCACGTCGTCGCCGCCAAGGCCGTCTGCTTCAAGATCGCCCAGAGCGAGGGCTTCCGCGACTATCAGCGACAGGTGGTCACGAACGCGGCGACGCTTGGCCCAGACGCTGATGGACGGCGGCCTGCGGCTGCTCACCGACGGCACCGACAACCACCTGCTGCAGCTCGACCTGCGCACCACGCAGTGGTCGGGCAAGGACGCCGAGGAGCGACTGCACGAGGTCGCGATCACGGTCAACCGAAACACCGTTCCCTACGACGAGCGCCCGCCCACGATCGCGTCCGGCGTCCGCATCGGCACCCCGGCCGCAACCATGCGCGGCCTGGACGAGGACGACATGCGCGAGGTGGCGGCGATCATCCTGGACACGCTGGATCCGGCCGCCGACCTGAAGGCGCTGCGCGAGCGGACGCGGGAGCTGATGGCCTCGCGGTCGCTGTACCCGGCCTTCGCGCACGGGTACTCGACCATCTAGTGCCGCTCACGATCGTCGACCACCCGCTGGTGCAGCACAAGCTCGGTCTGCTCCGCGACCGCGAAACCACCACCCGCGACTTCCGCCTGCTGGCCGGCGAGCTGGCCGCCTTCCTCTGCTACGAGGCCACACGCGGCCTCGAGCTGGAGCCGACCGAGGTGCAGACGCCGCTGGAGGTGGCGCCCGCGCACCGCGTGTCGGGCAAGAAGCTGGGCGTGGTGGCCGTCCTGCGCGCGGGCGTCGGCATGCTGGACGCCGTGCTCGACCTGATCCCGGTCGCCCGGGTCGGCTTCGTCGGCCTCTACCGCGACGAGCAGACGCTGATGCCGGTCGAGTACTACTGCAAGCTGCCGGGCGACCTGGCCGAGCGCGACGTGATCGTGCTCGACCCGATGCTGGCAACCGGCGGGTCGGCCTCGGCCGCGATCCGCCTCTGCAAGGAGCAGGGCGCCCGCCGGGTGACGATGGTGGCGCTGGTGGCCGTGCCCGTCGGCGTGGCACGTCTGGAGGCCGACCATCCCGACGTCGAGGTGGTGGTCGCGGCGCTCGACCGCGAGCTCAACGACCAGGGCTTCATCCTGCCTGGCCTGGGCGACGCCGGCGACCGCCTGTACGGGACGCGGTAGCGTGCCCGGCCGCTCCTGTACGCTTTTGCCCACATGAACGGCGGGCTGATCGACTATCAGGCGGCCGTGGTGGGCTTCGCGGTCGCGTTCCTGCTGGCGGTGCTGCTGACGCCGGTCGTTTCGCAGTTGGCCTGGATGACGGGCATCGTCGACAGCTCGGTCGACGAGCGGCGCATGCACGATCGCCCGACGCCGCTGCTCGGCGGCCTGGCGATCCTGGGTGCGATCGTGATCCCATCCGCCGCGCTCGGCCACAGCCACGGGTTCTGGGGGATCATCGCCGGCGCCGCGCTGATGTGCGCCCTGGGCGCGCTGGACGACATCCGGCCGCTGCACCCGGGCG
The DNA here is from genome assembly GCA_963766445.1 of uncultured Actinomycetes bacterium. Classification (GTDB taxonomy): domain Bacteria; phylum Actinomycetota; class Thermoleophilia; order Gaiellales; family JAICJC01; genus JAICYJ01. The sequence goes on along the minus strand of CAVXZW010000012.1, from coordinate 69,920 downwards.
CCAAGATGCTCGGCATCGTCCTGATCGCGTGCATCCCGGCGGCGCTCGGGGTGACCATCGACCACGTCACCCTGCCGCTCGTGGGCGCCTTCGACCTCGGCGTCTGGCAGTACCCGGTGACCGTGTTCTGGATCGTCGCGATCGTCAACATCGTGAACTTCATCGACGGCCTGGACGGCCTCGCCGCCGGCTTCTGCGGCATCGCCTCGCTCACGTTTGCGGTGCTGTCCGTGTCGCTGGGACGCGCCGACGCTGCGGCCATCAGCGCGATCGTGGCCGGAGCCGCCTTCGGCTTCCTGATCTACAACTTCAACCCCGCCACGATCTTCATGGGCGACTCCGGGTCGCTGATGCTGGGGTACCTGCTGGCCGCGCTCGCGATCCAGGGCGTCCTGAAGACGGCGGCGGCCGTGTCCCTGGTGTTCCCGCTGATGGTGCTGGCGCTGCCGATCCTCGACACCTCGTTCGTGATCCTGAAGCGCATCAAGCACGGCCAGCCGATCTACCAGGCCGACCGCTGGCACTTCCACCACCGGTTCGCGAACATCGGATTCTCGCAGCGGCGCACGGCCCTCTACCTGTACGGCTGGTGCTGCATCCTGTCGGCGCTGGCGCTGGCGATCCGGTTCGTCCCCAACCACCGGCACGACTGGAGCCCGGTGGCGATCGGGGTGCTGGTCGGCCTGGGGCTGCTGGCCGTGTGCACCTCCGTGTACGTCATCTACCTGCTCGAGATCCTGAAGGCGAGGCACCTGCGGGCGATCGGCCTGCTGCGAACGCGGGGTGGCGAGGACGTGCCACAAAGCAAGCGGGCTGCATGAGCTCGTTTTCGCGGTTTTTCCCGATCTATGCGGGTTTACGGCCATCGCAACATGCATTCGAGGTTGTCACATAGTCGCCGTTTCTGGCATACTGCCTGCGCCCGCCGGATGTTGAGGGCGGCGAGCACGGGACCGACACATGGGTGAGCAGCGACCGGCCGCGAGGGCGGCGGGCGCGGGGATGTTCCTCCTCGCTGCGCTGATCGTGTGCGCGGTTCTCGGGCTCGGCGCCGGCTGGTTGGCGGGCAACGCGCTTGCAGGAGCGGCGGTCGGTTTCGCCATCGGGGTGCCGCTCAGCTTCTACCTCGTCTACCGCCAGTACCGGGACATATGAGCACCCAGACACCGACAATCCAGAAGCTCGCCCTCCACAACCTGGATGCCATCCTCGCGATCCTGGCGCTGCCCGTATTCGCGCTGGCGGGCCTGCCGCTTGAAGGCTGGTTCTGGGCGGTGGCGATCTGGGCCGGGAACCGCGTCCTGCAGGTGATGGTGGAGCGCCGTGCCGTGCAGATGGGCGCGCTCCGCGCTGTCGGCGTGCTGGGCGCGAGCATGCTGCTGCGCCCCTGGATCGGGATGCTGCTGCTGTTCCTGATCACCCGCCACGACAGCACCCTGGCGATATCCTCGGTGGTTCTGTTCATGGTGCTGGTCACGATCGACATCGCCACACGCATCCTCACGCACCGCAACATCCGCACCCACGCCGGCAGGACCGCGTAGATGCTGTCGCTGCTGGCCGCCTCCGATTTCAACCCGGTCTCGGAGTTCACCGACTTCATCAACCATCCCTACGTGGACCTGCCGCTGGGGCTCGACATCAACAAGGGCGTCGTCTACCTGTGGCTGTCGGCCGCGACTGCGATCCTGGTGCCGCTGCTGATCATCCGCAAGGGCCTGAATGCCAAGCCCAGCCGCTGGCAGACGTTCCTGGAGATGGTCTACGACACCGCCTACACCCAGATCGCCAAGGCCGGGCTGCCGGAGGAGGGGATGCGGATCTGGTTCCCGTACGTCGGCACCTGCTTCATCTTCATCTGGGCGATGAACGTGATCGGCTTCATCCCGCTGCCGTTCAGCGGCGAGAGCGTGCAGCTGCTCGGAGTCGACGTGCCCAAGCTGCAGATCTACGCCGCGTCGGCGAACCTGTCGGTGGCGCTGACCCTGACGCTGGTCACCTTCGTGGCCACCCACGTCGAGGGCATTCGCTACAACGGCGTGGTCGGCTACTTCAAGAGCTGGATCCCCGCCGGCCTGCCGCCCGTGCGGCCGCTGCGGGGCGGCTCCTTCGGCGCCGCCATCCTGTTCGGCCTGATTGCCGTGGTCGAGGTGCTGTCCCAGTTCGTGCGGCTGGTGTCGCTCAGCTTCCGGTTGTTCTTCAACATGCTGGCCGGCCACCTCGTGATCGCCGTGTTCCTGGGCGTCGGCGCCCTGATGGCGGCGTCGCTCGGCAACGCCGCCTTCGCGGTGCACGTCATCGGCTTCCCGATGGGGGTCGCCCTCTATCTGCTGGAGGCGACCCTGATCGCCGCCCTGCAGGCCTACATCTTCGCCGCTCTTTCCGCCATCTACATCGGTGGAGCAATCCACCCCGACCACTAGGAGAACAATGGCTGTTCAAGGCAACGTCAACGACGCAGCAAAGACCATCGTGCTGGGTCTGGCGACCGGGTTCGGCGCCATCGGACCGGGCATCGGCGTCGGCATCATCTTCGGCAAGACGATCGAGGCCGTCGGGCGCCAGCCCGAGCTGCGCGGTCAGCTGACCGGCATGATGTGGCTGGGCTTCGCCCTGACCGAGGCGATCGTGTTCTACGCCCTGGGCATGGCCTTCGTCGCATACGCGATCACCTAGGAGCGCTGGCAGATGCTGATCCTGGCAGCCGCAAAACCGAGCCTGATCGACATCAACTTCGGGTTGATGTTCTGGACGATCGTGTCGTTCCTGATCGTCCTGGTCGTGCTGAAGAAGTTCGCCTTCGGCCCGATCCAGGCCACGCTCGACGAGCGGCGCAACGCCATCGCCGCCGACATCGACGCCGCCGAGCACGCCCGCGAGGAGGCGCAGTCGGCGCTGGCCGAATACCGCCAGGCGCTCGCCGACTCGCGCCGCGAGGCGACCAAGATCATCGAGGAGGCGCGGCGCGCGGCCGAGCAGCAGCGCACGCGCGACATCGCCGATCTGGAGGCCGAGAAGAACCGCCTGCTGAAGCGGGCCAAGGACGAGATCGACTCCGAGACACGCTCCTCGCTGCAGGCGATCCGCGACCAGCTGGCCGACCTGACCGTCGCCACGGCCGAGAAGGTCGTGCGCCGGCAGCTGGACGAGACCGAGCAGCGGCGGCTGATCGACGAGGCCATGGCCGACGTCGACTTCAGCCAGTTCGCGCCCGCCGAGTCGGGCACGGCTGCGGAGGGCGGCGAGTAGTGGCGGAGCTGATCGACCACGGCGGGCGGGTCTACGCAGAGGCGCTGTTCCGTGCTGCCGAAGAGGCCGGCCGCGTGCCCGCGGTGGACGCCGACCTGCGCGACTTCATGGAGTCGCTGGCCTCCGACCGCGCTGCCCTGGGCTCGTTGCTGAACCCGCGGCTGCCGCACGACTCCAAGCAGCGGATCGTTGCCGCGCTGCTGAAGGACGCCGACCCGCTGGTGCGAAACGCGATGCTGGTGCTGGTCGACAACGGCCGGCTGGAGCTGCTGCACGACGTGTCTGTGGCCTATGCCGAGCTGGCCGCCGAGCAGGAGCGAATCCTCGACATCGAGGTTACCACCGCCGTCGAGCTCGGCTCCGCCCAGGTGCAGCAGCTGCAGCAGAGCATCGAGCAGGCCACCGGCCTGCGGGCACGGCTCGAGGCAAAGATCGACCCCGCCATCATCGGCGGGATCGTGCTGCGTGCCCGCGGCGTCCTCCTGGACGCCTCGGTACAGCGCGAGCTGGAGGAGATCCACCGCGCACTGATCACCACACCCCTGCCAGTTGGGAGCGAAGCGTGAAGCTACGGCCAGACGAGATCGCCTCGATCCTCAAGTCCGAGATCGAGCGCTATGAGGTTGATGTCGACATCGAAGAGGTCGGCACGGTTATCCAGATCGGCGACGGTATCGCCCGCATCTACGGGCTGACGGCCTGCGTCGCGCTCGAGAAGCTGGAGCTGCCCCACGGCGTCACCGGGCTCGCGCTGAACCTGGAGGAGGACAACGTCGCCGCGGTGCTGTTCGGCGACTGGGAGAAGATCGAGGAGGGCGACACCGTCAAGCGCACCGGCCAGGTGATGTCGGTGCCGGTCGGCGACGCGCTGATCGGCCGGGTGGTGGATCCGCTCGGCAACCCGATCGACGGCGGCCCCGCAATCGAGACCACCGAGACGCGCCCGCTCGAGTTCAAGGCCCCCGGCGTGGTCGACCGCCAGCCGGTGAAGGAGCCGGTGCAGACCGGCATCAAGGCCATCGACGCAATGATCCCGATCGGCCGCGGCCAGCGCGAGCTGATCATCGGCGACCGCGGCACCGGCAAGACCGCGATCTGCGTGGACACGATCCTGAACCAGAAGGGTCAGGACATGATCTGCATCTACGTCGCCATCGGTCAGAAGGCCTCGACGGTGCGCCAGGTCGAGGAGACCCTGCGATCGGCCGGCGCCATGGACTACACGATCATCGTCTCGGCGCCGGCCTCCGAGGCCGCCCCGATCAAGTACATGGCCCCGTATGCGGGCTGCGCGATGGGCGAGTACTTCCTCTACAACGGCAAGCACGCGCTGCTGATGTACGACGACCTGTCCAAGCACGCCGACGCCTACCGCCAGATGTCGCTGCTGGTGCGCCGCCCGCCCGGCCGCGAGGCCTACCCGGGCGACGTCTTCTACCTGCACTCGCGCCTGCTGGAGCGCGCGGTGAAGCTGTCCGACGAGCTCGGCGCTGGATCGCTGACGGCCCTGCCCGTGATCGAGACGCAGGCGGGCGACGTCTCCGCGTACATCCCGACCAACGTGATCTCGATCACCGACGGTCAGATCTTCCTGCAGCCGGATCTGTTCTTCTCGGGCGTTCGCCCCGCCATCAACGCCGGCATCTCGGTGTCGCGCGTGGGCGGCAACGCGCAGCGCAAGGCGATGCGCAAGGTGGCGGGCCGCCTCCGCCTCGACCTGGCGTCCTACCGTTCGCTGGAGGCATTCGCGCAGTTCGCGTCCGAGCTGGACGAGGCCACGCAGCAGCAGCTGAAGCGCGGCCAGCGGCTGGTGGCGACGCTCAACCAGCCGCAGTACAACCCGTGGCCGTTCGAGAACCAGGTGGCATCGATCTGGGCCGCCACCAACGGGTTTCTCGACCCGGTCGATGTGCCCGACGTGCCTCGCTTCCAGGCCGAGCTGATCCAGTACCTCGAGGCGGGCGGCAAGGTGCTGATCACCATCCGGGACACCGGCGAGCTGTCCGACGAGACCGAGGCCGAGCTGCGCAAGGCGGCCGAGTCTCTCTCCGAGAGCTTCCAGCCGACCGAGGAAGAAGCGACAGCCGCGGTCTGATGGCCACCCAGCAGGACATCAAGCGGCGGATCAGCTCCGTCAACAACACCAAGAAGATCACGAAGGCCATGGAGCTGGTGGCGGGCTCGCGCCTACGCCGCGCCCAGGCCCGGATCGAGGCGTTGCGGCCCTACGCCGACCGCATGCAGCAGCTGACGGTGGACGTTGCGGCCGCCACCGGGGATCTCAGCGACCAGCCGCTGCTGGCCCGCCGTGATGTGAAGACCGTTGCCGTGGTGGCGCTGACCGGCGACCGCGGCCTGGCCGGCGCGTTCAACGCCAACGTCGTCCGCCGCTCCCTGGAAATCGCGCGCGAGCAGCGCGCCGAAGGCCGCGAGGTGGTGTGGCTGGTGGTCGGCCGGCGGGGCGCCTCGACGCTGCGGTTCCGCCGCCAGACGCTGACCGCCGACTACGCCGGCATCACCGACCGGCCGGCCTACTCCGACGCGCAGGCGATCGCCGAACGGGTGGCCGACCTCTACGAGCAGAGCCAGGTCGACCAGGTGGTGATGGTCTACAACCACTTCGTCACGGCGCTGACGCAGCGGCTGGAGGAGGTCGAGCTGTTGCCGGTGCCCGAGGAGGCTGTCACCGGCGAGGCGGTCAAGATCGAGGGCTCCTACATCTTCGAGCCGGACGAGCGTGACGTGCTGGCCGCCCTGATACCCCGCTACCTCGAGGTCACCATCTACCGCGCCCTGCTGGAATCGACCGCATCCGAGCACGGCGCCCGCATGACGGCCATGCGCAACGCCTCCGACAACGCCGGCACCCTGATCGACGACCTCACCCTGAAGATGAACCGCGCCCGCCAGGCGGAGATCACCCAGGAGATCCTCGAGGTGGTCGCAGGTGCGGACGCGCTGTCTTAGACGGTTGACTCCACGAGCTTCGTGGCGCTGGACTGGTCTGGGACACGCCGGACGCCACGATCGTCCTTGGCCAGGACATCATCCAGCCTGCCCTGCGGACGCTCCCGACGTCCAGCGCGCCCCATCCTGCGCCCAGCATCCACGCATCCCGTGGAGTCAACCGTCTCGCCTGGTAGCGCTGGCCCTGCTGGCCGCCGGCTGCGGCCACGGCGCCGCCGCTCCGGCGCCGCCTGAGCCGCCGCCGGTGAACGGGGGCACGCTGGTGTACGCGCTGCCGGCCGATCCGGTCTCGGTGACCCCGCTCTACGGTGGCGACGCCGCCGGCCTCGTGATCGAGCGGAACGTGTTCGCGGGCCTGGTCGACGCCGACCCCTCGACGCTTCGCACGGTGCCGGTGATCGCCCGCAGCTGGTCAAAAACCCCGGACGCGCGCAGCTACACGTTTCGCCTGCGGCCGCACGTCTCGTTTCCCGCCGGCGCCGGCGCCGTCACCGCCGCCACGTTCGTCGCCGACTGGAGGCTCCTGTGCAGCCCGGGCGTGGCATCCCCGAACGCAGCGGTGCTCGAGCCGGTGTCCGGGTACGCCGCCTGTGCGTCCGGCTCGGGCACGCTCTCGGGCGTGCGCGCCACCGGGCCCCTGACCCTGGTCGTGCAGCTGTCACGGCCGGTCAAGGACTTTCCGTCCATGCTGGCGGATCCGGCCACGTGGGCGTTTCCGCCGCAGCTGGCCGCGACCACCGGCGACCGCGCAGCGTTCGAGCGGGCGCCGGTAGGTGCCGGCCCGTTCCGGCTGGTCAGCCTGCGCAAGAGCACGCATCCGGCCGGCAAGGCGGCTGTTGCCGGGCTGGCCGTGCTCAGCCGCAATCGGGTCTACTTCGGCGCCCGTCCTCACCTCGACCGCGTCGAGATGCCGGTCGTGGCCGGGGCCGACGCCGGCTCGATCGCGGCCTACCGTGCCGGCCGCTACCAGGTGCTGCCCCTGCCGCCGGCCGAGGTGGACGTGGTACGTGCCGATCCCGAGTTCGGCCGCCAGCTGCTGGACACCCCGCGGCTGAGCCTGGTTTCGCTGCGGCGGCGCCCCGGGGCGACCTCGTCGCTTGCCGGCGGGCTGGGCGCATCGCAGGTGACCGCGCTGGCGGCGGGCAAGTCGGGGCAGGCCGCCGACGCGCTGGTGCCGGTGGGCATGCCGGGCTATGTCCCGAACGTCGCCCACTTCGCGCCGGCGCCGGTGACGGGCGAGACGGTGACGCTGACCAGGCCGGCCGGCGCCACCGAGACGTCGTATACAAACGCCGTCGCGCGAGTGCTGCGAACGGGCGGCGCCCAGGTGCGCATCGTCCGTCACGGCGACTGGTCGGTCTCGGAGCTGAACCTGCAGTCGGCCGTCCCCGCCACGGTCATCGCTGCGCTGGCCGGCCGCCGGGAGTCATCGCTGGTGTCCCAGGTGGAAGCGGCGTCGCCGACGACGGTGGGACGGACGCTGCTTCACGCCCAGCAAACGCTGCTCGCGAGCGGCTCGATCGTCCCGCTCACCTTCGGCCAGACCCAGCTGCTGATCGCGCCGGGCGTGCGCGGGTTGGTGGTCGACGCGCTGGGTGCGCCCCGCCTGGCGAGCGCCTGGTTGACAACCGCGCGCTAATCCTGCCGCGCTAGAATCTTTCGCTATGTCTGCAAAGGTGATCGCGCTGTGGGATCAGCGACCGGTGCGGCTGGCGTTCAGTGCCGTGGCGGCGGTGGTGCTGGTGGCCGGGTTGATCTCGTTCGTCGAGTCGCGCCAGTCCAGCACGCCCAACTACGCCGGCGGAGCGCCGTATAAGGCGCCAAGCGCCACCCAGCAATACGGCGAGAAGGTGAAGCTGCCGGTCGAGGCCCGCACGCTGGCCCGCTCGTTCATCCGCGACGGTGTGCTTCGTCACGACCCGTGGGCTGCGCGGGCGATGGTCTCGGCGAAGCTGCAGTCTGTAGTTACCAAACAGCAGTGGAAGGCCGGCACGATCCCGGTTCCGCAGTTTCCCGCCAGCGTGTTTGCCGGTGCCGCCTACAAGGTGCTGCGGTCGCGATCCCACGACGTCCTGCTTGACGTTCAGATGGGGTCGACCAACCCCAACGTGACCAAGAGCCTGGACCTGCTGATCGAGATGAAGCCGGTCGACGGGCCACTGGATCGTGGTTTCGGCGGCGCCGCGGAACTCGACCCCCGTGCCATCTGCGTGACGCGCCACTGGGCACGTCCTCGGGTTTGGGGTATCATCTAACCAGATGGCTACCAGCAGCGAACGCCCGATTCTCTCTGGTGCGACTGCCGGCGCTGCCGATATTGCTGTCGGTGGCGGGCTGGGCACAGGTACCGAGCCAACCGCCGTCAAGGCTCGAGGATTCTGGGAGCAGGCGTGGCGCCGCTTCCGCCGCGACCGCGTAGCGCTGGTCGGTGGAGTCGCGATCATCGTGATGATCCTGGTCGCGTTCGTCGGGACGCCGATCGCGAACCACCTGTTGGGCCGCACGGCCTACAGCCTGAACACCAACGCACAGGGTTTCGAGCCGGCGCTGCCATGGTCACACACGCCGACGGCGGCGGGCACCTGTTGCACGCTGTACGTCCTGGGCACGTCCGACACGGCCGGCCACGATGAGTTGCTGGGCATGATGGCGGGCGCGCAGATCTCGTTCGAGGTGGCCATCCTGGCCACGATCTTCGGCGTCGCCATGGGAGTCCTGATGGGCATGATCGCCGGGTACTACGGGGGGCGGTCGACATGTTCGTCTCGCGGGCCACGGAGCTCGTGATGGCGCTGCCGCTGCTGCTGTTCGCCATCGCATTCTCGTTCACGGTGGGTTCGCGCCTGAACGCCTACACGTTCTTCGGATTGTTCTCGCCCGGGGTAGTAACGCTCGTGATGGTGATCTCGGTGTTCTCGTGGTTCTACCCGGCCCGGATCATCCGTGCCCAGGTGCTGTCCCTGCGCGAGAAGGAGTTCGTGGAGGCGGCCAGGATGGTGGGCGCGAGCAACCGACGGATCCTGCGCTCGCACCTGCTTCCGCACCTGACCGGCACGATCATCGTCTACAGCACGCTGTTGGTGGCTACCAACATCCTGTTCGAGGCCGGCCTCTCGTACCTGGGCGTCGGCATCCCGCAGGGCGAGCCCAGCTGGGGCAACCTGATCAACTCGGCCGTGAACTACTACACGACCATCCCCTGGCTGATGGTGTGGCCGGGCCTGGGCATCCTGTTCGCGACGCTCGCGTTCAACCTGCTCGGCGACGGCCTGCGCGACGCGCTCGATCCGCGCGGCACGCTCTAGCCCTTTTCCATCCCGCGACTAACTTTGCGCTGCCCCTGTCGTCTACGGACATGGATAGGTGGGGTCTCGGTCAGCCATCGAGCCCCGGAAACGCAACGGGAGAGGAACCGCATGAGACGACCTGGAATGTGGATAGCGCTTGGCGCTGTGACGCTCGGGGTGGTGTTATTTGGAGCATCCGGCTGCGGCAGTAGCAGCAGCAGCGGTAATGCCAGTGGCGTCAGCACAGGCGCGAGTGTCAACGAGGTGGGCAAGCCGGGCGGCACGATCAAGGCCGCGTGGCACGGCGGCATCGACTTCATCGATCCCGCCCTCGCCTACTACCAGGAGTCCTGGCAGATCGAGTACGCGACGTGCGTCAATCTCCTGGGCTACCCGGACAAGCCCGCTCCCGCGGGCTACCAGTTGCAGCCGGAGGCGGCGTCGGCAATGCCGACCATCTCGTCTGACGGCCTCACCGTCACGTTCACGGTGCCGCCCGGCAAGTACAAGTTCAACACCGGCGAGCCTGTCACCGCACAGACCTTCGCCGATTCGCTGATGCGCGACCTCAATCCCAAGCAGGTGTCTCCGTTCGTCAGCTTCGTGGCCAGCTCCATCGAGGGCGCCGACGGCTGGAACGGCAAGGGCACCATCCCGGGCGTCCAGGTGAGCGGCGACCAGCTGATCCTGCACCTGACGAAGCCGAACGGCACGATCGAGGCCGAGATGGCAACGCCGTTCATGTGCGCGATCCCGCACAACCTCCCGATCAGCCCGAAGGGCGTCACCTCGATCGCAGGTGCCGGCCCCTACTACATCGCCAGCTACACCCCGAACCAGTCGCTGGTGGTCAAGAAGAACCCGAACTACACCGGTCCTCGCCCGCACCTGATCGACGAGATCGACTTCGGTCAGTTCGCGATCGACCAGAACCAGGGCATTCTCGAGACCAAGAACGGGCAGCTGGACTGGTGTCCGGACTGCGTGACGGCAGCTCAGTCGCTGCCGCTGTCCCAGCAGTACGGCGACGGCAGCCCCGCTGCCGCGGCCGGTAAGCAGCAGATGTTCATCTCGCCCGAGATCGAGGTCAACTACTACGCCATGAACACGGCGAACCCGGCATTGTCGAACCCGCTGGTCCGCCAGGCGGTCAACTACGCGATCGACCGCACCGGCGCGACGAAGCAGCTCGGCTACAAGGCCGGCATCCCGACCGACAAGTACCTGCCTCCGCAGGTGCCGGGAGCGTCGATCGAGAAGGCCGTGTACCCGCTGACGCCTGACCTGAGCAAGGCCCAGGCACTGATGAGCCAGGCCAAGGCCGCAGGCGTCAAGACCCCGATCAACGTCCTCGTCTACTCGACGCAGGGTGTGCAGTCGGCAACCAACCGCATGGCGCTCCTGACCCAGGAGCTGAAGCCGCTTGGCATCAACGTCACCGTCAAGTACTACCAGCGTGCGGTGCAGTTCCAGGAAGAGGGCGTGAAGGGTACGCCCATGGACATCGCGGACGAGGGATGGCTGGCTGACTTCCCCGACCCGTACGACTTCCTGAACATCCTGCTCAGCGGTCACAGCATCCTGCCGAAGAACGGGGACAACTTCTCCTACTTCGACAACAAGTCGTACAACGACCAGATGGATGCAGCTGCGACCAAGACCGGAGCAGAGCGAGCACAGGCCTACGGCGACATCGCCACGTCCATGAAGACGGACCAGGCACCGTGGGCAGCTTGGAGCAACCAGACCAACTACGACTTCTTCAGCTCGAAGATTGGGTGTCAGCTGTGGGAGCCGAGTTACGGGATGGACATCGCGGCGCTCTGCGTCCGCTAGCTCACAGTTGAAGCACCGGGCGGCGGTGCAAATGCACCGCCGCCCGGTATGCTTTGACGAAGAACCTGTTTCTCGGGAGGGTGAAGGGTGCCATGGTCAGATACGTGATCCGCCGTCTGCTCTGGGCAGTGGTGCTCTTCATCGCGGTCACCCTCCTCACGTTCATCATGTTCTACGTGATCCCGGTCAACCCGGCAGCCATGGTTGCCGGCAAGGCGGCGACGCCGGCCGCGATCCAGCACGTCACCCACGCGCTCTACCTCGACCGGCCGCTGTACGTCCAGTACGGCCACTTCATGAAGGAGCTAATCTGGGATCACAGCCTGGGTTACTCCTACGGCAACCGTCAGAGCGTGAACTCGATCATCGCAAAGGCGGCGCCGGTGACGGCGGCGCTCGTGTTCGGCGGCGCCATCCTGTGGCTGCTGGTGGCGATCCCGGTCGGCATCTACTCGGCCCTGCGGCCGCGCTCGAAGGGCGACCGCGTCGCGATGGTCGGCGTGCTGGCCGGCATCTCTGCGCACCCCGTGTGGGTCGGCTACATGCTGTCGCTGATCGTCGGCTACAAGCTGAACCTGCTGCCGATCCAGGGCTACTGCAACCTCCGCGGCGCCAGCGCCGGCCAGTCGTGCGGCGGCCCCTACGACTGGTTCATGCACATGCTTCTGCCCTGGATCACCTTCGCGATCCTCTACTCGGCGTTCTACGTGCGGATGATCCGCTCGAGCGTGATGGAGACGCTGAACGAGGACTACGTGCGCACGGCTCGCGCCAAGGGTGCTCCGGAGCGCACCGTGATCCGCCGGCACGCGCTGCGAAACGCGATGCTGCCGGTGGTGACCATGCTGGGGATGGACATCGCCCTGGCGCTGGGCGGCGCGGTGTTCGTCGAGATCGTGTTCGGGCTGCCGGGCCTCGGTTGGTGGACGATCCAATCGACCTTCACCTTCGACCTGCCGATCATCATCGGCGTGGTGATCTTCGCGTCGATCATGGTGATCGTCTTCAACCTGCTGATCGACCTCCTGTATGCGGTGATTGACCCACGGATCAGGCTGGCCTGACCCGGCCGCCGTCGACACTGGCCCCGACCCGGTACAATTTCTCGCATGCCGCTGCTTGACGTCAAGGATCTGAAGACGTACTTCCGCACGGACGACGGCATCGTCCACGCGGTGGACGGCGTCTCGTTCAGCGTCGAGAAAGGCAAAACGCTTGCGATCGTGGGCGAATCCGGCTGCGGCAAGAGCGTCACCTGCATGACCATCATGGGCCTGAACGCGAAGCGGAACACCATCACCGAGGGCCAGGCGCTCTTCAAGGACCGGGATCTGCTGAAGATCGATCCCGACGAGCTGCGCAAGATCCGCGGCAACGAGATCTCGATGATCTTCCAGGACCCGATGACGTCGCTGAACCCGGTCTACACGATCGGCGCGCAGCTGCGCGAGGCGGTGCAGCTGCACGAGAACGTCAGCAAGCAGGTCGCCAACAGCCGCTCGGTAGAGATGCTGAAGGCCGTGGCCATCCCGCGCGCCGAGACGCGCATGGACGACTACCCCCACCAGTTCTCGGGCGGAATGCGCCAGCGCGTGATGATCGCGATGGCGCTCGTCAACAACCCCGATCTGCTGATCGCCGACGAGCCCACCACCGCACTCGACGTGACCACCCAGGCCCAGATCCTGAAGCTGATGAACCAGCTGCAGCGCGACTTCGGCAGCGCGATCATCCTGGTCACGCACGACCTCGGCGTGGTCGCCGAGACCGCCGACGACGTGATGGTGATGTATGCGGCCAAGGCGGTCGAGAAGGGCGGCTACGAGGACATCTTCTACCGCCCCGAGCACCCATATACGTGGGGCCTTCTGGGTTCGCTGCCGCGGCTGGTCGCCGAGGGGGCCGACCTGAAGCCGATCCCGGGCACGCCGCCGTCGCTGCTGCAGCCACCGTCCGGGTGCCGGTTCCATCTGCGCTGCCCGTATGCGTTCTCGCCCTGCATCCCCGAGGTGCCGGAGCTGCTGCCGGTGGGTGGCGAGTCGGCCAGCGATCATGCTGTCGCCTGCCACCTGGAGCCCGAATTCCGGCGGCGCGAATCCCACGACCTGCTCCACGAAATGATGGCGGAGCAGATCTAGCGAGGAATGTTGGACGAGCCCCTGCTGACAGTCGAGAACCTGGAGAAGCACTTCCCGATCACGCGCGGGATCATCTTTCAGAAGGAGATCGGTCGCGTGCGCGCGGTGGACGGCGTCTCCTTCTCCGTCAACAAGGGCGAGACGCTGGGCGTGGTGGGGGAGTCCGGGTGCGGCAAGTCGACCATGGCCCGCTGCGTCATGCGCCTGCTCGACCCGACCGGCGGCAAGATCACGTTCGACGGGCAGGACATCACCAACATCAAGGGCAACGACCTGTTCAAGGTGCGCCGCGAGATGATGATGGTGTTCCAGGATCCCTACGCGTCGCTGAACCCGCGCAAGCGGGTCGGCTCGATCGTGGGCGAGGCGCTGGAGGTGCACAAGATGGGCACCGCCGCCGAGATCAAGCGCAAGGTTCAGGATCTGCTCGAGGTGGTGGGACTCAACCCGGAGCACTACAACCGGTTCCCGTTCGAGTTCTCGGGCGGCCAGCGCCAGCGCATCGGTGTCGCTCGCGCGCTGGCCGTACGGCCCAAGCTGATCGTGTGCGACGAGCCGGTGTCGGCGCTGGACGTGTCCGTCCAGGCCCAGATCCTGAACCTGCTGAAGCGGCTGCAGGACGAGTTCGACCTCACCTACGTGTTCATCGCGCACGACCTGGATGTGGTGCGCCACATCTCAAACCGCGTGGCCGTGATGTACCTGGGCAAGGTGGTCGAGGTGGGCGAGGGCAGCCAGCTCTACAACCGGCCGCTGCATCCGTACTCCGGCGCCCTGCTGTCGGCGGTGCCGGTCCCAAACCCGAACGTGGCCCGCAGCCGCAAGCCGATCGTGCTCGAGGGCGATGTGCCCAGCCCGATCAACCCTCCGTCCGCCTGCCGGTTCCACCCACGCTGCCCGCGCTTCCAGGAGGGCGTCTGCGACGTCGACGAGCCCCAGCTCACGGAGCGCGAGGCCGGCCACGAGGTTGCCTGCCACTACCCGCTGGAGACATGGCCGATGACCGACCTGCGCCTCGAGCCGGGTCGGGTGGCAGCCTCATAGGGGAGACGCGGCCGCCGTGCTGGTCGCCGGGCTCAAACGGCTGGCGCAACTGGTGGCACTGGTGCTGGCCGTGGCGCTGGTGGTGGGAGCGCTGGGAGCGTTGCTGCTGCACGTGCCCTTCCGCCGCTCGCTGTCGGTGACCTGCTACGGCCTGGGTGCCTTCTTCCTCCTATCGGGCTTCTTCCACGGCGTGCGCCCGGCGATCCGGGTCGAGGAGGACTCCGGCGTGATGAGCATGTTCGGCCTGCTCCTGACCTCGGGCAAGCTGCGCACCGCCTCGATGGACGAGCGGTACGAGGCAATGTCGTCCTCGGCCATGTTCGTGGGCGTGGCGCTGGTGCTGATCCTGGTCGGCGGCCTGATCGACCCGGTGCACCACCTGTTCTGAGGCCGGCGCCCTGGGAACGGCGACCGGGTGTCGCTACCATCCGTGGCATGGCATTGATCTCCGCCGTCTCATCGCGAGCTTGACATGTCGATCACGCCGCCCGTGTGGCGGTGGCGCTCGAGGCCCAGCGGCTGCATGCTGATCCGTCACGCCGGTCGCTGCGCGGGCGCATCGCGAGAGGGCTGCACCTGGGCCGTGAACGAGCCCTCGAGGTGTCGCCGGCTGCTGCCGATGACGGATCCGGGAGCGACGGGCCGCAAACTTCGGGCCCAAAGCCACGTCTATCGTAGGGACCCATGAGCCATCCACATCGCATCTGGTTTCGCCGGCTCGAGCGCCAATGTGAGGCGGTGCGCGAGACGATCTCCGCCGAGCTCGACGGCGAGGTCAGCGAGATCGAGGCGGCCTTTGCCCGCCGGCACCGCGCCGAGTGCGCCGACTGCGAGCACTTCGCGATTGTCGGTCGCGCACACGACCGACGTGCTGCGAGCGGCACCCCCGGTGCAGCCGTCGCGCCGCCTGATGCCGGCGCCGGCGCGGGTGGTCTCGCGCGGGCTGGCGGTGGCGGGGTTCGCGGCCGCGATGTTCGTCGCGGCGCTGCTCGGCGCCGGGCTGGCGTCCCGCGCCACCAGCACCCCGACGCAGACCCACCACCACGAGATCGTCGTCGCCAAGGGCGGCAACCAGGACACGATGGCGCGCGAGCAGATGCTGATCCGCCAGATGCTGCACGACGTGCGCACGCTGGATCGCCAGCCCGGCCACGAGCGCCTCGGCTAAGCAGAGCCATCGCGCCGCCCGGAGGCGTGTCACGAACTTCCGCTCCGAGACCTCCGCCAGGTTGCTAGAATCCCTGTCCACGCGCCAAAAAATGCCGCTCATTCGCTCGAGCAAGGGAGTTACATGTCAGCCGCCAACGGCCACAACGTCGGGAAGATCGTCGAGATCAAGGGCGTCGTCATCGACGCGCAGTTCGAGGGACAGCTGCCCGCGATCTACAACGCCCTCGAGATCAGCGTCCCCGGCCCCGCCGACGGCGCCGCCACCACGCTGGTGGCGGAGGTGCAGCAGCACCTCGGCGACGACCGCGTGCGCGCGATCGCGATGGACGCGACCGACGGCCTGGCCCGCGGCCTGGACGTGGTCGACACCGGCGCCCAGATAACCGTGCCGGTCGGCGAGGTGACGCTGGGCCGGATCTTCAACGTGCTGGGCGAGCCGGTCGACCACGGCGACCCTCTGGCCGAAAGCGAGCGCTGGGAGATCCACCGCAAGCCGCCCGCCTTCGAAGACTTGTCGTCGACGGTCGAGATCTTCGAGACCGGCATCAAGGTGATCGATCTGCTGGCCCCGTACGTGAAGGGCGGCAAGGTCGGGCTGTTCGGCGGCGCAGGCGTGGGCAAGACGGTGCTGATCCAGGAGCTGATCAACAACATCGCGCAGGAGCACGGCGGACTGTCGGTGTTCGCCGGCGTGGGCGAGCGCACCCGCGAGGGCAACGACCTGTGGCTGGAGATGACCGAGTCGGGCGTGATCGAGAAGACCGCGCTCGTCTACGGGCAGATGAACGAGCCGCCGGGGGCGCGCCTGCGGGTCGGCCTCAGCGGGCTGACCATGGCCGAGTACTTCCGAGACGTCCAGAACCAGGACGTGCTGCTGTTCATCGACAACATCTTCCGGTTCGTGCAGGCCGGCTCCGAGGTGTCGGCGCTGCTCGGCCGCATGCCCAGCGCCGTGGGCTACCAGCCCACCCTGGCCACGGAGATGGGCGAGCTGCAGGAGCGCATCACCTCCACCAACAAGGGCTCGATCACGTCCGTGCAGGCCATCTACGTCCCGGCCGACGACCTCACCGACCCGGCCCCGGCCGCGTCGTTCGCCCACCTCGACGCCACCACGGTGCTGTCGCGGTCGATCTCGGAGAAGGGCATCTACCCGGCCGTCGACCCGCTCGACTCGTCGTCGCGGATCCTGCAGCCGGGCAGCGTCTCGGAGGAGCACTACAGCGTGGCCACCCGGGTGCAGCAGGTGCTGCAGCGCTACAAGGACCTCCAGGACATCATCGCCATCCTGGGCATGGACGAGCTGTCCGACGAAGACAAGGTGATCGTGCAGCGCGCCCGCAAGATCGAGCGGTTCCTGTCGCAGCCGTTCCATGTGGCCGAGCAGTTCACCGGCACGTCGGGCAAGTACGTGCGGCTCGACGACACGATCCGCTCCTTCCAGGAGGTGCTGGACGGCAAGCATGACGAACTGCCGGAGCAGGCCTTCTACCTGGTCGGCGGCATCGACGACGTGCTGGCACGCGCCGAAGAGCTGAAGGCCACCGCCTGATGGCGGACCACGACGCGCAGCGCGTCGACGTGATCACCCCGGAGGGGCCCGTGTTCGAGGGCGAGGCCGAGATCGTGGTCGTGCCCGGCAGCGCCGGCCAGCTCGGCATCATGGCCAATCACGCGCCGCTGGTGTCGAGCCTGAAGCCGGGCGAGCTGCACGTCACCGACATGCAGGGCCAGCGGCACGAGTTCGCGACCGACGGCGGCTTTGTCGAGGTGCGCAAGAACGAGACGCTGGTGCTGGTCGGCGAGGCGGTGCCGCGCGACCAGATCGACGCCGGCGAGGCGCGGGCCCGGCTGGAGCGCGCCCAGGCGCAGCTGGAGCAGGCGCGCAGCGGCGAGGGCGACCTGTATCGCGCGGAGCGCGAGGCGGCCTTCGCCGAGGCGCTGGTTCAGGCTTCCAGCTAGCGTCGCGCTCCGGCTCCGGTCGTATCATCAGAGCCGATGGCCGTGAGCGACCCGATCGCACCCGCCCGCTTCTGCACCAACTGCGGCCGGCCGCGCCTGGGCGGCGCCCGGTTCTGCGTGGGGTGCGGGCGTGAGTTCGACGTTGCGGCGCCGGGTGCGACGCCGCCTGAGCAGCTCCTGGTCGAGGAGGACGCCGAGCCCGCCAGCCCCTACCCGGTCAGCTACCGGGCCGCCTACGTGGAGTACCCGTCCCGGGCCGGCACCATCTTCCGCCTGGTGTTGGCGCTACCGCACCTGGTGGTCTGGCCGCTGCTTGCGGTCGTATCGACCGCGCTGTCGATCGTCGGCTGGCTGGCCGTGCTGGCGCTGGGCCGTCTGCCCGGGCCGATCCACCGTTTCCAGGCGGCGACGGTGGTGTACGTGACCCGCGTCGCCGCCTACGTGGGTCTGGTCGACGACCGCTTTCCGCCGTTCCCATGGCAGCGGCGCGACGAGCTGCCGGTCGAGGTGCGGGTGGCGCCGCCGGCGCGGATGTCGCGGCTGCGAACGCTGCTTGTGCTGCCGCTGAGCCTGCCGGCCGTGGTCACGGCCTTCTTCTTCGGCCTGGTCGCCTGGCTGCTCGCGATCGGCGCCTGGTGGGCGATCCTGTTCACGGGCAGGATGCCGCGCACGATCCACGAGATGCAGGGGCTGACGTACGCGTTCCAGTGCCACACGCTTGCCTACGTGCCGCTGCTCCTGACCGACGCCTATCCCTGGTATGAGACCGGCCCGCTGGCCCTGCGACGACCCCAGGAGACACGAAACCCCGAAGCGGGCCTTCCCCCGACGGAAGGGCCCGCTCCGGGCGATCGTGTCACCCAAGACGGACAACCCGCGGGTTTTCTTCCACCTCCGCCGCAGTCTTAACAAATTCCCCTTCGGCTATGCCAGCGACAGCCGCGAGGCCAGCTCACGGCTGCGCCGTTTCTCCAGCTGCTCGACGGCTGACGTGAGGTCGAACCGGCCGGCGTCGAGCGCCGGCGCCTGGGGGTGCGTGCCGGTCGCGATCAGGTCGGCGGCGATGCCGCCGCAGAGGTGGCCGAGCACGTTCCCGACGCCGCTGTAGCCGCCGGCCACGTACAGGCCGGGGCTGTCCGGCTAGCGCTCCCACCACCGGCAGCAGGTCGGCCGAGAAGCCCATGACGCCGGCCCAGCGGTGGGTCACGCGCGCGCCGCCGAGGCCCAGCCAATCGGCCAGGAACGCGTCCAGCCGGGCCTGCACGCCGGCCGTGACCGTCTCCGCGTCGGTGTACTCGTGCTCGAGCTGCTCGAGCCGGCCGCCGCCGACCACGACCCGGTTGTCGTCGGTGGGGCGGTAGTACATGAAGCCGGATTGGGAATGGGTGGGGTACGCGAGCGGCCCCTGCTGCAGCGGCTCGGTGGCCAGCACCTGGCCGCGCACGGGGTAGACGACGCCGCCCAGCTGCGGCAGCAGGCGTGGAATCAGCCCGTCGCAGGCCACCACTACGGCCTGAGCGTACACCTTCCCGCCGCCGGCGTGGACGATCCAGCCGTCACCGTCGCGCTCGAGGCCGCCGACCGGTGAGTGCTCGAACAGCGTTGCGCCGCGGTCGGCGGCGGCCGCCGCCAGCGTCCGCACCCAGGTCGCGGGGAGCAGCTCGGCGTCCCGCGGGAAGAACGCAGCCGTCCGGCAGCGGTCGCGCATCGGTTCCGGAATCAGATCGGCGGCCGGACGGCAGGGGATGCCGGTCGCCGTGGCCGCCGATAGCGCGCGCTCGATCTCGGCCCGCTCATGCTCGTCCTGCGCCACCCACAGCGATCCGGTGCGGCGCACCGCCTGCGGCACGCCCAGCTCGGCGGCCAAGGCGATCATCGCGTCGAGCGACCGCTCCGTCGCGGCCCGTAGATTGCGGGCGCCGGCCTCGCCGAGGCGGTCCTCCAGCTGATCGTGATCGAGCCCCGTGCCTGTCACGGCGAGGCCGCCGTTGCGGCCGCTGGCGGCGGAGGCAGCGCGCCTGCCGTCGACCACGGTCACGCCGACCCCGTGCTCGAGCAGCCGCCAGGCGCAGGATGCTCCGGTCACGCCCGCGCCGACCACGCAGACGTCGGCCCGGTGATCCGAGTCGAGCGCGGGAAAGGCCCGGCCCGGGTGCTGCTCCTGCCACAGGGATGGGGTGCTAACGATGATCGCGCAGCCTACAATCGCGCCCGTGCCCGGAGCCGACGAACTCGCCCTCGCAGAGCGGCTGATCTCCTACGACAGCTCTCAGCCCGACGGCGTGAAGGCGGCGATGGGGTTCCTGAAGGGATGGCTGGAGGGGCAGGGCATCGCCCACCGCACCTACGAGGTGAACGGCCTGCCCTCGATCGTGGCGGCGGTCGGGGAGGGCCCGGTCACGCTGATCTGGAACGCCCACGTGGACGTCGTTCCCGCCCGCAGCGAGCAGTTCTCGCCGTGGCAGGTGGACGGTCGCCTGTACGGCCGCGGCGCCTACGACATGAAGGGCGGGCTGGCAGGGATGCTGGCCGCGCTGGCCGACCTGTCACAGGCGCGCGAGATGATCCCGGGCGTCAAGGTGAAGCTACTGATCGTGCCCGACGAGGAGTCGGAGGAGGACTCGAATCAGCCCAAGTCGTCCGCGTTCCTGGCGTCCGAGGGGCACCTGGGCGAGTTCGTGGTCTGCGGCGAGCCGACCAACCTCGAGATCGGCGTGCAGTCGAAGGGCGTCCTGGTCGTGCGCGTCGACGTGGAGGGCCGGGCCGCGCACGGCTCCACGCCGTGGCTGGGCGACAACGCGGTGCTGAAGGCGTTCGAGCTCTACCGCAGGATCCTGGAGCTGCCGTTCGCGTCCGGCAGCTCGGAGCTGTACGAGCACCCGTCCATCAACATCGGCCGCATCCGCGGCGGCGAGGTGGTCAACATCGTGCCCGACCACTGCCGGATGGACGTCGACATCCGCTACCTGCCCAACCAGGCGCCGGAGGAGGTGCTGCGGCAGCTGCGGTCGCTCGGCGCCGAGGTGACGCCGATCTACGAGATGCCTCCGGCCACGCTCGATCCGGGCGAGCCGCACGTCCAGGTGCTGCGCGAGGCCGTGGGCGCGCTGGAGGGCGGCACCGCCCCTGCGGTCGGTCGCCACGGCGCCTCGGACGCGGTGTTCTTCCTGGAGCGAGGCATCCCCGCGATCGAGTTCGGGCCGGCCGGCGGAGGACACCACGGGCCGGAGGAGTACGTCGAGATCGAGTCGCTGCGGCGCTACCGCCGGATCCTCGTGGAATTCGCGCGGCGGCTCTCATCGACTCCCAATCGCGGGTAGGGAACCTGCACCTCCACGACGAATCGGGCGTTTATACTGCTGCCTTGCCCGCGACCCGTCTGCGGGCGCTCGTCTGTCAGGGAGCTCTTTGCCGACCGAAACACCGCCACAGCCCGCTCCACCCAGCACCGGTTCGGACGGCGGCCCGCCCCGGCGGCCCCCGGTCAACATCTACGACACCCGGACGCTGAAGCGGCGGCGGCCGCGGTGGGTGCGGATCGCGCTGTGGACGGGCGGCTCCTTCGTCGCGCTGGTGCTGGTCGTGGCGGCGGTGGTCGGCTGGTGGGCGCACAACCTGGTCAACGAGGTGGGCAACTCATCCGGGCGTGATCGCTGCGCAGAGCGGCCTCCAGAAGACGCTGCCGATCAGCAACGCTCCCGCGGTCGCGCTGGTGATCGGCTCCGACTACCGGGCAGGAGACTCAGCCGGCGGGTCGCGGTCGGACACGCTGATGCTGGTGCGGATCGATCCCCGCACCAAGTACATCTCGCTGCTGTCGCTGCCGCGCGACCTGCACGTCACCATCCCCGGCTACGGCGTCGACAAGATCAACGCCGCCTACTCCGACGGCGGCTACAAGCTGGCGCTGAAGACGGTCGAGGACGCCACCGGCGTCAAGCCCAACTACCTGGTGACGGTCGACTTCAAGGGCTTCCGTGACCTGGTGGACAAGTTCCACGGCGTCTACGTGCCGGTCGACCAGCGCTACTACCACGTGAACGTGGCCGGCCAGGACCAGTACTCCCAGGTGGACATCCCTCCCGGCTACCAGCTGCTGAACGGCACCAACGCGCTGGCCTTCGCCCGGTACCGCCACACCGACTCCGACTTCTACCGCAACGCCCGCCAGCAGGTGTTCCTGCACGCCTTCTCGCAACGCGCGTCCAGCCAGCTACACGGCATCGGGCTCGACCAGCTGACCACCCTCCGCGACGTGGCCGAGACGGTCGCCAAGAACGTCCAGGTGACCGGGCCCAACGGCCCGCCCAGCGTGCAGACGATGATCGAGCTGGCGACCACGGCCTACGCGATCAAGGACCGCGTGATCACCTCGCGGCTGAACGCCACCGTGGCCGGCGACACGACCGATTCCTACGTGGAGGCGACGCCGGAGGCGATGCGTGCGGCCGTGTTCGCGTTCACGCACCCGGAGAGCATGAGGCCGCCCACCGACGCGCTTCCGGGCAAGGCCGCGAACGGCCCCAAGGTGCCCAAGTTCAAGCCCAAGGTCGACCCGACCACCACGCCGTTGACCACGGTCAACGGGAACGGCACGACCGGCGCGGCCGCCAAGGGCGGCGCCGCGCTGGGGACGTGGGGCTACCCGGTGACGGTCTCGCTGAACCCGGCGCCGACGTTCAACTTCCGCCAGAGCGTCGTCTACTACCGGCCGGCGACCAGCAGGCTGCCGCAGACGTTGCCGACATCCTGGGCGGCGCCGTGGCGAAGCCGATCACGGCCGCCTACAAGGCATATGCCGCGCATGGCCTGGTCGTGGTGCTGGGCAAGAGCTTCACCGGCAAGCTCGCGCACGAGGCGTCCAAGAGCACGGCCGGCCTGCCGTCGGACGTGACCCGCGACAGCACCACCTACCGCGCCGACTTCCAGGGCGCGAACGGCCCCGCCAACTTCCCGGTGCTGTACCCGACCGTGCGCCAGGACGCGTCCACGTTCGTGCCCTGGGTGACCTCGCCGATCCGGACGTACAGCATCAAGGAGGCCGGCGGCGGGAACAACTCGCTGTACGCCTACTGGGGCTACAACGGCATCGCCGGGGCCTACTGGGGGATCGAGGAGACGCGGTTCACCAAGGCGCCGATCCTGGCGAATCCCGACCAGCGGCGTACGCTGGACGGGCGCACGTACCAGTTCTACTTCAACGGCTCGCACATCCACATGGTCGCCTTCATCGAGCACGGCACCGCGTACTGGGTGCAGAACACGCTTCGCGATGACATGTCCAATGCGGACATGATCGCGATCGCGCGGTCGCTGAAGCCCGTCAAGTGAGCCCGCCGGCCAAAAGCGCCGTCGGCGTGATCGGAGTCGGCTACGTGGGGCTGGTGACGGCGACCTGCTTCGCCGACCTCGGCCACCAGGTGGTCTGCCGCGACATCAACCCCCAGCGCGTGGCCGACCTGCGCTAGGGCACGGTGCCGATCTACGAGCCGGGGATCGAGCGGCTGCTGGAGCGAAACCGCGACCGGCTCACGTTCACGGAGGACAGCGCGGAGCTGTTCAGCCGCTGCCGGGTGGCGTTCGTGTGCGTGGACACGCCGCCGACGCGCTCCGGGGACGCGGATCTGTCGCGCGTGCACCGCGTGATCGACGAGCTGCCGGCAGACGGCGAGCGGTTCGTGCTGGTGATGAAGAGCACGGTGCCGGTGGGCACCGGGGACAAGGTGCGGGCCGAGCTGGACGCGCGCGGCCGCGGGCACGTCGGCTACGTGTCCAACCCGGAGTTCCTGCGCGAGGGGCGCGCCATCGCCGACTTCATGGAGCCCGACCGGATCGTGATCGGCGCGATTGACGAGGCCGACGGCGCGGCGGTGGAGGCGCTGTACGCAGACCTGGACGCGACCGTCGTTCGCACCGACCCGGCCAGCGCCGAGATGATCAAGTACGCGTCCAACGCGTTCCTGGCGACCAAGATCTCGTTCATCAACGAGATCGCGAACGTCTGCGAGGAGGTCGGGGCCGACGTATCGGTAGTGTCCCACGCGATGGGACTGGACGAGCGGATCGGCACGCACTTCCTGCGACCCGGAATCGGATACGGCGGCAGCTGCCTGGCCGGCCACGAGCTGGTCACGGTACGGCACGCCGATAGCGTCGAGGACGTCGTCGCTGGCCGATCTGCTACCGGCAGCACGAGGATCCGGCGACGTGGTGCATCCGCAGGGCCTGGAGGTGCTGGCCTGGCGGATCGGCGACGAGACGCCCGAGTTCCTGCCGGTGTCGACGCTGACGGTGCGCGACTACGACGGGCCCGGCGTGACGGTGCACCTGCGCGACGGGGCGGCGGCCGTGTCCGCCACCAACGACCACCCGTTCGTGGTGTTCGACGAGGTCGAGGGGACGCGGATCGTCGCTGGGCGGCGAACTGTCCGAGGGCATGCGGGTGCCGCGCGTGGTCAGCGCGCCGCTGCGGATCGATCCGATCCCGGGGCTGGGCGGCCCCACGTCCTCGCTGCCGGAGCCGCTGGTGCAGCGCGTCGCCTGGGTTTCGGTGGCGCGCGTGGAGGCGGGCGACCTGGAAGGACCCGTCTACTCGCTGGAGGTGCCGGAGGCCGGCACGTTTGTGACCAGCGGCGGCCTGGTCGTGCACAATTGCTTCCCCAAGGACGTGCAGGCGCTGAAGCAGCTGGCCGGCAACTCGGGGTACCACTTTCAGCTGCTGACCTCGGTGATCGAGGTGAACGAGCTGCAGAAGCGCCGCGTGGTGGGCAAGCTTGAGCGGCATCTGGGCCCGCTGCGGGGCCGGAAGATCGCGATGCTGGGGCTGGCGTTCAAGGCCAACACCGACGACATGCGCGAGGCCTCGAGCCTGGTGCTGTCGGCGAGGCTGCTGGCCGAGGGCGCGCAGGTCGTGGCCTACGACCCGGTGGCGATGGAAGCGGCGCACGAGCACCTCAGCGACGG
The DNA here is from genome assembly GCA_963766445.1 of uncultured Actinomycetes bacterium. Lineage (GTDB taxonomy): Bacteria > Actinomycetota > Thermoleophilia > Gaiellales > JAICJC01 > JAICYJ01. The sequence continues at coordinate 45,304 of CAVXZW010000012.1, read as the reverse complement.
CGTGACCCTGGCCTCCTCGGTGCTGGAGGCGGTGCGCGGGGCCGACGCGGCCGTGATCGTGACGGAGTGGGGCGAGTTCCGGACGCTGGCGTCCGGTGAGGTGCGAAACGCGATGGCGACGCCGCTGATCGTGGACGGGCGCAACCTGCTCGACCCGGCCCAGGTGCGGGCGGCGGGGTTCCTGTACGAGTCGGTGGGGCGGCCCAGCGTGGAGCCATCGGGGTGATCGCGGTGCTGCTGGTCGGCGGCGAGGGCACCCGCCTTCGCCCGCTCACCGAGTGGCTGCCCAAGCCGATGCTGCCGATCGCAAACCGTCCGTTCCTGGAGCACCAGATCGGCCAGCTGCGCTGGCACGGGATCGACCGGGTGGTGCTCTCGTGCGGATATCTGGCGGAGCCGATCCGCGAGCACTTCGGGGACGCGCTGGAGTACGCGGTCGAGCCGGAGCCGCTGGGGACGGGCGGGGCGATTCGGTTCTCGGCCGGGAACCTCGACGAGACGTTCGTGGTCTGCAACGGTGACGTGCTGACCGACCTCGACCTGGGTGCGCTGATCGCGGCCCACCGCGACCACGGCGCGCGGGCCACGATCGCGCTGCACCGGGTGGCGGATCCCAGCGCCTACGGGCTGGTGCGGACGGGCGAGGACGGTGTCGTGACGGCGTTCGTCGAGAAGCCGCCGCCGGGCGTGGCCGACGTCGACACCATCAACGCCGGCACCTACGTGTTCGAGCCGGACGTGCTGGAGCTGATCCCGCCGGGACGGGCGGTGTCGGTGGAGCGCGAGGTGTTCCCGGAGCTGGTGGGATCGGGGCTTTTCGCCTTCGTCGGAGAGGGACGGTGGCGGGATATCGGCACGCCGGCGAGCTACCTGGCGGCGAACATGGAGTGGATGCCGGCGGGCGGGCTGGTCGATCCGGCGGCGGTGATCGAGGCAGGCGCCGACGTGACAGAATCGGTGGTCGGTGCCGAGGTCAGGATCGCGAGCGGCGCGAGCATCCAGCGCAGCGTCGTCCTGCCCGGGGCGAGCGTCGTGGCCGGCGCGGTGTTCCGCGACCGGGTCGTGGGCAGGGACGGGAGGGCCGTGTGGTAGACGACGGGGGCATGCGGGCGGCGATCGAGGGATGGGCCGAGCAGCTGCTCGAGGGCGACCGCATCGGCGGCGACGCCGGCGGCGACCTGGCCATGCCGACGGCGGTGGTGATCGCGGGGATGGGCGGCTCGGCCATGAGCGGTGAGCTGCTGCGGGCGCTGGTGATCGGAGACTGCGCGGTACCGATCACGCGCGTGCGCGGGTTCGGGGTGCCCAGCTGGGCGGGGCCGGGGACGCTGGTCGTGTGCTCGAGCTACTCGGGCGACACGGCCGAGACGCTGGCCTGTGCCGACCAGGCGCACGGCCAGGGCGCGAGCCTGCTGTGCCGTGGGCATGGGCGGGGCGCTCGAGCAGCGGGCGCGGGCCTGGGGTGAGCCGTTCGCGCAGGTGCCGGACGGGATGCACCCGCGCGCGGCGCTGGGATACCTGTTCGGGGCGATGGCGGGGGCGTTCGCAGCCTGCGGCCTGTCGCGGCCCGGGATCGCGGGCGAGTGCGCGCAGGGCGTGGCGGCGGTCGACCGGGACGCGGCGGCGGCACTGGGAGCCAGGCTGGCGACCACGATTCCCCTGATCTACGGAGCCGGCCCGATGGCGGCAGTCGCCTACCGGTGGAAGACCCAGCTGAACGAGAACGCCAAGATGCATGCCTTCAGCCACGCGTTCCCGGAGCTCGACCACAACGAGATCGTGGCCTGGGAGGGCGCGCCGGCCGGGACGTTCGCGGCCGTGCTGCTGCGCGACCCCGGCGAGCGTGAGGAGACACGGCGCATGATCGAGGCCACGGCCGAGCTGATCGCGCAGGACGCGGTGCTGGTCGAGCAGGTCGAGGGACGCGGCGACACGGCCGCCGCCCGCGCGTTCTCGATGGTCGCCCACGGCGACTGGGTCAGCTACCACGCGGCCCTGGAGCGAGGCGTCAACCCGACGCCGGTCGACCGCATCGGCACGCTCAAACAGCGCATCGGCGAGTAGCCCGCGACACGTGTGACGGCGGCGTCACGGAACGCTCACGCCGGCCGAGCGGGTGTCAAACACCGACTCGGTGGCGTTGCGGCGCCGGAACGCAGATGTGGACGGTCGTGACAGGATCGACGCCGGTTCGCGGACGTCCCGGGCCGCTGATCCGGGTCTTCAAGGGCTCTGTGAGGGCGACGATGGAATGAGCCGTGTGAATCGGATCAGTGTCATCACGCCCGTGGTCGCGCGTGACGGATCAGCGTCGGCGATCGGCACGGTTTCGGCGCACCGGTCTGCCGGCAGGCTGTCTTGCGATCCCGTGGGCGGGCTGCTAAACGCCTACTCAGCCGCCGTACCGGATCCGCTAGAGTCTGCGCGCCATGAGCACGACCACCCCCAGCGACGTCCGCGATCTCGCCCTGGCCCCGGAGGGGGTGCGGCGGATCGAGTGGGCCGACCGGCAGATGCCGGTGCTGGCCCTGATCCGCGAGCGATTTGCGGCAGAGCGGCCGCTCGACGGCATCCGCATCGCCGCCTGCCTGCACGTCACCAGCGAGACGGCCAACCTGATGCGTACGCTCAAGGCTGGCGGCGCCGACGTGGTGCTGTGCGCCTCCAACCCGCTCTCCACCCAGGATGACGTCGCGGCCGGCCTCGTGGCCGAGTACGGCATCTCCGTCTTCGCCCGCAACGGCGAGGACAACGACACCTACTACTCCCACATCGAGGCGGCCGCCGACCATCATCCGCAGCTGACCATGGACGACGGCGCCGACGTGATCGGCGTGCTGCATGCCAAGCGACCGGAGCAGCTGAGCGAGATCCTGGCCGGCACCGAGGAGACCACGACCGGCGTGATCCGCCTGAAGGCGATGGAGGCGGACGGCACGCTGGGGTTCCCGATCGTGGCCGTCAACGAGGCCAACACCAAGCACCTGTTCGACAACCGCTACGGCGTCGGCCAGTCGACGCTGGACGGCATCATCCGAGCGACCAACGTGCTGCTGGCCGGCAGCACCTTCGTCATCGGCGGCTACGGCTGGAGCGGCCGCGGCCTGGCCGAGCGCGCACGCGGCATGGGCGCCCACGTCACCGTCGTCGAAGTCGACCCGCTGCGCGCGCTGCAGGCCGTCATGGACGGCTTCAACGTCTCCACGATGGCCGAGGCCGCCCGCCACGGCGACATCTTCTGCACCGCCACCGGCGACAAGAACGTGATCCGGCGCGAGCACTTCGGCCTCATGAAGGACGGCGCCATCCTCTCCAACACCGGCCACTTCAACGTCGAGATCGAGATCCCGGCGCTGCAGGAGATGGCCACCGCGGTCACCGTCGTACGGCCGATGGTCGAGCAGTTCGAGATGCCGGACGGCCGCCGCCTGTTCCTGCTGGCCGAGGGCCGGCTGGTGAACCTGGCCGCCGCCGAGGGCCACCCCGCCTCCGTGATGGACATGAGCTTTGCAAACCAGGCGCTGTCGGCCGAGTGGGCCGTCAAGAACCACGCCGACCTCGAGCCGAAGGTTTACGTCGTGCCGGCCGACCTGGACAACGAGGTGGCCCGCCTGAAGCTGGCCAGCATGGGCGTTGAGATCGACTCCCTCACCGCGGAGCAGGAGAAGTACCTGGCCTCGTGGGACGAGGGCACCTGACGTCGGCCGTGGCCGGCGCCCTATCACCGCTCACCCCTGACGCGATCGTCCGGCTCGAGGGCGGCCGCCTGGTGCTGCTCGACCAGACCCTGCTGCCGGGCGAGCGCCGCGAGAACAGCTACGACGACTGGCCGGAGATGGTCGACGCGATCCGCGCCATGGTCGTGCGCGGCGCGCCCGCGATCGGCGTGGCCGCGGCCTACGGCACCGCCGTCGCCGCCCGGGGAGGGCGCGACCACTTCCTCGAGGCCTGCGACGGCCTGGCCGCCGCTCGCCCCACCGCCGTCAACCTGGCCTGGGCGATTCAGCAGATGCGCGACGCCGCGGCCGGCGCCTCCGACGACCAGCTCGTCCCGCACCTCGAGCAGGCGGCCCGGGAGCTGCACCGCCAGGAGGTGGCCCGCTGCGTTGCCATCGGCGATCACGGCGCCGGGCTGCTCGACAGCGGCGCCCGCGTGCTCACCCACTGCAACGCCGGCGCCCTCGCCACCGGCGGCTACGGCACCGCCCTGGGAGTGATCCGCAGCGCCCACGGCCGCGACCCCTCGCTGCAGGTGTGGGTGGACGAGACGCGCCCGCTGCTGCAGGGCGCCCGGCTGACAGCCTGGGAGCTGGCGCAGGACGGCATCGACGCCACGCTCCTCGCAGACTCGATGGCCGGCTGGGTGATGGCGCAGGGCCAGGTGGACGCCGTGGTGGTGGGCGCAGACCGCATCGCCCGCAACGGCGACACCGCGAACAAGATCGGAACCTATGCGTTGTCGGTGCTGGCAGCGGCGCACAAGGTGCCGTTCTACGTGGCCGCGCCCACCTCGACCATCGACCCGTCGGCCGCCGACGGCAGCGCCATCCCGATCGAGCATCGCGACCCGGGCGAGCTGGCGGGCGCATCTGCCGCCGAAGGTGTCGCGGTCTACAATCCCGCGTTCGACGTGACGCCTGCCGCCAACATCACCGCCATCGTCACCGAGCTCGGCGTACACCGCCCGCCCTTCCGGTTTGCCTGACTCCTGCCTGGACGACGACCTGGCCGGCCTCGATCCGGCCCTGCTCGCCCAGCTCCAGGCCGGCTTCGACCCCGCGCGCCTGCGCGCGTGGGAGCATGACCTGCTGCGGGCCGGCCCCGAGGTGAACCGCGTGGCCGGCGTCGTGGCTGCGCCCGCGGCCGGCGACGTGGCCGACCTGCCCGAGCGCGGCTCGCAGGAGGGCAGGCGGCTCGAGCGTCGCGGGCTCGACGCCCTGGGCGAGGGCCGCCTGGCCATGGTGGTACTGGCCGGCGGCATGGCCACCCGCATGGGCGGCGTCGTCAAGGGCCTGGTCGAGGCGATCCCGCGCGCCACGTTCCTGGACGCGCGCCTGGCCGAGCGCGAGTACTGGCAGCGCGCGAGCGGAGCGCAGCTGCCGATGTGGCTGATGACGAGCCATGCCACGGACCGCGCCATCCGCGAGGCGCTGGGCGGCCGGATCGACGGCGAGCGGGTCGACGCCTTCATGCAGGGCGCCTCGCTGCGGCTGACCCCGGACGGCTGCCTGTTCCGCGGTGACGACGGGCTGCCCAGCGTCTACGCCACCGGCCACGGCGACCTGCCCGAGGCGCTGGCCGCGTCCGGGCTGCTGAATCAGGTTCCTCGCCGCCGGCGGCCGGTACCTGTGGATCATGAACCTCGACAACCTCGGCGCCGCGGTCGACCCGCTGGTGCTGGGCTGGCACATCGACCACGGCGCACCGCTCACCGTCGAGGTGGTCGACAAGCAGGAGGGCGACCGCGGCGGCATCCCGGTGCGGCTGGACGATCGCCCGGTGGTGCTCGAGAACTTCCGGCTGCCCGACGACTTCGACGAGGACACGGTGCGGGTGTTCAACACCAACACCTTTATCGCCGACGCCGCCGCGCTGCGCGACCTGCGGATGGACTGGTCGTGGTTCCGGGTCGAAAAGACGGTCGACGGCCGCCCGGCGATCCAGTTCGAGCGCCTGGTGGGCGAGCTCACCTCCGTGCTCGAGAGCCGCTTTCTGCGGGTGCCGCGGCTGGGGGCGGAGTCGCGGTTCCTGCCGGCCAAGAGCTGGGAGGAGCTGGACGCCCACCGCGCGCAGATCGCCGCCCGCATCGAGCCGATGCTGGCACAGGTTCGCGACAGCCCGTGACCCCGCCGTGGCCCGCCGCGGCCGTAGCCTCACCGCGTGCACGCCCTGCTCGACCTGCTGGTGCCGCCGCGCTGCGCCGTCTGCCGCCTGGCCGGCCCGCTGCTGTGCGTCGCGTGCCTGAGTGAGCTGCCGCTACTCGACGGCTCCACCTGCGCCCGCTGCGGACTGCCGGCGGAGCGCCCGGTGGACGACTGCGCGAGCTGCCGCGGCCGCCGCGTGGGGTTCGAGTCGGCGGCTGCGGCGCTGCTGTTCGAGGGTGCCGCCCGTGACCTGGTGCATGCCTTCAAGGACGGCGGCCTGCGCGGTCTCGCGGTGCCGGCCGCCGCGTTGATGTCGCTGGTGCTGGGCCGTCCCGCGGTCGACGTCGTCACCTGGGTGCCCGCCGATCCGCTGCGCGAGGCCATGCGCGGCTACCACCCGGCGCGCCTGCTGGCCGAGCAGCTGGCGCTGCGCTGGGACGTGCCCTCGCGGCCGCTGCTGCGCGCACCGCTGTGGCGCCGCCCGCAGCGCGGGCTGACCCGCGCACAGCGGCGCGCGAACGTGCGCAAGGCCTTCACCGCGCCGGTCGCAGTCGAAGGCCGCGTGGGCCTGATCGACGACGTGCATACGACCGGCGCCACCCTCACCGCCGCCGCGCTGGAGCTGCGCCGGGCCGGCGCCGGAGCGGTGGTGGCCGCCACCCTCGCCCGAGCCGAGCACGCATAGGGGACACCGGGTAGTCTGTTCAGGAACGACGAAAGCGGGAGGTCATGCCATGCGTTTGCAGGTGAAAGGCAGGCACGTCGATGTCACCGACTCCCTGTTCCAGTACGCCGAGAAGAAGCTGGGCAAGCTGGCACGCCACCTTTCCGACGAGAGCCGCTGCGAGCTCGAGTTGAGCGTGGAGCACAACCCGAGCATCAGCGACAGCCAGGTGGCCGAGGCGACGGTCTGGACGAAGGGCCCGGTGCTGCGGGCCCGCGAGTCGTCCACAGACATGTACGCGTCGATCGACCTGGTCGCCGAGAAGCTCGAGCGGCAGGTGAAGCGCTACCGCGAGAAGCGCACCCGCCGCCAGGCCGAGCACATGGCCCACCACCACACCCACCAGCCCGATCCGGCGTCCGTTGCCACGCTGCCCGAGGAGGACGAGGCGATGATCGTCAAGACGAAACAGTTCAACATGAAGCCGATGAGCGACGAGGAGGCGCTGCTCCAGCTGGAGCTGATCGGCCACGACTTCTTCGTCTTCGTGAACGCCGAGTCCGACGAGGTGAACGTGATCTACAAACGGCGGGACGGCAACTATGGGCTGATCGAGCCGACGCGCGCGTAGACGTCGAGCGCCGGCACCGGGGCCGGTCCCATGGTGCCCCAAGGTCCGGTTGGTACCATCCTCGTACGATGAGCGTGTTCCACAAGATCCTGCGGGCCGGCGAGGGCCGCACCCTGAAACGGCTCGAGCAGCGCGTCATCGACGTGAACGCGCTCGAGCCGGAGTACGAGGCGCTGTCCGACGACCAGCTGGCCGCCAAGACGATCGAGTTCCGGGAGCGCTTCGACCAGGGCGAGGATCTCGACGAGCTGCTGCCCGAGGCCTTCGCCGCCGTCCGCGAGGCCTCCAAGCGCGCCATCGGCCTGCGGCCGTTCGACGTCCAGCTGATCGGCGGCATGGTGCTGCACGAGGGCCGCATCGCCGAGATGAAGACCGGCGAGGGCAAGACGCTGGTGGCGACGCTGCCGCTCTACCTGAACGCCATCGCGGGCGTGAACGTGCACCTGGTCACGGTCAACGACTACCTGGCCCGCCGCGACGCCGCCTGGATGGGGCCGATCTACCAGGCGCTCGGCATCTCGGTCGGCGTGATCCAGAACATGATGCCCGACGACGAGCGCCGCGCCGCCTACGAGTCCGACATCACCTACGGCACCAACTCCGAGTTCGGCTTCGACTACCTGCGCGACAACATGGCCCCATCGGCCGAGTTCACGGTGCAGCGGGGCCACTGGTTCGCGATCGTCGACGAGGTCGACTCGATCCTGATCGACGAGGCCCGCACGCCGCTGATCATCTCCGGCGAGCCGGAGCAGGCGGCCGAGACCTACTACGCGTTCGCCCGCGCTGTCAAGAACCTGGAGCTTGGCGAGGACTACGAGGTGGACGAGAAGTTCCACACCGCGTCGCCGACCGAGTCGGGCGTCGACAAGATCGAGAAGACGCTCGGCGTCGAGAACCTGTACGCCCCCGAGAACGGCCAGCTGGTCAATCACCTGATCCAGGCGATCAAGGCCAAGGAGCTGTACAAGCGCGACGACGAGTACGTGGTGATCGACGGCGAGGTCAAGATCGTCGACGAGTTCACCGGCCGCATCATGGAGGGCCGCCGTTGGTCGGAGGGCCTGCACCAGGCGGTCGAAGCCAAGGAGAACGTGCGCATCCAGGAGGAGAACGTGACCGTTGCCACGGTCACCATCCAGAACTACTTCCGCATGTACGAGAAGCTGGCCGGCATGACGGGCACCGCCGCCACCGAGGCGGCCGAGTTCCACGAGATCTACGGCCTCGAGGTGGTGCCGATCCCGACCAACGTCGCGGTCGCCCGCGTCGACGAGAACGACCTCATCTTCAAGACCGCCGAGGAGAAGTTCGATGCCGTCGCGGACGACATCGAGGAGCGCAACGAGATCGGCCAGCCGGTGCTGGTCGGCACCATCTCGGTGGAGGTGTCCGAGTACCTCTCCAAGCTGCTGACACGGCGCGGCGTCGAGCACGAGGTGCTGAACGCGAAGAACCACGAGCGCGAGGCCCACATCGTCGAGCAGGCCGGGCAGCTGGGCGCGGTCACGATCGCCACCAACATGGCCGGCCGCGGCGTCGACATCAAGCTTGGGGAGGGCGTGGTCGACCTCGGCGGCCTGTACGTGCTGGGCACCGAGCGCCACGAGTCGCGGCGCATCGACAACCAGCTGCGCGGCCGTTCCGGGCGCCAGGGCGACCCCGGCGAGACCCGCTTCTACCTGTCGGCCCAGGACGAGGTGATCCGCCTGTTCGCCGGCGACCGCATCTACTCGATCCTCGACAAGCTGGGCCCGTCCGACGGAGCGCCGATCGAACACGGCATGCTCACCAAGCGGATCGAGTCGGCCCAGAAGAAGGTCGAGGAGTTCCACTTCGTCAACCGCAAGAACGTCGTCAAGTACGACGACGTGCTGAACGAGCAGCGCAAGCAGGTCTACGCGCGCCGCCAGGAGATTCTCCGCGGCGAGGACATTCGCGACAACGTGCTGGAGTGGCTGTGGGACGTGATCGAGGCGGCCGTCGACGCGCACGCCGGCGGCGACTACGCCGAGGAGTGGGACTGGGACGGCATGTGGGTGGCGCTGGGCTCGATCTATCCGATCCGGATCCCGCAGGCCGAGTACGAGGGCGCCGCGACGCCCCGCGAGGAGCTGATCGAGGTCATCTACAACGATGCCGTCGAGTACTACGAGGAGCGCGAGAAGGTGTGGGCCGCGAACAACCCGGACCTGCCGCGCGACCTCGAGCGCTGGATCACGCTGCAGGTGACCGATACCCGGTGGCGCGAGCACCTCGACAACATGGACTACATGCGCCAGGGCATCGGGCTGCGCGGCTATGCCCAGAAGGACCCGCTGGTGGAGTACCGCCAGGAGGGGCAGGAGATGTTCAACGAGATGAGCTTCCTGATCAAGCAGGAGGTCGTGCGCGTGCTGATGCACGCCGAGGTGGAGGTCGACGCCGGCACCGGCAACGGCGCCCTCCCGCAGTCGCAGGCGCCGCGCGGCGACCTCACCTACCGCCACGAGGACGCGGCCACGCTGGAGGCGATCGCGGCCGGGTCGGACGCGGGCGACCAGGAGGTCGACATGATGATGCCGGTGGTCGAACAGCGCCAGCTCGACCCGGAGCGCGATGTCGGCCGCAACGACCCGTGTTGGTGCGGCAGCGGCAAGAAGTACAAGCGGTGCCATGGCGCATAGCGAGGCCACCGCCGGTGAGCCGCGGTCGCTGGAGGATCTGAAGGGCGCCGTCGAGGAGATCAGAGCCCAGCTGCACTGGGTTCGTGATTATCTTTGACCCGGGTGCTCTGGCCGCGCGCCTGAGCGAGCTCGATAGCGCCATGGAGTCGCCCGGGTTCTGGGATGACCAGCGGGCGGCCGCGAAGGTGGCGGCCGAGCGCGCCCGCACGCAGAGGAAGATCGAGACCTTCGAGCAGCTGCAGGCCGACTCCGGCGAGCTGGACTTCATGCTGGAGCAGGCGGCCGAGGACGCGGCCTGGCGCGACGAGCTGGACGGGGCGCTGGAGCGGCTCGGCCGTGAGATCGGGATGCTCCAGGAGCAGGCGCTGTTCACCGGCGAGTATGACTCCGGCCCGGCGGTGGTCGGCGTGCACGCGGGCGCCGGCGGGACCGACAGCCAGGACTGGGCCCAGATGCTGCTGCGCATGTACGAGCGCTGGGCGGACGGGCGCGGCTACAAGGTGGAGCTGCTCGAGCAGACCCCGGGCGAGGAGGCGGGCCTGAAGAGCGCCACCTTCACGCTGACCGGCGAGAACGCCTACGGCATCATGCAGGCCGAGAAGGGCGTGCACCGGCTGGTGCGCCTGTCGCCCTTCGACTCAGCGCACCGCCGCCACACCAGCTTCGCCCAGCTGGAAGTGTCGCCGCTGGTCGAGGACGACGTCGACCTCGAGATCGACGAGAGCGACCTTCGCATCGACACCTACCGCAGCCAGGGCGCCGGCGGGCAGCACGTCAACAAGACCGATTCCGCCGTGCGCCTGACGCACCTGCCCACCGGGCTGGTGGTGCAATGCCAGAACGAGCGCTCCCAGCTACAGAACAAGGCTCAGGCGATGCGTATCCTCAAGAGTCGATTGATCGAACGGGAAGAAGAGCTACGACGAGAGGCGCTCGCGAAGGAACGCGGAGAGGCGCAGGATATCTCCTTCGGAAGTCAAATCCGCAGCTACGTCCTGCATCCCTACACCATGGTCAACGACCACCGCACCAACATCAAGATAGGCAATGCCCAAGCGGTGCTGGACGGCGACCTGGACGAGTTGATCCACGCCTACCTGCTGAGCAAGGCGGCGGCCGCGTAATGGGCGCTGTAACCGCCACAAATCGGCCTGGAGCAGCCGGGTCGCCGTTGCGCCGTTTCCACCGGCCAGGTACCCTGAATGCCTTCTGGCACGCGCCCACGCAGGCGCCAACTGATCGCAGATGACCGACCAGCCTCACCTCCCCGACCTCGCTGCGTCGCCTGCCACCGCCCCCGTCGCGGTGAGCGAGCCGCCGCTGGATCCCGCCGTCGCCGCCAACGGCGCCGAGCCCGCCCGCCAGCCGGGCGCGGCGATGATCCTGTTCGACCAGGTCACGAAGGTCTACGAGCCCAACATCGCCGGCCTCGAGGAGGTCTCGCTGCAGATCGACAAGGGCGAGTTCGTGTTCCTGGTGGGGCCGTCCGGCTCCGGCAAGTCGACCTTCATCAAGCTGCTCCTGAAGGAGCTCGAGGTGACCTCGGGCAACCTGATCGTGGGCGGCCGCTCGCTGCCGAAGCTGAAGCGCTCCAAGATCCCCGTGCTGCGCCGCAACATCGGCTGCGTGTTCCAGGACTTCAAGCTGCTGCCCAACCGCAACGTCTACCAGAACGTGGCCTACGCGCTGCAGGTGCAGGGCAAGTCGCGGGCGGAGATCCGGCGCAAGGTGCCCGACATCATCGGGCTGGTGGGGCTGGCCGACAAGAGTGACCGGTTCCCGAACGAGCTTTCCGGCGGCGAGCAGCAGCGCGTCTCGGTGGCGCGCGCGTTCGTCAACCACCCGCCGCTCCTGATCGCGGACGAGCCCACCGGCAACCTCGACCCCGACACCTCCGTCGGCATCATGCAGCTGCTGTACCGCATCAACCGCGCCGGCACCACCGTCGTGATGGCGACGCACGACCGCGAGATGGTGGACAAGATGCGCCGCCGCGTGATTCAGCTCGAGAACGCCAGGGTCGTGCGCGACGACCGGCGCGGGGGCTACCAGGCGTGAGGTGGCGCTTCTTCGTCTCGGAGGCGATGAACTCGATCCGCGGCAACGTCGCCACCACCGTGGCGGCCAGCGTGACCGTGCTGATCGTGACCTTCCTGCTGGCGGTGTTCGCCTCGGTCGGGCTGTTCCTCTACGACAAGACTCAGGGCGTGCGCAACGACATCACGGTCAAGGCATACATGAAGGTCGGCACCGAGAGCGACCCGGCCACGCTCGACAAGGTGCACAACCAGCTGGTCGCGATCCCCTACGTCAAGTCCGTCACGTACGTGTCGCCGGCTGACGCGCTGAAGCAGCTCAACAAGGACCTGCAGAAGGACGCGGGCTCGCTCACACAGAACCCGCTGCCGCCGGCCTTCTACATGAAGCTGACCAATCCGGATAAGGCGTCGCAGGTCTCCGCCGCCGCCGGCCAGATCCCCGAGGTGCAGAACTGCGGGTCGGCCCCGTGCGTCACCTACGGCAAGGAGATCGCCGACAAGGTGCTGTCGGTGACCAAGTGGGTGCTGGTGGTGCTGGGCGCGCTGATGGCGCTGCTCGGCATCGCTGCTGTGGTGCTGATCGCCAACACGATCCGGCTCTCGATCTTCTCGCGACGGCGGGAGATCGAGGTGATGAAGCTGGTCGGCGCCACCAACTGGTTCGTGCGTGTGCCGTTCGTGCTGGAGGGGATGCTGACCGGGTTCGCCGGCGCCGCCGGGGCGGTCACGCTGCTCTCGATCGCCTACATCGGGCTGACCAATCTGAACGGCGGGCTGACCGACCCGGCGCGGAGCTTCCCGGCCGGCGTGGTCGGCCTCGGCGCCGCCCTGATCGCGTTCGGGATGTTCCTCGGCGCGTTCGGCTCCGGGCTCACTCTCCGCAAGTTCCTGAGAATCTAGCGGCCGCGAATCGGGGTAGGATACAAGGTCGTCATGGGGCGTCGCGGACTCATCTGGCTCGTGGCCGTGGTATCGCTTCTGATCGCGTTCTTCGGCAGCTTTGAGCTCCACTCTCGCGGGGTGTCGACGGTGGGCGGGGACGGAACCGCGCAGGCTGCGACCGTGCGCGACCAGGTGGTGCGGGCGCTGCAGCAGTCCTACTACCTGCCGATCAACAAGGCGGTTCTGCGGGCTCACGGCCTGCACGGCGTGCTGCGGGCGCTCCACGACCCCTACACCCAGTATCTGTCGCCACACGCCTACCAGCTGGTCGTGACCGAGGAGCAGTCGCGGTTCGTGGGCGTGGGCATGGCGTTCACGCACGCGCCGGGTGGCCTGGCGGTGACGGCGACGCTGCCGGGGCTGCCGGCGGCCGCGGCCGGCCTGCGCCGCGGCGACCTGATCACCCAGATCGGCCTGGAACCGCTCGCCCGGCTCAGCTACCGCAGGGACCTGCGGCTGCTGCGCGGGCCGGTCGGCAGCAGGGTCTCGCTGGTCGTACGCCGACACGATCAGGCACCGCGCACCCTCACGCTGGAGCGCACGGCTCTCGACCTGCCCAACGTGTTCTCGAGGTCGATCCGCTACCACGGCCGTCGAGTACACCTACCTGCGGCTGCCCGGCTTCGTCGCCGGCGTCGCGCAACGCATCCGGAAGCTGGCCGAGCGCGCCAGCAGCGAGCACCGGGCCGGACTGATCCTCGACCTGCGGGGCAACATGGGCGGTCTGCTGGACGAGGCCGTCAGCGTCGCCGACGTGTTCCAGGACTCGGGCATGGTCGTCGCCACGCACGGCCTGCACCAGCCGCGGCACGTCTACTCCGCCGACGACCGGGCGGTCGCGCACCTGCCGGTCGCGGTGCTGGTCGACAGCTCCACGGCGAGCGCGGCCGAGGTGGTCGCAGGGGCGCTGCAGCGGGCTCACCGCGCGGTCGTTGTCGGCACGCGCAGCTTCGGCAAGGGGACGGTGCAGGCGGTGCAGCCGCTGCAGGGCGGCGGCGCCCTGAAGCTGACGGTCGCGGTGTTCTCGCTGGCCGGCGGTGAGCGCGTCAACCGCCGGGGCATCATTCCGGACGTGCGGGTCGTGAACCGGCCGTTCACCCGGAGTCGACGAGGTGCTGCGCAGGGCGCTTGGCGTGCTCGCCCAGAAGTGACCGATCACGATCGGCCGCCACCGGCGGTCTGTGAGGTCGCGCGGCGCGGCAAGCTGCTGGTGGCGGAGCCGTTCTTCGAGCCGGGCCTGCCGATCACGCTCGGCCGGCGGGGATCGCTGCCGGCGCGGGAGGGCGACCTGGTGGCCGTCGAGCTCGAGGGGCGCAAGGCGCGGCTGCTGGATGTGCTGGGCCGAAGCGACGACGTCTCGGCCGTGCTGCATGGGGTGCTGGTCTCGGAGGGCGTGGCCGTGCCCTGGTCGCAGCGACGTGGAGGACGAGCTGGCGGCGTTGCCCGCCGACCCGCTCCCGCCTGACCCGGCCCGCGCCGACCTGCGCGACCGGCTCACGTTCACCATCGACCCGCCGGACGCGCGCGATTTCGATGACGCCATCTCGGTCGAGCGGGAGCAGGGCGGCCTGCGGGTGTACGTCCACATCGCCGACGTGTCGGCGTTCGTGGTCGCGGGCGGGCCGATCGACGAGGAGGCGTCCTGGCGTGGCTGCTCCGTGTATCTGCCCGGCCGGGTGGAACCGATGCTGCCGCACGCGCTTTCCAGCAACGTCTGCAGCCTGCAGCCGGGGGTCGACCGCTACGCGGTCACGATCGAGGTGGCGCCCGACGGTTCGGCGACGGCCTACCGCAGCACCATCCGCAGCGACCACCGGCTCCGCTACCCGCAGGTGGAGCGGATGCTGGCCGGGCACGAGCCGGCCGCAAACGACCTGCTGGAGGCGCTGCGAGACGCGCGCGACCTGTCCGGCCGGCTGCGGGACGCACGCTTCGCGCGCGGCGCCGCGCGCATCGACTCCCGCGAGGTCGAGTTCACCTTCGCGGAGGGCCGGTGGTCGACGCGGTCGCGGCGGCCGAGCACGCGGCACACGCGCTGGTCGAGGAGCTGATGCTGATGGCCAACCAGCGGGTCGCGGAGATGCTGGCCGCGGCGCGCGTGCCGGCCCTCTACCGCGTGCACGAGGCACCCGACCCGGATGCGGTGGCGCTGCTCTCGGCGCGCCTGACCGAGCTGGAGGTGCCGACACCGGCGTTGCCTGACCTGCACACGCCTGCCCAGGCGGCGGCGCACGCGGCCCGCATCAGCGAGCGCGTCACCCAGTACGTGGCCGCTGCCGGCCGCGGCCGCGTGGCCTTCCCGACGCTGGTGCTGCGGGCGCTGGAGCGGGCGCGCTACGACCCCCGGAACCTCGGCCACTCGGGTCTTGCCAGCACCGCCTACTGTCACTTCACATCGCCCATCCGCCGCTACCCCGACCTGGTGGTGCACCGGGCGCTGCTGGGGCTGATCGGCGCCACCGAGCGCCCCGCGGACGATCCCGAGCTGCTCCAGCACGAGGGCGTCGTAAGCAGCGAGCGCGAGCGCGAGGCCGCGCGGATCGAGCGGCGCGGTGACGACGTCTGCCTGGCCTTCCTGCTCGAGCAGGAGCTCTATCGCAGGGGCTGGAACGAGCCGTTCGAGGGCGAGGTGGTGGGCATGATCGAGGGCGCGCTGTTCGTCCGCTTCGGCGAGGTGTTCGAGGGATTGCTGCCGGTTCGGCGCCTGGGGCGGGAGCGGTTCGAGATCGACCGGCTGGGAGTCGCGCAGGTGGGACGCACCACCGGCCGCCGTCATCGGCTGGGCGATCCGATGGTCGTGCGCGTGCAGTCGATCGACCGTGCGCGCGGCCGCGTGTTGCTCGATCGGATCGATCGGCAGCGCGGCTGAGGCACACTACCCCGGTGGCCGGCGCACGAAGCATCGAGCGGAAGAGGCCACGGCGATCTCCGCGCCGGCTGCTCGTCATCGCCGGTGGGGTGCTGGCCGTGGCCGCGGTCGGCGGTGTCGCGTTTCTGGCTTTCCACGACGACGCGGTGCCGCTGATCAACTCGGGGCCGAACCCGAGGACGCCGGTGGAGGCGTTCACGGCCGCCTGGGTGGCCGGCGACTACCACACGATGTACCGCCAGCTGGCGCCGCAGTCGCGAGCGGCCACCACCTATCGCGCCTTCCGGCGGGCCTACGCGCAGGCGGCGACGGTGTCGACGCTGAAGTCGCTGAAGGTGACCGGGCCGGGTGTGATGGCGGCCGGCGTCGACACGGTGCCGATGGCGCTGCGCACACGCGAGTTCGGGCGGCTGCAGGGCGAGCTGCAGGTGCCGGTGGTGCTGACCGGCAGCCGCTACCTGATCAGCTGGGCGCCGGAGCTGGTGTGGCCGGGCCTGCAGCCGGGCGAGCAGCTTGTGAGCACGGCCAAGCCGCCCGACCACCGTGGAGCGATCCTGGCCACCAACCGGATGGTGCTGGCCCGCGGTCCGGCCGACGATCGGCAGTACCCGCAGGGAGCGCCCTTCTACACGCTCACCGGGTTCCTGCGGGCGCCGCAGACCGCGGCCGAGCGCAAGCAGCGCGTGGAGCTGGGCTGGCCGGCCAACTCCAAGTACGGTCAGGGCGGACTCGAGCAGTCGCTGAACCCGGTGCTGGGCGGCGTCCCGTCGATCACGCTGCAGGCGCAGAGCGCCACCGGTACACGGCTGATCGCCCACCGTCCCGGGCGCCGGCCGCACGACGTGGTGACCACGCTCGACCCCACCCTGCAGACGGATGCGACCGACGCGCTGGGCGGGCGCCTTGGCGGGATCACGATCATGGACCCCCGCAACGGCGCGGTGCGGGCCGCGGCCGGCATCGCGATGGACGCCGTGCAGCCCCCCGGCTCGACCTTCAAGATGGTGACCGCATCGGCCGCCCTGACGAAGGGCGTGGTAACCCTTGAGAGCAGCTACACCCCGGCCCGCTACGCGCTGGTCGGCGGCTTCAAGCTGATCAACTTCCACCACGAGCTGTGCGGTGGCACGCTGGTGCAGGCGTTTGCCCAGAGCTGCAACTCGGTGTTCGGGCCGGTCGCCGTCGCCACCGGCGGCAAGCAGCTGGCGCGCACCGCGGTCGTCGTTCGGGTTCAACACCCGCTCGCACATGGCCTACCCGCTGGACGAGAGCGTGATGCCGTCGCAGAGCGCGCTCCAGAACCCGGTCAACCTGGGCGTGGCCGGCATCGGCCAGGGCGGCGTCTCGGCCACGCCGCTGCAGATGGCATCGGTGGGGCAGGTGATCGCCAGCCGCGGAGTGCTGCATCCCCCGTGGATCGCGCGCTCGCCGGCCCGCATCCACGACCGCCGCCCCAGCCGCCGGGTCATCACCAAGCACGTCGCCGACGACGTGGCCGAGATGATGCGGGCGGTCGTCAGCTACGGCACCGGCACGCTCGCATCCAGCTCGATAGCCACGGTCAACGGCAAGACCGGCACCGCGGAGCTGGGCCCCGGCATCAAGAGCGACGCCTGGTTCGTCGGCTACGCGCCGGCCGAGGCGCCGCGGGTGGTGGTCTCGGTGCTGATCGTCCACGGCGGCGTGGGTGGCCAGACCGCTGCGCCGATCGCGCGGCAGATGATCGAGGACGCCCTGCAGTGAGCGGCGTGCGCGGCATCGTCCTTGACATGGAGGGCGTGCTGCACGTGGGCTGGTCGCCGATCGCGGGGTCGGCGGCCGCCGTCGCCGAGCTGGCGGCCGGCGGCATCGAGTTGGGCGTGCTCACGAACACCACAGGCAAGACGCGGGCGGCGATCGCGGAGCGGCTGGCCGGCATCGGCTACGACCTCCCTGTCGAGCGGATCACGACGGCCGCGTCGGCCGCCGCCGAACACCTCCGCTCCCAGCACGCGGGCAAGCGCGTGTACGCGCTGGTCGAGCGGGGCGCGGTCGGCGAGCTTGACGGGATCGAGCTGGTGGAGGACCCGGGCACCGCCGAGGTGGTGCTGCTGGGCGGGCCCGACGAGAGCTGGACGTACGGGCGGTTGAACGCGGTCTTCAGGGTGCTCCTCGGCGGTGTGCCGCTGGTGGCGATGCAGCAGAACCGCTGGTGGCCGACCGCCGACGGCCCGGCGCTCGATGCGGGCATGT
The DNA here is from genome assembly GCA_963766445.1 of uncultured Actinomycetes bacterium. GTDB lineage: Bacteria > Actinomycetota > Thermoleophilia > Gaiellales > JAICJC01 > JAICYJ01. Next base: position 27,397 of record CAVXZW010000012.1, on the reverse strand, counting down.
TCGTCGTCGGGCTGAGCTATGCGGCGGCGACCGAGCCGGTGGTGGTGGGCAAGCCATCGACCGAGATCTACCGCAGCGCCTGCCGCCTGCTGGGGGTCGATCCGGCTGAGGCGATGATGGTGGGTGACGACCCGGAATCGGATCTGGCGCCGGCCGCCGGGATCGGCATGCGCACCTGCCTCGTGCGCACCGGCAAAGGCTCGTCGTTCGGGCAGGTCGACGTCGACCTCGATCTGGCCGACCTGGCGGCGCTGCCGGCGGCTCTGCGGTGAAGGGTATGACTTCAGTCTGACGCTGCTGCTCACAAGAGGCGCCGCGAGTGATTTGCCTGGTATCCTGCGCGCCGATGCACCACCGCAGCCCCAACATCGAGTTCGCCACGTCGGTGATCCGCCGGCTGCGCTTCAGCATCTCGCGCGTCTCGCACTGACGGGGCCGGGTCCCAGGGAGTGGTGCGCCCAAAGTCGGCGTGCCGCTCAGCTGATCAGTCCGGCTTTCCGATCACCCGAGGGGTTTCATGCACGCGCGCACGCTGACAATCTTCAGGCTCTACCAGCTCTTCAACGGCATCATCTTCACCGGCCCGGTGTGGGCGGTGTACCTGCTCTCGCGAGGGCTGACGCTGACCCAGTTCGGCCTGGTCGAGGCTGCGCTGCACGTCGGCATGCTGGTGGCGCAGGTGCCGACCGGAGCGCTGGCCGACGCGCTCGGCCGCCGCCGGCTGCTGGTTGCTGCCGGCTTCTTCACCGCCGTGGGCGAGCTCGGCTACGTCTACGCGCCCGGGTTCGGGCTGATCTGCCTGGCCGGCGCCATCCACGGCGTGGCATTCGCGTTGCGCACCGGCGCCGATGAGGCCTACCTGTTCGACGCGCTCGCGCACGACGATGCCCAGGCGCAGTTCCCGCGCATGCTGGGCGGCCTGTGGGCGGTGTTCCAGTTCGCGAGCGCGATCTCGTTCCTGGCCGGCGGCCTGATCGCGACCTGGTCGCGGCCGGCCGCGTTCTGGCTGACTGCGATCTGCGCGCTGATCGCGAGCGCGATCGCCAGCCGGTTGCCGAACGATGCCCGTGGCAGCGCCGGCCAGGGCCTGTCGGTCGCGCGCAGCGGACTTGCGGCGCTTCGTCGCTCGCCGCGGCTGGCGGTGCTGACGATCGCCTGGAGCATCTACTGGGCGGCCTTCACCAGCGCCTGGTTCTACGCCGCGCCGCTGTTCGCCGAGCGCGGCGCCTCCGATGCCATGCTCGGGTTCGCCCTGGGCGGCGGGATGCTGGTGGGAGCGCTGTTCAGCTGGGTGGGCGGCCGCATGCACGACCGCACGTCGCTCACCGCCACCGTCGGCGGGACGTCGCTGGTGGCCGCGGTGGCGCTGGTGCTGGGCCCGGCGCTGCCCGGCCTGGCGCTGCCGGTGCTGATGCTGCTGGTGGTGGCGGGCCTGCCGGAGCTGGTCTACGTCACGCTCTCGACCTACCTCCAGCACAACACCCGTTCCGAGTTCCGAGCCACCTCGATGTCGATCGCCGAGGGCTTCTTCTCGATCCAGATGCTGTGGCTGTTCCCGCTGGTCGGCTACCTGATTACGCGCAACGGCTACGTCACCGGCTACGCGGTCTGCGCCGTCATGTCGCTGCTGGCGGCGGGCATGTTCATCGGCTCGCAGCGCCTGGCCGGCCTCGATCAGGCGGCCGAGGCGACGGCGGCGACCGCGTAAAGTCCACCTGATGTCCGCGCCCGCCCGCAAGATGATCGCCGAGAACCGCAAGGCCCGACACGATTTCCACATCGTGGAGCGGGTCGAGGCCGGCATCGCGCTGACCGGCACGGAGGTGAAGTCGCTGCGCGACGGCGGCGGCAACATCCGCGAGAGCTACGCCCAGCTGCGAAACGGCGAGGTGTTCCTGGTCGGCGCCAACATCGCCCCCTACCGGCAGGGCAACCTCCAGAACCACGAGCCGATGCGCGACCGCAAGCTGCTGCTGCACCGCCGCGAGATCCACCAGCTGGGCGTGAAGGTGGCGCAGCGGGGCATGACGCTGGTGCCGCTGGCGCTGTACCTGACGAACGGCAAGGTCAAGCTCGAGCTGGGCCTGGCCCGCGGCAAGGAGGGCGTGGACAAGCGCCACTCGATCGCCGAGCGTGACGCTCGCCGCCAGATGGAGCGAGCGATCAAGGAGCGCAACAGCCGCTGATCAGTGGACGCGCACCCGGGCCGGCCGGGGCCGGTCGTGAGGGCGCGTGTCCGGCGGGCTGCGGCGATTACGGGCACCGGTCGGGTGCGGCCGCGGAGCCGGCGGGGCCGGCCGGCGCCACCATCCGCCGCCGCCACCACCACCGCCGCCGCCGTCCGACGGGCCGTCATCGGACGATCCCGCGATCGGCCAGCTCGACCACGCGGGCCAGCAGCGCGGTCAGCACGCCCGCCGCACCCAGATCGACCAGGAAGTGCACCAGCGTCACACGCGGAATCTACCCGCGATCGCACGCCGGTATGCTCGGCCGATGCGAGCTGTGCGCACCATCACCGTCGTCGGCTGCCATGCGGGCGGCGAGATCGGAAACGTGGTGGTGGGCGGTGTGCTGCCGCCGCCGGGCGCAACCGTGTTCGATCAGATGCGCCACCTGCAGCAGCACGGCGACGGCCTCCGCAAGCTGCTGCTGCGCGAGCCTCGCGGCAGCGTCGCCTGCCACGCCAACCTGGTGGTGCCGGCCACCCAGCCCGGCTGTGATGCCGGCTTCATCATCATGGAGCCGACCGAGTACCCGCCGATGTCGGGCTCGAACACGATCTGCACGGCCACGGTGCTGTTGGAGATCGGGGCCGTCGCAGATGCGCGAGCCCGAGACGGTGCTGCGGCTGGAGGCGCCGGGCGGCGTGATCGAGGTGCGCGCCGCCTGCAGGGACGGCCGCTGCGAGAGCGTCGAGTTCAGCAACGTGCCCGTGCTTCGCCGACCGCCTGGATGCGCCGCTGGAGGTGGATGGGCTGGGCACGCTCACCGTCGACGTCGCCTACGGCGGCATGTGGTACGTGATCGCCGACGCGCGCGCCCTGGGGTTCGCGATCGAGCCCTCGGAGGCGCGCGAGCTGTCGCTGGCGGGCGAGCGGATCCGCGCGGCCGCTCGCGAGCAGCTGCCCTGCGCGCACCCCGAGAACCCCGAGATCTCCGGAGTCAGCATCGTCCAGATCGCCGAGCCCTGGCGGGGGGTGGGGGAGGTCACTCGAAACGCCGTCGTCGTGTCGCCGGGGCGGCTCGACCGCTCGGCGACCGGCACCGGCCTGTCGGCGCGGATGGCGGCGCTGCACGCGCGCGGCCAGATGCGCGTGGGCGACACGATGTCCCACGAATCCGCGATCGGCTCGGCGTTCGAGGGCCGGATCGTGTCCGAGACCGCCGTCGCCGACCGCCCTGCGATCGTGCCCGCGATCCGCGGCAGCGCCTGGATCACCGGCATCACGCAGCTGATGGTGGATCCGAGCGACCCGTTCCCCGAGGGCTACGTGCTGTCGGACACGTGGGGCGTCCGCGGCCGCGACAGTCAGTGACGCTTGGCGATCACCACGGTGCCGGCGATCTTGTCCTGCAGCGTCTGCTTGCGCTTCGTCCAGATCACCATCAGGTAGCCGATGCCGAAGGTGAGGCTGGTCAAAAACGTGGCCAGGTAGCGGCCGCTGGCGCGGGCGAAGCTGATGCGGTTCCCGTCCAGGTCGGTGATGATCGAGCCCCAGCGCCCTCTGGCCGACGGTGGCCTGGCGCGACGAGCTCTGCAGGATGGATGAGTAGAGCCAGGTCGTCACCGTCGAGGCCAGCAGCAGCAGGCCGAGCGTGAGCCAATCGCCGTGCCAGTGAATGTGGAGGTTGTTGCCGGCATCGGTGGTGGTGGTCACCGTCGGCTGGTTGTAGGACACGAGCAGGTCGGTGACGATGTTGAACGGAATGGCGATTATCAGCTGGTCGATCAGCCAGCCGCCCAGGCGCGGCCAGAAGCCGGCGTAGCGGGCGGCGGCGACGGAAGCAGCCGGCAGGCTGCCGACGCTGCCCACCCACGAGCCGCACTGCGGGCAGAACGTGGCATCGTCGAGATGGGGGCTCCCGCAGTGCTGGCAGTAGGGCACGCCGCGACCCTACCAGCGGTCGCAGATGTGGCCGCCGGTCACCCGGACGCCTGCGACGGGCGCAGGTGGATCAGCCCGGCAGCGGTGGGTTCGAACCCGCAGGCTTCGAGGTAGAAGGCCCCCAGGTGGTCGTCGAAGTCGACGTGCAGCCATTCGCAGCCGGCCGCTCTAGCGTGCTCCGCTGCAAACGCGACCACGCGGGTGGCTATGCCGCGCCGCTGGAAGGCTCCGCGCGTCTTCGTGTCGATCAGGAACGCGTGATCGCAGCCGTCGGTGACGATGTTGACGAAGCCGACCACCATGTCGTCGGCCGCCCGGGCCGTGACCCAGCCGAAGCTGTGCGGACGGATCGTGCCCACCATCCGGGTACGGGCGTCCCGCCGTATGAGGCCACGAGGTCGGTCATCTCCGCGTCCGACAGCGGCCCGCGCCACCGCAGGATGACACCGTCGGGAAGGCTGGTCGATTGCGCAGCCACGTCCACGCAGAACGCTAGCTGGGCCACCCCGCATGTGATAGGTGTTGCCCATGACTGAAACGCTGCCCGTCTCCGAAGGCCGGATCCCCTTCGGCGGAGCCGAGACCTGGTACCGGATCGTTGGCGAGGGCGAGCGCCCGGGCGCCCTGCCGCTGCTGCTCCTGCACGGCGGGCCGGGCGGCACACACGACTACCTGGAGCCGATGGCGGAGCTGGCGCGGGGCGGCCGCCGCGTGATCTTCTACGACCAGCTGGGCTGCGGGAACTCGCCGCACCCGAGCGATCCCGACAAGTGGACGGTGCAGCTGTTCCTGGACGAGGTGGCGGCGGTGCGCGACGCGCTCGGACTCGACCGCATCCACCTGCTGGGGCAGTCGTGGGGCGGCATGCTGGCCTTCGAGTACATGCTGACCCGCCCCGATGGCGTCGCCAGCCTGATCATCTGCGACTCGCTGTCGAGCGTGCCGCTGTGGATCGCCGAGGCCGACCGGCTGCGGACGCTGCTGCCGGAGGGAGTGCAGGAGACGCTGCTGGCGCACGAGCGGGCCGGAACGACCGCGAGCGACGAGTACAAGGCCGCCTGCGACGTCTACTCCGACGAGCACGTCTGCCGGGTGCGGCCCTACCCGGACTACGTGGCGCGGTCGTTCGACCAGCTGCCGAACGAGGTGTACCTGACGATGTGGGGGCCGAGCGAGTTCTTCTGCACCGGCTCGCTGCGGGAGTGGGACGTGACCACGCGGCTGGGGGAGATCGACGAGCCGACGCTGATCGTGTCGGGGCGGTACGACGAGTCGACGCCGCTGGTGTCGCGCACCATCCATCAGGGCATCAAGGGCTCGGAGTGGGAGGTGCTCGAGAACAGCTCGCACGTCCCGCACGTGGAGGAGCCGGAGCGGTTCCTGGAGGTCGTCGGCGGCTGGCTGGAGCGGCAGGAGCGGCAGGTGTAGCGGGCGGGCGCGCCGTCGCGGCTAGAATGTGAAGGTACCTCCAAGGGGGCGACCTGGTTTCGACACGGTCGATTTTCGAGGAGGGTTGCAAGCCGAGGTTCCAGGTGGCCTCGTAAAATCCCTGGAAAACCGCAAGTGCGGAATCTGATCTCGCACTCGCTGCCTAATTAATTAGGTAGCGCATCGGCCCCTCCAGCCCGCGGGAGGGATTCCCGGTGTCAGCTAGCGGGCTTGCCGTGAGGGGGAGCGCCTACGCCGCCGATCGGGACTTCAAAGAGGGGCTAGTTCGTGCGGTGGCCCGTCCGGGGGCAGCCGCCGGGCGAATTTCAATCCCGGACTACGCTTGTAGACGCTCTCTTCGTGCGGTCGTGGACGCGGGTTCGATTCCCGCCGCCTCCATCTATTCGACTCAACCATGCGGTTTTCTGAGCACGCCGAGTGGAATTGAACACTCGGAGGGTATGCCGAAAACGACCCGTGACAAGGGTGTGATCTTCGCCGACGGATCGGCACATCGCATCCTGTCCGATCGGGCGCTCGGACTTATGTTCGTTGGACGACAGCACCGAACGGCGGCGGGCAGAACCGTGGTCCGCCTGCCGCGGCAGTACGACGGGGCGCGGGCCGGCGAGGCCGATGGCGAGCACTCGCGCAGCCGCTCTCATGCTCGCACTTCGGTCGGTGCCGCCGGAGCGGTGGACGATCGCGGATATGCACGGACGGCCGCGCGCCACACGACGATCGAGCCGACGATGTGGAAAGAGAGCAGCGCCATCGAGCCGATGAAGGCCAGCGCCGATCCGAACGCGGCGCCCGCAGCGCCGATGATCATGGCGGCTCCCAGGATCATCGCCAGCCATCCGAACCAGCGCGGCAGCGTGCCTCCCCGCAGCGCGGCTGCGGATGTCGCGAGCGCCTCGATGGCGAAGAAGATCGACGCGTAGAAGAACAGGGCGGCGGCGCTGGCATGTGAGAAGGCCGCAATGTCGGGCGTGCTGGTGGCATGGTCGATGCGAAGCGTCACGCCGCGCATCAGCGCCGGCCCGATGCCCGTGAGTGCGGCGCCCGTCGCGGCCGCCACCAGCACCACCGTCGACAGACCACCCGGCATCGTCTCTTTTCGCGCGATCACGGAGCGGAGCGCCAATGCGAAGCCGACCGCAAAGAGGGCGCCGATGGTGGTGAAGAACACGCCGACCGAAATGTTCTGGGTGTCTGACAGCACCTTGTACAGCGAACCGGCCGAATCGATACTGCTCGAGTCGCCGAGCAAGTTGCCATTCCCGAAGAAGATGCATGCGGCAAAGAGCACGCCGGCGCTAGCACCGAACCGTCGGATGAGTGAGTCTGAGATCACGGAACTCCCTTCCGGTCACCGCATCCGGCGACCTGGTGTGCTGTTCGGCGGTGGTTTGCCCGGAAGTACCCTCGCTTGCCCTGTGTCCCGGGCGACAGAGGAAATCGTCCCGAAGCGCCGGGAAGTTCCGCGCTGGTAGGCCGCCAGCGCGCATCTGGCTGTCACAATGGTTCGATGCGACTGACACGAACGCCGCGGTGGATGGCTCGGACCGTGGCCGGTACCGCTGCCGTGGCGGTGGTGGCGTTGCTCGGGGTTGCGGGGATCTTGGCGGTGGTGGGACATGACGATCCCTGGGTGCTGCTGTTGGTGGCTCCGGTCGTCGTCGTTCCGCTCGCGATTGGGAGCCTGATCGTGTGGCGTCGCCAGGGCAACGCAGTGGGATGGGTGCTGATCGCCGATGCCGCCCTGCTTGGCCTGGCATTCGCGGTGGAGCCGTATGCCCGCTACGCGCTCGTGGCGAATGCGGGCTCGCTGCCCGGTGGCCGATGGGCGTTGCTCTGGGATCAGGCGGACTGGCCGACCCTGTTCGCCGGGGCCACGGCGCTGGCACTGGTGTTTCCGGATGGTCGGCTGCCAAGCAGGCGCTGGCGCCCGCTCGCGATCTTCGTCGCGGCGTCGTTCGTGGCGGCGATCCTGGCCGGGATGCTCCACCCCGATCGGTTCCCGGCCGTCTACGGCACCGCGGACAGTCCGCTGCCGCACGTTCAGGCCGCTGTCTGGTTGCTGCTTCCGAGCCTCATCGGGATCCTTGCGGGACTGTTCGCAGCGGCCTGGGCAGTGCGCGTGCGACTTCGGCGGGCTGGCGGGGTGGAGCGGATGCAGCTGTTGTGGTTCGCATACGCCGCCACGCTGCTGCCGCTCGCCCTGCTGATCTGCCTGGCGGACGGATACTTCACCGGCGGTACTGGGCCCCTCAGCCTGGCCGCGATCGCGGTTGCGGCCACGGCGTTGTCACTCTCGACCGGTGTTGCTCTGTTTCGCTACCAACTGTTCGACGTCGAGCTCGCCCTCAGCCGGACGCTGATCTACGGCTCGCTGACGCTGATCGTTCTGGCTATCTCGACGACGCTGGTGGTGTTGCTGAACCTCGTCCTTCACAGCACCGGAGTCGCGGGCGGCATCGCCGCGGCTGTCGCGGCGCTGTCCGTGCAGCCGCTCCATCGCCGCCTGCAACGCATCGTCGAGCGGCTCGTCTACGGCGAGCGATCGGATCCTTACGCCGCCCTCTCCACCCTCGGCCAGCGGCTGGAATCGGCGCCCGCCGGCGAAGAGGTTCTAGCGACAATCGTCGGTTCGGTAGCCGGTGCTCTGCGGGTGCCGCATGCGGTGATCGAGCTCGAGCGCGGCGGCACACTCGCCACCGCCGCGTCAGTTGGAGTACCGGGTGATGAGCGGATCGCATGGTTCCCGCTGTCCTACCAGGGCGAGGTGCTCGGCCGGCTGGGCGTGGTCGCACCGCGAGGTGAGTCGCTCACCGCCGCCGACAGGCGGCTGCTGACCGACCTGGCACGTCAGAGCGGCGTCGCCGTGCACGGCGTGCGTGTGATGGATGACCTGCAGCGGTCGCGCGAGCGACTGGTGATGGCCAGAGAGGAGGAACGGCGCAGGGTGCGACGCGACCTGCACGATGGGCTCGGCCCGACCCTCGCCGGGATGGTGTTGAAGCTGAGCGCGGCGAAGGGAGCCGCGATCACGAGGCCGGCCGACGCGGAGCGCTTGATCGGCGAGCTGACGACTGAGACGCAAGAGGCGATCGCCGAGATCCGTCGGCTCGTGGACGGCCTCAGACCCCCAGCGTTGGACGAGCTCGGCCTGCTGCAGGCGCTGCAGTCGCAGGTGACCCGTCTCGGCCCTTGCTATCGCCTGTCAGGCCCCGAGAGATTGCCGGAGCTGCCCGCAGCAGTCGAGGTGGCCGCATATCGGATCGCATCCGAGGCGCTCACCAATGCGGCTCGCCATGCCGACGCGGGCAGCTGCGAACTTCGCATCGCCGTGAACGGCATGTTGGAACTGGAGGTCGAGGACGACGGTCGCGGCATGACTGCACATCAGGGGCGTGGGATCGGGATGCGTTCGATGCGCGACCGCGCCGATGAGCTCGGCGGAGCCGTCACGATCGCACCCGGCGCCGGCGGTGGCACCCTCGTGCGCCTCACTTTGCCGATCGAGACACCATGAACGATCGCGTCTTGCGTGTGATCGTGGCAGACGATCATCCCGTCTTCCGCCAGGGCTTGCGCGCGTCCCTATCCGCCGAGAACGACATCGAGGTGGTCGCGGAGTGCGGCGATGGACCGACCGTCGTCGCGAATGCCACCACGGCGCGCCCAGACGTTGTCCTGATGGACATCCGTATGCCGGAGATGAACGGCATCGAAGCCACCCGTCGCATCATCAGCGCTGCGCCGGACACGCGCATACTGATGCTGACGATGTTCGACGACGACGAATCGGTGTTCGAAGCGATGAGGGCCGGCGCCCGTGGCTACCTGTTGAAAGGCTCAGAACCAGCCGACATCGCCCGCGCTGTCCGCTCAGTGGCCGAGGGCGACGCCATCTTCGGCCCCGCCATCGCCGGGCGCATGATGGCGCTGTTCGCTCGGCGTACCGCCAGGCCGTTCCCGGTCTTGACCGAGCGGGAACACGCAGTGCTCGAGATGATCGCCGAAGGCCGAAACAACCAGGCAATAGCCCACGAGCTGGAGCTGAGCGTCAAGACAGTCCGAAACTACGTCTCGATGATCTTCAACAAGCTCCAGGTTGCAGATCGCGCCGAGGCGATGCTCAAGGCGCATGCCGCCGGCCTGGGGCGGAATCAAGCCTAGTCGCTGCCGGTTGGCCCTCCCGTGCTTCCGAGTTCATCGGCCGCCGCCATCGACCGACGTCTCTCCTGCCTCACCGCAGAGGAATCGAAACGCGGGTTCGATTCCCGCCGCCTCCATCGCAGTATTCAGCCAAATCCAGTTTGTTCGGAATGTCACGCCGCACGGAGGAATCGAATCCGGTTCGATGCTCTCGTGGGGCGTCCCGAGGTTCGGCTCGTCGACCATAGCGCTGGCTCTCGCGGATGTCAGGCCGTGCGTGCTATCGAGCCTGCGGTGACAGCTGCCGGCGCGAGGCCCGAAGGTGCGGCTTTTCCGTAGCTGAGTTCAGGAGTGCCGCGGATGTTCACCGTCCCCTGGGGCGTGGATGATCAGGCCAGTCAATTCGGAGGACGCAGGCATGGCTTTGGGATACATCCGGCGCTCGCAAGAACCTTGCACTCGCGACGATCGCGTTCACGATCTGTTTTACCAGTTGGGGGTTGGTCGCCCCGTTGGCCAAGCATCTCCAGGATCCGAGTGGGTGGTCGGACACTCAGGTGCTGCTGCTTGCGGCTGTCCCGGTGCTATGCGGCTCGCTGCTGCGGATTCCCGCAGGATGGCTCGCTGACCGCTTCGGTGGTCGTCTGATCTTCACGATCACGATGCTGCTTTCGATCCTGCCCGCGATCCTGCTGGGATACGTGACGGACTACGGCGCTCTGCTCGTGATTGGGTTCTTCATGGGTGCCGCCGGCTCGGCGTTCGCCGTGGGCGTCCCGTTCGTGGTTGGATGGTACGAACGGTCACGCCAGGGCTTCGCGGTGGGCGTGTACGCGCTTGGCACGATCGGCCCAGCGATTGCGCTGCTAGTCGTTCCCCGCACCCTCGACCGCTATGGGCAGGCGTACCTGGGATGGGGCATGGCAGTGATCCTCGTGCTCGGCGCCGGCATGATGTGGTTTCTCGGCAGCGACGCCCCGAACCCACCGAAGCCGACCCGCTACGGCGATGTCGTCGGCGCCGGGTGGCGGCTATGGCGGCTGGCGCTGTTGTACTTCCTCACCTTCGGCGCGTTCGTGGCGATGTTCACCTTCCTCCAGAAATTGCTGACGAAATGGTTTGCGACTCTCGGATGTGGATGCGGGCGCGCGTGCCGCGGGTTTCGCAGCGATCGCAGTTGCGGCGCGGCCTGTGGGTGGTTGGCTCGCGGATCGCTACGGCGGCGCGACCGTCTTGACGGCTGCGTTTGCCGGAATAGCCGTCGACGGGGCTGTGTTGGCGGCGGTCGCGTCGCACCCGACGATGGTGACGGTGTCGATTGCGTGCCTGACGATGGGCGTGTTCCTGGGCCTCGGCAGCGGCGCTGTGTTCAAGCTGGTGCCTCAGGAGTTCCCGGAGAATCCGGGTGCGGCCACCGGTATCGTCGGCGCGATCGGCGGCTTCGGCGGCTTCTTCCCGCCGGTCGTGATGGGGCTGATCAAGGGTTGGACGGGCAGCTTCGCCCTCGGATTCGTCGGGCTGCTCATCTTCTGCATAGTCTGCTTCGCGGTCGCGCTGGCCTTGCTGATCCGGGAGCGCACGGCCGACGGCACCGCACCGCATCACTGGGATTCCCGGAACGTGATCCTCCACCAGGCGCGCGCTAGAGTCGCTTCGTGAGCCGCAAACCGTCGCCGCAGGAACGGGTCGAGTCGGGGCTCCTACGAGCACATGAGTTCTTCCGCCGCGGCCCTGTCAGCGAGGAGGGCTGGAGTCAGCTCACGGCCAAGAATCGCGACTGGGAATCGTTCTACCGTGAGCGCTGGCAGCACGACAAGGTCGTGCGATCGACCCATGGCGTGAACTGCACCGGGTCGTGCTCCTGGAACGTCTACGTCAAGGATGGGCTGGTGACGTGGGAGACGCAGGCCGTCGACTACCCCTCGACCGGCCCGGACATGCCCGAGTACGAGCCGCGCGGTTGCCCGCGCGGCGCGTCCTTCTCGTGGTACGTCTACTCACCGATCCGACTTCGCTACCCATACGTGCGGGGGAGCCTGATCGAGATGTATCGGGCGGAGCGCGAGCGGCTCGGCGACCCCGTCGAGGCCTGGGCCGCGATCGTGGACGACCCGGAGCGCCGGCGTACCTACACCCGCCAGCGCGGCCGTGGCGGGTTCGTCCGCTCGACCTGGGACGAGGCCGCCGAGCTGGTTGCCGCGGCGCACGTGCATACCATCAAGCGATACGGCCCCGACCGGGTGGCCGGGTTCACGCCGATCCCGGCGATGTCGATGGCGAGCTACGCCTCGGGCACCCGGTTCCTGTCGTTGATCGGCGGGGTCGTGCTGAGCTTCTACGACTGGTACTGCGACCTGCCCCCGCGTCACCGCAGACCTTTGGTGACCAGACCGACGTGCCCGAGTCGGGTGACTGGTGGAACGCAGGCTACCTCCTGATCTGGGGCACGAACCTGCCCACCACGCGCACACCCGACGCCCACTTCATGACCGAGGCCCGCTACCACGGCCAGAAGGTGGTTGTGGTCAGCCCGGATTACGCCGAGCACACCAAGTTTGCAGATCGCTGGCTGGCGGCGCATCCCGGCACCGACGGTGCGCTGGCGATGGCCATGGGCCATGTCATCCTTCGCGAGTTCTGGGTGGATCGGGACGTGCCGTACTTCCGCGACTACGCTCGCCGGTTCACCGACTTGCCACTGCTTGTGACGCTACGTGAGCGTGGCGATGCCTACGCGCCGGATCGCTTTCTGACTGCGTCCGACCTCGGTGACCCCGAGGAGAACCCCGACTGGAAGACCGTGATCCTGGACGAGGCCACCGGCCGGCCGGTGATCCCCAATGGGTCGGCCGGCTTCCGCTGGAGCGATCAGAAGGGGCGCTGGAACCTGCGGTTGGATGGGGCCGTACCCGTGCTGACGCTCCTGGGCCGCCATGGCGCCGAACCGGTGGCTGTCGACCTGCCCAGGTTCGACGTTGGTGATACCGACGGCGGCTCGGTGATCCGCCGGGGAGTGCCGGCGATGCGGATAGGCGGGAAACTGGTCACGACCGTGCTCGATCTGATGCTGGCCCAGTACGCCGTCGGACGCGACGGCCTGCCGGGAGCGTGGCCGTCGGGCTACGACGATGCGGATCAGGTGGGGACACCCGCCTGGCAGGAGCAGATCACCTCGGTCGACCGCGGCGATTGCGTCCGCACCGCCCGCGAGTTCGCCCGCAACGCGGAGCTGACCGAGGGCCGGTCGATGATCGCGATGGGCGCCGGCACCAACCACTGGTTCCACTCCGACGAGATCTACCGGACGTTCCTAGCGATGGTGCTGATGTGCGGGTGCCAGGGCAAGAACGGCGGAGGCTGGGCGCACTACGTCGGCCAGGAGAAGGTGCGGCCGCTGACGGGCTTCCAGACGCGTGGCGTTCGCGTCCGACTGGGTGCGACCGACACGGCACCAGGCGGCGACGCCGTTCTTCTCGCTGCTGTCCGGGCAATGGCGCTACGCGGACGTGTTCCCCGACAAGCTGGCCTCGCCGCTGGGCACCGGCCGGTTCAAGGACATGCACATCGCGGACATGAACGCCCTGGGCGCGCGGCTGGGCTGGCTGCCGTCGTTCCCGAGCTTCGACCGGAACAGCCTCGAGCTGGTCGACGAAGCCGAGCGGGCGGGCGTCGACCCGGCCGCGTCACGTCGTCTCCGAACTGCACGACGGGACGGCTTCGGTTCGCCTGCGAAGACCCGGACGCCGCCTCAAAACCACCCGCGGGTGATGACGGTGTGGCGGGCGAACCTGCTCGGCTCGTCGGGCAAGGGCCACGAGTACTTCCTCAAGCACATGCTGGGTGCCGCTGAGCCGGGGGTGCGCGCCGAGGAGGCCGCGCCGGAGCACCGCCCACGCGATGTCACCTGGCGGGAGGCGCCGGAAGCGAAGCTCGACCTGTTCACGACGATCGACTTTCGGATGACGTCGAACGCGCTGTTCTCGGATGTCGTTCTACCGGCCGCGACCTGGTATGAGAAGCATGACCTCTCGACCACCGATCTGCATCCGTTCGTGCACACGTTCAATCCGGCCATCCCGCCGCCGTGGGAGGCCCGCACCGACTGGGACTCGTTCAAGCTGATCGCCGAGAAGTTCTCGCAGCTGGCAGAGAAGCACCTCGGCTCCGGCGCGACATCATCGCGGCGCCGCTTGCCCACGACACGCCTGACGAGATCTCCCAGCCCCACGGCCGCGTGCGTCGACTGGCGGGCCGGGGAGTGCGAGCCGATCCCCGGCACGACCATGCCCAAGCTGATCGTGGTCGAGCGCGACTACCCCAACGTGGCCGCTCGCCACGCGGCGCTCGGCCCGCTCGTCGAGACGCTCGGCGCGACCGTCAAGGGCGCGTCGTGGAAGCCGATCGAGGAGGTGGAGTGGCTGGGCCGCCAGAACGGGCTCGTACGGGGCGGAGTCGCCGACGGCCGGCCGTCGCTCGACCGCGTGGAGCATGCGTGTGAGGCGATCCTGGCGCTCTCGGGCACGACTAACGGCCGCATCGCGCTGGAAGGATTCCGATCGCTCGAGGAACGGTGCGGCGTGCCGCTGGCCTCGCTGGCAGAGCCGCGTGCGGCCGAGCGGATCACGTTCGCCGACGCGCAGGTGCAGCCGCGCACCGTCCTCACCTCGCCGGAGTGGTCGGGCATCGACGAGCACGGCCGCCGCTACAGCCCCTTCACCATCAACGTGGAGCGCGACAAGCCGTGGCACACGCTGTCCGGCCGCCAGCACTTCTACCTCGACCACGAGTGGATGCTCGAGCTGGGCGAGGGGCTCCCCAACTACCGGCCGCCTCTGGTGCGGGGTAACCCGACCCACCTCGACCGGGCCGGCGGCGACCGCCCCGAGCTGGCGCTGCGCTACCTCACCCCGCACTCGAAATGGTCGATCCACTCCGAGTACCAGGACAACCTGCACATGCTGACGCTGTTCCGAGGAGGCGCGGTGCTGTGGCTCAGCCGCGAGGACGCGGAGACGCTCGCGATCGGCGACAACGACTGGGTCGAGGCCTATAACCGAAACGGCGTGATGGCCTGCCGGGCGACGGTGTCGCACCGCATCCCCAAGGGCGTCTGCCTGATGTACCACGCCAAGGATCGCCACCTCCAGACGCCTCGCACGGAGCTGCTCGGAAACCGCGGCGGCACCGACAACTCGGTCACGCGGATCGTGATGAAGCCGTCGCACATGATCGGCGGCTACGCCCAGCTCAGCTACGGCTTCAACTACTACGGCCCCACCGGATCACAGCGCGACGAGGTCGTGCTCGTGCGCAGGCGCGAGAGCGAGGTCGAGTTCTGATGGCGATCAAGGCGCAGGTCGCGATGGTGATGAACCTGGACAAGTGCATCGGCTGCCACACCTGCAGCGTCACCTGCAAGCAGGTCTGGACGAACCGGCCCGGCGCGGAGTACGCGTGGTTCAACAACGTCGAGACCCGTCCCGGGCTCGGATACCCGAAGCGCTGGTCGGATCAGGAGCAGTGGCGGGGCGGCTGGGAGCTCGACCGCCGCGGCCGGCTTCGGCTGCGCGCCGGCGGGCGGCTGAAGAAGCTCGCGTCGATCTTCTGGAACCCCGACCTGCCCGAGCTCGACGACTACTACGACCCGTGGACCTATGACTACGAGACGCTGATCAGCGCGCCCCTGCAGAAGCACGACCCGGTAGCGACGTCGCACTCACAGCTGACCGGCAAGGCCATGAACGTGGAGTGGGGCCCCAACTGGGACGACAACCTCGCGGGCGGCCCGAAGACGGCGATGGCCGATCCACAGATCAACGGCGAGCTCGCCGAACAAGGTCAAGATGGAGTACGAGCAGGCGTTCATGTTCTACCTGCCGCGCATCTGCGAGCACTGCCTCAACCCCTCCTGCGTCGCGTCCTGCCCCTCCGGCGCGATGTACAAGCGCGAGGAGGACGGCATCGTCCTGGTCGACCAGGACAAGTGCCGCGGATGGCGCTTCTGCGTCAGCGGCTGCCCCTACAAGAAGGTCTACTTCAACCACAAGTCGGGGAAAGCCGAGAAGTGCACGCTCTGCTACCCGCGCATCGAGGCCGGCCAGCCGACGATCTGCTCGGAGACCTGCGTCGGCCGCATCCGCTACCTCGGACTGCTCCTCTACGACGCCGACCGCGTCGACACGGCCGCCTCGGTCGCGGACGAGCACGACCTGCTCGACGCCCAGCGCGGCCTCTTCCTCGACCCGGCCGACCCCGACGTGCGCCGGCGAGCGCTGGCGGACGGCATCTCACCCGACTGGATCGAGCACGCGCAACGATCACCCGTTCACGCACTGGTCGCGCGCTACAAGGTGGCGCTGCCACTGCACCCCGAGTACCGCACCATGCCGATGGTCTGGTACGTACCACCACTCTCACCGATCGTGAACGCCTTGGAGGGCGACGGGTACGAGGCCGACCCCGACGACCTGTTTCCCGCCGTGGACAGCATGCGGATCCCGCTCGAGTACCTCGCCAACCTGCTCTCCGCGGGCGACACCGACGTCATCCGCGAAGTGCTGCGGCGGCTGGCCGCGATGCGCGGCTACATGCGCAAACACCAGGTGCTGCACGAGCGCGACGACAGCCTCCCTGCCGCCGTCGGAATGACCGGCGAGGCGCTCGAGGACATGTACCGGCTGCTCGCGATCGCCAAGTACGAGGAGCGCTACGTCATCCCTCAAGCCCACGCGGAGCTGGCAGACCGCCTCGCTGAACAGGGGGCCGGGGCCGGATGCAGCCTCGATTTCGAGGGCGGCCCCGGGAACTGCGGCGCTGTTGCACCCAAAGCCACAGACCCTCGTTCATGCTGACCGATCAGCCGGAACTCGCCGCGGTCCAAGCCGCTGCTCGAGCTGCGAGTGGTGAAGCGCCGTCCACGGCCGGACGAGCCGACGGCCGAATGAGCAAGCCACCTCCTCCCGTGCTGTTCCAGATCGCGTCGCTGCTGCTGCGCTACCCGACCGCGGCGCTGCTTGCCACCGACCCGGAGATCGCCGCCGCGGTCGCCGAGCTCCCGGACCAGGGCAGCCGCACCCAGCTCGGCCGGTTCCTCGCCCACCGCCGCGCACTGTCGCTGATCGACCTTGAACGCGAGTACGTCGAGACGTTCGACACCCGCCGCCGATGCACGCTCAACGTCAGCTACTACCTCTACGGCGACACGCGCCGGCGCGGCGTCTCGCTGCTGCGGCTGAAGCGCATGTACAAGGCCGCCGGCCTGGTGCTGGACATCCGACGAGCTGCCCGACCACCTGCCAGCGATGCTCGAGTTCGCCGCATTCGCCCCCGCCGGCTACGGCGAGCGCGTCCTGCGCGAGCACCGAATCGGGCTGGAACTGCTGCGCCTAGCCTTACGCGCCGACCAGCGCCCACACCTCGACGTGCTCGACGCCGTGTGCTCCGCGCTTCCTCGGCTCGGCCTCCGCGAATCCGACGCGATCAAGCGTCTGGTGGCCGAGGGCCCACCCGACGAGCAGGTCGGGCTCGAGCCGTTCGCGCCACCCGAGGTCATGCCCACCGAGGTGCGCGTATGAGCGCGGTGCATCTTCTGCTATGGGTCGCGCTGCCGTACGTCGCGATCACCGTCTTCATCGCCGGGCACATCTGGCGCTACCGCACCGACCAGTACGGGTGGACGACCCGCTCAACCCAACTGCTCGAGAGCCGTCAGTTGAAGTGGGGCAGCATCCTGTTTCACTACGGCGCACTGGCGGCGATCGGAGGGCACGTGCTCGGCATCCTCGTGCCCGCCGGCGTGACGGCGGCCTTCGGCATCAGCGAGCACTCCTACCACCTGCTTTCCGCCGCGGCCGGCACGCTCGCCGGGGTTACCTGCGTCGTCGGCTTCGTGATCCTCGCATGGCGGCGAATCACAGCGACTCGCGTCCGAGTCACCACCAGCCGCATGGATATCGTCGTCTACGTCTTGCTCGGCCTGGTGATCGGACTCGGAATCGCCGAGACGATCGGCCGAAACACACTCGGCGGAGGCTACGACTACCGCGCGACCGTCGCGGTCTGGTTCCGAAGCATCGTGTTCCTGCACCCCGAACCGTCCAAGATGATCGGAGTGCCCGTCATCTACCAGCTGCATGCGACCGCAGCCTGGCTGGTCTTACTCGTGTGGCCATTCACGCGCCTGGTGCACGCGTGGAGCATTCCCTTCCAATACCTGGGACGGCCATTCATCCTCTACCGGAGGCGATGGTCCCCGGCCAAGCAGCGCTAGCATCGGACTAGGAGCCCTGCGACAGAGGCTGACCTGTTCGGCCTCGTGTCCCGGCGGTAACCCACGAGGAATAGAAACGCGGGTTCGATTCCCGCCGCCTCCATTGGTTGCAAGGGTATGCAGGGTCGGCGAAAGCCCTGCATACCCCACTGTTGGGTAACATGTTCGCGCCCCGGCGGGCGGGTTCGGGGCGGCTTTTCGGGGCTGAACGTAGCAAGCCCGTAGCACGAAGCTCCCCGTGCTACGTTCGCGGCCACGGCTGAACCCACGACCCACCAACCAACGTAGCAAGCCGTGGGTTCGGAGTCCCAGCTGCCGGCGAGTCACCCGCACGGTGGGCCGGGGCGAGCGACGGCGTGGTCGCCTGTGCGCGGTTCTGCGTGCTCGTTCGCGTTGCGGCTACGAACACTTGTTCGGTACGATTGCTGCCATGACACCGGAGGGCGAGGCATAGGCGTCCGGTTGAAGGCTGGCTCAATGGTCGCGGAGGTTGGGCTGCTGCTGGCGATCCGCGATGTGCTCCTTTGGGGGTGGCCGTCTCCCGGCTGTGTGCGCGGGGAGTCAGGGGCTTAGAACGGCCCTCGAGAGCAAGTACCACGCGATCACGAACAGCATCCCGTAGCTGATCGCCATCCATGCGATCGCAAGACCGCACCCGCCTTCACCGCGTTCCTCGATTCGGTTCAGGGCGATCCGCCTGAACACGATCGACAGAATCCGTCCGATCGGTCCGAGGACGAAGGCGAGGACCAACGATGCAACGGCGTATCCGCTTGTGCCATGAAGCACCCGCCGGAACGCTGGGCGGGCGGGCGTGTCTATACACAGGAAAATGGCTGACACGAAGGAGCTCCGCTCCCCACTTGTGGCTCACGGCCCGCCTATCCGAACGCCACGTCGGGCGCGCGCGGGCATCGCTGATTCGGCTGACCCGCAACCGACATCCCGGTCTCAACCGGGGGCGGGTCTCGCTAGTGCATCGAAACGTGCGCCCCCGGCGCTGGTCGCAGGACTGGGAGCGCGAAGGCGGCCACGACCGCAAGTAGCGAGGCGATCGCAGCCGCGACGAAGAAGGCGTTCCCGTAGCCGCTCACCGGGTTGCCGTTGGATGTGGCGACGGCAGCCAGTACCGCGACACCCAGCGCGGCTCCCAGCTCGTGGGCGGTGGTCATTATCCCGGAGGCGAGCCCGGCCTCTTCGTGGCCCACGTCTGCCATCGCGGAGACCGTCACGGCCACGAACACAAGTCCGACGCCTGCGCCCAATAGGAGGAATCCGGGCAGCATGTTGGTGAGGTAGGTCGCCCGGTCGGGTGCGAGGGCGAGAAGTAGGGCACCTACAGCCGTCATCACCAGTCCGACCACTGCGACGATGCGAGACCCCGCGTGGGAGAGCAGATGTGACGCGAGGTGGGCGGCGGCGAGGATTACAAGCGCGAGCGGCAAGAACGAAAGACCGGTCTTGAGCGCCGAGTAGCCGAGCACGTTCTGGAGGTACAGCGTGTTCAGGTAAAACGCGCCGACCAGGACGCCCGTTGTTCCCAGCATCACGGCGGCGCTCGACACCAGTGACCGCACGCGCCAGGTCGCCGGCGGCACCAACGGCTTTGCGCCGCGACGTTCAATGCCCACGAAAGCTGCGAGCGACGCAGCGGCGACGCCGAGCAGAAGCAACGTCCGTCCTGATGCCCAGCCGTGCTGTGCCGTTCCCACGACCCCGTAGACGAGCATCATCAGGCCGACTAGAAGGGTGGCGGCGCCAAGCAGATCGAGCGTCGCCCCCTCCGATGGCACCGAGTGCCTGGCGGGGACGAGCCGTACCGCACCGGCCGCGACGACAAGCCCGATCGGGACGTTGATGAAGAAGATCCACTCCCAACCAAATGCCGTCGTGATGATGCCGCCTAGCAGGACGCCGATGGCGACGCCGGCACTGCCAATCGCACCCCAGACAGCAAGGGCGACTGTTCGCTGATGCCCGGAGTAGGTGGTTGTGATGATGGCCAAAGCAGACGGCAGCAGAAGCGCCGCACCAAAGCCCTGCGCTGCCCGCGAGACGATCAGCGCGTGTGGCGACCACGCAAGGCCGCTGGTCAGTGAGGCGGCGGTGAAGACGAGCAGGCCTATCAGGAACATACGGCGGCGCCCGAACAAGTCGGCTGACCGGCCACCGAGCAGCATTAGACCGCCAGTAAAGAGTACGTAGACGGTCACGACCCACTGCAGATCGGTAGCGGAAAAGCTGAGTCCTTTACTGATCGATGGAAGCGCGATGTTCACGACGGTGACGTCGAGGATGACCATGAACTGCGCCACCCCGATGAAGCTCAGAATCCACCACGAGATTCGATCGGTCGGGTCTTCGGCATGCACGCCGGCGTGGTGCGAAACGGTAGTCATGCGAGCCTCCCGCAGGTTGAATCGCCGTTGGTCATGGTGATAGTGGAGCGCCCGTGCGAACTGCGTGGACAACCGCCTCGATCGCTTGGGCGCTTAGCGCGGCGTAGCGTTGCTCCTCCAGGAGTGCCTGGTGCGTCGCGCCTTGCGTTGTCTGATGAGCGCTGTTCGCCGACAGAGCAGCCAATCGGTCTTGCGCGGCAAACCATCCCGACTGTTGCCCGACGTCGGCCGTCAGGACGAAGAGCGGTTTCCCATCCAGGCTCGTAAGAGCTTTGTCCTGGTCAAGGACGGTTGGCAGCTCTGCGAACTCGACGCGGTCGGCGTTCAGTTCGCGCGGTGAAGAGGCGAACGTCTCCGCTTGGCTCTTGGCACCCGCCGGCAGCGAGCTGCCGCTTGCGGTGATGTACGCCCGCACGATCCCCGCGCGCGCGAGGGGCGGCAGCAGACCCGACACGCGGTGCGCCACCGAGTAGAACGTGTCATACGACGGAAGGTCGAACTGATAGGGGGTGGACGAGTCGAGTAACGCGACGCCAGCGACGTCGGCTGGGTAGTCCATCGCGTAGGCGAGGGCGTAGGGGCCTCCGACTGAGTGACCGGCAAGGATGTACGGGCCCGGAATGTTGGCCGCCTTGAGAAGGCCTCGCGCATCGGCAGAAAGTTGATGGGCGTCCTGTGCGCCGACGCCGGCTCCGCTCCATCCTTCGCCCGCACGATCGAATACGCAGACTCGTGTCTGGCGCATGACGTCGGCTTGCACCCAGGCCCAGCTTGGCGTCCGCTCCCCAAGCCCGTTGAACAAGACCACAACCGGCGACCCTGTGCCCGAACAGCGCAGGTAGAGCCTATGGCCGGCGACGAGGTAGGTGCGGCCACCGGGTGGAGGGTCGGTATTCGTTGTCGCTTCGATGCCCGTCTCGATCGCGCCACCAAGGGCGACAAGAGCCAGCACGCCGAACGCCGGATACAGGACGACTCGTCGTGACCAGCTGCGCAGTGATCGGCGGGACTCGCGGATCATCCACACGACCAGCACGAGCAGAAGGACCGGCCAAACCCATCCGAGTAGGTGAAGAACGTGGCCGCTGGGACGGAGGACGAGAACCGCGGCCCCCGTCACGCCGAAACACAGGGCAGCGATGCGTGCCCAGGATTGCGGCTGGTCGGTGCGGCGCTTGGAAAGCTCCGCAAGCATCGTGTACCCGACCGCCAAGGAGAGCAGGGCAAGTCCCGTGATTACCGTCTCCCGACCCCCACCAAAGACGAGGATGTCCAGAACGAGTCCGAGGACGAGTCCCACGACAACGGAAGAGACCACGATCACGCCTATGTGACCGCGCCCGGGGCCATCCCCCTCGGGCGTGAGCTGGTCGTGCGCTTGTTTCGCGGTCATGGCCACGTGGCCCAATGCGGAACGACGTGACCGATCCGGAAGCCCGGCCTCATCCGCGCTGGCGTGCTCGGCGATGTGGCAGTGCGCCCTCCCGAGATCGCGCGCCGACCATTGGTCTTCTGGCTACGGATGCACGCCTTTCATGGGTTCAACGTTTCGCCCCGCGTCCTAATGATCCGGTAGACTGAGGACTAATGCAGGAAAACGACTTTAGTAGTAAAAACTCATGAAGTCAAGTTCCGGAGATGAGGCGCAGCAGTTCGCCGTGACCGCCTCTGACGTGCACGCCACGGGCCCTGGAAGCGCGCCGGCCGCCGCGGCCAATGGCCACCATGGCTGGCGGTTCGTGACGAACCATGCCCGCGTCCTCGAAACAATCGCCCGTGACCCCACGACCCGTCTGCGAGACATCGCCGTGATCGTTGGTCTGACCGAGCGAACGGCTGCCCAAATCGTCAACGACTTCGTCGCGGCCGGCTACCTCACGAAGACGCGCGAGGGACGCCGCAACCGATACGAAGTGCACGGCGACCTGCCCCTCCGCGATCCGCTCCACAGCCACCGAACGGTCGGGGAACTGCTCGCCTTCCTTCAAGGATCGGCTCCGGCCTCTTCGGGCACCGAGCGCCGGTCGTCTGACCCGCGCCGCGGTCACCGCGGCAGTTGAGGAAGGACGTCATGCTGGCCTCGTCGACATACCTCCTCGGTCGAGCGTCGACGCCGGGTGTGCCCGAGACGCGACAGTTTCTGACCCGAAACGGCGTGCCGTTCCAGTGGGTGGATGTGGACAGCGACCCACTGGTGGAGCTACTCAGGGGCCGCGCAGAGCTCGAAGGCCGCCGCTACCCGTTGGCGTTGTTTGCGGATGGTTCGATCCTGGAGGGGCCGGAGCGCTTCATGCTCACTCGCTACGTCAGCCACACGCCGAGCGCCGATTCTCCTCCGGTGCCTCCCGAGGACGAACGGGCCTACGCCGAAACCGCCCGGTTCAAGCAGCAACTCGCCGAACGCGTGGGGTTACCGACTCGACCGACGACACAGATGTACGACGTCCTCGTCGTCGGTGCAGGCCCCGCTGGACTCACCACCGCTCTCTACTGTGCATCAGAAGGAGTCAGCACAATCGTGGTGGAAGCGATCGCGCCTGGCGGTCAGGCTGGCACAAGCGCTCGGATCGAAAACTATCCAGGCTTCCCGCAAGGGATCAGTGGAGCAGAACTCGCGGCGAGCATCCACGCCCAGGCATCCCGTCTCGGGGCGGAGATCCTGGTGGGAGCAGAGCTCATCACATCGGGCCCGACCGATCACGGCACGTTTAGAGTCGAGCTGACCTGCGGTTCTGCACTCGAGGTCCAAACCGGTGTCGTCGCCACCGGCGTGGACTACCGGCGACTTGAAGCCCCAGGAGTTCGAGAGTTCGTTGGCGCAGGAATCCATTACGGCTCCGCGCCTGGAGAAGCAGTTCGACTGCAAGGCCGCGACGTGGTGATTGTCGGTGGCGGTAACTCCGCCGGCCAGGCGGCGCTTCATATGGCCGAGCACGCAAGAGCGGTGACCGTCGTCGTACGCGGGGCAGACCTCCACCGAGGGATGTCCAACTACCTGATCGAACGGATCAACCAGCATCCACGCATCACGGTTCGAACGTCCTCCCAGGTCGCCGAAGCTCGCGGTGACTCCCACCTGCGGAGCGTCATCCTCCGGAGCGAGGGGCGCGAGGATACAGAGGAGTTAGCTGCAGATGCGATGTTCCTGCTCATCGGGGCACGGCCGATCACGGTCGGCCTCGAAGGGTGGCTCAGGCGCGACGAGCATGGATTTCTCCTGACGGGCCAGGATGTGGTCGCTGACGCCCCGCGCGAGAGCTGGTGGAAGCTCAGCCGGGATCCATATCCCTTGGAATCAAGCCAACCAGGCGTATTCGTCGCCGGAGACCTTCGCCATGGCTCCATAAAGCGCGTCGCATCCGCCGTCGGAGAGGGCGCCATGGCCGCCTCTCTCATCCACCGCTACCTCGCAGAGGCCTAAGCCGGGACGCGCATCCGGGTCACATTCCGCGCCTAGTCCAGTCAGCCTTGAGCCTCGACCCCTTCGAAGCGGCTGAAGCGAGGCTCCATTCGGAAGGTCAAGTGATCGCGTCGCGGCTTCGTCAACGGCAACGGCGAGCTTGCCTTCTGCGCGGCCAGCCGTCAGCTGCCGGATCGCCTCCGCGGCATGCTCGAGCGGATACGCGGTGTCAAGCGCGGGCTTCACTGCGCCGGTCTCAACGAGCTCGCCGAGGCGCTCGAGGTCGGCCTGCCGCTCGCGGTTGACGATGAAGGTGAGCCGCTGGCGAACGAACAGCGACAAGAATCGGGCGTGCAGTTGTCGGCCCATACCGGTCACCGCGTCGCCGCCTTCGCCGCCGACGATCACGAGCGTGCCGCTCGGTGTGAGCCACGTGCGGAGTGTTGCGATCGGCGTGTCCCCGCCTGTGTCGATGATTGCGTCATAGGGGCCGCCGTAATCGCTGGTGTCGACGGTGTCATACGCGATCACGCGCTCGGCCCCAAGTGAACGGACGAAGTCGACCTTCGTTTCGCGGCAGACGCCAGTGACCTGCGCTCCGACGGCCCGGGCAATCTGGACGGCAAAGCTGCCAACGCCGCCGGATGCACCGATGACGAGAACCGTCGATCCGGCGTTCAAGTGGGCTGCATCGACGGCTTGGAGTGCGGTCATGCCCGAGATTCCAAGCACCGCTGCCTCCACTGCGGAGAGCCCATCCGGAGTGGGAGCGAGTTTTCGCTCCTTCGCTTTGGCGTACTCGGCGAACGAACCGGTCGCCACACCGAATACGGAGTCACCCACGGTGAACCGTCGCACCTCTGATCCGGTCTTCGCGACCGTGCCAGCCACATCTCGACCAAGCACAGCTTCTCGCGGTCGACGAAGCCCGATCGCCAGGCGAGCCAGATACGGCCTCCCGGTCAAGAGGTGCCAGGTGCCGCGATCGACGCCGGCGGCCCCGACCCGAACCAGCACCTCGTCGTCGGCGATTGCTGGCACAGGAATTTGAGCGATTCGAATCACCTCAGCTTCGCCATAGTCGTCCCGCACGGCCGCCCTCATTGTCGACTGCATCGCCATTTCGCTCATTTGTTCCTCCGATGACCTGGTGTCCCCGTGATCGCCCCGCTGCTTCCGGGATCGCCAGTCTCGCAGTTCCATCACCCCCGCAGGCCTTCAGGCGGAGCGCTTGTCAGCGAGGGCCTCGAACAGGAGACCGTCGCCGAGGCACTCGAACCGGTGGCCCGCGCGATGGTGTGCTCGTTACCGCTGACCGGTGATGCCGGGCCGGCCGGTCCTGGGTTCTGGCGCTGAGGGCGGCTCGACGCGGAAGTCGGGCAGCCAGTCGAGGAACTTGGGCATGTACCAGTTGCGGTCGCCGAGGATTTCCATCCATGCGGGCATCAGCACGGTGCGGACGAGCGTGGCGTCGATGAGGATGGCGACGCCGAGGCCGAAGCCCATTTGCTGGAACATCACCAGCTGGCCGGCGGCGAAGCCGGCGAACACCGCGACCATGATCAGGGCGGCGCCGGTGATCAGCCGGGCGGTGGAGGTGATGCCGTAGGCGACCGCTTCGCGTGATGTTGCCGTGCTGGTCGTAGCGCTCGCGGATGCGCGAGAGCAGGAACACCTGGTAGTCCATGGACAGTCCGAACAGCACCGAGAAAAGGAACAGCGGGATCCAGGCCTCGACGGTGGGAACGACGTGGAAGCCGAACAGACCGGCGCCATGGCCCTCCTGGGTGACCAGGACGAGCAGCCCATAGGCGGCGCCGACGGAGAGCAGGTTCATGACGATGCTCGACGCCGGCACGACGATCGAGCGGAAGGCGAGCGTCAGCAGGATGAAGCTGAGGCCGAGCACCAGCGCGAACACGATCGGCAGGTAGGTGTCGGTGATGTCGAAGTAGTCGAGGTTCTGCGCGCTGGCGCCGGTGACGTACGCCTGCAGATCGCTGCCCGCCAGCGCGTCCGGTAGATAGCGGCTGCGCAAGTCGCGAACGGCGTTCAACGCAGCGTCTGAGTTGGGATCGCCGGCCACAGGGACGGTGATCACGGCCAGGTTCTTGGACGGTGCAACGGCAGGCGCCACCGGCCCGAAGCGGTCGTCCTCGCGCAAGGGAGGTCTTGAGGTTCCGAAAGGCCTGGGCGGCGGCGGGAGTCGCCACGTCGCCGTCGACGACGATGGTGGCTGGAGTGACCTCGCCAACGGTGAAGTCGCGGTTGAGGGCGACGTAGCCCTGCTTAGCCAGTGTGCTGTCGGGCAGCGTGGAAAGGCCCGCCGCGCCGGTGTTGATATTGATGTAGGGGATCGCGCAGATCAGCAGCACCGCGACCGAGCCGACCACCGCGATCACGCGGTGGCGCATGACCAGATCGACGGTGCGCCCCCAGAATCCCTCGTGCGGCGCGGTTGTCTTCTGGGCGCGGCGGCCGAAGATACGGCACCCGCACGACTCCACACGATCGCCGAGCAGGCCCAGCACCGCGGGCAGCAGCGTGAGGGCGGAGATGACGGCCACCAGCACGACCAGGATCGCGCCGGCTCCCAGGCTGACGAAGATCTTGGTGGGCACGATCAGCATGCCCGACCAGCGCCAGCACCACCGTCATGCCGCTGAACAGCACGGCGCGGTTGGCGGTCGAGCCGGCCACCTCGATCGCGCTCGAGCTTGTCGTGGCCGCCGCGGCGCTCCTCGCGATAGCGGGAGACGATGAACAGCGAGTAGTCGATACCGACCGCCAGCCCCATGAACGTGATCATGTTGACGACGAAGAAGCTGAGCGGCGAAATCTGGCCGATCAGCGCGGCCAGCGCGATCGCGACCACGATCGCGAAGATCGCCAGCATCGACCGGCACCAGCGCCGCCACGAGCGTGCCGAACACCGCCAGCAGGATCAGCAGCGCGATCGGGATGCCGATCGCCTCGCCCTTCTGCAGGTCGCTCTCCGACAGCTTCGTGAAATCGCGGCCGAGCGTGGCCTGTCCGGTCGCCAGCACCTGGTACCCGTCCTGCCCGTTGGTGGCCTCGACGACATCCACGATCGGCGCGATCTTCGTGTCCGCCTTGTCGATCTCGTCGCCCGGCATGGTCACCGGGATCAGCGTGCTGTGCTGATCGTTCGACACCTGCGATGGCGCGTGAGTCTGATAGTAGGTCGGGCCAACCTGAACCGGAGCCTCGGCGGCGGCCGCCAGCTGGTCATGGATCGCTTTCACCCGCGCCCGGAAGCGGGATCGGACACGGTCTGCGTCGGCGAGCGGATGATCACCACGTCGCGCACCGGTTCCTCGCGGCCCAGCCGCTGCTTCATCAGGTCGATCGCCTTCTGCGACTCCGGCGTGCCGACGAAGTTGCTCTCGGTGGTCAGCGAGTCGGCCAACAGCGCCCCGGCCAGCACGATGCTCACCACCGCCGCAACCACCCACACACCCACGGTTCGCCACGGATGCTCCGCGCACCACCGCGCGATACGCGTCGTCATACCCATCGCCGGCCTCCCTGTTCTGCTGCAAGCCGTTAATCGCGAGG
Source organism: uncultured Actinomycetes bacterium (assembly GCA_963766445.1). Classification (GTDB taxonomy): domain Bacteria; phylum Actinomycetota; class Thermoleophilia; order Gaiellales; family JAICJC01; genus JAICYJ01. The sequence continues at coordinate 49 of CAVXZW010000012.1, read as the reverse complement.
GCTGAATTTCCCACATGCTGCGAAGCGCTGCAACCCGTTCGGGTAGGCG
>CAVXZW010000011.1:0-11818 GCA_963766445.1 uncultured Actinomycetes bacterium | reverse complement strand
CCGTCGAGGGCGGCCCGTCGGGCGGGGCGTACCAGACGAAGCGCAGCCGTCGCGGCGCGTCCACCTCCTCGACCACACCGTGGCGCTCGCCGCCGTCGTCGCCGACCACGCGCACCGGCGCGCCGGGGGTGGGGTCGAGCTCGACCCGTTCCGCAAACCACTGCTCGAGGTGCTCGGGCTCGGTCACCAGCTCCCAGGCCCGCTCGGGGTCGACCGGGACGGTGATCTCTCGTTCGACCGTTCCTTCGTCCGACATCGCTCCTCCTCGACGTGCAACCTGAAGGTTGCGAATATGTGGCAGCCACGCTAGCATGCGCAACTCATTGGTTGCACTATACAGGAGGCACGCGATGTCGCCCGTGATCCCCATGGTGATCGAACAGACCGGCCGCGGCGAGCGCTCGTTCGATATCTACTCGCGGCTCTTGAACGACCGCATCATCTTCCTGGGCACGCCGGTCACCCCGGAGGTGGCGAACCTGATCGTGGCCCAGATGATCCACCTCGAGTCCGACGAGCCGGAGAAGGACATCAGCCTCTACATCAACTCGCCAGGCGGTGACGTCTACGCCGGGCTGGCAATCTACGACACCATGCGCTACGTGCGCTCCGACGTGCAGACGATCTGCTTCGGGATGGCCATGTCGATGGGAGCGACCCTGCTGGCGGGAGGCGCCAAGGGCAAGCGGATCGCCCTGCCCAACTCGAAGATCATGATCCACCAGGGCCACACCTCCGGCTTCGAAGGCCAGGCCACCGACGTGGAGATCCGGGCCCGCGAGATCCTGTCGCTGCAGAAGCGGATGGAGGAGATGCTGGCGTCGGACACCGGCCATACGCCGGAGCGGATCCACGAGGACACCCAGCGTGACAACTTCATGGACGCCGAGCAGGCCAAGGAGTACGGGCTGATCGACCGGGTGATGGACCTGCGGATCAGCAACGGCAAGCGGGCCGCGGGGCTGGGCTAGCCGCAGGACGGTTCCTCACGCGCGCGCATCCGTGAGGTCACGCCGCCCGCTCGGCCGTGCAACGCCCGGCGCGGCCTTCACAGTGTCAAACACCGACTCGCGGCGGCGTGGGCGGTACCGGCACGGAATCGTGACCAGTCGTTAACGCGACGGTGATGTGCGTCCGCATGGCTGCGAGGTGACCGGACCGAGGCCGTGATGTTCGTGCCGGAGCGGCGGTGCGAATCGTTCTGGATGGCGGTGGGATCGTTACCGCGGCGTGAGGTTCGTTGCACGATTCGCTGTCACGCGCCGGTCACAGACAATCCGCGAGGCGGCAGCTTCAGGGCTCGTACCGCTTCAGGATCACGCAGCCGTTGTGGCCGCCCAGGCCCATCGAGTTCGACAGCGCCACCCGCACGTCCGCATTCCGCGCCTCGTTCGGGACGTAGTCGAGGTCGCACTCCGGATCGGGCGTGCGGTAGTTGATCGTGGGCGGGATCACCCCGTGGTGGATCGTGAGGGCCGACGACAGCGCCTCGATCGCCCCGGCCGCCCCGAACAGGTGGCCGATCATCGACTTGATCGACGACACGGCCATCTCGTAGGCGTGGCCTCCGAACACCGTCTTGATCGCGAGCGTCTCGGCCGAGTCGTTGTAGGGCGTGCTGGTGCCGTGCGCGTTGATGTAGTCCACCTCCTCCGGCGCCACCCCGGAGCTGGCCAGCGCCGCCCGCATCATCTCGATCACGCCCACCGACTCGGGATGCGGCGTGGCCACGTGGAAGGCGTCGTTCGACGCGCCGTAGCCGGCCACCTCGCAGTAGATCTTCGCGTCGCGCCGCAGCGCGTGCTCGAGCTCCTCCACCATCACCACGGCCGCGCCCTCGGCCATCACGAAGCCCGACCGGGTCGCGTCGAACGGCCGTGAAGCGGCGGCCGGGTCGTCGCGCCCGTCGGCCAGCGCCCGCATGGAGCAGAACCCGGCCAGGATCAGCGGCACGATCGCCGACTCGGTGCCACCGGCCAGGATCGCGTCCGCCTGTCCGCGCTTGACCACCTCCGCGGCATCCCCGATCGCATGCGTCCCGCTCGCACACGCCGACACGATCGCGTAGTTGGCGCCGCGCCAGCCCAGCTGCGTGGCCACGTGGCTGGTGGTGGTGTCGACCAGCATGTTCGGCAGCCAGTGCGGCGACACCCGCTCGCGGCCGCGCTCCTCGAGCACCTTCTGCTGCTCGAGCACCTGCGGCAGCCCGCCCACCGCGCTGCCGATGATCACCCCGGCCCGCGACGGGTCGATGTCCTCGAGCCCCGAGTCGCGCGCGGCCTCCATCGCCGCGCCCACCCCGAAGTGCACGTTCGGGCCGGTCTTGCGCGCCTCCTTGACCGACATCGCCAGCGTCGGGTCGAAGTCCTTCACCTGCGCCGCGATGTTGACGGGGTACTCGCTGGCGTCGAAGTTGCTGATCACCTCGACGCCGCTGACACCAGCCACCAGGTTCGCCCAGGTGGTGGGGACGTCGTTGCCGACCGGTGTGACCGCACCCAGGCCGGTGATTACCGCACGCCGCATTGTGGCGTAAGACGGCCGGTTGCCCGCACGGGTTGCGTCGCTCAGAGTCGGATCTGACCGTCGCCGACCACGACGTACTTGGTGGTGGTGAGCTCCTCCAGCCCCAGCGGCCCGCGCGCGTGCAGCCGGTTGGTGGAGATGCCGATCTCGGCGCCCATGCCGTACACCGCGCCGTCGGTGAAGCGGGTGGACGCGTTCACGTAGACGGCGGCCGCGTCGACCTCACGCGTGAAGCGCTCGGCGGCGGCGGCGTCCTCGGTCACGATCGCCTCGGAGTGCCCGGTGCCGTAGCGGTCGATGTGCTCGAGCGCCTGATCGAGATCGTCGACCACCCGCAGGGCGATCTTCATGTCGAGGAACTCGGTCGCCCAGGCGGACTCGCCGTCGAGCACCTCGACGCCCTCCGCCGCCAGCGCCTCGGTCAGCGGGCCGACCAGCTGCTCCCGGTCGCGGTGCACCAGCACCGTCTCGGCGGCGTTGCACACGCCCGGCCGCTGCACCTTCGCGTTGACCGTGATGGCAATCGCCTTGGTCGGGTCGGCCGCGGCGTCCACGTAGACATGGCAGTTGCCACCGGCCGCAGCCAGCACCGGGATCCGCGACGTCTCGAGCAGGAACTTCTTCAGCTCCTCACCGCCGCGAGGAATCACCACGTCGGCCGCGGTGGGATCGGCCAGCAGGCTGTTCAGCTCGGCGCGGTCGGTGACCCAGCAGCTGCACGGCGTCGGCCGGCAGCCCGGCTGCCGACAGCGTCTCGCGCATCAGCTCGGCCAGCGCCCGGTTGGTGTGCTCGGCCAGGCGCGAGCCGCGCAGGATGCAGGCGTTGCCGGCCTTCAGGCACAGCATGGCCGCGTCCACGGTCACGTTCGGCCGGGCCTCGTACACGATCAGGACGACGCCCAGCGGCACGCGCAGCTTGGTCAGGCGCAGGCCGTTCTCCAGCGTCTGGGTGCGCAGCACCGCGCCGGACGGGTCGGGCAGCGCGGCGATGTCGAGGACGGCGGCGGACAGCGCATCGGTGCGGGCGTCATCCAGGGTCAGCCGGTCACGGATCGCCGGGCGCTCGCCCTCGGCCGCCGCCAGGTCGAGCCGGTTGGCCGCGACCAGTTCGTCGCGGCGCTCCGCGATCGCGGCCGCCACCGCCGCCAGCGCCCGATCCTTCTCGGCGCGGCCGAGCGGTGCAAGGGCACGCGCCGCCTCGCGCGCCCGCGCGGCCACTCCCGGTGATGTGATGGTGCTGCTCACAGCACCACAAGGTTATCGCGGTGCACCGCTTCATCCACCCCACGTGTGCCCACCAGCTGCCGCAGGTCGGCGGCCGCGTAGCGTGAGATGCCCACGGCGAACGGCTCGCCCGACCGGCAGATGTGCACCGCATCGCCGGCCGCGAACGTGCCCTCCACCGCCAGCAGGCCAACCGCCAGCAGGCTGGTGCCGTTCCCGACAACGGCGCGCTTGGCGCCGGCGTCCACCTCGAGTCGCCCGTGCACCGGCTTGCCATAGCGCACCCACAGCTTGTAGGCGGAGAGCGGGCGCGGGTCGGGCCGGAAGCGAGTGCCGCCCGCGGCGCCGGCCGCCGCTGCCGCCAGCGCGCCGGGCCGGTGGCCGGAGGCGATCACGGCGGCCACGCCGCCGGTGCTGGCCATCTCGGCCGCGACCAGCTTCGAGCGCATCCCGCCCGATCCCCACGAGCTGCGGCCGCCGTCCAGCTCCAGCCGCTCCAGCAGCCGGTGGTCGTCCACCTCGGCGATCGGGCACGGCGCCAGGGCGCCGCGGATCGCGGTCGTGCAGGCCGTCGATGTCGGTCAGCAGCACCAGCAGACGCGCCTTCAGCAGCACCGCCACCTGGGCTGCCAGCGCGTCGTTGTCGCCGAAGGTGATCTCATCGGTGGCGGTCGAGTCGTTCTCGTTGACGACCGGCACCCTCCCCCAGCGCAGCAGCGTCTCCAGCGTGCGCCGGGCGTTCAGGTAGCCGTCTCGGCGATGGATGTCGCCGACCGTCAGCAGCACCTGGGCGCACCGCAGGTCGTTGCGGCCGAGCGCGGCCTCCCAGCGGCGCAGCAGCAGCGACTGGCCGATCGCCGACGCCGCCTGCAGCTCGGGCAGCCGCCGCGACCGCTGCTCGCGACCGAGCGAGCCCAGGCCCATCGCGATCGCGCCAGAGCTGACCAGCACCACCGGTGTGCCGGCGCCGGTCAGCGCGGCCACGTCGGCGGCCACCTGGGCGAACACGCGCGGGCGGGCGCGCCCCCTGGCATCGACCAGGGTGCTCGATCCGATCTTGACGACGACGGTGCCGCGGCTCATCACGGCAGGATACGGAACGCGCCCCGTCGCTGGCGCGATAGCGCACGTGCGATAGACTAAGAGGCATGTCGAGCCAGCCCCACGCCCAGCGGCAGCGACTGACCGCCCAGACGCTCGAGCGGATGCGCGACGGGATCCGCAAGCGATCGGAGGCGATCGGCCGCGATCACGAGCGCCGCTTCGCCGACGTGGGGCGCATGGTTGCCCGCAACCGGCAGGAGCGGGGGATGAGCCAGCAGGAGCTCGCGATCCTGTGCGGCACCACGCAGTCGGCGATCGCCCGCCTCGAGCGTGGCGGCCGGCCGCCCAAGCTTGACACGTTGATGCGGATCGCGGATGCCCTCGACGCCGAGCTGCTGCTCGAGATGCGCCTGCGCGACGCGACCACCGAGTAGGGAGGACGGCTCCATGGGAGTGACGTTGCGCGACTTCATGACCAGCGACGACGTGCTGACGATCCCGGCGGAAACATCGCTCCGGGAGGCGGCGCGGGTCATGCGTGGCCGCAACGTGGGCGCCGCCGTGGTGGTGGACGGTGGCCGCATCGCGGGCATCTTCACCGAGCGCGACCTGCTGCGTGCGGTCGCCGACGGCGAGCAGCCCGACGCGGGCCGGGTGCAGACCTACATGACGCCTGACCCGATGACGCTTCCGTCCGACCACGCCCCCAGCGAGGCCGCGCGGATCATGAGCGAGCGCCGGTTCCGCCACATCCCCGTGGTCGACGACGGCCGGCTGGTGGGCATCGTCAGCATCCGCGACCTCGTCGGAGCGGGGCTGCAGATGCTGCCCGACGACGCGCACGTGGGCAGCGACTTTCCCTGAGCGATACGGCTTCGGTCCACGCTTTCGGGGGATCGCACGGCGCGCCCCGGAGCCGCATGCTGTGAACACGTGCTCCCCTGCCCGGCTCCTCGGATCGCAGCGACGCACCGGCCTTGCCGGTTCGTCCGGGCCCGTGGTCCGGCCGGGAAGCATCTCGCGGCTCAGGGCGGCGTCGTCCACCTGCCATGCTCCGCGGCGTTCTGGGACGACGCCGCGCTGCGACTCAGGTGAGGGCGTAGGCCCCGCCCGTCTGGCGGCGCCGCCCGGGTCCGCGTCACACATCGCACACATCAGGCAAACCGAGCGTGCGGGACGTGCGTACTCTGCTACGTGACCTATGTTGCCACCAGAGGACTTCCGCTGAGCGCCGGCGTTCCCGTTACGGCTAGGCTGGTTGCCGTGGACCTGTCCGCTCTGAGCGACGAGGATCTGCTGGAACTGGTTGCGGAACGACGTGACGGCGAGGCTTTCGAGGTGCTCTACCGCCGCTACTCGCGCGCCGTGTACGCGGTCGTGCGTCGCATGGTCGGCGACCCCGGCCGCAGCGAGGACGTCGTGCAGGAGGCGTTTGCCTCGGTCTGGCGGGCCGCCCGCGGCTACCGCCGCGAGCGCGGCTCCGGTGCCGGCTGGATGTTCGCCATCTCACGCAACGCGGCCGCCGATGCCCTGCGCGCACGCACGCCCGTGGCCGTCGGTGACCTCCCCGACCAGGCCGATCCCGGCCTCGGCCCCGAGGAGCGGACGGCCGCCGGCCTGGAGGCGTTCAAGGTGCACGCCGCCGTCGATTCGCTCCCGGAGCGGGAGCGCGAGGTGATCGAGTTCGCGTACTTCAGCGGCCTGTCCCAGAGCGAGGTGGCCGAGCGCCTGTCGCTGCCGCTGGGCACCGTCAAGACGCGCACCCGCAGCGGCCTCGCGCGACTGGCCGAGCGGCTTGCCGATGAACGGGTGGTGTCATGAGCGACGAGCGATACATCAGCGAGATCGAGGACCGGCTGCGCGAGGCGGGTGCGCCTCCGACGCCGCCCGCCCACCTGCACGAGATCGCTCGCGCCGAGGCGCTCGGTCCGCCCGACGTGGTCGACATCCGGTCGGTGGTTCGGCCCAGCAGCCGGGTTGGCCGGCTGGTGCTGGCCGCCGCCGTCCTCACCGCCTCGGCCGCAGCCGCGCTGGTGATCGGCGTGGGCGGCAGCGGCTTCCACGTCGACCGCTCCGTGAACCTGCAGGGCGCCGGCCGCGTCGCATCGGCCAGCGCCGTCGTCGACATCGGCTCTTCCGGCGGCCCGGTGCGCGACGTCCAGGTGCACGTGAACGGCCTGCCGCCCGCGCCCAAGGGCGGCTACTACGAGCTGTGGATGCAGGATGGGTCGAGCGAACCGACCGGGCTGGTCGCCTTCGACACGTCGGGGACCGGCAGCGTGGTGGCGAACACCACCATCCCCAAGGACATGCCGTGGACGAAGTGCTGGGTCACGCTCGAGCGCGCTGACGGAAGCCGCACGACCGTGCTGACGCTCGCCTAGAAGCTTCACCGGTTACGTCAGTCTGGGCACGTCCATACCCGAAAGGGTGTGGCGCCGGGAGGCGCACGTCCCCCCATATGAGAGGTGCGGTGTACCCCTCCCCCAAGGAGATGTACATGAAAAACCGACTGACAAGGTCGGCATACTTGCTGGCTCTGCTCGCCGCCTTCGTGGTGGCATCGGGGGCAGGTCACAAGTTCGGCTCGTAAGCAGCTCGAAGTGCTCCGGCGAGGCTCATCCTGAAACGGCTGGGCCTCGTCGGCGTTTCCGGGCGCATTCACGGCTTGGGTAGCCGCCCGCGGCTGCCGATATGTGCCGTGCACGTGCGCCTCGTGTGCCCCACTCCTCGAATCGTCCCCGTGAACCGCTCGCTCCGCATTTACATCTACGCGATCTCGTCCCTGTTCTGGCTGGGTCTGTTCGCCGCGCTCATGACCGGCGCGCTCGGGAGCCTGCACCCCCAGCAGCTGGCTCCGCTGCTCGGTCTGGCGATCGCCGTGGAGGCGATCGGCGTTCGCAAGCAGGACAACACGATCGGCTTCTCGGCGGTTGCCCACCTGGCTGCCGCTGTCCTGTTCGGCCCGGTGGCCGCGGCATCGATCGCGGCCGTTGCGGTGGTGCTGGTGGACGGGATCCGGTCCCGCCGCACCCACTTCATCCTGCTCAACTCCGCCATGTTCGGCACGGCCGCCTGGACGGCCGGCCTCGCCTACGAGGCCACGGGCGGCACGGTCGGCACGGTCGTGCCCTCCAACGTGCTGCCGCTGGTGGCGTTGGTGGCAACGCGCCTGATCGTCGAACGAGGCGATCTTCTCGGGCGCCGTATCGATGATGCACGCCTCGTTCCGCCGAGCGCTCCGCGACAACTTGCGCGACTCGTTCGGCCAGAGCATCGGCGAGGGCTGCCTGGGCGTGCTGCTGGCCTATGGATATACCAGCGAGCGGTGGGCGATGCTGCCGTTCCTCGTGCCGCTGCTGGCCGCGCTCTACAAGGCACAGGCCAGCTACGAGCGACTGAAGAGCGAGACCAAGGACGCGCTGGACGCGCTGGCGGCGGTGGTCGACGAGCGCGACCCGCTCACCACCCAGCACTCCGAGCGGGTGGCGGCGCTGGTGGACCGCTTCACCGGCGCGATCGGGCTGCCCGACCGCGAGTCCCGCCGCCTGGTCGATGCCGCCCGCTTCCACGACCTCGGCAAGGTCGCGATCGACGTCGCCACACTGTCCAAGGAGGGCCGGCTGACCGACCAGGAGATGCGCGCTATCCGGAGCCACCCGCGGCTGTCCGCGCGGCTGCTGTCGCCGTTCGGCTTCGCCGAGCAGATCTCCCTCTACGCCGAGCTGCATCACGAGCGCTACGACGGTCGCGGCTACTACGCCGTGTCGCAAAGCGAGATCCCGGTCGAGGCGCACGTGCTGATCGCCGCCGACAGCTACGACGCGATGACCTCGAAGCGGGCGTACCGTCCGGCGCTGACGCCGCAGGAGGCGGTTGCCGAGCTTCGTGATAAGGCCGGCACCCAGTTCCACCCGCTGATCGCGACAGCGTTCGCAGCCATGATCGAGGGCCGCGACCCGAACGAGGCGATAGGCCGCTCGCAGGTGAATGCGCTGCGCGACGAGTTCTCGAGGATGACGACGGTGCCCCGGCCGGACGTGGCGGGCCTTGCCAGCCCCGGTGCCGTCACGGTCACGCTGGCGGCCCTGGCGCTGGTCGCGTTCGGCGTGCCCGGGCTGCCGTCATGGGCGGCGCTACTGCTGACATCGGGGGCGGTGTCTGGCATCGACTCTGGGCGTTGATCGCCGGCGTCTCGGAGCGGCGCCGGACCGCCGCCGCGCTGGCCGTGGTCGCCGATGGGGGCTCGCCGGAGGCGGCACTGGCGGCGGCCGGCCTGCCCTGCTGGACCGTGTGGCTGCGGTTCCAGCCGCAGCTGTTCGAGTACCAGGCGCTGCCCGGCGCGGCGATCGGCGGCGAGCAGCTGCGCGAGCTGTGCACGCGGGCGTTGCGACCGGGAGTCCGTGGGTGCAGCGGCCGGCTGGCGTCCGGTACCTGGATCGAGATCACCGAGGGCGATGATCCGCTGCGGCTGGCGGTCGGAAGCGAGCGCCCGCTATCGCGGCTGGAGTCGCAGCTGGTGCGCGTGGTCGCCGATCAGTTGCGGGCTGAGGTCGCGGAGCAGCCGCCGCTCGAGCTGCTACAGCAGGCGGGCGACCAGCGCCGCGCCAGTGGGCCCTGGCAGCCGGCGGTGATCGTGGTCGAGCTGAAGGTGTTCGAAAACGTCCGTGTCGTGGCCGGCCAGCTCTCGGCCGAGCGCGTGGTGTCAGAGGCACGGGTGCGCCTGGATGCGCTGCTGCGCGAGGGCGACCTGCTGGCGCCGCTGTCGGAGGATCGCTTCGGCATCGTGATCGGTGTCACCGAGCGCTCGCAGGTGGACGCCATCTGCCGCCGCATCCAGGACGCGCTCGCGGATCTGCCGGTGCCGCGCCGCGCGGAACGGGTGGAGGCGGTGATCCGCACGCCTTCGCAGGGCGAGACGGCCTGCGACCGGCAGCTGTCGCAGCTCGTCGCGAGCTACACCTACGGCTCGCGCAAGGCCGGCTGACGTGGTCGTCGGCCTCGCGTTCGTGCTGGGCCTGGCGGTGGCGTGGGCGCTGGGCGCGAACCCCGCACGCCTCGCGGACGTGCGCTTGCGCGGGTCGGTGCTGGTGTTCGCCGCGCTGGCCATCCAGATCGCGATCTACACCTCGCTCAACGCGCGCGTGCCGGCGGCATGGGACGCGCCGCTGCACGTGCTCAGCTACCTGCTGCTGATCTGCTTCTTGCTGGTGAACGTGCGCGTGCCGGCGTTCTGGCTGGTCGGCTTCGGACTGCTCTCGAACGTGGCCGTGATCTTCACCAACGGCGGGCGCATGCCGGTCTCGGGCGAGGCGTGGCAGGCGGCCGGCAAGTCGCTGTCCGTGTTCAACAGCGAGGGCATCTCCGACAACAACGTGCTTGCCAATGCGGACACGCACCTGCGCTGGCTGAGCGACATGTTCGCCGTGCCGGCCCAGGTGCCGATGGCGAGCGTACTCTCGATCGGCGACGTGATGATGGTGGTCGGCATGGTCGCGTTCGTGTACCGATCGTGCACGGCCGCCCCGGGCACCAGCACGATGCAGGTGCTGGAGCCGCTGCGCTCGGCCGCGTTCCGGCGGGTGGTCGCCGGCCGGTTGGTGTCGAGCGTGGGCGACTGGTTGACGCAGGCAGCATGCGTGACCTGGATCTACGAGAGCACGCGCTCCGTTGGCCTCGTCAGCGCGTTTCTGGCGACGCGGATGGTCGGCTACGCGCTGGGCGGCATCATCTCGGCGCCGATGCTCGACCACATCCCCGGCTTCAAGGCGTTGTCGGTCGTGGAGACGATGCGCGGCGGATGTACGCTCGCGATGATCCCGTTCGCCGGAGCCGGCCAGATCTGGCCCGTGGTGCTGCTGGGGGCGGCGTCGGCGATGATGTCGTCTGCGACCAACCCCACCGCGCAGGGGCTGATACCCGACGTGCTGCCCGCCGAGCAGCTGCAGGCCGGCAACGCGATCCACCAGATGGCGCGCAGCCTGACGTCGGTGATGGGCGCGCTGGTCGGCGGGTTCGCGGTGGCGGAGTTCAGCATCCAGGTGGCGCTGGCGGTCGACCTGGCCACCTTCTGCCTGGCCGCGATCCTGTACCTGCGGTTCGCCAGGCGGGCAGGGCCGGAGTCGCAGCCGCGGGCGGAGCCCGGCTCGCGGGTGTCGCGCCGCGACCTGCTGCGCGCGATCCTGCTGAACCGGGTGGTGTTCGGGCTGGCCGCGTCGTTCACGCTGGTGACGCTCGCGATCGGGATCATGAACTCCGACGTGTCGCGGACGTTCGACCAGCAGCTGGGAAATCGCCATGCCTATGGCTACATCCTGGCGGTGATCAGCGCGGGCTACGTCTGCAGCGAGATCCTGACCGGCTACATGCGAAGCCAGAGCGTGGCGCGGCGGTCGGTGGGCCTGGCGTTCATGGCATCAGGCGCAGCCGCGTTCGTGTTGTCCTACGCGACGACGGTGCCGATCGCCTACCTGGCGCTGTTCCTGTTCGGCGCGGCGGATGGCGTGACGGAGGTCGTGAGAGACAGCCTGATCCAGCTGAACACGCAGCGCAGCGTGCGCAGCGGCGTGTTTGCCGTGGTCAACTCGGTGCAGACCGGCGGCATGATCATCGGCCTGGCGGTGGCGCCGCTGGTGGCGGACCGGTTCTCGAGCGGCACCAGCCTGCGGATCGTGGCGCTGGGCTGCGTGACCAGTGGTCTGGTGGCCGGGGTCTGCCTGGTGGGGCGTGGCGGAGGCTCCGACGAAATGCTGCAGGTGGCAGCAGCGGAGGTGCCCGCCGGCGGCGAGCTGGGCGCGGCCGTGGCCGGTTTCGAACTGCGCGACCGCGACGGGATGAGGCTGGCGCTGTGCGAGCTGACCGCAAACGGGCCGGCCGTGCTGGTGCTGGCCGGGCGGGGAGGCGGCGACGAGGCGCGAGTCGCGATGCTGCGCGAGCTGGGGGAAGGACTGCCTGCGGGTGCGCGTCTGGCGGTGGTGTCGAGGAGCCGGTCCTTGCTGGGCGAGCAGGCCGAGGCAGTGCGCGT
>CAVXZW010000010.1:0-29355 GCA_963766445.1 uncultured Actinomycetes bacterium | reverse complement strand
CCAGATGGCGGTGCACCTGCCGCTGTCGGCAGAGGCGCAGGCCGAGGCCCGCATCCTGATGCTGTCGTCGAACAACATCCTGTCGCCCGCGCACGGCAAGCCGCTGGCGACGCCGACGCAGGACATGGTGCTGGGCACCTACTACCTGACCTACTCGACCGAGGATCTGAGCAAGGTCACGTGGGACGACCTGAAGGAGCGCAAGGCCCCGTACTTCGGCTCGATGGACGAGGTCGAGATCGCGTACGACCAGCACCAGCTGGGGCTGCAGGACGTGATCGGGCTGCGCGAGCGGGGCGACTGGATCGTGACCACGGTCGGCCGCGCCATCTTCAACGACGAGGTGTCGCGGGCGCTGGCACACGCGGTCGGCAAGACGTTCGACGTGACCGCGTACGCGTACCAGAACATCACGTTCACCAAGCGCGAGATGACGGACTTCATCTCGGACCTGGTCGACCGCTACGGGGCGACCGCGATCAGCGAGGTGCTTGACACGATCAAGGAGCTGGGCTTCACCTACGCCACGCGCGCGGGTGTGACCGTCTCCAAGAACGACATCATCACGCCGCCCGACAAGGAAGAGATCCTGTCTGGCGTCGAGGACGAGGTGATGAAGGCGCAGCGGAACTACGACCGCGGCCTGATCACCGAGGACGAGCGCCACGAGCAGGTGGTGTCGCTGTGGAACAAGGCCACCGATGAGGTGGGCGAGGCGATGCTGCGGAACCTGCTCGAGCTGAACCCGGTGTTCATGATGGCGAACTCGGGTGCCCGCGGATCGTTCAAGCAGATCCGCCAGCTGGCCGGCATGCGCGGGCTGATGGCGAATCCGAAGGGCGAGATCATCGAGCGCCCGATCAAGTCAAACTTCATGGAAGGCCTGTCGGTGCTCGAGTACTTCATCTCGACGCACGGTGCACGCAAGGGCCTGGCCGATACGGCGCTGCGCACGGCCGACTCGGGGTACCTGACCCGGCGCCTGGTGGACGTGTCGCAGGACGTGATCATCCGCGAAGAGGACTGCGGCACGGAGGGCTACCTGGACGTCCCGGTGAAGCTGGACGACCTGCAGCCGAACCGGTCGAGCGTGATCGGGCGAGTGCTGGCCGCCGACGTCAAGTTCGGCAAGTACAAGCTGCCGAAGGGCACGGAGGTCAACGGAGCACGGCTGCGTGAGCTGGCCGACGCGGTCGGGGACGACCTGACGGCGACGGTGCCTCTGCGGACAACGCTGCACTGCAAGGCCCGGATCGGGGTCTGCAGGCAGTGCTACGGATGGTCGATGGCCACCGGCGAGATGTCGGAGATCGGCGATGCGGTCGGTACGGTGGCCGCGCAGTCGATCGGCGAGCCGGGCACGCAGCTGACGATGCGCACGTTCCACACGGGCGGCGTTGCCGGAGCGGACATCACGCACGGCCTGCCGCGAGTGGTGGAGCTGTTCGAGGCACGGAAGCCGAAGGCGGCGGCGACGCTGTCGGAGATCGGTGGACGGGCCGACGTCGAAGAGGCGGATCGCGGGTACGTCGTCACGGTCACCGAGAAGGTGGCGAAGGGCGAGGACCGCGAGCCCACGGTCAAGGAGTACTCGTTCCCGCGGCGCACGCGTCTGCGTGTGACAAAGGGCGAGGTGATCGAGCAGGGCACGCCGCTGAACGAGGGGCCGATGGCTCCGTCGGAGCTGCTCGACCTGCGCGGCGAGACCGAGACCGCCCGGTACCTGGTGGATGAGGTGCAGGAGGTCTACAAGAGCCAGGGCGTGGAGATCCACGACAAGCACATCGAGCTGATCGTGCGCCAGATGCTGAAGAAGGTGCGGCTCGATTCGGCCGGCGACAGCGATTCGATGCTGCCGGGCGAGCTGGTCGACAAGCCGAAGCTCGAGACCGAGGTCGCGAAGCTGAAGAAGGCGAAGAAGGAGGGGCTGGAGTGGACGCCGATCATCCTCGGCATCACGAAGGCCTCGCTGGCGACGGAGAGCTTCCTGTCGGCGGCCTCGTTCCAGGAGACCACGAAGGTGCTGACCGACGCCGCCCTCGAGGGCAAGTCGGACTCGCTGCAACGGCCTCAAGGAGAACGTGATCATCGGCAAGCTGATCCCGGCGTCGACCGGTCTCAAGCGGTATCGCAACGTGTCCATCACGGCCACGGATGATCCGTTGCTGCTGGAGCCGGCCGGCGTTGCCGCCTCGGTATACGGCGACGCGGTTGCCGTCGGTGACGGCGACGAGATCGACCTCACGCCCAAGCCGGGCGCGGAGGAGCCGTTCATTCCTCCGGTCGAGGAGGAGTAAGCGTGGGATCGGAGCCGGGCGTCCACTGGGCGCCCGGCTCCGCCATGCCTGCGGCGACGAACCGGCGCAGGTGCCCGTGGGAGCCGTGCAGCTCGACCGACCAGCGGGCGTGCAGCCAGGGCGGTGCCGGGACGACGCCGAGCTCCGAGCGGTAGCTCGACCAGATCCAGGCCTCGGGGTGGCGGATCAGGCCCCCGCGCACGGGGTTGAGCGGCAGGTAGCGGGTCAGCTCGAACAGGTGCGCCTCGTCCTCGACGGCGACTGACATGAACCGGTGGCGGATCGAGTGGCCGCTGCGGTTGTGCCTACGATTGAACGCCTGGGAATAGCAGGTGTTCAACCGGCGCATTCCGTTGGACAAGGTCGGCTCCGGCGTACGCACGAGCAGATGCCAGTGTGTATCCATCAGGCAGTACGACAGGACATCCCAGCCATAGCGCTCGGCGGTCTCCCCGAGCAGGGTCAGGCAGGAACATCTGTCCCGCACGTCGAGGAACATCGGCTGCCGATTGTTTCCATTCACAGCGACGTGCTGGATAGCGCCGGCATAGTCGACTCGGGGCGTGCGAGGCATGGTCAGAGCCTACGGTTCCGCCTGTCACCGGTCAGTCACGCTTGGTGTCGATCGAGTCGCAAACCTTCGTCGCAGGCCGGGTCGTAGTCAAACCCCTCCGGCGAGCGATTTCGCCTGGTTAAGCGGACTGATCGTCACAGCAGTTGTTGCAAGCGTGACGGTGGTGAAGCGGGATGTCGTCGGGGACCGATGCGGTGTCTGACACCTCTTCGACACCTCTTCGGCGCCTGCGGCCCGTGCATCGAGACCGTTCCCAAACGGCTACGCGCCTGCGGCGGCCGATGGCACCGCGGACGACTCCAGCCGCTCGATCACCGGCACCGCGCCGAGCTCGCGGGCTATCTCGAGCGCCTCTGCCCGCGCCTCCGCCGCCCATCCCGCATCCGCCGGCAAGACCTCTGCCGCATCTGCCAGTACCAGCATCAGATCGAACCGGAACCCGATCCGCCGTAGCGTCGCCACCGCCATGGCCAGCTCGGCGGCTGGGTCATCGCCTTCCCCCAGCAGCCCCGCCATTCTGTGGCCGCTCGCCTCGACGTACGGCGTCAGCTGCCCCGCCGGCAACGCCCGCACGCGTGCCACGAACGCCCGCGCCGACGCCGCGTCGCCAGCGCGCAGCGAGGCCTCCCCCCAGACCACGAACGAGCCCTTGACTGCGGGATGCTGCATACCCAGAGCCTCGCCGGTCTCCTGCCAGTTCGCCGTTGCCTCGACAGCCTCGGCCCAGCGGCCCGCTGCCAACCGCTGCATGCCCACCGAACATGCCCACGACGCCCGCGCCTGGCGATCTGGATGATCCTGCTGGAATCCGGACCGCTCCGTTGCCAGACGACCCGCCTCCAGCGTCCCCGCGCCAGGCCAGGATCGTTGCCACCGGGTGCAACACCGCGCTCAAGGAGAACTGGTCGGCCGCCTCCTGGGCCGACTCCTCCGCCACCTTCAGCGCCTCGTCCCAGTCGCCGCTGCGGAACATGTCGGCCGCCTGGTGCATCAGGAACGCCCGCTCCCAGTTGCGATCGCCGATCCTCCGGGACAGCTCCAGGCCGCGCTGATCGTCGCCGCCCTGCAGGCGGTCCGACCACTGCGCCACGTAGGACAGGTTGAAGTGTGCGCGCAGCGCGGTCTGATGGTCGTCCGCCTCCTCGGCGATCCGCAGCGCGCCCAGCAGCAGCGTGCGTCCCTCCTGCGGACGGCCCTTCGACAGCGAAACCAAGCCCTTCGTGTTCAGCGCATGCGACAGGGTCGCCCACTCGCGCAGTTGCTCGGCGATCTCGATCGCACGCTCCAGCGGCTCGATCGACTCGTCAAGCCGGTCGACGAACCCGAGCATGCGCGCATACTGAGAGGCCAGCGCTGCCAGGTCCGCATCCTGTTCCTGATCGCGCAGTACTGCATAGGCCGGTTCCATGAGATCGACCGACTCGTCGGTGCGCCCCTCCAGGAACAGGGCCTCCGCCTGGCGAGCCCGCAGCCGGGCTGCGCCGTGCAGCTCACCGAGCTCTCGCAGCAGCTCGTCCGCCTCCGCGAATTGCCCGATGGCGTCGCCGGGCCGCCCGTCGGCGATCGTCAGCTGCCCCGCCTCCTCCAGCAGCTCCGCCCGCTCGGCCGGGTCGTCGGTGAGGTCGATCGCCGCCCGCATCAGACGCTCGGCTTCCCCCGTCGCGGCCAGCGACCGGGCGCGCTCCACTGCTCGCAGCAGGCCGCGCTTCGCATGGTCCCGCAGCTGCTCGGCGTCGGCGTCGCCCGGAGCGAGGCGGTAGGCGTCGACGTAGTGGGCCGCGATCACCTCTGACAGCTCCTCGCCGCCGAGCCCCTCCAGGTACTCGGCTGCGGCCTTGTGCCGGCGCTTGCGCTCGCGCCGCCCGATCGTCTCGTAGGCGATCGTCCGCACCAGCGCCTGCACGAACTCGTACTGCCCTCGCTCCGGCGACCGCGGATCGGTCTGCATCACCAGCACCTCGCGCCGCACCAGCGACGCCACCAGCGGCTCCAGCTCGGTCTCGGGGAGGCCGGCGACCGCTGTCAGACCGGACAACGTGAACGTCTTGCCCAGCACCGCGGCGTCCTCGATCAGGCGTCGCTCCGCGTCGGGCAGCGCATCCAGCCTCGCGGCCACAAGCGCATGCAGCGTCTCCGGGATCTCGAGCGTGGTCAGATCCGCCGTCGCCACCAGTCGCTCACCCTCCCGTGCCAGCAGCCCGCGGTCGAGCAGCATCCGCACCGTCTCCACGGCGTACAACGGCACGCCCTCCGCGCCGTCCGCGATCCGCTCGACCAGCTCGCCGGGCGCACCGGGCGCCAGCCCGCTGACCAGTTCGAGCATCTCCGCGCGTGTCAGCGGCTCGAGCGTCAGCGACGTCAGCGCGCGGGCGGCCGACCCCCAGCTCGGCCGCCGCTCGGCCAGCTCCGGCCGCGACAGGGCGAGCACGAACAGCGGCAGATGCCGCGACCACTCGATCAGGTACTCGACGAAGTCGAGCAGGGCGTTGTCCGCCCAGTGGATGTCCTCGATCACCAGCACCACCGGCGATGTCTCCGCCATCCGCTCGATGAACAGCCGCCAGGCCGGGAACAGCCGGTTGCGGTCGCCGTCCGGTTCGCCGGACATCCCCAGCAGCTGGCGCAGCGGCTCGCGCACCGTCGCCGCCTCGTCCGCGGTGAGGTACTCGGCCAGCGTCTCCTCCAGCTTCGCGGCCGCGGACTCGGCGCCCTCGTCCTCGACGATCCGGCAGCGCATCCGCACGATCTCGGCCAGCGCCCAGAACGCCACGCCGTCCCCGTAGGAGAGACAACGGCCGCGGTGCCAGAGGAAGCTGTCGGCCAGCCCGTCCAGGTACTTCTCGAACTCCCAGGTCAGCCGCGACTTGCCGATGCCGCCGATGCCCGAGACCGACACCATGTGGGCGCGGCCGTCCTCGGCGGTGGCATGCAGCAGCTGCTTCAGCATCGACAGCTCGCGCACCCGGCCCACGAACGGCGGTTCCAGCCCGAGTGTGCGGCCCTCGCCGCGCAGCGCCCCGACCACGCGCAGCGCCCGCCACAGCTCTACCGGCTGCGACTTGCCCTTGAGCTCGAAGCTGCCGGCCGCCTCGTGGGCGATCGCCGCCTCGGTGGCGCGGTGCGTGGCCTCGTCGACCAGCACCGTGCCCGGCTCCGCCGCGGCCTGGATCCGGGCCGTGGTGTTGACCACATCGCCCGCCACCATGCCCTGGCCCTCCGCGCCCAGCGTGACCGCCACGCTGCCGGTGGAGACGCCGGCCCGAAGGGCCAGATCGACGCCGGCCTCGGCGCCGAGCGCCTGCACCGCCGAGACCAGGTCGAGCGCCGTTCGGACGGCCCGCTCCGCGTCGTCCTCCTGCGCCACCGGGGCGCCCCACAGCGCCACCACCGCGTCGCCGATGAACTTCTCGAGCACTCCGCCGTAGCGCTGCACGATCTCCTGCGCGGTCTCGAAGTAGCGCCCCAGCAGCTCGCGCACCTCTTCCGGATCGCGCGACTCCGCCAGCGGCGTGAAGCCGACGATGTCGGCGAACAGAATCGACGCCATCCGCCGCTCGGACCCGCTGCGAGCGGCGGACGGCGAGGCCGGTGCCGCGACCTCCTCCAGCGCCTCTCCGCAGGAGCCGCAGAACCGGTCACCGGGATCGTTCGCGGCCCCGCAGTTCGGGCACGCCACGACCAGCGGAGCACCGCACTCGCGGCAGAACCGCCGGTCGTCTCGATTGTCGGCCGAACACGCCCCGCAACGCATGGCTGATACCCTACAGCGGGGTCCTCGCAGCAGCTCGCCCGCGTTTCTGGTTCTGCTAGAGTCCCCGGTCGCGGCCCGTTTCGGGCTGCCTTCTTTTTGCCTCCTACACGGAAGAGCCTGTCCCCCGTATGCCCACGATCAACCAGCTTGTCCGCAAGCCGCGCGCCAAGGCGGTAGCGAAGACCAAGACGCCCGCGCTGCGCGGCGCCCCGCAGAAGCGTGGCGTCTGCACGCGCGTGTACACGGTCACCCCCAAGAAGCCGAACTCGGCGCTGCGCAAGGTCGCGCGCGTGCGGCTGACCAACGGCATGGAGGTGACCGCCTACATCCCGGGCGTCGGGCACAATCTGCAGGAGCACTCGGTCGTGCTGATCCGCGGCGGCCGCGTCAAGGACCTGCCGGGCGTGCGCTACAAGATCATCCGGGCGGCGCTGGACACCTCCGGCGTCAACGACCGCAAGCAGGGTCGTTCCAAGTACGGCGCAAAGAGGGGCGGCTGATGCCTCGCCGCGCCGAGATCGCACCGCGCACGCTGCTGCGCGACCCCGTCTACGACTCCACGCTGGTCACCCAGGTGATCAACCGCGTGATGCTGGACGGCAAGAAGTCAAGCGCCGAGCAGATCGTCTACGCCGCGCTCGAGTCGGTCGGCCAGAAGACCGGTCAGAGCCCCGTCGAGGTGCTGGAGCGGGCCGTAAAGTCGGTCACGCCGGTGCTCGAGGTGCGCTCGCGCCGCGTCGGCGGCGCCAACTACCAGGTGCCGATCGAGGTGCCTCAGCGGCGCGCCCGCACGCTGGCCGTGCGCTGGCTGGTGACGTTCTCCCGGCAGCGCCGCGAGAAGGAGATGCACGAGAAGCTCGCCTCCGAGATCCTGGACGCCTCCAACCAGCAGGGCGGCGCCTACAAGAAGAAGGACGACATCTACCGAATGGCGCAGGCCAACAAGGCCTTCGCCCACTACCGGTGGTAACGCAGACATGGCAGTAACACAGACACAGACCGGCAGCGGCGTGCCGAAGATGGACGAGCTCGACCGCGTCCGCAACATCGGCATCATGGCCCACATCGACGCCGGCAAGACCACCACCACCGAGCGGATCCTCTACTACACCGGCCGCAGCCACAAGATGGGCGAGGTGCACGAGGGTGCCGCGACGATGGACTGGATGGTCCAGGAGCAGGAGCGCGGCATCACGATCACGTCGGCTGCGACCACCTGTTTCTGGGGTGATCACCGCATCAACATTATCGACACGCCCGGGCACGTGGACTTTACGGTCGAGGTCGAGCGCTCCCTGCGCGTGCTGGACGGCGCGGTCGCGCTGTTCGACTCGGTCGCGGGCGTGCAGCCGCAGTCCGAGACGGTCTGGCGCCAGGCCGACAAGTACGAGGTGCCGCGCATCGCCTTCATCAACAAGATGGACCGCACCGGAGCCGACTTCTTCAACGCCGTCGAGACGATGATCGACCGCCTGGGCGCCAAGCCGGTGGCTGTGCAGATCCCGATCGGCGCCGAGGACCAGTTCGTCGGCCACGTCGACCTGGTCACCATGAAGGCGATCCGCTACGTCGACCCGCTCGGCCAGAGCTGGGAAGAGGGCGAGATCCCGGCCGAGCTGAAGGAGCAGGCCGAGCAGTACCGCCACGACATGATCGAGACGCTGGCCGATCACGACGACGAGATCGCGGAGGCCTTCCTGGCCGACGAGGAGATCGAGCAGGACAAGCTGAAGGCCGCGATCCGCGCCGCCACGCTCGACATCGCGATCACCCCGGTGCTGCTCGGCTCTGCCTTCAAGAACAAGGGTGTGCAGCCGCTGCTGGACGCCGTCATCGACTACCTGCCCTCGCCCGTGGACGTCCCGGCCGTGACCGGCACCGATCCCAAGACCGGCGAGCCGACCGAGCGTGAGGCGCGGCTGGACGCGCCCTTCTCGGCGCTTGCCTTCAAGGTCATGTCCGACCCGTTCGTCGGCAAGCTCACCTACTTCCGCGTCTACTCGGGCAAGCTCAACTCGGGCTCCTACGTGCTCAACCCCGGCACCGGCCGCAAGGAGCGCGTCGGGCGGCTGCTCGAGATGCACGCCAACCACCGCGAGGACGTCGAGTCGATCGGCGCCGGCTCGATCGCCGCCGCCGTCGGCCTCAAGCAGACCACCACCGGCGACACGCTGTGCGACCCCGATGCGCCGGTGCTGCTCGAGAACATCGACTTCCCGGATCCGGTCATCGACGTGGCCGTCGAGCCGAAGACCAAGGCCGACCAGGACAAGCTGACCGCCGCGCTGCAGCGCCTCGCCGAGGAGGATCCCACCTTCCGCGTGCGCACCAACGAGGAGACCGGCCAGACCATCATCGCCGGCATGGGCGAGCTGCACCTGGAGATCATCGTCGATCGCCTGCTGCGCGAGTTCAAGGTCGACGCCAACGTCGGCCGGCCGCAGGTGGCCTACCGCGAGACGATCCGCAACGCGGTGCACGGCATCCGCGGCCGGTTCGTGCGCCAGTCCGGCGGCCGCGGCCAGTACGGCGACGCCGTCATCGACATGGAGCCGAACGCGCAGGGCGCCGGCTACGAGTTCATCAACAAGATCGTGGGCGGCTCGATCCCTCGCGAGTACATCCCGTCGATTGACGCCGGCATCAAGGAGGCGATGGAGGCGGGCGTGCTGGCCGGCTTCCCGGTGGTCGACATCAAGGTCACCCTGGTCGACGGCAGCTACCACGACGTCGACTCGTCGGAGATGGCCTTCAAGGTGGCCGGTTCGATGGCTTTCAAGGAGGCCTCCAAGCGCGCCAAGCCGGTGCTGCTGGAGCCCGTGATGGCGGTCGAGGTGGTCACGCCCGAGGAGTACATGGGCGACGTGATCGGCAACATCAACTCGCGCCGCGGCCAGATCGAAGGCATGGAGCCGCGCGGGAACGCACAGGTGATCCGGGCGAAGGTGCCGCTGGCCGAGATGTTCGGCTACGCCACCGACGTCCGCACCATGAGCCAGGGGCGCGCCACCTACACCATGCAGTTCCTGCACTACGCAGAAGTACCCAATTCAATCGCAGAAAAGCTCACCGAGAGCCAGGGCTAGGGCAAAGGAGACCGGAGCAAGATGGCCAAGCAGAAGTTCGAGCGGAACAAGCCGCACCTCAACATCGGCACCATCGGTCACATCGACCATGGCAAGACGACGCTGACCGCAGCCATCACCAAGGTGCTGGCCGAGTCCGGCACCGGCACGTCCGCCACCAACTTCGACGAGATCGACAAGGCGCCGGAGGAGAAGCAGCGCGGCATCACGATCAACTCGGCACACGTCGAGTACGAGACCGAGAACCGCCACTACGCGCACGTCGACTGCCCCGGCCACGCCGACTACGTGAAGAACATGATCACGGGTGCCGCCCAGATGGACGGCGCGATCCTGGTCGTCTCGGCTACCGACGGCCCGATGCCGCAGACGCGCGAGCACATCCTGCTGGCCCGCCAGGTGGGCGTGCCCTACATCGTGGTCGCGCTCAACAAGTCTGACGCGGTCGACGACGAGGAGCTGCTCGAGCTGGTCGAGCTGGAGGTGCGCGAGCTGCTCTCCAAGTACGAGTTCCCGGGCGACGACATCCCGGTGATCCGCGTCTCCGCGCTGAAGGCGCTGGAGGGCGACGCCGAGTGGACGCCGAAGATCCTGGAGCTGATGAAGGCCGTGGACGAGTACGTCCCCGAGCCCGAGCGCGACGTCGACAAGCCGTTCCTGATGCCGGTCGAGGATGTCTTCACGATCACCGGCCGTGGCACCGTCGCCACCGGCCGCATCGAGCAGGGCATCATCCGCACCGGCGAGGAGATCGAGGTCGTCGGCATCCACCAGGCCGTCGAGAAGACGGTCGTGACCGGCGTCGAGATGTTCCGCAAGCTGCTCGACGAGGGCCAGGCCGGGGACAACGTCGGCTGCCTGCTGCGCGGCGTCAAGCGCGAGGACATCGAGCGCGGCCAGGTGCTGTCGAAGCCCGGCTCGATCACCCCGCACACCAAGTTCGAGGCACAGGTGTACGTGCTGTCTAAGGACGAGGGCGGCCGTCACACGCCGTTCTTCAAGGGCTACCGGCCGCAGTTCTACTTCCGCACCACCGACGTGACCGGTGTGGTCGAGCTGCAGGAGAGCGTCGAGATGGTCATGCCCGGCGACAACGCCGAGATGACCGTCGAGCTGATCCAGCCGATCGCCATGGACGAGGGCCTGCGCTTCGCCATCCGCGAGGGTGGCCGCACCGTCGGTGCGGGTGCCGTGACCAAGATCCTGAAGTAACCGGAGAGGACGCGCACCGACTGTGGCTCAACAGAAGATCCGAATCCGTTTGAAGGGGTACGACCACACGCAGGTCGACCTCTCGGCACGCTCGATCGTCGAGACCGCGCAGCGTACCGGGGCAACCGTCTCCGGCCCCGTTCCGCTGCCGACCGAGAAGAACGTCTACTGCGTGATCCGTGGCCCCTTCAAGGACAAGGACTCACGTGAGCACTTCGAGATCCGCACGCACAAGCGGCTGATCGACATCCATCAACCCACCCCGAAGACGGTCGACTCGCTGATGCGGCTCGACCTGCCGGCCGGGGTCGACATCGAGATCAAGCTGTAGACATGGGAAAGGCCATCATCGGCAAGAAGCTGGGCATGACGCAGCTGTTCGACCAGGAGTCGGGCATCGTCACGGCTGTGACCGTGATCGAGGCCGGGCCCTGCCCGGTCGTGCAGGTGCGCACGCCCGACGTCGACGGCTACTCGGCGCTGCAGCTGGCCTTCGGCGAGATCAAGGAGCGCAAGCTCAGCAAGCCCGAGGTCGGGCACCTGAAGCACGCCGGCGTGGCACCGCACCGCCATCTGGTCGAGTTCCGCGACGCCGAGGGCTTCGCCGTCGGCGAGACGATCACGGTCGAGGCGTTCGAGCCGGGCGACGCGGTCAAGGTCAGCGGGCGCAGCAAGGGCAAGGGCTTCGCCGGCACCATCAAGCGCCACAACTTCGCCAGCGGCCCCAAGAGCCACGGCTCGCACAACGTGCGCAAGCCGGGCTCGATCGGTGCCTCGGCCACCCCTTCGCGGGTGTTCAAGGGCATCCGCATGGCCGGCCACATGGGCGACCGGCGCGTCACCCAGCGCGGCCTGAAGGTGGCCGAGGTGGACGCCGAGCGAAACCTGCTGCTGATCGCCGGCCCCGTTCCCGGGTCCGTCGGCGGCATCGTCGAAGTCAGGACGGACGGCTGATGGCCGCCCTCTCCGCACCCACCCTTGGCGCCACCACCAAGGCCAAGCTGTCGGGCGACGTGTTCGGCCTGGAGCGAAACGATTCGCTGCTGCACGAGGTGGTCAAGTCAGAGCTGGCAACGCGCCGGCAGGGCACGTCCGACACCAAGACCCGCGGCCGCGTGGCCGGCGGCGCCGCCAAGCCGTGGCGCCAGAAGGGCACCGGCCGCGCCCGCCAGGGCACGATCCGGGCACCCCAGTGGACCGGTGGCGGCGTCGTGTTCGGCCCGCACCCGCGCGACTACACCGGCAAGATCAACCGCAAGGCGCACCTGAAGGCGATCCGGATCGCGCTGTCGGCGCACGCCGCCGACGGCACCCTGGCCGCCATCGACGGCTCGGCTCTGTCCGAGCCGCGCACCAAGCTCGCGGCTGAGCTGGTCAGCGGCTGGCGCAGCGAGCGCCCGCTGGTGCTGGTGGTGGCCCCCGGCGAGGACGACCTCGCACGCGCCTTCCGCAATCTCGAGCGCACGCACGTGGTCGAGGTCGGTCACGTGGAGGCGGCCGATCTGGTGTGGGCGCGGTCGCTGATCGTGTCCAAGCCGGCGCTTGCGATCTTCGAGGGCGGTGAGGCATCGTGAACGGCGATCCCCGCTCGATCCTGCTGGCACCGGTCGTCTCCGAGAAGAGCTACGGCCTGATCGCCGAGCGCGGCAAGTACACGTTCAAGGTGCACCCGAAGGCCCACAAGACCCAGATCCGCCAGGCGGTGGAGCAGGTTTTCGACGTGACCGTGACCGACGTCAACGTCAGCAAGGTGCCGGCCAAGCCGAAGCGCCGCGGCATGACCTCCGGCACCCGTGCCGGCTGGAAGAAGGCCGTCGTGACGGTGGCCGCGGGCCAGACCATCGAAGCATTCGGACCGGGAGTGTAAATGGCCGTTCAGCAGCTACAAGCCCACCTCGCCCGGCCGCCGCTTCATGTCGGTGTCCGACTTCTCCGAGGTCACCAAGACCGAGCCGGAGAAGACGCTGCTGGCCCCGCTGCCCCGCAACGCCGGGCGCAACAACAACGGCCGCATCACCACCCGCCACCAGGGCGGCGGCCACAAGCGGCGCTACCGGATCATCGACTTCAAGCGCAAGAAGGACGGCGTGCCCGCCAAGGTGCACTCGATCGAGTACGACCCCAACCGCTCCAGCCGGATCGCGCTGCTGCACTATGCCGACGGCGAGAAGCGCTACATCCTGGCGCCCACCCGGCTGTCGGTCGGCCAGACCGTCGAGAGCGGCCCCGGCGTCGACATCCGGCCCGGAAACGCCCTGCCGCTGGCGGGCATCCCGACCGGCACCACGGTGCACAACATCGAGCTTCGCCCCGGGACAGGGCGGCAAGATGGTGCGCTCGGCCGGCGGCTCCGCGCAGCTGGTCGCCAAGGAGGGCGGGATGGCGCTGCTGCGGCTGCCGTCCGGCGAGATGCGCCGCGTGCAGGAGGCCTGCCGCGCGACCATCGGGCAGCTCGGCAACGAGACGCACCAGAACGAGTCCGGCGGCAAGGCCGGCCGCTCGCGCTGGAAGGGCAAGCGCCCGACCGTGCGCGGCACCGTCATGAACCCGGTCGACCACCCGCACGGTGGCGGCGAGGGCAAGAACAAGGGCAGCCACCCGGTCACGCCGTGGGGCAAGCCGACGCTGGGCTATCGCACGCGCAACAAGAAGAAGGCGTCGAGCAAGGACATCGTCCGCTCGCGCAAGAGAGGGAAGGGTGGCCGATGAGCCGGTCGAGCAAGAAGGGGCCGTTCGTCGACCCCAAGCTGATGAAGCGGGTCGAGGAGATGAACGACAGCAAGCAGAAGCGCATGCTCAAGACCTGGTCGCGCACCTCCACGATCTTCCCCGAGTTCGTCGGGCACACGATCGCGGTGCACGACGGTCGCAAGCACGTGCCGGTGTTCGTATCGGAGTCGATGGTCGGCCACAAGCTGGGCGAGTTCGCACCGACGCGCACCTATCGCGGCCATGGCAATGACCGAACCAGCAAGCTGAAGGGTCGCTGAGCGTGCCGCAGGTGATTGAGGAACGGGAGCTGATCCGGGCGCAGGCCCGCTACGTGCGCTCGTCTGCGCGCAAGGCGCGGCTGGTGCTCGAGCATATCCGCGGCAAGCCCGCGGTCGAGGCGCAGTCGATCCTGGCGTTCCAGACGCGCGCCGTCGCCCGCGATGCCGGGAAGGTGCTGAAGTCGGCGATCGCAAACGCGGAGAACAACAGCGGCTTCGACGCCGACGAGCTGGTCGTCGTCTACGCCTACGCCGACGAGGGCCCCACGCTGAAGCGCTGGCGCGCCCGCGCCCGCGGCCGCGTGAACCGCATCCGCAAGCGCACCTGCCACATCACGATCACGCTCAGCCCGGCGCTGCCCGGTGAGATCAAGCCGCGCCCCGAGCGCCGGCCGCGTCCGGCCGACGAGGCGCCCGCCGAGACCGATAAGCCCAAGCGCCGCCGCAAGACCGCGGCGCCCAAGGCCGAGGCGGCGACCGCCGAGACTGCGGTCGAGGAGACGGCGGCCGAGGAGTCGGCAGCCGAGCCGGAGGCGCTCGAGGAGACCGGCGCCGAGGAGCAGGCAGCCGAGTCCAAGCCCAAGCGACGGCGCAAGCCGGCCGCGAAGGCCGAGCCAGAGGCCACCGAGGCTGAGGCGGAGCCGGAGGCTGCCGCCGAACCGGAGCCAGAGCCCGAGCCGGAGCCGGAGCCCGAGTCCGCCACCGAAGAACCATCCGACACAGACACCGATGACGACAGCAAGGAGGCCGATTCGTAATGGGCCACAAGGTTCATCCCGGCGGCCTGCGCGTCGGCATCATCCACACCTGGAAGTCGAACTGGTTCACGACCAGCAAGGACTTCTCGGGCTATCTGTCCGAGGACTTCAAGATCCGTGACCACATCTACGGCAAGCTCTCGCATGCCGGCCTGTCGGACATCCACATCCGCAAGGACAAGCAGAAGGTCACCGTTGACATCTACACCGCCCGGCCGGGCATCGTGATCGGCAAGTCCGGCTCCGAGGTGGACGCGCTCCGCAAAGAGCTGCACGACATGACCGGCAAGGCCGTGCAGGTCAACATCACCGAGATCAAGCGCCCCGAGCTGGACGCCAAGCTGGTCGCGCAGTCGATCGCCGAGCAGCTTCAGAACCGCGTCTCGTTCCGTCGCGCCATGAAGCGCTCGCTGAGCTCGTCGATGCGCTCCGGCGCGCAGGGCGTCAAGATCCGCTGCGGCGGCCGCCTGGGCGGTGCCGAGATGTCTCGCACCGAGAGCTACAGCGAGGGCCGCGTGCCCCTGCACACGCTCCGCGCCGACATCGACTATGGCTTCGCCGAGGCCAAGACCACCTTCGGCCGGATCGGCGTCAAGGTCTGGATCAACAAGGGCGAGATCATGCCTGAGGGATTCGAGCGGGATGCCGCAGGCACGCGCCTGGGCGAGGTCGACACGCGCCGCCGGCGCGGCGGCCGTCCCGGCGATGCCGAGCAGCTCGGCCCCGCCCGGCCCCAGCGCCGCAGTGGCGGCGGCGGTGCCGGTGGTGGCCGCGACGGCGGTGGTGGCCGTGGCCGGCGCCCGCGCCAGGGTCAGAACGACCCCGCCCAGAGCGGCGATCCGAACGCCGGTGCCGGCGGCCGTCGCGCGCGTCCGCGTCCGCAGGCCGCTCCCGCGGCTCCTGAGGCTGCGGCTCCCGAAACCGCCACGCCCGAGACCGCCGCTCCCGAGACGCGCCGAGCGCTGCTCCTGAGGCGGCTGCTCCTGAGGCGGCTGCTCCCGAGGCGGCTGCTCCCGAGGCGGCTGCTCCTGAGGCGGCTGCTCCTGAGGCAGCCGCTGTGACGGAGGAGCCGGCCGCCGAGGTCGCGGCCCGAGCCGGCCGCTCCCAAGAAGGCGCCGGCCAGGAAGCCGGCCGCGAAGAAGCCGGCCGCGAAGAAGCCCGCCGCCGAGAAGCCTGCCGCCGAGAAGGCAAAGAGCAGCCGCGCCGCCGAGAAGGCCGCGCCCGAAGCACCCGAGGCGCCCGAGGGTGGTGACGCGTAGTGCTGCTGCCAAAGCGAACCAAGTACCGCAAGCCGCATCGCGGACGCCGCACCGGCCTGGCCAAGGGCGGCACCCGCGTGCAGTTCGGCGAGTACGGGCTGAAGGCGATGGAGCAGGGCTGGGTCACGAACCGGCAGATCGAGGCCGCCCGTATCGCGATGACCCGCAAGATCAAGCGCGGCGGCAAGGTCTGGATCAACATCTTCCCGGACAAGGCCGTCACGGCCAAGCCGGCCGAGACGCGCATGGGCTCCGGCAAGGGCTCGCCCGAGCACTGGGTGGCCGTGGTCAAGCCCGGCCGCGTCATGTTCGAGCTGGCCGGCGTGCCCGAGCCGCTGGCCCGCGAGGCGATCCGGCTGGCCGCCATGAAGCTCCCGGTCCGGGCCAAGTTCGTAACGCGGGAGGGTGATCTCTTTGAGGGCCAGTGAGATCCGAGAGCTGACCGACGACGAGCTCGAGCGCCGCCTGGGTGAGGCGCGCCAGGAGCTGTTCAACCTGCGATTCCAGCACGCCACCGGGGCGCTCGAGAACCCGGCCGCGCTGCACCGTGCCAAGCGAGACATTGCCCGGCTGCTGACGCTCTCCCACGAGCGCGCCGCGGCCCAGAAAGTGCAGGCGTCATGACCGAGAACGAGACCACAACCGAAGAGCGGGGCCGGCGCAAGGAGCGCCGCGGCGTCGTCGTGTCCGACAAGATGGACAAGACGGTGGTCGTGCGCGTCGACATCCTCAAACCGCATCCCAAGTACAAGAAGATGATGCGTCGCTCGATCCGCCTGCATGCCCATGACGAGGGCGGCAGCGCCAAGGCCGGAGACCTCGTGCGGCTGGTGGAGACGCGGCCGCTGTCCAAGACCAAGCGCTGGCGTGTCGCCGAGATCGTCGAGGTGGCGAAGTGATCCAGGTGGAGACCCGGCTTCGCGTGGCCGACAACACCGGCGCCCGCGAGCTGCTCTGCATCCGTATCAAGGGCGGCAGCAAGCGCCGCTATGCCGGCGTCGGCGACATCATCGTCGGCACCGTCAAGCAGGCGACCCCGAACGGCAGCGTCAAGAAGGGCGAGGTGGTGACGGCTGTGGTGGTGCGCACCAAGAAGCAGCACCATCGGGAGGACGGCACGTACATCGCCTTCGACGAGAACGCCGCAGTGATCATCGACAACCAGCGCAACCCCCGCGGGACCCGCATCTTCGGCCCGGTTGCGCGCGAGCTGCGCGAGCGCAACTTCATGAAGATCGTCTCGCTCGCGCCAGAGGTGCTGTAGGACAGTGGCAGACGCAAAGGTCAAGATCAGGAAGGGCGACTCCGTGCAGGTGATCGCCGGCAAGGATTCGGGCAAGCGCGGCACGGTCGTGCGCGTGCTGCCGGAGCGCGGCCGCGTCGTGGTCGAGAAGATCAACATGATCAAGCGGCACACCAAGCCGCGGCCGGCGCCGCGCAACTCGAGCAACCAGCAGGTGATCCCCGGCGGCGTGATCGAGAAGGAGGCGCCGCTGAACCTGTCCAACGTGCAGCTGGTCTGCCCCTCCTGCGGCAAGCCGACGCGGGTCGGCTACCGGTTCACCGACGGCGGCAACAAGGTGCGCGTGTGCCGCGCCTGCGGGAAGGACATCGACGGATGAGCACCGTGGAAGTCGCCGACTCCGCGCCTGAAGGAGCGATATTTCGACGAGATCCGGCCGGCTCTGCAGGAGTCGCTGGGCCTGTCCTCGATGATGGCAGTGCCCCGGATCACCAAGATCACCCTGAACATGGGCGTGGGCGAGGCCAAGACCAACGCCAAGGCGCTGGACGACGCCGCCGAGCAGCTGGCCATCATCGCCGGCCAGCGGCCCGTGATCACGCGCGCGAAGAACTCGATCGCCGGCTTCAAGCTGCGCGAGGGCATGCCCATCGGCTGCAAGGTGACGCTGCGCGGCGATCGCATGTACGAGTTCTACGACCGACTGATGGCGATCGCGCTGCCGCGCATCCGCGACTTCCGCGGGATCAACCCCGGCTCGTTCGACGGCCGCGGGAACTTCTCGATGGGCGTGCGCGAGCAGATCATCTTCCCCGAGATCAACTACGACGACATCCATGAGGTGCGTGGCCTGACTATCACGATCACCACCTCAGCAGCAACGGACGACCAGGCGCGCGAACTGCTGCGCGCCATGGGCATGCCGTTCGCGACCGACGAGGGACGTTTCTAGATGGCTAAGGAATCACTGAGGGTCAAGCAGCAGCGCCCGGCGAAGTATCCGACCAGGGCTTACAACCGCTGCGCGCGCTGCGGCCGCGCCCGCGGCTACTACCGCAAGTTCGGCGTCTGCCGGATCTGTCTCCGCGAGCTCGCGCACCAGGGTGTGGTGCCGGGCATGACCAAGAGCAGCTGGTGAGCAGATGATCACTGATCCGATCGCAGACATGCTGACGCGCCTCCGCAACGCCAACCTGGCGCTGCACCAGTACGTCGAGATGCCGAGCTCCGGCATGCGCAGGGAGATCGCGCGCATCCTCGAGCAGGAGGGCTACATCGAGGGCTTCAAGGTGGACAAGGGCGAGGTGCACGACACGCTGGTGGTGACGCTCAAGTACGGTGCCAACCGCGAGCGCGTGATCTCCGGCCTCAAGCGCGTGTCCAAGCCGGGCCGGCGCATCTACGCACGCAAGGACCGCCCGCACAAGGTGCTGGGCGGGATGGGCGTCGCGATCCTGTCAACTTCGAGCGGCGTCGTCACCGGCCGCCAGGCCCAGGAGGCGGGCGTCGGCGGCGAGGTGCTCTGCTACGTGTGGTGATTCGATGAGCCGTATCGGACGAAAACCCATCACAGTGCCATCCGGTGTCGATGTCGAGATCGGGCGCGGCAGCGTGACCGTGAAGGGGCCCAAGGGCACCCTGTCGGAGCGCGTCAGCCCCGACATGACGGTCACGCTCGACGACGGCACGCTGCTGGTGTCCCGGCCCAGCGACCGCGGCGACCACCGCGCCCTGCACGGGCTGACGCGCTCGCTGGTCGCAAACATGGTCACCGGCGTCACCGACGGGTTCGAGAAGCGGCTCGAGATCCAGGGCGTCGGCTATCGTGCCGCCCTGCGCGGCAGCGATCTCGAGATGCAGCTGGGCTTCAGCCATTCGGTGTCGGTGAAGGCGCCCGAGGGAGTCACGTTCGAGGTGCCGCAGCCCACCCAGATCGTGGTGCGCGGCATCTCCAAGCAGGTGGTCGGCGAGGTCGCCGCCCAGATCCGCAAGTGGCGGCCGCCGGAGCCCTACAAGGGCAAGGGCATCAGGTACGCGGACGAGCACGTTGTCAGGAAGGTCGGTAAGCGGCGCATGAGCGTTCAGACGAAGGAACAGGCACGGCAGCGGCGGCATCGCCGCGTGCGTGCGAAGCTGTCGGGGACGGCCGCGCGGCCGCGCCTGGCCGTGTACCGCTCGAACGCGCGCATCTACGCACAGCTGATCGATGACGAGGCCGGCCACACGCTGGCGGCGGCGTCCAGCGGCGAGAAGCAGCTGGTCAAGACGTCGCGCGCCGACGCGCCGGCCGCTGTCGGCAAGCTGATCGCCGAGCGAGCGAAGGCGGCCGGCATCGAAACGGTCGTGTTCGATCGCGGCGGCTATCTCTACCACGGCAGGGTGAAGGCGCTCGCAGACGCCGCCCGCGAAGGGGGACTCGAGTTTTGATGGCTCGAAACGAACGTGACAGCCGCGAGCTCCAGGAGCGCGTGGTCAAGATCAACCGCGTGGCCAAGGTGGTGAAGGGCGGCCGCCGCTTCTCTTTCACCGCGCTGGTGGTGGTGGGCGACGAGGTCGACCGCGTCGGCGTCGGCTACGGCAAGGCCAACGAGGTGCCCTCGGCGATCGCCAAGGCGGTCGAGGACGCCAAGAAGAACATGTTCCAGGTGCCCAAGTACAAGACCACGATCACGCATCAGACGGTCGGGCGCTACGGCGCCGGCCGCGTGATGCTGAAGCCGGCCAGCGAGGGCACCGGCGTGATCGCCGGCGCCGGCGTGCGTGCCGTGCTGGAGCTGGGCGGGGTGCGCGACATCCTGGCCAAGTCACTGGGCACGGCCAACCCGATCAACCTGCTGATGGCGACGGTGGACGGGCTCAAGAACCTGAAGCGGCCGGAGGAGGTGGCGAAGCTCCGCGGCAAGACGGTGGCCGAGGTGATCAAGCCCCACTCCGAGGTGGTCGCCGAGAAGGCCGCCGCCGTCGAGGCCGCTGCCGTTGCCGCGGCGGAGGGCGCGTCCTGATGGCCAAGCTTCGCATCACCCAGGTGCGCAGCACCATCCGCACCCGGCCCGAGCACCGCGGCACGATGCGGGCGCTGGGGCTGCCAGGATCAACCAGTCGTCGGTCCACGAGGACTCGCCCGTGCTGCAGGGAATGCTGCGCAAGGTGGCCTCGCTCGTGAAGGTCGAGAACGATGAGTGAACTGAACCTGCACACGCTGAAGCCGGCCGAGGGCAGCCACCGCGATCGCAAGCGGGTCGGCCGCGGCCACGGCTCGGGCAGCGGCAAGACCGCCGGGCGCGGCCAGAAGGGTCAGAAGGCGCGGTCGGGCAGCCACAGCATGCGCCCGGGATTCGAGGGCGGGCAGATGCCGCTGTACATGCGGCTGGGCAAGCTGCGCGGCCCAAATCACAGAAAGTCGATGCCGATGGGCCCGTTTCGCACCCACACCACGCCGGTGAACGTGCGCGAGCTGGCCCGGTTCGACGCCGGCACCGAGGTCACTCCGGAGCTGCTCAAGCAGGCCGGCGTAGTGCGCTCCCTGAAGCACCCGATCAAGGTGCTCGGAAGCGGCGAGCTGACGGTCAAGCTGACCGTCCACGCGCATCGCTTCTCGGCGAAGGCGGTTGAGCTGATCGAGGCCGCCGGCGGCAGCGTCGTGCTGGTCGGCCCCCAGCCCGACCCCGACGCCAAGCCCAAGAAGCGGCGGGCAAAGGCGCCCGCGGCCGCCGAGCAGGAGCAGCCCGAGGCCGAGGCAGCGGCCAAGCCGAAGCAGAAGAAGGCGCCCAAGGCCGAACCGGCGGAGCCCGAGGCTGCGGCGGAGGCTGAGCCGGAGCCCGAGCAGGCGCCCGCCGAGCCCGAGGAGGCTCCCGCCGAGGAGGAGCCCGTGGCCGAGGCCACGGACACCAACGACAACGAGGACGAGACTCCGGCGTAGTGCTCGAGAACTTCCTCAACGCCTGGCGCGTCCCCGACCTGCGCACGAAGCTGCTGTTCACGGCGGCGATGCTGGCGGTCTACCGGCTGGGCTCGCACCTGCCGGCGCCGGCCGTCAACCCCGACGCGATCAACGTCGGCGGCTCCAGCTTCCTGAACCTGCTGAACACCTTCTCCGGCGGCGGCCTCAGCCGGCTATCGATCTTCGCGCTGGGCATCATGCCCTACATCACGGCGTCGATCATCCTGCAGGTGATGACGCCGGTGTTCCCTTCGCTGCAGGCGCTGCAGAAGGAGGGCGAGCTGGGCCAGCGGCGCATCACGCAGTACACCCGCTACCTGACGGTCGCCCTGGCGGCCGCTCAGTCCCTCGGGTACGCCTACGCGTTCGCGAACAACTCCAGCCTGCTGGGCGCGACCAGCCTCGGCAACGTGCTGGTCGACCACTCGCTGCGCAGCTACGTGCTGGTGGTCATGACGCTCACCGCCGGCGCCACCCTGCTGATGTGGATCGGGGAGCTGATCACCCAGAAGGGCATCGGCAACGGCATGAGCCTGCTGATCTTCTCGTCCATCCTGACCAGCGCCCCGGCCGGCATCAACGCCTGGTGGAACGGATCGGGATTCGAGAAGCTGTCGTTGCCGATCGTGATCCTGGCGGTCGTGACGGGCGTCGTCTACGTGCAGGAGGGGATCCGCAAGATCCCGATCCAGTACGCCAAGCGCATGGTCGGGCGGCGGATGACCTCGGGCGGCAGCACCTACCTGCCGCTGCGCGTGAACATGGCCGGCGTGATCCCCGTGATCTTCGCCTCGGCCATCATGATCCTGCCGGCGACCGTGGCCAGCCTGCTGCCGGGCACGCTCGGCCCGAGGGTGGCGCAGTGGTTCCAGTTCACGTCGTGGCCCTACATCATCGGCGAGTCGCTGCTGATCTTCGCGTTCACGTTCTTCTACGTGGCGGTGGTGTTCAACTCGCTCGAGCAGGCCGACAACCTCAAGAAGTACGGCGGCTTCATCCCCGGCATCCGCCCCGGCCGCCCCACCGCGCAGTACCTCGAGTCGGTGCTGGTGCGCTTGACCGTGGCCGGGTCGCTGTTCCTGGCCACCGTCGCCGCCGCGCCGACGCTGTTCATCAAGTTCGGCGGGTTCAGCACGGCCACCGCGCGTGCGCTGGGCGGAACCTCCGTGCTGATCGTGGTCGGCGTTGCCATCGACACCATGCGTCAGATCGAGTCGCAGCTTTCGATGCGCAGCTACAAGGGCTTCCTGAAGTAGGCCGCAGGTGCCTCTCGACCTGATCTTCATGGGCCCTCCCGGGGCCGGCAAGGGCACCCAGGCTGCGCGTGTGGCACCGCTGTACGGGCTCGCCCACATCGCCACCGGTGACATGCTGCGCGAGGCGGTGCGGGACGGCACCGAGCTGGGGTTGGTGGCCAAGGAGATCATGGCCCGCGGCGACCTCGTGCCCGACGACGTGATCATCGGCATGATCCGCGAGCGCCTGTCGGCGCCGGACGCCGAGGGCGGCTTCATCCTGGACGGCTTCCCGCGCACGCGGGCCCAGTCCCAGGCGCTGGACGCCACGCTGGCCGAGCTGGACCGCGGCATCTCGTCGGTGCCGGTCTTCGAGCTAGGCCTGGAGCAGCTGCTGGAGCGGGTGGGCGGGCGTCGCGTCTGCCGCGAGGCCGAGCACGTCTACCACGTGGTCAGCGCACCGCCGAAGACGCCCGGCATCTGCGACATCGATGGCTCCGAGCTCTACCAGCGCGACGACGACACCGAGCCGGTGATCCGCGCCCGCTACCAGAAGCAGTGGGTGGAGGCGGCCAAGCCGGTGCTCGACCACTACGACGCGGCCGGCCTGGTCGTGTGCATCGACGCCGGAGGCTCCCGCGAGCAGGTCTCCGCCGAGATCGACGCGCTGCTGGCCCGACTGGGGGATGGCTCATGATCGTTCGCAAGACCGCAGCCGAGATCGAGATAATGGCGCGGGCCGGCCGGGTGGTCGCCTCGACGCTGGAGCTGATGGAGAGCAGCGCCCGCGAGGGCGTCACCACCGCAGAGCTGGACGCGCTGGCCGAGGAGTACATCCGCTCCTGCGGGGGCGTGCCCACCTTCAAGGGCTACCGCGGCTTTCCCGGGTCGATCTGTGCGTCGCCCAACGAGATGATCGTGCACGGCATCCCCGGCTCGTACCGGCTGAAAGGCGGCGACCTGCTGTCGGTGGACGTGGGCGTGACGCTCGACGGCTTCGTGGCCGACTCGGCCATCACGATCCCGATCGGGACCGTATCCGAGCAGGCCTACGCGCTGATCGATGTCTGCCAGAAGAGCCTCGACGCGGCCATCGCGCAGTGCCGGCCCGGCAACCGGCTGGGCGACATCTCGCACGCCGTGCAGGAGGTGGTCGAGGCAAACGGCTTCGGCGTCGTCCGCGCGCTGGTCGGCCACGGCGTCGGCCGCAGCATGCACGAGGACCCGCAGATCCCCAACTACGGGCCGGCCGGCCGCGGCCCGAAGCTGGCGCCCGGGATGGTGTTCGCGATCGAGCCGATGATCACCGCCGGCAGCTGGGGCGTGGTTAGCGGTGAGGACGGCTGGGCCGTCTACACCGACGACGGCAGCCTGGCCGCGCACATCGAGCACACGGTGGCCGTGACCGAGGCCGGTCCGCGGGTGCTGACACCGCGATCAACCGCGCGCCAGGTTGCGACGGGATGATAGGATTCTCGTTTGCCCGGCGGGGTGAATGCGTATGCCCGCGGCCGTTTTTTGCCCCGTGGCGGGGCGCGTCCCCAAGGAGTCCTCAGTTGAAGGTTCGACCCAGCGTGAGAACGATGTGCGAGAAGTGCCGGATCATCCGCCGGCACGGCAACGTGCTCGTGATCTGCACCAACCCGCGCCACAAGCAGCGACAGGGATAAGGGAGGCTCGATATGGCACGCATTGCAGGCGTCAACATCCCGCGTGAGAAGCGCGTCGAGATCGGCCTCACCTACATCTTCGGGATCGGCCGTTCGACCTCGAACAAGGTGCTGAAGGAGCTCGGCCTCAACCCCGACACCAAGGTGCGCGACCTGACCGAGGAAGAGGTGGCCCGGCTCCGCAACCACATCGATGCGTCGCTGACGGTCGAGGGTGACCTCCGCCGCGAGCGCTCCCAGAACATCAAGCGCCTGATGGAGATCGGCTGCTACCGCGGTGTTCGTCACCGCCGCGGCCTGCCCGTGCGCGGCCAGCGCACCCGCACCAACGCGCGCACCCGCAAGGGGCCGAAGAAGACCGTCGGCAAGCAGCGCAAGAAATAGCCGTGAGTTTTCGCGTCATTGAAATCGGAAAGGACTGAATGCCCCCAGCACCACGTAGAGGCGGCACCCGCGGCCGCGTCCGTCGCAAGGCCCGCAAGAACGTTGCGATCGGCCAGGCGCACATCAAGACCTCGTTCAACAACACGCTCGTCGCCCTCACCGACAAGGAGGGCAACGTGATCGTGTGGAAGAGCGCCGGCGCCGTCGGTTTCAAGGGGTCGCGCAAGTCGACACCGTTCGCGGCGCAGGTGACGGCCGACGCAGCCGCCCGCGAGGGCATGGAGCACGGCCTCCAGAAGGTCGAGGTGTTCGTCAAGGGCCCCGGCTCCGGGCGTGAGACCGCGATCCGGTCGCTGCAGGCCGCCGGCCTCGAGGTGATGGGCGTCAAGGACGTGACGCCGCAGGCCCACAACGGCGTGCGCCAGCGCAAGCGGCGGAGGGTCTAGCCATGGCTCGAATGATTGGCCCCAAATGCAAGCAGTGCCGCCGCGAGAACATGAAGCTGTTTCTCAAGGGCGAGCGCTGCCTGACCGAGAAGTGCGCCATCGAACGCCGGGCCTACCCGCCGGGCGAGCACGGCCGTGGCCGCACCAAGCAGTCCGAGTACCTGCTGCAGCTGCGCGAGAAGCAGAAGGCGCGCCGCTACTACGGCATCCTCGAGCGGCAGTTCCGCTCGTACTACGAGAAGGCCAGCCAGCGCAGCGGCATCACCGGCGAGAACCTGCTGCGGATGCTGGAGCTGCGGCTCGACAACGTCGTCTACCGGCTCGGGTTCGCGGCTTCACGCTCGCAGGCCCGCCAGTTGGTGCGCCACGGGCACTTCGAGGTGAACGGCAAGCGCGTCAACATCCCGTCCTTCCAGGTCGGAGAGGACGACGTGATCGCGCTGCGGGAGGCCGCCGCCGCCAAGGCGACGGTCACCGACGCGACAGACCTGACCGCGTCGGTATCGCCGTGGCTGCAGGCCGACCATGACAATCTCACGGGCAAGGTGCTTCGGCTTCCCGACCGCGTGGACATCGACACGCCGGTGCAGGAACAGCTGATCGTCGAGCTCTATTCCAAGTAAGAACCAAGGGGCGATTGCACAAACATGCTTGATTTCATTCCCAAGATCACATCCGAAGACGTCGGCGACCAGTCCGGCACGTTCGTCGTCGAGCCGCTCGATCGCGGCTTCGGATACACATTCGGCAACAGCCTGCGGCGCGTGCTGCTGTCCGCGCTGGAGGGTGCCGCCGTCACCTCGGTCAAGATCGAGGGCGTCGCCCACGAGTTCACCTCGGTGCCGGGCGTCCGCGAGGACGTCACCGACATCATCCTCAACCTCAAGAACCTGATCTGCAAGCTGCACGGCGAGTCCGGCGAGGTCGAGGTGCAGGTGCAGAAGGACGGCCCCGGGGTGGTGCGCGCATCCGACATCGAGGCGCCCGCCGACCTCGAGATCCTGAACCCCAACCTCGAGATCTGCAACCTCGGCGCGGGTGCCCGCTTCGAGATGACGCTGACCATCGCCCGCGGCCGCGGATATGTCGCCGCCGACGGCAACAAGGGTCCCGAGACCACGATCGGCGTGATCCCGGTGGACTCGATCTTCTCACCGGTGCGGCGGGTCTCCTACGACGTCGACGCCGCGCGTGTCGGCCAGCGCACCGACTTCGACAAGCTCAAGCTCGAGGTCACCACCGACGGCTCGATGACGCCCAAGGACGCCGTCAAGGACGCCGCCGAGCTGCTGATCCGCTACCTGTCGATCTTCACCGACATCGACGCCGCCGAGCTGGCGATCCGCCCCGAGGGCGGCGGCGCCGAGGTGGCCGCCCCCAGCGCCCACGGCATGGAGAACATCCTGATCGAGGAGCTGGAGCTGGGCGTGCGCAGCTACAACTGCCTGAAGCGGGTCGGCATCGAGACGATCGGCGACCTGGTCGCCAAGACCGAGGCCGAGCTGGCTGCCATCCCGAACTTTGGCAAGAAGTCGATCGAAGAGGTCAAGGAGACCCTGGCCGCTCACGGTCTCACGCTGCGGGGAGCCGAGTAGGCGATGAGGCACCGCCGCAAAGGCCGCAAGCTGGGGCGTGACGCGTCTCACCGCAAGGCGCTGTTCTCGAACATGGCGGGCTCGCTGTTCGAGCACGGCCGCATCAAGACCACCGAGGCCAAGGCCAAGGAGCTGCGGCCGATCGCGGAGAAGCTGATCACGCTCGCCCGCAAGGATCCCGGCGACGTGGCCGCCCAGCGGCAGGCGGTCGCCTACCTGCGCAGCAAGGACAGCGTGCACCGGCTGTTCCACGAGGTCGCCCCCCGCTTCACCGAGCGCCCGGGCGGCTACACGCGCATCGTCAAGCTGGGCCCGCGGCAGGGCGACGCCGCGCCGATGGCCTACATCGAGCTCGTTGACCACGAGCCGGTCGCGCGCGCGTAGCGTCACACTCGGCCTGCCGCCGGGCTGGGTCGACCGCTCCGTGCTGACCTACGTCGGCCCCGACGACGGCGAGGGCTCGCCCTCGCTGGTCGTGACCATGGACGAGGTCGACGGCGGCACCACGCTGGCCCGGTACGCCGCCATGCAGGATGCCGCGGTGCGCGCGGGCTTCGAGGGGATCGACCTGCTGGAGGACCGCGAGACGACGGTCGCCGGCCACGCGGCGGTACGGCGCACCTACCGCTGGCGCTACGACGACCGCGTCATGCGCCAGCGCATGTGGTGCCTGCTGGTCGACGAGGTCGGCTACGCGATCGTCGCCTCGGCGCCGGATGCCGCCTTCGACGGGCTGCGCAGCACGTTCGCCGCGGCCCTGCACGACTTCCGCGTGGGCCCGCCGGGCTGATGCGCCTGCGCGCGACGGTGGCCTACGACGGCACCGCGTACAGCGGCTGGGCACCGCAGCCGGATGTCCCGACCGTGTCGGCGGCGGTGTCCGCGGCGGTGGGCGGCGCCGAACTGCGTGTCGCCGGCCGCACCGACGCAGGCGTGCACGCCTCGGCGAACGTGGTCTCGTTCGACGCCGCCCGGATGCTGCACGAGCGGGCCGTCAACAGCAAGCTCCCGTCCGACATCGCCGTGCGCGACCTGGTGCTGGCGCCGGACGGCTTTGACGCCCGCGCGGACGCGATCTCGCGAAGCTACGTCTACCGGATCGAGACCGCGCCCGCGGCCGACCCGTTCCTGGCCCGCTTCCAGCTGCACCGGGTGCGGAGGATGGACGATGCTGCGCTGGAGGCCTGCGCTGAGGCCATCGTGGGCCGCCACGACTTCCGCGCCTTCACGCCCACCGAGACGAAGCACGTGTTCTTCGAGCGGACGGTGCTGGCCGCCGCCTGGTCGCATGCGGACGGGCGGTACGAGTTCCGGATCACCGCCAACGCATTCCTGCGCCACATGGTGCGGGTGCTGGTGGGGACGATGCTGGAGCACCCGGACCCGGAGCGCTTCCGGCGGCTGCTCGAGGGCCGCCCCCGCAGCGACGCCGGC
Organism: uncultured Actinomycetes bacterium; assembly: GCA_963766445.1. Classification (GTDB taxonomy): domain Bacteria; phylum Actinomycetota; class Thermoleophilia; order Gaiellales; family JAICJC01; genus JAICYJ01. The sequence goes on along the minus strand of CAVXZW010000010.1, from coordinate 1,481 downwards.
CGCACCGCGCCGCCACAGGGGCTGACCCTGGTCGGGGTCGACTACGGCTCGCCGCCGTAGACTGAGGCCGGTGCACATCCTGCTCACCAACGACGATGGCATCACCTCGCGCGGCCTGTTCGAGGCCAAGCAGGCGCTCGAGCGGCACGGCAGCGTCTCCGTGATCGCTCCCGACTCCAACCGCAGCGGATCGGCGCGCAGCATCACCATCGACCGCCCGCTGACCGTGGCCGAGGTCGAGCTGCGCGATGGCAGCACCGGCTTTGCGACCGACGGCACGCCGGTCGACTGCGTCCGCTTCGGCGAGCTGGGGCTGGTCGGCGAGCGGCCCGACCTGATCGTGTCCGGCATCAACTACGGCTACAACCTGGGCGACGACGTCACCTACTCGGGCACGGTGGCGGCGGCGTTCGAGGGCATCCTGCTGGGCATCCAGGGCATCGCGATCTCCCAGGGCGCGCCCACGGCGTCGGGCTCCGACTTCCGGCGGCACGAGGACTACGACTTCGGGCCGGCGGCTGACTTCCTGGGCGAGCTGGTGGGGCGCGTGATCGAGCACGGGCTGCCGGCCGGCACGGTGCTGAACGTGAACGTGCCGTCGCAGCCGGACGGGGTGGCGGTGGGCAGGCTGGGCAAGCGCATCTACGCCGACACGCTGGAGCAGGAGGCCGACGCGGCCGGGCACCGCCGCTACCGCATCTACGGCGACGAGCCGTCCTACCACGACGAGCCCGGCACCGACTTCCGGGCGATCGCCGAGGGCAAGATCGCGATCACGCCGATTCACCTCGACCTGACCAGCACGTCGGGCATTGAGGCGCTGGGTCGCTGGAGCCTTTAGGACGACGGCTGTTTCACGTTGAAGCCCGTGATCTTGGGCAGGCCGCCGCGCCACTCGACCACCGCCATCCGGCAGTTGTCCAGCCACAGGTGCCGGTGCAGCGGAGGCGGTCCGCCAAGGAAGTAGCTGGACACGATCAGCCGTGTCAGCGAACCGTGGCTGACCACCAGCGTGGTGCCCGTCTCGCCGGCGTGCTCGTCCAGGAACGCGGCCGCCCGCGCCAGCGCGGCCTCGAACGTCTCCGCGCCCTCGGGGAACGGGGGATCAACGTCGGTGTGCCAGCGGGCGTAGTCGTCGGCCATCGGCCCCGAACGAAGCTGGTCCCCGGTCATGCCCTCGAACGGCCCGGCGTCGATCTCGGTCAGCCGGTCGTCGGCGACCACCGCCGGCCGGCCCGGCTGGCGCGCGGCGATCGTCTCGGCCGTCACGCGGGCCCGCTGCATCGGCGAGCTGTAGATCCGATCGATTGCGGTCGCTGCGAGCGCCGCCGCCGCGGCGGTGGCCTGCTCCAGGCCGACCTCGCTGAGCGGTACGTCGCTGTGTGTCGTGAACCGCCGCTCGGCGTTCCAGAGCGTCTCACCGTGTCGGATCAAGAGCAGCGTATGGGGCGCGGTCACGGCGCGCACCGTACCAGTCAGAT
>CAVXZW010000009.1:0-89367 GCA_963766445.1 uncultured Actinomycetes bacterium | reverse complement strand
GCACGCAGCAGGGCACCCGCTGCGACTGGTCGTGTCGATCAAGTAGCAGCCATCACGTAACCGGGAAGGTGGCCGGCTGGCGGAAAGCGTGATCGGGATCACTCCGCCTGTATTCGGCGCATCCTGCAAGCACCCGAGGTTTGTGTAACACGACAAGCAAGGCGCTAAGATCAGCGCCTCGGCCGCAACGGATACCGAGGGGACGGGGGTCCATGGGTGCTCGGGTTGCTTGTTGAGCAACGGCGTGTGCGACGGTGTGGCGCGATGTTGGCGGTGGGGCTGGCCTTGCTCGCGGTTGCCCTTCCCGCACGGGCACGCGCCTCCGACGTCCCGCGCTTCCTGCTCGTATCGGCCCCACACGGCGCCACCGTGCGGTCGTCGCCCGGTGGCGCAACCGTGGCCCGCCTCCCTGCCGCCACACCGCTGGGGGCGCCGACCTGGCTGTGGGTGCTGCGCACCACCGTTAACCACCGCTGGGGCCGTGTCGTGTTGCCGCTGAAGCCGAACGGCCGCACCGGCTGGATCAGCCTGCGTGGCCTTCGCACCGTCCACACCAGCACCTGGATTCGCGCCAGCCTGCACGCCCGCCGCATCTGGCTGATGCACGGCTCGCGCCCGCGGGCCTCGTTCCCGGCCGCGATCGGCGCCGTCACCACCCCCACCCCCATCGGCCGCTTCAGCGTCACCGACAGCCTCGCCACCGGTGATCCATCAGGGCCGTTCGGCTGGTACGCCTTCGGCCTGTCAGGTCACCAGCCGCACCTGCCCCCGGGCTGGTCGGGCGGCGACCAGCTGGCGATCCACGGCACCGACGATCCCGCGTCGATCGGCACCCCCGCCTCCCATGGCTGTCTCCGCGTCTCGCGCCAGGCGCTCGCGCGCCTCCGTCCCGCCCTGCACCTGGGGACGCCGGTCGTGATCATGCGGACCGCCGATCGTGCCATGGTCGTTGCCCGAGCGTCCGCTTGGCCGCGACCCCCGGCTCCGGCTCGACCGCCGGCCGCTCGGCCGCCTATCGACGGATTTCCGACCGCTCTGGTGCTCCGCGTGATGCAGTCCGTACTGACCGCGTCGCTGTTGGGCAGCGCGTCTCTGCACACGGTGGCTCCGATGGCCGCGACGGCACCGCCGGCCGTCCTGCCCCGTCGCGGGGACCGCCCCGCGACCGCCACGGCCTGCGCAGCCACTCCACCCCGATCCGCTACCCGCACTCGCTGCGGGTGGTCACGCCAGGCCTGAACTCGGTCGGCCTGCGCCGCTTACCTGTGGGGTAGGTCGAAGGCACGCTGCGCCTCATCTGCGATGTACCGGGCGATCGCGAGCGACGAGGTCGCCCCAGGCGAGGGGGCGTTCCGCACGTGCAGCGCACGGTCGGTGTGCGAGAACACGAAGTCGTCGACCAGCCGCCCGGCGCGGTCGACCGCCTGGGCGCGGACGCCGGCGAACCCTGGCAGCACGTCGCGCGGCCTCAGCTCGGGCACGAACTCGGCCGCCGCCGCCACGAACGTCCCGCCCGGCAGCAGGTGGCGGGCCTCGTCGAGGCCCGTACGCCAGAAGCGCTGGGCCATGCGATAGGTGCCGGGCCAGGTGAGCGTGGAGACGACGTCGGCGGGTCGCACCCGCCGCAGCGAGTAGGCGTCGCGGGCGCCGGCCAGCAGCGCGCTGGGCCCGATCAGCACCTCGCCGTCGATGCGCCTGGTCAGGTGCACGCCCAGGAACGGCAGCTCCGGATCGGGCACCGGGTACACCATGCCCGCGCACCAGCGAGCGCCGCTCCGGCCGCAGCCGCATGTAGGCGCCGCGGAACGGCACGATCCGCGGGTTGGCGCCGCCGCCGGCCATCGTCGCGAGCCGGTCGGACCAGCCGCCGGCGCAGAACAGCGCGTGTCTCGCCCGCGTCTCGCCGCTGGCGTGCGTCAGCCGCAGCCACCCGGACGCGACGCGTACGCCGGTGACGCCGCAGCCGGTGGTGATGGTGCCGCCGGCCGTCTCCACATCGTCCGCGTAGCGGCGGCCACCCGGCCGTAGTCGACGATGCCGGTCTCGGGCGAGTGCAGCCCGTCCAGCGCGCGCACGTGCGGCTCGATCTCGGCGATGCGCTCGCGATCCACCCGCGCCAGGCCGGGCACGCCGTTGGCGGTGCCGCGGCGCTCGAGCTCGTCCAGGCGCGCCACCTGGCCGGGCTCGGTTGCCACGATCAGCTTGCCGCACCGCTCGACCGGGATCCCTCGCGCGTCGCAGTACTCGTACAGCTCGCGGGCGCCGGCCACGCACAGCGCGGCCTTCAGCGATCCCGGCTGGTAGTAGACGCCCTGGTGGACGACGCCGGAGTTGTGGCCGGTCTGGTGCGAGGCGATCGCCCCCTCGCGCTCCAGCACCTGCAGCGACAGCTGCGGATGACGGCGGGCCAGCTCGCGGGCCGTGGCCAGGCCGAGGATGCCGGCACCGACCACGGCGAGATCGCACTCGGCGCGGGGGCCGCTCATCCCAGCCTCAGCGTGCGCACGAGCACGTAGTTCGCGTCGCCCAGGGCGAGCTCCTGCCCGCGAACGGCCGACGCGGCTACCGCGAGCGCGGCTTGCCGTGCGGCAGCAGCGCGGCCGAGACGACCGCGAACACCGCGACCACGACCAGCAGTCCACCCTCGACCGCCAGGAACATATCCTGGCTGATGTCGCCCACCATCCAGTGGTACGGCACGCCGGTGAGTGCGGCCACCAGGCCGCAGGCGCCGCCGGACACGGCCATGATCCGTGTCAGCCGGTAGGCCCCCTCCGAGCGGGTGTCACCGGGCATGTGCATCGCGAGGATCGCGATCAGCCCCGTGCACAGGCAGGACAGCCCGAGCAGCACCATCGCGGTACCTGCGGTCCGTGACCCTTCATACAACAGACCCTCGATCACCAGCCGAGGCTACACGCGTTCTTCTCCGCCGGCAACGAGTCTTCACAGACTCCATACAACCGGTCAACCTGGGCCGGCGCGACGCCGGATGCCGGCTAGTTGCCCTTCTTTTGCTTCTTGGTCGCGGGCGGCGCCGCCGCCTGGGCCGCCGCCACGCCGGCTGCGTACCCCGACGCGTAGCCCGCCGTGCGGCCCTTCTTGATGCCTGCGGTGCGGCCCTTCTTGATGCCGGCCACCATCCCGTCGTGCTTGCCCTGGCGGTAGCCGGCGTTCTGGCCGGTGTCCTTGCCCTTGGCCAGGCCGGCCGTGTACCCGGCATCGTGGCCGCTCTGGTAAGCGCTGTGCTGGGCGGCCGCGAGGTCGGATTGCGAGATGCCCGAGCCCGTGTGCACGGTGTAGGCGGCGATACCCACGACCATCGAGAGCATGGCGGCGAGCGCCAGCGCAAGCAGCAGCGCAGCCGGGCTGAAGCGCGGCAGCGAGATCGGAAGCGGGTTTGACGAGGTCGACGACATGGGACCTCCGAAGTGCTTAGCCCTCGACGGCGAATCTCCTGCCCAGCGTGGCAATCCGCTCCAGCGACTCGTCACGGCCCAGCAACACCAGGCTCTCGAACAGGCCGGGCGCCACGGTGCGCCCCGAGATGGCCACGCGCACGGGCCCGAACAGCACCCGCGGCTTGAGGCCGGTCTCCTCGCAGGCGCCGCGCAGCGCCTCCTCGATCGACCCCGCATCCCACTCCACCACGTGCCGCAGCGCCTCGGTGACGGACTCCAGAGCGCGCGGCGCGTCCGGGTCGTCGAGCACCCGCCCGACCGCCTCGTCGTCGTAGGTCACCGGCCCGAACAGGAACCCCGCGAACCCCTCGAACTGGCCCAGCACGCGCAGCTTGTCCTGCACCACCGGCGCCACCTCGGCCACGCGCTCGCGATCGGCCGCCAGCGGCGATCCACTCCGCTCCAGGTAGGCCTGCAGCTCCTCGGCGAACCGCCTCGGCTCCAGCAGCCGCAGGTGCTCCCCGTTCAGCCATTCCAGCTTGGCGACGTCGAACACGCCCGGGCTGCGGTTAACCCGCTCGATTGTGAACCGCTCGACCAGCTCGGGGGTGGTCATGACGGTGGTCTTATCGTCGAAGCTCCAGCCGATCAGGGCCAGGTAGTTGCGCATCGTCTCGGCCAGGTATCCGAGATCGCGGAACTCCTCCACCGAGACGGCGCCGTGGCGTTTGGAGAGCCTCTTCTTGTCCGGGCCGAGGATCATCGGCAGGTGCGCGAACAGTGGCTCCGGCGCGCCCAGCGCCCGGTACACGGCCAGCTGCCGCGGCGTCGACGAAAGCAGGTCCTCGCCCCGCAGCACGTGGGTGATCCCGGCATCGATGTCATCCACCGGGTTCGCGAACTGGTAGGTCGGGGTGCCGTCGGAGCGGAGGATGATGAAGTCGCCCTGGAGTGCGTTGTCCCACTGAACAACGCCGCGCACCATGTCCTCGATCACCGTCTCGCCGGCTGAGTCGAACCGCATCCGCACGGCCGGCGTGCGCCCCTCCCCCTCGAACGCCGCACGCTGCTCATCAGTCAGGTCGCGGCAGCGCCCGGAGTAGATCAGCGGCAGCTGTGCCGCCTGGCGCTGCTTGCGCTCGGCGTCCAGCTCCTCGGGCGTGCAGTAGCAGCGGTAGGCGCTGCCCTCGGACACCAGCCGCTCAGCGATCTCGCCGTAGACGTGCAGGCGCTCGGTCTGGCGGATCGGCCCCTCGTCCCAGTCGATGCCCAGCCACTCCAGCACCCGCAGCGCCTGGTCGACCGCCTCGTCGGTCGAGCGAGCGCGGTCGGTGTCCTCGAACCGGAGCACCAGCGACCCGCCGGTGTGCCGGGCGTAGAGCCAGTTGTAGAGCGCGGTGCGGGCGCTGCCGACGTGCAGCAGCCCGGTCGGGGAGGGCGGAAACCTGACTTTCACCGGTCGCTCGGGCATTCCGCTGATCCTACAGACAGGTGGGATCTAGACTGCTCACCATGCTGCTGGGCGCACACGTATCGAGCACGGGCGGCATCGACACCGCCGTCGACCGGGCCGAGGCGCTGCGCCTGCAGTCGATCCAGGTCTTCGCCAGAGCACGCGCATGTGGCGCCAGACCAACCACACGCCGGAGGCGATCGCGCGCTTCCGCGAGCGCCGCGCCGACACCGGCCTGGGCGCCGTCGTCATCCACGCCACCTACCTGATCAACCTCGGCGCCACCGACGACGCCGTCTATGCGAAGTCGCTGAAGGCGCTCTCGGCCACCGTCGGCGTGGGCACCGCCATCGGCGCCGACGGCGTCGTGTTCCACGTCGGCAGCCACCTCGGCCGCGGCCTCGAAGCCGCCATGCACCAGATCGTGCCCGGGCTGCAGGTGGTGCTGGGCGAGCGCGACCCTGACGGCCCCTGGCTGCTGCTCGAAAACAGCGCCGGGCACCAGGGCACGATCGGCGTCACCATCGAGGAGCTGGCGCTGATCATCGACGAGCTGGGACGGCCGGAGCAGGTCGGCATCTGCCTCGACACCTGCCACCTGTTCGCGTCCGGGATCGACATCACCACGCCCGAGGGCGTCGACGCCCTGCTCGATGAGGTCGACTCGCGGATCGGCCTCGACCGGCTGCGCTGCCTGCACGTCAACGACTCGAAGATGCCGTTCGGCTCGAACCGCGACCGGCACGCCAACATCGGGCAGGGCGAGATCGGCAAGAAGCTGTCGGTGATGCTCGGGCACCCGAAGCTGCAGGAGATGCCGGCCATCGCCGAGACGCCGGGATCCGACAACCGCGGGCCGGACAAGGCCGAGATGGCCCGGTTCGCCCGCATCCACCGGGCGGGCGTGAAGCAATGGCAGACGGTGACGTCGTCGAGATAGGCGCCGCGGTGCCGCTGCCGCTGTCGGAGCTCGACTTCCGGTTCACGCGATCGGGCGGCCCCGGCGGACAGCACGTGAACACGTCCAGCACGCGGGCCGAATTGACGTTCGACCTGGCCGGCTCGCCCACGCTGACCGACCAGGAGCGCGAGCGGGCGATGCGGCGGCTGCGGTCGCGGCTGGACGGCGAGGGCCGGCTGCGGGTGGTCGCCCAGGACGAGCGCAGCCAGAGCCGCAACCGCTCGCTCGCGCTGCGGCGGTTCGCGGAGCTGATGCAGCGGGCGCTGGCACCGCCGCCACCGCCGCGCCGCCCGACCCGGCCCAGCCGGGCGTCAGCCACGAAGCGCATCGAGGGCAAGCGGCGGGCGGGCCAGAACAAGCGCCTGCGGCGTCCGCCCGACTCGGACGATTAGACCACCGGGGCGACGCGGTAGTGGAGGTGCACGACGCCGCTTGCGAACCGGCGCTCGTCCAGCAGCTCCAGCCGCAGTCGCACTCCGTCCGGCAGCGCCCGGGTGCCGCCTCCCAGCAGCACCGGCGCCAGGAACAGGTGGCACTCGTCCACCAGCCCGGCGGCCAGCGCCTGCCCGGCCAGCTCCGGTCCGCCGACCGAGATGTCGCGCTCCGTCGTCGCCTTCATCTGCCGCACGGTCTCCGACTCGAACTCCCGCTCGATCCGCGTCCGCTCGCTCGCGACCGCCTCCAGCGTCCTCGAGTAGACGATCTTGTCGGCCGCCCACCATATCTCCGCGAAGTCGCGCATCACGTCCGGCTCGCCGGCCGTCTCCATCGTCTCCCACCACACCATCACCTCGTACATGCGCCGGCCGTAGAGGTGCGTCCCGACCGTCCGCTCCAGGTCGTTGACGAACGCGTGCACCTCCTCGTCCGGCGCCAGCAGGTCGAAGTTGCCCTGCTCGTCGGCGACGTAGCCGTCGAGCGATGCGATCGCGGAGTAGATCAGCCGCGCCATGCAGATCTCTAGGCGTGAACCGTGACCGGGCCGCCCAGCGGCACGGTCCGCTCCAGCAGCCGTAGCGCCGGCCGCGGCACCCGGATGCAGCCGAGGCTGGCGTACCGCCCGATGCTGCCCGGCTCAGAGGTGCCGTGGATCGCGATCTGGCTGCCGCCGTGCCAGCCCCTCAGCAGCTGCGACTGATGCACCGACAGCCCCAGCGCGAACCTGCCGTAGGTGCTGCCGGGCGGGAACGTGACCCGGTCGGTGACCGAGAAGCGCCCGGTCGGCGTCGGCGTCGAGGCCATGCCGGCCGCCACCGGGAACGATCCCAGCAGCCTGTGGCCGCGCAGCACCGACAGGCGCAGCCGCGACAGGTCGACGTCGACCCGTACGCGCGTCCAGCGCAGATCCAGCTCGGCCAGGTCGATCCGGGCCGTCTTGGGGGTACCGGAGGTCGGGATCAGCGCCACGCCATGACGGCCGTGGTGGTGCAGGATCAGCAGCCAGGTGTCGCTGCCCAGCGGCGTCACCGGACGCACCCACCCGGCGCTGGTGCGGATCGGCACCGTCACCCGGCCGATCAGCGCCGCGCCGGCGGGCAGGTTCGGCGGCAGCGACCAGGCCGCCGGCTTGGCCGGCGCGGCCGGAGGCTGCACGGTGCCTGCGGTGGCGGGGACGGTATGCGAGCCGCTGCCGGCCGTGCTCAGGCCCATCGCAACGACACCGATCACGGCCAGCGCCGTCACCGCGAGCACGCGGACGAGGACACGCACCGGGATCACGCAGTCGGCCGCGTGTTCTCGATGACTCTGAAGGACGGCCGATCCGGCAGCTCGTAGAACTCCGGGTTGATGCAGCCGAGCGGCTCGGCGCGGTGCTCGTAGGCGCGCTCGATCTCGGCCGGGCACATCGGCAGCGGCTCGCGCACGGCGCGGATGGCTCCGAACCCGTTGCGCCGCTTGCGCGCCCGCGTCAGGTGCTCGACGTCGATGGCGACGCCGAAGACGCCCTGCAGGCAACCCGCGTACTTGTGGCCGAAGGCCTCGTAGGCGTACAGGAAGGGGCAGCCCTGCTCCATGCAACGCTGTGGGTGGATCACCTTCTGGCAGACCACGCCGCAGCGGCGACACTCCACCTCGTCGCGCTGCTCGGCCAGCGGTAGTCGGGATCGCATGGCACCCATCTCAAACCAGTCTACCCTCGACCCGGTCAGATGCGACCCCGTGGTGGTCGTCGCCACCACTCCGTCACAGATCGAGCCGGGCCTCCTCCAGATCCAGCTCGCGGTGCACCTCCCGCATCGCGTCGTCGCCGATCGCCCCGGCGCCGCGCAGCTCGACGACGGCCTGTCGCTCCGCCTCGATCAGCTCCCGCAACAGCTGCTGGTAGGCGGCCGACCGCTCCTCGATCGCGCCGTCGCCGTCACCCGTGTAGCGCTCGGCGAACCGGTTGCGCCGGAACCGGTACAACCTGCGCAGCCGCTCGGCCGTATCCTCGCGCACCCACTCCTCGTCGATCAGCTCGTCGATCCTGTTGAGCGCCGCGTCGGCGGCGTGGATGCGGGCCTTCACCGCCTCGCGCTCGGCCACGCCGTCGTCCTCGAGCCCCAGCGCCCGGATCACCAGCGGCATCGTCAGCCCCTGGCCGACCAGCGTGGCCAGGATCACGGCGAAGGTCAGATAGATGATCAGATCCCGCCCCGGGAAGTCCGCGCCGGCGTCGGTGTGCAGGGGGATCGCCAGCGCCGCGGCCAGCGAGACGGCGCCGCGCATCCCGGTCCAGGAGATCAGGGCCGGGTACTGCCAGGGCGGGTAGGGGTCGGCTGCGCGGATGCGTTTGCTGAGCGCCCGCGGCACGTAGGTGGCGGGAAACACCCACAGGAACCTGATCACGATCACGGCCGCGACCACCTCCAGGGCCTGCCACGCCAGCGTGGTCGTGATGCTGGCCGCCGAGGCCGTCCAACACCGCCGGCAGGCTCAACCCGACCGTCACGAACAGCAGCCCGTTCAGCAGGAAGGTGAGGATCTCCCAGACCGCGTCGCCCTGCAGCCGCGTCTCGACGGTCGTCAGCTGCGGCGTGTACCAGCCCACGTAGACGCCCGCCGTGACCACCGCCAGCACGCCCGACGCGCCCAGCAGGTAGGCCGGGATGAACGTGAAATAGCCGGTCAGAAGCGCGATCGTGATCTCGAGCGGCGGGTTGTGCAGCCGCAGGCGCACCTGCCGGATCACCCATCCCAGCGCCAGGCCGATGCCGACGCCGCCGACCACCGTCCAGATGAACGACAGGGTCGCGCTGGTCATGCTGATCGAGCCGGCGACGACGGCCAGCACGGCGAACTTGTAGAGCACCAGCGCCGACCCGTCGTTGACCAGTCCCTCGCCCTCGACGATCGCGACGATCCGGCGCGGAATACCGAACCGCTGGGCGATCGAGGTGGCGGCCAGCGGATCGGTGGGCGAGACCACCGCGCCCAGCACGAACGCCGACGACCACGGCAGCCCGTTGACGGCCGAGTGCGCGACCCAGGCAACGCCCGCGGTGGTGCACAGCACCAGGCCGGTCGAGAGCAGGCCGATCGGGCGCTTGTTGGCACGCAGGTCGCGCAGCGACGTGAAGAACGCCGCCGAGTAGAGCAGCGGCGGCAGGACGCCGAACAGCACCACCTGCGGCGGGATCTGGATCTCGGGCACGCCCGGGGCAAAGCCGAGCGCGAGGCCGCCCAGCACCAGCAGGATCGGGTAGGGCACGCGCAGCCGCGGCGCGGCCGCAAGCAGCGCCGTGAACGCGACCAGCAGCGCCAGCGCGACGGCCAGATCGTGATTCGAGATCGTCACTGCCGATCAGTCTAGGCTGCGGCTCAAATCAGTCGTCGAAGCGGTGCCGGACGACCATCCGCTTGGCCGCACCGGCCTCGTCCAGCCGCGCCACGGGCCGCGTGTGCGGCGCCGACTTGAGCAGGTCGGGGTCGCTCGCGGCCTCGCCGACGATCGCCAGCATCGCCTGGCAGAACGCATCCAGCGTCTCCTTGGCTTCGGTCTCGGTGGGCTCGATCATCAGCGCCTCCGGCACGACCAGCGGGAAGTAGACGGTGGGCGGGTGGAACCCGTAGTCCATCAGCCGCTTGGCGACGTCCAGCGCGGTCGCGCCGTACTCGCGCTTGAGGCCGCGTGCCGACAGCACGAACTCGTGCATGCAGTGGCGGTCGTAGGGCAGCTCGTAGTCGTCCTTCAGCAGCGCCAGCATGTAGTTCGCGTTTAGCACCGCGATCTCGGACATGTCCCGCAGCCCCGGCCCCCAGGAGCGGATGAAGGCGTAGGCGCGCACGAACACGCCGAACGGCCCGCCGAACCCGCGCACGCGGCCGATCGACTTGGGCCGGTCGTGGTCGAGCCGGAACCCGTCGCCGTCGCGCACCACCACCGGCGTCGGCAGGTACGGCTCGAGGATCTCGCGCACCGCCACCGACCCGGCGCCGGGGCCGCCGCCGCCGTGCGGTTGGGAGAAGGTCTTGTGCAGGTTGAAGTGCAGCACGTCGAAGCCCATGTCTCCCGGGCGCGAGATGCCGCAGACCGCGTTCAGGTTGGCGCCGTCGTAGTAGAGCAGGGCACCGGCGTCGTGGAAGATCGCCGCCACCTCCTCGATCCGCTCCTCGAACAGCCCCAGCGTCGAAGGGTTGGTCAGCATCAGGCCGGCCGTCTGCGGCCCCACCTTCTCGCGCAGGTCGTCGACGTCGATGTTGCCGCGCTCGTCAACGTTCACCTTGCGCACCGTGTAGCCGGCCATGGTGACGCTGGCCGGATTGGTGCCGTGGGCGGTGTCGGGGATGACGATCTCGCGGCGCTGCTCGTGCTCGCCGCGGTCCTTGAAGTACGCGCTGATCAGCGTCAGCCCGGTCAGCTCGCCCTGCGATCCGGCGGCCGGCTGCAGCGTCACGGCCCGCAGCCCGACCACCTCCGCCAGGATCTCCTGCAGCCGCCACATCAGCTCCAGCGCCCCCTGCGCATCCTCGTCGTCCTGATAGGGGTGCAGGTCGCGGAACCCGGGCAGGCCGACCAGCCGCTCGTTGACGCGCGGGTTGTACTTCATCGTGCAGGAGCCGAGCGGGTAGAAGCCGGTGTCGATGCCGAAGTTGCGGGTGCTGAGCTCGGTGAAGTGCCGCACCAGCTCCGGCTCGGCCAGCTCCGGCAGCCGCGGCGGCTGAGACCGCTGCAAGTGCTCGGGGATGGCCGTGCCCGGCTCCAGGCCCGGGTCGGGCACCGACGAGGCGCGCCGGCCGGCCTGCGACCGTTCGTAGATCAGCTTCATGCCGCCACCTCCACGCCCACCGCCGCCAGCGCCTCGGCCAGCCGCTCGATCTCGTCAGGCGTGCGCCGCTCCGTGAAGGCCATCATCAGCGCGTCGTCCAGGCCGGCGTAGTCCCTCCCGATCGCGTACCCGGGGTGCACGCCGCGTCGCTTGCACTCGGCGATCACCTCCCGGGCCGGGCGTCCGGTGCGCACGACGAACTCGCGCAGGGTGGGCCGGTCGAAGGCCGGCGGCAGGCCCAGCCGCCGCCTGGCGTGCGCCGCCAGCGCGTGTGAACATTCGCCCACCTCGCGCAGCCCGGTCGGGCCGAGCCACGACAGGTACACCAGGCCGCCCAGCGCCAGCAGCGTCTGGTTCGAGGTGATGTTCGACGTGGCCTTCTCGCGGCGGATGTGTTGCTCGCGGGTCTGCAGAGTCAGCACGAAGCCGCGGCGGTTCTCGAGGTCGACCGTCTCGCCCACGATGCGGCCGGGCAGCTGCCGGGCGTAGTCCTGCCGGGCGGCCAGGAAGCCGTACTGGGGTCCGCCGTACGACAGGTAGTTGCCGGCCGGCTGTCCCTCGCCGATCGCCAGCGCGCACCCGTACCGGCCCGGTGCCTCCAGCACGCCCAGCGACATCGGGTCGACGTGCGCGACCGGCAGCGCCCCGCCGGCGGCGGCCGCGGCCGCCAGCGCCGGCGCGTCCTCGAGCACTCCCAGGAAGTTGGGCTGCTGGAAGATGACGAGGGCGGCGCCGTCGGCGGCGGCGGCCAGCTGGTCGGGGTCGGTGGCGCCGTCGGTGTGCGGCACCTCGACGACCTCCATGCCGAAGCCCGGCGCGAACGTGCGCACCACCTGGCGCGCCTGCGGGTTCAGCGTCTCGGCGACGACCACCCTGGTGCGGCCGGTGGCCAGCTTGGCGACGTAGCAGGCGTCGGCCGCGACCGTCGTCCCGTCATAGCCGGAGGCGTTCGAGACGTCCATGCCGGTCAGCTCGCAGATCGCCGTCTGGTACTCGAAGATCGCCTGCAGCACGCCCTGGCTCATCTCCGGCTGGTAGGGCGTGTAGGCGGTCAGAAACTCGCCGCGCTGCATCATCATGTCGACCACGGCCGGGACGTAGTGGTCGTACATGCCGGCCCCGAGGAAGGACAGCTCGCGGCCCGACGTCGACGTTGCGCGCGGCCAGCTCGGCCATGTGCGCGGAAAGCTCGGCCTCCGACAGCGCCGGCCCGATGTCCAGGGGCCGGCCCAGGCGCACCGCCTCGGGGATCTCGGCGAACAGCTCGTCGATCGAGTCGATGCCGATGGCGGCCAGCATGGCCGCGCGGTCGGCATCGGTCAGCGACGTGAAGCTCATAGGGAGCCGACGTAGCTCGAGTAGCCGGCGGCGTCCATCAGCGAGTCGAGCTCGGAGGGATCCGATATCCGCACCTTCACCAGCCAGCCCTCGCCGTAGGGGTCGTCATTGACGGTGTTCTCGCTGCCGTCGAGCGCGTCGTTGGTCTCGGTCACCTCACCCGACAATGGCGCGATCAGCTGTGACACGGCCTTGGTCGACTCCAGCTCCCCGTACTCGCCGCCGCGCTCGATGGTGGAACCGATCTCCGACGGCGCGAAGTACACGACCTCGCCCAGGCTGTCCTGCGCGTACCAGGTGATGCCGAAGGTAGCAACGTCACCCTCCACCCGCGCCCAGTCGTGTTCCTCGTTGTAGTAGAGACCGTCGGGGTAGCTGGCCTCGCTCATGTGCTCGTCTCCTTGACGTACAGCGGTTTGCGGGATATCGCCGCGGCCAGTGTGCGGCCGCGGACGTCGATCTCGATCGGTGTGCCGGGGTCGCCGGCGCCGGACGGCACGTAGCCCATGCCGATGCCGATGCTCAGCGACGGCGACATGGTGCCGCTGGTGACAACACCCTCGGGCAGGATCGGCATTCCCTGGCGGGGGATGCCGCGCTCGCTCATGGTGAAGGCCACCAGCTTCTCCGGCACGCCCGACTGCTTCTGTTCGCGCAGGGCATCGGCGCCCATGAAGTCCTTGCCGTCGAGCGCGCACACCCAGCCCAGGCCCGACTCGAGCGCGGTGCGCTCCAGCGACAGGTCGTTACCGTACAGCGGATAGCAGACCTCGAGCCGCAGGGTGTCGCGGGCGCCCAGCCCGCACGGCACGGCGCCGGCCGCAATGATCGCGTCCCACAGCTCACCCGCCCGCTCCATCGCGCACATCAGCTCGACGCCGGGCTCACCCGTGTATCCCGTGCGGGCAACGAGGGCGGGCACCCCGCAGACCTGCGCCTCGGCGAAGCCGAACGGCACCAGTTGCGGCAGCTCGATCAGTCCCAGCGCGGTCGGTCCCTGCAGGGCCAGCATCGCCGTCTGCGAGGAGCGGTCATCCAGCGTCACGCCCTCGCCGAGATGCCGCTCCAGCCAGTCGCGGTCGTCGTCGACGCGGGAGGCGTTCACCACCAGCAGCAGGTGGTCGTCGGCGAACCGGTAGGCGATCAGGTCGTCGATCGGGCAGCCGCGCTCGTCCAGCAGCAGCGTGTACTGCGCATGACCGGCGCCGATCCGGTCGATGTCGTTGGACAGCATCCGCTGGCCAAAGGCCAGCGCACCGGCTCCGCGCAGCTCCAGCTGGCCCATGTGCGACACGTCGAACACGCCGGCGGCGGTGCGCACCGCCAGGTGCTCCGGGATGATGCCCTCGTACTGCACCGGCATCTCCCAGCCGGCAAACGGAACGATCCGCGCACCCGCCTCGACATGGCGGTCAAACAGCGGCGTCCGGCGCAGCGCGGTCTCCTCAGGCATTGCGGGCAGGCAGTCTACCCTGACCGGCAGCCGCCGCGGGCGATGCCGGCCACACTCGGGTTTCGGGACGACCGCGAGCAGGCTACGATCGATGCGCGACCAGGCGGCTCGTGCCTCCCGGTTGACCTCGACGCAGGCGCTCCGGCGGCTCCGGCCGCCGGGGTTGCCGCCCTCTCGCGGGACCGCTACTGGTCGCGCAGGAAGCTGGGGATCTCGAGCGCCTCGCGCGGCACCTCGAAGTCGCCCGCGTCGGTCTCCTCGAGCTTGGAACGGTCGCTGGTGCCGGTCGCAAATGCGGCCGCCGGCCGCGCCCGCGAGCCGCGGTCGAAGCCGGTCGCGATCACGGTCACCCGCACCTGGTCGCCCATCGCCTCGTCGATCACGGCGCCGAAGATGATGTTCGCGTCGGCGTCGGAGGCGCTGCCGATGATCTCGGCCGCCTCGTTCACCTCGAACAGCCCCAGGTCGGCGCCGCCGGTGATGTTCAGCAGGATGCCGGTGGCACCCTCGACCGAGGCCTCGAGCAGCGGTGACGAGATGGCCGCGCGAGCGGCCTCGCCGGCGCGGTTCTCGCCGCTGGCCAGACCGATGCCCATCAGCGCCGACCCGGCCTCGCGCATGATCGTGCGCACGTCGGCGAAGTCGAGGTTGATCAGGCCGGGCACCGTGATCAGGTCGGTGATGCCCTGCACGCCCTGCCGCAGCACGTCGTCGGCGATGCGGAAGGCGTCGACGATCGACGTGCGCTTCTCCACCACCTGCAGCAGACGGTCGTTGGGGATGATGATCAGCGTGTCGACCTTCTCGCGCAGCGCGCGGATGCCCTGCTCGGCCTGGTCGCCGCGCTTCTGGCCCTCGAACGTGAACGGCCGCGTCACCACACCCACCGTCGAGGGCGCCCAGCTCGCGAGCGATCTCGGCGATGATGGGAGCCGCGCCGGTGCCGGTGCCGCCGCCCTTGCCGGCCGTCACGAACACCATGTCGGCGCCCTTCAGCGCCTCCTTCAGCTCGTCGCGGCTCTCCATCGCGGCCTCGCGGCCGATCGATGGGTCGGCGCCGGCACCGAGGCCGCGCGTGATCTTCGAGCCGATGTGGATCTTGACGTCGGCATCGCACATGAGCAGCGCCTGCGCGTCGGTGTTGACCGCGATGAACTCGACGCCGCGGAGGCCGGCGTCGACCATGCGGTTGACGGCATTGGTGCCACCACCGCCAACGCCCACGACCTTGATAACGGCTAGGTAGTTCCCGCTCTGATCCCTCATGATTGCCTTACCTCCGTCGCGGCCCCTGCTGCCGGACTACATCTCACGGTCAGCCTGAGAGTGCTCCCAAAAAGACGTTGAGCCCGCCTGGCGAGCCGAAATCCACTCGGCCTACAGGGGGCACGATCGCCAGGGTACCTCGCCCAACCCTCGGTGTCAAGCCGAACCTGATGGAGTGAAATCTCACCCTAAACTTGAGGGTAAGGTAGATCGCAAGCCGTAGGCGGGGCGGCCCGGCGCGGACACATCGATGTAGGACAGGTCGTGTCGCTGCTGGCCGGTGATCCGGCGCATCACGCGCTGCACCACGGCCAGCTTCAGGGCCAGGTCGTCGGGCGTCCCCAGGCGCAGGTTGATGTGGGTGCCGACCAGCGCGGACACCGTCCCCGAGTCGGCCGTGAGCTTCGTGATGCGACCGACGCGGCCCCGGAATCCGGCGGGGGTGTGGGACAGCACCGACAGCGCCGCGCGGACGTTGGCGTCGCCGGTGGTGCTGCCCACGAGCAGCGTGGTGCCGGCGGGCAGGGACACCGCGGGCAGGCCGGCCGGCGCCTTCGAGCGCATCTCCAGCACGCGGCCGTCGGGAGAGACCAGATAGTCCGACTTGCCGACGGTGACGACCATCGACGGGTGCTCGACGCGGACAGTCACGGCCAGGGTGTGCGGGAACGCTCGATCAACCGACACCGAGCGGATGTAGGGCATGTCGCTGAGCGATCCGGCGATGGCGCCGCGGTCGACCGACAGCAGATTGCGGCCGTGCGCCTCCCGCTCGACGGCCGCGTGGATCTTGCGCTCGAGCGCCGGCGGCGCGCCGGTCACGCGAACGCTGTCGACGGCGAAGGCGGAGGACATCGCGATCAGCTTGTACCCGGCCAGGGCGACCAGCGTGCCCAGCACCGCGAGCAGCACGGTCAGCCTGCGTCGCCCCTGTGCGCGGACGAGTTCGCGCCGGCGAATCAGGAGTGCATCATCTATGCCCGAGACGAGCTGCACGGCCATCTTTTCGGCGGCGGCGGAGGGAAACCTGCCGGCGAGTCCCGGATCAGCGGTTGAAGTGGACGGCGCGCCACTCGGGCAGCTCCGGATCACCGGGCCCTCGCCGGGCTCTCCCCAGCGCGCCGCCAGGCACAGCAGCGCGCGCGGAGCGCTGACCGCGATCACCACCAGTGCCGCCTCTCCGGACTGCCGGTCGAGGAGCAGCAGCGCGAGCGTCGCCACGATCAGCAACGGCAGTCCGCAGACGACGGTCGCGGCCTGCCCCGGCGTCGCGCCTTTTCGTGTGAGTGCGGCAACCGGATTCATGTGCCCATGGTAGCGCTCACCGCGGGGGTACGATCTGCGCCATGGGCAGGCGTCACGACGGCAAGCGTCGCGGCCGGTTTCGGCGGAAGGCGATCTTCGCCGGAAGCGTCGTCCTGCTGGAGGCGGTTGCGCTTCGGATCCGATCCGGCCGGCTGGGCGGGAACGTGGTCGTGCGCTGCAGGCGGGGCCACCTCTTCACCACGATCTGGATCCCCGGCGGCTCGCTGAAGTCGGTGCGGTTCGGCTGGTGGCGACTCCAGCGGTGCCCGGTCGGCCATCACTGGTCGGTCGTGACCCCGGTGAAGACCGCCGAGCTGACCGAGCAGGAGCGCCGCAGCGCGAGCGCGACTCGCGACATCCGCGTGCCCTGATCAGGCCTCGGGCAGGGCGATCGGCCCCAGCATCTGCACCTCGTGCTCCAGCTCGACGCTTTCAGTGCGAGCCCGGCGCCGCGCCTCGGCCATCAACGCGATCACGTCGGCCGAGGTCGCCTGGCCGTCCACGTTCTCGATGAAGTTCGCGTGCACGGGCGAGATGCGGGCGCCTCCCACCCGGTAGCCCTTGAGGCCGCAGCGCTCCAGCAGCTGCCCGGCCCCCAGCTGGTCGGACGGGTTCTTCCAGACGCTTCCGAACGTGCGCACGCCCGAGGGCTGCGCCTGCTTGCGCCGCCGCTGCATGTCGCGCACCGTGGCCGCGATCGCGGCGCTGTCCCCTGCCGTCAGCGACAGCCGCGCGGCCGCCACCACCTCACCGGCCGTCACGTTCGACCCCCGGTAGCGCATCGCCAGGTCGTCGGCACCGCCGCTGCGCTCGCCGTCGCCTGCCAGCACCAGCGCCTCGGCCAGCACGTCGCGCATCTCGCCTCCGTAGGCGCCCGCGTTCATGCGCACGGCGCCACCGACCGTCCCCGGGATCGCGCAGCCGAACTCGACGCCCGACAGCCCCCACTCCGTCGCACGTTTCACCACCGCGGCCAGCGAAGCGCCGCCGCCGCAGCTGATGGCATCGCCGTCGCGCTCGATCGCGGCCAACTCGCCGGCCAGCCTCACGACCAGCCCGTCGAAGCCGGAGTCGGCCGCCAGCAGGTTCGAGCCCAGGCCGATCACCGCCATCTCGACGCCTTCCGCCAGCCGCCAGCGCAGCAGGTCGCGCAGCTGCCCGGTCGTCTCCGGCCGCGCGAAGTAGGCGGCCGGCCCGCCCGTGCCAACCGTCGTCAGCCGCGCGATCGGGACGTCGCGCTCGACGAACGGCGGCGCCTCCGTCACACCTGCTCCAGCAGCATGTCCCCCACCCGCCGCACATCGCCTGCGCCCATCGTCACCACCATGTCGCCGCGGCGGATGCGGCTGCGCAGGTAGCGCGCGCCGGCGTCCAGGGTGGGCTCGTAGGCGAGCGGCATACCCGGCCGCGCCTCGCTGACCGCGTCCACCACCAGCTTGGCGGTGACGCCCTCCAGCGGATCCTCTCGGGCCGGGTAGATCTCGGTCACCACCACTTCGTCGGCGGCCGCCAGCGCGCGCGCCGAAGTGGAACGCCAGCGCCTCGGTGCGCGAGAACAGGTGTGGCTGGAAACAGACCACCACGCGGCCGGGCGCCCAGGTGCGTGCCGCCTCGATCGTGGCCGCCACCTCGGTCGGGTGGTGCGCGTAGTCGTCGACGATCCAGATGCCGTCACGCTCGCCGCGCAGCTCGAAGCGGCGGCCCGCACCGGTGAACTCGGCCAGGGCGGCCGCTGCTTCGGCCACGTCGACGCCGGCCAGCGCGTGCAGGCCGGCGATCGCCGCGGCAGCGTTGAGCGCGTTGTGGGCGCCGGGCAGCGCCAGCGTCACGTGCAGCGGCGTGCCCTCTGGCGTGCGCAGCCAGAACCCGGTGCTGCCGGCGGCCTGCTCGACCGCGCTGACCTGCCACTCGACGTCACCGTAGCCAAACCGCTGTGCCGTTGCCTCGGTGGGCAGCGACAACGACTCATGCTGGATCAGCGCGCCCGAGGCCGGCAGCTCCATTGTCCAATCTGAGAACAGGCGCTCGAGCTCGCTCATGCCGGCGAATCGCGTGTGGTGGTCGAGCTCCATGTTGAGGACGACCGCCACGCGCGGCCGCAGCAGCGACAGCGAGCCGTCCGACTCGTCGGCCTCGGCCACCAGGATGGTGCCGACCGCCCGGCCCCGCATTCCCCCCCAGCTGCGGTACCTCGCCGCCGATCAGGTACGTGGGATCCAGCCCCAGCCGTTGCGCCGCGTAGGCGATCATGGCCGACGTCGTGGTCTTTCCATGGGCGCCGGAAACGCACACGGATCGCCGCGATGCCACCATCTCGGCCAGCAGCTGGGCGCGGTGCAGCCGCGGCAGCGCCAGGTCGCGGGCGGCCAACAGCTCCGGCTCGGCGGCCGAGATCGCCGACGACACGACCAGCTCCATCCCCTGCTCGAGGTGAGCGGGGTCGTGCTCGAGCGAGACCGGGACGCCGAACCTTGTCCAGACGGTCGGAGTACGGCGATGCGGCCCGGTCGCAGCCGCTCACGTCCGCGCCCCAGGCATAGGCGACCGTGGCCAGCGCCGACATGCCGGCGCCGCCGATGCCGAGCATGTGGAGGCGCCGGCCCGACCAGTTCACGGAGCCAGCTCCAGGAGATGATCCGCGATCACCGAGGCGGCGTCAGGCCGCGCCAGCCTGGCGGCGGCGACCGCCATCCGCTCGCGCCGCTCGTGGTCGGACAGCAGCGCGTTCACCTCCTGGCGCAGCCGCGTCGGCGTGAGGTCGGCGTCGCTGACCATGACGGCCGCGCCGCCCAGGGCGAAGTGCTCGGCGTTCCGGGTCTGATGGTCGGCGGTCACGTTGGGGGAGGGTACGAGAATCGACGGCTTGCCGGCGGCGGCTATCTCGAACACCGAACCGCCGGCCCGCGCCACCACCAGGTCGGCCTGCTCCAGGTAGTCGCGCAGATGCGGCGTGTATGCGAGCACGTGGTAGCGATCGGACGCGGCCGCCTGGTAGCGGTCGAACTCGCGCTCGCCGGTCACGTGCACCACCGTGAAGCCGGGATCGTCTCTCCGCCCAGGCGCCGGTGGCGGCCTCGTTCAGCGTGCGCGCGCCCAGGCTGCCGCCGAACACCAGCACCATCGGGCGGCCCGAGTCCAGGTCGAGGCCGTGCCCGTCCGGCCCGCGCTCCGGCAGCGGACGGCCCGTGACCAGGTAGTGAGGCGGCCGCTTGCCCTCGATCGGGAAGCTCAGGAACACGCGGTCGACCAGCGGCGCCGCCATCCGGTTCGCCAAGCCCATGTGCGCGTCCACCTCCAGCAGCGCCGAGGGCAGACGGCCGGTCTTGGCGGCGGCCAGCATCGGGCCGGACACGTACCCGCCGGCGCCGAACACGACGTCCGGCCGCACCCGTACGATGATCCGCCGGCAGGCCAGCGGCGCGCTGCCCGCCCGCCACATGGCACGCAGCAGCTCCGGGGAGGGACGCCGCGGCAGGCCGCTCGCGGCGAAGCGGTGGAACGGGTAGCCGGCCTCGGGCACCAGCTGCGACTCGATCCTGTCGCCGCCGGCGAACTCGACCGTGGCGCCGCTAGCCCGTAGCGCGCCGGCCACCGCCAGCGCCGGCACGACGTGCCCCGCCGTGCCTCCGGCGGCGATCAGCACGCGTGGGCTGGGCCTGCTTGGGTTCAGTCGCCTTCACATCCTTCTTCGGGCTGCTGCCAGGCTTGGCAGCCTTCGCGGATACCGCGCCGGTGTCGGCCACGTTCAGCAGCACCCCGACCAGGCTCAGCATCACCACCAGGCTGGAACCGCCCGAGCTTATCAACGGCAGCGGCACCCCGGTCAGCGGCAGGAAGCCGAGCACGGCGCCGAAGTTGACGATGGCCTGCCCGGCCACCAGCGTCGTGGTGCCGGCCGCCAGGTATTTCCCGAAGGGATCCTTGCAGCGCAGGGCGATCCGGAATCCGAGCCAGGTGAAGAGCGCGAACGCCAACACCACCGCCAGGATCCCGACCAGGCCCAGCTCCTCGCCGATCACGGCGCCGATCATGTCGGTGGGCGCCTCCGGCAGGAAGCCGATCTTCTGGGTGCCGTTGCCCACGCCGACGCCGGTGATCCCGCCCGACCCCAGCGCCAGCAGCGCCTGGATGCTCTGGTACCCGGCCCCGGCCGGATCCTTCCAGGGATCCAGGAACGACCGGATCCGCTCCATCTGGTAGGGCTCGCGGGCGACCGTGTAGGCAACGCCGATCACTCCCACGATCGCGACGCTGCTGAACAGCCGCAGCGGGGTGCCGGCGACCAGCAGGATGCCGCAGACCATCAGCGCGATCGCGATGGTGGTGCCGAGGTCGGGCTGGGAGTGGATCAGCAGCAGCACCACCAGCACCACCGCGCCCACCGGGTTGAACAGCTGGGCCAGAGTGCGCGGCGGCTTGCGCCGCGAGGCCAGCACCGCCGACGCGAAGATCAGCACCGCCGCCTTGGCGAACTCGGAGGGCTGGATCGAGATCGGCCCCACGAAGATCCAGCGCTGGGCGCCCTTGATGCTGACGCCGATCCCGGGGATCTTGACGGCCACCAGCAGGGCGATCGAGATGAACAGGATCGGCGCGGCGAAGTAGCGCAGGCGCCGGTACGAGAAGCGCGCCAGCACCAGCATCGCGATCACCCCCACGGCCGCGTACACCGACTGCCGGGCCAGCAGCACCCACGGGATCCTGCCCCTCGACCACGGCCGTGCCGCTGGACGCGCTGTAGACCATGATCAGCCCGAAGGCGACCAGTCCCAGCGTCACCAGCAGCAGCAGGTGGTACTCGAGCTGCGGACGAGGAGCGGGCGGCACGGCGCCGCACCCGCTGGACGTCAGCGACCAACCGGCACCTCCTGCGCCAGCTGCGCGAATGCCAGGCCGCGCTCGGCGTAGTCCGTGAACTCGTCGAAGCTGGCGCAGGCCGGCGACAGCAGCACCACGTCTCCGGCGCTGGGCGCCGGCTGCGGCGGCCGCCACCGCGGCGGCCATCCGCGGGTGGCGGCGGTGCGGCACGCCGCGCGGCGGCCAGAGCGGCGGCGATCTGCTCGCCCGCCTCGCCGTACACGTCTACCGACACGACCGGGCCGGCCGCGACGGCGGCGGCCAGATCCGGCGAACGATGAGCCCTTCAGCGATCCGCCCAGCACCAGCCGGACGCCGTCCCGGTATGCGGTCAGCGCCTTGATCACCGCCTCCGGGTTGGTGGCCTTGGAGTCGTCGACGAAGCTGACGCCCTCACGCACGGCCACCGTCTGCAGCCGGTGCGGCGGGGGAGTGAACGAGCGGAGCGCGCGGTCGCGCGCCTCCCGGGACACGCCGACGGCCTCCGCCGCCGCAGACGCGGCCAGCGCGTTCTCGAGGTTATGGTCGCCACGGATCGACGAATGTTCCCAGTCGATCCGGTCGGACTGATCGCGGCTGAACCACACGCGACGGCCGGCGCCGGGGATCTCGGCCTCGCGCAGCACCGGGTCGTCGGCGTTCAGCACGGCCGTGTCCTCGGCCGTCTGGTTCTCGAACAGGCGCAGCTTGCTGCGCAGGTACTCGGCGAACGTGCCGTGACGGTCGAGGTGATCGGGGTGACCTGCAGCACCACGCCCACCCGCGCCCGGAAGCTGTCGATGTCCTCCAGCTGGAAGCTGGACAGCTCGCAGGCGATCCAGGTGGCCGGATCCACGCGGCCGGCCAGGTCGCAGAGCGGCCGGCCCACGTTTCCGGCCACCTCCACCGGCACGTTGCCGGCGCGCAGCATCGCGCCGACCAGCTCGGTGGTGGTGGTCTTGCCGTTGGTGCCGGTGATGCCGATGATCGGGCTTCGGATCAACCGGAATCCCAGCTCGACCTCGCTCCAGACCGGGACGCCGGCGTCGCGGGCGGACTGCGACCAGGGGGTGGTCTCCCGGCGCACCGGGCGACTTCACCAGTGCTGTCACCCCGGTCATCGACACCAGCTCGCCACCGAGGCGGTATTCGACGCCGACTCGCCCGAAGCCTCGCCGTGTCGACGTCCGCGGCGTCGTCCACCCCCACCACCTCCGCGCCGGGCATCGTCCGCCGGATCGCCTCGCCGGCGGCCAGGCCCGACCGCCGCAGACCCAGCACCACGTAGCGGCCGCCGCTCACCGGAACTTGGAGTAGGCCAGGTAGTAGAGGACGAAGCCGCTGGCGCCGCAGATCGAGGCCAGGATCCAGAACCGCACGATGATCTTGTTCTCGGTCCACTCCAGCATCTCGAAGTGATGGTGGATCGGCGCCATCAGGAACACCCGCTTGCGGGACACCTTGAAGCCGATCACCTGGATCGCGACCGACAGCGCCTCGAGCACGAACACGCCGCCGATGATCACCAGCAGGAACTCGGTCTTGGTGAAGACGGCCATCGCCGCCAGCGCCCCGCCCAGGCCGAACGAGCCGGTATCGCCCATGAACACGTCGGCCGGGTAGGCGTTGTACCAGAGGAACCCGACGCAGCCGCCGACGATCGCAGCGCCCATGATCGCCAGGTCGATGCGGCTGGCCGCGCCCTCGGCCGTGAGCCCGCCCGGCGACAGGAACGCCACCACCATCATGGCGGTGTAGGTCAGCATCGCGATCGTCACGGTGCCCGCGGCCAGCCCGTCCAGGCCGTCGGTCAGGTTGACCGCGTTGGCGCCGCCGGCGACCACCAGGAACAGCAGCAGGTAGTAGGCCGGGCCCAGGTTCGAGCCGGACGTCGAGCAGCGGCAGGTACACGTCGGTGGACAGGTGCTGGCTGTGCGCCACGTAGCCGAGCGCCGCGGTCACGCCCAGCAGGCGCCAGCATCTTCCAGCGCCCCGACAGGCCCAGCGAGCGGCGGTGGGCCAGCTTGAACCAGTCGTCGACGAAGCCGATGGCGGCGCAGGCGATGGTGACCCCGGCCACCGTCAGCCCCGGCGTCGTGCGCTTGGTCAGCACGCGCGAACGTGAGCAGCGCGCAGGACAGCAGGATCAGACCGCCCATCGTGGGCGTGCCCTGCTTGGACATGTGGCCGGCCGGCCCCTCCTCGCGGATCTGCTGGCCGAGCGCGTGCCGGCGCACGAAGGCGATGAACGCGGGTCCCGCTCGCGATCGAGAGCAGCATCGCGATCACGCCCGCGAGCAGCACCAGCTTCACGGGGCGATCGCCTCCACGGCGTCCTCGAGACCGACCGACCGGCTGGCCTTGACCAGCACCGCATCGCCGGGCTGGATCACGTCCCCCAGCGCGTCGCGCAGCTCAGCGACCGTCGCGAACCACGTGCCGCCGTAGGCGCGGGACTCCGGCCCGACCGCGACCACGACCTCGATCCCCAGCTCCGCCAGCAGCTCGCCCACCTCGCGGTGGTACGCGCCGGCGCCGGCGCCCAGCTCGGCCATGTCGCCCAGCACCGCCACCCGCCGCCGGCCGGCGGCCGATTCCGACAGGTGGCGCAGCGCGGCGGCCATCGAGGTCGGGTTGGCGTTGTAGCAGTCGGCGATCAGCAGGCCGCCCCCGGGCAGCTCGATCTCCTCGCCGCGCCAGCGCGAGAAGGCGACGTCACCGGCGCCCAGCGCCAGCTCGTCCAGCGGCAGGCCAAGGCTGTCGTAGGCAGCCGCGGCGGCCGCCAGGTTGAGGGCGTTGTGACGCGCGGTGAAGTTCACGGGCACGGACAGGGTTCGACCGCGAAGCGCGATCTCCGCCTGCCCGGCGCCGCCCGCGGCCGTGAACGCGCGCAGCTGCACGTCGGCGCCGTCCTCGACGCCGAAGCTGACCACGGCGCAGCGCGAGGCCGGCCAGGTGCGGCTCGAGCAGCGGTTCGCCGTGTGGCACGATCGCGGTGCCGTCCGCCGGCAGCGCCTCCAGCAGCTCGGCCTTGGCCCGGGCCACGTTCTCGATCGTGCCCAGCAGCTCCAGGTGGACGGGGCCGACGCCGGTGACGATGCCGATCTGGGGACGCGCGATGGCGGCCAGGTGGGCGATCTCGCCCAGGCCGCGCATCGCCATCTCCACCACCGCGACGCCGGTCATCGGCTCGATCCGCGACGAGCGTCAACGGCACCCCCAGCTCGTTGTTCTCATTCTGGCGGCTGGCCACGACGGCCGTGTGCGGCGCGAGCAGCGCGGCCAGGATGTCCTTGGTGGAGGTCTTGCCGGTGGATCCGGTGATCCCGACGACGCTGGCCGTGCTGCGCAGGCGCACCTCGCGGGCGACCACCGCCAGCGCGTCCAGCGGGTCGTCCACCGCGATCCGGCCCCGGCCCTCCTGGCCGCGCGGCACCAGCGCGGCCGCGGCGCCGGCGGCCAGCGCGTCATCCGCGAAGTCGGCACCGTCGGCACGCTCACCTGCGAGCGCCACGAACAGGTCGCCCGGGGTCACCCGCCGCGAGTCGATGGCGACGCCCGTGACGACCGACTCCACCCGCGCCTCGCCGTGCGTCAGCTCGGCGATCTCCGCGGTTGTCAGCTCGATCACGCCGTCTGCCCCAGCTGCTGCAGCGCCTCGAGCGCAGCCGTGCGGTCGTCGAAGGGCACCGTGTGGTCGGCGAACTGCTGCCCCTGCTCGTGGCCCTTGCCGGCGATCACGACGATGTCGCCGGGCCGGGCGGCCGCGACCGCCAGCTCGATCGCGCGGCGGCGGTCGAGCTCCACCTCCATGTCGATGCCGTTCATGATCTCGGCCGCGATCGCCGCCGGATCCTCGCTGCGCGGATTGTCGTTGGTGATGATCGCGCGGTCGGCCAGCCGTCGCGCGACCCCGCCCATCAGCCGCCGCTTGCCGCGGTCGCGGTCGCCGCCGCAGCCGAACACGCAGATCACGTCGCCGGACGGTGATGCGGCGCGCGGCCGTGAGCACGTTCTCGAGCGAGTCGGGCGTGTGCGCGTAGTCGACCAGCACCGTGAAGGGCTGGCCGGCGTCCGACCGGCTCGAAGCGGCCCGGCACCCCGTGAAGCGCCGCGATGCCGGCCCG
Organism: uncultured Actinomycetes bacterium; assembly: GCA_963766445.1. GTDB lineage: Bacteria > Actinomycetota > Thermoleophilia > Gaiellales > JAICJC01 > JAICYJ01. The sequence goes on along the minus strand of CAVXZW010000009.1, from coordinate 63,978 downwards.
CACCGCCTCGTGCGGCAGCTCCAGCAGCTCGCTCAGCGCCACCACGCAGAGCACGTTGGACACGTTGAAGTCGCCGCGCAGCCGCACGTCCAGCGGCAGCGGGCCGCGCGGCGTCAGCGCGATCAGCGAGATCGCCCCGCCCGCCCCGATCTCGACCGTCTGCGGGCGCACGGCGGCCCGGTCGTCGTCGGCCGCGTAGCTGAGCACGGGTCCCGCCGCCTCCATCACCAGCCGCCGGCCGTACGGGTCGGCGACGTTGACGGCCGCCGGCCACGCCTCATTCTCGAACAGCCGGCGCTTGGCCAGGTAGTACTCCTCCATCGTCGGGTGGAAGTCGAGGTGGTCCTGCGTGAGGTTGGTGAAGGCCGCGGCGGCAAAGCGCGTGCCGGCCACCCGGTCCAGCGCCAGCGCGTGCGACGACACCTCCATCGCGCAGCTCTGGTCGCCGGCGTCCGCCATCTGCCGGAACTGCGCCTGCAGGTCGATGCTCTCAGGCGTCGTGCGCTTCACCTGGGCCACCTGGCCCCCGATCCGCGACTCCACCGTGCCCAGCAGCGCGGGCCGCAGCCCCGCCGCCTCCAGCACGGAGTACATCAGGAAGCAGGTGGTGGTCTTGCCGTTGGTGCCGGTCACGCCGATCACGTCGAGCTCGTGGCTGGGGTGGCCGTAGAAGGTGTCGGCGGCGGGGCCCATCGCCGCCCGCGAGGAGCGCACCAGCAGCTGCGGCAGGTCGATGTCGAGGAAGCGCTCGACCACCAGCGCCACGGCTCCCGCCGCCTCCGCCTGGCCGGCGAAGTCATGGCCGTCGACGCGGAAGCCGGGCACGCAGAAGTGCAGTGCTCCCGGCACGGCCGCAGCGGCGTCGTAGGTGAGCGCGGTGATCTGCCCCGTCGCACCACCCCGCACCTCGAGCGGCCCGATCGTCCCGATCAGGTTCGCGAGTTCCAAGCCTGGCGGGGAGGTTAGTTGACCGGGAGGTCGAGTGGCTTGTCGGGCGGGATCGCCAGATCCTTGGTCAGGAACGTGGCGATCTGCTGGAAGGCGGGCGCCGCCACGATGCCACCGAAGATGTTGGTGCGCGGCGAGTCGACCACCACCAGCACCTCCACCCGCGGGTTGTCGGCCGGCAGGAAGCCGACGAACGAGGCCACGTAGTTGCGGGTCGAGTAGCCGAGGCTGTGCGGCAGCGCCACCTGCGCGGTGCCGGTCTTGCCGGCCACGGTGTAGCCCGGCACCGACGCGCGGGTGCCGGTGCCGGCGGCGGTGTCGACGACGCCCTTCAGCATGTCCACCAGGGTGTGGTCGACGGTCGGGCTCAGGACCCGCCGCGAGACCGGCTTGGGCGCCGGCCGGCCGCCGATCTTCTCCACCACGTGCGGCTCGACCATCACGCCGCCGTTGGCGATGCCCGAGTACATGGCCGCCATCTGCAGCGGCGTGACCGAGATGCCCTGGCCGATCGGGATGTTGCCGATCGAGGAGGAGTACCACTTGTCGGGCGGCATGACGGCGGGCGCCGCCTCGGCCGGCAGGCCGATGTGCGTGGGGCGGCCGAAGCCCCAGCGGCGGATCCAGTCGTAGAGCGGCTGCTTGTGCACGAGCTCGGCGATCGTGACCGTGCCCACGTTCGACGACTGCTGCAGGATCTGGGCGGCCGTGAACGTCCTGGTCGGGCGGACGGCGTCGTCGTGCACGACCCGGTCGCCGACCTTGATCGCGTACGGGATGCGGAACTGCGTCTGCGGCGTGACGATCCCGGCCGTCAGCGCGGCGCCCATCGTCACCACCTTGAAGGTCGAGCCGGGCTCGTAGGAGTACTCGACCGCCATGTTGTGGGTGTCGCGCGCGAACTGCTTGGTCGACAGGTCGTGGACCTTGTTGTTGTCGTAGCCGGGCGCGGTCGCCATCGCCAGGATCGAGCCGTTGCGCGGATCCAGCACCAGCGCGGTGGCGCTGTGCGCGCCCGTGCGGCTCACGGTCGCGTCCAGCACCGACTGCACCTTCTGCTGGATGGAGCGGTCGATCGTGAGCTGGACGTCGCGGCCCTGCTGGGCGCGGCGCAGCGTGACCGTGCTGAGCGGGACGCCGCCGGGGCCGCGCACCTCGAGCTGCTCGCCGGGGTGGCCGCCCAGCACGCTGTTGTACTCGTGCTCGATGCCGGAGCCGAGCGTGCCGCTGTTGTTGTAGTCGACGTAGCCGATCAGCTGCGAGGCCAGCTTGCCGGACGGGTAGTCGCGGCGCACGGAGTCGACCGTGAACAGCCCTGGCGGGTGCGCCGACATGATCTCGGCGGCGACGGCGGGGTCGAGCTGCGGCAGCACCCTCGCCTGCACCACGTGCGGCGCCGTCAGCCGGCCCTCCAGCAGCTTCACCTCGGCCCTGAACGCCTTCTTGTGCTTGAGCTGGTAGCCCAGCTTCTGGGCGATGTAGGAGGCGACCTGGCCGGGGTCCTGCACCTTGGACGGGTAGACCATCAGATCCTTCGCGGGCACGTCGACGGCCAGCGTCTTGCCGGTCGCGTCGAGGATCCGGCCGCGGCTGGTGGGCACCACGATGGTCGCGTTCTGCTGGCCGTGGGCGCGGGCGGCCAGGGCGCTGGCCTGCAGGATCTGGACGTACAGCGCGCGGCCGATCACGACCGCGAAGGCGGCTGCGAACACGAACATGATCAGCCGCAACCGCTGGTCGGACTGCTTGCTCACGGCGCCGCTTTGCCGCCCTGCCGGCCGGCAGCCCCGCCGGCGCTCGTGGCCGGAGGCCTGCGCCGCATGCTTCAGCGGGTGCAGGCGCAGGTAGTCGTTGCGCAGCGGCTGCGCCCAGATCATGCCGTAGCGGGCCGCGTCGGCGTTGATGCGACCTACGCCCGATCGCTCGGCGACGAGCGAGCGCAGCGCGTCGTTCTGGGAGCGCAGCGCCGCCTCCTGGCCCTCGATCTTGCTGGCCGAGATCGAGTTGCGGAGCGCGCCCACGTTCAGCGCCACGATCCCGCCCAGCAGGGCGGCGATCAGGAGCACCCACAGCACACCCGGGGCGACGGGCGAGCGGCCCGCGCGCGGCCGCGCCAGCGTGGCCGGCCGGCGGCGGTTCTGCCTGCGCTTGGGGGCGGTCTCGGTTGCCGGCGCCGCGCGACGCGGCCGGGACGGTGCCGCCGGCGCCGGGGCGACGACGCTCACGCCTGCGTCCTCACGCCTGCGTCCTTTCGGCCGCGCGCAGCTTGGCCGACGCGGAGCGCGGGTTGACGCAACGCTCGTCCACGCTCGGCACCACCGCGCGCGTGGTGAGCGCGCGCAGCAGCGGCTCGTGGCCGCAGACGCAGATCGGGAAGTCGGGCGGGCAGGTGCAGCCGCGGGCCTGGTTGCGGATGAAGCGCTTCACGATCCGGTCCTCGAGCGAGTGGAAGCTGATCACGGCCATCCGGCCCTCGGGCGCCAGCAGCTCCAGCGCGTGATCGAGGCCCTCGCTGAGCGACTCCAGCTCGTCGTTGACGGCGATCCGCAGCGCCTGGAACGAGCGCTTGGCCGGATGTCCCTGCCCGAACCGGCTGGGCGTGGGGATCGCGGCCTTGATCACGTCGACCAGGTCACCCGTGCGGGCGAACGGCTCCGCGCGCGCGGCGGCGCACGATGGCGCGGGCGATCTGCCGGGAGAAACGCTCCTCGCCGTAGCCGCGGAGGAGCTGCGCGATCTCGCGCTCGTCCCACTCGTTCACGATCTCGGCGGCCGTCAGGTCGCCGGTGGGATCCATGCGCATGTCCAGCGGAGCGTCGGCGGCGTAGCTGAAGCCGCGCTCGGGCCGGTCGATCTGCATCGACGAGATGCCGAGGTCGAGCACGAGCGCGTCGGCGCGCAGGCCGGTGGCGGCCAGGTTGCGCAGCACCAGCGCGAAGTTGCCGTGGATGAACCGCGTGTCGGCCGACGCCCCGGCCGCGAAGCGCTTGAAGTGCCGCTCGGCCTCGGGGTCGCGGTCGATGGCGATGTAGCAGCCGTGGCCGCGCAGCTGCGGCTCCAGCAGGGCGGCGTGGCCCCCGGCGCCGAAGGTGCCGTCGACCACGGTGTCACCCGGCTGCAGGTCGAGCAGCTCGGCCACCTCGGATGCGAGGACGGGCACGTGTTCCACTGAGTGGCTACTGCTGTGAGAGACGTTCGGCAACATCCTCCACGCTCCCCTCGGATTCTGCCTGCTGGCGCGTCCAGGCCTCGCCGTCCCACACCTCGAGGTAGTCGCGCGCGCCGGCGACGACGATGTCCTTGTCCAGCTGGGCGTGCTGGAGCAGCGGCTGGCTCAGCATCACGCGGCCCTGTCCGTCCAGCTCGCACTCGTTGGCGCCCCCGTAGAACCAGCGGCTGAGCCGGCGCGACTCCTTGTTGAAGGGGTCGAGCCGCTCCAGGCGTGACTCCACGAAGGAGTCCCAGTTGCCGCGCGGGAATACGAACAGGCAGCCGTCGAAGCCCTTGGTGACGACCACGCCCTCCGCGAACGCCGCGCGGAGCTTGGCGGGGAGGGTGAGGCGGTTCTTGGCATCAAGTCGCTGAGTGAATTCGCCGAGCAGCAAAGGGTCGATCTCCCATTTCACCCCACTCTACCCCACTTTGCCCCACGATGTCAATGCGAAAGCCAACGCCCCGGATAACGGGGTCCCGGATGTGCCGGCGCCGTTGTCAAACCGGACACGAATGTGTAAAGCGGCGAACAAACATGACTGTTAGCTGCTCGTAAACATCTGCAGAGGGTTTCGTTGGCGTCCATCCAGCCTGGTAGAGTCCGCCCCCATGCCGTCGTGTTCACCAGAACGGCGATGCTCCCGCGTGACCACCGGCGCACGCCGATATCGGCGCTCTGGTCATGATTGCGGCGTTTGCCGCAGCCGCCCTGGCGGGGCCCGCCGACGCCAGCAAGATCAGCGATACCCGCGCCCAGGTGCGGGCGATCGAGCAGCAGTTGAACGCGATGGACATCAAGCTCGAGGCCTCGATCCAGGCCTATGACGGCGCCCAGCAGCACCTCACCGACGTCCGGCACCAGATCGCGCAGAACACGATCAAGCTGCGGGTCGCCAGGCACAACCTGAAGGTGTCGCGGGCGCGGCTGGCCGTGTTCATGGTCAACGCGTACAAGGGCACCGACGTGAACGACGACCCCGCCGCCTACGTGCTCGGCGCCGGTTCCTTCAGCGATCTGGTCACGCGCGTCGAGGACGTCCAGCGGATCGGCGCATCGGAGCATGCGCTGCTGAAGCAGGTGACGACGGCCGAGCGCGAGATCTCGACCCGCCAGGCACAGCTGAAGAGCGAGGGGCGCGACGCCGCCAAGCTGGTCGCCCAGAAGCGGCAGCAGAAGGCCGCCATCGAGGCCGGCCTGCAGCAGCGCCGCGCGCTTCTTTCCAGCACCAAGGGCGAGCTCGGCCACCTGCTCCACGAGCGCCAGGTGCACCAGCAGCAGGCGGCCGCAGCGGCCGCCGCCGCGCTGGCCCAGCAGCAACAGCAGCAGCAGGAGGAGCAGCAGGCCCGCCGCCCTCGAACGGCGGCGGCAGCACCGGCTCGTCCGGCTGGCGGCGGCACCTACAACCCGCCCCCGGCCGGCACGCTCGGCCAGCAGGCGGCCGCGATCGCGCAGCAGTATCTGGGCGTGCCCTACGTGTGGGGCGGCGCCAGCCCCTCCGGCTTCGACTGCTCCGGACCTCGTCGTCTACGTGTACGGGCGGCTGGGCGTGTCGCTGCCCCACTACACCGTCTCGCTGTGGAACTCGGGCGCGCACGTCTCGCGCGATCAGCTGGCACCCGGCGACCTCGTCTTCTTCTACAGCCTCGACCACGTCGGCATCTACCTGGGCGGCGGCCTGTTCATCCACGCGCCGCACACCGGCACCGTCGTGCAGATCTCGAGCCTGAACAGCTCCTGGTATTCCTCCGCCTATGACGGCGCCGTGCGCATCTCAGGTTAAGACTGCGTAAGGAGTGCGTTCGAGCGCCGTGATCCCCCTATTCATGGGATCGATCACCGGATAAACTGGGTTTGCGATCACCCCATACCGGAGCAGTCCCTGTAGGGCGGTATGGAAGTGGGGTCTTTAGATTGGTGATCGAGGGGACCGTATTCTCTTAATCCGACGCCAACCCGAGGGGCGTAGAACCTCAACCGGCGAAGGGCGGGAATACGGACCGAAGCGCGAACGTTGGAACTGACGCGGCGGCCGCTGCCTGTTGGCCTGCCTGAACACAGTGAGCGAGGAGTTGATTCGTATGACTGAGCAGCAGATCATCGAGCCGGAGGCCCGGCTCCTGGTCGAGCTCGGCCAGGAGCGCGGAGTGCTGTACGAGGATGAGCTGGCGGCTCTGGCGGTCAGGAGATCGACCTGGATACGGACGACATCCAGGCGCTCCGCGATGAGCTGACCGGCCTCGGCATCGAGGTGGTCGACCCGCCGGCTCCGGAGGAGCGTGTCGAGGTAGTCGACGTCGAGATCGCGACCACCAACAGCCTCGATCTGTTCCTGCGCCAGGCGGGCCGTTACCCGCTGCTGACCAAGGATGAAGAGGTGCAGCTGGCCAAGGCCATCGAGAGCGGCGACCTGATCGCGAAGCGGCGCATGATCGAGTCGAACCTGCGGCTGGTCGTGTCGATCGCCAAGCAGTACCGCGGACAGGGCGTGCCCTTCCTCGACCTGATCCAGGAGGGCGTGCTGGGGCTGAACCGCGCGGTCGAGAAGTTCGACTGGCGGCGCGACCTCAAGTTCTCGACGTACGCGACCTGGTGGATCCGCCAGGCGGTGCAGCGGTCGATCGCAAACAGCGGCCGCACCATCCGCCTGCCCGTGCACGTCTCCGACCGGCTGCGCGCGATCGAGCGCTCGCGGCGCTCGCTCGAGGCAAGCCTCGGGCGCGAGCCGACCGACGAGGAGATCGCGAAGGCGGCCGAGCTGACCGTGGACGCCGTGGCCGAGACCCTCAGCCTGGCCCGAAAGACCGTCTCGATGCACGAGCCGGTGGGCGAGGACGGCGACTCCGAGCTGGGCGACATGATCGCCGACCCGGATGCCGGTAACCCCGAGGAGCTGGCAGAGGCGCAGCTGCGCCACGAGAAGCTGCGCGAGGGGCTGGGCCGGCTGGGCGAGCGAAAGCGCCTGATCCTGGAGCTGCGGTTCGGGCTCGACGGCAACGACCCGCGCAACCTGGAGGAGATCGGCCGCATCGTCGGGCTCACCCGCGAGCGCGTCCGGCAGCTGGAGGCAGAGGCGCTGCGCGAGCTGGCGGCGTCGGCCGACATGCAGCCGCTGCGCGCGGCCTGACCAAAGGCACCAAACTCATTCACTGTGCTGCGGCCCTCTCCGGAGGGCCGCAGTCGTTAAGCGCCGTAGCTGATCAGCTCCAGCAGGCTGCCGTCGGGGTCGCGGAAGTACACGCTGGTGCCGATGCCGCGGGCCCCGTCGCGCTGCACGGGGCCGAGCTCGACCTCGACGTCGCAGTCGGCCAGATGGGCCACCGCTGCGTCGATCGGGCCGTCCCAGACGAAGCAGATGTCGCTGCTCCCCGGCGGGCTCTCGTGCAGCGGCAGCGGAAAGGCGTCGAAGCCGGGCCCATGCACGTTCAGCTGGCGATCGCCGAAGCGGTAGGCCACGACCGGGCCGCGCGGCACCACCTCCGCCCCCAGCACGTCGCGGTAGAAGGCGTTCGAGCGCTCCCAGTCGCTGACGGTGACGACGGTGTGGTCGAGGTCGACGTTCACAGGGCGTGTGGCACGTGGTGCTTCCAGTCGACGGCGGTGACCCGCGCCGCCACCCGCTCCACCACCGCCGCATCGACGCCGCTGCGGGCGGCCGCCGCGGCCACGTCGAGGCCCAGCTCCTCCAGGCAGACGATCGCCAGGTCGGCATCGTGGTACGTGAAGCCGAGCTCGTCCTCGTCGGTCTGGCCGCCCCACAGCCCGGCCGTCGGGTGCTTGATCAGCACCGCCTCGGGCTGGCCCATCATCTCGGACGCCAGCTTCACCTCGGTCTTGTACAGGTCCCAGATCGGCTCGACGTCGGAGGCGGCGTCGCCGAAGCGGGTGAAGTAGCCGAGGTAGTACTCGCTGCGGTTCTCGGTGCCCAGCACCAGCGCGTCGCGCTCCTGGGCGAGGTCGTAGATGGTGATCATGCGGGCGCGGGCGCTGGCATTCCCGAACCGCAGCGGCTCGTCGTGGACGGTCGGGCGGGCGGCGGCGATGCCCTCCAGGATCGGCTCGATCGAGACGTTCATGAAGTTGGCGTCGGGCAGCCCGGCGGCGGCAGCGCAGGCGCGGGCGTCGTCGATGTGCACCTGCTCGGTGTGGCGGGAGGGCAGCGTGATGGCGTACACGTTCTCGGGGCCGAGCGCGCGGGCGGCGATCGCGAGCGACAGGGCCGAGTCGATGCCGCCGGAGAGGCCGAGCGCGGCGCGGCTGCGGCCGGCGCCCTCCACCACCTCGCGCAGCCGCCGCACCTTGGCCTCCAGGATCGGCGCCAGCTGCTCGCGGCCGCGCAGCAGGTGCACCCGGTCGAGCGTGCCGCCGGCGGCCCCGATCTCGCGCAGCGCCCGCTCGCCGTCACCCGGCTCGACGTCGACCGCGGCGATCGCATCGCGCAGCACGGTGGTCTCGAAGCCGGCCGCGATCGCGTCCAGCGCGGTGGCGCGGACGCAGTAGTCGGTGGCGAGGCCGGCCACCAGCACGCGCGTGACGCCGCGCTCGCGTAGGCGGTCGGCGAGATCGGAGTCGTCGAAGTCGGAGTACTGCTCGCGGGCGGGATCGCGTCCCTTGTCATGGACGATGTCGAACGACAGGCCGGCCACCGACGGGTGCAGCTCGGCGCCGGGCGTGCCCCACCACGCAGTGCGGCGGCCAGGGGCCACCCTGCTCGCGGAACGAGATGTGGTTGGCGGGGTGCATGTCGCGCGTCGCGACCAGCGTGCCGGCGCCGGCAGCGGCCTCGGCGATGACGGCCCCCAGCTGGTCGCCGCCGTCGACCCCCAGGGCGCCGCCCGGGCAGAAGTCGTTCTGCACGTCCACGACGATCAGGGCGGTTGTGGATGGGTCGGTCACGAGGAGAGCTCGGTTCGCAGGGCGTCGACGGCCGGTGAGTTCGTGGGCGGCACCGTAGCGGGATCTCGCAGCGCTCGCACGGCCTCCGGCAGCAGCGCCAGCTCAGCGGCGGCGCGGTCGCGGATCGCGTCCAGCGACGGCGGGCCGCAGACGCGGCGTCCCGCGCGCAAGACCGGCTCGAGCAGCGGCTTCCCGTCGAGCGGCTCATCGACCAGGCCGATCACGTCGCCGGAGGCCGACCGGAACACCTGGTGGCGGCCGGGCAAGGTGGCCTTGCGGGAGGAGCGCTTCATGACCGGCCGGCCGGCGCTCTCGACCAGCTTGTAGACGCCGCCCAGGGCGGGGTCGTCGCCGCCGGTGACCAGGCGGGTGCCGGCGCCGAAACCGTCGAGCGGCGCGCCGGCTGCGACCAGCTCGGCGATGCGGTACTCGTCGAGGTCGCCGGAGCAGACGATCTGGGTGGCGGTCAGGCCGGCAGCATCGAGGACGGCGCGCACCTGGCGCGAGAGCGCGTCGAGATCGCCGGAGTCGAGGCGGACGGCGGCGGGGGTGACGCCGGTCAGCTGCGCCGCATCGACGGCGATGCGGGCGCCGGAGATGGTTTCGTAGGTGTCGATCAGGAGCGTCGGCCGGGACGGCTGGTCACGCAGGAAGGCGCAGAAGGCGTCCAGCTCGGTGGGGAAGCCCATCACGTAGGAGTGAGCCATGGTGCCGGTGGTGGGGATGCCCCACTGCATGCCGGCGGCGACGGTGGCGGTGGCGACGGCGCCGCCGATGTAGGCGCAGCGGGCGGCGAGCACGCCGGCCTCGCCGCCGTGAGCGCGGCGGAAGCCGAAGTCGAAAACGGGGCGGCCGGCGGCGGCCTGCACGATGCGGGCGGCCTTGGTGGCGATCAGGGTCTGGAAGTTGACCTGGTTCAGGAGGTAGGACTCGACCAGCTGGCAGACGAGGCGCGGGCCTTCGATGCGGAGCAGCGGCTCGGTGGCGTGGGCGACGGTGCCCTCGGGCATGGCGTCGAGGTCACCGTCGAAACGGAGGCCGCGGAGCTCGTCCAGCAGCGGGCCCCTGCAGGTACCGGAGCGCTCGAGGTAGCCGAGCGAGCTGTCGTCGAAGCGGAGCTCGCGGAGGTAGCGCTCGGCGGTCTCGAGGCCGGCGGCGACCAGGTAGCCGCGGTCGTGGGGCAGCTCGCGGACGAACAGCTCGAAGGCGACACGGTCCGAGGCGGTGCCCTGGGCCAGGTAGGAGGCGGCCATGGTCAGCTGGTAGCGGTCGGTCAGCAGCTCAGGTGGCGGGCAGAGCGTCATGTGGCGCGCCGGTAGCGGGCGCTCTCGGCCAGGATCCGGGGCTCACGCTCGGCGAAGCGGTAGATGGTGGCCGGGCGACCGCCGGTGGGGCGCTCGCCGGCCTCGGCCAGGACGCCCCAGCCCAGCGCGATGCGACGGAAGTTGTTGGGCTCGAAGGCGCGGCCGATGCCGGCCTCATAGACGTGGCGCAGCTCGGTCATGGTGAATCGCTCGGGCAGCATGCTCCAGGCGACGTTCTGGTACTCGAGCTTGTAGGCCAGCCGGCGGCGCGCGTACTGCAGGATGCGGTCGTGATCGAAGGCCAGCACCGGGCCGCGGTCGATCTCGGCCAACAGCTCCTCGAGCGGGCGCCAGGCCGCCTCGCGGGCGTCCGACCCGGGACGCAGCGAGACGCGGCCGCCGTCTACCAGGGCCAGGTAGCAGCACGAGATGACACGGCCGCGGGGGTCGCGGTCCTGCTCCGAGAAGGTGGCCAGCTGCTCCATGAACACGTCCGAGACGCCGGTCTCCTCGCGCAGCTCGCGCTCGGCCGCCTGCTCGAGCGTCTCGTCCGGGTGCAGGCCGCCGCCCGGCAGCGCCCAGTAGCTCTCGTAGGGCTCGTACCGGCGGCGCACGAGCAGCACCTGCATTGCGCCCTCGAGAAAGGCGAACGCCGCCACGTCCGCGGCCACCTTCGGATGTGCTGGGTCGCTGACCACTTATAGACCTCGTGACGATATTAGCAACTCAAGCGCCGGCCTGCGCGCGGTGCAACACCCACGCCTGGCACCGGTGTTGCACGAATTCCGATAGCAAAACGGCCTCGCCGCCACGAAATTCGTAGAATTAGGCCCGGTTTTCTACGAAATTCGTAGTTTGGACCGCAACACCGGTGCCAGTCGCCGGCGTTGCGCACGCGACCTACCGCGAGGGAGAGATCAGGATCGTGCGGGTCGAGGTGTAGAACTCGCGGGCGGCCCGGCCTTGCTCGCGTGGCCCGAAGCCGGAGGCCTTCTCGCCGCCGAACGGCACGTGGAAGTCGACGCCGGAGGTGGGCTGGTTGATCCGGACGAGACCGGTGTCGAGGTCGCGAGCAAGCTCCAGCGCGCGGTCGAGGTCGCGCGTGTAGACCCCGGTGGAAAGGCCGTAGCGAACACTCCGGGCGATCTCGGCAGCGGCGGCGCTGTCCGGCGCCCCGAGCAGCGCGCAGACCGGGGCGAACACCTCCTGCTGGGCGACCTCGGCGCCGGGGTCGTCGGTCTCGATCAGGGTCGGCTGTAGGTAGTTCCCGGGAGCATCCACGGCATCTCCGCCGGCGATGACGCGGCCGCCCGCGTCCTTCGCCCGCGCGATCGCACCCAGCGCGCGCTCGCGCGCGGCCGGCGTGATCAGCGGCCCCACCTGGCAGCCGGGGTCCTCCGGCCCCTCCACCACCATCCGCCCGATCGCGCCGACCAGCGCGTCCCGCATGTCCGACAGCACGGGCTGCTCGCAGATCACCCGGCCAGTGGCCGTGCACTTCTGACCGGCGTAGCCCATCGCGGCCGACGCGATCATGCCGGCTGCCGCCTTGATGTCGGCATCGGCCAGCACCACGGCCGCGTTCTGGCCGCCCATCTCACACTGCGCAGCCGCGCCCCGCTCCGCCAGCGCCAACGCCACCCCGTGGCCGACCGCCTCCGACCCGGTGAAGGAGACCGCGGCGACTCCTGGATGCGCCACCAGCGCCGCGCCCGCCTCGCCCCTGCCCTGCGTCAGCTCGACGGCGCCCTCAGGTAGCGCATCCCGCAGCAGCTCGAACACCGCCACCGCGCACGCGGGCGCGTGCTCGCTCGGCTTCCACACGCAGACGTTGCCGTACGCCAGCGCAGGGGCCAGCTTCCATAGCGGGATCGCCACCGGGAAGTTCCAGGGCGTGATCAGCCCCACCACTCCCCGCGGCTCCCGCCGCGTCAGCAGCAGCGAGCGCCCGTCCGAGGGCGGAAACGACTCGCCGTCCGGGTCGAGCGCCACCTGCGCGTAGAACCGCAGGATCGCGACCGCCCGCGCCAGCTCTCCGCGAGCCTCCGTGATCGGCTTTCCGACCTCGCGCACGACCAGCTCCGCCAGCTCCTGTGATCTCGCCTCCAGCGCGTCTGCGACCGCCGCCAGCCCCGCACCGCGCACCGCTGCGGGGGTGCGCGCGTACCCACGGGCGGCCGCCGCCGCCCGCTCCACCGCCCGGTCGACCTCGATGCCGCCCGCCGGCATCACGGTCGTCACCACGTCGTCGGGTGACGCTGGGTTGACGCTGACGATCTCGGCCGACGTAGCGGACATCGCGCGGCCGCCGCTACTTCGAAACGTGGACCACGAAGGCCAGCAGTAACAGCAGCACCGCCACCATCAGCAGCACCCACCAGCGAGACAATGACTCGTTCACGTACTCCCTCTCGTCGTCCACAATCGGCTCAGGAGCGGAGTCTACAAAGGATGCGGGCTGGCCGGCCGGCATGGGAGTCGAGCGTGCGCGGACGCGGTCGACGATACTGGCGTACATGCCCCGTTGGCTGATCCAGGGACTACCGCAACGGCCAAGGTTGGAACTCCTGGCGCTGTTCGCGCGCCTGGTGGCGGGAGTGGTCTTCGTCGGGTTCGGGCTCGGCAAGTTCGTCCGCCACGAGGCGGAACGAGACGCGTTCGAGCGCTACGAAATCCCGTTTCCGGACACCGCGACATACCTCGTCGGCGGTCTGGAAGTGATCGGCGGGGTGGCCCTGCTGCTCGGCTTGTTCGTGCGCCCCTTCGCCTTCCTGCTGGCCTGCAACATGATCGGAGCGATCATCACGGCAGGACGCGTAGAAGGCGGCCCGGTGCACCTGCTGCTGGCGCCAGCGCTGCTGGCGGCCACCCTGTTCCTGCTGTGGGCGGGTGCCGGGGCCGCGTCCCTCGATGGGCGGCTTGCCTCCCGACGGACCGGTGCAGCCTGACGGCGGACGTCGGTCGCTATGCCACGTCCCCTGGGCGTACTCGCGCGGAGAACGGGCAGACGCAGCTCCGATCGGCCGGCCGGCGGTGACCCTCGTGATGACGCGGTGCCCGCCGCTGATGGACGAGGTGGCGGCGGCCACGTCCCGAGACGGCCTGTGCCAGATCGACCGCCATGCCCTCCAACGGCGTGTGGAAGCGCACCAGAGCACACGCGGTCACCAGCACCAGCAGCACCAGCGCCAGGTACTCGACCGTCGATTGACCCCGCTGCATGTGCTCCACCGTATGGACGCAACCGTCACGTGCGCGTGACGACCGGTAACGACTGCGCAACAACGCCGGTCGCCGCCTGTATTCGATAGGGTCGGCCGATGAGCGTCGAGCGCATGCACCTGCCGGACGGCCGCGCCTTCGAGTACAGTGCGGCCGGCGACCCGGACGAGGAGCTGCTGGTCTTCTGCGTCGGGACGCCGAGCGCGGTTGTCGATTTCCCCTATGTCGCAGAGGCCGCCGCGGCCCGTGGCCTGCGCTCGGTGATCTGCTCGCGGCCCGGATACGGCGGGTCGACGCGCAACCAGGGACGCACGGTGGCAGACGCCGCCGCCGATACGGCCGCGCTGGCCGACCACCTGGGCGCGGAGCGCTTCCTGGTGGCCGGCTGGTCGGGTGGGGGCTCGACTGCGCTGGCCTGTGCCGCGCTGCTCCCCGACAGGGTGCGGGCCGCCGTGACCATGGCGGGCACCGCTCCGCCGGTCGAGGCCGGCGAGGTCTGGACGACGTGGTTCCCGCGGGACCAGGCGGACGAGGTGCGGGCGCTGACGACGAAGCCGCCAGCCGAGCTGGCGCCCGAGTACGAGCAGGCTGCGAAAGGGTTTGCCGAGCTGACCGGGGAGCAACTGACGCTCTCGGACAACCAGAGCGCCGCCGACAAGGCCGCGCTGATCGAGGTGCCCGAGGTCGCGGAGTGGCTGGCCCGATCGATCAAATCAGCGGTGTCCTCCGGGATCTGGGGATGGCTGGACGATGACCTGGCCTGGGCGAAGCCATGGGGATTCGCCGTGGCCGACATCCGCGTGCCGGTGATCATCCGGCATGGCGATGAGGACGGCTTCGTGTCGATCGAACAGGGCCGCTGGCTGGCGGCCCACATCCCCGGCGCACGGCTCGACGAGATGCCGGGCGGCGGGCACACGACCGTCGGCGTGCCGATCGACCCCGTGATCACGGACCTGCTCGACGCCGCCGGACCGCGCTGAGCCTCTCAGCCGGCGAGGAATGAGCCGACGGAGCTTGACGCGGCGAGGGCCAGCGCCGTCATCACGGGCAACATCGCCGCCGGCACCAGCAGGAACACCACCACCAGCAGGATCCGGGGAGCCGCCTTCGCCGCTCGCTCCTGCACCGCCCGGGCTTGCTCGGTGCGCGTCCGCGCGGCCTGACGGCGCAGTCCCGCGGCCAGCGGCACCCCCAGCCGATCGCTGATCCGAAGCGCCGTCGCCAGGCGCATCAGCGACGGCGACGCCGTGCGCTCGCCGAGATCGCGCAGCTCCGCCGCGCGGCGGTGCCCGAGCGCCAGGTTGGCGGACACGGTCTCCAACTCCGCCCGCAGCGGCCCTGACGCCGAGGTGGCCGCCCCCCGGATCGCATCGTCGATGGAGATGCCCGCCGCCACGGCCGAGGCGATCAGGTCGATCGCGAGCGGCGCCTGCCGCTCGATCTCATCCGCGCGTCGCGCCGCCGCAGAGCGCAGCCACAGGTCGGGAAACAGCCAGCCGAACCCGGCGCAGCCCGCGGCCACCGCGACGCCGGCCGGCGACTGCAGGAGCAGCAGCGCTGCCGCGCCCACCGCCGCGAACGTCATCACCGAGCCCAACCGCGCGTCGTCGACGTCCTGCTCGCCCAGCCGCGTGCCCAGGCCGGATCGCTCGATCAGCCGATCGCGCCGGAACGGCGGCGCCGGGCAGCGCAGCCCCAGGCGCCGGCAGGCGTGGCCCGCCGCCACCAGCGCATCGAGCCGATGCGTGGCCCGGCGCACGTCGCGGCCGTTCAGCTGCCGATCGCGCCGCCACGCCGCTCGCGCCTCCGCCGCTGCTGCCAGGCAGGCGGCCAGCAGCAGCCAGCGGATCACGACGCCACCGCGGCCAGCCTGCCGATCACCGCCAGACCCGCCGCGGTGAGAGCCCCGGAGGCGACCAGAGAGCCCACTCCCAGAGGCGACGCAAGCAGCGCCGCCAGCGCAGCGGAGTCGATCAAGGCCAGCCCCAGCACCGACGCGAGAGGCATCGCGGCCACCATCCGCGCCGTCGCCCGCGCCTGCGCCGTCGCCACCTCGGCCGCCCGGCGCTGGGCATCGCGCTCGACCAGCGCCTCCGCCAGGCCGTCGAGCAGGGTCGCCAGGTCGCCGCCGACGCGCAGCTGAACGGCGACCGCCGACGCCAGCACCGACGCGTCCGGGCCGCCGCGCAGCCCGGCCAAGCGCCTCGGTCGGAGGCATACCCAGCCTGATCGCCGCAGCCGCGACCGTGAGCTCCGACCGCGCCGGCTCGGGCATGTCCTCCGCCACATCGCCGATCGCCTGCGCCAGCGTGCGACCGGCCCGCACGTGCGCTCCCAGCTCCGCCGCCGCCAGGTGCATCTGCCCGGCCACCGCCCGCTCGCGCCGGGCCTGTGACCGTCGGGTCAGCAGCCGCATCGCAGCTCCCGCAGGCGTGCCACGAGCTCGCCATCCAGCCGCCGGAGCGCCCCTTCCGCCCGATCGTGCCCGTCCAGCGATCGCAGGAAACGTCTTCCGTCGGCGGCACGCGACACGTGCACGACCACGTCGATGGCAGCAACGACCTGCTCTCGCGCGGCCGAGTGTGGAAGCTCCAGCCCGGCCATCAGCACCATCGTCTCGATCCGCCGCATCGCATCAGCCGGTGACGAGGCGTGCACGGTCGTCAGCGACCCATCGTGCCCGGTGTTCATCGCCTGCAGCATGTCCAGCGCCTCGGGACCGCGCACCTCGCCGACCACGATCCGGTCGGGCCGCATGCGAAGCGCGTTTCGCACGAGCGCGCGGAGCTCGATCGCACCCCGGCCCTCGACGTTCGCGGGCCGCGTCTCCAGGCGCGCCACGTGCGGCTGGGCGAGGCGCAGCTCGGCAGCGTCCTCGACCGTAACGATGCGTTCGTGACGCCCGATGTAGGCTGCCATCGCATTCAGGAGTGTCGTCTTGCCGGTTCCGGTGCCGCCGCTGACAACGACGTTCAGCCGTCCGCTCACGCAGCCGTCCAGCAGCTCGGCCTGGGCAGGCGTCAGCGAACCACGCGCAACCATGTCGTCGATCGAAAGTCCCTCGGCCGCGAACCGCCTGATCGTCAGTAGCGGCCCGTCCAGCGCGACCGGCGGAAGCACGGCGTTGACGCGGCTGCCGTCGGGCAGGCGCGCGTCCACCATCGGACTGGACTCGTCGACGCGCCGGCCGACCGCGGTCACGATCCGCTCGATCACGTGGCGCAGGTGCGCCTCGTCCTCGAAGCGGACCTGCTCCCGGCGCAGCAGGCCGCGCCGCTCGGCGTACACGTGATCGGGCCCGTTCGCGATCACCTCGGTCACCTCCGGGTCGCGCATCAGCGGCTCGAGCGGCCCGGCGCCGAGCGCGTCGTCGAGCATGGCCTCGACCAGACGATCGAGGTCGCCCGGCGGCAGGGCCACCTCACTTCGCAACAGCGCCCGCGTGCGCGCGGCCAGCGCGGCCCGCGGATCCGAGCCCGTAACCCCGTGCTCGAGCACCTCCCGGCGAATACGATCGCGGTAGCGCGCAACCAGGCCGGCCGGATCGGTCACGCGACCAGCTCCCCGAGCAGCTCCTCCACGGCCGGGTGCGGACGCCCTCCCGATCCCGACAGCACGCCTTCGCGCACCACCGAGACCACGGGTACGCCCACGGCCCGCTCGATTCCGCGGAGCGACATCTCGCCGCCGCGCGACCAGCGGTTGACCACCAGGCCCACCGACCCACCGGGTACGCCCCGGCGATCGAGCCAGGATGCGGCGCGCGCCGCGCAATCGACCACGGCCGGGTGCGGCGTCGCCACGAGCAGCGAGCGGTCGGCGCTGATCAGCCACCGCCAGGGCGTGCTCGCCGGTGGCCACCCCCAGGTCGGTCAAGGTCAGCGCCGCCACCGCCCTGCTCTCGCGGACGAGTGCCCGGGCCAGCTCGGGCGACACCATCTCGGTCGCACCCGCGTCGGCCGACCGTGCCACCAGCTGCATCCCGTCAGGGTGGGTGCACACGAGCGATCGCAGCGCGTCGGCGCTGAGCGCGTCATCCAGCCCGGCCACGTCGGCCAGGCTCCGGCGCGGGGCACAGCCCAGCCGCTGAGCGGCGTCGTCGAAGCCGCCGGCCATGTCGATCAGCAGCCCGCGACCCGCTCGGGCGACGCTCGTGGCCAGGGCGCTCACGCCGCAGCCGCCCTTCGCCCCGCAGATCGCGACCACGCGGCCCGCCTGCCTGCGGGATTCCTGCTCGAGGCGGGCACCGGCGGCGCTGCCGACCGACCGCACCAGCTCGTCCGCATCGGGCGGGAGGCCGAGCACGCCCCGGGCGCCCACGGCCAGCGCCGCACGGTGGGCTCCGATGTCAGGGGCCGCGGTCGCGACGATCACGGGCACTCCGCCACACGTACGGATCAGCGGCGCGGCCAGCTCGATCGCCGTCTGTCCCGCCGCGTCGCAGGCCACGATCACATCGCAGACCGGGCGCAGCCCGGATATCGCGGCGGCCGGTTCCAACACGCCGCCGCACACCAGGCCTGGGGCCGACTCGATCACCGCGACGACGCCCGCTGCCACGGCAGGGTCGCCACCCACGACGAGACAGCGTCGCTCGGCGCTCACGGCCCGCTCCGCCCCACCAGGCGCAGCGAGCCGGCCGACTCGGCCTGGATCAGCACCGGAACGTCGCGCGCACGTACGCGCAGGGTGGCGACGGCGGCTCCGTCGACCGTCCGCGACGCGATCACGAGCGCGTCGGCCAGCACCAGCTGCACGCGCGGCGCGCGGCCCGGCCGCACCAGATAGAGGTCGGCGGTCAAACCGTCGGGCGGATCCAGCGGCAGGCCGGCCGCCTCGTCCAGGCGCAGCGAGACGTCCCGGCCGTCCTGACCGGCCGACGACCCGGCCAGCTCGGAGTCCATCAACGGAGCACCCGCCGGCAGCGCCACGGCTGCGAGCTGACCCACCGCGACGCCGGGTCGGCCAGCTGGTGCGGGTTCGCCCAGGTGATCGGCACCGCTCCCGTGGCCAGGTCTGCTGGCGGCGATCCGCTGCCCTGGCGCCACCGGGCGGCGCATCGACACGACCCGCTGCATCGGCTGGGGTGACGGGCGGCCGGAGCCGCCGCCGAACCCGTACAACGCCGCCAGCGCCAGCACGAGCGCCAGCGCCCCGAGCACCACGCTGCGCCGGCGGTGCCGGCTCACGTGTTCCTGCCCGGGCTGCAACGGCGGCAGTGGCGACCGACCACCGGCAGGCCGCACCAGTCGCAGCGTGGCGCGGCACCGAACTGCTCGCGCAGACGCTGCAGCTGGGCCGCCGAGAGCGGTGGCGCGCCCAGCAACTCGACGGCCCAGGACGCGCCCAGCGCTGCGGCAACGCCGTGCGTGATCCGCCCCACCGACACTCCCGAGGCGGTCAGATCGGCCAACGTCGCGGCGACGGTGCGCGGCGGCGACGATCCCGAGGTGGCGACCGCGCACAGGTAGCCCCGTCCGGACACCGTGCGGGCGTAGGCCGTGAGGTCGCGCGTGTGTGCGCCCGACCAGCCACCACCGTCCCAGGCCATGGCCCGCCGTGGACCACGCACGCCGGGCCGGCGCGGCCGAGACCCGAGCAGGGGCGCCACGGTCGATGCCAGCAGCAGGTAGGTGCACCGGCGCTCCAGCTCGACCACGAGGGCGGCCAGCTCCTCGCAGGCCCATCCTCCGGCCGCGGCGCTGCGCGCAACCCTCACGAGGTAACGGCCGCCGATACCGGGCAGCGACGCGCGCACGACGATCCGGCCCCCTGCCCGGCCCGGCGTGCCCATCCGCCGCAGCGCCAAGCAAGGCGGGCTGGACGACCAGCGCTTCACATCCCGGAGGCGGCTCCTCCGGAGCGACGACCACGGCCACCTCGGGGCGTTGCTCCACGCGGGCCAGCCGCAGAGGGAGCGGGGCGACCGCCGCTCACAACGCCACCTCCCACGCCGGCAGGCCAACGGTGAATCGCGTGCCCTCCCCTACCGAGCTCTCCACCTCGAGGTGGCCACCATGCGCCTCGGTCAGCTCGCGCACGACGGCCAGGCCGAGACCGGCACCCGGCTCTGCACCGTCGGGCTGGTAGAACTCGTCGAAGATGCGCGGCAGGGCGTCGGGCGGGATGCCACGCCCGCCGTCGGACACGGACACCCGCAGCTCGTGGCCGGTGCTGTCACCGTCGATCCTGACCGATGTGCCGGGCGGGGCGTACTTGATGCCGTTGGTCAGCAGGTTCGCGAAGATCTGACGCATGCGGTTCTCGTCCCCCATCACCAGCGACCCGTTGCCCGTCCAGGCAAGATCGATGCTGACGTGGCGCTGCTCCGCGACGCCGCGCAGGCGCTCCGCGACCTCCTCGACGCAGTCGCGGAGCGGGAACGTCTCCGCCGACACGCGCAGCTCGCCGGCCTGCGCACGCGACAGCTCGAGCAGATCCTCGACCAGGTAGGCGAGGCGTTCGCACTCGCCGTTGATCACGTCCAGCCGGCCGGCCTTGACCGGATCGTCCTCGGCTCGTTGGAGCGTGTAGACGTATCCCTTGATCACCGTCAACGGCGTGCGCAGCTCGTGCGAGACCTTGCCGATGAAGCTGGCCCTGGCATGACCCTCGCGGGCGAGCCGGGCGGCCATGGCGTTGACGCTCGCCGCCAGCGCATCGATCTCAGCCGGACCACGCGGCGGACACGCGCGCGCCGTACTCACCGGCGCTGACCTGCTCGGCGAACGAGCCGATCTCGTGCACCAGGGCGACCACGCGACGAGCCTGCAACGGCACTCGTGACCACCGTCGCCGCGAAGGCGGCGGCGGCGAGCGCGAACAGCATCGGTGGATCATTTCGCTGAGCCGCGCCCGCCACCACCCCCGCCACGATCAACGTGAACGGGGTCGCCAGCCGCAGCCAGTAGCCGCCCAGCCTCATTCCGGTGCGCAGACGCGGTAGCCGTGGCCCCACACGTTGGCGATCCAGGCCCGGTCGGAGCAGGCCGCCAGCTTCTGCCGGAGCCGGCTGGCGTGGGAGTCGAGCGTTCGCGTGCGGCCCGGTGACTTGAATCCCCAGACCTGCTCCAGCAGCTCCTGCTTCGAGAACACCCGCTCCGGCTCGGCCGCCAGCGTGGCCAGCAGCTGGAACTCCTTGACCGACAACTGGACGCCGATGCCGCCCACCTTCACCTGCTTGGACAGCGTGTTCACGACCAGCTCGCCGACCGCCAGCAGATGGCGCTCGTCGACCCGCGACACGCGCTTCAGCAGGCCGGCGATGCGAGCCAGCAGTTCCGGGTAGTGGAACGGTTTTGTAACGTAATCGTCGGCGCCGCGGGACAGGCCGCGGACGCGATCGGTGTGCTCCGCTTTCGCCGAGAGCATGATGATCGGCAGGTCGGGGTCCCACGGCTCGTTGATGCCGTCGCCACCGCGCACTCGGCGGCACAGGTCGATGCCGCTCATGCCCGGCAGCACCACATCCAGCAGCATCAGATCGGGCTGCGATTGTGCGAGCAATTCGATCGCCTCTTCGGCGGTGCCGGCGGTCAGCACCGAGTAGTCGTCTGCGCGGAGATTCTCCACCAGAAACTCCACGATTCGGGGCTCGTCCTCGACGACGAGCACGGTTGATCCAGCCACGTCTACTTGGCTCCTTCAGGGTTGGCCGGATCGCGAGTGGGCGCTTGCGGCCCGAGTCCGGCGGGGGTCGGTTGTATGCCACCCGCCGCCAAGGGGCACGGCTCGCATCCTAGGTCAGGATATTGACAATTGGAAGACATGTCACGGAATCTGTTGCAATTTTGTCCGGAATTCGAAGATTTCTCCAAGATATGTCCGTGATTACGACCCAGACAACGCTCTTTGTCCATTCCGCGCTTCGGCCTGCGGCACGCGCCGGCATCGGCTAGCGTCGCGCCGATGTTATTTCGCCTCAACAGCGTTGAGCTGGCACTGGTGCTCGCCGCCATCGTGTTCGGCGCGACCGGGGTCGCGATCATGCTGGGCCGGCGCCACCGCAAGCGGTCGGACATGCGAGAACCGTTCGCCGTGCTGCAGGGTGCGCTGCTGGGCGTCGTGGGCCTGATCCTTGCCTTCGGGCTGTCGCTGGCCGTCGGCCGCTACCAGGATCGCCGGGCGGCCGTCGTCGATGAGGCCAACGCGATCGGCACCACCTACCTGCGCGCACAGATGCTGGCCGAGCCGGTGCGCGGCCGGTCGCTGGCGCTGCTGGTGCAGTACACGGATGAGAGCATCCTGCTCGGCAAGGCAGTCCCAGGCAGCGCGAAGGCGAAGAGCATCATTGCCGCCGAGGACGTGCTGCAGCGACGGCTGTGGGCGCTGGCCGGGCAGGCGGTCGCGGCGTCGCCGGTGGACACCGCTCCCCGGCTCTACGTCGAGACCCTGAACGAGATGATCGACTCGCAGGGCGTGCGCGTGGCCGGGCTCGACAACCGGGTGCCGACCGAGGTGTGGCTGCTCGAGATCGTGGGCGCGGCCGCCGCGGTGGCGATGCTCGCGTTCTATCTCTCGGTGCTCGGCCGCGGCCTGCTGACGGTGATGATCGCGGCCGGGCTGGTGACGATGCTGCTGTACGTCAGCTTCGACCTTGACCGTCCCACTCGCGGTCGGATCACGGTGCCGGACACGCCGCTCATAAGCCTGCGCGCTTCGATGAGCCAGCCGCCGGCGGCGAGCGGCCCGGCCCAGCCCTGAGACCATTCAGCGCTCGATCACCAGGTAGTCCCCCACCTCCACGCCGCTGCGCGCGATCGCGCCCACCGGCAGCTCCAGCGCCACCTTGGCGCCGCGGCAGAGCGACATCCGCCAGGGCTTGAACCCCTCCACCAGCTTCAGCACGCGGCCGTCGTCCGCCGCCCACACGACGTCGATCGCGAACCGCATGAACCACATGTGGATGGAGCTGGTCGGCTGGATCCAGAGACCCTCGTCCTCGTCCATGCCGGAGCGGCCAAGCAGGCCCTTGCTGCGCGTCCACGCGGTGGTCGCGAGCACGCCCCGCTCGCACACCACCGGCCCTCGTTCCAGGCGGATCCGCGGCACCTACACTTCCCTTCCGTGGACGCTGACTACCACTCCGGCGACGACTTCGTGGTCGAGTTCCTCGACTACCGCTACGGATTCTCGCGCACCGACTTCGCCCAGCGGGTGGTCGCGGCGGCGGTGCGGCTGGAGCTGGTGCCGCAGCGCGACCTGACGGCCGACGAGGCCGACGACCTGGTCGAGCTGGCCTCGACCGGCGTCACCGCCCACCCGCGCAGCGGGCTCGGCGAGCACCTGCGCGACCAGGCCGGCCCGATCGACCAACTGCATGCCGAAACGCTCTGCTACTGGCTGCGCAAGCTGGTGTTCCGCGGTGCCTGGCTCGATCATCGCGTCAAGGCCGGGCTGCTGGACGTGGCCTTCGACGAGGCATCCGGCGGCTTCGCGTACCGCATGCCCAGCGACCAGTCGCCGTTGGTCGAGCTGGCCCCGGTGCCGTCGTGGGCCGACCTGCAGTACACGGACGGCTAGGCCGCCGGCACGAACAGCAGCAGGTGCGGCCCAACCTGGATCCGGTCGCCCTCCTCGAGAAGCCGCTGTTCGATCCGCTCGCCGTTGACGAACGTGCCGTTCAGGCTGCCCTCGTCCTCGAGCACCACCCCGATCGGCTCCACCCGCACGGTGGCGTGGCGCGCGGACACGGTCGGCCCGGCCAGCACCACGTCGTTCTCGTCGTGGCGGCCGAGCTTCGTCAGCCGCGCCCGCTGAGCTCGTAGGTCTGATCCTCGCCCAGGCGCGGGCGCCAGACCAGCGACGGCCGTTCGCCCTTCGCAGGGATGACCAGATCATCGCCCGCCGGCTCCGGATCGATGATTCGTGTGTAGCTGACCTCGTCGTCGAATGCGTGCATCAGTGACCTCCCTGGGACGGCTGTTCGAGCGTAGCAGCGGCCGCGGACGCCGCCGGGTAGACTCTTGAGCTGATGGAGACCGGTCGCACCCCGATGGAAGAGGCGGAGGCACAGCTCTACCGCCGAATCCAGGAGCTGCGAACCCGTGCCCGCGGCGATCAGCCGGCGCCCGATGTCGTGGCGGAAGCGCGTCCCGCGATGCCCGATCTGCGCACCATCCTGGCCCGCGCCGAGACGCACGTGGACGAGCTGCGTACGACCGCGGCCTCGCTCGAGGAGAGCCTGCCAGCGAAGGTGGAACGGGCGGTCGAGCGGGCCATGTCGGAGCACTCCGACGCGCGGCGCGCCGACGAGCTGCGAGAGCTCCTGCGCGGGCTGTCGCGGCAGGTCGAGCAGGTGAACCTGGATCTGCTGGCCGAGCGCCTCGGCCGTGTCGAGGACCTGGAGCTGGTGGTCGACCTGATCTCGACCGGCATGGCCGCGCTGCGCCAGGACATCGCCACGCTCGGCCGCGATGGTGGAGCAGGTCGGCGGCGGCGTCGACGGCGTGATCGAGAAGCTCGACCAGCCGCTGCAGGTGACGGTCGAGCGGCCGCAGCGAAGCGGCGTTCGCGACCTGTTCCAGCCCACCGGCGACGAGCCGCCGGAAGCCGGCTAGACCGTCTAGCCCGGCAGCACCGCCACGCAGTCGATCTCGACCTTGATGCCGCCCGGCAGCCCGGCCACCTGGATGGTCGTCCGCGCCGGCCTCGGCGTCGGGAAGGCCTCGGCGTAGACGGTGTTCATCTCGTCGAAGTCGCCGATGTCGACCAGGTAGACGCCGCAGCGAACCACGTCGGCCGGCCCCGCGCCGGCGGCCGCCAGGATCCGGAACACGTTCTCGAGCGCCAGGCGCGTCTCGGACGCCACCGTGTCCGGCGTGTAGTCGTCGTCGCGCAGCGGGCCCTGCCCGGCGACGTACACGAAGCGTCCCTCGGCCACCACGGCCGGCGAGTACGGGCCCAGCGCGCTGGCGTCGACGACGACCGGCTCGCGGCTCATCGTGACTCCCCTCGACCGGCCACACCCGCGGGTTGGCCAGATTCGGGGGCCGCTCGCCGCGCAGGATCTGGGCCAGCCCGCGGCAGGCCAGCCGGGCCATGCCGTCGCGGGTCTCGCGTGTGGCCGATGCGATGTGCGGCACCATCAGCGCATTCTCGCACGCGAGCAGGGCCGGGGGCACGTGGGGCTCGTTCTCGAACACGTCCAGGCCGGCGCCGCCCAGGTGGCCGGAGGCAAGGGACTCGGCCAGTGCGGCCTCGTCCACGACCGGGCCGCGGCTGGTGTTGACCAGGATCGCGCCCGGCTTCATGCGTGCCAGCTCCGCCGCGCCGATCAGGTGGCGGGTGGACTCCGACAGAGGCACGGTCACGGCCACGAAGTCGGACTCGGCCAGCACCCGCTCCAGCTCCGAGCGGTCGCGCCCGGCGAAGAGGACGCGCATGGAGAAGCCGTCGGCGCGGCGGGCGACGGCGCGGCCGATGCGGCCGGGACCGATGATGCCGAGCGTCTTTCCGTGCACGTCGGTGCCCAGTAACAGGTCGAAGCTCCAGGACTGCCAGCGTCCGGCGCGCAGGTAGCGCTCGCTCTCTCCCAGCCTGCGTGCAGCGCCCAGCAGCAGCGCGAACGTCAGGTCTGCGGTGGCCTCGGTCAGCACGTCAGGCGTGTAGGCGATCGGGATCCGGTGCCGCTCGGCGGCGGCCAGATCGATGTGGTCGAGCCCGACCGAGACCGTGGCGAGGCCGCGCAGGCCGGGTGTGGCCAGGAACGCGTCGTCGATGCGGTCGATCAGGTAGCAGACGACTCCGTCGCAGCCGGACGGGTCGCTGCCGCGCACCAGCTCGTGGCCCTCCAGCTCGGCCAGGCCGGCCGGCGACACCTCCTGCATGATCAGCACCCGCATCGCTATCCTCCCCACCGACAGACCGGCAACGGTATCAGCGGTTGGCAGCGGAGGTCGGAGCATGGCGGTGACAAAGGTAATCGAGGTGATCGGAAGCTCCACCGAGAGCTCCGATGACGCCGTCCGCCAGGCGCTCACGGCCGCCGCCCGCTCGGTGCGCGGGATCCGCAAGATCGAGGTCGTCTCCACCACCTGCGAGGTGTCCGACGGCCAGGTCAGCCGATGGGACGTGCTGGTGAAGATGCAGTTCCCCGTCGAGCCGCGCTAGCGATGGTTCCCGAGCAGCCTCTCGCAGCGACCGAGCACGGGCGCGTCGCCGGGAGCGACGGCTGGTTCGTGTTGAACGCGGCGGAGGCGCGATGGCGCGAGCGGGCGCGGGCGCGGGTTCGTCTGCGACTTCGAGGGCGACTCGGACTTCGCGCAGGTCGGGATCAACATCCAGACGCTGGCACCCGGCGAGCCGATGGCGATGTACCACTGGGAGGCAGACCAGGAGGACTTCCTGGTGCTAGCGGGCGAGGGAGTGCTCGTGATCGAGGGCCAGGAGCGGCCGTTGCGGCGGTGGGATTTCGTGCACTGCCCGGCCGGCACCGAGCACGTGATCGTGGCGGCCGGCAGCGGGCCCTTGGTCGTGCTGTGTATCGGCGCCCGGGGCGAGTCGACCGGGCCGAACTGGGGTGCCTACACGGTGGACGCCGCGGCCCGGCGCCACGGCGCCGGCGTCGACGAGGACACCACCGACGAGCGGATCGCATACGCCCGCTTCCCGGAACCGCAGTACACGAGCTACCGGCCGGGTTTGCTGCCTGATTAGCGGCCGGTGCGCGTGATTCGCAGGGTGTAGGCTTGGGCATTCCCAGGCGAGAGGAGTCACGGCATGAGCATCAACCGTTTCCCGTACCAGGACGACATTCTCCGGCAGCTCCGGGGCGGCAGTGCGTCCGTCTCCGAGATCGCAACGGCGATCGCCGGCGAGGGGCGACACTCGGCCGAAGGACACGACTCCGACGAGCTGCACCAGTCGGTGGCCGAGAACGTCGATCACCTCGTGCATCTTGGCCTGGTCGAATACAGCGGCTCGGGCGCCGACCGCGCCGCGGCGCTGACCACGAGGGGAAGCGAAGCGGTCAGCTCGCTGCCGTAGTCAGCGGGGTGGCGGCGCGCCTGGTGGCGTCGCCACCACCCCAAGGGCGGCTCGCTGGCCGGCCCTACTTGCCGCCGCTGCCCGTGGCGTGCTCGACAGCGGTCTTGATGGCAGCCGTGACCACGCCGCCGATGCCGTGGTCCTTGCCGCCGAGGTACGAGCCAACGGCGAGGAGCAGCACGCCGATCGCCATGGCCAGACCGGCATACTCGACCGTGCCCTGGCCCTGCTCGGCGTCGGCACGGCGGACGCGTTCGGCCAGGTGATGCGTGCCTGTGACCAGCCAGGCGGCGGTGCGATGAGACATGGATGACCCTCCTTGCGGGTGTTCGTGATGACCGGCCCAGCCTGCCGCGAGCGCCCGTCACGGAACAAGGCCGCTGCTGTCACGAAACACCCGCGAGGGAGTGCCAGCGGCCATGTGGGCTACCGTACTGCCGCCCGTCGTAAGCCCGTGCGGGTGTCTCAGATCACCCCCAACCTGCCGATACAAGGACAGATGCGACGATTCACAGTCCTGCTCCTGGTGGTGGTCGCGGCGGCGCTGGCCGCCCCCGCGGTCGCCGGAGCCAGCAAGCTGATCGTCCGAAACGCGACGCACATCACACTCAAGGTGAACGGCAAGAACCGGGCGGTGGTCAGCTACCACGCCAACGGCATCGTCCGCCACGTGCTGGTGTGGGGCGCGATCAATGCAAAGCCGCCCGATCCGGCGCATCCTGATAGCCAGGTCAAGTTCCACGTCGACTACTCAGGAGGCAGCGCCAGCCCCTGGGGCGCCGGATACTGGCGGCGCGTCAAGAACGCGTGCGCACCCTGGAAGGGCAGCGGCGTCACGCTGGCCGTGACGGTCTGCACGATGCCGGACGGCTCCCACTGGGCGCTCCAGAGCTGGAAGCGCCTGATGCCGAACGGTGGCTACAAGTGCTGCCTGTCGCCGCAGCAGGGCAAGCGCGAGCTGCACATCTCACACTGGAAGGGCCCGCTCGCCCAGCTCTGGCTGAAATGGAACTGGACGCGCGCGACCTCGCAGTACCCGCACCTGGACAAGCTGTTCGGCCGCGCCGCCTACAAGGGCGTCGGCACCTACGGGTTCTCGAACACCAGCACCGGCGCGCCCACCGACAGCTTCGGCCGGCTCGTCTTCGTGGACACGTACAACCCGCCTAAGTGGGGCAAGGGCTGGCGCCGCGAGAACAGCTTCCTCGTGCACCGGCCCAGCGACGGCGGCTTTTGCGACACGCTGTGGCCCAGCCGCTTCGGCCGCCACAACGCCAGTGGCTACGGCGAGAAGTATCGCGCGACGATGGACGGGCCCGGCGTGACACCGATCGTGCGCTGGAAGGGACCGCCGCCGGGCAACTACTCGCAGTCACCCGTGCAGACCCGCGACGGTCTGGCCGATTTCACGATCACCGGGTCAGGGCGGCAGCCGTTCGATGCGCTGCTCGACTCCCAGCTGGACACCGAGCAGCAGATCGTGGCCGGCTCATCCGCCGACAAGTGCTTCACGATCCGCTAGCGGCGACTCGCTGAGCGGCGCGACGGCACCCCGCCAAGCCGCCACAGATACACTGCCGGTGCTATGGAAACGGCGGCCGAAGTCTTCGTCAGATGCCTCGAGAACGAGGGTGTGCGCCACGTGTTCGGCATCCCCGGCGAGGAGACGCTCGACCTCAACGAGGCGCTCGACCGCTCCTCCTCGATCGAGTTCGTACCGGTCCGCCACGAGCAGGGCGGCGCCTTCATGGCCGACGCCTACGGACGGCTGACCGGACGCGCCGGAGTCTGCCTGGGCACGCTCGGGCCAGGCGCCACCAACCTCGTGACCGGCATGGCTGACGCCTTCCTCGACCGCGCCCCGGTGGTCGCCCTGACCGGCCAGACCGACCTGTCGGAGATGCACAAGGAGAGCCACCAGTACATCGACGTCGTGCGCATGATGAAGCCGGTGACGAAGTGGAACGCCCGCGTCCATGACCCCGACATCATCCCGGAGGCCGTTCGCAAGGCGTTCGCGGTGGCCGAGCGCGAGAAGCCGGGCGCCACGCACCTGGAGCTGCCGGCTGACGTGATGGAGCTGCCGCTCGCCGCCGACCCGGTGCCGCGGCGCCCGCCGGCGCTGGTGGAGCCGGTCGCAGCCGAGCTGCACCGCGCCGCCGAGCTGCTGCAGGCGGCCGAGCGGCCGGTGGTGCTGGCCGGCAACGGCATCGCCCGCCAGAACGCCTCACCGGCGCTGCGGCGCTTCGTGCAGCAGACCGGGCTGGGCGTGATCACCACCTTCATGGGCAAGGGCGTGATCGACGCCGACGACGAGCACGCGCTGTTCACGGCCGGGCTGCGCGCCCAGGACTACCCGCGCGGGTTCATGGGCCAGTCCGACCTGGTCGTCTGCGTCGGGTACGACCTGGTCGAGTGGTCGCCCGTGAACTGGAACCCGAACCGCGACCGCCGCGTGATCTGCATCGACACGACGCCGGCCGAGAGCGACGCCCACTACGTGCCCGACGTCGAGCTGACCGGCGACATCTCGCACATCCTCACGCACCTGGGCAACCTGGTCTCGGACAAGCCGCCGGCCCGGGTGGTGACCCCTCCGTTCAACCAGATGATCCGCGACGCGCTGGAGTCGCACTCCGACGACGGCTTCCCGATCAAGCCGCAGCGCGCGCTGCGCGACCTGCGCGAGCTGATGGGTCCCAGCGATCTGCTGATCTCGGATGTGGGCGCGCACAAGCTGTGGATCTCGCGCCTGTGGCCGGCGCACGAGCCGAACACGGTGCTGATCTCCAACGGCGCGGCGGCGATGGGCTTCGCGCTGCCGGCCGCCGTGGCGGCGAGGATGGTGCTGCCGAAGGACCGGCGGGTGGTCACGATCTCCGGCGACGGCGGGTTCCTGATGAACGTGCAGGAGCTGGAGACGGCCAAGCGGCTGGGGCTGGCGATCGTGAACATCGTCTGGTCGGACAACGCGTACGGGGTGATCGAGGTGCATCAGCAGCGCAAGTTCGGTCACCTGGCGGGCACCAAGTTCACGAACCCGGATCTGGTGATGCTGGCCGAGAGCTTCGGGATCGCGGGCATGCGCGTGACGTCCGCCGACGAGCTGATGCCGACGCTGCGGCGTGCACTCGAGCTGGACATTCCATCGGTCGTGGAGATCCCGATCGATTACCGTGAAAACAGGAAGTTTTCGATGAATCTGGCCGACCTGGTGAAGGTCGGAGAGGGAGTCTGACAATGGCGATGACTGAGACGATCCAGAAGCTGTACGTGGACGGCGAGTGGTATGAGACCGGCGAGACGAAGGATGTGACGTCGCCCTACGACGGCAGCGTGGTCGGGCGCGTGGCGTTCGGCGGCGGCGCGGACGCGACCCGCGCGATCGACGCGGCGGAGCGGGCGATGCGGAGCCCGCTGCCGGCGCACAAGCGCGCGTCCGTGCTGGACGGGGTGGCCGCCCTGCTCGCGGAGCGGCGCGACGAGTTCGCGCGGACGATCGCCCAGGAGGCCGGCAAGCCGATCGCGACGGCGGGCATCGAGGTCGACCGCGCCGTGCAGACGATCACCTTCTCGGCGCTCGAGGCGCGGCGACTGACCGGAGAGACGGTGCCGATGGACGCGCACCCCGCCGGCGAGGGCAAGGCCGGCCTGATCCTGCGCGTGCCGATCGGGATCATCGGCGCGATCTCGCCGTTCAACTTTCCGCTGAACCTGGTCTGCCACAAGGTCGGCCCGGCGTTCGCGGCAGGCTGCGCGGTGGTGCTGAAGCCGGCCGGAGCGACACCGCTCTCGGCGCTGCTGCTGGCGCGAGCGTTTGCCGACGCCGGCCAGCCGGCCGGCTGGCTGAATGTGATCGTGGGCCGTTCCGGCGAGATCGGCGACGTGCTGACCGAGGACGAGCGCGTCAAGATGATCACCTTCACCGGCTCGTCGCAGGTGGGCTGGGGCATCCGCCAGCGCGCCCACAAGAAGAAGGTGTCGCTGGAGCTCGGCAACTCGACGCCGCTGATCGTGCTGGCCGACGCCGACCTCGACAAGGCGGCCACGGCGATCGCCGCCAACGGCTACGCGTTCGCCGGACAGAGCTGCATCTCGATCCAGCGGGTCTACGTCGAGGACGCCGCGCACGACGCGCTGATCGAGAAGCTGGTGCCGAAGGTGCAGGCGCTGAAGGTAGGAGATCCGCTGGATCCAGAGACGCAGGTGGGGCCGGTGATCGACGGCGACAACCGCGACCGCATCAAGGCCTGGGTGGATGACGCCGTCGCGGACGGTGCGACGCTGCTGTCAGGCGGCCAGGTGGGCGACGACGGCGTGCTGCGCCCGACGTTGCTCGACGACGTGTCGCTGGACATGGAGGTCGCCTGCCACGAGGTGTTCGGACCGGTTGTGGCCGTGGCTCGCGTGTCGAGCCTCGAGCAGGCGATCGCGCTCGCCAACGGCACCGATTACGGGCTGCAGGCGGGGGTGTTCACGCAGGACATCACCAAGGCGATGCGGGCCGCGCGCGAGCTCGAGTTCGGCGGAGTCACGCTGAACGAGGCGCCCACGTACCGGGCCGACCAGATGCCCTACGGCGGCGTCAAGGAGTCGGGCAACACGCGCGAAGGTCCGAAGTTCGCGGTGCAGGAGATGACCGAGCCGCGGATGATCGTGATCAGCCTGTAGCGACGGCGAGACGCAGGTCACGGGGCGGTCACGGGCCGCACCGCCGTCCGCGCCCAGATTGGAGTCAAACACCGCTCCCGCCCCCGCCACCGGTTCGTGACGGCGTCGTCACGCGTGTCACGGCACCCGTGACAGGGGATTCGCATGGTTGCGCAGATCGCACTCGAACCGGGCTCAGAGCCCGCTTCGGGGTGCGTTGCAAGGGCGCCGCCAGGTGCGTAACCGCCCGTGACCGTCGTGTGCGGAAACGGGGACTTTCGCAAGCAACATCGCCGTGACAGCGATGCCACGGCGGCTGTGACGCCCGGCTACTGCTGGTAGCCCTCAACCACGTCGGACTTGCGCAGCTGCGCGCCGTCGTCGTCGAGGTCGAACTCGCGCAGCGCGCGACGCTGCCGCAGCAGGTCCCAGCACTGGTCGAGCTGCACCTTGATCTCGGCCAGGCGCCGTCGGTCCGAGTCCGTCGACCTGCCCTGCGACTCCGCTTCCCACAGCTCGTGCTCCTCCGAGACCAGCTGCTCAATCGTGCCGTGAACCTGTTCGTCGCTCATCGCCGCTCCTGTCGTGTCGTCGTCACAGGTAGCGTACCCGCGCTGAAGTCACGCCCCTGCGCCGCGCCCAGCGTGGCCGCGTCGGAGTACGTGATCCGCGGATCAACGTGATCGATCACCCACAGCATGTCGTTCAGGCAGTACAGCTCCGGCTGGGACGTCCAGTGATCGCGCGGATCCGCCGAGTCGCAGTTCCATGCCGGCGACTTGCTCGTGGTCGTGCCGGAATGGCCACTCACGATCCGGTAGAACTGCAGGATCGCCCAGCGGCCGGTGCCGTCGGTCCCGGCGTGGGCATATGCCAGCAGCAGCGCCGGCGGCGTGTACCAGCGCGTGTTCTTGACCGTCATCCGGTAGCAGGCCATCGCCGGGTTGTGGCAGCGCCCGCCGATCACGTCGTCCACCAGCGCCAGGTAGGGAAAGGCCATCGGGTAGGGATTCGACCCCGCGCCACCGCCCCGGTCATCAGCCACGCGGCCACGGCCGCCAGGCCCAGAACGGGCACGAGTCTGCGGGAGATCATGGCCCTACCCTCTCACGGATCCGGCGCCCGTACCGGCTATCTAGCTGACGGCCGCCAGCACGGAGGTCACGCCGGCCTCCAGCGCCGACAGGCTGTAGCCGCCCTCCAGCACGAAGGCCGGACCGCCGCACGGCTCGCGCAGCGCCGTCGCCATCTCGGCAAACGCCGGCGCCGTCAGCCGGAGCGAGCAGAGCGGGTCGTCGGCGGCAGCGTCGAAGCCCGCCGACACGATCACCAGGTCGGGCCGGAACGCCACCACGGCGGTCAGCGCCTGCTCGTGGAACGCGGCCAGATACGCCGACTCGCTGGTGCCCGCCGCCAGCGGCAGGTTCACGGTCGCGCCGACGCCGTCCCCCGCTCCCGTCTCGGCGGCCGCGCCCGTCCCCGGGTAGAACGGGTACTGGTGCAGCGAGACGTAGAGCACGGCGGGATCGTCGTAGAAGATCGCCTGGGTGCCGTTGCCGTGGTGGGCGTCCCAGTCGAGCACCGCCACCCGCTCACAGCCGAGCGCCTGCCGCGCGTGCGCGGCTGCGACCGCGGCGCTGTTGAAGACGCAGAACCCCATCGCCCGCGCCGGCTCCGCGTGATGGCCGGGCGGCCGCCCGCAGCTGAATGCGGCCACGCCGGGGTCGCCGGCCACCGCTCTCGACCGCCGCGATTGCGCCGCCCGCCGCGCGCAGCGCCGCCTCCCAGCTGGCCTCCGTGACGATCGTGTCCGGGTCGAGCGCGCCCCCGCCGCCGGCGCAGAACCGCTCGATCAGCTCAACGTAGGCCGGTGCAGTGGACGCGCTCCAGGGCCTCGCGCGACGCCGGCGGCGCCTCCCGCCGCTCCGCCCCCGACGCGGCCACCGCCGCAGCCACCGCGTCGTAGCGGGCCGGCCGCTCCGGATGGCCCTGACCGGGGTCGTGCAGCCGGAACAGGTCGCTCATGTAACAGATGGGGAGCGGCGCTTGTGACATATGCTGTTTGGACGGAAATCTGCGGCCGCGGCGCGTCAAAATGGCCGAATTATCCCCGAGTTTAACGCGTACTTAACATTTCGACGCGCGAACTCAGGCCGCAAACGGGCATAATGACGCTGAGCCCGTCCCCGACCTTGTGACAGTCTGGAGAGCCTTCATGTATCGATTCAGCCGAGCGATCTTCGTCGAAATCAAGGATCTCGTCGATCCGCACCCTGAGACGGTATCCATACCTGAGGGCAAGCGCCGCGTGCTGCAGTCCTCCGAGGCGACGATCGAGCGGCTGGCGCGCGACCCCCACTACTTCGCGAAGCCGAGCCCAGAGCCTGTTCCACGAGATCCGGCATCTGTTCTCGATCTCGAACCAGGCGCGGGTCTACAACACGATCGACCGTCACATCAGCGCCGCCGTCACCTACATCCTCGAGGAGATCGAGCGGAACGGCGAGGGCATGGCCAGCTGCAAGGCGACCACCCGCAAGGGCAAGCCCTGCCAGCGCACCCCGCTGCCCGACCGTGAGTACTGCCCGTCCCACCAGCACCTCGAAGAGCGCACGCACGTAACCGCGTAGCGCGTCTCGGCTGCGCCGATCCGGCCTACAGGCCGAGGCTCAGCTGCTGGTGCTCCTGGAACCCGGACACGCCCACGCCCACCAGGCGTAGCGCACCCGGCCGCTGCTCGAGCGCGCGGTCGAGCAGCATGCAGGCCAGCTCGCCGATCTGGTCGGCGTCGTCGGTGCCGACCGCGAGCGAGTGCGACCGCGTCACGATCGAGAAGTCCGGGTAGCGCAGCTTGGTGGTGATCGTGCGTGCGCTGCGGCCGCTGCTCTGCAGCGAGCCGGCCAGCGGGGCCGCCATCGCGCGCACGCGCAGGTGCAGCTCCGCCCGCTCGCTGATGTCGACGTCGAACGTCTCCTCGCTCGAGATCGAGACCGCCTCGCCCGGCTCCGATGACACCGGGCGCGGGTCGATCCCGCGGGCGCGATCGCGCAGCTCCAGCCAGCCGCGACCGGGCAGCGCCTCGCGCATGCGGTCGTCGTCGAGCGCCGCCAGCGCGCCGATCGTCTCGATGCCCAACGCCGTCAGGCGCTGCTCGCTCTTCGGCCCCACCCCCGGCAGCCGCCGCACCTCCAGCGGCGCCAGGAACGCCGCCTCCTGGCCGTCCGGCACGTAGGTGATCCCGCCCGGCTTCTTCATGTCCGACGCGATCTTGCACACCACCTTGCAGGCGCCGACGCCCAGCGAGGACGACAGCCGCACCTGCTCGCGGATCGCCTGCTGGACGATCGCGGCCTGCTCCGGCGGGTCGCCATCGGCCAGCACCAGGTAGCCCTCGTCGATGCCGATCCGCTCGACCACGGGCGCGTGCGCCCGCACGGTGTCCCAGACCCGCCGCGACCACTCGCGGTAGGCGGCGTGGTCCGGTCGCACGAACACGGCCTGCGGGCAGCGCCGCAGCGCCTCCGCGCAGCTCATGGCCGACCGGATGCCGTACCTGCGCGCCTCGTAGCTCGCCGTCGACACGACGCCGCGCCCGCGCGGGTCGCCTCCGACCACCAGCGGCGTGCCCCGCAGCTCCGGCCGGCGGTGCAGCTCGACGGCGGCAAAGAAGGCGTCGAGGTCGAGATGCGCCATCATTCCCCGAGCATACCGGCGGTTTCTGCCGGAATATCGGGGCAGAATCGTTACCGACCATGCGGCCTGGGTGGCGCCGCACCGGTAGACTCAATCCCTGCTTTGACGCACGACTCCGACAAGCTCATCCGCCAGCTTTCGCTCGTCGCCTACCTGATGGCGGAACAGCGACCGGTCACGGCCCGCGACGTGAAGAACAACGTCGAGGGCTACGCGAACATGGGCGACGAGGCGTTCGCCCGCCGCTACTACGCCGATCGCTCCGAGCTGCAGGGCCTGGGGGTGCCGATCACGTCCGGCCGCGACGAGTTCACCGGCGAGGAGCTGTACAACCTCGCGCCAGGAGCACTACTTCCTGCCGCCGATCGACCTCACCGACGCCGAGCTGGCGGCGCTGCAGACCAGCTTCTACCTGCTCGAGGGCCAGTTCGCCTACGCCGAGCCGCTGCGCCTGGCGCTGCAGAACCTGGCGCTGGGCCGCGCCAACACGGCCGATCCCGGCCCCAAGACCGCCACCATCGACCTGCTCGGCAGCGTCTACACGCCCGAGATCTCACAGCGGCTGGCCAAGCTGGAGCAGGCCATCAGCAAGCAGCGCACGATCCGCTT
Organism: uncultured Actinomycetes bacterium; assembly: GCA_963766445.1. Lineage (GTDB taxonomy): Bacteria > Actinomycetota > Thermoleophilia > Gaiellales > JAICJC01 > JAICYJ01. The sequence continues at coordinate 28,455 of CAVXZW010000009.1, read as the reverse complement.
CACCTACTGGACGGCGCGTAGCAACGCCACCGCCGAGCGCACCATCAACCCCTACGGCCTGTTCGAGCTGCACGGCGTCTGGTACGTGGTCGGCGACGACTGCGGCCAGGAGGGCCCGGAGGCCAGAAAGACGTTCCGCATCTCACGCATGCGGGGCGAGATCAAGTTCGCAACCCGGCGCGAGCGGGACTTCCGGATCCCGGCCGACTTCAACGTCACCGCGTACCGCGATCGCAAGCCGTGGCAGCTGGAGCGCGAGCCCGCGGGCGTCGCGCGGCTGGCCGTCTCGGCCGACGACACCTGGCTGGTGAACCGGCTGTACGGCGGCCACGGCGACCTCGAGGAGCACGAGGATGGCAGCGCCACGCTCACCACCGAGTACTCCAACCTCGAGGCGCTGTCGCAGGCGGTGCTGCTGATGGAGGGCCGCATGCAGCCGCTCGAGCCCGACGAGCTGGTCGCGATGGTGCAGTCCGACCTCGATCGCCTGGTGGCGCTGCACACGGGCGACCCCAGCCAGCCGGCCAAGCCGTCGCGCGGCCGCGCCGCCGTCGACGATGCCCCCGGCGTGCTCTCCCGCACGCAGGGCCCGGTGGCGCCGGAGCGGTTCGCCCTCCTGCAGGCGCTGCTCGCGTTCCTGCTCGAGCGCTGCGGCGATGAGTCCTCCGCAACCGTGTCATCGGCCGACATGCGCGACCGCTTCCACCTGTCCCAGCAGGAGCTGCAGGAGCACCTCGACCTGCTCAACCTGGTCAACTTCGGCGGCGGCTGCTACGCCGTCTACTGCTCCACCCAGAACGGCTCGATCCTGGTCGACAAGGAGCTCTACGGCGACACCTTCCGCCGCCCGGCGCGCCTGTCGCCGCTGGAGGCAAAGGCGCTCCTGCGGGCGCTGGACGTGGTCGCGCCGGTGCTGGCAGCCGAGGCCCACAGCTCGCTGCAGACCGTGCGCGACAAGATCGCCGGCGCGTTCGGGCAGTACACCCTCTCCGACACGCCGGAGCCGCAGGGCGGCGACGAGGAGTCGGCCGTGACCACCCTCAACGAGGGCGTGCGCCAGCAGCGCCTGGTGCGGATCGGCTACCACTCGCGCTCGAGCGACGAGTTCTCGACCCGCGTGATCGAGCCGTATCTGCTGCGGCGTGACCAGCGCGGCTGGTACGTCGAGGCCTACGACCGCAGCAAGGACGGCCGGCGCACGTTCAAGGTCTCGTACGTGCGCGACGCCGAGCTGCTGGATGAGAGCCTACGAGCCGCGCGAGGAGATGGCCGACCTGCACCCGGAGCTGGGCGGCGAGGTGGGCACCGCCCGCGTGCTGTTCGCGCCGGAACGTGCCCGCTACGAGCGCGAGGGCCGGCGCGACGTGACGATGCTGACCGACGGCTCGGCCCTGGCCGCCGTCAGCTACGGCTCGCTGCGCTGGCTGGTGCCCGAGATCCTGAAGCACCGCGGCCACGCCGAGGTGCTCGACCCGCCGCACGTGCGCGAGAGCGTGCTGAAGGCCGCGCAGAAGCTCCAGCGGTTGCTCAGCACCGCCCCGACCCGGGGCTGACCTCGACGTTGCGCAGCGCCACCCGCGCGTTCCGCTGCAGGTGGCGGCCGTCGTTGTCGGGGATGTAGAGCCGCCGGTACCGATCCGCCAGCCGCTCGGGCGACTCCTCCAGCCACTCGGCCAGCGGCGGGAACACGTCGTCCACGGGATCGGCCGGCAGCGTCTCGGCGCGGCGCTCGGCACCGCGGTTCCAGGGGCACACGTCCTGGCAGATGTCGCAGCCGTAGACCCGGTCCTCGAAGCGCCTCGGCGAACGGCAGCTGCGGCAGCCGCGACTGGGACAGGTACGACAGGCAGCTGCGCGCATCCAGCACGCCGGCCTCGACGATGGCGTCGGTCGGGCAGGCATCGATGCAGGCGCGGCACTCCCCGCAGGCGTCCCATGCCGGCTGCTCCGGCGCGGCGCTGGTCGGCTCCAGCTCGAGGTCGGTGATCAGCACGCCCAGCACCACCCACGAGCCGTGACGGCGGGTGATGGCAAGCGTGTTCTTGCCGTAGACGGCGATGCCGGCGCGCACGGCGGCCTCGCGGTCGACGTGCCCGTTGCTGTCGACGTGCACGACGAAGCGGCCGCCCGGCGTCTGCTCCTGCATCCAGCGGCCCAGGTCTCGCAGGCGATCGCGCAGCAGCGAGTACTCGTCGCGCCGGGCATAGCGGGGCATGCGGCCGCGCGGGCGGTCGTCCGGCTTGGACGGCTCCGGCCGGGCGTAGCTGTGCGCCGCCACCACCACCGAGCGCGCGTTGCGAAGCGCCGACTCGGGGTGGCATGAGATGTCGGGCCGGCGCATGGTGAAACCCATGTCGGCGAAGTAGCCGCGCGCCGAGCGCTGCTCGATCGCCCGCTCGGTGCCTGTGTAGGGCTCGGCCCGGCAGACGCCGCAGGCATCGATGCCGGATGCCAGCGCTCGCTCGACCAGCGCTCGGGTAAGCTCGGCCGTGTTCACTGGGCTCAGGGTAGCCCGCAACCTCCAAGAGGATCCTTCCATGCAGTCACGATCCGCCGCCGTCCCCCGCACCGATGTGCTCGTCAGCACGGTGGCGGTCGTCTCTGTGGCGCTGCTGACGGCGCTCGCGGCCCAGGTTTCGATCACCCTGCCGGGCACCCCCGTGCCCCAGACGCTGCAGACGATGGCGGTGCTGGGAGGGTCGGCCTACCTCGGCAGCCGCCGCGGCCTGGCAGCGATGCTGCTGTACGTCGGGATGGGCCTGTTCCTGCCGTTCTACGCGGGCGGCGCGCAGGGCTGGAGCGAGGTCACCGGCGCCTCCGGCGGCTACCTGGTCGGCTTCATCGCGGCCGGATACGTGGTCGGCAGGCTGCGGGAGATGAACGGTTCCCGCTGGATGGCGACCGTGCCGGCGATGCTGCTGGGAAGCGTGCTCGTGTACGTGCCCGGCCTGATCTGGCTGAAGCACTCGGTGCCATTCGACTGGGGATGGACGATCCACTACGGGCTGACGGTGTTCATCGTCGGCGACCTGCTGAAGATCGCCGCCGACGCCGCCATCCTCGATCCCGCGTGCCCCGTGGGGCAGGCTGTTCGACCGCATCCGGTTCCCCGACCGCCCCTAGGCACCACCGCGGGCGCGACCGATGCCCAGCGGCACCATGCAGTCCCGGCAGATCCGAATCGTCACCGGCGGCCTGCCGGATGCCGGCAGCGATACCCAGCGCCCGGTCGCGCCGGTGACCAGGAAGTAGCGGCGGGGCCGCAGCCCCGTCAGCGTGAAGCGGCCGTCGGCCCCGGTGATCGTGGTGGCGACCGGGAGCGGCGGATCGGCCATCACCGGGCCCAGCGGGAAGGCCCTCGTAAACGCGCGCACCTTGACGTGCGCCAGCGGAGCGGTCAGGTGGCGGTCACCCGACTGGAACGTGACGACGCGGCCTGCGATGGTCGACGCAGGCCCCGGCTGCGTGCCCGATCCCGACCTGGCCATCGGGCCACAGCCGGCGGTGGCGAGCGCCGCGAGCACGAGCAGCGGTGCGAGTGGTCGAAGTCGCATGTGTCCTTGTAGACGGGCGCCGCGGCCATCCGGTTCCGGGAACGGCACCGCTCCCATTATCCGACATGGATCAGCACGGCCGCGAAGGCCAGGTACGACGCGATCACCAGCACCGCCTCGGGGCGGCGCATCCCGCGCCGGCGCATCAGCATCGCCACCACCGCCATCGTCATCGCCAGCGCCCAGACCGCCGAGAGGCGGCCTGCGGCAGAGCCGGCCACGCCTCCCAGCAGCGCGGCCGGCAGCAGCAGGCCGGCCACGATGTTCATGCTGTTCGAGTTGAACGCCTCGCTGACCACGGCCGAGCTGCGGTGGTGCAGCGCCAAGCGGACCGCGGCCACAGCGTTGGGGATGCTGGTCAGCCCGGCCAGCACCAGCGTCCCCATCACGGCCCCCGATATCGAGAAGTGATGGCCGATCTCGACGGCCGCGTGCACCATGCCCACGCTGGCGCCGATCACCAGGCCGACGGCCGGCGCCACCAGCAGCAGGTCTCCCCGTGTGGCCGGCCGTTCGTGGTGGTCGGGACGGGCCGCGCGCTGCTCCTCGGCGACGGCGCGTGCGATCCGGCGCCGCAGCCCGGTAACGCGCTCGCCGTGGGTGATGTCGACCGGCCGCTGGGCGGCCAGCCACACGTAGGGCACCAGCACGCAGGCGCACAGGACGAGCGCCGGGATGGGGCCGATCCACCCGGCGGCCACCGGCACGGCAAAGGCCGCCATCGCGATGGCGGTTGCTCCCTCCAGCATCGCCGCCCGGCGGCCGACGTGGACGCGCCCGGCCAGCAGCGCGCCGATGCCCAGCAGCGCGGCCAGATTGACCACGTTGGAGCCCAGAACCACGCCCACGCCGATGTCATCGTGCTTGCTCAGCACGGCCGCCGCGGCGGTTGAGATCTCCGGAGCGTCCGCGCCCAGCGCGGTCAGCATGCCGATCAAGGCGTCGGTCAGTCCCAGCCGCACCCCGATCCGGTCGAGCGCGCGCGCAAGCACGAAGCTGGAGCCGAGGCTGGCGGCCAGACAGACGAGAAAGAGGGAGGCGGCGAGTGGCATGGCGAGATATCGCCGACCCGTCTTCCCGGCACACCGCCGACCACCTTACACCCGGAGGTCGACTGCCCGTGAGAGCGTCTGGCCGTAGACTCGGGTTCACCGTGATGGAGCCGCTCGCACGACTGCTGACCGGTTTCGCGAAGCTGCGGGCTAGAAGCCGAGCACGAACTTGGCGTCGTCCGACATCATCTCGGGCGACCACGGCGGCGTCCAGGTCAGGTCGGTGACGACCTCGCCCACGCCCTCCAGCGACGAGACCACGTCGCGCATCTGCTCCTGGATCATCGCGCCGGCCGGGCAGCCCATCGACGTCAGCGAGTAGGTGACTGTGACCTTGTTTCGTCCTCCACCCGCACGTCGTAGACCAGGCCGAGGTCGACCACGTCCATCCCCAGCTCCGGGTCCTCGACCACCCGCAGCGCGTCGAACACCTGCTCCTCGGTGATGCTCATGCCTGCATCGTAGCGTTCGCGTCCCACAGCGCAGCGAACGCCGGCTCGTGCCCCGTCGCCGCCGTCTCGCCCAGCAGCGCCTTCGTCGCAGACACCGCCTCGCGTCCCGCCCGCGCCACCTTCCCGGCCATGCTCTCGGCCCGCCCCAGCAGCTTCTCGCGCGGCAGCACCGCGTCCACCAGCCCGGTCGTCCGCGCCTCGTCCGCCGACAGCAGGTCGCACGTCGCGAACAGCCGCAGCGCCGCGCCCGCGCCCAGCAGCCGCGACAGCCGCTGCGCCCCACCCCACGGAGGGCAGTAGCCGAGCTCGTTGTGGATGAACCGCAGCTTCGCGCCCTGCGCCGCGATCCGCCAGTCACAGGCCAGCGCCAGGTCGATCCCACCGCCCACCGCGTGCCCGTTCATCAGCGCCACCGTCGGAACGCCCGCCGCCGCGATCCGGTCACACGCGCGGCTGCCGCGCTCCGTGACCTCCTTGCCGGGAAGCTCGCGCACCCGCTCGAGATCCGCCCCCGAGCAGAAGATGCGGCTGCCGGAGCCGGTGATCGCGATCATCCGCACCGACTCGTCGGCCGCCAACCGCTCCACCTCGTCGGCCAGCTGCTCCAGCGTCTCCAGCGCCAGCGCGTTCTCGCCGCCCTGGCCGCGCAGCGTCAGCAGCGCCAGCCCGTCCCGCACCGCCGCCGCCTCGACCACCGTCGGCCCCGGCGGAGGCAGGTCGCCGACCGCCTCCAGCAGCTCCGTCTTCGACAACAGCCTGTAGCCGTCGATCCCGCGCTCGCGTGCCAGCTCGTGCAGCTCGAACAGCTGTGGCTCAGCCGTCACAGGCGAATCTCCTCGTGTCGGGTCTTCGAGAACAGATGGATCGAATCGATGAAGCGGACGCGGTTGCAGCGCGAGCACAGCACGATCGACTGCGTGCGGGCGCCCTCCGCGAAGTAGCGCACGCCGCGCAGCAGGTCGCCGTTCGAGATGCCGGTGCCGACCACCATCTGGTGGCCCCTGACCAGGTCGTCGATGCCGAAGATCTGGTTGATGTCGTCGATGCCGTACTCGCCCGGCCTGCCGGATCTCGGTGCGGCTCATCGGCCACAGCTGGCCCTGGATCTCGCCGCCCAGGCAGTGCAGCGCCGCCGCCGAGATGATGCCCTCGAAGGAGCCGCCGATGCCCACCGCCAGGTGGTCGTTGGTGCCGCGGATGGCGGCGTCGATCGTGGCCGTGATGTCGCCGTCGGCGATCACCTTGATGCGCGCGCCGGCCTCGCGGATCTCGGCGATCAGGTCGTCGTGCCGGGGCCGGTCGAGCACCACCGCGGTGATGTCCCCCACCTGGCGCCCGAACGCCTCGGCGATCGCCTGCAGGTTCTCGGTCACGCCCTGGCGCAGGTCGATGCGGCCCTTCGCGACCGGCCCGACGGCCATCTTCTTCATGTACATCCGCGGCACCCGCGTGATGCCGCCCGGCTCGCAGGCGGCCAGGATCGAGAGCGCGCCCACCCCGCCGCGCCCGACCACCGCCGCACCTTCGACCGGGTCGCATGCCAGCTCCAGCTCCATGCCGCCGCCGCCGCCCATGGTCGCGCCCGGCGCCAGCGGGTGGCCCTGCTCGCTGCGGCCGATCACGACCGTGCCGCTGACGGGCAGCGCGTCGATCGCGTGCACCATCGCCTCGCTCGCCGCCGTGTCGGCGCCGCGCGGGTCACCCCGGCCCAGATAGCGGCCCGCCGCCAGGGCGCTGCGCTCGGTGACCGACGCCAGGTCGGTGCAGGGGCAGCGCTCCTCCGACAGCTCCGGCTCCGGCCGCGGCTGCTGCTTGGGGCTACGAGCCTTGGTGGCCATGGCCGGGGGTGCCTCGATTGCTCATCAGGGTCAGGGTACAGCGCCGGGGGCGGCGGTGGCGCGTTCCAGGATCAGGTCGAGCACCGATCGCAGCGCCTCCTCGCCGTCGGTGCCGTCCACGATCGGCACGCCCATGCGCTCCGCCCGGCCCACCAGGTAGTCCTGGATGCGGCGGATCTCCCCGAAGCTGCGCAGGTAGCGATCCAGCGCGCGGACGCCGCCGGTGCTGAAGTCGCGGGCCACGAAGTGCGCCTGGTGCGCCTCCTCGTCCTGGATGGTCAGCAGCACCTGCACGACGGTCGCCGCGCGGTGCTCCGGCACCTCGACCAGCCCCGGCACCAGGTGCACGCCCTCGAGCACCGTCGACAGCCCCTCCAGCACCGCCCGCTCGACCACCGCCGCGGCACCGACCGCCACCTGCTCGGCCTGCTGGATGAAGCCGTAGAGCGCGCGATCATCCTGCTCGGGATCGGGCATCGGCATCTTCAGGCCGGCGCCCGCCTCGAACGAGCTGTAGTGCAGCGCCGGCATCAGGCCGGGTGCGAAGAAGGCGCGCATCACCTGGCGCACGACATCGGTGGAGGTGATCCGGCTGATGCCCAGCCGGTAGGCCAGCTCCGTCGCCAGCGAGCTCTTGCCGGTGCCGGTGGCGCCGCCCAGCATCAGCACCAGCGGCCGCTCCCGCCGCAGCACCTTCTGCCAGGCTCGGTAGCGCTCCACCGCCGCTGGGCCGTCGGCGCGGCTCAGCACGTCCTCGACGATCGAGTGCAGCTCGGCGAGCGCGATCTCCTCGCTGCCCACCTCCTGCACGGCGCGCTCGATGTCGAGCGCCAGCTCGTAGGCGTGCTCGGCCTCCACGCCGGACAGGAACAGGTTGGTGGCCATGCGGCCCTTCGAGAACGGCAGCGGGTGGCCGGTGCCGCGGATGCGGGGCTCACGCTGGTCAGGCACGCAGCGCCACCGCCTCGCTTGCCAGCTCGAGCAGCGCGGCGTCCAGGTCGGGCTCGCCCTCGGCCGGCTCGGGCACGTTGTCGCAGAAGACGACGCGGACTCCGTGGTCGGCCGCGTACTCGCAGACCACGTCGATCGCGGCCGCCTTCACCTCGACCAGGAACGTGCCGGCTGCCGCGACGTCGTCCCGCTCCAGCGCCTCGCGCAGCGCCCGGCGGTCGGACAGGGCCGGCACCACCGCCACCACGTCGCCTCGAGCCGCTCGGCCAGGGCGCCCGCCCGCTCGGGCGGCGCGGTCGTGAAGAACGCCACCGGCCCGTCGCCCAGCGGCTCCACGGGCGACGGCCGCAGCGTCACCGCCACGGTCGGCAGCCCGGGCGCAACCGCCTCGATCGCCTCGCGGGTGTCGTTGCAGCCGTGCTCGGCCATCGTGATCACGACCAGGTCGCTGCGGAGCACCGCCACCGGCCCCAACCCCGCCGTCAGCGCCGCGGCCGGGCGGTGAGCGGACGTGACCAGCACCGTCCGGTCGGCGCGCAGCGGCGGCACGGCCGCCCCGGAGCCCTCCAGCAGGATCAGATCGGGGGCGAGCGACCCGGCCAGCCGGGCCGCCTCGGCCACGTTCGAGAGGTACGTGCCGCCCGACAGGCCGCCGCCGCAGCGGCGCGCACCGACGGTGGCGACGCCGGTCAGCACGGCGTCCTCGAGGAAGTCGGAGGCCGCGTGCATCCCGGCTCGCGAGCGCTCCAGCAGCTGCTCGACGCCGACCGGTCCGTCGGACGGCACCACCAGCTCCGGCTCAGCCGGGCCGCCGCGGCCCATCGCCACCACCACCACGTCGCGGCCGGCCGCATGCAGCAGGCGCGCCGCGTGCGCCGAGACCGCCGTCTTGCCGACCCGCTTGCCGGTGCCGACGATCGCCAGCGCCGGGTGGTCGAGCGGCTCCGCCGCGGGCGGGCGCAGCTCGAAGTCGGCGCCCTCGTAGGCAATCCCGGCGGCGAGGGCGTTCGCGGCCAGCCACAGCCGCCGCCTCTCGCTCAGCACCGGCTCGTCGGACAGGTCGAGCACGCGATCCGCGCCGTGACGGGCGGCCGCCTCCAGCATCGAGGAGGCGGCGTCGCCGGACAGTGTCTCCAGCGGCACGCCGTAGTCGGGATCGCCGGCCAGCTTCTCGGTGCCGCCCAGCAGCAGCGCCGCGACGACGTCGGCCGACGCGGAGGCGTGCTCGAGCGCGGCCCGCACCACCTGCGGGTAGTGCTCGCCGTCCACCAGCGCGAGCACCCGTGGGCGCATCAGCGGCTCCCACGCTGGGGCGGGTGCTTCTCGTAGGCCAGCGTGCGGGTCGAGAAGCGGATGATCGTCTCGCGGTCGTGGTACGGGTAGCGGCGGTAGATGTCGACCAGGTCGTCGCCGATCTCGACCACGTTGTAACAGGGCCGTGTGTACCCGCGCACGCGCAGCGATGAGACGGTGCCGGCGTTGACAACGAACAGGTCCTCCAGCCGCCAGGCATACGGGACGTGCTTGTGCCCTGAGAGCACCAGGTTGACCTGGGCGCGCTGCAGCACCTCCAGCGTGTCCCCCGCGTCGTGCACCACGTTGCGCTCGCGGCCGGTGCCGGGGATCGGCAGCAGGTGGTGGTGCAGCACGAACACCCGAAAGTCGGCGTCGGGCTGGAACTGCTCCTCGATCCAGTCGTAGCGGCTGCGCCCCACCACGCCGTGGTCGAGGTCAGGCTCCGACGAGTCGATCGCCACGAACGTGATGCCGTGCTTGCGCAGCACGGTCGAGCGCGGCCCCACCATCTCCTCGAAGTGCACGTAGCCGACGTTGCGGGAGTCGTGGTTGCCGGGGATCGTGATCACGTCCGGGCAGTCCAGCTTGTCGAGGTAGCTGCGTGCCTGCGTGTACTCCTGCTTGTAGCCGAACGTGGTGAGATCGCCGGAGCAGACAACGACGTCGGGCTGCATCTCGTTGATCTCGACGATGGCGCGCTCCAGCAGGTTGGCCACGAAGTACGGCGACCCGCAGTGCAGGTCGGAGAGATGCGCGATCACGAACGGGCGTTCCGCTGTCATAGGGTGGCGATCATAGACCGCGCTGTCCGCCCTGCGAAGTACAGTTTCCAAGCGGAATGCAGGAACAACCTCGGTTCCACGCCTTCGCGGGCGACTCTCCGCCGGCCTTCGCCAACGAGGCCGAGCTCGAGTGTGCGCAGATCCTCGATTACCACGGCATCCCCTGGGAATACGAGCCGCACACCTTCACGCTCGACGTCGACGAGCACGGCAACACGCTCGAGGCGTTCACTCCCGACTTCTACCTGCCCGAGCAGGATCTCTACCTCGAGATCACCACCATGAAGCAATCGCTCGTGACCAAGAAGAACCGCAAGCTGCGCAGGCTGCGCGAGCTGCGTCCGGACGTGCGGGTCAAGCTGTTCTACCGGCGCGACGTCGAGGCCCTTGCCGAGAAGTATGAGCTCGGCGAGGCTTCGTGAGCGTGGCCGCAGAGAACCTGCTGACGCCATCGCCCGGTGAGATCGCCTTCGGAGCCGATCTGATCGCCGGGCGGCTGGACGAGCTGGCCCGCCAGGTCAGCGGTGACTACCGCGGCCGCGACCTGGTGCTGGTGACCGTACTCAAGGGCTCCGTGATCTTCCTGGCCGACCTGTCGCGCCGGCTGACGATCCCCCACCGGCTGGACTTCATCGCGATCTCGGCCTACCGCGGCGCATCGGCCGGTTCGAGCGGCCGGATCCGGCTGCTGAAGGACATCGACCGGCCGGTGCGCGGCGCGCACGTGCTGATCGTCGAGGACATCGTCGACACCGGTCTCACGCTCAACTACCTGTTCACGACGCTGCGGTTCCGCGGCGCCGAATCCGTCGAGGTGTGCACGCTGCTCGACCGCCCCTACCGGCGGCTGATCGAGATCGAGCCGCGCTACGTCGGGTTCACGGCCCCCGATGCGTTCGTTGTGGGATACGGGTTCGATTACCGCCAGCGCTTCCGGAACCTGCCGGACATCCACCTGCTCGCGCGCTGACCTCGTCGCGCACGATCGACGCCACCCGCTCGCGGTCGTGGCGCAGCCCGTAGGGCCCCGCCCGGTAGGCGTCCCGGTGCAGGTCGACCAGCGCCGGCAGCTCCCGCTCCAGCCACTCGAAGTAGTGCTCGCGCACGCCCGGGCGCAGGTGCAGGAGGATCGGGCTGACGTGGTCGGCGCCGGCGTCCAGGCAGGCCCGGGTCAGCCGCCGGATCTGCTCCTCGCCGTCGCTGATGCCGGGCAGGATCGGCGCCATCAGCACGGACGGCCGCAGCCCCGCTGCGGCCAGCCGCGAGATCGCCTCCAGCCGGCTGCTGGGCGACGCCGCACCCGGCTCGGTGATCCGCGCCACCGGCGTCCTCGTCGGTGCCGATCGACATCGCCACGCTCACGCGCGTGCGCCCCGCAGCCTCGCTCAGCAGGTCGATGTCGCGCACGATCAGCGACGACTTGGTCAGGATCGAGAACGGGTTACGCCGCCGCGACAGCACCTCCACCAGCCCCCGCGTCAGCCGGTAGTGGCCCTCGGCCGGCTGGTAGGGATCGGTGTTCGTGCCCATCGCGATCGACTCGCCGCCCCAGGCGGGATCCTCCAGCTCGCGGTCGAGCTTCTCGACGGCGTTCACCTTGACCACGATCCGCCGCTCGAAGTCCTCGCCCGAGTTCAGGCCCAGGTACTCGTGCGTGGGCCGGGCGAAGCAGTACGTGCAGGCGTGGCGGCAGCCGCGGTAGACGTTGATGGTGTGGCGGAACGGCATCCGGGACGAGGCCGGCAGCGTGTTGATGATCCGCCGCGCGTTGACCGCCATGTACTCCACGCTGGGCAGCTCTCGCTGCTCGGGGCCGAACAGCGCCAGCTGCGGTTCGTCAGGTAGCCACCGCATGCGGACACTATAGCGAACATATGTTCGTACTCGCGCGAGGCGGGCGAGCCTGGCTCTACTGCTCGCGCTCCGGCTCGGCGGCGGGCTGCTCGGCCGGCGCCGCCGCGGGCTGCTCGGCCGGCTGCCCCTCGCCCAGCTCCCCGGCCGGTGCGGCCGGGGCGGCCAGCTCCGTGCGGATCTTGTCCAGCTCGGCATCGACCTGGGCATCGGCCGAGAGCGCCGCGATCTGGCGGTCGAGCGAGGATGTGCTGGACGAGCCCACCTCGTCCAGGGCGCCGGTCGAGACCAGCTCCTCGACGGCGGACGCGCGCGCCCGCATCTGCTCCACCTGATCCTGCGCCCGCGCCGTGGCGGCGCCGATGTCCGACAGCTCCGACGACAGCCCGGCCGTCGCCTCGCCGATCCGCACCTGTGCCTCGGCCGCCGAGTACTGCGCCTTGATCACTTCCTTCTGGGTGCGGAACGCCTCGACCTTCTGCGAGAGCTCCTGCTGCTGCTCGACCATCTGGCGCTGCTGCTCCTCGAGCCCGGCGATCTGCTGGTCGAGCCCCTGCAGCTGCTCCTGCACCAGCACCTTGCGCTCCAGCGCCGTGCGGGCGAGGTCGTCGCGCCCGGCCGAGAGCGCCTGGCGGGCCTGGCCGTCCAGCTTGACGACGCTCTGCTCGAGCCCCTGGGTCTGGTGCTGCAGACGCTTCTTCGCGGTGACCACGTCGGCCAGGCCGCGCTTCGTCTTCTGCAGCATCTCCAGCTGCTTCTGATAGCTGTAGTCGAGCGTCTCGCCCGGGTTCTCGACCCGGTCCAGCGTGCGACTGGCCTTGGCCTTGAAGATCATCGTGAACCGCTGCCACAACCCCACGGTCATTCCTCCGGAGACGACGTATCGGGCTCGGAATCTAGCGTATCAAGCCCTCGCAGGGCGCCCGCGGCCTCCGCGCGCAGCCGCCGGCGCTCGCTCTGGTAGTCCTCGTCGCCGACCTTGCCGGTGCGGTGATCCTGCTCCAGGTCGCGCAGGCCGGCGTATGCGGCGTCGCGGCGCTCCATCAGCTCCAGCCGTTTGCGGTCGCGTGGTGACAGCGCCTGCTCGGGCGCTCCCCGCTCCGGCGACAGAAACGGCCACGCCACCGCCACCACCACGGTGGCGACGATGACCGCCACGACGGCGGCCTCGACGGCGGTGCTCACGCCTCTTTGGCCAGCGCGGTCGAGTAGCGTCGCGCGAGCTGGCGGGCCTCGCGCGGATCGGGCCAGATCGTGATGGCCGCGCCCAGCACGAACACCAGGCCGGCCAGCCAGATCAGGCTCACCATCGGGTTCACCAGCGCCTTGATCACGACCTCGTTCTTGCTCGGGTCGGCGCCCTGCAGGATCGTGTAGACGTCGACGCCGCGCAGGTCGTGGCGGATGTCGACTTCGTTCGATTGCGTCTTCACCGTGTGGTCGGTGAAGTCGCGCACGGCCGGATACAGCGTCCCCACCGTGCTGCCGCCACGGCTGACCACCAGCCGCGCCGCCGTGTCCACGTAGTTAGGCCCGGTGGTCGACCGCATGCCGGTGTAGGTGAGCGTGTAGCCGCCCACCTGCATCGACTGGCCGGGCTTCAGCGCCGCCTGGTTGACGCTGCCGTAGGCACCGGAGGCGGCGATCCCGACCACCAGCAACACCACCGCCAGGTGCACGACGTAGCCGCCGTAGCGGCGGCGGTTGCGGCTGACCAGGTCGACCAGCGCCCGCGGCCAGGAGCCGCCGGCGATCGCCCTGCGCGCCGAGGCGCCGCGCGCGAACTCCAGGCCGATCGTGACCGTCACGAAGATGCACAGCGAGAACGCCGTCAGCCCCGGCCAGCTCGATCCCAGGCCAAGCAGCGCCAGCAGCGCGCCGCCGGCGGCGGCCGAGATCACCGGCCAGCGGAACGTGCGCCAGAGGCTGCCCGGCGTCGCCCGCCGCCACGCGATCAGCGGACCGATCCCGGTCAGCGCCAGCAGCGGCAGGCCGAACGCGACCAGGAAGAAGTTGTAGTACGGCACCGACACCGTGCTGCGCACGCCCCGCACCGCCTCGGACAGCAGCGGGAACACCACGCCCCACAGGATCACGAACGCGAAGGCCAGCAGCAGCAGGTTGTTGAACAGGAACGTCGCCTCGCGCGACACCACCGACTCCAGCTTGTGGTCGCTGCGAAGCAGCGGCAGCCGCCACACCAGCAGCGTGGTCGCGAAGGCCAGCACGATCGACAGGAACACGAGCAGCGCCGGCCCCACCGGCGACTGCACGAACGAGTGGATCGAGTCGACCACGCCGCTCCGGGTCAGGAACGTGCCGAAGATGGACAGCGCGAAGGTGGCGGTGACCAGCACCACGTTCCAGACCTTCAGCATGCCCCGCTTCTCCTGCACCATCACCGAGTGCAGGTAGGCGGTGCCCGCCAGCCACGGCATCAGCGCCGCGTTCTCGACCGGATCCCAGCCCCAGTAGCCGCCCCAGCCGATCTCGACGTACGCCCAGTGCGCGCCCAGCAGCATGCCCACGCCCAGCGACGCCCATGCGAACAGCGTCCAGCGTCGCACGGACGCCAGCCAGCGGGCGTCGGTGCGGCGCGTGATCAGCGCCGCCATGGCGAACGCGAACGGCACGGCGAACGAGACGTAGCCTAGGTACAGCGCCGGCGGGTGCGCGGCCATGTAGGGGTTCTGCAGGGACGGGTCGAGGCCGAACCCGTCGTGCGGCACCACGCCGGCGGTGCGCTCGAACGGCGAGGAGATGATCGTCGCCATCGATGCGAAGAACACCATGCAGCCGCCCAGCACCGCCGTCACCCACGGCATCAGCTCACGGTTCTTGTGCCTGTTCTGGAGCGTCACCAGCGAGGAGGCGCCGCTCAGCACCGTCAGCCACAGCAGCAGCGAGCCGGGCTGGCTGGCCCACAGCGAGGTCAGCAGGTAGGGCGTCGGCAGCGTGCGGCTGGTGTGCTGCAGGACGACCGCGATCGAGAAGTCGTGGCGCACCAGCGCGATCTCGAGCAGCACCACGGCCGACACCGTGCACACGAACGCCGCCATCACGGCGTTGCCGGCGCTGCGCATCAAGCGCCGGTCGCGGCGCAGCCCGGCCAGTACGGACGCGACGGTGGCGTAGGTGACGAGCGCCAGCACGAGCAGCAGCAGCGCGCTGCCGACGGTGGCCAAGGTCAGGCCCCCGAGCCGCCGCCCGAGTACTTGCTCGGGCACTTCGTGATCAGCGAGTCGGGGTTGGCCACGAACTGGCCGTTCACCATGTGCCCGGTGACGATGATCCGCCGGCCCTGCTGGAAGGCGTCGGGCACCGATCCGCCCGAGTAGCGCACCGGCACGGTCTGCGTCGACCCCTCGTCCTTCACCACCATCGTGAACGGTGCCTGGGCGGTGGCGCAGTCGACGCCCTCGCAGCTGACCGCGGTGCCCGTCAGCTGCACCGTGTGCTTGGCGGCGCCGTCCTTGTCGGCCCGCAGCTGGCTGACGGTGACGATCAGCTGCCCGGAGCCGCGGGCGACCTGATAGACCAGGAACACCGCCAGCAGAGCTGCGACGGCAAGCGCGATCACCAGACGCGGAGCGGCAGTCATCGCCGTCAGCGTATCAAGGGCGTTCGCCGTTCAGCCGCAGGGCGGCTCACGCAGCGGTGTCGGGCACGGCGTAGCCGAGATCGAGGCACAGCTGCCCGCGCTGCGTCTCGCGCAGGGCGTCGGTGTAGCCCTGGCCGTAGGCGGCCCGCAGGAACCACCCCAGCAGCTCCATATCGAGGTGCTCGGGGCGCAGCTCGAACAGCTCAGCCCACAGCTCGGCCAGCCGGACGTCGATCGCCATCGCCAAGGTGTCTTTGCGCTCGTTTGCCATCAAATCACAGCGTAGGTGGGCGATCGGACGGAGTACGACGCAATTTCGGCTGCAGCCACGGCCTCTCGCGCCGATAGACTCGCACCATGCCCAATCTCGCCACCTGGCTGGCGTTCGTCGCCACAGCGCTGGTGCTGCTCCTGATTCCGGGGCCGGCCGTGCTCTACATCGTCTCGCAGAGCGTCGAGCACGGACGCCGCGCGGGCCTGATGGCCACGCTCGGCGTGCACTGCGGCACGCTGGTCCACATCACGGCGGCCGCACTCGGGCTGTCGGCGATCCTGGTGTCCTCGTCGATCGCGTTCGGGGCGGTGCGCCTGATCGGCGCCGCCTACCTGATCTACCTGGGCGTCCGCACCCTGGCCGACCGCACCGCCCGCGCGCAGGCGCCCGCGCCGCGCGGAACGCGGCTCGGCCTGATCTTCCGCCAGGGCATCCTGGTGAACGTCACCAACCCGAAGACGGCGCTGTTCTTCTTCGCGTTCCTGCCGCAGTTCGTAAACCGAAACGGCGCACCTATCCCCGAGCAGATCGTGGTGCTGGGCCTGACGTTCGCGGTGCTGGGCCTGATCACCGACGGCACCTGGGCGGTCGCAGCGGGCAGCGCGGCCGGCTGGGTGAAGGGGCGATCGACGGTCCGCAGCCTGCAGCGCTGGGTGACCGGGTGCATCTTCATCGGCCTGGGCGTGGCGACCGCGCTGGTCGGGTCCGAGAAGCGCTAGCCCAGCTCGAGACCTTCGAACCGGGCCAGGGCGGCCGCATCCTCGAGCAGCAGCCTGGCGTCGTCCGCGGAGGGCTGGTCCCACAGCTGCTGATCGACGGCCAGGCGCCGCCCGCTGGCGCGCGACGACCACACGCCGATCGCGATGCCGGACACGGTCACCACGGACTTGATCCAACCGTCGCGCCGCACCTCACGGGAGTGGTCGCCGGGCACGGCGAACCCGCGGTCCTTCCAGCCCAGCGTGTAGGCGTCGAACGCGCCCAGCAGCCGCGGCGGCGGCTCCGCCGTGCGCCGAGCGCCGCGGATCAGCATCGCCATCGACCCGATCTCGCGCAGCTCACCGCCGATGGCGGCAAACCCGGCCCGCGCGTCGCGCAGCGGCAGGCCCGCCCACAACGCCAGGTCGGCCGGGGTGGCGGGTCCATGGCCGCGCAGGTAGCGGCGCGCCAGCTCAGCCAACGCCCTGTCCCGGTCGGCTCCGCGCAGCTCGCCGGCCGGGATGTTGCCTAGCCAGTCGCGGATGAGCGCGAACGTCTGGCGGCCGCGCACCACCGGGCCGCGCACCGTCGCCCCGGCCAAACCTGATTGGAACAGCAGGTGCACGAGCGCCTGGCCGCCCGGATCGAGGTCGTGGCCGGCCAGCATCCGGCCGATCGCACCTCGCTCCATCGGGCCGTCGGCGAGCGCACGCTCGATCAGGTTGACCGCCCGAGCGGCGCGGGCGGGCGGAAACCCCTCCTGCAGCAGCCGCCGGGCGTTCGGCTGGCGCTGTGACGGACCGGTCAATCCCAGCAGCCAGGGATAGTCGCCGGGCTCGACCATGTGCAGCGTGCCGCGGCAGAGCCAGCCGATCACTACCTCGCGCCGGTCGAGGGCGTCGTTCACGCCGGCCGCCGTGATGCGGGCGCTGCGAGCGCGCACGGCCAGCCGCGCCGCGCGCAGATCCTGCGCCTGCACGGCCAGCAGCTGGCGCGGCACCGCGGCCACGCTGCGGGCGGGAGGGCCGGCCAGGAGCTGCGCGGTCGCCCGCATGCGCCGGATGCGTGCGATGTCGGTGGCGGCGGGCATGTGCCCGACGATATCCGGATCACGGCTCGGGCTGACTACCCTGGAGTCTCACCAGTCAGGGAGGCAGCCATGCCCATCACCGTCGAGCGAGTCGATTTCGTGCCGGTCGCAAGCCGCGACCGCGAACGATCGAAGGGCTTCTACACCGAGACGCTGGGGCTGACGCTGGAGCGCGACACGCCGGCCGGCTTCGAGGTGAGGGCCGGCCAGGTCACGCTCGGCGTGTGGGAGCCGGAGCGGATGGGGCTACCCTTCGAGCCGAACCACAACGGCATCGCGCTGCGCGTTCCGGACGTCGCCGAGGCGCGGGCGGCGCTCGAGCGGGACGGCGTCGAGTTCACCGGCGAGACGATCGACACAGGCGTCTGCCACATGGCGTTCCTGCATGACCCTGACGGCAACACGATCATGCTGCACCGCCGCTACGCGCCGGTCTGAGAGCCGATCGGGGCCGGCGGACGTTCCACCGGCCCCGATGCTGGATTTGATCAGCAGACCACGATCACGTGGAATGGCTCGTTCGTCGCAGTGCCCGTGCCGTTGAACGTGGTGATGAACAGCCCGTTGTTGGTTCCAGCGCGGCCGGTGATGGTGATCTGCGCCGGTCCCGTGCTGCCCGTGAACGTGCCGAGGCCCACCGTACCGACCCAGGCGCATCCGCTGATGCCGTGGCTGAAGCGGAGGTCGTAGACGCCGGTTCCGAGGCTGGTGACCGACGTTACATGGTACGGCAAGGTCGATGCCCGCATCACGGTGGCGTTAGCGTTGATCACGGCCGCCGCCTTCACCTTGACCGCCGTGGTCGTCGAGAAGCTCGGCGTGACCGACGCCTTGCCGGCCGCTGGGTTCGGCCCGTTCCCTCCTCCCCCGGCCAGCGCGGTGCCGGCGAATACGCCGACAGCGAGTGCCAGCGCGACTCCTGCCGCAGGCAAAAGCCTTCTGGTACGCATGATGTCCTCCCCCGAGGTATGTGCCCGCACGACTCGACTGCGGATCCAGAATCTCTCACATGTTTGCGGCTCGTGCAACAAGCCCGCGAACGGATTATCCGCTCCTGAACCCAGCCCCCGGCTGCACCCGCGGGCCCACCTCAACGGCCCCAAACACGACGAAGAAGATGGCCGTCGTCGTGAGCACGACGGCGCCGCCGGATGCCACGTTCCACCAGAACGAGATGTACAGGCCGATGACGCCCGCGGCCACGCCCAGCGCCGCAGACAGCAGCTGCATGGTGGCCAGCCGCTGCGTGACGAGCCGGGCGGTGGCCGCGGGCGTAACCAGCATCGCCAGCACCAGGATGTTGCCAATCGCCTGCAGCGACACCACGATCGCAAGGGTGATCAGCCCCAGCAGCACCAGGTCGAGCAGGAACACCGGGTAGCGCATGGCCAGTGCCATGTCGCGATCGAAGCCGATCAGCGACAGCTCCTTGTTCAGCAGCACGGTGGTGACCACCGCCACGGCCGTCGTCCCCGCAGCCAGGTACAGGTCGCTCTGCGACACGGCCAGGATCTGACCGAACAGGAGGTCGGCCACGTCGCGCTGGTAGGCGGCCAGGGTGGAGACCAGCACCACACCCAGCGCGAACATCGCGGCAAACAGGATGCCGATGGCCGTGTCCTCGCTGACCCGCCGGCCACGGCTGACGGTGGCGATGCCGAGCGCCGTGATCAGCCCCACGACCAGCGCGCCCAGCAGAATGCTGCGGCCAAGCGCCACCGCAACCACGATGCCCGGGAACACGGCGTGCGTGAGCGCGTCGCCGATGAATGCCAGCCCGCGCAGCACCACGTAGCTGCCGAGCACGCCCGAGGCGATGCCGGTCAGCACGATCGCCATCAGCGCGCGGCGCATGAACTCGAACTGGAGCGGGTCGGTCAGGTAGTGCATATCAGTGGCTGTGATGGCCCTCCGGCGCCAGGATGTGCACTCCCCCCACCACCAGCATGGCGCCCCCGTAGGCCTCGGCCAGGCGGTCGGCGCTGAGCGCCTGCGCCGGCGGCCCGAACGAGATCACGCGGGTCGAGAGCAGGCACAGCAGGTCGCAGTGGGCGGCCGACCAGCCCAGGTCGTGCGTCGAGACCACGACCGTCCGGCCCTGCTCGCGCAGGCCCCGCAGCGTCTCCAGGAACGCGGCTTCGGTGGCGGCGTCCGCGCCCGACAGCGGCTCGTCCAGCAGCAACAGCGACGCTTCCTGCATCAGCGTCCGGGCCAGCAACACCCGCTGGCGCTGTCCTCCGGAGAGCTGGCCTATCTGACGGCCGGCCATGTCCTCCAGCCCGACCGCGCCCAGCGCGTCGCGGGCCGACCGCCGCTCCGCCGCGCCGGGGCGCCGCAGCCAACCGGTGCGCCGGTAGCCGCCCTGCAGGGCGACGTCGAGCGCGGTCAGCGGAAAGTCCCAGGCGGCCGGGCCCAGCTGCGGCATGTAGCCGACAGGAACCGTCACATCGATGCTGCCGCTGCGCGGCGACAGCATGCCCAGCAGCGTCCGCAGCAGCGTCGTCTTGCCGGCTCCGTTCGGGCCGATCAGCCCGATGATGCTGCCGCGCGGCAGCTCCAGCGAGACGTCGTCCAGCGCGACGTGCTGGCCGTAGGCGACGGTGACCCCGTCCAGCAGCGCGGCGGCTGTGGCCGGCGCTGCGCTAGGCGGGCTGCGCATCGGCCCCGGCACAGGCCTGGCACCGCGCGGGCAGCGAGCCCAACGCCGCATCGAGCAGGTCGAAGCCGGCGGTGCGGGCAGACTCGCGGGCCGGCTCGAGCGCGCAGCCCTCGAGCAGCGCGGTGGCGCCGCAGTCGACGCAGACGACGTGATGGTGGTGCCCCTGCGCGGCGCACAGCACGTAGACGGCCTCGCCGCCGCGCGTGCCGGCTTCCTCGGCCCAGCCCTCCTCGCGCCAGCGGTCCATGGTGCGATAGGCGGTCGTCAGCCCCAACCTGGGGGCGGCGTCGCGGGCGGCCGTGTGCAGCTCGCGCACGCTGAAGGCGCGATTCATCGCGCGGCCCGCCGTCAAGCAGGGCCATGCGGTTCTTGCGGTTGCGTCCCGGTTCCACGTGCCGCACTCTACTGGTAACGGTGTCCGTTCGCAACAAACGATAGTGAAACCGATTGTCATTATGCTAGGCTGGCTGACTCGTGCCCCGCATCCGCCTGCTCCCGCTGCTCGCCCTCTGCCTGCTGCCGCTGGGCTGCACCACCACCCACATCGCGAGCTCGACCCCGGGGCAGATCACCGTGGTCGCGACCACCACCCAGATGCAGGACCTGGTGCGGCATGTGGGCGGCGCCAGACGTGCACCTGGTGGGCATCCTCAAGCCAAACGTCGACCCGCACGACTTCGAGCCCAGCCCCAGCACCGCGATCGCCCTGACCGGCGCCAAGCTGGTTGTCGAATCAGGCGTCGGGGTGGACAGCTGGGTCGACGGGCTGGTGGCGAACGCCGTTCCAGGGACGCCGGTGTGGTCGCGTCGCAGGGGCTGCCGCTGCGGACGGGCGACTCGTCGGAGCCGGACGGCGACCCGCACTGGTGGCACGACCCCACCCTGTTCGAGCGGGCGGCGACCGCGCTGGGCGAGCGGCTGGCGTGCGATAGACCCGTCACACGCCGATGCCTACCGCGCGAACGCCCGCGGCTACGTGACCGGGATCCGGGCGATGGACGCCGCGAACAAGCGCCTGATCGCGACCGTCCCGCGGGGCGAGCGGAAGCTGGTCACCAACCACGACGCCTTCGGCTACTTCGCCGCGCACTACGGGATCACGGTGGTGGGCTCGGTGCTGCCGTCGCTCTCGACCGTGGCCCAGCCCAGCGCGAAGGACGTGGCCGACCTGATCGGCAAGATCCGGGCAGAGCACGTGCGCGCCATCTTCACCGAGTCGTCGCTGAACCCGGCGCTCGAGCAGCAGATCGCCTCGGAGGCGGGGGTCAGGGTCTACGCGAACCTGTACGGCGACACGCTGGGGCCGCCGGGGTCGCCCGGAGCCACGTACATCGGGATGGAGCGCTGGAACATGCGGGCGATGGTGGCCGGGTTCCTGGGCACTCCCCCGCCCCAGGCCTGAGTCCCATCTAGGCTGACGTGGCCACGGTCGCGAGGTGGGTCGCGATCACGTCCGCGTCCGCCATGCTGACCAGCAGCCGCGCGTACTCCTGGCCGGCGACCTCCACGACCACCCCGGGGCCGTGGCCGTGCACCACGGCGAAGTCCTTGCCGAAGCCGCCCCGCCGGGTGCCCACCGCCAGCGTGCCCGGGACGCCCGTGCCGGGCGCCCGCATGCCGCGCAGCTCCTGCCACACATCGTCCACGGAGCGGGCGCCCGTGACCGATGACAGCGGCACCCGCACGTCGCCGTGCAGGCCCTCCATCTTCTCGACGGAGTACAGGTGCAGCACCAGCTCGGAATCCTCGATCTGCAGCTCCCCCATGCCGCGAGGGTAGCACCGGCCCGCTGGCTATCCTGTCGCTCCCACCGTGACCAACCACCTCCAGACTCCCGCCGGAAAGCCGCGCGCCCGCTCGCTGGGCGTGCCCTTCACCGGCACTCCCGGCGAGTGGAACGCGATCACCGACGTGCCCGGGGTCGAGGTCGGATACCGCACGCTGATCGAGGGGGAGAGCGTCCGCACCGGGGTCACCGCGATCCACCCGCGTGGGCGCGACCGCAGCGCCGATCCCTGCGCCGCCGGCGTGTTCTCGCTGAATGGCAACGGCGAGATGACCGGAGTGTCGTGGGTCGAGGAATCCGGCACCGTGGCGTGGCCGATCACGATCACGAACACGCACGCGGTCGGGATCGCCCACGAGGCCACCATCCACTGGGCGGTGCACCGGTTCTCGGAGCTGGGGGAGCTGTGGCTGCTGCCGGTGGCTGCGGAGACGTACGACGGCTACCTGAACGACATCAACGGTGGCCACGTCACCCGGCAGGTCGTGATCGATGCGATCGAGGCCGCGGCCTCGGGCCCGATCGAGGAGGGCTCGGTCGGAGGCGGCACCGGCATGAACTGCTATGCCTTCAAGGGCGGCTCGGGCACCGCGTCGCGCGTTGTCGACCTGGGCGACGGTCGCTACACGGTGGGTGCGTTCCTGCAGTGCAACTTCGGAAAGCGGGCTGGGCTGACGATCGCCGGCCGGGCGCTCGGCGCCGAGCTGGCCGACGACAACCCGATCGAAGAGACGTATTGGACGCAGCCCGGCGCCGGGTCGGTGATCGCGATCATCGCCACCGATGCGCCGCTGCTGCCCGGCCAGTGCCAGGCGCTCGCGCGACGGGTGCCGCTGGGCCTGGCCCGCACCGGCACCAGCGGATCGCACTTCTCGGGCGACCTGTTCCTGGCCTTCTCGACCGCCAACCCGGGCGCGTTCGAGACCGGCTTCCCGGACGGCGATCCGGCCCCGTCGTCGCTGCGGTTCCTGCAGTGGAAGTGGATGGACGAGCTCTACCAGGCTGTGGTGGAGACCGTCGAGGAGGCCACCGTGAACGCGCTGGTCGCCAACGACGACATGGTCGGACGGGACGGGCACCGCTCACCGGCGCTGCCCCGCGACCGGGTGGCTGCGGCGTTCGCAGGTCGATAGCCGCGACAGCGGAGCAGCGCCAGCGCCACCCGCGCCCTAAGATCCCTGCCGTGACCGAGGCCATCATCGAGGGGCTGCGCACGGTGCCGATCTTCGCGGCGCTCGACGACGACGCGATCGCTCGCGCCGCCGCCATCGCCGGGATCGACGAGCACGCCAAGGGCGCGGTGCTGATCGAGCGCGGCCTGCCCGGCTCCGGCCTGTTCGTGATCCTCGACGGCACAGTGGTGATCGAGCTCCAGCACCGTACCGTCGAGCTCGGTCGGGGCGAGTTCGTGGGAGAGCTGAGCCTGCTCAGCGAGCACACCACACGCAGCGCCCGCGTACGAGCCGCCACCGATGTGCGCGCGATCGCCATCGCCCGTCACGAGTTCGTGGGGCTGCTGCACGAGCACCCGCAGATCGCCGTGGCCATGCTGCCCTCGCTGGCGCAGCGGCTACAGGACCTGATCGAGCACCCGGCCTGACGCGGGATGCAAGCCGGTGAGCGAGCAGCACGCACCATGCAGCGGCTGTCCCAGCTGACCGATATCGGGCGCGAGGGCCGCGCGGGAGC
The DNA here is from genome assembly GCA_963766445.1 of uncultured Actinomycetes bacterium. Taxonomy (GTDB): domain Bacteria; phylum Actinomycetota; class Thermoleophilia; order Gaiellales; family JAICJC01; genus JAICYJ01. Next base: position 4,881 of record CAVXZW010000009.1, on the reverse strand, counting down.
GCACCGACCGGGGCTGAGCGCAGCCGAGCAGGAGGCCTGCGAGCTGGTCGCGACCTGGATTGGGCAGGAAGGTCTGGAGGTCAGCTGGGACGCGTGCGGCAACCTGTATGGACGCCTGGCCGGCAGCGATCCGGCCGCGCCCGAGATCTGGGCCGGCTCGCACCTCGACACCGTCCCCAACGGCGGTCGCTTCGACGGGGCGCTGGGCGTGCTGGCCGCGCTGGAGGCGGTCGCGCAGCTGCGCGATGTGCCGCGGGCGGCCACGCTCTGTGTGGCCGTGTTCCGCGACGAGGAGGGCTGGCGCTTCGGCGAGGGCTGCTTCGGCAGCCGCTGCCTGTGTGGCACCGTGACCGATGCCGACCTGCGGGCGACCGACGCTGACGGCGTGTCGATAGGCGAGGCGCTGGGGGCGCTCGGCTACGCGGAGCCGCTCGGCGGTGGCACGCTGCCGGCCGCATTCGTCGAGGTGCACATCGAGCAGGGCCCGGTGCTCGAGCGGATGGGGCTGGCGCACGCGGTCGTCACCTCGATCGCGGGCATGTCCGGCTTCACCGCGACGATCACCGGCAGCCCCGGGCACGCCGGCACCACACCCATGGAGGGACGCCGCGACGCCCTGCTGGCCGCCGCCGAGCTGGCGCTCGCGCTCCGCGAGCGCGCGGGCCGAATCGACGGAGCGGTCGTGACCGTCGGCAGACTGACCATCGCCGATGCCGCGGCCAACGTGATCCCCGGGCAGGTGACGATCTCGATCGATGCTCGCTGCCCCACCGCCGAAGGCCTCGAGCAGCTGATCGACGGACTGGGCGAGGCGTGCTCGCAGGTCGCGGCGGCCAGCGGCTGTGCGGTCACGCTCGACCCGGTCTGGCGCAGCCAGCCGGTGCCGATGTCGGCGCGTGTCGGCGACGCCATCCGGCAGGCGGCCGCGGCTGGCGGGCTGGAGCTGGCCGACCTGGCGTCGGGCGGCGGTCACGACGCCGGGATCCTGGCCGAGGCCGGCGTCGACAGCGGCATGCTGTTCGTCCGCAGCCGCAACGGCGGGGTCAGCCACCGGCCGGAGGAGCTGACCGACGAGGCCGACGTCGCCACCGCCATCCAGCTGCTCGCCGGCACCCTGGCGACCCTGGGCGGCGCAGGGTAACGAGGTCGCTGGGGACCGTATACCAAGAGGCTCGCCGGGTCAATTCAGCGCCTGCCTGCAGCCCTGCCAGGTCGGGCGCTCCGAAGACGATGCGGTTGCGGGTGGCGACGTAGACCAGGTCGAGGTCGATGCCGGCCCTGGCGATCCGGCGGGTGAGATCGGCGAGCACGCCTGGTTGGTCCTCGACCTCGACCACCACCACCTCGCGCTCGCGGCTCACGGCAAGGTTTGAGATCCCAAGCGCGTGCCTGGCTGCCTCGGCATGAGGGACGAGGATGTGGAGCTCGGCCCGATCGCCCGGTCCGATGAGGTCGCGGCCGCGATGTTCACGCCGGCGTCGCTGATCGCCTTGGCGACCTCGGCCAGCGCGCCGGGCCGGTTTTCGATGTCGATAACAAGGTCGAATGCCACGTGACGATCTCCTTGAGCTAGGGCGACCGGTAGTTGATCCTACTGGCTGCTCGGCAACGTAGGTGCCCAGTCTGGCCGGTTAGGGAGTACGGCTCGCCGGATCCGTAGGCACCAATCGAACGCGATGCTGAGCCGGCTGCGTGGCTTTAGGCTGGGCGCTTGCTAGGCTCGGTCCCGGCCATGCCAAGACCCAGGCATCCCTCCAGCGTGAGCGGCAAGCGCACCGTCATCGCCGGCGGCACGCTGGCCACCGACTACGGCGTGTTCGCCGGCAGACGTCGTGATCGAGGACGGCCGCGTCGCCGCGGTCGCCGAGCAGGCTGACCGCAGCGGCGCCGACGAGCTGATCGATGCCACCGGCCTGGTGGTGCTGCCCGGCGCCATCGACATGCACGCCCACTTCGAGGATCCCGGGCACACCGAGCGCGAGGACTTCACCACCGGCACCATGTCGGCCGCGGCCGGCGGAATGACCACCGTGATCGAGCACCCGCTCACCTATCCGCCGGTGACCACCGCCCAGCTCTACCGCGAGAAGCGCGAGATGGCTAAGCAGAAGGTGGTCACCGACTTCGGCCTGTGGGGTGCGCTGACCGCGCCCTCGATCCCCGAGATCAAGGATCAGTGGGCCGAAGGCGCGGCCGGGTTCAAGGCCTTCATGCCGATCTCCGACCCCTCCTACCCCCACGTCACGGACGCCGAGTTCCTGGAGGGCATGCGCGAGGTGCAGGCCGTCGGCGGCCTGGTGCTCGTCCACGCAGAGAGCGACTCCCTGCTCCAGGCCGGCCTGGAGCGGATGCAGGAGCAGGGACGCACCGACCCCATGGCGCACCATGAGGCACGGCCGCCCTTCGTCGAGGAGGAGGCCGTCCACCGCGCCCTGTACCTGGCCGCCCACGCCGACGTGCGGATCCAGATCGTGCACGTCTCCAGCCCGATCAGCGCCCAGTTGGTCGCCGACGAGAAGCGGCGCGGCCGGCCGGTGACGATGGAGATCTGCCCCCACCACCTGCTGCTCGACCTCGATGACCTCGTCCGCCTCGGCCCCTACGGCATGTGCGCGCCGGCGCTGCGTGACCGCGCCCTCGTGGAGCGTCTGTGGTCGTTCGTGCTCGACGGAACCGCCGACTGCCTGATCTCCGACCACTCCGCCTACACCCTTGAGGAGAAGGAGCCGGGCTGGGACAACATCTTCGACGCGCTGCTCGGCTGCCAGGTGATCCAGGAGACGGTGCCGCTGGTGCTGGACGAGGCTTACCACCGTCGCGGCATGACGCTGGATGGGTTCGCCCGCTTCTCGTCCACCAACCCGGCCCGCATCGCCGGGCTGTATCCCCGCAAGGGCACGCTGGTGGCAGGGTCGGACGCCGACCTGGCGCTCTACGACCTCGAGACCGAGTGGACGGTGGACGCCCGCTCGCAGCAGTTCTCGAAGAACCCGTGGTCTCCGTTCGACGGGCGGCGCGTGCGGGCGCGGGTGGTGCGGACGCTTGTGCGCGGCGAGACGGTGTACGCCGACGGCGAGATCCTGGCCGAGCCGGGGTCGGGCCGCTTCCTGTCCTGCCAGGAGGATCACTCCCTGGGCGGGCAGCCGACGGCGACGGCGGGCTGACGTGTTCCGGCTGGCCCTGATCAACCCCAACACCGACGAGCACCACACCGAGGCCATGGGCGGCGTGGCCCAAGCGGCGCTGCCGGAGGGATGCGACGTGACCGCCGTCAACCCGAACCGCGGCCCCACGTCGATCGAGAGCGCCGCCGACTCGGTGGTGGCCGCGGCCGAGGTGGCGGCGCTGGTGCAGGCGCTTCCCGACCACGACGCCTACCTGATCGCCTGCTTCGGCGACCCCGGGCTCGACGCCGCCCGCGAGCTGACCGCCGCACCCGTGGTCGGCATCGGCGAGGCCGCCTACATCGCGGCATCGCTCGTGGCCAAGCGGTTCGGCGTGATCACCACCCTGCCGCGCAGCATCCCTGCGCTCGAGGAGGGCATCGACGCGCTCGGCCTGCGCTCGCGCTGCGCCGGGATCGTGCCGCTGAACATCCCCGTTGCCGAGCAGGGCAGCGGCCACCCGGACACGACCTCGGCGATCGTCGCGCTCGGCAAGCGCCTGGCGGCTGACCACGGCGCCGACGCCCTGATTCTGGCCTGCGGGGGCATGGCGGACGTGGCGCGGGCGGTCGAGGACGAGGTGGGCGTGCCGGTCTGCGACGGCGTGTCGTTCGGGGCCGGCCTCGCCCACTCGCTGTGGCGGAGCGGCCTTCGCACCAGCAAGGCCTCCGCGTACGCGGCGCCAGAGCCGATCCCATACGTCGGCATGCAGGGCTGACACATGCGGGCCGCGACCTTCCGCGAGTACGGCGGCCCCGGGGTGATGCGCTGGGAGCAGCTGGACGATCCTGCCTGCGGTCGCCACGAGGTGATCGTGCGGGCGCGCGCCTGCGGCCTCAACCACAGCGACCTCGACTCGCGGGCGGGCAGCTCGCGCTGGCCGTTCACGATGCCCTGGGTGCTGGGCGCCGAGTTCGCGGGCACCGTGGTCGCGGTGGGGGCCGAGGTCGAGGGCATCGCCGACGGCGACCCGGTCACGGCCTACCAGCAGTTCGCGTGCGGGACCTGCGCGGCCTGCGCGCGCTGGCGGCCCGACCTGTGCGAGCGGTTCGTCGTCTTCGGCACCGATCGCTGGGGCGGCTACGCGGAGCTGGTGGCGGTGCCGGCGCGTGCGGTGATCCCGCTGCGCTCGCCCGACGACTTCGTGACCGCCGCCGCCGCCCAGTGCGTGGTCTCGACCGCGTGGTCGATGGTGGTGTCGGTCGCGGCCGTGCGGGCCGGCGAGACGGTGCTGGTGCCGTCGGCCTCGGGCGGCGTGGCGGGCGCCGCGGTGCAGGCGGCGCGGCTGTCCGGCGCGCGCGTGATCGCCTCGGTGGGAGCGCCCGAGAAGGCCGACGCGGTGCGAGCCCTGGGCGCGGACGTGGTCTTCTGCTACCGCGAAACGCCGGTGGCGGAAGCGGTGGCCGAGGCCACCGGCGGCCGCGGCGTCGATGCGGTGATCGACACGACCGGCGGCCCGCGGTTCGGGGAGCACCTGGCGGCGATGGCGCCGGACGGCCGGTTGGTCACCTGCGGCGCGCACGCCGGCGAGGTGGTGCCGCTCGACATCATCGAGCTGTTCCGCCATGGCCACCGCATCCTCGGCTTCCGCGTTGCCACGCCGGACGAGATCCGAACGTCGCTCGCGATGGCGCTCGACGGCGCGATCACGGTGCCGGTCGACCGCACGTTTCCGACCGCGGAGGCAGCGGCCGCGCACGCCTACATGGACGAGCGA
>CAVXZW010000008.1:0-33672 GCA_963766445.1 uncultured Actinomycetes bacterium | reverse complement strand
ACGCCACTCCCGGCGTCAATGAGCGGCGCGGCACGTCCACGGCCGGCAACCCCGTCGCGCTGGGCTGTCGCCGGCGGATGGGGGTGGTGGTGAAACTGATGATGGCGATGGCGGGCAGGAGCCGGCTTCTTGATCGGCCCGCTCTGCCGGGAACACGCCGGCTGCGCGACGCCGGCGGAGGTGCACCCCGCGGTCACCAGCATCAGCACCGCGGCCGCCCGGTACCTCACCAGTGCGCTGTTCGCTGCGCGACGTCCGACATGAGCGAATCGTACGCTTGCCGATGCTAGCCTGGCCGCGCATGCGACGCGAGATCCAGTCCGGCTATGAGCTCGACGACGACCGCGAGCGCATCGACGTGGCCGCGGTGCACCGGTTCCTCTCCGAGGAGGCGTACTGGGCGCTGGGCCGGCCCTTCGAGACGGTGGCGCTGCTGGTGCGCAACTCCTACCGTGTGCTCGGTCTGTATCACGACGGATCCCTGGTCGGCTACTGCCGGGCCGTCTCCGACGGCGCCGTCCACGCCTACCTGGCCGACGTCTATGTGCTCGAGGAGCACCGCGGCAGGGGCCTGGGCGAGGCGATGGTGCGGGAGATGGTGGATTCCGGCGTGCTGGCGCACGCCCGCTGGATGCTGCACACCGGTGACATGCAGCCGCTGTATCGGAAGCTCGGATTCGGAGCCGCCAGCGAGCGGGCCATGGAACGGCCGTCCGGCTGAATCAGCTCAGCGCAGGAGGATCCTGCCGCTGTGAGCCTTCACGATATCCGAACCGCCGCTGAGCCGTGAAGCGACCCGACCGAGGGTCTGGGTGGTGCTGCCGGTGTTGACCACGACCATCCCGTTCTTGAACGTGCGCGTGATGATCGCGCCGTTGACCTTCATCTTGGCCGTCGGATTGCCCAGTCGACCCGCGCGGCTGAAGAAGTCCCACCACTTGCCGGCCTGCTGATCGGTACCGACGCTGATGCGGTCGCCCCTGCCGTATCCGGACAGGAACAGCGTGAAGCCGTAGCGAGCGCCCGACTCGGTGCCGAGCTTGGCGAAGCAGAGGCACTTGGTGTGGCGCAGCACGTCCAGCGAGCGGGACGCGGACACGCGTGCGAACATCTCGTAGGCGACCAGGTAGTTGGCACCGCGGGCGGCGAGCAGGTTGTTGGCCGCGATGCCCCAATTGCTCGAGGCCTTCGACACGTAGTTGGCGAGGCCCAGCGTCTGCTGCGTCCACCAGCTCAGGCTGACGTTGGGGTGAACGTTGGTGCGGTCGTAGCCGTCGCTGCCCATGGCGTCCAGGAAGCAGAACGAAGGGCTGCCCTTGCAGTTCTTCACGACCTGCTTGCGCCAGCCGGAGCTGGCTGGATTCATCACGTAGAAGCCCCGCGCCCGGTCGCGAACGCGGGCGCCGCCCGCCGTGTGCAGGTACCACGACTCCGGGTACGTGCCGATCCGCGACCGCGTGCCTTTGGTGTAGAGCCCGGTGTGCTTGGAGTGGTAGCCCTTTCTCAGCTGCGCCTTCTGGACCGTGATGGTCGGGAAGTGCGACCGGATGAAGGATGGGGCAGGCGCGATCTTCGGATGGACGTGCAGTGGCGCGTACAGCCTGTGGAGCACGTTCGCTTGGGCTGCAGCCGGAGCCGCTGCGAGAACTGATATGGCCGCGATCGCAATCAACAGGCGTGAACGCATGAGCATCAATCTCCTTGGCTGTGGTCGGGCGCAACGCTGGAACTCGGTTGCGGATGTGGAGCCTCGGAAGCTCACGGTAGGTGGTGTCCGTAAGGGGCGTGAATGCCGGATGTACGCGACCGGTAAAGATTCAGCCAAGAGGGTGAGAACCCGATCGCCAACGCGGGCGCAAGCGACGCCCGGCCAGGCTACGCTACGCTGGTCGGTAAGCCGGCTGGTGCGCTGTTTTTTGGTGCGGGTGTTCTTGTCGACTTGCTACCTGTCATGTACCTTTGTGCCGGAGACGTGGGCATCTCTCGTTCTACATCCCTGCTTTGCGCCGCGACTGTTGTCGTCGGCCTGCTGCTGTCCGGATGCGCGGGCTCCTCGAGCAGCGGTGGTAGCTCGGGCGGCGCTCCCTCCACCCGGCGGCGGTCAGACCGGCACCTTCGTGCCGGCCAGCGGCACCACCCAGAGCGGTGTCCTGTTCCCCGTCTACACGAACAAGACGGCCGGCTACTCGTTCGAGTACCCGGGCGGCTGGCGAGTCGTCGAGAAGGGCGGCGACGTACGGATCGCACGCTTCGGCAACGCCGTCACCGCTGTGGTTCGGCCGCGCGACCACGCACCGTTCTACAAGGGCTACCAGCAGCAGCTTGAGACCATGCTGAACCAGCATGACGACAAGATCATCTCCAAGATCGTTCGGCCCGCCAGCGAGATCACGATCGGCAAGGACAAGGTGACGATGGCGGTGATCGAGCAGGTGCGGCCGACCGGGCCCGGGGCGGATGCGCCCAAGGACACGCTGGTCGTCAACCGCTACCTGTTCTGGAAGGACGGCAAGCTCCTGCTGCTCTCGATGAGCTCGGTGAAGGGCGTCGACAACAACGACGCCTGGAACCTGATGGCCAACTCGTTCAAGTGGAACTGAGCCGGCAGAGCCGCTAGGCTCGGCCGCGTGATCGTCACCGACGCAGTCAGTGGCTACCTGCTCGAGTCGCGTCCACAGCCCGACGCGCTGCTGCTTGGAGATGGAGGAGCACGGCCGCCGGGACGACATCCCGATCGTGGTGCCTTCGACCGGGGCTCTGCTGGGCGTGCTCGCCGCCGCCTGCGGCGCCAGGCGCGTCGTGGAGGTGGGCACCGCGATCGGCGTCTCCACGCTGTACATCGCGCGTGCGATGGCTCCCGACGGGCTGATCGTCTCGTTCGAGATCGACCCCGAGCGCCAGCGGGCCGCGCGCGCCTACCTCGACCGCGCCGGGCTCGGCGAGCGTGCCGATTTGCGGCTGCGCGACGCCGGCGAGGGTCTGGCCGAGCTTGATCGCGAGGCCTGGGACATGGTCTTCCTGGATGGGCATCAAGGGCGACTACCCGGCTCACCTGGAGCTGGCACTGCCGCTGCTGCGAAGCGGCGGGCTGGTGGTGGTTGACAACACGCTCTTGAGCGGACTCGTGGCCGAGGGACGCGCGGATGGCGGCTGGACCGAGGAGGCGATCGCGACCATGCGCCGCGTCAACTCGTCGCTGCTCGAGCGTTCGGACATGGTGGCCGCGCTGCTGCCGGTCGGTGACGGCGTGCTGGTCGGGGTGCGCCGTTGAGGAAGCTGGTCGCGACCGTGCTCCTGGTTGTGGCGCTGGCCGCGCCCAGCCAGGCGCAGGCACTGCCCCGCGGCACGCACGTGGAGGTGTTCAAGCACGGCCTCAACCAGGTCGTCGACATGGCGTACGTGCCGAGGTCGACGACCCTGTTCTACACGGAGAAGACAGGAGCGATCCGGGTGATCGTGGACCACCGGCTGCTGCCGACGCCGTGTGTCACCCTGGACGTGGTCAGCGACGGCGAGCGCGGCGCCCTCGGCCTGGTGCTCGACCCCGACTACCGCACCAACCATTACCTGTACGTCTACTTCACGAAACGGTCGCCGCTCGAGAACCGGGTCACGCGCTTCACGGTGACCAACAACCGCTGCACGCATCCCCATCCCCTGATCACCGGGATCCCGACGGTGGCCGGCTACCACAACGGCGGGCAGCTGTTCTTCCTGGCTAACAAGCTGTTCGTGACCGTAGGCGAGAACCACGATCCCGGGAACGCCCAGAACCTCCACACCCGGCTGGGAAAGGTGCTGCGCTACAACCGCGACGGGTCGATCCCGCGCACCAACCCGATCCTGGGCGGGCGCCGCACCGCGATCTGGTCGTACGGGCACCGCAACGGCTTCGGGTTGACGGCCAAGCCGAACACGAACCTGCTGTACGAGACCGAGAACGGCCCCGACTGCGACGACGAGCTGAACCACATCATGAAGGGCCGCAACTACGGCTGGGGTAACGGTTACGTGTGCGGCACCAACGGCGTGGGGCCGCGGCCGGTGGCGCCGCTGAAGCGCTGGACGCCGACGATCGCCCCGACCGATCCATGGTGGTATCGGGGCCGCGTCAAGCGCATGCGGGGATCGATCTACATGGGCGACTACAACACCGGCACACTGCGCCGGATCACGCTAAACCGGGCTGGCACGGCGGTGAAGTCGATCTCGCTCACCTACCACGCCCCGTCCGGGATCATCGACGTCTCGTCCGGGCCCGGCCGGTGGCTGTACTTCGCCACCCAGAGCGCGATCTACCGGATCGTCAAGAACTAGGCGCGGGAGAGCGCGCCGATGGGGGCGGCTGGGATCGAACCAGCGACCAACCCGTTATGAGCGGGCTGCTCTAACCGCTGAGCTACACCCCCCGAAGGGCCGTACCATGGTAAACGGTGATGCGCTTCACATTCCCTTCCAATGGTCCGGGCCGACCGTTCAAACCATCACCGTCGGCGGAACGTAGAACAGATGGACACCGAGCATGGAGAGGGCGTGGGGCACATCATCGCAGACGCCGAGCATGAGATCTTCGACGGGCTGAACGACGCCGATCTGGCCGATCTGGACGACCGTTTCGCCATGGCGACGTTTCGCAAGGGCGAGCTGATCTACTCGCCGTTCGATCGCGGCGAGGCGATGTTCCTGATCGAGACCGGCCGGGTGCGGCTGTTCCGGAGCGCGGCGGACGGGCGCCAGGTGACGCTTTCGATGCTCGACCCGGGTGCGGCCTTCGGGCAGGTGTCGGTGCTGGACGAGCCCATGCACGACGCCTACGCCGAGGCGATGACCGACTCCGTGGTTCGCATCCTGCGCGTGGCCGACCTCGAGCGCACGATCGGCGAGCACCCGCGGATGGCGCTGAACCTGATGCGATCGCTCTCCGAGCGGCTGCGGACGGCCGAGGACCAGATCGAGGCGCTGGCGTTCCGCCCGGTGCCGTCGCGGCTGGCCGGCAAGCTGCTGGACCTGATGGACCGCTACGGCAGGGTCACCCCCAACGGCATTCGGATCGACGAGCGCTTCACGCACATGCAGCTGGCCGAGATGATCGGCACCAGCCGCGAGACGCTGACGAAGGTGCTGAACGAGATGCGCGACGCCGGGCTGATCGACGTACGTGAGCGCCTGATCTGGGTGCTCGACGCCGACGGGCTCGAGCGGCTCAAGACCAGCAGCTGAGCGGCGGCAGCGGCCCGCGACTGCACTACACTTCCGTCCAGAACTTCGGACGGAGGATGTCAGTGGCTGAAACCGGAACCATGCGTGTCAAGAGCGGCCTCGCCGAGATGCTCAAGGGTGGCGTGATCATGGACGTGACCAACGCCGAGCAGGCGCGCATCGCCGAGGAGGCGGGTGCGTGTGCGGTGATGGCGCTCGAGCGCGTGCCGGCCGACATCCGCCGCGACGGCGGCGTCGCCCGGATGGCCGATCCCACCAAGATCCGCGAGATCCAGGAGACGGTCACGATTCCGGTGATGGCGAAGGCCCGCATCGGCCACTTCGTCGAGGCCCAGATCCTGGAGGCGCTCGAGGTCGACTACATCGACGAGTCCGAGGTGCTGACGCCCGCTGACGAGGCCAACCACATCAACAAGTGGGACTTCAAGGTGCCCTTCGTCTGCGGCGCCACCAACCTGGGCGAGGCGCTGCGCCGGATCGCCGAGGGCGCGGCCATGATCCGCAGCAAGGGCGAGGCCGGTACCGGCAACGTGGTCGAGGCCACCCGCCACATGCGGTCGATCCTGGGCGACATCCGCCGCCTGCAGTCGATGGACGAGAACGAGCTGTACACGGCCGCCAAGGAGCACCGCGCCCCCTACGACCTGATCCGCAACGTGGCCGAGAACGGCCGGCTGCCGGTGGTCACGTTCACCGCGGGCGGCCTCGCCACCCCGGCCGACGCGGCCATGATGATGCAGCTGGGCGCCGACGGCGTGTTCGTCGGGCTCCGGCATCTTCAAGAGCGGCGATCCCGCCCAGCGGGCGTCGGCCATCGTCAAGGCCACCACCCACTTCAACGACGCGGCCGTGCTGGCCGAGGTGTCGACCGGCCTGGGCGAGCCCATGGTCGGGATCGAGATGTCGGAGCTGGGCGAGGACGGTCTGCTGCAGACGCGTGGCTGGTAAGGTCGGAGTCCTCGCCCTGCAGGGCGCATTCCGCGAGCACTGCCGGGCGCTGGCCGACGTCGGCGTGGAGCCGGTCGAGGTGCGCGCAGCCGGGCGAGCTGGCCGGGCTGGAGGGCCTGGTGATCCCGGGCGGCGAGTCGACGACCATGTCCAAGCTGATGGTCGCCTACGGGCTGGAGGCGCCGATCCGCGACCTGCACGCCGCGGGCGCCCCCGTGTTCGGCACCTGCGCCGGCATGATCCTGGCGGCCCGCGACGCCGTCGACGGCCTGCCCGACCAGCGCTACCTGGGGCTGATCGACATCGTCGTGCGGCGCAACGCCTTCGGACGCCAGGTGGCCAGCTTCGAGGCCGCGCTGGCGCTGCCCGGCGATCCGGAGCCGCTGACCGGCGTCTTCATCCGGGCTCCATGGATCGAGTCGGCCGGCGACGGCGTGCAGGTGCTTGCGGAGCACGGCGGCCACGCGGTTGCCGCGCAGCAGGGGTCGGTGCTGGTGACGGCCTTCCACCCCGAGCTGACCGGCGACCGGCGGCTGCATCGACGCTTCGCCGAGATGGTGGAGCGGGCGCGCGGGGCGGTGGCGGCATGAGCGGCCACTCGAAATGGTCGACCATCAAGCACAAGAAGGGCGCCGAGGACAAGAAGCGCGGCAAGCTCTTCACGAAGCTGTCGCGGGCGATCATCGTGGCCGCCAAGGAGGGCGGCCCCGACCCGGCCGCGAACGCGTCGCTGGCGGCCGCGATCGCCAAGGCCCGGTCGTACTCGATGCCCAAGGACAACATCGAGCGGGCCGTGCAGCGCGGCGCCGGCAGCGGCGAGGGCACCGACGCGTACGACGCGATCACCTATGAGGGCTACGGGCCCGAGGGCGTCGCGATCATCGTCGAGGCGCTGACCGACAACCGCAACCGCACCGCCGCCGACGTGCGCGCGATCTTCAGCAAGCACAATGCCAGCCTGGGCACGCCGGGCTCGGTGGCGTGGCAGTTCGAGCGCAAGGGCGTGGTGCTGGTGTCGTCCGACCAGCTGGACGAGGACGAGATGGTGCTGCAGGCGGCCGATGCCGGTGCCGAGGACGCCGCAGCTGGACGGCGATGTCTGGCAGGTGATCACCGACGCCGGAGACCTGGCGGTGGTGCGGGACGCGCTCGAGGCGTCCGGCATGCCGATCAGCTCGGCCGAGCTGACCCTGGTGCCCAAGAACACCGTTGCGCTGGACGAGGACGCTGCCCGCAAGCTGCTGCGCCTGATCGACGCGCTCGAGGACAACGACGACGTGCAGGACGTCTACGCCAACTTCGACATCCCCGATGCGGTGCTCGAGGCGGTGGCCGGCTAGCCAGCCGCGGGGCGGAACCGCAGCACGTAGCGCACGCACAGGTAGAGCACCAGTGCCGCGACGGCGACGATCGCGATCACGCCGACCGCGTGGCTGGCCGAGCCGAAGCGGTCGATCAGCGTCGACACGGAGCTCGAGAACAGGAAGCCGAGCCCGCCGACCAGGATCGCCCATACGGCGGCGCCCAGGGCGTCCGCAAGCAGGTAGCGGTGAAACGGCATGCGGGTGCTGCCGGAGACGATCGCCAGCTTGGTGCGAATGCCCGCGATCAGCCTGCCGGCGGCCACCGCGCGGGCGCCGTAGCGCGCCATGAAGACGTGCACGGAGCTGTCCTCATGCACCCCGAAGCGGCGCAGCACGCCGGGCCCGGCGGCGCGCCCGATGCCGTACGCGCAGAGGTCGCCGGCCAGCGCGAACGCCCACGCCACCAGCACCACGAGCGGCAGGCTGAACTGGTTTGAGGTGGCGGCGGCGGCGGCGAGCAGCACGATTTCGCCCGAGGAGGGCAGACCGAAGCTGTCGCCGAACGCGCCGATCGCCACTCCCAGGTACCCGTAGTCGTGCAGCAGCGAGTCGGCGCTGGGCAGATCGACGTGCTTCAGCACCTGCCAGATCACCAGACCGCCACGGCCACGGCCGAGAATGCCGCCACCAGCCGCAGCACGGGCGGCAGCCACCACCGCGCGGCCGGGCGGCTGATCTCCATGGGAAGGACTGTACCGGGGCACGATTCGGAGGCGCTTGGCGGCGGGAACACCCGTTCGGTCGCGTCCGCCCACGCCGGTAGACTGCGGCCAGATGATCGTGCTCGGCATCGACCCCGGTACGGCCTCGACCGGCTTCGGCGTGATCTCGGCGGAGGGCTCGACGCTGCGCGCCCTCGACCACGGCCTGATCTCGACGCCGGCCCGCGCGCATCCGTCCCGGCGGATGGGGGAGATCCACAGCCGGGTGGCGGCGCTGATCGCGCAGCACGCGCCCGAGGCGGTTGCCATGGAGGATCTGTTCGTGGGGGTGAACCCCCGCGCGGTGCTGTCGGTCGGCCAGGCGCGAGGAGCCGTGCTGGCCGCCTGCGGCCAGGCCGGGCTGGACGCGGCCGCCTATCCGCCGGCCGAGGTGAAGGCGGCGGTCTGCGGCTACGGCCGCGCCGACAAGCTGCAGGTGCAGCGAATGGTGGGGGCGATGCTCTCGGCCGACCTGGCCGCTGCCAGCGACCACGCCACCGACGCGCTGGCGGTGGCCATCTGCCACGCAGTGCGCAACCGGGGGCGGCGGCTGGCCCAGGCGGCGGCGCGATGATCGCGACGTTGCGCGGCAAGGTGCTGGAGCGCGGCTCCGGCCGGATCGTGATCGACGTGGGCGGCGTCGGCTACCTGCTGGCGGCCACCAGCGCCGCGATCCGGATGGCGGTGCCCGACGGCGAGGAGGTGACCCTGGTCACGCACCTGCACGTGCGCGAGGACGCGCTGATCCTGTTCGGGTTCGCCAGCACCGCCGAACGCGACCTGTTCGAGCTGCTGCTCGGGGTATCCGGCGTGGGGCCGAAGGCGGCGCTGGCGATCGTGTCGGGGTACGCACCCGACCAGATCCGCCGCGCCATCGTCACGTCCGACCACGCGCTGTTCACGAGCATCACCGGCGTCGGCCGCAAGACCGCCGAACGGGTCGTGATCGACCTCAAGGACAAGGTCGGGTCGCTGCCGGCGGCGCAGGTGCAGGATGCCGCCGACCTGCCGCCGGCCGACGACCACACCGCCGCCCGCGACGGGCTGGTCGGCCTCGGCATGTCCGTGACGGAGGCCGAGGCGGCGCTGCGCAGCATCGATGCCGACCTGCCGGTGGGTGAGCGGATCCGGCGGGCGCTGGCCGCGGGGGCGAGCGCATGAGCGCCCCTGCCGATCGCATCCCGGATCCGCTGCTGGCGCCCGGCGAGGAGGAGCTCGACCAGACGCTGCGGCCGCGCCGGCTGTCGGAGTTCGTCGGCCAGGAGGCGGTGAAGGAGCAGCTCTCGATCTTCCTGGAGGCGGCGCGGGCCCGCAACGAGCCCTGCGAGCACGTGCTGCTGGCGGGGCCGCCCGGCCTCGGCAAGACCTCGCTGGCCGGGATCATCGCGGCGGAGATGAGCTCGGCGCTGCGGATCATGTCCGGCCCGGCCATCGACCGCAAGGCCGACATGGCCGCGATCATGACCGCCCTCGAGCCCAACGACGTGCTGTTCATCGACGAGATCCACCGCCTCAACCGCTCGATCGAGGAGCTGCTGTATCCGGCCATGGAGGACGGCTGCATCGACATCGTGATCGGCCAGGGCCCCGGTGCGCACTCGATCCGCCTCGACCTGGCGCCGTTCACGCTGGTGGGCGCGACCACGCGCACCGGCCTGCTGACGACGCCGCTGCGCGACCGCTTCGGCATCACGCACCGGCTCGAGCACTATCGGCCCGAGGAGATCGAGCAGATCGTTCGCCGCTCCGCGGGCATCCTGGCGGTCGAGATCGACGAGGGTGGCTGCAGCGAGATCGCCCGCCGATCGCGCGGCACCCCGCGGGTGGCCAACCGCATCCTGCGCCGCGTCCGCGACTTCGCCCAGGTGCGGCACGACGGCGTGATCAGCCACGAGATCGCGTCCGAGGCCCTGGAGCTGTTCGAGGTGGACGACCTCGGGCTGGAGCGGATCGACCGCGAGATCCTGCGCCGCGTGGCCGAGACATTCTCCGGCGGCCCGGTGGGGCTGTCCACGCTGGCCGTCGCCATCGGCGAGGAACCGGACACGCTCGAGGACGTCTACGAGCCCTACCTGTTGCAGATGGGGCTGCTGCAGCGGACGCCGCGCGGCCGCGTGGTCACCAACGCCGCCTACAGGCACCTGGGGCTGACCGTGCCCGACCGCGACCCGCGGCTGTTCTAGATGGTGATCGGTATCCCTGGGAGCCTGGCCGCTGCGAGCGGTTTGAGGCCACCGGTGCCGGGGTGGCTATGGCTGCGAACCGTCGTCCAGGACATCACGGAGATACCGACCAACCATCTAGCGGCTCGGCGTTATCGTCCGGGGATGCGTGAGCGCTACCCGGCGATCGAGCCGCAGCAGCACGGAATGCTCGCCACCGGCGACGGCCACGACGTCTACTGGGAGGTGTGCGGAAACCCGGCTGGCAAGCCCGCCCTGGTGCTGCACGGCGGCCCCGGCTCGGGCTGCAAGCCGTGGCACCGGCAGATGTTCGATCCCGAGCGCTACCGCGTGGTGCTGCTCGACCAGCGCGGCTGCGGGCGCAGCACGCCGAGCGCCGGCACGGATCTGGCGGCGCTTGAGGCCAACACCACGCCGCACCTGATCGACGACATCGAGGCGCTGCGCGAGCTGCTGGGCATCGACCGGTGGCTGGTGTGGGGCGGGTCGTTCGGGTGTGAGCTGGCGCTGGCCTACGCCGAGCGGCACCCCGAGCGGGTCAGCGAGCTGGTGCTGTGGGGCATCACCACCGGGCGCCGGAGCGAGGCCGACTGGCTGTTCCGCGGCGGCGTGGGTGTGATGTTCCCCGAGCAGTGGTACCGGTTTGCCGGCAGCGGCGGGCGACGACGACCCGGTCGCCGGGTACCGGCGGCTGCTGCACGATCCCGACCCAGCGGTGCACCGCAAGGCGGCGGAGGATTGGTGCGCATGGGAGTCGGTGACCCCGGACTGGCCGCCGGCCAACGGCATCGCCGAGCGCTTCCGCGATCCCGTGTTCGCGCTCGGCTTCGCACGACTGGTCACCCACTACGTGCATCACGACCTCTGGATCGAGGACGGCAGCCTGCTCCGCGACGCAGGGCGTCTGGACGGGGTGCCCGCGGCGCTGGTGCACGGCAGGTTCGACCTGCAGGCGCCGCTCGCCTCCGCGTGGGACCTGCACCTCGCGCTGCCCGACGCCACGCTTGACGTCGTCGGCGAGGGCGGCCATGCGGCAAACGGTGCGGAGATGCGCGACCGGCTGATCGCCGCCACCGATCGGTTCGCTCATGTCTGAGCCGGCCGGTGTCGCGGCGCCCGCCCGCCGTCGCATGGCAGACTGGGCGGCCGTGCGCATGCTTCGCCGCCATCGCCAGTGGGCGATCCTGATCACCGCCGCCGTGGGCGTGCTGGTCGCGGCCGGCGCCGTCACGCTGACCGTCGTCGAGAACGTCTCGAAGGGGCCGGCCTACCAGAAGGCCGCCGACTACGTGCGCTCGGGCCGCGGAAGCGGGCTGACCCGGATGCAGCTGGGCGCCGTGCTCGGTTTCGGGCTGGCGGTGACCGGACCGATCAGCGAGAACGGGAACTCGGGCCGGGCCAACCTCAGCTTCGACGTGCACGGAAACTGGCGCAGCGGCCGCGTCAAGATCACAGAGGTCAAGCGCGGCTCGCGATGGTTCGTGACGGGCGGCGTTCTGACCGTGGACGGCAAACGCTTCCAGATGCCATGCGCGCCACCGACCTCGCCTACGAGCTGCCTCCTGAGCTGATCGCGCAGCACGCGGCCGAGCCGCGTGACAGCGCGCGACTGCTCGTCTATGACCGCGCCGGCGGCGCGGTCCGCCACCGGCTGTTCCGTGACCTCTCCCAGGAGCTGTCGCCCGGAGACCTGCTGGTCGTGAACGACACGCGGGTGCTGCCGGTGCGCGTCCGCGCGCGGCGGAGCACGGGCGGTTCGGCCGAGGTGCTGCTGCTCGAGGCGGCCGGCGACGGCGGCTGGGAGGCGCTGGTGCGGCCCTACCGGCGGCTGCGGGAGGGGGAGGTGCTGGGGGCCGGCGACATACAGGTCACGATCGTCGAGCGGCTCGGGGAGGGGCGCGTGCGGGTGCGCGTGTCGGCGCCCGGCACGCTCGAGCAGGCGCTCGCGGCCTCGGGCGAGATGCCGCTTCCGCCCTACATCACGGAGCCGCTGGGCGATCCGGCCGACTACCAGACCGTGTACGCGCAGCACCCCGGGTCGGCGGCCGCGCCCACGGCCGGCCTGCACTTCAGCGAGCGCATGTGGGACGAGATCCGCCGCGACCACGAGGTGGCGGCGGTCACGCTGGACGTCGGCCTGGACACCTTCCGGCCGCTGGCCGAGGAGGTGGTGGAGGACCATCCCATCCACTCCGAGCGCTACCGGGTGCCGGAGCCGACCGCCGTTGCCGTCGAGCGGGCGCGATCCGAGGGACGCCGGATCGTGGCGGTGGGCACCACCAGCGTGCGCGTGCTGGAGACGGTGTTCGGCGAGCATGGGGCCGGCCTCGAGGGGCGCACCCGGCTGCTGATCACGCCCGGCTACCGGTTCCGTGCCACCGGGGCGATGATCACGAACTTCCACTTGCCGCGGTCGACCCTGCTGGCGCTGGTGATGGCGTTCGCGGGCGTCGAACAGACGCGCTCCCTGTACCGTACCGCCGTGTCCGAGCGCTACCGCTTCTACAGCTTCGGCGACGCGAGCCTGATCCTGTGAGCATCGGCGACTTCGAGCTGGTGGCACGCGACGGCGGCGCCCGCGCCGGCTTGCTGGAGACGACGCACGGCGTGGTGGAGACGCCCGTCTTCATGCCCGTAGGCACGAAGGCCAGTGTGAAGGCGCTGCTGCCCTCTGAGCTGCGCGACCTGGGGGCGCAGATCGTGCTCGGAAACACCTACCACCTATACTTCCGGCCCGGCGCCGACGTGATCGCCGACCTGGGCGGGCTGCACCGGTTCATGGCCTGGGACGGCCCGATGCTGACCGATTCGGGCGGGTTCCAGGTGTTCTCGCTGCGCCACACGGCCGACCGTGTCGACGACGAAGGGGTGACGTTCCAGTCCGTCTACGACGGGTCGCGGGCGCGCTTCACGCCGGAGCTGGCGATGGAGGTGCAGCGGCAGCTGGGGTCCGACATCGCGATGGCGTTCGACGAGTGCACGCGCGCCGACGTGACGCCCGAGCAGCTGGCGGAGGCTGTCAGGCGCACGGCGCTGTGGGCGCAGCGCAGCCGCGCGGCGGAGCGGGCGCCCGGGCAGCTGGTGTTCGGCATCGTGCAGGGAGCCACCGACCTGGCGATGCGGGAGCGCAGCGCGGCCGACATCGTTGGGATCGGATTTGACGGCTATGCGATCGGCGGGCTGTCGGTGGGAGAGGAGCGCGGTCTGATGCTGGACACGGTCGCGGCGACGGCCGAGATGCTGCCGGCGGACAGGCCGCGCTACTTCATGGGCATCGGTGATCCGGACGGGCTGCTGGGTGTGATCGAGCGCGGAGTGGACATGTTCGACTGCGTCCTTCCGACCCGCCTCGGGCGTACGGGAAGTGCGCTGATTCCAGGCGGGAGGCTGAATCTGCGCAATGCGCGGTTCGCTCGCGACGGCTCGCCGCTGGTCGAGGGATGTGGGTGTCCGGCCTGCCGCGACTTCTCCCGAGCGTACATCCGCCACCTGATCACGCAGGACGAGATCACCGGCCTGCGGCTGCTCACCGTGCACAACCTGCACCAGGTGATCGAGCTGGTGGCCGGCGCCCGCCGCGC
Organism: uncultured Actinomycetes bacterium; assembly: GCA_963766445.1. GTDB lineage: Bacteria > Actinomycetota > Thermoleophilia > Gaiellales > JAICJC01 > JAICYJ01. The sequence continues at coordinate 19,675 of CAVXZW010000008.1, read as the reverse complement.
GATCGTGGAGGGCCGCTTCGCACGGTTCCGAGAGGAGCTGGCGGCGGAGGCGGCCGGGGCCATGAACTAAACTGAGCGCGTGTCCGAGAAGCGTAGGAACTGGCTGATCCTGGGCGTCGTCGTGGCGCTGATGATCGGCTGCGGCGTTCTCATGACACAGCGGAGCTTCCGGCTCGGCCTCGACCTGCGGGGCGGCCTCGAGGTCGTGCTCGACGCGCGCCCACTGCCCGGCCAGACCGTCACCCAGCAGGATCTGAACACCTCGGTCACGATCCTGAGCAAGCGTATCGACCCGAACGGCACGCTCAACCCGGAGATCCGCAGCTCGACGAACCCCGACCAGATCACGATCGCCATCCCCGGCGTGCGCGACCCGGCGGCGGTGGCCTCGTTGCTCGTCTCCAGCGGCCAGCTGCAGAGCTTCGACATGTTCAAGTACCTGAACAACGTCTCCAAGGGCACGCAGGCGTACACGGCGCTGCCGGCCGACTCGCTGTACAGCCTGCTGACGAAGCCTGCCGTCAAGGCCCAGGCCAAGTCCGACGGCGTCGGCTCGTGGGCGCTGTTCGACGCGAACCACAAGCAGCTGGGCAAGGTCGAGCCGCAGCAGAGCCAGGTGCTCGAGGACTTCAACCCCCAGAACCCGGTGAAGCCGCCCGGAGCGCAGTTCCTCGGGATCCCCAAGGGCACGTCGGTGGTGTCGTGCGACGCGTCGACCGGCTGCCCGGGTGTCTCGGCCAGCACCGGCACCTTCTACTACCTGTTCAACCTGAATCAGAACGAGAAGGGCAACCCGAACGTGATCACGGGCGACCAGGTGTCGGCGTCGTCGGACACCGACCCCACCACCGGCCAGCCGATCGTGACGCTGAGCTACAAGAACGGCGGCGGCCAGGAGTTCACGAACATCTCGCGGTCGCTGGCCCAGCAGGCGCGGGCCGCGGGCATGGCCGACGGCAAGATCAACCCGCCCAACGGCCTGCCCAACGCGATCGTGGTGGACGGCCAGCTGGTGGCAACGCCGGTGGTCGATCCCGACGAGAACCCGAACGGCATCAACGCCACCTTCAGCGGCAGCAGCGTGATCACCGGCCTGACCAAGAGCGACGCCGACCGGATCGCGCTCGAGGTGCAGTCCGGCTCGTTGCCGATCAAGTTCACGGCCACGTCCTTCAACAACGTCTCGGCCACGCTCGGCAAGGACTCGCTGCGCAACGGCTTGATCGCGGGCGCGGCCGGCCTGGTGTTCGTGATGATCTTCCTGATCGTCCTGTACGGCTTCCTGGGCGTGATCGCGGACATCGCGCTGATCATCTACGGCGTGCTGCTGGCGGGGATCGTGCTGCTGTGGCCGATCACGATGACCCTGCCGGGCATCGCCGGCACCATCCTCACGATCGGTGTTGCCGCCGATGCAAACATCGTCATCTTCGAACGCATCAAGGAGGAGGTGCGGTCCGGAAAGAGCATCCGCACCTCGATCGCCACCGGCTACCGGCGTGGCTTCCATACGATCATCGACGCCAACGTGGTGACGCTGATCACGGCCGCGGTGCTGATCCTGGTGGCCACCTCGAGCGTCAAGGGCTTCGCCGTGATGCTCGCCCTGGGCGTGCTCGTATCGATCTTCACGGCGGTGGTTGCGACTCGGGCGATGCTGAGCCTCCTGGCCGGCTTCTCGTTCATGTCCAGCCCGCGCGTGCTGGGCCAGGTCGGTTCCGGCGACCGCTGGAAGAAGTACGACTTCATCGGCCGCACCAGGGTCTGGTTCGCGATCTCCGGCGTGTTCCTGGTGGTGTGCGCGATCAGCCTGGGCGTGCAGGGTCTGAACAGGGGCATCGACTTCACCGGCGGCAGCCAGTTCAACTTCACCGTGCCGACGGCGACCAGCACCAGCGCGGTCACGAACACGTTCACCCAGGCCGGCATCTCGGATCCGGTGGTGCAGGGTGTCGGCAAGTCCCAGAACGGCGGCTACACGCAGTTCCAGGTCAAGTCGCACGCGCTCCCCGGCCCTCAGCAGAACGCCCTGCTGCGGTCGATCCAGTCGACGTACCACATCGCGCCCAACTCGATCGACAGTAAGAACGTGAGCTCGTCGTTCGGCCAGTCGGTGCTCGACCAGGCGTACCTGGCGATCGGGTTCTCGCTGCTGATCATCTTCCTGTACGTGTCCTTCCGCTTCGAGTGGCGCTACTCGGTGCCGATGATGGTGGCGCTCGGGCATGACATCCTGATCACGCTCGGCATCTACTCGCTGTCGCAGCGCGAGGTCACGGCCGACACGGTGGCGGCGGTGCTGACGGTGCTGGGCTACTCGCTCTACGACACGGTGATCGTGTTCGACAGGGTGCGTGAGAACATCCCGATCCTGCGGCGGATGACGGCCAGCCAGGTCGTCAACGAGTCGCTCGCCGAGACGATCACGCGGTCGCTGAACACCTCCGCGGTGACGCTGATCCCGGTCACGCTGCTGTTCATCTTCGGCAGCGGGTCGCTGACCGACTTCGCGTTCGCGCTGATGATCGGCATCGCGTCCGGCGCCTACTCGTCGATCTTCATCGCCTCGCCGCTGCTGGCGATCCTGCTCGAGCGCGAGGATCAGTTCAAGGGCCGGCGCAGCGACGCGCGGGTGGCGGCCGCGAAGCTGGCGCCGGAGCCGGTGGCGGTGGGTGCGGCGGTCTCCGCGGACGGGCCCGAGCCGGCCGCGCGGACATCGGGCCCAGCGCCGCGCAGAAGGCGTCGCAAACCGCACGGCCGCGCCAGGTAGTCACCCGATCGGGGGTATGCCTCACACCCCTTGGGGTCGATATCTCCAGAAGAATGCGCCCGCGCTCCGACAGCTCGCGCCGATTCGACGATCTCATTGCCGTGATCGAGTCGACCCGTGCGCTCTCATCGGCTGCCGACATCCCTGAGGCGATGTCGCATGTTCGCGCGCGAGCTGACGCTGCTGTTCGACGCGTCGGCCTGCCTGATCTCGTCGTACGACCCGGAGACGCAGGCGGTCACCGACTGGGCGGCGCACGTGATCCCGCCGGCCACGCTGAACCTGGTCGCGGAGGACTACTCGCTGTCGGAGTACCCGGCCACCCTCGAGGTGCTGACGTCGCTGAAGTCGTCGGCCACGTCGGTCGGCAACGGCGGCGATCCGGCCGAGCTGGCGTTCCTGGCCCAGATGGGGTTCAAGGCCAGCATGATGACGCCGCTCGTGATGAACGGAAAGCCGGTCGGGCTGATCGAGCTGTTCGACTCGCGGGCCCGGACGTTCACGCCCGACGACATCGAGTTCTGCCGGCTGCTGTCGGATCACGCCGGCATCGTGCTGGGCACGGCCACGCTGGCCGAGCGGCTCGACGAGCAGCACCTGGCCACGGTCGGTGCGCTGGCGGCGGCGCTCGAGGCGAAGGACGCCTACACCGGCAACCACGCACAGGCGATCGCGGAGTTCGCGGTGGCGGTGGGCGAGGAGCTGGGCCTGTCGGGACGGGAGCTGCGGGCGACGCGCATGGGCGCGCTGCTGCACGACGTCGGCAAGATCGGGATCCCGGAGTCGATCCTGAACAAGCCGGGGCCGCTGACCGACGACGAGTTCACGGTGATGAAGCGCCACACGGTGATCGGCGCCGACATCATCTCCGGCATCCCCGGCATGGAGGAGGTCGTCGCCCTGGTTCGCTCGTCGCACGAGCGCTGGGACGGCCGCGGCTATCCGGACGGGCTGCAGGGCAACGAGGTGCCGCGCGGGGCGTACGTGATCGCCGTCTGCGACGCGTACCACGCGATGACCGAGGATCGGGTCTACCGCAAGGCGATGTCGATCGAGGGCGCGGTCGAGGAGCTGCGGCGCTGCTCCGGATCGCAGTTCATGCCGGCCGCGGTGGAGGCGCTGATCACCGTCGTCGAGCGGCCCCAGCGCCGTGTGCGCTACAGCCAGGCTGCCTGACCGTTTCGCGCGGCCGCGTGACGCCTGGGCGGGCGCCGCGCACTCATCACGTCACGACCGCTCGCAGGCACCCCGTGACCATCCGTGCGACGTTCGTGACCGCCGCGTTGGCAACACCGGTGCCAGGCGCGGCTGTTGCGCCGACACGCGGCGTTTCAGGCGCGTGACGGGCGCCAGCACGTCCTCGCAGGCGCAGAGACCGCCGCCGCGGGCGACGACCCAGTCCAGCAGGCGCTCGTAGCAGCGATCCCAGCCGCGGGCGTAGGGGCCGGCAAAACGGTCGTTGTGCCAGAGGATGGCGACCGTGCCTCCCGCCTCGGCGACGCGTTCCAGCACGGAGATCGATCGCAGGTAGCCGGCATCGGCGTCCAGTCCCAGGTAGCGCTGGTCGGAGAGCGTCGCGTCCATCACCGCCAGCGGCAGCTCGACCAGGCCCAGCGACCGCTCGGAGGCCAGGTCATAGGGGTGGTAGGGGAACGAGAAGCCTGCCCGCAGCCCGGGCCGGTCGGCGTAGCCCTGGCTCGAGTCGAGCGCGAAGCCGAGCGCGTCCAGCTCCGCCAGCGAGCGGTGCGGGTCGTGCCGCAGGAAGTGGAAGCGGGCGCTGCGAAGCGGCGCCGGCACCAGCGCCGCCAGCCGCTCCTGCTCGCCGCGCAGCCGCTCGGGATGGTCGCTGGTCGTGTAGCTCGGGTGCAGCCCCACCTCGTCCCCGTTGGCCGTGATCCGGTCGACCATCCGGGCGCGCACCTCGTCGTACGCGGCCGCGTCGCCGTCCGCCGGGTGGTGGTGCCCCGCCATCAGGAAGTGCGTCGATCGCCCGCCGCGCGCTTCCTCGATCTCGTGGATCCGCTGGAACGCCCAGTTGGGGTCGCGCTCGCGCGCCAGGTCGATCGGGAGCGATGCCAGCCCCCGCGCCTCCGCCAGCAGCTCCCCGCGGTTTCGGTCGAGCGCCGCCGCCCGCATGCGCCCGCCGGCCGCGACCACGCTGCGCTTGCTCGTCCACCGCCGCGGCGTGTCGATGTCGTGCGTCAACACCACCGTGAACCCCTGACGCCGCTCGAGCCCGGTCGCCTCCCGGAACCGCCCCAGCAGCGCATCCACCGCCGGCTGCTCCGGATCGGCAAGCGCGTTGGCCGCCGTGAACCGCCCGTGCCTGTCCCGCGGCGACCCCGGCCGCTCCTCCCAGCGAGACAGGTGCCAGAACGCGCTCGCCACCACGTCCTCGACCCCGTCCCCGAAGTCCAGCAGGCCACCCTCCTGCAGCACCGGCGGCGCCGCCTCGCCGCGGTCGAAGTACTCCCACGCCGCCTCCGAGCCGGGCAGCGCTCGACGACGGGTACGCGATCCCCGCGGCGCCCTCCTTCGGCGGGGCGCAGGCCGACGCCAGCGTCTCGACCACCCACGCGGCCCGTGCGTTCACCGGCCGCCTCCGCGTAACGCGCCGTAGACCTGATGCACTCCGGGCATCGGATCGCGCAGCGACAGCACCGGCTCCGAGAACGGCGGTCGCAGCGGCGCCAGCGTCTTCCGCAGCCCCAGCCGGTCGCGCCGGCTCTCCCGCAGATGCCGCACCAGCGCCACCCAGCGCCTGTGCCCGGCTCGCTCGCTGGTCGCCTCCCGCACGGGCAGTCCCAGCGCGTCGCGGTAGGCGATCTCCACCAGGTCGACGCCGCAGTCGGACGCCAGCGAGTGCCACTGCCAGAGCCGCGCGTTCACCTCCATCAGCCGCAGCGACCCGTCCCGCGGATCGCGCTTGTACTCGACCTGGGAGATGCCGTGGAAGCCCAGCTCCCGCAGCAGCGCGCAGCGCGCCCGTCAACCGCGTCCGGGTCCCATATCGCCTCGCCCACACGGCAGGTTCCGACCCCGGCCGGCGACTGCAGCAGCTTCCTGCCGCAGAACACGCCCAACGCCTGCCCCTCGCCGTCCAGGTAGCTGCCCACCGTCCACAGCGCAGTCGTCTCCGCCTGGAATCAACTCCTGGAACATCGGCTGGAACGGCTCTCCCAGCCGGTAGGCGGCCACCAGCGCGGCGGCGTCCGCGGCCTCGATCAGCGGCTTCCCGTAGCGCGCCTTGAACCCGCTGCCCAGCGACGGCTTCATCACCGCCGGGTAGGGGATGGCGGCCGCCGCCTTCTCCGCCTCCTCGACGGACTCCGGGTGGAACGTCTCCGGCAGCCGCACACTCGGCCCGCTCGGCCGCCTCGTACTGGAAGCGCTTCGCCTGCACCCGATCGATCAGCTCGCGCGGGCCGAACGGCAGCCGCAGCCCCGCTGGCGCCGCATCGTTCACCGCCACCAGGTAGTCGTCGTGCGTCGGAAAGGCCACCGCCTCGCGCCCCAGCGCATCGCACACCTGGGAGAGGTGCTCCGCGAACCGCTCGCGCTCGCCCGGCGGCGGCCCGACGACGCCCAGCGCCAGCCGCGAGCGCATCCCCAGGCCGTCGCGCCTATGGTCGAGCGCCACCACCGGCGCCCCGATCCGCGCCAGGCTGCGGATCGCCGACAGCCCGTTCACGTACGAGCACTCGAACACCAGCGCCGGCGGCTTCTCGGAGCCGTCCGCAAGCCGTGCCAGCCGCTCCCGCAGCGCCGGGGCAGAGTCCCACCTCAGGCCCCCTGCCAGCCCATGCTGCGGCCCAGCCGCTGCTCCAGCCTGCTGTTCGGCTCCGCGTAGAACGCGGCCAGCTCCGCCCGCGTCTCCGGCAGCATGGAGCTGTAGACGACCTGGTTTCGCGCCGCGAATGCCGTCCGCGCGGCGTCCGGGCGCAGGCCCAGGAATGCCACCGTCTGCGCGTACACCTCTCCCGGCCGCTCGAACATGTCCTCGCTCCGCAGCACCAGCAACCGCTCCGGCGGGAACATCGCCCACCAGCGCTCCAGCTGCTCCAGGTAGAGCCCGCGGGTGCGGTAGGACTGCACCCCGTACGCCTCGCCGCGGTAGGCGGGATCGCTCAGCAGCCGCGCCTCCTCGCCGGCCAGCCGCTCCGGTTCAGCCGCGAGCGCCTGCTCGAAGCTGAGCGGCTCCCGTCCGTTCCGATGCGCCAGCTGGTAGTGCGAGTAGGCCCGCTCCACCGGGTCGCGCAGGATCGCTATCAGCCGCACGTCCGGCAGCATCGCTGCCACCCGCTCCGGCACCGCGGGGTGCGACAGGTAGTGGGTGGTCGCCTCGCCGGTGATCGCGCGGCGCGCCCGCAGGTGCGCCCGCAGCGGGAACAGCCGGCGGTAGAAGTCCTCGCCGCGGAGGTGGTTGTTGTCGAAGAAGTGCGGCTCCTTGTGCGCGCCGGCCAGCACCTGCGGATGCCCGCAGAGGGTCGTGTACAGCGACGTCGACCCGCACCGCTGACCACCGATAAGCAGGAAGTCGGGCAGCGCCCGCGCATTTCGCGTGATGGTGCGAAATCGCATGTGCGCGCGCTCGCCGGCGCCCCGCGCGCGCTCCTGCGCGGGCGGTGGTGGCGCGGTGCGTGTGCGGTCCGGCGGCCATCTGCGCACGGTATTCTGCCCGACCGCGGTCGGCGCGCACCGCCGCTACCTCGGTTAGCATTTCCAGCGCCTTGGAGACCCGCACCGACGTCCCCGGCGACCCGAGACCGTGACCGGCCACCGGATGGTGTTCCTGGGCGGCCTGCACCGCAGTGGCACCACCATGCTCGCGCGGCTGCTGGCGGAGCATCCGCAGGTCAGCGGCTTCGACGGCACCGGCGTACCGGCCGACGAGGGCCAGCACCTGCAGGACGTCTACCCGGTGGTCTCACAGGGTCAGCAGGCCGGGCGGTTCGCGCTGCTGCCCGAAGCGCATCTCACCGAGCGCTCAGCCGCTGGTCACCGATGAGAACCGGCGGGCGCTGTGGGAGAGCTGGCGCCCTCACTGGGACGAGAGCCGGCAGGTGCTGATCGAGAAGTCCCCGCCCAACCTGCTGATCACCCGGTTCCTGCAGGCCATGTTCCCCGACGCGTCGTTCGTGCTGGTCGTCCGCCACCCGATCGCCGTGTCGGCCGCCACCCAGAAGTGGAGCGCCACCCGCCCGCACGCGCTGCTCTCGCACTGGGCGGCGGCGCACCGCACCCTGCGCGGCGACCTGCCCTCGCTGCAGCGCGCCATGATCGTCCGCTATGAGCACCTGGTAGCCGACCCCGACCGCGAGCTGGCGCGGGTGTTCCGGTTCGCCGGCCTGGACGACCACGCGCCCGGCCGCTCGGTCGCCGAGGGGGTCAACCGCGACAACTTCGCCGGCGACCGCACCCCTCGCGGCGGCAGCAACCAGCGCTACTTCGACAGCTGGGACGCCCGCCGCCGCTCCCTGGCAAAGCGCGCGTACCTGGACCTGGCCGAGCGCCGCTGCCGGCCCGAGGCGGCGCGGTTCGGCTACGCGATGCGCCCGCCCGCCGAGCGGCCGGCGTCCGACCCGCTGGTGGCCCGGCTGCTCGAGGAAGGCGCGGCATGAGCACGCCGGGCCAGCAGGGCATGCTCGCAGAGGGCCGCCGCATGCGGTCGCTGGCCGGGCAGTCCCTGATCTACGGCATGAGCGGCGTGATCGGGCGGTTCGCCGGGTTCTTCCTGGTGCCGATCTACCTGCACGCGGCCGGCGCCAAGGCCTACGGCACCGTCGACCTGATGCTGTCGGCCGTGCTGCTGGCGTCGATCCTGCTGCGGATGGGGATCGTCACCACCATGTCGCGGTTCACGCTGGGCGAGGGCGAGACCGACTGGGCGCCCATCATTCACACCATCTTCGTGTTCGTGATGACGGCCGCCACGCTGGGCGTGCTGGTCGGCTGGGTGTTCCGCGGCTTCATCGGCCACCTGCTGCAGGTGGACACCGACATCGTGCTGGCCGGCCTGTTCGGGCTCTGGATCAGCATGAACTACGACGTGATGGCGCGGGTCTACCGGATCGAGCGGCGGGCCAGGTCGTGGGTGCGCTTCACGCTCCTGAACATCCTCCTGACCACGATCCTGACGCTGCTGCTGGTGGTCGTCTTCGACCAGGGCGCCCTCGGCCTGCTGGTCGGCAACTTCACCGGCACCGCGCTGGTCTACCTGCTCGTGGTGGTCGCACGCCGCCACACGATCGGCATCCGCCGCTTCGACCGGCCGGTGCTGCGCGACCTGCTCACCTACTCGCTGCCGCTGATGCCGGCCAACATCGCGCTGTGGGCGCTGAACCTGGCCGATCGCATCCAGGTGCAGCGGCTGGCCGGCCATCAGGAGCTGGGCACCTACTCGGTGGCGGCACGCGTGGCGGTGCCGGTGCTGGTGCTGATGGGCGCCTTTCAGACCGCGTGGGCGCCGTTCGCCCACGACGTCCGTGGCCAGGAGGGCGATGACCAGGCCAAGCGCACGTACGCATCGGTGCTGACCTACTGGTCGGTCGTGATGGGCTGGGGGCTGGTCGCCATCAGCCTGACGGCGCCGCCCTACATCGGCTACTTCCTGCCCAAGAACACCCAGGGGGCGATGCCGGTGGTGACGCTGCTGGCCGCGGGCACCGTGCTCTACGGCGGCTACCTGATCGTGAACATCGGCGTCACCATCAGCCGCCGCACCCGCATGACGCCGCTGATCGCCTCCGCCGCGGCCGCCGTCAACCTGGGCCTGAACTTCTGGGCGATCCCGCACTGGGGCATCGTCGGCGCCGGCCTGACGACCGTGCTCGGGTATGCCCTGCTGCTGTGGTGGGGCTGGGCCAACTCACAGCGCAGCTACCCGGTCCCCTACGAGTGGCTGCGTGTGGGGAAGGTGGCGGCGGATGGCGGTGCTGCTGCTGGCGCTGTCGCAGTGGGTGATCCCTGCGGCGGGGCCGGTCGCCGTGATCGTGCGGCTGCTGCTGGCGACGGTGTTCCCGCTGATGCTGGTGCCGGTGGGCGCGCTCAGCAAGGGCGATGTGCGGAAGGGCTGGCGGATCATCGCCCGCCGCCTGCGCCGGCGCCCGCCCGCCGAGGCGGCCACGTGAGCTCGTCTCCGCGACCGCTCCGGATCCTGGCCGTCGCCGACGCGCGGTCGATCCACACCCTGCGCTGGGCGCGGCGGCTGGCCGATCGCGGGCATGACGTGCACGTCGTCTCCAACCGGGTCGGCGCGGATCCCCGCGAGACGGAGGGCATCACCGTCCACGACCTGCTGGCGCTGGAGCCGCTGATGCGCGTCCCCAGGCTGCGCCGGCTCCGCTTCGGCCCGGCCATCCGCCGGCTGGCGGCGACCGTCGGAGCCGACGTCGTGCACGGCCACGGGATCACGCCCTACGCCTACTGGGGCGCGCTGGCCGAGGTGCACCCCTACGTGGTCAGCCCCTGGGGCCGCGACGTGCTGCTGGACGCGCTCAAGGAGCCGGGCCGCAGCCGGGCACTTCGCACCTGGCGGTCGGCCGACTACCTGGTCGTGAACTCCGGGGCGATCGAGGCGGCCGCGGTGGCGGCCGGCGCCGACCCGACCCGGATCGCCCACATCATCTGGCACACCCAGCTCTCCGGATTCGGTCCCGAGCAGGCCGACCGGGACGGGCTGCGGGCCGAGCTGGGCTGGCCGCACGACGCCCTGATCGTGCTGTCGCTGCGCAACTTCCAGGAGCGAACCAACATCGATGTGCTGGTGCGGGCGTTCGCCCGCGTCGCGCCCGCCCATCCACGGGCGCGGCTGCTGCTGGCGGCTCGGGGCGGCGAGACGCGGGCCCAGGTCGAGCAAGCGGTCGCCGACGCGGGGCTCGACGACAGGATCCGGCTGCACCGGGTCGATCCCGACGGGCTGCCGCGGCTGGCCGCCTCGGGCGACATCGTGGTGTCGATCGCCAACACCGACTCGTCGCCGTCATCGCTGCTCGAGGCGATGGCCAGCGGCAACCCGCTTGTCGGCGGATGGTGCGCGTCCATCGACGAGTGGATCGGCCCGGGGGAGGGGGCGGAGATGGTGCAGCCCCGCGACGAGCAGGCGCTGGCGGCGGCGCTTGACCGGCTGCTTGCCGACGGCGCCCTCCGCGAACGCTACGCCGAGCGCAACCTGCGGATCGTGCGGGAGCGGGTGGCGGAATCGGCGCCGGCGATGGAGGCGCTGTACCGGCGGCTGATCGCAGAGCATGCGGAGCGCTCGGCCGGGCCGGTTTCCTAGACTGCGGCCATGAGCAAGCCAAGGCGCGTGATGGTGATCGGGCTGGACTGCGCGGCGCCCGAGATCCTGTTCGACGACATGAAGGGCGAGCTGCCCGTGCTGGGCGGCCTGATGGACCGCGGCGTCTACGGCCCGCTGGAGTCGTGCGACCCGCCGATCACCGTGCCGGCCTGGTCGTGCATGACCAGCTCCAAGGATCCCGGCACGCTCGGCTTCTACGGGTTCCGCAACCGCAAGGACCACTCCTACGACGGGCTCACCTTCGCCACCGCCGAGAAGATGAAGGACGATCGCGTCTGGGACATCCTGTCGCGCGTCGGCAAGCACGTGGTGGTGCTGGGCGTTCCCCAGACGTTCCCGCCGCGCCGGGTGAACGGCGAGATGATCAGCTGCTTTCTGGCGCCCTCGACCGACTCGAAGTACACCTACCCCGAGGAGCTGCGCGACGAGATCAAGCAGGTCGTCGGCGAGTACATGGTGGACGTGCCCAACTTCCGCACCGATCAAAAGGACCGGATCCTGCGCGACATCAACGAGATGACCGAAGCGCCGTTTCCAGCTGGCCCGCCACCTGCGCGACTCGCGCCCGTGGGACTTCTTCATGATGGTCGAGATGGGCACCGACCGCCTGCACCACGGGTTCTGGCGCTACTACGACCACGGCCACCCCGACTACGTGCCCGGCACCGCCTACGAGCAGGCGTTCCGCGACTACTACCGCTACCTCGACTCCGAGATCGGCTCGCTGATCGAGGGGCTGGGATGAGACACCACGCTGATGGTCGTCTCCGACCACGGCGCCCAGTCGATGTTCGGCGGCATCCGCGTGAACGAGTGGCTGATCCGCGAGGGTTACCTGACGCTGCGCGAGGGTGCGCCGGCCGGGCCGGTCAAGCCGGACATGATCGACTGGCCACGGACGCGGGTGTGGGGCGACGGCGGCTACTACTCGCGCATCTTCCTGAACGTGCGCGGCCGCGAGCCGGAGGGCGTCGATCGAGCCGTCCCAGGTGAGCCGCTGCGCGACGAGCTGATCGCGAAGCTCGAGGCGCTGGGCGACGAGCAGGGCAACTCGATCGGCACGAAGGCGTTTCGCCCCGAGCAGCTCTACCACACGGTCAACGGCGTCGCCGCCCGACCTGATCGTCTACTTCGGCAACCTCACGCTGGCGGTCGATCGGCAGCGTCGGCGACGGCGCCATCCACACCCGCGAGAACGACACCGGCCCCGACGACGCCAACCACGCGAAGTACGGCATCTACATCTTCCAGGGCCCGGGCATGCCGGCGGCGGCACCGCAGGGCGCCCGCCTGTTCGACATCGCGCCCACGGTGCTGGAGCTGATGGGCCAGCCGGTACCGGCCGACATGCAGGGCAGGAGCCTGCTTGGATGACCAGCAACGTTGATCTGCGCGCCATCCAGGAACCGCTGAAGGGGGGATACCGGGAGCATCCCGACGGCGGCCGGATCACGCTGACCGCGCGGGGTGCCACCGGCGACACTCCGATCGCCTGCTCGGTCGACCTCGGCCGCGCGGTATACGAGGCGCAGGCCCACGCCGGCGTCGGCGGCGAGGGCACCGGTGCCTGCTCCGGCGACCTGCTGCTGGGCGCGCTGGCCGCCTGTGCGCAGATCACCTGCCAGATGGTGGCCGGGGCGATGGGCCTCGAGGTGAACGACATCGCCGTCACCGTCGAGGGCGATCTCGACCTGCGCGGCACGCTCGGCATCGACCGCAAGGCGCCGGTCGGGTTCACCGACATCCGCGTCTCGTTCGCGATCGATGCCCCCGCCGCGACCGACGAGCAGCTGGCCGCGCTGCGGCGCAAGACCGAGCGCTACTGCGTAGTCATGCAGACGCTGACGACGGCGCCACCCGTCACGGTGGGCTGGGAGCCGTGACGCCGAACTTCGACCGCGCCTTCGACGAGCGGCCACAGGTGCAGGCGGCATGGCTGGCGCTGAACACGTCCATCAAGGAGTCGATGGACCTGCGCCGCTATGAGCTGGCGACGCTCGCCGCCGCCCAGCGGCTGCGCTCGAGCTACTGCTGCCTGGCGCACGGCAAGGTGCTGATCGACAGCTTCGGCGAGCCCGTGCGCGAGATCGCGCTCGACCGCCGCGGGGCCGGCCTGGACGAGGTGGAGGTCGCGGTCATGGACCTGGCCGAGCAGGTGGTGGACGACGCAACGTCGATCGGCGACAAGCAGTTGGCACGGCTGCGCGAACTGGGCCTGCCGGAGCAGGAGATCAGGGGCGTCGTCCTGGCCGCGGCGGCTCGCTGCTTCTTCTCAAAGACGGTGGACGCGCTCGACATCCGCACCGACGCGAGCTACCGCGAGCTCGACCCCGACGCTGCTCGAGGTCCTGGTCGTGGGCCGGCCGATCTCCGCCGCCTGACCACCCGCTGGCCGCCCCCACAGGGCGGTACCATTGCCTCATGGAGACGCAGCCCTCGCGGCGCACCCAGATCGCCCGCGTACGTGAGATCGCGCAGGTGGCCGCCCGGCACGGCTTCGGGTATGCGTTCGAGCGGAGGCCGCGGGGCGCGCAGGAGCCCGAAATGTCGCTGGAGGCGCGCGGGCGGCACCTGCGCGAGATGCTGGACGAGCTGGGCCCGACCTTCGTCAAGTTCGGCCAGCTGCTCTCGATCCGCCCCGACCTGATGCCACCCGAGATCATCAACGAGCTGCGCCTGCTGCAGGACTCGGTCTCGCCCTTCTCCTACGGGGAGGTGCAGCAGGTGATCCGCCAGGAGCTGAACGGCGAGATCGGCGACCTGTTCGCCGCCTTCGACCCCGTGCCGGTGGCGGCCGCCTCGATCGGGCAGGTGCACCTGGCCGAGCTGCACACCGGCCGCTCGGTGGCGGTGAAGGTGCAGCGTCCCAACGCCCGGCGCCAGATCGAGGCCGACATCGCGCTGCTGCGCCAGGTCGGCAAGATCGTGAAGAGCCGCGTCGAGCGCCTCGAGTTCGTGGACACGGTGGAGCTGGTGGACGAGTTCGCCCGCTCCATCACCCGCGAGCTCGACTACCGGATCGAGGCCACGGAACGCCGAGGTGTTCCGGCGCATGTTCGCCGAGTCGACCACGGTCGTGATCCCCAAGGTCTACTGGACGTTCTCCAGCGAGCGGGTGCTGACGCTCGAGCGGATCGAGGGCACCACGCTCAGCGACACCGACCTGTCGACGCTCGATCCCGCCGAGCGCCGCCGGCTGGCGTACCTGATGGCGGAGGTGTGGCTGGAGATGGTGTTCCGCTACGGCACCTTCCACGCCGACCCGCATCCGGCCAACCTGTTCGTGATGGAGGACGGTCAGGCTGGGGATCATCGATTTCGGCATCACCGGCGCGCTCTCGCCCACCGACATGCGCCGCCTTACCCGGCTGCTGGTGGACGCCGTCAACGAGAACATCGACCAGCTGCCGCGGCGGCTGCGCGACCTCGGCGTGCGCTTCAACGCCGCCCAGGAGGAGGAGTTCCGGCTGGAGCTGCGCGAGGTCTACTACCGCTATCACGGCGCCGCGCTTGGGCGAGATCGACCCGATCGAGGTCGTGCGTGAAGCCTTCTCGCTGATCGCCCGCATGCACCTGCGCCTGCCCACCCGTTTCGCGCTGCTTGACAAGACGCTGGCCACGCTCGGCTCGGTGGGCGCCGAGCTGTACCCGGAGTTCAACGTGTTCGAAGTGGCCGAGCCCTACGCCGACGAGTTGATGGCGCAGCAGCTGTCACCGTCGGCCCTGCTCGATCGCGGCCGGGAGGAGCTGATGAGCTACGGCGGCCTGCTGATGGAGCTGCCCTACCAGGTGCACGACACGCTCGAGCAGTTCCGCGACGGCGAGGTGGAGGTGCAGTTCCGCCACCGCGGGCTCGACCAGCTCACCGTCCAAGGCCGACGTCGTCGCCAACCGGCTGGTGATCGCGATCGTGATGGCCGGGACGATGGTGGGCTCCGCGCTGCTCGGCATCGCCGCCGACGGCGGCCCGCACGTCTGGGGCTGTGCACATCCTGACCTGGTTCGGCTACCTGGTCGCGAGCGGCCTGGGGCTGGTGCTGGTGTGGTCGATCCTGCGCAGCGGCAGGATCTGACCGGCGATCGTCAGGCCAGGTCGTAGCCGCCCTCGCGCACCGCACCGTCCCGCACCTCCCAGACCCGATCGCACCCGATCGAGCGGATGAACTCGCGGTCGTGGGAGACGGTCAGGATGGTGCCGCGAAATCCTTTCAAGGCCCGCTCGACGACGTCGATCGAGTCGAAGTCGAGGTGGTTGGTGGGCTCGTCCAGCAGCAGCAGTTCGGCGCCGCCCATCACCAGCATCGCGATCAGGAGGCGTGACCGCTCTCCGGCGCTGAGCCTGGCCATGGGGCGGAACAGCTGCTCCTGCGAGAACAGGAACCAGCCCAGCACCGCACGCGCCTCGTGCTCGTGGCCGGGGACGCCGCGGCGGTAGTGGTCAAGCACCGTGCGCCCGAGCGGCAGATGGTCGTGGGTCTGGGGAAGCACGCCCACGCGCGCCTGGCGCAGCACCGAGCCGAACAGCGGCTCCAGGTCGCCCGCGATCACCCGGAACAGCGTGGACTTGCCCGAGCCGTTGCGGCCGGTCAGCGCGATCCGGTCGCGGCCCTTGATGACCAGGTCGAGCCCTGCGAGCACCGCCACCCCGTCGTATCCCGCGGTGACGTCCTCCAGCGCCGACCAGCCGGCGGCCGGGCTGGGACGTGCCGGCCAGGGTGAAGGAGAACGAGGCCGCCTGCTCGGGCTCGCTCGATCCAGTCGATGGCGGTCATCTGACGCTCCAGCCTGCCCTCGCGGGCCTTTGCCTTCTTCGCCACCTTCTTGGCGTAGCGCTTGAGCTGGTCGCTGCCCGCGCCGCTTGCGGTCGATTCGGTCGCGCTCGCCTGGCCGCGGGTGCGGGCGATGTCTGCCTCCAGCCGCTTGCGGTAGCGCTCCTGGGCGCGGTGCTCCTCCTGGCGCCGTTCGAACAGCCGCTGCTTCTCGGCCCGGAACGCCGTGTAGCCGCCCTCGTAGACGGCCACGGAACGTGTCACCGGATCCAGCTCGAGGATGCGCGAGACGGTCTCGTCGAGGAAGCGGCGGTCGTGGGTCACCACCAGCACGGCTCCCGGGAAGCCCGACAGGTACCGCTCCAGCCAGCGGATCCCATCCAGGTCGAGGTGGTTCGTGGGCTCGTCCAGGAGCAGGACGGTGGGGCGGGACAGCAGCACCCCGGCCAGCATCACGCGGGCCGCCTGGCCGCCCGACAGCTCGCGGAAGCACGCGCCCTCGGACAGGCCGGTGATGCCGATGCGGCGGCGCACCTGGTCGATCGTGTCGCGGAAGCGCCATCCGTCCAGCACCTCGTAGCGGTGCTGGAGCGCTCCGTACCCAGCCACCGCGGCGTCGTCGCCGGTCGCCATCGCCGCCTCCAGCTCCCGCATCTCGCGGTCGACGGCGTAGACCTCGCCGGCCGACCGGCGCAGGTGCTCGCCCAGCGTCAGATCCGGATCGGGAGGCTGCTGCTCGAGGTAGGAGACGCGGTCGCAGTCGCCGACGCTGACCCTGCCGGCGTCCGGCGTGGCCCGGCCCGCAAGCAGGCGCAGCAGCGTCGACTTGCCGACGCCGTTGGGGCCGACCAGGCCCACCCGGTCGCCGTCAGCGAGGACGAACGAGACATCGTCGAAGAGAGGCTCGGCGTCGTGCGCCGCCCGTAGAGCGTCTGCTTTCAACACGGACCGTCATACCTCTCTGGGCCCAGCATAAGCGTCCGGCGGCGGGGTCGCGGCGGTCGCGTCGCTGTCCGACCCGCTTCCTAGCATGAGAGTTGTGGATGAACGCGCTCCCCGATGGCTGATCGATCCCTGCTCGGAGCCGGCCGCCCTGGATCTGGCCGGGCAGCTGGGTGTCAGCCGCACCATGGCCGAGGTGCTGCTGCGCCGCGGCCACTGCGATGCCGCGTCCGCCCGCGCCTTCCTCGAGGCGGAGGGCCCGCGTCACGACCCGCTGCTGCTCGGCGACATGAGCGCTGCCAGCGACCGCGTCCTGGCCGCGATCGAGCGCGGCGAGCGCATCTGCGTGCACGGCGACTACGACGCCGACGGCATCTGCGCGACGGCGCTGGCCGTCCTGGTGCTGCGATCGCTGGGCGCCGAGGTCGGCTGGCACCTGCCCAGCCGCTTCGAGGAGGGCTACGGCGTGGGCGCCCAGGCGCTGGAGCGGTTGGCCGGCGAGGGCGTGAAGCTGGTCGTCACGGTCGACTGCGGCATCACGGCCACCGCCGAGGTGGCGCGAGCCCGCGAGCTCGGCATGGACGTGATCGTGACCGACCACCATCGCCCGGCCGAGCAGCTGCCCGACTGCCTGCGCGTCTGCACGCGGCCGTCGGACTATCCGTTCCCGGAGCTGTGCGGCACCGGCGTGGTGCTGAAGCTGGCAGAGGCGCTGTACGCGCGCAGCGGACGGGAGCGCGACGAGCTCGACCAGCACCTCGACCTGGTGGCACTGGCCACCGTCGCCGACGTGGTGCCGCTGCTGGACGAGAACCGTGGGCTGGTCAGGGCCGGCCTGCGCCGCATGGCGCGCACCGCCAAGCCGGGGCTGCGTGCACTGATGGCGGCCGCCCGCATCGACCGCACACGCGTCGCCGCCGGTGACCTCGGCTTCCGGCTGGGCCCTCGCATCAACGCGGCCGGGCGGCTGGGACACCCCGGTGTTGCGCTCGACCTGCTGCTTACCGATGACGACGATCGCGCCCGCGAGCTGGCCGCGAAGCTCGAGAGCCTGAACCGCCGCCGCCAGTTGGTCGAGGAGGAGATCCTGGAGCTGGCCGCAGAGCAGGTGGAGGCTCGCGACGCCGCCTGGCGCGAGCGGCGCGCCTACGTGCTCGCGTCGCCCGACTGGCACGAGGGCGTGATCGGCATCGTGGCGTCGCGGCTGGTCGAGCGCTACGGCCGGCCGGTGGTGCTGATCGCGATCGGCGACGAGGGCGCCAAGGGGTCGGGGCGCAGCATCCCCGCCTACGACCTGCACGCCGGGCTCAGCGCCTGCGCCGGCGAGCTGGAGAAGTTCGGCGGCCATCGCGCCGCCGCCGGCCTGTCGATCGACCCGCTCCGCATCGAACGGTTCGCCGAGCTGCTGGCGGAGCACGCGGCTGCGGCTCTGGAAGGGCAGGACCTGGGCCGGGCCGTGCACGTCGATGCCGTGGTGGCTCCCTCCGAGCTGTCGCTGGAGCTGGCCGACGAGCTGGCCCGTCTCGAGCCCTGCGGGCTGGGGAACCCGGGCGTGACGCTGCTGGCACCGGCCACGACGCTGACCTCCGTCGAGACGATGAGCGAGGGCAAGCACGTCCGCATGGCGGTCGAGCTGGGCGGCTTCCGCTGCCGCGCGGTCGGGTTCGGGATGGGGCGTGACGCGCCCGTGCTGCGCCAGTCGGGGCGCCACGACGTGGCCTTCCGGCTTCAGCGCAACCAGTGGAACGGCACCGTCACCCCGCAGATGCTCGTGCGTGCAGTGCGCACGCTGAACGCGCAGGCGCCCGCGGCCGATCCCAGGCCGTCGCTCGCCGCGGGCTCAGGCTGCCTGGTCGACGCGCGCGGCCAGGGCACGCAGATCGCGACCATCGCTCGCCTGCTGGCCGGCGGCGACGACGTGCTGGTGGTGGTGGCCGAGCGTGCCCGCCGCCAGGCGATGCTCACCGGCGTGCTGCACCCGGCGCGGTTCGGCGGGGCCGGGATCGCGCTGGCCGAGTGGGACGAGCTGCCCGCCGCCGCAGCCGGGTTCGGTGCGCTGGTGCTGCTGGATCCGCCCCAGGACGAGCGCCTGCTGCCGCTGGTCGGCGAGCTGGCCGAGCGCACGGCCGTGCACGTCGTCTGGGGCGGGGCCGAGATCGCCTTCGCACGGTCGGTTGCCGCCGAGCGCGAGCCGCTGCGGCCGGCTCTGGCCGCGGTCTGGCGAGCGGCCCGCGACGGCGTCACCCCGCTGCTGCCGGCCGGCACCGTCGCCGCCTGCCTGCAGGTGCTGGAGGAGCTTGGTCTCGATCCGTCCGCACCCCCGGCCGAACGGGTCGACCTCGAAGCCTCCGCCAGCTTCCGGGCGGCGCAGGAGCGCCTGCGCGAGTCGCTGGAGTTCCTGGGCCGGCTGGAGAGCGGCGAGCTGACGCTGGACGCCGCGCCGGAGCCGGTGGCCGCCGCTGTCTGAGCCGCGCATTGTTCCGGCCATGGGCGCCGGGGAACCCGTTCACTACACTGTGTATCATGGCAACGGTGCAGCGCAGCCCGGAGGCCGTACGGCACGATCATCTGCTCCAGGAGTTGCTCGGCCAGGTCTCCTCCTACAACTCGAAGCTCGACGTCGACCTGATCCGCAGGGCGTTCGACTTCGCCTGCGACCAGCACGCGGGCCAGCTGCGCAAGAGCGGGGAGGATTTCATCCACCATCCCTGGAGCACCGCCCAGGTGTGCGCCGGGATGAAGCTCGACTCCTCCACGATCGCGGCGGCGCTGATGCACGACGTGATCGAGGACACCGACGCTGACCTCGAGCAGGTGCGCGAGCTGTTCGGCGACGAGGTGGCGCTGCTGGTCGAGGGCGTGACGAAGCTGTCCAAGATCAACTTCGCGAGCCGT
>CAVXZW010000007.1:0-70637 GCA_963766445.1 uncultured Actinomycetes bacterium | reverse complement strand
TCTATTAACGTCGGCGGCCACGGCTACCGACAGGACACCGCGAACGCCTTCGGTCTGAAGGCCACGATTGGAAACGGCAAGCGCTCAATCACGATCGACTACAACGGCGACGGCTGGCAGGATCTCCTGGTCACCGGATCAGCGCGCCCCTACCTCTACCGGAATAATGCGGGACATGGGTTCACGGAGGTCGGGGCGTCACTGGGATTGACGACCCGGTACGTCGACCTGGCAGCAGCTGACGTGTCGGGGGACGGTCGGCTGGACATCATCGGCGCCACGCCGACCGGGGTGTACATGCAGGTGCGTACCGGGTCTGGCTACGCAGCCCCGGTGGCGCTCGCCACGTTCCCGGACGGCGGCGTTACGTCGGTCGCCGCGGGCGATGTGAACGGCGATGAAAGGCCGGACGTGTACGTCGTTCGCAGCGGCGCCGCCTCTGACCTGTCTGACCTCCTGTTGGTGCGGACGGGGAGCGGATGGACGCGCAGCGTGATTCCGGCGACGACCGGAACCGGATACGACGCACAGCCGCTCCGTGTCGATGGCGCACGGGACGACTTCCTCGTGCTCAATGGGATGCCCAACCCCGGCACCATCCAGCTGTTCGCCGACACCAGCCCAGAGCCGCCTCGCCGCTACATCACGTACATGTTCGGTCGCGCACAGGTCGGCAATTACGTCGGTGGAAGCGGCTGCACGGCGCCGTTGGCCGGTAACGTGCCGCTCTGGACGCTGGCAGAACTGATCAAGTCGCACGGACACACTGCCACGACGCCCGTGTCGCTAAGCCAGACCGGCACGAGCGCTCCAGTCTGTCAGGGGATCATTCGCTACGCGACCTGGGCCGACCTGGCCAATCTGCGAGATCAGTACGGGTGGTCGGTCGCCTCCCGCGGCCGCACCGGAAAGGAACTGACGACGCTTACGCCTGATCAGCAGCGGGACGAGACCTGCGGCACCCTCGCCGACTTCGCTGGGCACGGGTTTCCCGAGGCGTGGGGCATGTTCGCATACCCGAACAACACGCTGACGACACAACTCCAGACCTCACTCGTGTCCACCTGCTACGGCTTTGGGCGGCGGTACTCGGTTGGCGTCAATCAGGTGCCGGTGCCGTCGCCATACTGGGCGAAGACGAATTCGGTGATGGGTGGTCGCTGCAACAATGCGGCGCTGCCGTGCTACAGCATGGCTGTGAAGAACAACCGCCGGTACACCGACCCACGCACCCTGATCGGGTATGAGAACGCTGCTGGATGGACGATCATCCAGTGGTACCGCTTCGTGAGCGGCAAGGCGGGCACGATTACGTCGACCTGGCCTTCGTGGGACTGCACGTCACCGAATCCCGCGGCCCACTGGACGAACGAACCGGAGATGTACTGCTACAACGACGCGCATCTCGTCATCGACTCGCTCGCACCGGGATCGATCGACACAAACCCCGCCTTCATGGCGACCCAGCAGGCACGGCTGGGACGCTGACCCCCGGCGCACGGGGGTGCCCCCCGGCAACCACGCTTGCGATGATACGCCGCGCCGGTGCCACGGTTCGTCGTCCAACAGCATGACGCCACAACGCTGCACTTCGACCTGCGGATCGAAGACGGCGGCGTGCTGCGCTCGTGGGCGGTGCCGAAGGGGCCGTCGATGGACCCGGCTGTGCGCCGGCTGGCGGTGCCGGTCGAGGACCACTCGATGGCCGCAGGCGAGTTCGAAGGCGTGCACGAGGGGAGCGCGCGCGGCAGCGGCGCGGTGATCATCTGGGACGAGGGCACGGTCGACCTGGTGCGGAACGAGTCCGGGCACCTCTCGTTCGTGCTGCACGGCCATAAGCTCGCCGGCGGGTTCGCCCTGACCCGCACCGGTGATCGGCGGTGGATCCTGGTCAAGGCCAGAGACAAGCGGGCCCGACCCGGCTCCGACATCACCGCCGAGCAGCCCGCCAGCGTCCGCAGCGGGCGCACCTACGAGGAACTGCTCTAGCCCGGCAGCCGTTCAGGCAGCCCGAACCGCGCGAAGTCCTCCGGGTACAGGAACGCGTTGATCTCGCTGACTAGCGATCCGCTCAGGGCCAGGACGTTCACGCCGTGCGGCAGGAAGCAGCCGGCGCGCTCGTCCCAGCCGTAGTGGGCGAACGCGACCTGGCCGTTCGCACCCGCCGGCAGCAGGCGCCAGCGGCGGTTGGCCCGCAGCGGCAGCCGGCCGAAGAAGCCCGCGACCGCCGCCCGTCCCGCGAACCAGGTCGGCATCGGCGGCATCGTCAGGGTGACGTCCTCGGCCAGCATCGCCACCACCGCGTCCAGGTCGCCCCGCTCCCAGGCGTCGACGTAGCCGTTGACGACCTCGCTCAGCGCATCATCGCCCAGTGCTCGCAGCGCCGCCTGCTGGCTCTGCTCGGGCAGCCGCTCGTCGACCAGCCGGTGGGCGCGCTGCAGCGCGCTGTTGACCGAAGCGGTCGTGGTGTCGAGCGCCGCGGCCACCTCGCGGGCCGAGAAGCCCAGCACGTCGCGCAGGATCAGCGTCGCGCGCTGGCGCGGCGGCAGCTGCTGCAGCGCCGCGATGAACGCCAGCTCGATGCTCTCGCGCTGCTCGTAGCGCGCCTCCGGCGCCACCCAGGGATCGGCGGACACGACGTCGCGGTCGGGATACGGGGTGACCCAGACCGACTCGACCAGCGGCGTCCCCGGGCCGTCGTGAGGATCGGCGGCCGGCCCGTAATCGACCGGCAGCACCCGCTTGGGCCGCCGCTCGATCGCCTTCAGGCAGGCGTTCGTGGCGATCGTGTAGAGCCAGGATCGCAGCGAGCTCCGCCCCTCGAACCGGGGCAGCCCCCGCCACGCCCCCAGCAACGCCTCCTGCAGGGCGTCCTCGGCATCCGGCGCCGACGCCAGCATGCGATAGCAGTGCGCGTGCAGCTGGGCGCGGTGGGGGCCGACCAGCCGGGCGTAGGCATCCTCGTCGCCGCGGCGGGCGGCCTCCAGCAGCTCCAGCTCGGCGCCCGCGAGGCTCATGTCGCCCCCTTCGGCTGCCACAGGGCCAGCTCCGCGCCGCCGGGCACCGACACCACGCTGCGCCAGCCGGCCGGCCCCTCGCGCGGCTCGAGCAGCACGGTCGCCCCCATCCCCCATGCGCAGGCGGTCATCTGATCGACGCTGTCGACCTGGACGTAGGGCAGCCACATGGGCCGCTCGGTGCCGCACTCGACGATGCCTCCGCCCAGCCGCCCGCCCAGCTCCATGGCCGTGTAGCAGGCGGAGCCGGCCTCGACCGTGGTCGGGCGCCAGCGCAGGAGCTGCGAGTAGAACCCGGCCGCCCCCGCGAGGTCGCCGGTGTGGAGCTCCAGATGCACGACCGGATGGCGCTGCGGTCCCATCTCAGGCGGCACCCGCTCCGTCAAGGAAGCGGTAGGAGCCGACCTCGTGCAGCACGACGGTCACCGGGCGCTCGTCGCTGCGCTCGCCGATCGTCTCGGTGAACCGCTGAAACGCCTGCACCTCCGACAGCGGGTTGCGACCGTCCTCGGTCTCGACCGAAGCGACGTGCACGAAGCTGACGCCGTCGTCAAGCCGGAAGGTCGCATAGCGCAGCCCATCGGGGCGGGTTCGATCCAGCTCGTCGTAGACCTCGCGCACCAGCGCCTCGTTGGCCTCAGCCTGGTCGGGCCTGACCGTGTAGCGAACCATCACGCGTCTCATATCAGCACCTCCTGTTGATCCTCGTCACACCAGAGATCCGGCGGGACGCGCAAAATCATCGCGGGGCTACGCCTGCTGCTCCAGCCAGGCCCTGGCCACACGCTTCTGTGCCCGCGTCAGCCAGGCCTCGGCGATCGTGTCGCCGAGCTCCTCTCGGTCGATGTCGGCGAGGTCGCGAATCCGCGTCAGCACGGCCGGGTAACCGTCGAAGTGGGGCGTGGTGAAGAACACGCCGCGGTCGTCGGCCAGCAGCAGCTCCTTGACGCCGACGTCAGCGACGCGGAACATCAGCACGTCGTCCATGCGCTCGCCGGTGTCCGGATCGACCGCGTCGGGGCGGCGCCCGCGGTGGCAGCAGTAGAGCTTGCCGTGCACCAGGTACCGGGGCCGGCCGTCGGCCTCCTGCCTGACGGTCTGCGGCATCGCCATCGCCAGCTGGTCGAGGTCGGCCATCGTTGCCACCGCCACACTCTGCCACGCACACCGGCGCGGCCGCCACGGTTCGAGGCGTCGCAGGAATTCACCACCGCCCGGAGAACCGGCCTCTAGCTGACGCGACAGGAAGGAGGTGTCACATGTCGTCAAGCACCTATGACCGATCCAACGGACTTACCGGCTGGTCGATGTTCTCCGCGATCTGGCTGGTCGTTGCCGGTGCCTTCAACCTGGTCGAGGGGCTCACGTCCATCCACCAGGCCAACAACATCAGCTCAGCATTCCTGTTCCAGAACCTCAAGTTCTGGGGCTGGGTGCTGCTGATCGTTGCGATCGTGCAGCTGTTCGCCGGGTTCATGGTGTTCAGCGGGAACCCGAGCGGCTACATGCTCGGCGTGCTGGTCGCATCGTTCGCCATGTTCATGTGGTTCTTTTTCCTCTTCACCGCTCCCCTGGGAGCCATGATCGCTGTGATCATCAATGGTCTCGTGATCTACGGGCTCACGATCGGAAGCGAATCCTGAGCATGCCGGGCTCGGCGGTGGCGTGCCCTCGTGGTCCGCGCCGCCGCCGGGCCCGGCGGCGTGCCTCCGCCGGCCGGCGCGGCGCTCTACTCCTTCACGTTCGGCTGACCCGCGGGTGTGGCTGTATCGTCACGCGGCGTGGCCCCTGATCTGCTCTGGCTCGCCGCGCTGATCTGCCTGCCGGGCGCGGCCGCTGGTGCGGGCATGAGGCCGGCGCTGCCCGACCGCGGGTTCGCGATCCGAGCGGCCCTGCTGGTGGCGGCGCTGGCGGCCGCCGTCCTGGTGCTCCGCGGCGCCGCACAGCTGCTGCCGGTGGGCCTGCCGCTGGCCGCCGCCCTGCTGGGTGTGCTGCTGGTGCCCGGCCTGGCCTGCGCGCGCGTCCTGGGCGTGGACGAGCAGCTGGAGGCTCCGGTGCTGCTGGCGGCGGCGATCCCGCTGGGCTGCGCCGTCTGGTCGCTGGGGCTGATGGCGGCGCTGATCGTGGGCCTGCCGCTGACCGCGCTGGCGCTGCTCGTGGGGTTCGCCTGCGCCGTCGCGCTGGCCGCGTCCACGCCACGCATCCATACCTCCGGCAGCGGCGCGCAGCTGGCCGGCGTGGCCGCGGTCGGTGCGCTGATGGCGGTGCTGGCATCGCGCTACGAGACGGTGCTGCACGGCGACGCGCTGTTCCATGCCGGGCGCGTGCGCAAGCTGCTCGACCTGCCGCACCTGACGCTCAGCGGCCTGTCGTCGGTATGGCACGGCTCACCCCACGCCGGCTACGTGGTGCCGGTGCTGCACGCGATCGAGGCGGTCGCGATCCGGATCACCGGCTCGGATCCATCGGCCGCCTACTCCAGCCTGGCGCCCGGCTGCGCGCTGCTGCTGCCGTTGGCCGCCTACGCGCTGGGCTCGGCCGCAGCGGGCCGCCCGGTCGGCGCCGCAGCCGCATTCCTGGCCTGCTGGGATGCGCTCGCGCGGGGTTCGCTGGAGACATTGCAGCAGCCGCCCGAGTTCACGTTCTACGTCCTGATCCCCGCCCTCCTGGCCCTGCTCGCCGCCGGTGCTCGCGGCGGCTTCGACCGGCGGCTGAGCCGGGCGGTGCTGCTCGGCGTGCTTGCCGTCACGCTGATCCACGCCAGCTACACGGTGCTGGTGCTGGCCTGCATTGCGGGGGTCGTGATCGTGATGCTGCGGGGCTGGCGCCTGCTGGCCGCATCGGTCGCGCTGACCGGCGTCATCTACGGCGTGATCTGGGCGGTCGCACTGCGGGGCGGGACGAGGCTGCCGCGACCACCGGTGCTGGACACCGTGTACGTGGTGGTGCACGGGAACCCGGTCATCGCCCGGGCCGGCTGGATGCTCGACGGCCGGCCCGAGATCGCCGTCGGGGTGCTGTCCGTCGTGCCCCTGATGCTGCTGTTCCGGCGGCGCCACGCGGTGCCGGCCGCGATCATGGGCGCCGCGCTGGTGCTCTGCTCGTTCCCGTGGGTGCCGGCGCTGCTCACGTCGGTGCTCGGCTACGGCCAGGTCAAGCGGTTCCCGCGCAGCGGGCTGCCGTGGGCGCTGACCGCGGCCATCGTGGTGGTGGAGGTGGCGGCGGTGGCGGGCGGCAGGATGGCCATCCCGGCCGCGCTGGGCGTGGCGGTGGCCTCACTGGGCTACCAGGCCTACGTGCCCGAGGGCGATCCGCTCACGTTCGCGATCGCCGCGCTGACGGTGGCCGGGGTCGCGGTATCGGCCTGGCCGGCGCTGCGCGGGCGCAACGCCCGGGTGAACGCCGCCGCACCGGCCGCGCTGGGCGCGGTCGTCCTGCTCGCGACCGCGCTGATCGCGGGGTCGGTGCGGGCGCAGCGGACCGAGGTGGTCTCCGACCTGCGGCACGGGCCGGGCGTCAGCGAGTCGCAGCCGCGGCTGCCGGAGCCGGTGATCGGGTTCTTCCGCCAGCACGACGGAGCGCCGTTCCCCGTGGTGCTGGCCGAGGCGTACATCGGCTACCAGCTGGCGGGCGAGGCCACCGTCTACCCGATGGCGCTGCCGCTGGAGCGGGCGCGGGGCGAGCCGCGGAACATGCCGGTGGCGCGCAAACGGGCGGTCAACATCGCGCTTGAGCCGGGCACGTCGCCGGCCGCGCGCGCCGCCATCCTCGACCGTTTCCACGTCCGCTACCTGCTGGTGAACACGAAGACAACGCCGAGGGCGGTTGCGGCGCTGTCCGCCGACCCCGGCCTGCGCGAGGTGTTCCGGTACGGCGACTGGGCGGCGTTCGCGCGACGCTAGGAACCAGGGGTTCGTCGATGCGGCCCTCGAAGTGCGCGGCCGCAGCGGGGCGCACCAGCTCGTAGACCGCGATCCGCTGGCCGCCCGCGGCCGTGAAGCTGGCGCAGGGGCCGTGCGGGATCTCGAGCCGGTGCAGCGCGCCGACCCCGCGCCGCTCGAGCTCGCGCAGCGCCTCGTCGTAGCCCTCGACCCGGTAGACGAGGATCGGCGCCGATCCCTCGAGATGGCCGCTGAGCAGGATCGCCGGGCCCGACTCCGAGACGCGCAGGCAGGCGACGACGGTGCCCATGCCGCGCACCTTCCAGACCAGCTCGGCACCGAGCTGGTCGACGTAGCGGCGGGCGGCGTCGTCCACGTCGGCGGTGGGCACGTACAGGAAGTCGAGCGACAGGAAGAGGGGCGGCACGGCAGCCTCCTACACGCGGGCGGGACTGGGGTCGCGGCCGGGCGCGAGGGCCGGCCGGTCGGCGCGGAACCGCGCCAGGTCCGGCGAGGGAGTGCGGCCCAGGGCGATCTCGGCCAGCATCCTGCCCAGCAGCGAGGCGAACTTGAAGCCGTGGCCGTCGGCCACCGCCGCCACGATGCCGGGGTGCTGCGGCAGCGCCGAGATCACGAAGTCGCGGTCGGGGGTCATCGTGTACAGGCAGGTCTTGGTCAGCACCGGCGCTCCCAGCCCGGGAATCAGATCCGAGACGAAGCGGTGCAGGCGCTCGGTCGCGTCCGGGTCGGGGTCGAAGCTGCGCGTGCGCGCGGTCACCTCGGCGCCGCCCTGGTCCTCCGCCGCCTTGACCGCCCGCTCACCGAAGGCCGGAAATCCGTAGTACGTGCGGGCGCCGTGCCAGATCCAGACCGGGAACCGGTCGGGACGGAAGCGATCGAGGTCGTCGGCGGCCAGGTAGGAGATCTGCTCCTGGCTGACCGTGAGCGGCAGGCTCGCGCCCAGCGGCTCCAGCAGCTCGTTCAGCCACGCTCCGGCCGAGAGGATCACCGACCGGCAGCGGACCGCGCGCCCTTCCGCCTCCACCAGCAGGTCCCGGCCGGAGGGTCGCACGGCGGTGACGGCACACCCGTCCAGCAGCTCCGCGCCGGCCTCCCGGGCCAGGCGCTGGTGGACGGCGGTCGCACGCTCGCTGGCGACGAACCCGGCACGCGCGTGGGCCAGCGCAGGCACGTCGACGGGCGGCGCCAGCTGCGGCCAGCGTGCCGACACGTCCGCACCGGTCAGCAGCTCCAGCTCGGCGCCGCCCTCGATCATCCCGGCCGCGTAGGTGTCGCGGCCCAGCGGCGCGTCCGGGCCGAACATGTCGATGCCTCCCGTCAGATGCACCAGCTGCTCGCCGGCGGCGCGCTCGACCTCGCCCCATACGTCGTACGCGGTGGACGCCAGCCGCACGTAGTCTGGGTGGTGGTAGGCCAGGCCGGATCAACCGCGAATGGTCGTGCGACCCGCCGCGATCGTGGCCCAACTGGAACTGCTCCAGTCCGACCACGCGCGCGCCCATCCGCGCCGCCCAGCAGGCCGCGGCGCTGCCCAGGCCGCCCAGCCCGACAACGGCCACGTCGGCGGCCGGCCCCGCCGGCGCCGCGTAGCTGGTGGAATCAACCATCCTTAACAATCACCGAGACGCGCTGGACGGCGTTGTTCTCGTAGCCCCCCAGGTTCCACTCCGGTTGCAGCGGCTGGGTGGCGCCGGTCGCGTCGGTGGCGCGGCAGCACAGCTCGTAGCGACCCGCCCCGGCCGGCTGCCAGCTGACCGACCAGCCCCGCCAGACGTGCGGGCCGGCCTGGTCGCCTAACTCCGCCGCCCGCCAGCTCTCGCCTCCGTCGGCCGAGAACTCGACCAGCTCGATCGGCCCCCAGCCTGACCAGGCCCGCCCCTGCACCGCAACCGGCTCACCGGTTGCAACGGTGCGCTCCCGACTCATGAACTCGGGGATACCGGGCGGCGCCATCAGCGCCCGCGGCATCATGCGCGTGACCGGCCGGCCGGGCTCGTGCTGCTCCCGGCGCCAGCGGTACGACTGCGCCTGCTGGTAGCCCGCGAACGGCTCGCTGACGGCCGTGATCGATGACAGCCACTTGACGTTGGTCATGCCGTACCAGCCCGGCACCACCAGCCGCAGCGGGTAGCCGTGCTGCGACGGCAACGGCGCGCCGTTCAGCTCGTAGGCCAGGATCGCGCCGTCCTGCACCGCCTGCTCGATCGTGAGGCTGCGCCCGTAGGTCTGCTCATCGCCGCCCTCCAGGCCGCGATCGAGGCCCTCGAACACGATCTCGACGGCGTCGTCCAGCAGGCCGGCCTGCTCCAGCAGCGGCGCCAGCGGCGCGCCCGTCCACTCACCGGTGCCCACCGCCTCCAGAGCCACGGCTGGCTGACGTGCGGCTCCATCGCCGCGCGGCCGTTGCCGGCGCACTCCATCGTGACCGGCTGGGTCACGGACGGGCGGCGCGGATGGCCTCCAGATCCAGCTCCAGCGGGCGCCGCACGCGGCCGTCCACCCGCAGGCTCCACTCCTCGCCCACCGCCGGGATGTCGTAGTGCACCAGCAGGTAGTGCAGTCCCACCGGTGTGATCTCGTGGCGCAGCGCCTCCAGCGGCATGCCGTGGTTGCGGGCGGCGAGCTGCAGCTCCTCGCGGCTGATGCCGGCTGGCTGGGGATCCATGGTTGGCAGCGTACCGCCATGGCCGAGGGCCGGAGGGTGCCCGACGCACCCCCCGGCCACGGCCTGCCTCAGCTTGCGGGCTTGATGTTCTGGTTGACCCGGAAGGTGTTGTCCGGGTCGTACTGCGCCTTGGCGCGGGCCAGCCGGTCGTAGTTGTCCCGGTAGGTGGCCTTCACCCGCTCCTGGCCCTCGTCCATCATGAAGTTGACGTACGCGCCGCCGGCCGAGTAGGGGTGCGTGGCATCCCAGTAGTCGATCGTCCACTGCTTGATCGCATCGGCGTTGGCCGGGTCGGGGTCGACGCCCACGATCACCTGCGCCCAGGTGACGTCGCGGTAGCTGAACGCGGTGTCACCCGAGCCGACGTCGTGCACGGCCCCGTCGATCGGGTACATGTGCATGGTCGACTGGCCGGGGCAGCATCTCGTTTGCGAACCTGACGTGCTGCTCGATGGCGGCGTCAGGCAGATCGCGCACGAAGTCGGCCCTCCAGTACCACTGGTCGCCCTTCGGGTAGAGCGGCGTCGAAGAACCCGTTCAGCGCCGGGAACGGCATCGGGCCGACCCCGTGCAGCACCGGCTCGACCGCCTCCAGCATCGGCGCCATCGCCGCCGCGGCCTCCTCCTCGCTGCCCGTGTGGCACCACACGATGGCCGCCATCTTGCGGCCGTGCAGCTCCTCGGGGAACGCGGGCACCGGCGGCACGGTCACGAACGCGAACCAGCCGTTCAGCTCGCGCGGAGCGGCTGGGATGAACTCCCGGTAGGCACGCATCACCGCGGCCGCGTCGTCCAGCGACCAGAAGGTGGGGCCGGCCACGACCATGCTCACCGGCTGCATCTTGAACGTGAACGACGTGACCACGCCGAAGTTGCCGCCGCCGCCGCGGAGCGCCCAGAACAGTTCGGGGTTCTCGTCAGCCGAGGCGCGCACGACCGAGCCGTCGGCGAGAACGACCTCCGCCTCGAGCAGGTTGTCGATGGTGAGGCCGCCGGAGCGGGCGATGTGCCCGATCCCGCCGCCCAGCGTCAGCCCGCCGACGCCCGTGGTGCCGATGATGCCGCAGGGAACGGCGCCGCCGGCCTCATGCGTGGCGGCGTCGACATCCTTCCAGACGCAGCCGCCGCCGACCCGCACCGTGCGGGCGGCGGCATCGACGTCGATGCTGTTGATCCCGGCCAGGTCGATGACGACGCCGTCGTCACAGACGCCCAGGCCGCCACCGTTGTGACCGCCGCCGCGGACGGCGATCAGCGCGTTCTGCGAGCGGGCGAAGCCGATCACCGCCGCCACGTCGGCGGCCGAGGTGCAGCGGGCCACCAGGGCCGGCCGCCTGTCGATCATCGCGTTGTAGACCGAGCGCGCCTCGTCGTATCCGGCGTCGTCCGGTCCCGTCAGGGTGCCGTTGAAGCTGCCGGCAAGTGCCGAGCGAGCCTCCGCGGCGAGTGTTGCGATCGTGCTCATGTGACCTCCGATGGTCTGTATCGCTTGTGCCTATGGAGGCCGACGGTATCGGAAGGTGGTACGGGATCGCATGACCGGGATTGACCCACTTCGTGCGTGTGCGCTACCGGGCTGCAATGATCAATCCTGACTAGATGGTTGATTCCACGAGCTACGCGGCGCTGGATCTTGTCTGGGACACGCTGGACGCCACGATCGTCCTCGGCCAGGACAGCTCCAGCCTGCCCTGCGGACGCTCCCGTCGCCCAACGCTCCCCATCCTGCGCCCAGCATCCACGGATCCCGTGAACCCAACCATCTGATGGACGTCATCGCCCACTCCGCGCTGCCCGGGCCGCTGCGCCTGCAGCCGTCCTTCCCGTTCGTGGACCGCCCCCGCGAGATGGCCACGCTGCGGTCGCTGCTCCCGCGCGCGCAGAGCGAGGGCCGCCGCATCGCCCTGGTCGGCGGTGAGCCCGGGTCCGGAAAGAGCCGGCTGGTGCGCGAGATCGCCCACCAGGCCGCGAAGGACGGCGCGCTGGTGCTGTACGGCGCCTGCGACGCCGTCGTCCGCACCCCCTACCGGCCGTTCGTGGAGGCGCTCGACCAGCTGGTGCGGGCCAGCGACCCGGCCGAGCTGCGAGCCGACTTGGGGCCGGCCGGGGGTGAGCTGACCCGGCTGCTGCCTGACCTGCGCAGCCACGTCGGCGACCTGCCCGAGCCGGTCGTGGCCGACCAGGACACCGAGCGGCATCGCCTGAACGCGGCCGTCAGCGACCTGCTGGTGGCGGCCGGCCGCCGGCGACCGCTGCTGCTGGTGTTCGAGGACGGCCACTGGGCGGACACCCCGACGCTGCTGCTGCTGCGCCACCTCGCGGCCGGGGCCCCCGATGCGCGCATGCTGCTGGTGGCGACGTTCCGCGACACCGAGGCGGACGTGCCGGCCGAGCTGTCGGAGGCGCTGATCGACATGCGGCGCTCGGACGGGGTGGTACGGGTGCGCGTCGGCGCGCTCACGGGCGAGCAGGTGTCGGAGTTCGTCGAGCGTGCGGCCGGGGCGCCGCTGGGCCCTGCGCTTCCGGAGCTGGCGGGCGCCATCACCAGCCTCACCCAGGGCAACGTGTTCCTGGTCACGGAGCTATGGCGGGAGCTGGTGGAGACGGGAGCGCTCGAGATCGTGGACGGCGTGGCCATCATGACCCGGCCGCTGAGCGCGCTGGGCACGCCCGAGAGCGTGCGCGAGGTGGTCAACCAGCGGCTGGCGCGGCTGCAGCCGGAGACGGCACTGGTGCTGGAGCTGGCCGCGGTGACCGGGCCCGAGTTCGACCTGTCCGTGCTGCGCGGCGGCGGGTTCACCGACGCCACGCTGTCGGCCGCGCTGGAGCAGTCGTTGCGCAGCGGCATGATCGAGGAGATCCCGGCCAGGCAGCTGCGCTACCGGTTCTCCCACGAGCTCGTGCGCCGCGCGCTGTACGACCGGCTCGCGGGACTGCGCCGGGCGGAGCTGCACCTGCAGGTGGCGGAGTCGATGGAGGCGTCCGGCGCCGCCGACACGGCGCGCGGACTGGCCGACCTCGCCCACCATTTCGCCGCCGCCGCGCCCATCGACGGTCCCCAGCGGGCGGTCGAGTACAACCTGCGGGCGGCTGACGCCGCCAACGCCGCGCTGGCGTTCGGCGAGGCGGTCGGCCCGCTGCGAACGGCGCTCGAGCTGGGCGTCGACAACGAGACCGCGCACGCCGAGATCGAGCTGGAGCTGGGGGCCGCCCACTACCGGGCCGGCCAGTCCGGCGATTCTCTGGAGGCATTCCAGGCGGCCGCCGAGACGGCGCGGCGGCTCCACAACCCGGATCTCCTCGCGCGCGCCGCGATCGGGGTGGAGACCGCCTGCTGGCGGGTGGCGATGCTCGACGAAGGCGCGATCGAGCTGCTGGAGGAGGCGCTGGCGGCGCTCGGTCCCGGGGACTCCACGCATGCGCGTGCTGCTGCTGTCGGGGCTGGCCCGGGCGCGCGCGCTCGTGGGCGAGTCGCGAGCGCAGCGCCGAGCTGCGCGACGAAGCGATCGAGATCGCGCGGCGGATGGACTACCGCCCCGGCCTGTCCGTGGTGCTGATGCGCAGCTACTGGGCACGCGGCTCCAACACCCACGACGAGGTGCTGGAGATGCTGGCCGAGGCCCGCACCATCGCCGAGGAGCTGGGCGACATCGAGTCGCAGGCGGAGGCCTCCGAGTGGCGGATCACGGCGCTGATCGGCAAGGGCGACCTGCGCACCGCCGGCCGCGAGCTGGCCGAGGTGCTGGAGATCTCGCGGCGCATGCACCAGCCGTTCATTATCCACGTGGCCGAGCACTACCGCTCGGCGATCGCGCTCTGCGAGGGACGTCTGGCCGAGGCAGAGGAGGCGGCCGAGCGTTCACGCGAGTGGAGCCGGCTGCTGACCGGGCGCGACGCATCAGGGGTGTACGGCGTGCAGATGTTCAGCATCCGCCGCGAGCAGGGACGGCTGGCGGAGTTGGCGCCGGTGGTGCGGGTGCTGGCGGGCGGCGACCGGCGCGGCGGGTCGTGGCGCCCCGGGTTGGCGGCGCTCACGGCCGAGCTGGGGATGCTGGACGAGGCGCGCGCCCAGCTGGCGCTGATCCAGAGCGACGGCCTCGATGTCTACCGGCACGCGCTGTGGGTAGGGTCGCTGACCTACATCGCCGACGCCTGCGTCGCCGTGGGCGACGCCGAACTGTCGCAGCAGGTCTACCGGGAGCTGCTGTCGATCGCGGAGCGGAACGTGATGATCGGCCACGGCGTGGCCTGCTACGGATCGTCCGAGCGATACCTGGGCACCCTGGCGGCCGCCTACGGTGAGCTGGAGCAGGCGGAGCTGCACCTGCAGCGGGCGATCGACTACAACCGCGAGATGGGTGCGATCACCTGGCTGGCGCACTCGGACTACGAGTACGCGCGCACGCTGCGCGCGCAGGGCCGGGCCGGCGACCCGGCCGCGGCGGCGGCGCTGGCGGAGGCGTCCGACCTGGCCGAGCGGATCGGGATGCCGGCCCTGCTGGGCCGCATCCGCGGGCTGCTGCCGGCCGGACCGGCGGCGTCGCGGCTGCCGGACGGCCTGTCCGGGCGCGAGGCAGAGATCCTGCGCCTGGTCGCGCAGGGCCGGTCGAACCGGGAGATCGGCCGCACGCTGCACATCAGCGAGCACACGGCTGCAAACCACATACGCAGCATTCTGCGTAAGACCGGTTGCGCGAACCGCACCGAAGCGGCAAGCTATGCGCACACGCGCGGCCTGACGGAGCGCGGGTGAGTCCAACCAGAAGCGGAGGCTGATGGCACTCTTTTTGATCGAACGGAGCTTCGCGGAGCAACTCGACCTCACCGGCGAGGACGTGCGGGTGATCGAGGACATCAACGCCGACGAGGGTGTCAACTGGCTGTTCTCGTTCCTGAGCGCCGACCGCCGCAGGTCGTACTGCCTGTACGAGGCGCCGTCGCCGGATCAGATCATCGCCGCAGCCAAGCGCGCCAACGTGCCGGTCGACCAGGTGGTCGAGGTCAGCAAGTTCCAGCCCGAGCTGGTCCGCTAGGCCCATCTCCTGCTGAGGCGCGATCTCGCCGGACGCCAGCATCTGGCGGCTGATCTTCGTGCCCAGCGCGGCCAGCGCGGCGGAGTCGACCGATCCGTCGGCGTGCAGCAGCCCGTGCGACCAGCCCTGCTGGCAGATGCGCGTCAGGAGCTTGCGCGTGTCGGCCTTGCTGTAGGGCAGCGACTGGTTGTGGGGCGACGCCAGCGAGCCTGCCACGCACACCGGCACCAGCACCCCGCGCCCGCGAGCGCGGAACAGCGCACGCTGATCGAGCCCGTCGTCGGTCAGGAAGGGGCCGAGGTTGTGGCAGGCCTTCGCGGTGAGGGCGTGGACGCCGCCCGGCGGCAGGTAGCGCGCAGCCGCCGCCGTGTCGGCGCCCAGGCTCGCCTGCAGGCTCAGCTGGCAGAGCGGGGACAGAGCATCGGGGTGGGACTTCAACAGCGTGCGCAGCTGGTCGGCCGTCGTCGCGCCGTGGTCGTCGAGCAGGCCGGCCTGCTCGGCCTGCGCGCACAGCTCGGACACCGCGCGGCGGGCGGCCGGGGTATCGGTCAGACCGGCCCGGTACCGTTGCTGGCAGGCGGCTATGCGGTCGCTCGCCGACGGTCCACCGCCGCACGCGCTCAGGAAAGCCAGCAGCACCACGACCACGACGGCTGACCCGACTCTCATGCGGCGACGCTAGCAGGGCACGGGGACGGTCAGCCGGGAAAGCTCTCGGGCCGCTCGACCGCGCGCTGCCACAGGTCGTCGTCGATGTTGCGCCCGGTCACGATCAGGACGACGTGCCCTCCAGCCGGCCCTCCAGCCGGCGCGCGCCCGCCAGCGCCGCCGCCGCGGAGCCCTCGACCCGCATGCCGGCCTCCGCGAACGCTCCCACCGCCTCGGCGATCTCGTGATCGGTGACCTCGGCCATCTCGTCGGCGGCCGTCGCCAGCGCCTCCACGGCGACGGGGATCGCCACCCGCACGGCCATGCCGTCGGCGAACGTGTCGCTTCGGACGACTCCACCACGTGGCCTGCCTCGAAGCTGCGCGCCATCACCGGCGCACCGGCTGCAACCACGCCGATCCGCCGCGTGGACGGCGACCGCGAGCCCAGGCGCAGGCCGATCCCGCCAGCAGCGCGCCGTTTCCCACCGGCACCAGCACCGCATCCGGCGCTCACCGCGGCCAGGATCTCGTCGGCGATGCCGCCGTAGCCGGCGGTACTGGGCAGGCTCCGCGCCGTCCTCGAAGAACGGCAGCCCCTGCGCCGCGCGCGTGCTCGATCCCCGCCGCCTTGGCATCGTCCAGGTCAGCGCCGCCCACCACCAGCTCGGCGCCCAGGCCGCGCAGCAGCTCCAGCTTCGCGGCGCTCGCCCGCTCCGGCACGAACACCACGGCGGTCATGCCCTGCCGGGCGGCGGCCCAGGCGGTGGCGGCGCCGTGGTTGCCGGTCGAGGCGGTGACCACGGCTGCGTGGCCCTGCTGCGCGGTACTGCTCGACGGCCGGTAGCGCACCCCGCCACTTGAACGCGCCCAGCTCGTGGCCGTCCTCGCGCTTGAGCCACAGCGTGCGGCCGGGCAGCTCAATCGCTCGGTGCCGCCTGCAGCGTCACAGCGCCGCCCGCATCTCCTCGGCGAACGCCAGCACGTGCGCCGCTGCGATCTCGCGCGCCCGCTCCGGATCGCCCTGCCGGATCGCATCCAGCAGCTCGCCGTGCTCCCGCATCCGCTGCTCCAGCGGCGGCAGCCGGTCCCAGGTGAGGTGCCAGATCCGCAGCGACATGTTCAGGTAGCGATCGAGGTCCTGCTCCAGGTACGGATTGCGGGAGCAGCGGTAGATGAACCGGTGCACCTCGGCGTCCAGCTCGATCAGCCGCCGCTGGCCGGACTCGGCCGCGTCCAGCTTCGCGATCAGGTCGCCGGCCTCGCGGCGGTCGTCGGTCGTCGGCCAGCGTCGCCGCACGCTCGGCTGCGCGCGCCTCGAGCTGCACCCGCACGTCGGTGATGTCGGTCAGGCTGGTGATGTTGATGGTCGCGGCGAAGGTGCCGCGGCGCGGGTAGACGACCACCAGCCGCTCCAGCGCCAGGCGCCGGATCGCCTCACGCACGGGCGTGCGCCCGACGCCCAGCTGGCCGGTCAGCGCCTCCTCGTCGATCGGCGCGCCGGGCGGGATCTCGAGCGAGACCAGCCGGTCGCGGAGGGCCGCATAGGCGCGGTCGGAGAGCAGCTCGGTGGGAAGTTGCAGGGTCTCCATAGGTCTGATATATGAGTTGTCTACCAGACCGGAGCCCTCCCGGCAACCCCGACGCGCACCGGCGCGGGAGAGAACACATGAGCGATCTGCCCACATCTGCCCGCGCCGTCGTGATCGGCGCCGGCATCGTCGGAAACAGCATCTCCTACCACCTGTCCGAGCTGGGCTGGCGCGACCTGGTGCTGCTCGACAAGGGCCCGTTCCCCAACCCCGGCGGCTCCACCGGCCACGCGTCCAACTTCATCTTCCCGGTCGACCACTCCAAGGAGATGACCGCGCTGACGCTCGACAGCATGCGCCAGTACCAGGACCTGGACGTGTTCACCGAGAGCGGCGGCATCGAGGTGGCCCGCACCGAGGAGCGCATGCAGGAGCTGCACCGGCGCATGTCGTCGGCGCACGCCTGGGGGATCGACCGCGTCTCGATGGTGACGCCCGCCGAGATCAAGGAGATGGTGCCGTTCATCGACGAGACGATCCTGCTGGGCGGGTTCTCCTCGCCCGGCGTGGGCGTGGTCGATTCGCTGCGGGCGGGCACGATCATGCGCGAACGGGCCGTCGCGGCGGGCGCGCTCACGATCTCGGCCAACACCGAGGTGCTGGGCATCGACGTCGAGCGCGGCCACGTGCGCCGGGTGCGCACCACCCGCGGCGACATCGAGACCGAGGTCGTGGTCGTTGCCTGCGGCGTCTGGAGCCCGGCGATCGCGCAGATGGCCGGTGCCCTGATCCCGCTCACGCCGGCCGTCCACCAGATGATCGACATCGGGCCGGTGCCACGCTTCGCCAGCTCCACGCGCCACATCGAGTACCCGATCGTGCGCGACATGGACACCTTCATGTACGAGCGCCAGGACGGCATCGGCCTCGAGATCGGCTCGTACGCGCACCGGCCGATCCTGCACGATCCGGAGGAGATCCCCTCGATCGAGCAGGCCGCCCTGTCTCCCACCGAGCTGCCGTTCACGCAGGCCGACTTCGACAAGCAGATGGAGGACGCGCTGGAGCTGATGCCCGAGATCGTGGGCGACGAGAGCGTGGGCGTGAAGTACGCGATCAACGGCCTGCTCTCGCTGACGCCGGACGGGATGCCGCTGCTGGGCGAGACGCACGAGCTGCGCGGCCTCTGGTCGTGCGCGGCCGTGTGGGTGAAGGAGGGGCCGGGCATCGCCAAGGCGGTGGCCGAGTGGATGACGCATGGCGAGTCGGAGATCGACATGCACTCGTCCGACATCGCCCGCTTCTGGGACCACCAGAAGACTCGCGCCCACGTCCGCGCCCGCACGTCGGAGGGCTTCAACAAGACCTACGGCATCATCCACCCCTCGGAGCAGTGGGCCTCCAACCGCGACGTGCGCCTGCCGCCGTTCCACGCCCGCGAGCAGGAGCTGGACGCCGTCTTCTTCGAGGCCGCGGGCTGGGAACGGCCGCACTGGTACGAGTCGAACGCGCCGCTGCTGGAGGAGTACGCCGACCGCATCAACCCGCGGGAGGCGGAGTGGGACGCGCGCTGGTGGTCGCCGATCATCAACGCCGAGCACCTGGCCATGCGCGACCGCGCCGGCATGGTCGACCTGTCCGCCTTCACCATCTTCGACATCGCCGGGCCGGGCGCGCTCGAGGCGGTGCAGGGCGTGGCGGTGCGCCAGATGGACGTGCCGGTCGGCCGCGTCGTCTACACGCCGGTGCTGACGCCGGGCGGCGGCTTCAAGGCCGACCTCACGATCATGCGGCTGGACGACGAGCTGTTCCGGGTCGTCACGGGCGGCGCCCACGGCCCCGCCGACCGCAAGTGGTTTGCCGACCGCCTGCCCCAGGACGGTACCGCCCAGATCGCCGACCTGACCTCGGCCTGGACGACGCTCGGCCTCTGGGGGCCGCGCGCGCGTGACATCCTGGGCTCGGTGACCCGCGACGACGTCTCCCACGAGGGCTTCCGCTTCGGCAGCTGCCGGACGATCGAGATCGACACGCTGCGGGTGCTGGCGTCGCGCATCTCCTATGTGGGCGACCTCGGCTGGGAGTTGTACGTGCCGATCGAGCAGGGCCAGAAGCTGTGGGACGTGATCGCGGAGGCCGGCCGGCCGCACGGCATCGCGCCGGTCGGGATCGGCGTCTACGGCACCACCGGCCGGCTCGAGAAGTGCTACCGCGCCTACGGCTTCGAGCTGGAGAGCGAGTACAACGTGTGCGAGGCGGGCATGGCCGGGCCGAAGGTGAAGGATGAGGACTTCGTCGGCAAGGAGGCCCACCTGCGGCACCGCGACGAGGAGCCGGCCGCGATCATGTGCACGCTGACCGTCGACGACCACACATCGGCCTCCGGGGTGAAGCGGTACATGCTGGGCCGCGAGCCGATCCAGACCCGCGACGGACAGCCTCTCACCGACAGCAGGGGCCGGCGGTCGTACGTGACCAGCGCCGGCGCCGGGCCGTCCGTCGGCAAGCACCTGCTGATGGCCTACCTGCCGCCGGAGCAGGCGCAGGTCGGGACCGAGCTGTTGGTGGAGTACCTGAACGAGCGCTACCCGGTGACGGTCGCGGTAGCCGGCTCGACGCCGATCTTCGACCCCGAGAACGAGCGGATCCGGTCGTGAACATCCTCGTCTGCGCCAAGCGGGTGCCGATGACGGGCGGCACGATCGTGCTGACCGAGGACGAGCAGTCGATCCAGACGCGCCACCTCGGCTTCACCATCAGCCCCCATGAGGAGTGCGGGGTTGAGGAGGCGGTGCGGCTGATCGAGGCGAACGGCGGCGAGTCTGTGGTGCTGGCGCTGGGCCCGGCGGAGGCGGAGGAGCAGCTGCGCGACGCCATGGCGCTGGGCATCGACCGCGCGATCCTGCTCGAGACGGCCGACGAGTTCGACGGCCAGGCCACGGCCGCGGCGATCATCGCAGCGATCGAGGCCGAGCGGGCGGCGGGCGTCGAGTTCGATCTGATCTTCTTCGGCAACGAGTCGGCCGACTCCGGCAACTACCAGGTCGGCATCCGCGTCGCCCACGCGCTTGGCCGCCCCTGCGTGACCGGGGTCAAGGGCATCACGGTGCAGGACGGCCGCGCCCGCTGCGAGCAGGAGACGGCATCCGGCCGCGACGTCTACGACGTGCCGCTGCCGACGGTGGTCACCGTCAAGGAGGGCCTCAACCTGCCCCGCTACCCGTCGGTGCCGGGCCGGCTGCGGGCCAAGCGCAAGCCTCTGGCCACCAGCGCTCCGGCGCGCCGCGACCCGGGCGTCGAGAAGCTGCGGCTGCGGCTGCCGCCCGGGCAGGGCAAGCAGGCGGAGATCCTGGGCCACGGACGCGAAGCTGCCCCGGCCGTCGTCGAGGTGCTGCGCCGAGCGGGGCTGGTCGCATGACGCTCGTCTACGTCGAGCATCAGGACGGCCGGCCCGACGACGCCTCACTGCAGGCGATCGCACTGGCCCGCGAGATTGCCGGCGGCGCACCGCTGCACGCGCTGCTGGCCGGCCTCGGCGCCGAGGACGCCGCCGCCGGGCTGGGCGCCCACGGAGTGGCAACCGCCCACATTGCCGAGCACGAGGCGCTCGCCACCCACGCGCCCGTGGCCCTGGCACGCTGCATCGGCGAGCTGATCGAACGGCTGTCGCCGGCCGCCGTGGCCGCCGCCGGCAGCGAGCGCGGCAACGAGGTGCTGGCGCACGCGGCGGCGCTCGGCGACCTGCCGCTGGCCGCGAACTGCATCGCCGCAGAGGCGGGCGACCCGTTGACCGTAACCCGCATCCGCTGGGGCGGCAGCCTGCTCGAGGACGCGCGCCTGCACGGCCCCGTCAAGCTGCTGACGGTGGCGCCGCACACGGTCGAGGCGGCCGAGGTGGGCGGTGGGCAGGCGGCCGTCGAGCGCTTCACGCCGTCGCTGGGCGAAGCCGACCTGGTGGTGCGGGTGGTGGAGACCGTGCAGCAGAGCAGCGAGGGCGGGGTCAACCTGGCGGACGCCAGGTTCGTGGTCAGCTGCGGGCGCGGCGCCGGCTCTCCAGAGGGCTTCGCGCCGGCCGAGGAGCTGGCCGCGCTGCTGGGCGGCGCCGTCGGGTGCTCTCGGGCCGTCACCATCGCCGGCTGGCGGTCGCACACCGACCAGGTCGGTCAGACCGGCACCAAGATCGCGCCGGAGGTGTACCTGGCCTGCGGCATCAGCGGCGCCACCCAGCACATGGCCGGCTGCAAGGGCGCAAAGCGGATCATCG
Organism: uncultured Actinomycetes bacterium; assembly: GCA_963766445.1. Taxonomy (GTDB): domain Bacteria; phylum Actinomycetota; class Thermoleophilia; order Gaiellales; family JAICJC01; genus JAICYJ01. The sequence goes on along the minus strand of CAVXZW010000007.1, from coordinate 49,577 downwards.
CGGTCAACGTCGACCCGGAGGCGCCGATCATCGCCAACGCCGACTACGCCGTGATCGGCGACCTGCACGAGGTGATCCCGGCGATCACGGCCGAGCTGCGGAAGGCGGGCGCCGGATAGAGCTCGTCGCCCTGATCGCACTGCTGGCGGCGCTGGCGGCGGCCGGCGGCATCTTCGCCCGCCGCGCCCGGCTGCTCGTCCGGATCATGCGGCTGGGCAAGTCCGCGCCCAGGTTCGACGACCTGCCGCAGCGCGTGCGCCAGGAGGCAGTGGTCGCGATCGGCCAGCGCAAGCTGCTGCAGCGGCTGGGCCCGGGCGTGATGCACGCGCTGATCTTCTGGGGATTCATCGTGCTGTTCCCGACCATCATCATGGCGATGATCGCCGCCGTCGATCGCGACGCGACGCTGCCCTGGCTGGGCCACCAGGGCTGGTTCGCGTTCCTGGTCGACCTGTTCGCGCTGCTGGTGCTGCTGAGCGTCTGCGCTGCATTTTTCATCCGCAAGGTGCAGCGGCCGGCGCGGTTCGAGGGCAGCCACATGGGCGAGGCCGACTTCATCCTGGCCATGATCGCCGGCATCGTCAGCACCCTGCTGCTGTGGCACGCCACGCGGATCGCGCTTGGGCTGAACGAGTGGCCGGCGTCGTGGTCGCCGGTCGCAAACGCGCTCTCCAACCTGTTCGGCGGCGGCGACGGCACCGAAGCTGCTCGAGCGCGTGTTCGTGTGGGCGCACGTGCTGCTGATCCTGAGCTTCCTGGCCTACCTGCCCTACTCGAAGCACCTGCACATCATCACCGCCGTGGTCAACGTGTTCTTCGGGCGAACGCGCGCACGCGGCCGGCTCGAGCCACTCGTGTTCGACGACCCGGACGTGCCGGAGGACGAGATCCGGCTGGGCTCGGGCACGCTCACCGACATGACCTGGAAGCAGATGGTGGACACCGCAACCTGCACGGAATGCGGACGCTGCCAGGACGTCTGCCCCGCCTACGCGACGGGCAAGGAGCTATCGCCCAAGCTGCTGATCATGGGCCTGCGCGACCACCTGCTCGACCAGGGCCCGAAGCTGCTCTCCGGTGCGGACGCAGCCGACCCGCAGCCGCTGGTGCCAAACGCGGTCACCGACGATGTCGTCTGGGACTGCGTGACGTGCGGCGCCTGTGTGCACGAGTGCCCGGTCTCGATCGAGCACATCGACCACATCGTCGACCTGCGTCGCCACCTGGTGATGGCCGAGGCGCGGTTCCCGGCGGAGGCCGAGCCGATGCTGCGCGACGTCGAGCGATCGTCCAACCCCTGGGGCAAGGCGCAGCAGGAGCGGGGCGACTGGACGCAGGGCCTGGGCGTGAAGGTGCTCGAGCCCGGCGATCCGGCGCCCGAGGTGCTCTACTGGGTCGGCTGCGCCGCCTCGTTCGATGAGCGCGCGCGGCAGACCGCGGTGTCGACGGCGAAGCTGCTGCAGGCGGCCGGAGTCGACTTCGCGATCCTGGGCCCGCGCGAGTCGTGCACCGGCGACCCGGCCCGCCGGATGGGCAACGAGTACGTGTTCCAGGCCTTCGCCGAGCAGAACGTCGAGACGCTGAACGAGTCAGGGGTGACGAGGATCGTGGCCAGCTGCCCGCACTGCTTCAACACGCTGGCCAACGAGTACCCGGACTTCGGCGGCCGCTACGAGGTGATGCACCACACCGAGTTGCTGGCCGAGCTCGTCCGCGACGGTCGGATCGAGCCGAGGGCCGGCGACGCGCAGATCACCTACCACGACTCCTGCTACCTGGCCCGCCACAACGACGTGATGGCGGACCCGCGGCAGCTGGTGGAGGCGGTAGGGACGCCGGTCGAGATGGAGCGCAGCGGCAAGCGCACGTTCTGCTGCGGGGCCGGCGGCGCGCACATGTGGATGGAGGAGCGCGGCAGCGCCATCAATGAGGAGCGGGTGCGGCAGGCCGATGCGACCGGCGCCGAGACGCTGGCGGTGGCCTGCCCGTTCTGCACCGTGATGCTCGACGACGGCGTCCGCACCAGCGGCAGCAAGCTGCGGGTCGCGGACGTGGCCACGCTGCTCGCTGAGTCGATAGACGGAACCTCCGACTAGATCACGCGGTTGAGCTCGACCAACAGGCCGCGCAGCTGCGCGTAGCGCTTTTCCCCCAGCTCCCGCGCCCACAGCGTCTCCAGCTCGGCCACGGCGTCACGGATCACGTGGGCAGCGGCAACGCCGCGCCGCGTCAGCACGATCCGCCGGGAGCGCAGATCCTCGGGGTCGGGCCGGCGCTCGAGGTAGCCGCGCCGCTCGAGCTGCCCGAGCAGGTAGTTGAGCGCCTGCTTGCTCATGCCCAGCTGGCCGGCCAGATCGGACGGGCGCTCACCCTGGGGGCCGGGATAGCGCAGCACGGTCAGGTGGGCCTGGTCGATGTCAGCGAAGCCGTGCTCGTGCAGCCGCTCGATCATCTGACGCCGCACCGCATCGACCGGCATGCGCAGCAGCGCCCCGATCAGGGGCGGGCCCAGCGGCTCGCGCTCTGCGAGACCATCGGCGAAGCGCTCGTGTTCCATATCGTCAAATCACTTTACCACCCGGCACGTCGCCCTCGGCCGCGGCCGAGCGCTCGCGGTGTGGCAGGCCGTCGTCGGGCAGCTCGTACCAGTCGCCCTTCTGGGAGGTGAACCAATGGCCGGTGATGCGCAGCCCAGTCTCGCCGTCCAGCGACCCGGCTGCGATCGCGACGTAGTCGCGCCCTGGCGCGTCCCAGAACAGGCTGGAGCCGCACTCGCCACAGAAGCCGCGGCGTGCGTGCGCGTCGCTCTCGGGGCTGGCGATCCAGCGCAGCCCGCGCTGACCGGTCAGGACCAGATCGTCGCGCGCGACCGCGGTGCTGGCCGCAACATTGCCGTGCCAGCGACGGCATTCGACGCAGTGGCAGATCAGGATGTCGCGCAGCGGCCCCCGCACCTCGTAGCGAACGGCGCCGCACAGGCAGCCGCCGGTTGCGACCTCGCTCACGCGTCGCCCCCGAGGTCGAGCACCACGCGCGTGGCATCGCCGGAGCGCACCGCGTCGATGCCATCGCCGACCTCGTCCAGCGTCAGCCGGTGCGAGATCAGCCGGTCGAGCGGCAGCCGTCCCCGCCGGTATGCGTCGAGGATCAGCGGGAAGTCGCGGTCGGGCCGGGCCGACCCGTAGATCGATCCCAGCACCCGTCGCTCCATGCGCGGGATCGACCGCGCCGGCACCGTCAGCTCGGCGTCGGCGCGCGGGATGCCGGCCATCACGGCCGCTCCCCGCTTGCGCGTGGACAGGAACGCCGCCCGCATCGGACCCGGCCGCCCGGTGCAGTCGATGGCGTAGTCGACGCCGCCGCCGCTGGCCGCCACCACGGCCTCGGCAACCTGCTCCGGCTCACCCTGCCACTGCACGACGGCGCTGGCGCCGAGCTGCTGGGCCCGCTCGAGTCGCTCGTGCCGGCGGTCGACGGCGATCACCTGCGACGCGCCCGAGGCGACCGCGCCCATCACGGCCGAGAGCCCGGTGCCGCCGGTGCCGATCACCGCCACCCGCTCGCCCGGCCGCACGCCGGCGGTGCGCCAGACGGCGCCGACGCCGCTCGTCACCGCACAGCCGAGCAGCGCCGCCACCTCGAACGGCACGTCGGAGGGGATCTGGACGCACGACCGCGCGGGCACGACCGCGCGCTCCGCGAAAGTGGACAGAAAGCAGTAGTGGTGCACCTCCGCCCCGCCGAAGCGGAGCCGGGTGGTGCCGTCGAGCAGGCCGCCGGCCAGCATCAGCGGCCAAGCCGTGCCGCACAGGTGCGGCAGATCGCGGAGGCACTCCTCGCAGCTGCCGCAGTATGGGGCCCAGGACAGCGCCACGTGGTCGCCGGGCGCAAGCCCCTGCACGCCTTCGCCCAGCGCCTCGACAACGCCGGCGCCCTCGTGGCCGGGCACGACCGGCGCCGGCACGTCGACCGTACCGTCGAGCAGGTTCAGGTCGTCCTGGCAGACGCCGCTGGAGCGCAGCCGCACCAGCACCTCACCGGGGCCCGGCGCGGCCAGTTCGAGCTCGACCACCCGCAGCGGCGTGCCCGCAGCGGGCAGCAGTGCCGCGCGCATCGAGGTCACGTCGCTCATGCTGCCAGACGCTCCAGCTGTGCCTCCAGCCCCGACTCGCCCACGTCGCGCACCCCCAGCGGCAGCCCCAGCATGGCGGCCGCCCGCTCGGCCAGCTCCAGCAGCTCGGGCGTACGCCGCTGCGCGAGCCAGATGACACGGGTGTAGGAGTGGAAGTAGTCGTCACGCAGCTCGGGATGCCGGTCGAGGCCGAGCGACCGCCAGACCGTGCGGTCGAAGGTGCGCGCCAGGAAATCCGTCAGGAAGTAGGTGCCGGGCTGCTCGGCCACCGCCTCCGCCACCTCCGGTTTGGCGAACACGTCGTAGCAGTGGTTGCCCTCCAGGCGCTCGACGCCGCGCCGGCGCAGCTCCTGGTCGAGCGCGCCGTAGCTGCCGCAGTCGGCGTAGGCGACCGCCACCCGCTGGTAGCGGCCCGCCAACTCGTCCAGCAGACGGCCGACGGCGGGCGCGATCTGCTGCGGCCGGTTGTGCAGCTCCGGCGGCAGCGGGTGCACGTCGATCTCCCAGCCGCGCCGCTCGGCGATGGCGTTGACGTGCACGGCGAGAGCGCCGCATGCGATCACGGCGGTCGTCATCCCGGGAACGCCAGCTCGTCCATGAACATGTCGTTGAAGTCTGCCCGCCCGGACAGCTCCACGTACTCGACCTCGTCCAGGATGGCATCGGCTGCGGCGCGCTCCCGCAGCGACAGCGCCGCCATCTTGGCGCCCTCGCCGGCCACGTTCCCGGCCGAGATGATGCGCGGCAGCGCCAGCTTCGGCACCAGGCCGATGCGAACAGCGCTGGCCGGCGACAGGTAGCTGCCGAAGCTGCCCGCCAGCAGCACCTGGGTGATCTCGTCCTCGCCGAGGCCGAGCTCCTTGATCAGAATCCGCCAGCCGGTCGCGATCGAGGCCTTGGCGAACTGCAGCTCGCGCACGTCGCGCTGCGACAGGTAGATGGCGTTCGCGGGGTCGTCTCCGCGCCATGCCAGCACGAACACCCGCTCCTCGCCCACCTTCACCAGACGCGTGCTCAGCTCCGGGTGCAGCTCGGCGGCGTCATCGTCGGGGATGAAGCGGCCGGAGTGGTCGAGCAGGCCGGCCGACACCAGCTGGGCGACGGCATCCACCAGCCCGGAGCCGCACATGCCGACCGGCGCGGCGTCGCCGATCACCTCCAGGGTCATCTCCTCGCCGCTGATCACCACGCCCTCGATCGCGCCCTCGGCGGCGCGCATGCCGCAGCGGATCTGGGCGGCCTCGAAGGCGGGGCCGGCGGGCGCCGCGGTCGCGACCACCCGCTCGCTCGATCCGAGTGCGATCTCGGAGTTGGTTCCGACGTCGATGAACAGCCGCACGCGGCGGTCGCGGGTGAGGCCGGTGGCAAGCATGCCGGCCACAATGTCACCGCCCACGTAGGCGCCCAGAGCGGGGAACACGGCGGCCGGTGCCCGCGGGTGCACGCGAACGCCGAAGTCGGAGGCAACGGCCGGCGGCAGCCGGCGTGCGGTGATGATGAACGGCGACATGCCCAACGGCTCGGGGTCGATGCCCAGCGCCAGCTGCATCATCGTGACGTTGCCGCAGACGACGATCTCGTACACCTCCGCCGGTGACAGTCCGGCCTCCTCGCAGACCTCGCCGGCGAGGCCGTTCATCGTCTCATGCGCCCGCTGCTGCAGCATCTCCAGCGCGTCGGGGTCCATCATCGTGGCCGAGACGCGCGAGATCACGTCGGCGCCGAACGGCTGCTGGCGGTTCAGCATCGAGCGCACCGCCAGCGGCTGGCCGGTGGCGAGGTCGAGCAGCGTCGCCACCACCGTGGTCGTGCCCAGGTCGAAGGCGATCGCGTGGCGCCGATCGCTGGTGTCACCGGGCTCGACGTCGATCAGCACGTCGTCGCAGATGACGGCGGTGACCTGGAAGTTGGACGACCTCAGGGTGCGGCCGATGCCGCGCGCGGCGCCCAGCTCCACCCGCAGCTCGAAGTCCTCGACGGCGTTGACCACACGCTCCATGTCGGACGCCTGGTCCTCCAGCGACGGCTCCTCCAGCTCCAGGTAGCGCTTCTGCACTGACGGGCGCAGGATCACGTGGCGACCGACGCCGACCAGCGCCGCCTTGGGGCGGGTCTGCAGCGGCGGCACCTCGACGCCGAGGTCGTGGGTGGCGATCGCGCGGCACGCCAGCCGCCAGCCGCCGCGCAGCTCGTCGGGGCTGAACGCGCGCGGATCCAGCGTGTCGACCGGCACCTCGCCGTCGGTGATCCGCACCTTGCACTTCTTGCAGGTGCCGTGGCCGCCGCAGGTCGAGTCGATGGCGATGCCGTTCCAGCTGGCCCCGTCGAACACGGTGGTGCCGGCCGGGACGCGCACCTCGCCGCCGTCGGGCGCGAACGTCAGCCGGACGCGGCCGGTGCCTGGCTCGATCGTCTCGGCGTCCACCGACACGGCCTACTTGTCGCGGCCTGCGCCGCCTGCGCCGCCAGCTTGGCCCGGTGCGCGGCGATCCAGCGGGCGCCCCACTCGTCCTGGCCGAGCAGGAAGTCGGTGGCTCGCACCGACTCGACGCACTCGCGGAGCGCGCGCGTCCATGATGGCGCTGGTCAGTCCGTGGCTCTGTGAGACCGCCAGGAAGGCGGCGCTCAGGGTGTGGCGGCCGGGCAGCCCGAACGAGGTGTTGCTGGCGCCGCAGGTCATGTTCACGCCCAGGTCGTCGCGGATCAGCCGCACCGTCTCCAGGAACAGCGTGACCGCGCGCGGCTCGGCCCCGACCGGCATCGCCAGCGGGTCGATCACGACGTCCTGCGGCGGGATGCCGTGGTCGCCGGCGACCGAGACGATCTTGCGGGCCACCTCCAGCCGGCGCTCCGGCTCCATCGGGATCTCGTCGTCGTTGGCGAGGCCGATCACCGCCGCGCCGTGGCGGGCCACGATCGGCAGGATCAGGTTCAGCCGCTCGTCCTCACCGGTGACCGAGTTGACGAGCGCCTTGCCCTCGTAGGCTCCCAGGCCGGCCTCGAGCGCCTCGATGATGGAGGAGTCGATGCACAGCGGCAGATCGGTCAGGCCCTGCACCATCGGCACGGCCGCCCGCATCAGCTCGATCTCGTCGGCCAGCGGATCGCCCACGTTGACGTCCAGCACGTCGGCGCCGCCGGCCACCTGCTCGGCCACGTCGATCTCGAGCTGGGACAGGTCGCCGGCCTGCAGCTGCGCCTGGAAGGCCTTGCGGCCGGTGGGGTTGATGCGCTCGCCGATCACGCAGAACGGCGCGCCGTCCCCGATCACGACCGTGCGCGACCGCGACTCAATGGTGGTCTGCATTCAGCGTCCTTTCAGCTCTCATGCCGACACCGCGGCCGGCGCGGTGCGCATCTCGGCCAGCCAGCGGGCCGACGCGCTCGACCCCGCCGAAGGGGAACAGGTGCAGGCCCTGGATCAGGCTGCCGGGATCGTCGATGGTCGACCGCGCGATGCCCTCGGCCAGCTGGTCGGGCCGCCACAGCCGGGTCGTTGCCAGCTTCAGCAACCCGCCCGACTGCTTGCGGAGCACCTCCACGGAGGGGCCGATGCCACAGGCCAGCGCGAACTTGAGCAGCGACGGAGGCGAGGTCACGCCGGGGATGCCCGCCACGACCGGCAGCCGGTTTCCCGCCTCGCGCAGCCCGCGCTCCCACCTCACGTAGGGCTCGGGGCCAGCGCGAACTGGCTGACGATGCGCAGCTCGATCGCCGATGAGGCGGCGAAGGCGTTCTTCTCGGCGACGGCCTCGAGGATCGCTTCGGGCGCGATGTCGGGGCTGCCCTCGGGGTGCCCGGCGACGCCGGCGCGAACGATGCCGTGCCGCTCCAGCAAGCCCGACCGGAGCACGTCCATGGAGCTGTGGTAGTCGCCGGCGACGGTCGCCCCGCCGCCCGCGATCACGAGCACGTCGTCGACCGCGGCGCGCTCGCGGAGCTGGGAAAGCAGCGCGATCCAGCGCGTCGTCGCCGGCGATGGCGCGCGCCGTCAGGTGCGGCACCGGCACGTGGCCGGCGGCGCGGATGGTCTCGGCGGCCGTCACCAGGTCGAACGGGTCGGCTCCGGGAAGCGCCGTGATGTAGACCGATGTCCCGGCAGGCAACACGCCGTCGAGCTCGGTCACGGCGGCCGCGTGGCGCGGCGTCACCTCGATGCTGGCCGTGGCGGCCAGCGACCGCAACCGGTCGGAGACGGCCTGGGTCATGCCGGAGCCGCCGCCGATCGGCGGTTCTCGATCAGGGCCTTGGCGAGGCGCACCGCCGTGGACGCGTCCGCGGCGTAGCCGTCGGCGCCGACCGCGTCGGCGTACTCCTGGGTGACCGGCGCGCCGCCCACCATCACGATCACGCGGTCGCGCAGGCCCGACTTCTCGAGCGCATTGATGTTGGCCTTGAACATCGGCATGGTGGTGGTCGAGGAACGCCGAGAAGCCGACGATGTCGGGCTCGTGCTCCTGCACCTGCTCCACGAACTTCTCGGGCGCCACGTTCACGCCCAGGTCGTACACGGTGAAGCCGGCGCCCTCGAGCATGATGTTGACGAGGTTCTTGCCGATGTCGTGCACGTCGCCCTTGACGGTGCCCATCACGAACGTGCCGATCGGCTTGGCGCCGGTCTCTGCCAGCAGCGGCCGCAGGATGTCCAGTGCGCCCTGCATTGCCCGCGCGGCAATGAGCATCTCCGGGACGAAGAAGTCGCCGCGCTCGAAGCGGGCGCCCACCTCCTCCAGCGACGGGATCAGGGCGTCGTAGAGCAGCGTCTCGGGGTCCATGCCCATGGCCAGGCCCTCGTTGGTGAGGTCCTTGACGGCCGGGGCGTTTCCGATCAGCGTGTTGTCGAACAGCCCTTGCAGGATCTCGTCGGTGGTCATGCTGCTCCCTCCCCGGCCGGCCGGAATCCCAGGCGCGCCGAAAGCGTTTCCGTCTCCTTCGTCAGGAGTTTGCCAAACCCGTCCAGCCGATCGCTCGGTATCCGGAACTGCGGGCCCCGAGATGCTGATCGCCGCCACGGCCCGCCCGTCGGCATCAAGCACCGGCGCCGCAACGGCCACCAGGCCCGGCTCCAGCTCGCCCACGGCGGTCGCATATCCGCATGCCCGCACCGTATCCAGTTCTGCTGACAGCGCGTCGCGATCGGTGATGGTCTCGGGGGTGAGTCGCTCCAGCGCGCCCCGCTGGAGGCGCGCCGCGCCGAACGCGACCAGCACCTTGCCGACCGCGGTGCAGTGGTGGGGCAGCCGCCGTCCCACCCAGTTGGTGGTGCCCAGGATGTGGCGGCTGTCGACCTGGGCGATGTACTGCTCCGAGCCGCCGGGCACGGCGACCGCCAGGTCGATGGTCTCGCCGGTGGCGTCGGCCAGGTTGTCGAGCGCCCCGCGGCACAGCTCGGCGATGTCCTGTTCGCCGACGCCGCGCCTGGCCAGGCCCAGCAGCACCGGCCCCGGGCGGATGCTGCCGCGCGCGCTGCTCCGCTGCACCAGGCCCTGCCGCTCGAGCGCCGACACGGCGCGCGATACGGTGCTCTTGGGAAGCCCGGCGGCCTCGGCCAGCTCGCCGACGCTGCTCGACGACTCGTTCTCGACGACGAGGACGAGCAGCTGGGCGGCACGATCGATCGCCTGGGTTCCGGTCATTGCTTTTCGACTCATCATGTGGAACGATTGTTCCACATATCAAGATCTTAGGGAGAAGGCGAATGTTCGTCAACCGGATGCCGCGCTACGAGATTCTGTCAGAGCAGGCGATCGCCACCCTGGACGGAGGCTGGCGGCGGATCGTCTCGGAGATCGGCGTCGAGTTCATCCTGCCGGAGGCGGTCGAGGTGTTCGCCAAGGCCGGCCAGAAGACGGACGGCGACAAGGTCTTCCTCGACCCCGACTTCGTGCTCGAGCAGGTGGCGAAGGCGCCTCACGAGTTCGACGTGCAGGCCCGAAACCCGGAGCACAGCATCCACATCGGCGGCGATCACATGGCGTTCGCGTCGGTCTACGGGCCGCCGTTCGTGCGCGAGGGCGACGTCCGCCGCGACGCCACGATGCAGGACTTCGAGCGGTTCACGATGCTGTCCCAGTCGTTCGACGAGCTCGACTCGGCCGGCGGCACCATCTGCGAGCCCAACGACCGGCCGCTCGACTCCCGCCACCTGGACATGGTGTTCGCGCTGCAGACGCTGACCGACAAGCCCTACATGGGCTCCGTCACCTCCGGGCCCAACGCGGCCGACTCGGTGCGCATGACCGAGATGCTGCTCGGCGGCCGCGAGTCGATCGAGCGCACGCCGGGCGTGATCGGGCTGATCAACGTCAACTCGCCCCTGCGATACGACGACCGCATGCTGGCGGCCATGTTCGAGTACGTGCGCGCCGGCCAGCCGGTCGTGATCACGCCGTTCCTGCTGATGGGCGCGATGTCGCCGGTGTCGATCCCGGCAACACTCGTCCAGCAGATGGCCGAGGCGCTGGCGGGGATCGCGCTGGCGCAGCTGCTGCGGCCGGGCGCGCCGGTGATCTTCGGGTCGTTCCTCTCGAACACGGACATGCAGTCGGGGTCGCCCAGCTTCGGCACGCCGGAGTCGGCCACCGGCCTGTTCTGCACCGGCCAGATCGCCCGCCACTTCGGGCTGCCGTGGCGGTCCGGCGGCGGCTTCACGTCCAGCCAGACCGTGGACGCGCAGTCGGCCTACGAGGCCTGCATGACCATGATCCCGACCTTCCTGGCCGGCACCAACTGGGTGATGCACTCGGCCGGCTGGCTGGAGTCAGGCCTGGTCTCGTGCTACGAGAAGTTCATCGTCGACATCGAGGTGCTGCGGATGCTGAAGGTCGAGTTCACCCCGCTCGAGGTGGACGAGGCCTCGCTCGCATTCGGGGCGCATGAGGAGGTGGGCCCGGGCGGGCACTTCCTCGGCGCGGCGCACACGCTGGAGCGGTTCCGCGACTGCTTCTACCGACCGCTGCTGTCGTCGACGGAGAACTTCGAGCGCTGGAAGCGGCTGGGCGAGCGGGACGCGACCGCGCGGGCCGGCGAGATCTGGCGCGAGCGGCTGGAGCAGTACGAGCCGCCTGCGATCGACCCGCAGCTGCGTCAGGAGCTGGCCGACTACGTCACCCGGCGCCGGAAAGAGCTGGGCGACTGAGGCAGAATCCCGGGGCATGACGCTCTCGATCGACACCGCCGACGTCCCCTCGTTCGACATCTCGGATCCGTTCTTCTCGGCCTCGTCCGCGGCCGTGGCGGCGGCGCGCGAGCAGAGCTGGTGGGCGCGCACCAACTTCGGCCTGGCGGTGCTGCGCTACGACGAGGTGAGCGCGCTTCTGAAGGACCGGCGGCTGCGGCAGGGCAGCTTCGCCTGGCCGGCCCAGAACGGCATCGAGCAGGGGCTGCTGTCGGAGTGGTGGGCCGAGATCATGCTCAGCAAGGAGGGCGACGACCACCGGCGGCTGCGCAAGCTGGCAAATCCCGCCTTCTCGCGGACGCTGATCGAGCGGATGGGCCCGGAGTTCCGGGCGCTGGCCGACGAGCTGATCGACGCCTACGCGGCCGCGGGCAGCTGCGAGTTCGTCTCGCAGTTCGCCGAGCCCTACGCGGCGCGGGTGCTGTGCAAGCTGATCGGCATGGACGAGGCGCGCTGGCACGACCTGTCGCGATGGTCGACCGACCTGGGGCTGTCGTTCGGGGTCACGATCCGCGAGCACCAGGCGCTGATCGAGCACGCCCTGCAGAACCTGTACGCGGTGTCGGAGGAGCTGATCGCCGACCGGCGGGTGCGGCCGCGAGACGACGTCGTCTCGAGCCTGGTGCAGGCGCACGACGCCGAGCAGGGGTCGCTGTCCGACATCGAGCTGCTGGCGATGGTGTCGCTGATCGTGTTCGGGGGGATGGACACCACCAAGAACCAGCTGGGGCTGGCGATGCAGCTGTTCGTCGAGCACCCCGACCAGTGCGCGCTTCTGGCCGAGCGGCCGGAGCTGGCGCCAAACGCGGTCGAGGAGCTGATCCGCTGGAACCCGACGGTGATGTGGGCGACGCGGCGCACGACGGAGGACATGGAGTTCGGCGGGCTGGCGCTGCCCGAGGGCACGACCCTGCACCTGCTGTCGTACCCGGCCAACACCGACCCGCTGGCGGTGGGCGAGGGCGGGCGGTTCGATATCACGGCCGAGCGGCCGCCGCACTTCGGGTTCGGCGGCGGCGCACACCACTGCATCGGGCACTGGCTGGCGCGGATCGACATGCGCGAGGCGCTGCCGCTGATCGCGCGCCGGATGCCGAACCCGCGCTACACCGCGGAGCCGGTGGTGCGGCCGGTGAGCGGGCTGACGGGGCCGGTGGAGCTGCCGATCGCGTTTGACCGGGAGGGAGCGGGATGAGGGTGGTCGTGGACGAGCAGACCTGCCAGCACCACGGGCAGTGCATGATCGAGTGCCCGGAGGTGTTCCAGCTGGTGTCACCGCAGGAGCTGCGCTACCAGGCGGACGTGGACGAGTCGCTGCGCGACGACGTGGAGGCGGCCGCGGACGCGTGCCCGACCATGTCGATCACGATCGAGGGCTAGACGGTTGATTCCAGGCTACGTCTTCACGTGCAGGCCGAGCGCCTCGCGCATCGCGGCGGTGTGCGACGGCGTGCTGCCGCAGCAGGAGCCGATCACGTCGACGCCAAGCTCCTGCATGCGCACGGCGTAGTCGGCCATCACCTCGGGCGTGCCGCCGTAGCGGAACTCGTCGCCGACCAGCTGCGGCAGGCCGGCGTTGCTCTGGGCGAGCAGCAGCACGCCGTCCGGACGCTCGGCGGACATGGTCACCATCACGGCCTCGATCTCGTCGGGCCCGCTGCCGCAGTTGCCGCCGATCAGCTCGACGCCGAGCGCGGATATCTCGGCCAGCGCCTGGGACGGGCTGACGCCCATCATCGTGTGGCCCTTGAGGTCAAAGGTCATGGTCACGGCCACGGGCAGATCGGGTGCGGCGCGGCGCGCACCCTCGACGCCGGCGCGCACCTCGCCCAGGTCGCTGAACGTCTCGAACAGCAGGATGTGGGCGCCGCCGGCGGCCAGGCCGCCGGCCTGCTCCGCGAACAGATCGACGGCGTCGTCGTGGCTGAGCAGCCCCAGCGGCTCCATCAGGTCGCCGGTGGGGCCGATGCTGCCGAGCACCAGCGCACCGCAGGCGTCCGCCACGTCGCGGGCGATGCGGGCTCCGGCCTCGTTCAGCTCGTGCACGCGATCCTCGTGGCCGTGCAGGGCCAGGCGAGGGCGGGTGCCGCCGAAGGTGTTGGTGGTGAGCAGCCGCGCTCCGGCATCGGCGTAGGCGGTGTGGATCACGCGCATCGCGTCGCTGCGCTCGACGTTCCAGATCTCGGGCGAGGCGCCCGGGCATGAGACCGGCGGCCTGCAGCATGGTGCCGATGGCGCCGTCGCTGAGCGCCGGCCGCGTGTCTCCCAGCAGTGTCGCGATCTGTCCCATCACACCTCCAGCAGCGATTCCAGGCGCGCCGCGTCGTAGTCGTTGTCGAGCTGCTCCGACAGGGTGGCGACCAGCTCGTCGGGCGTTCCGTCCGCCCGCTCCCAATCTCCGTGATGCCACTGCTCCAGGTAGGCGTCGGAGCCCGCCATGCCCTGGCGCATGGCCGCCTCGTCGATGGCCTCCTGGAAGCGGCCGGGCAGCGCCGCCTTGGACGTGGCCGCACCGTCGCGGGCGGTCACCATCGAGGGGATCTCGCGCCAGTAGGTGATCCGGTACTCCGCCATCACCGGATCCTAGTGGCCGTCTAGCATTGAGGCGTGAGCACGTTCTCGCGCGATCTGATCGGGCGCTCGGGATACGCGAACGAGGGGTTCGCCGACCACTACGACGGCGCCCGCCCCAGCCCTCCGGCGGTCGTGCTCGACGTGCTCGCACGCTGCGCGGGCGGCCGGCCGCAGCTGGTGGTCGACCTCGGCAGCGGCACGGGGCTCTCGAGCCGCGCCTGGGCGGACCGCGCGGACAGGGTGGTCGGCGTGGAGGCGAACCCGGCGATGCTGACCCAGGCACGGTCGACGACCTCCGTCGCCAACGTCACGTTCGTGGAGGCATACGCCGACGCGACCGGCCTCGAGGCCGGCTCGGCCGACATCGTCACCTGCGCGCAGTCGTTCCACTGGATGGACCCGGCCGCGGTGCTGCCGGAGGTGGCGCGGGTGCTCCGTCCCGGCGGCGTGTTCGGCGCATACGACTACGACATCGTCCCGGTGATCGAGCCGCAGGTCGACGCGGCCTTCGCGGCGGTGATCGACGTGCGCTGGGCGGCGCGGGAGCGGCTTGGCATCCACGCCGGGGCGTCGCAGTGGCCGAAGCACGAGCATGTGGCCCGGCTGCGCGAGAGCGGGCTGTTCGCATTCGCGCGCGAGGTGCACTGCCACGCCGAGACGACGGCCGACGCGGAAGCGGTGATCGACCTCGCGCACTCGCTGGGAGGCCCGACCGCGATCTTCGAAGGCCGCGCGCCCGAGCTGGAGGAGACGATGGACGCGCTGATTCGCATCGCCCGGGAACGGCTGCCCGAGCCGCGACCGATGCTGATCGGCTACACGATCCGGCTCGGCATCACTCCCGCCGGCTGACGTCACCCCGCCGTGACCGATCCGTTGCGCACGTAATGCCCCGCTTCGCAACCTAGGGGCACATGGAACACCACGCCACCGTCGCGGCCACGCCACGCCGCCCGTGACACCCACCGGCGCACCTGCCACAGACCGGTCACGTTCGCCACGGCGACTCCCCACCTCCGCAACGGCCGCCGTTTCGGTGTTTGACACCTCCCCGGCCGGCCGGGGCGTTGCGAGACCGTGACAAGTCCGTGACGGGTCAGCCGGCCGGGCGTTCCCGCCATCAGCGGACGCTCGCGCAGGTAGGGCAACGGCCGCTCCGGGTCTGGCGAGTCGATCTCCCTGGCCAGGCGGTGGCCGTCGAAGATCGCGTCCGCGATCAGGCGCGGCGCGACGCAGTCGCCGATCCGGTAGATCGCCTCGATCCCGGCCGCCTCGAGCGCGGCAGCGTCGCCCGCCAGCTCGCGGTACAGGGCCTCGTCCGAGAGCCGCTGCGTGACCAGCACCACGCCGTCCACCGCCAGCCGCGACGTCGCCTGGAACTCGCCGACCATGTCGATCCCGCCCTCGTCGATCCGGTCGACCACCACCGCCCGGTGCACCGGCACCCGCAGCGCGTTCAGCCGCTCCCGCACCGGCCGGCCCTCGAGCGTCTGATCGCAGTAGGGCGCGACCGCTTCGTGGCTGGTCACGAACTCGACCTCGTACCCGTCGCTGCGCAGCTGCTCGGCCAACGCCGAACCGACGAAGTAGCCCTCGTAGTCGACAACGGCCACCCGGCTGCCGGGTGGCCGCTTGCCCTCGACCATCACCTGTTCCGGCGTCAGCACATGCGGCAGCGTGGAATCTGCGCCGGGGATCGGCAGCCGCGTGACGCCGCTGATGCCGTTACCGGCCCAGTGCGAACCGGTCGCCACGACCACGATCTGGGCGCCGTAGTCGAGCACGTCGGCCGCCGACAGCCGGGTGCCAAGTCCCAGCGAGACGTTGTTCAGCCGGTCCATCTGTGCCCGCCGGTAGTCGACCACGTGGCCCCACGTCCCGAGGCCGGGCATGCGCGTGACCCAGCTCATGCAGCCGCCGATGTCGTCGGCCCCGTCCACCAGGTGCACCATCTCCATGCCGCGCTTGCCGAGCACCGTGGCGCACTCCATGCCGGCCGGTCCGGCACCCACCACCAGCACCGCCCGGTCGGCGTTCGCGGCGCGGTCGAACCGCTCCGGATGCCACCCACGCCGGTACTCCTCGCCTGCCGTGGCGTTCTGGGTGCAGCCCAGATGCCGGCCCCAGATCGACCGCGAGTAGCAGGCATTGCAGCCGATGCACTCCCGGATCTCGTCGTAGCGGCCCTGCTCGATCTTCTCCGGCAGGAACGGATCCGAGATCGACGGCCGCGCCGCGCCGATCAGATCGACGGTGCCGCCTCTGACCAGGTTGGCCATCCGGTCGGGGTCGGTGAACCTGCCCACCACCACGATCGGCTTCTCGGTCGCCTCGCGGGCACGGCCCGACCAGGTCATCTGGTAGCCCTGGTCGAAGAACCGCGACGGGCCCGAGTCCAGCCGCCCCGGCCCCCACATCGAGCCGATCACCACGTCCCACAGGTCGACCATCGGGTCGGCCGCGCGGATGAACTCGAGCCCCTCCTCGATCGGCACCCCTGACAGCTCCAGCGTGTCGGCGGCGATCCGCACCGCGATCGCCACATCGTCGCCGACCGCCTCCTTGACCAGCTCGATCGCCTCCAGCCAGAACCGCGCACGGTTCTCGAAGCTGCCGCCGTAGGCGTCGGTGCGCCGGTTGTACACGGGCGAAAGGAACTGCGTGGGCAGGTAGGTGTGCGACCCGTACACGTAGATGATGTCGAACCCGGCGCCGCGTGCCCGCTTCGCGGCCGCGACCCACTCCGCCTGCGCTCGCCGGATGTCGGCCAGCTCCATCGTCTTTGGCACCACCACGCTGTCCAGGTCGCTGCTGATCTGCGACGGCGCCAGCTGCGGAAGCCGCGACTCGCGGCCCTCGGCGTAGACGCCGCCGTGCCACAACTCGACCCCGGCCAGCGCGCCGTGTTCGTGCGCGCGGTCGGTCATCATCTGAAGTGCCCGCATGTCCTCGTCATCCCACAGCCGAGCCGACACGTAGGGCGTCTCGTCGGACTCCGGGCTGATCGAGCAGTATTCGGTGCAGACCGCAGCCCAGCCGCCCTCCGCCTTCATCCCGCGGAACGCTGCCTGCGTCCACGGTTTCTCGACCCCGAAGCCGGTGCAGTGAGGTACCTGGTAGAACCGGTTGCGCAGCGTCTTCGGCCCGATCCGGACCGGCTCGAACAGGATGTCGTGACGCTGCTCCCGGGCCATCAGAGGGCTGCCTCGATCTCGGCCCGGCGCCGCTGCATGTACTCCTGCAGCTCCTCGTCGACGGCCGGGTCGATGCCGGGATCCTCGTAGCTTTCGAGCAGCTTCTTCCACTCGACCGTGGCCAGCGTGGCGGTGGTGGCCGAGCCCTGCTTCTGCCAGGTCACGTATGCCTGCGAGCGGAACAGCGGGCTCATGAACATCCACTCGCGGAAGTGGGCGAGCGTGTGGTCGGCGGCCAGGAACATCCCGCCCGGCCCTTCCTCCCGCATCGTTCGATGGCGAACCGCTCCTCGCTGGTATCGATGCCCTCGTCGATCATCGCGAACATCCGCAGCATCTCGAGGTCGATCAC
Organism: uncultured Actinomycetes bacterium; assembly: GCA_963766445.1. Lineage (GTDB taxonomy): Bacteria > Actinomycetota > Thermoleophilia > Gaiellales > JAICJC01 > JAICYJ01. The sequence goes on along the minus strand of CAVXZW010000007.1, from coordinate 32,148 downwards.
GAACTTCTCGTACGAGGCCGTCAGGCCGCCCTCGAGCCAGCCGGCGGCGTGCATCACCAGGTGCGAGCCGGACAGCATCGTCGCCCACAGCGTCATGGCCGTCTCGGCCGCAGACGCCATGTCGAGCGAGTTCGACGAGCAGAGGCCGCCGCCGCCCCGATAGGGCAGGCCGTACCGCCGCGCCAGCTGGCCTCCGGCAAGCGTCCCCAGCACCGACTCGGGCGTGCCGAAGGCGGGGCCGCCGGTGCGCATGTCCACGGCGGTGAAGAACGATCCGAACAGGGCGGGCGTTCCGGGCCGGATCGCCTGCACCAGTGCCACGCCCGACAACGCCTCGGCGACCTTCAGCACCAGCCCGGAGGCGATCGTGATCGGCGCCGTCGCCCCGGCCAGCAGGAACGGCGTGATCACCACGGGCTGCCCTGCCGATGCCCATTCCGACAACGCATCCACCATCAGGAAGTCCCAGACCAGAGGGCTGTTGGGGTTGACGATCCCCATCAGCGCCGGCGTCTGCTCGATCGCCTCGCGGCCGCCGCAGGCGATCGCCGCCAGGGCGACGGCGTCCCGCGCCTTCGGCCCGGAGGTGCCGTAACAGACGTGCGGCTTGTCGGAGTACCGCAGCACCGAGTAGTCCATGTCCATGTGCCGGCTGTTCTCGTCGAGATCGCCGGCCTCGACGGTGCCGCTCTGGTTGCACGTGATCAGGTCGGCGGCCTGCGCCATCTTGATCAGCTCGACGTGGTCGGCGTAGGTGCCGTCCCGGCGTCCGCGCTCGAGGTCGGAGCAGAAGGGCGAGCCGCCCACCGGCGTCAGCACCGGCTTCGAGTCGCCCAGCCGCACCGCCCGCTCGGGGTTGCGACCCCGCAGCGTGAACGCATGCGGCGCCCTGACGAGCATCTCCATCACGAACTCGCGATCCCAGTGGACACGCTCGCCGTCGATCCTCTGCCCGAGTCCGGCCAGCATCTCGAGCGCGGCCGGGTGGCGCACGTCGGTGCCGATCTCCTCGAGCACCGTCATTGCCCGCTCGTGCACCTGATCCAGCTGGTCTGGAGTGAGCACGTCGCGACCGGTGTCGAGGCTGAACATGCGGCGACTGTACCGCAGCCCTGGAGAGCGCCCGCGCGGTAGCCGTCAGCCCGAGCCGGCCACCACGCGCTCCACGAAGGCGGCCGCGAACGGCGCCAGCGAAGCTCCGACGCGGCGCCCGTCGCGGCTGGCCCCGGCCCGGGCGAACGAGTGGTCGCCGCCCTCGATCGAGACGAGCTGGGCACGCGAGCCCAGGCGATCGAGCACGCCCGCCAGCAACGCCGGCTGCGCGAAGCTGTCGCGGGTGCCCTGGAGGAACAGCATCGGCATCTGCAGGCCGTACAGGTGCGCGTCGCGGATCTTCTCGGGCCGGCCGGGCGGATGCAACGGGTAGGCCAGGAACACGAGCCCTGCGGCAGGCATGCCCTCGGCTGCGGCCATCGACGCGATGCGACCGCCCATCGAGCGCCCGCCGGCCAACACCGGCAGCCCCGCCGCCAGCTCGACCGCCCGCGACCACGCCTCCCGGTAGGCCTCGATCAGCACCGGCGCGCGGTCGGGCGCCCGGCGACCGGCCCGCATGTAGGGGAAGTCGAAGCGGTGCGTGGCCACGCCCAGCTCGGCGATCTGCTCGCTGAAGCCGGTCAGGAACGGCGATGTCATCGACGATCCGGCGCCGTGCCCGAGCACCAGCATCGCCGTCGCTCCGGCCGGGTGCAGCGTCAGCTCATGATCGTGATCGGCGGCCACGGGGTGGGATGATGCCAGCCATGGCCGGAACGCTCTACCTCGGCACCTCCGGGTTCGGGTACGACGAGTGGCGCCACGGCGTCTTCTACCCGGAGGGTCTGCCCGCCTCGCGCATGTTGTCGTACTACGCAACGCTGTTTCGGTCGGTCGAGATCAACTACACGTTCCGCAAGTTTCCGTCGCAGAAGGTGCTCACCTCGTGGCTCCAGCAGACGCCGGAGGGGTTCCGGTTCACCCTCAAGGCCAATCAGCGGATCACGCACGTGCGACGGCTGCGCGACGTGGCGGGCGAGGTGCGCGCGTTCATGAACGAGGCGGCCGTGCTCGGCGACCGGATGGGACCGGTGCTGTTCCAGTGCCCGCCGACCGTGGAGTACGACGAGCCGCTGCTGGCGGCGTTCGCCGACGGGCTCCCGCCGGGGATCGCGGCGGTGATGGAGTTCCGCCACGCCAGCTGGCGTGGCGCCTGGCCGTTCCTGGCCGAACGGCAGATCGCGCGCTGTGTTGCCGACACGGATGACGCCGCTGCCGGCGACGACGAGCTGGTCTGGCAGCCGTTCGGGTACCTGCGCCTGCGACGCGCGGCCTACAGCGACTCCGAGCTGGGCATGTGGGCTGGGCGGATCCAGGCGGCGCTGGACGAGGGCAGCGACGTCTACTGCTACTTCAAACACGAGGACTCGGCCGCGGGGCCGCGGATGGCCCGGCGACTCGAGCAGCTGATGGCCCGCGAACGGGATTCCCGGAAATAGCGATGTTTACCGTTTACCGGCGCGCGCGGTCTTGCTAGCGTCGGGTGGATATCCGTGGCGGGCCGCTCCGTGTCCCCGCTCGAACAGCTAAACCCAGGAGAAGGCATGAGACGCACGTTGGCCGCGGCGCTCGTTCTGTTCTGTGCATGGACCGGCATCGCCCAGGCGCAGACGACAACGGGCCGTGTCGACTCCACCGCCGTCCTCGCACCGCGCCGGGCCGATACCGTGTTCCACACCCAGCGCACGCAGGACATCACGGCCACGCTGCACTGGCTGAACGCGAGCGCCGACCTGCGGCTGTACCTGGCCAGGCGCACCCGCAGCGGCACGTGGGTGCCGCTGGCGCGGGCCATCAGCCGTGCCCACCCCAAGCACCTGGTGCTGCGCTCGGCCCGGCCCGGCCGCTACCGGCTGCGGGTGCGCGCGGCCAGCGGGCACTCACGGTTTCGCCTGGTGTTCGACGCCGACGCCGTCCAGCGTCCGTCCCCCGCGACGCCGTTCCTGACCCTGTTGTTCTCACGGTCGGAGATCATGAACGCCCCAGACTGCCGGCCCGACCGCACCGGGCTCCGTCAACCTGGTCACGCAGGTGGCACCTGAGCTGGCGCGCCGCGGCATCGCTGCCATCGGGTCGGTCGAGACCGGCATCACCCGGGCCACGGCCCGCGCCTGCGTGCACTACAAACGGACACTGACGGCGTCGTGGGCCGATCTGGCACGGCTGCGCGACCGCTACGGCTGGAAGTTCGTGTCGCACGGCCGCACGTTCGCGACCAATCTCGCCTCGATGACGCCGAAGCAGCAGTGGTCGGAGACCTGCGGCAGCCTGCTCGATCTCGAGCGCCACGGGCACTGGAGCGGCGACGGACTGTTCGCCTATCCGGACAACAAGTGGAGCGCGGAGGTCGAGACCGACGTCGTCTCCAGGTGCTTTGCATTCGGCAGGCGCTACGCGGGCGGCCCCACCCCCCGGGCTGAGGCGATGGCATTTCCCCACTGGCAACGAACCACCGGGATCGGCGGCGGCCGCTGCAATGATCCGGCTCTGCCGTGCTCGAAGCTGCAACCGCGACCACCTACCACTCGCCGGTCGCGTTGATCCAGACGCTGCAACGGCTGGCGCCGAACCAGTGGCTGACGCTGCAGAGCTACGTGTTCGTGACCGGCGACCGCAAGGGTCACTGGCGCTGCAACGCGCGTAACTGGCAGGACCACTGGACGGACGATGCGGAGCGGTACTGCTGGAACGACTACCGGCGGATCCTGAACGCGATTCCGTCAGGCGTGAGCGTGACCGATCCAAAGACGGTCGCGCGCGCCTGGGGCCGGACGAACTACCGGCCGCCGCTGCCCTGACCCGGGCCCCAGCGATCGACGGGCCGCGGCACGGAGCGGTGTCAGGCTCCGTGCCGCGGCACCGTCTGGGGTCAACCGGCGAAGCTGTGGAACGCGCCCAGCTCGGTGGGCAGGTGCGGCGTGAACGGATGGAACTTGAACGCCCTCTGGGTGTTGAACCCGGCCTTGGCCGCGGCCGAGGCATCGACGAACGGGAGCAGCGCGTCGACGGCCTGGCTGATGTCGGTGAGCAGCGAGCGTGCGCTCGTAGCCGTTGTTGTTGGGTGGGTCGACCGACTCGGCGACGCCCTGGATGCCCTTCACACGCTCGATCGGGCCCCCATCCCTGCGCGCGACGCCGGGTGCGACGACACGCGCCAGCGTGCGGTGGTCGCTCTCGATGCCCATGATGCGGGCGGCCGTCACGCGCAGATCGGCACTCGAGAAGTTACGGACGCCGACCAGGTATGCGGCGATGAACGCGTCCTCCAGCGAGACCAGCGTGTTCAGGGTCACGCGGGCGTTGTGGAACATGTGGTGCGGATAGAAGAACGAGGTGAACGGTGAGTCCTTCCCGGTTGCGGACTTCTCCAGCAGGTAGTGCGACATCTCCTCCTGGCGTGCCGCCCGCAGATACCCCTGGTCGTCCTCTTCCAGGCGCGTGAAGAACGGCGCGTGGAAGATGATGTTGGAGTAGGTCGTGACCGCCAGCGCCTCGGCGATCTCGGCGGCGATCAGGATGTCGACGTCGCCCTGGGTGGCTCCCGACGCGAACGACGGCGACACACCCGTGAGGCCACCCACGGCGAGCCCGACACCGGCGGCTGCGCCGCCTCGAATTAGGGACGCCCGTGTCAGCGTCCGATCGATCATGTCTGTCATCGTGACCCCTTTCTGAGGGCTGCTGGCGGCCAGGCCGCCGGTTTCGAAAGCCCATTCGCAGATCGCGCCGGATCGGTTCTTCCAGCGCTCCCGCGGGCGGTTCCCTCGACCCGACCGGCGTGTATGGTCCGGCCATGGTGCATGCTTCGTGGACCACCGTCCTACCGAGGGAGCACCCGTGCGGCGACAGCGCCGTCCACTGATCTACGTCGCGCTGGTCGCCGTCGCGCTGGCGGTAGGGCTGCTGGTCGTGGGCAACAAGTCGACGGCGCACAGGCGGCCGGCCGGACGGCCGAACATCCTGATCATCCTCACGGACGACCAGAGCATCGGCACCATGTCCAAGCAGGTGATGCCCAACACCCTGCGCTACATCGCCGATCAGGGGCGCCGGTACACGAACTTCTACATCACGGACCCGCTCTGCTGCCCGTCGCGGTCGTCGATCATGACCGGTCAGCTGAACCACAACAACCACGTCACGGGCAACAGCGAGCCGACCTTCCATCTCGACATGAACACGACGCTGCAGCACTACCTGCACCAGGCGGGTTACCAGACCTGGATCAGCGGCAAGTTCCTGAATGGATGGCAGTACACGCCGGGTAGCCCCAAACCTCCCGACTGGGATCGGTTCACCGTCACCAGGGGCGGGAGGCACCTCCGCCTGAACTTCAACCAGGACGGCAAGTTCTTCAACTACCCCCGCTACGCCGACCCGCTGATCGAGCACCAGGCGCTCAGGTACCTCGCGGATACCGAGTCATCCGACCAGCAGCCGTGGTTCGGGTACCTGGCGCTGACCGTCCCGCACGGCCCCTACACGCCCATGACGCCCTACAAGCACCTTCCCCTGCGCGTACGCCAGCCGACCCCCTCGGAGCGCGAGCGGAACATCTCGGACAAGTGGCCCGGCTACCCAGAGCATGCGAAGTACGGGTTCCCGGCGAAGACCTGGCTGGCGCAGCTGCGGATGCTGCGACAGGCCGACGACATCGTGGGGCGGGTGATCGCGCAGCTGAAGTCGCAGAACGAGCTCCAGAACACCATCATCGTGTTTCTGTCCGACAACGGTTTCCTGTTTCGGGCGCATCAGCTGTACGGCAAGCGGCTGCCCTACACGGAGTCGGTGAAGGTGCCCGCCATGATCCGCTGGAGCGGCCACATCCCCGCCGGTTCCGTGTGGAAGCGGCCGGTCACCAACGTCGACCTGGCGCCCACCCTGCTCAACGCGGCCGGCGTGACTCCGTCGCCCGCCCCGCTGTTCGACGGCCGGAACATCTTCGACGACACCATGCACCACCAGCAGGTGCTGCTGGAGCAGTGGCACGAACCCGGCGACAACAGGCGGGCCTGGCAGCCGACCTGGGCATCGCTGCGGTCACCGACCTGGCAGTACATCGAGTACTACGCCGCAAGCGGTGCCGTCACGTTTCGCGAGTACTACGACCTCACCCGCGATCCGTGGGAGCTGCACAGCACGATCGCCGCAACGCAGGGCCAGGTGAGCCCGCGCATCGCCGCCTTGCATCGGCAGCTGGCGGCCGCCAGGACCTGCGCCGGCGCCGACTGTCCCTAGCCCGCGGGCGGCGCGTGATGGGCCGTGCAGGGATCGAACCTGCGACCTTGGGATTAAAAGCCCCCTGCTCTACCAGCTGAGCTAACGGCCCCACGGCGATTGTACGGCCCGGCCCGCCACCGCCGTGCCGCGGCACGGGAACCGACGGTCGCTCCCGTCCGTAGTATCGAGTGGAGGCAACCATGAACCCAAAGACGCTCGACACGCTGAGGTACTTCCCGGTCCCCCCGGAGGTGGCCTGGCAGCGCTATCTCGACACAATCCGACATGCCGACCCGGAGGAGTACTCCGCGGTTGAAGAGGCGGCCTGGGAGCAGCTCCAGGCGATGCTGGCTCGCGCCGCGTCGGGCTCCCTCCCCGCGGCCTGACCATCCGCAGCGGTGCCAGGCTCGCGTATCCTGCGAGCCGCGCCCCCATCGGCTAGCGGCCTAGGCCTCCGCCCTTTCAAGGCGGCAACACGGGTTCGAATCCCGTTGGGGGTACTCGCCGCAGCTTGGCTACGCGCCAGCCCGCATGGTTAAGCGGGTCGCGTGTGACAGGAATGCCGGAGGGGCGCGCCCGTGCCTACCCCGGTGCCTGCCCGGCTCTCCGCCAGGGGCGAGGACGATGACGGGCAGTTTGCCCCACCGGCTGGCCCCGCGGCGGCGACGTCAACGCAGTGACGACCCGACGATCGGCTGGTGTCTCTGATAGCGCCCGACAACGTCCGCTCGCAGCGCGTCGCGAAGAGACTCGCTGGTTCTGCCCTGAACTCTGAAGGGCGACACCTGTGGTCTGGCGATATCCTCCCGCGGCTTGATGCCGGGCTCGGAGCTGCGCGGCAACGCCACCACGGCGATCGATGAGCATTGGCGGCTCGAACGGTCTAACGTGGGCTGGAACCACCTCACGATGGGGGTACTCGATGAAGCTTCTTCTCACGTCCGCTGGTATCAAGAACGCGAGCATCCACGAAGCCCTGGTCGACCTCCTGGGCAAACCGATCGCCGACTCCAACGCGCTTTGTATCCCCACTGCCGGGTACGGGCACCCCCAGGGCAGTCCTGGTGGGGCATGGCGGTTCATCACCGGACAAGCCACCACCCCCATGTGCGAGCTGGGTTGGAAGTCCTTGGGAGTGCTGGAGCTCACCGCGCTACCCAGCATCGACAAGGAACGCTGGGTCTCCTGGGTCCAGGAGACAGACGTCCTGCTGGTGAATGGCGGCGACGCCCTGTACCTGTGCCACTGGAATGCGGCAGTCCGGATGGCAGACCTCTTGCCGTCGCTGCGCGACGGTCTGGGTGGGGCTGAGCGCCGGGAGCATGGTGATGACCCCCCGTATCGGGGAGGACTTCGTGGGCTGGAAGCCGCTGGTCGGGGACGACAGCGCACTGGGGATCGTCGACTTCTCGATCTTCCCGCACCTGGATCACGAACTCCTGCCGGAGAACACCATGGCCGACGGAGAGACATGGACCGCCGGCATCCCAGGTCCCGCGTATGCGATCGATGATGAGACCGCCATCAAAGTGGCCGACGGCACCGTCGAGGTCATTTCCGAGGGGGCATTGGAAGCTGTTTACTCGCTAAGACGGAGAGGTCAGCGGATTCGGTCGCGAACTCATGCCACCAACACCCAGCCCTGCGCGGTGTGGCGCAGAATGATCCCCTCCTGCGGCCCGACCGGGAACGTCTGCGCTCCCGCGGATCGGCTCAGACTCACGCCGTTCGTGCCAGGGTTGTAGACGACAAGGCCCCGCTCAAACGTCCGCCGGTACGTGCCGTCCGCGTGGGCATTGATCGGCCACGGCGCCGAGGTCGGCTTGCCGATGTTCGGCGTCCAGCACACCTGCCGGTGTTCGTTCGTCACCCACGCGGGCGGGCTGCCCTCCGACCCGCCGAACCCGAGCAGGAGCGACCCCGCGTCCGCGATCAGCGCCGACGGCGCGGCCATTCTCCGCCACCGATCCCAGAGGCTCGCGCTCATGTCGAGCAGCTTGACGAAGGCCCACGGAACCCACTGTTGCTTTTGGGCTTGGGCGAGCATGTCCATCCTCGTCACCCAGTGGTCCGCGCTGGGCAGGACACCCCCTTGCGACCCCCACGCGTTCTCTATCATGCCAATACGCGGGGACAGGGCTGCCAGCGTCTGCGCCCGCAACCCGTTGATCGCCAGCGGCGGCTTGCCGGTCTGCTGCGCAAAGTAATCCAGGTCGGCGGACATCAACGCCAGCCACTCCTCCAGCGTGTACTCCGAGGCGAACGACGGCGGCTTCCCGGGCTTGGCGCCGCCCTGCGAGTAGGACATCACGACCGCGTCGGCAAAGTAGCCCTGCGCCCACGACGGTCCGGCGCGTAGCTGGCCCAAGTGGAACGTCCGCCAGGCGTCGGATCCCGCCTGCGCCGTGAAGACTTTCCACCTCGGGTCGTACTTGCGGTCGGCCTTGCTCATCGTCCCGCCGGCGCGGTGCGCATACGTTGCCTCAGGCAGTCCCGCGTTCTTGACCGCCGCCGCCTTCGTGTACAGGATCATCTGCGACCCGCCCGCCTCGACCTCGGCGTCGTGGCCTTGGAAGGTGTCGGGGTTCGCGGAGATCAGGTCGTAGGCGTTGCCGATCTCCGTCGCCGCTTCTGAGGACAGCGTCGCTGTTTTCGGGTAGGGCATGTGGCCGACCAATGCCAGATGCACGCGCCCGTCGCCGGACTTGATCAAGTCAGTCATCCCCCAGTGGAGTTACTGGCCGTTGGCCTCGCCCGTCTGCTCGTGCGGCTCCGGCGAGGCCGACATCGTTTGGTCCGCGGGTTGAACGAGCCGGCCATCGAAACTCCAAGGGCTAGCGGGCAGGTGCGGCCTAGCTTACTCCGCGTCGCGGCACCGGTTCCGGGTGCGGTGCGATCTGCGACCCGGCCATGGACTTCTTCTCCGACCAGGAGGATCTTCGAGTTGTTACCGCTCTCCGGCGGCTCGGTCGAGTAACCGGTCGCGTCGCTCGTCAGAATCTTCACGATTTCCACATGCGCGTGTGAAACGTTTGCGCTATGAAGGAGCTCACGAAGCACCTGACCTGGTATCGGCTCCGCGACCCAGGCCGCCCGGACAACGTCTACGGCGACGAGATCGCCGACGAGCGGCTCGCATTCCAACGCGCAGCGAAGCTTGCCGGCTTCTACCAGCAGCCGATCGAAGTCTGCAAGGTCGTCGGCGGGAGACTCGCCCGCCCGGTCGGCATGCCCGTCCAACCCGGGCCCACAGCACCTATCAGATAACGTCAGCCGCAGGCTCGCGCGGCGGGCTGGGGCTGCCGCGCTCCGCCGGATCGGCCGCGGCGGCGATCTCGCCCCTGCTGGGAGTGAAGAGGCGCTGGGCGATCGCGGTCGGGATGATCGCGGACAGCACGACCACGGTCACGAGCAGCGAGAACTGGGTGCGGTCGATGATGCCCGCCTGCAGGCCGTACAGCGAGGTGATCGTCCCGAAGGTGAGACCGGTCGACATCAGCAGCGTCGTGAACGCCGCATGCGGGCTGGTGTACTTCCGCGCGAGCGGATACACCCCGCCGATCTTGGGCACGATCTTCGCGATACAGAGCAGCGCCAGCACCCCGAGGTTCGCCCACACGGCGGACAGCGACACGTTCAGTCCTCCCTTGATGAAGAAGAACGGCGTCAGGAACGCGAACGCGACCACCCGCAGCCGCTCCTGCTCCTTGCGGTGCTCCGCGTAGTGGGCGCTCATCGCCAGGCCCAGTACGAACGCGGGCAGCACCGCCTGGCTGTCGGCCTTCGTGCCGAGGTACATCAGGATGAAGAGGGCCGCGAACACGAGCTTGATCTCGGGCTCGATCACGCGATCGCCGTAACGCCCGAAGAACCACGGCGACATCTTGGGCAGGCCCCAGATGAATGCGACCGAGACCGCGGCGAACGGGATCACCCAGATGTTCGGCGTGATGAACAGCACCGACAGGCCGATCACCGTGAGGATGTCGGTCACGAACGTGGCCGACATGATGCGCTTGCCGACCACGGAGCGGTTGAGGCCGGTCTCGACCAGCACCGCGTAGACCACGGCCAGGCTCGTGGTCGAGAGCGCCAGCCCGCCGATCTCGGCCTGGTCCCGGTTCCACCCGGCCAGCCAGTAGCACGCGCCCAGCGCAACCACGAACGGCGCGGCAAACGAGACGGCGCCGATCGAGATGCTCGCCTGCCACTCGCGCCGGAACTGCGGCACGTCCACCTCCGCTCCGGCCAGGAACGTCAGCATCACACCGGCGAACGTCCCCACGAACGACAGCCAGTCGGGGACGGTGACCGTGAACAGGTTCCCGACCGCGACGCCCGCCGCCAGCTCGATCAGCGCGACCGAGAGCCCGATCTCGATCGACACCATGCTGGCCAGAAGAATCGTGACCGCCAGCAGTGCGGCCAACGCCAACTCGCTCACCGCTCACCTCCAGGACGTGGTTCTACAAGGAGTAGAAGCCATCAGCCCGAGGGCGGTTAGACGCGAGCCTCATCGCGTACGCGCACTATATCCACCACCGGCCCGCAGGAGCCGCATTTCGCTTGGACAGTCTGGGAGAAGCGAGTGCGCGGGCCGGTGGTGGCTACAGGGTCAAGACGCGCGAACCCGACCGGTTCTTCCCCGCCGACACCCTAAACCCGTTCAACGGTGACCTCGACCCCGTGCACCGACGTGCTGGCGCCGAAGTCCGCCTTGCGGCCGTCGTTCAGGACGTTCACGTTCGCCTGCTGCTGCTCCCGCTTCAGCCACCGGCCCTTGGGCGAGTAGGCCACCCCCTGCGGCACGATGTCCGACACCGTCACCGCCAGCTCGAGCGTGCCCGATGCGTTCGACAGCCGCGCCATGTCGCCCTCGCCGAGTCCGCGGCTGGCGGCGTCGGCCGGGTGCAGCGTCACGCTGGGACGGCCGATCCGCCTCGTGATCTTGCGGTCGTTCGCGAAGCTGTCGTTCATCAGCCATGGCGACGCCGGCGACAGCAGCCGCAGGCGGCCGGCGGCCGGCCGTGGATCGCTCCATGGCTGCGGCAGCCGCGGGATGGCCGTCCGCCTCGGCCGCGGCGGACGCGATCTCGATGCGGCCGCTGGCCGTCTCGAACTCGAGGTCGGCGAACTGCACCACCGGCTCCGCCGCCAGCGGCACCGTGCCCACCGCCGCCAGCTGCTCGAAGCTCTCGATCACGCCGGACTGGGCCAGCATCGCGTCGATCATCTCGCGGTCGCCGGCGTGCAGCTCCGGCTCGGTGAAGCCCATCGCGGTCGCCAGCCGGCGGAAGATCTCCTGGTTCGGCAGCGCCTCGCCGACCGGGTCGACCGCCTTCACCTGTGCCGACAACGACAGATCGAAGTACGACGAGACGAGGTCGTCGAACTCCAGGAAGCTGGCCGCCGGCAGCAGCAGGTCGGCGTAGTCGCCCGTGTCCGTCGCGAACAGGTCGACCACCACCGTGAACAGATCCTCACGGCCGAGCGCGGCCAGCAGCCTGGTCTGCTCGGGGTTGGACGCGGCGATGTTGATGTTCCAGCAGAACAGGCTGCGGCTGCGCGCCGGATCCTCGAGGCGTGCGGCCAGGTCCATGTGGCTGATCGGCTCCGGCGGATCGCCCAGCTGCGGCGCCGCCAGCCAGTCCTCGTCGATCTCGAGGCGATCGTTCAGGTACAGGAACCCGGCCCCGGGCTTGGCCAGGTTGCCGCTCACGGCCGGCAGCAGCGCCACCGCCCGCATCACGTTGCCGCCGGTCGACTGGCGCTGCAGGCCCTGACCGATCCAGAGCAGCGAGGGCCCGCGACCGTAGATCGCGGCCGCCCGCTCGATCAGCTGCGCCGGCACGCCGGTGACCGGCTCCGCCCACTCCGGCGTGAACGCCTCGAGCTGGGGCTCCAGCTCGTCCCACCCGATCGCATGCTGCTCGAGCAGCTCCCGGTCGGCCAGCCCGTCGCGCACGATCACGTGCAGCATCGCGAACGCCAGGGCGGCGTCGCTGCCGGGGAACGGCTGCAGGTGCAGGTCGGCCTGCTGCGCCGTCGGCGTGCGGATCGAGTCGATCACGATCACCGTGCCGGGGGCCTCCGGAAGCCAGTTGTCGTGGGCGTGCGGCGCCGAGGCCGAGGGGTTCGCGCCCCACACCATGATGCACTCCGCATCGCCGTGCGCTCCGCGGATCGAAGCCGGTCACGGAGCTGCCGTACATGTAGTCGAGCGCGACGTGGCCGGCCTTGTTGCAGACCGAGTCGGGGTCGACCTCGGTTGCGCCCAGCCGCCGGAAGAACCGCGAGCCGAATGCGAAGGCGATCACCGAGCAGGTGCCCGTGTAGTGGGCGTTCAGGATCGCGCTCCGGGCCGGTCTCGTCGATGATCGCACCCCAGCGCGATGCGATCTCGGCCATCGCCTCGTCCCAGCTGACCGGCTCGAACCGGCCCTCGCCCTTGGCACCCACCCGGCGCAGCGGCGTGGTCAGCCGCGCCTGCGGATCGAGGTACACGCCGTTGTATCCGATCGAGCACTTGCGGCAGAGCTTGCCGCGGCTGACCGGGTGGTCGGGGTCGCCCCGCACCGACCTGATGGCACCGTCCCGGACGGTGACGAGGATCGCCGCAGGCGTCGTAGCAATCCCGCGGGCAGGTGGTCAACACGGTCCGGTCGGTCACCGAGACAGTCAAGCAGACATCGGCCCACGGCCGCCGTCACGGCCGTGCTTCCGGCCCGCACCGGGACGCCGGCCGCCGCTCCAATCTTCCACCAAAGTACGCGTGGGACAGTAGCTGCGACCGAGGAATCAGACCCCTCGAATGGTCACGACGCAGACAACCGTGGCCGCCAGTCGCAAGCGCCGGCTTGACCGGGCCGGCGTGTCTCCCTCCGGCCGCCCGGTATGCCCTCCCCAGGTTCACCGGGCGGCCGCGACCGGCTTCTATGACTCCTTCAGCAGCTCCAGCAGCTGCGCGGCGTTGGCCGGTGCCTGGGCGAACGGATTGCCGTTGACGTCGGTGCTGCGGCCGTTGTTGTTGAACATCGCGAACACCTCGCGGGCGCTGCCGGCCAGCTCCCGCAGCGGCCCCACCCACTCCGCCAGCTCGTCCCGCGAGTAGAGGTGGTCGAACCGCTTCGCGGCGCCGCCGCCGCGATGGTTCCAGGTCGCCGCGTTGCGGCCGTGCAGCCGCAGGTAGGCGGTGTCCGACGTGCGCGCGACGACGGTGGGCGCGACGTTGTCCGACGTCACCCGCGGTGCGTCGACGATCACGTAGCTGGCCGGCAGCCGCTCCAGGAACGCCAGCGTCTGCTCGCGGTGCTCGTCGGTGAGCCAGCTGCGGTGCCGAAACTCGACCAGCATGTGGTGATCGGTGAGCTGCTCCCGCGCCCACTCCAGATAGGCGAACGACGACGGCTTGAAGACCACGTACTGGGGCAGCTGCATCAGCACCCCGCCCAGCTTTCCGGCCTCACGCAGCGGCTCGACCGCGCGCAGAAAGCGCCGGAAGACCGCGCTTCGCAGCTCCCGTGACGGGCGGTCGATCCGGCCCCGCTCGTCGAACTCCGCCTCCGAGCGCATGTCGGGCGGCAGCTGCTCGACCCGCACCGGGTGGCGGGTCATCATCCCGAACGCCTTGACGTGGAACACGAAGCCTGGCGGCGTGCGTTGCGCCCAGGCGGTCGCCATCTCCTCGGTGGGCAGGGCGTAGTAGCTGGAGTTGACCTCGACCGTGTCGAAGTGCTCCGCGTACCAGCGCAGCCGGGCCTCGGCCGAGCTGACACCGGGCGGGTACCACAGCTTGCTGAGCGATTCGTCCGCCCAGGAGCAGGTGCCCACCCGCACGCTCACGCGATCCAGCCGTCCACCGGTTCGATCGGCAGCGAGGCGGCGTGCCAGGCCTGCATGCCACCGGCCAGGTTGACGGCATCGACCCCAGACCGCTCCAGCCAGTCGGCCACCACCCCGCTACGTGCGCCGCTGCGGCAGACGATCGCCAGCCGCCCTTCCGGCAGCTCCGAGACGCGGTCGGCGAACTCGCCCATGGGGATCCAGACCGCGTCGGCGATGTGACCGGCGTCCCACTCGCCGAGCTCGCGCACGTCGACGGCGGCCAGCTCGCCGCGTTCAAGCGCGGCCGCCACCTCGGTTGCCGACAGCTCGGGAGCGCTCATACCGCGGCCGGCTGCGACTGCTCGATCGGGTAGCCCCGCGCCGCCCACGTGCCGACGCCGCCGGGGGTGACGTGGATCACCTCGGCGAAGCCGGATCGACGCACCAGTCCCACCGCCATCGCGCTGCGGCGCCCGGTCGTGCAGATCACGGCCACCGGCCGGTCGCGATCGAGCGGGGGTGATCACCCGCCCGGCGTCGTGGTAGACGACGTGCTGCGATCCGGTGATGCGCTGCTCGTCCCACTCGTGCTGGTCGCGCACGTCGAGGATCTGCACACGCTCGCCGGCGGCATACAGCTCGTCCACGTCCATCACCTGGAACCGCTCGACGCCGAGTCCGGCCGCCGTCCAGGCCGGCGAATCCGCCGGCCAGCATGCCGGTCGCGGACAAGCCGACCGACTCCAGCAATCCCTGCATGTGCAGCGCCGCCGGCTCGTCCTCTGCGACCAGCACCAGCTCGGTTCCGGGCTCGGCGATCCAGGCCGCCTTCGTCCCGAACCCGTTGACGGCCGCGTCGATGCCGATCGTGCCGGGGATGTGCGCGTCGTCGTACTTCCGTGCCGGGCGCCCGTCGATCACCAGCGCACCGGCGGCGATGGCTGCGGCCAGCTGCTCGGGCGCCAACGGCGCGACCGCGGCGGCGGGGGCGATCGTCCCGGCCCGGTTGGCCTCAGCGATGGCCTTGAAGTTGGGCGGCTGAGGCGGTAGGTCATGGATCAGCTCCGTCACGAACAGCGACTCCTGGCCCAGCCGCAGCATCGGGTTGCTGGCGCGCTCGAACCCGATCGTGGAGGACGTTGTCTCGCTCATGCGGGCGCTGCCGCAGAGCGATCCACCGGTGTGCCCCGGAAACACCTCGACGCCGTCGTCCAGCTCCAGCAGCCGGCCGATGGCGTGGTAGAGCTGTGCCGCTCCCTCGTGCTTCTCGACGGCCAGGTCGGGGCGGGCGACGTCGTTCACGAACAGGCTGTCGCCGGTCAGGACGGCGCACGGCCGGCTGGATCGGGAACCGTCGACCACCACCACGGCGGTGTGCTCGGGACGATGGCCGGGCACGTGCAGCGCACGCAGCCGCACCTCGCCGAGCTCGATCTCGGCACCGTCTGCGAACGGATCATGCGGGTACACGGCCCCGGCCAGCGGGCTCACCCATGACCGCGCGCCGGTGGCCTCGGCCAGGCGGGCGCGACCGGAGACGTGGTCGGCGTGGTTGTGGGTCTCGATCACGTGCGCGATCGTGAAGCCGTGGGCTGCGGCCAGCTCGAGGTACTCGGCGACGTCCCGCTTGGGGTCGACCACCGCGCCCAGCCCGGCGGCCGTGTCCGCGATCACGTAGGAGGCGCAACCGAGGTCGGGATGCAGCACCTGTCGAAACAGCACCGCCGAAGCCTACGTCACCGCGGGGCGGGGAGGGCCGCTCTCAGGGAGGGCCGGGACGGGTGGCGCCGACGTACGTGTCCTGGAACCAGGAGATGTTGAACGACTCGATCTCCACCGTGGCGCCCGTGTGCGGAGCGTGCAGCACGTAGCCGTGGCCGATGTAGATGCCGACGTGCCCGAGCTCGTGGAAGAACACGAGGTCGCCGATCCGAAGATCGCTCTTCGCGACGAACGGGCCGAGGTGGTACTGGGAGGCGGCGAAGTGCGGCAGCGCCACGCCGTGGCGGGCCCACAGCCACATCACCAGGCCCGAGCAATCGAATCCGGTCTGAGGCGATGCACCGCCCCACACGTAGGGCACCCCAATCTGGGCGAGCCCGTCGAGCACCACCCGGTCGCGGAGCACCGCGCCGGGATCGCCCTGGTTCTGCTTCATATCCTGGCGCACCCATGCGGCCGCCTCCAGGGCCACGTGAGCCTGGCCGATCTGATCTGCAGCCTCGCCGATCCGCACCTGCGCGCCCAGCGAGTGCATCAGGCGCCGGCGGCGGCGAAGCAACCCCGTGATCTTGTCGCGTCGCTTGGCGATCAGCCGCTTCTCGGCGAGCACCTGAACGCGGGTCGCGATCAGCTGCAGGCGCTGGGCCTGGATCGCGTCCTTTGCGATCTGGATCTGGTCGACGGCCTCGGTCACCGCGGCGTCGAAGCGCTGCTGGATGTCGATCGACCCCGTCACCTGGTCGAGCGACGAGGCGCCCAGCACGATGTCGAGCGTGGTCGCGTCGAGGCCCTTGTAGCGGGCCACCATCAGGTTCGCGAGCACGCTCTGCTCGTAGGCGAGATGGACCTCGGCGGCCCGCAGGCGGCTGGTCGCACGCCTGATCTGCACCTTCAACTGATGCAGACGCACCACGGCACCGTCGTACTGCTCGGTCAGCAGCTCGACGCGACCGTCAAGCGCCTGCACCTCGTGGCGGACCTTCGCGAGCTGCGCCTTCTTCTGGTCCAGCTCGGGGTTGGCGGCGGCTGGGCCGGCGTGGGCAAGCGCCGCGCAGACCGCGAGCAGGATGGCGACCCAGGCAACCCCGAACAACCGCGGCAGCGGGTGTAGGGCATCCCGGTGCATGCTTCAAACGTCGGCTCGCGCGGCCGCAAACTTGAGGACGGCGGCTCAAGGTCGGGACGCGGGATGCCGAAAGGATCGGGATGCAGATCACCATCGCCTGTCATCAGTGCAACCAGGACAAGCGGCCGCTGACACCCTGCCCGGCCTGCCAGGCACCGCCGCTGGCCGAGCTCGAGCTGCAGGCCTGGCGCTTTTCGCTGCACACCCTGCACATGGCCCGGATCGAGCGCACGCCGCGGGCGGGCGAGGTCGTCCCCAGCCGCCGACCGCGGATGACGCCGCTGCGCGCCGTCGTCACGGTCGACCTGGAGCAGGAGCCGGCCAGGCTGGCAGAGGTGGCGCCGATCGTGCCCATGGAGCCCGCCATCCCCGCGGACGAGGCGCTCTCGTTCGACTGGGGCGACGAGCCGCGCAAGCTGCGCCGCACCGCCTAGCGCAGATCGAGCAGCTCGGCCGGCAGCTCCAGCGGCGCCACGACGACGCCGCGGCCCGCCAGCTCGCCCAGCAGCGAGTCGTACGCCGCGGCCTCAACCGGGTCGCTCGGCGTCCACTCGTTCAGGTAGCGGACCGCACTGACGCCGGACTGGTACAGCTCCTTGAGGCAGCCGAAGCAGGGCCGCAGCGTCGAGTAGCAGGCCGCGCCCTGCACGGAGTAGCCGAGCTTCGCCGCCTGCAGCACCGCGTTCTGCTCGGCGTGCACGCAGATGCAGATGTCGTAGCCGCGGCCCTCCGCGTAGCTCTCGGGATGCGAGCAGCGGTGGCAGCCGCCCTCGTCGCAGTTCGGGAAGCCGGTGGGTGTCCCGTTGTACCCGGTGGCGATGATGCGCTGGTCGGCCACCAGCACCGCGCCCACGTGCCGCCGCAGGCAGTTGGCGCGCTCGCGGGTGGCCACCGCCAGCAGCATGAAGTACTGCTCGCGGGTGGGGCGCGTGGCCGACCGGCGCAGATCGGCGGACGTGGCTGGGTGGGTGCCGGGGTCGGCCATCGACCCGAGTCTAGCCAGCCGCGATCTCACCCCTGACCAAAGCGCCTTCACCGCTTCTCAACCGTTTGTTCACCGGAGCAGACCCTCGCAGCCGGGGCCGGTCACTACCGTGTCCGCAATGGAAACGTCCAGGCTGGCCGCAATACCGCTGTTTGCTGATCTCGACGAGGCCGATCTGGCCACGATCGCCGCCGCGGCGGTCGAGGTGGAGGCCGCGAAGCGGGAGACGCTGGCGACGTAGGGCGATCTCGGACACGCGATGTTCGCGATCGAGAGCGGCACGGTCGAGGTGAGCGCGAACGGCCGGCGGCTGGCCACGCTGGGTGCGGGCGACGTCTTCGGCGAGGTGGCCGTGGGGCGGCCGGGATCCGCATGGCTACGGTCGTCGCCACGTCGCCCGTACGCCTGGTCGCGCTGCTCAAGCGCGACGTGTGGGCGATCGAACGCCGCTCGCCGGAGACGGCCGAGCGGCTGCGTGAGCTGATCAGGCAACGCCTCGACTTCGGGCGCGACCCGGCTGCCTAGCCGAGCTCTCGTGTGATTGGGCAGCTCCAGCCGGTCAGGTCAAGCTAGCCCGCCGGGCAGGGGTTTTGCATGTACGCGCTTCGGAAGTCGTTGAACCGCTTGGTGACCGTCCCGAACGGGGCGGTCGGATACGAGATCGCGCGCAGCGGACCGTACTCGGCATGCGCGCTCCCGCCGAAGCGGTTTACCGTGCCGGGGATGTAGGGCCCACCCTGCTGCCACCAGCAGCTGCCGCCGACACGTGTCGTGCTGTAGAAGGGATAGAAGTTCGAGTGCGGCGGCGGGTTGACACAGCCGACGCCGGGGTGCGGGTCTGCCGGGTTGGCGATGTGGCGCTGGCAGAAGGTCTGCACGCGGAAAGCGGTGTCGTCGGACTCGCTTCGGCTGATGTTCGACTCGAACGCCGTCGTCGCGAAGTTCTGCCCGTTCGTGAGTCCGCCCGCGCTGGTTGCTGAGGCGGACGCAGGAAACGCCAGCGCGACGACCGCAGTCACCAAAAGAGCAGCCCTCGAAACCCGCGTTGCGCACCCACTGATGACCGATGCCCGCGCCATGCCCGCCTCAACTCTCGCGTCCCTGCCTGGAACCTACTTTCCAGTCTCATAACATCTCAAGGACGTCAACCACGACGATGGGCGGTGACGGGATCGAACCGCCGACCCCCTGCGTGTAAAGCAGGTGCTCTCCCAGCTGAGCTAACCGCCCGGGGCGGCTTGAACCTTACTCCGGAACCTTCCGCGCACGGGCAGCGTCGAACCGGAATGCGACTGCTTCCGGCATGTGCGATTGCCGCACTCCTCGCGTCCGGCTGCGGACCGGGCGCAGCCACGACGCCACCCGAGCGCCGGGCGCTTCCGGACGTGGCCCGGATCGTCTGCACCGCGGATGGTACCCGGCTGCTGACTCCGGCGGTGCGGCCCCGGTCGGACGGCGTGCACGTGATCCTGTCCCAGGAAAGCGGCGCGCCTGCCACGCTCGACACCGACCAGGCGGGAGGCTGGAAGCCTGGGCCCAAGCCCTTCGTCGTCACGCTGCCGCCGGGCAGTGCCAACCTGGGCTGCATGACCAAGGCCGACTGGAACGCCCATCCGCCACGCCATCCCGCCTGGGTGACGCTCCGGGTGGTCGACCAGGACGGTCGGTGGGTCGACGACCGCCCGGTGGGCAGGACGTGCAGCCAGAGCTCCATCGACTACGCCCCGACCGCCGCGGGCGATCCGGAGTCACAGCTCGGCCGAGACGCGCGACAGGCGCTCGATGCCGGGCCCGCCGACGAGATCGAGCGGGCCGGCTACTCCCGTCAGCGGCCGATCGAGTACCGCCTCGTGCGCGATGGCAAGGTGGTCGCCCTTGCGAGGTTCGCCTCAACCCGTCCCGGACGCTGGCTGCTCGAGGGCGTCCAGAAATGTGACTGAGCGGGCCGGTCGGCTACGCGTCCCGGAGTAGTGCGGCCACCAGCGCGTCGGTCACCCAGCCCGCCCAGCGGTCGATGCTCCAGCCCGACCTCAGCACCAGCAGCCGGTAGCTCTCGGGATGTCCCAGCGAGAAGATGATGGCTGCGGCCGCCTCCGGCGTCAGGCCCTCGCGCAGGGCTCCGCGCTCGGCCAGCAGGCGCCCCGCCAGGCGATAGTTGCGGAGGCGCGCCTGCCCGCGCTCGGTCTCAAGCACCGCGATGTCGGCATCCAGAGCCGCGGCCTGCCGGATCACCTCGAAGATGGGGGCCGTGCGCTGCAGGCCGCCCCGCCAGAAGTCCACCAGCAGCTCGATCACCTTGCGCGGGTCGGGCTCGGCCTCGGCCTGCTCCTGCATGAACGACGGCACCGTCCGCGGCGCCCGGTCGCCGGCGGCCGCGAAGTCGAGCACGCGGATCAGCAGGTCGCGCTTGGAGCCGACCGCGTTGTAGATCGTCTGCACGGCCACCCCCGACTCGCGCGCGATCTGGCCGACCGTCGTCCGAGCGTAGCCCTGCTCGACGAACAGCCTGGCCGCGCTCTCGACGATCGCCCGCTGGGTGGCCTCGGCGTTGACTTCGCGACGTGACTTGCGCTCTGCCATGTTATTAGAGTATCATTCCACTCATTAGACTCTTATTCTAGTCAAAGGAGCGGATGTGTGCACGCATGACCTCAAGGCGCTGACCATGGACGGCTTCGAGCGCATGTTCAACCACGGCGATGTCGCCTACGCCGACACCGCGATCGCGACCGGAGCCGTCGACCACCAGGAGCCGCTGGGCGCGAGCTTTCCGCCGCACCTGAAGCAGGTCGTCACGACCCTGCGAACCGGCTTCCCCGACCTCCACTTCGAGGTGCATCGCATGATCGCGGAAGGCGACACCGTGGCCTGCCGCTCGACCATGACCGGTACCCACCTGGGCCGGCTCGACATCGGCCCGCTGGCAAGCATCGAGCCCCAGGGCGCCCGGGTCGAGGTCTCACACATGCACA
The DNA here is from genome assembly GCA_963766445.1 of uncultured Actinomycetes bacterium. GTDB lineage: Bacteria > Actinomycetota > Thermoleophilia > Gaiellales > JAICJC01 > JAICYJ01. Next base: position 11,204 of record CAVXZW010000007.1, on the reverse strand, counting down.
TGTTCCGCTACCGCGGCGACCGACTGGCCGACCTCTGGCACGTGTGGGACACGACCGCGCTATTGCGCCAGCTGGGCGCGCCGATGCCGGAGATGCGCGTGGGCTGAGGCACGCGCGGCCACACGTCCGCCCGGCTCTGACAGAATCCGGCGGGATGGACCCATCGCAGCCACCGGCTCCGGTCACCGAGATCGAGCAGCTGTTCGAGAGGCTGAGGAGCGGTCTCGGCGCCGAGTGGGTGGCGCTGGAGCCGGACGACGTAGCGCTCGGTGCCGGGGACGACCCCCGACTGCTGCGCTCGTCGGTACCGCTTGCCGACGGACGGCCGGGGGTGCTGATGGCGCAGCGAGGCAACGACGCGCCCGCATTCAGCGACGCCGAGCGCGAGCTGTTCGGCCATCTCGCCGCGCTCACCGAGACGGTGCTGCGTGTGGCAGGGGAGGCCTCGCAGCGCTCGCGCCGGCTGGCCGTTGCACAGGCCGTCGCGGCCGGCGTCGCCGAGGCCGCGACCGTGGTCGAGGTGCTGGGCGCGACGGTCGATGCCGTCTTCGACAAGTCCGGCTACTACGCCGTCACGGCCACCCTGCTCGACCATGAGGCCGACGAACAGCTGATCGTGGCCGACCGCACCCGCGCGCTGCGAAACCACACCGGGATGCGCCGGCCGCTGGCGGCCGGGCTGGTTGGCGAGGTGGCCCTGACCGGCGAGCAGCAGTTGCACGGCCAGGCCGGCCGCCATCCCGGGTTCGAGTGGCCGGACGAGGACGCGGTCTACAACTCGCTGCTGCTGACACCGGTGATCGTCGACGGACGCTGCGACGCGGTGCTCGAGCTGTGCGACACGCGCGTCAACGCGTTCGATCCACGCGACGCCGAGCTGATGGCATCGGTGGCGGGCATGCTGGCCAGCGCCCTGATGCGCGCGGGCGCGCTCGACGAGTCACGGCACCGCGCCGCCAGGCTCGCCGTCGGCTCTGCCGTGGCGGCCGCGCTGACCGACGCGCAGTCGCCGGCAGAGGCGCTGAAGAGCGCCGCTTCCACCGTCTTCGCCAACTCCAGCTACGACCTCGTGGCCGCCACGATCGTGCTGGAGGACACCCAGGAGCAGCTGCTGGTGAGTGACCTCTCGCGGCTCGGCGACGAGCCCGTCAGCCAGCGCCGCCCGCTGCACGCGGGATTGGTGGGAGCGGCCATCCAGTCGCGCGAGCAGATCCTGCTGGCCGACGCCCAGGCCGATCCCCGGTTCGACTGGCCGCGACCCGCTGCTCCTCAACTCGCTGCTGGTGACCCCGGTCGTGGTCGACGACCGCTGCGTTGCAGCGCTCGAGATCTGGGACGCCCATCCTGACCGGTTCGACCGGTTCGACGCGGCGCTGATGCAGCACGTCTCCGACCATCTGGCCGCGGCCTGGCGCAGCATCAACCTGCGCGACGAGTCGGAGCGGCGGGCGCAACGGCTGGAGCTGACGCTCGAGGTGACCCGCGGGGTGGCCGCCGCCACCAGCCCGGAGGGCGCGCTGGCCGCGGCGGCCGCCGCGCTGGCCCGCTCGACCGCCTACGAGACGATGGCTGCGGTGCTGGCCGACCGGGTCGCGGGCGAGCAGATACTGGTGGCCGCCTACTACCCGGACGGGGAGCTGCCGGCCGGCCTGCGGCGCCCGCTGGGCGACGGCATCACCGGCTTCGCGCTCGAGCATGGCAGCCCGCTGCGGATCGACGACGTCACCGAGCGCAGCAACTGGCAGGCCTGGGCCTGGGAGCCAACCTATCGCTCGGCGCTGCTGATGCCGGTGGTGGTGGATGGAACCTGCGTGGCCACGCTCGAGCTGGGTGACCATCGCCCCAACCGCTTCAGCGACCAGGACATGGTGCTGATGGCGACCGCGGCCGAGCAGGTGGCCGCCTCGCTGCGGCGCATCGGCCTCGGGCGAGAGTCGTCGCGCCGTGCCGACCGGCTGGCGCTGGCGGCCGAGCTGGCGCGCGGCATCGCCGAGGCGGCGACGGTGGAGCAGGCGCTCGATCTGGCCGCCCGCACCGTGTTCGAACGGGTCAACTACACCTCGACTGTGGCGACGCTGGTGCTGCACGAGGCGGGAGAGCAGCTGTTCGTGTCGGACTACAACGCGGACGGGTCGAGCCTGGCCGGGGTACGGCGAGGGCTGATGGAGGGTGTCATCGGCGACGTGATCCTGCACGGCGAGCCGGTGCTGCTGGCGCGGGCCAGCGAGCACCCCGGCTACTCGTGGCCCAACGACGAGGTGTGGGAGTCGATGGCGGCGGCGCCGGTGATGGACGGGCGGCCGCTGCCGTGCGGTGATGTCCGTGCACGAGTACGAGCCCGACAGCCTGGACAGCGACGACCTGCGCCTGATGGTGGCGGTGGCCGGGCAGGTGGCGGCATCGCTGCGGGGCGTCGAGCTGCGACACCAGTCGGAGCGGCGCGCCCGGCGGCTGGCGCTGACCGCCGAGATCGCGAAGCGCACCGCCTCGGCCGCATCGGAGGACGAGGCCCTGCGGGCGGCCGCGAGCGCCCTGTTCGAGGCTATCGAGTACGGTGCGGTGTCGGTCTACCGCTGCCACCACCAGGCGGGCGAGGTGGTGCTGATGGTCAACCTCGACCGCGCCGAATCGGGGGCGCCCGAGACGCGCTGGCCGATCGGCCACGGCATCACCGGCCGCACGATCCGCACCGGCCAGATGGTGCGACTGGGCCGGGCCACCGACGATCCCGACTACGGCTGGGAGGGAGAGGGGGACTATCCATCGCTGGTGCAGGCACCGGTGATGGTGGACGGACGCTGCGAGGCGGTGCTGGAGCTGGCCGAGGATGTTCCCGACCGCTACACCCAGGACGACGAGGTGCTGATGCGCACCGCCGCGGAGCAGGTGGCGGCGGCCATGCGCGGGGCGCGGCTGCGTTCGGAGGCAGAGGCCAACGTGCGTCGGCTGGAGCTGACTCTGGCCGCCGCCCGAGCGGTGGCCGCGGCGGACAGCCAGGACGCCGTGCTGGAGACGTTCGTGCGGACCGTCCACGAGGGCGCCGGCTACGGCACCGTTGAGGCCACGATCGCGTTGCCGGCCACAGGCGAGCAGCTGGTGATCGCCTCGGTCATGCCGGGCGGCGAGTCGAGTGTCGGCCGCCGCCGCAAGCTGGCCCAGGGGACGGCCGGGCTGGCCTTCACGGAGGGCCGGCAGGTGCACGCAGCGACGCCGCCGACGGCTCGATCCCGGGCCTGCTGCAGCCGCACACCTGGCGCTCACGGCTGGCGACGCCGGTGCTGATCAACGACGAGGTGGTGGCGGTGCTGAGCGTGGCCGAGAGGGCGCCGAACCGCTACACGGCCGCCGACGAGCTGTTCATGCAGACGGTCGCAGAGCAGGTGGCCGCCGCCCTGCTGGGAGCGCAGCTGCGCGACGAGTCGGCGAAGCGCGCCAGCCGCCTCGAGGTGACCGTCGCGGTGGCCGAGGCGGTGGCCGGCGCGACGGGAGTCGAGCCGACGCTGCGGGCCGCCGCCAACACCATCTCGCGGCTGATCGCCTGCGGCGCCGTGACCGCGTACGTGGCCGAGCCCGAGACCGCGCGAGCAGGTGGCGCTGGTCGATGTCGACCTGCACGACGGAAGCATCGAGGGCATGCGGAAACCGCTCTACGCCCACACCACGGGCCAGGTGTTCGCGGAGGGCCGCCAGCTGCGGATCAACCACGTCTCCGAGGATCTGGGCTTCCAGCCCTGGGTGCCCACGGACCGCAAGTACGCCTCCGTGCTGATCACGCCCGTCACCATCGACGGCCAGATGTCGGCCCTGATCGCGCTCTACGACCTCTCCCCCGGCCGCTTCGACCAGCAGGACTCGCTGCTGATGCAGGCGGTGGCCGAGCAGATCGCCGCGGCACTGCGCGGCGCGCGCATGCAGTCCGAGCTGCGCCAGCGCGCCGACCGGTTGGAGCTGCTTGAGCAGCGGCACCGTGCGCTGTTGGAGCGGCTGGTGCTGGCGCAGGAGGAGGAACGCTCACGGGTGGCGGCCGACCTGCACGACGACACCGTGCAGGTGTTGTCGGCCTGCGTGATCGCGCTCGACCGCGTGCGGCGGGCGATCGAGCATGGCGACGTCAGCCGGGCCGCGACCGTCCTTGATGAGGTCGCCGAGCTGATGGCCGGCGCTGTCGACCGCACCCGGCGGATGACCTTTGAGTTGCGGCCGGCGGTGCTGTGGCAGAACGGCCTCGAGGCGGCGCTGCGGCAGCTGCTGTCGACGGTGCGGTCGGAGTCGGAGATGCAGGTCAGCTTCGAAGCGCTGGGGGTGGTCGAGCGATTGGACGAGACGCTCGAGACGATCGCGTTTCGGTCGATCGCGGAGCTCACCACGAACGCCCGCAACCACTCGCGGGCAACGCGGCTCTCGATCACGCTGGCGACCGAGGGCGGGCTGTTGCAAGCCGTGGTCAGCGACGACGGGCGCGGGTTCGACCTCGAGCAGGCGATGTCGCGGGCGCGGGTCACAAACCATCTGGGGCTGGAGGCGATGATGGAGCGGATCGACGCTGCGGGCGGATCGATCACCATCGAGACCGGCGCCGGCCGCGGCACCACCGCCCGGCTGAGCCTGCCGGTACGGCCTGGTGGCTGAGCGAGCTACCTCAGCTGGGCGTCCAGGTTGACCGCGGCGGAGACGTTGGTCAGCAGGCATCAGCAGCACCGGGGCATCGAGCACGTCGGCGTCGTAGCGCTGAACGAAGCGTTGCGCCGGCAACCGTGCGCACGTCGCCGATGACGCCGTGCTGCTGATCGGGGCTAGTCAGGCACGCGAATGGCGCCGGCGGGGCACGGCAACCGCCCGCGATTCCACGCGGCCCTGCGGCCAGGCTGGGATCGTCACGGCGCCGGCTGTGGCATACTCATCGCGGCGCCCGGCCAGGCGCGCCCGGGGGCGTAGTTCAGCTGGTTAGAACGCCGGCCTGTCACGCCGGAGGTCGCGGGTTCGAGTCCCGTCGCTCCCGTCAACTCCCTGGGCATCGGCGTGGTCGGTCGTCGACCCGACAGCGTACGGCGCGGAGTGGCACCACAGCGGCGCTCTCAGCGCCGGCCGCCGTGCTCGACCGCATCCAACTGCAGCCAGGCCGCCAGCTGGTCCAGCTCGTCCCGCACCGCCCGTTCGATCGCGCGCGTGAAACGCACGTCCTGGTGGATGGCGTTCACGCGCAGCAGCGATGCCTTGTGGTCGGCCGCCGCATCGACCTTGCCCACCAGCCGGTCGCCGTGCAGCACCGGCAGCGCGAAGTAGCCCCAACGCCGCTTGGCGGCCGGCTTGTACATCTCCAGCGTGTATTGGAAGTCGAACAGCTCCAGCGCTCGTTTGCGGTCATAGACGAGGCGGTCGAACGGCGACAGCAGCGCCGTTCGGCCCTCCAGCTCGCCGTCCAGCGCGGACGGATCGACCCGCCACTCACCCTTGACGCCCTCGACTACCGCGGCCTCGCCAGCGTCGCCCACGTCCACCCGCTCGACCGGCATCGCGGTCGTCCGCGAGCGGGCGATGCCGAGCGCAGCCAGCCGCCGCTGATCGAGGATGCGGCGGGCCTCCTCGAGTGACGGCACTTCCACGCCGGCGGGGTACACGCGCTCGGCCAGGTCCCACATCCGCTCGCGGCCGACCCGCCCCGAGATCGCCACCTCGCCTCGCATCATCATGCACTCGAGCATCTGAATGACGTTGCGGTTGTGCGTCCAGCCGGTCGACGTCCACGGCACCAGGCAGGTGTCCGGGATCTCGCGCGAGGACAGCGGACCGGACGTCGCCATCAGCTGGAGGATGTCGCGGCGGAAGCGGTCGTTGTCGCGCAGCCAGGCGGTGGTTCGCTCGCGGCCGGTCCAGCCGGCGGCGCCGGCCAGGTGGAGGCCGAGATCGCTCACCGGCCGCACCAGCGCGTTGAACTCAAACAGGGTGCGGTCGCGCTCCAGCGCCTGCTGGAGATACGCCGGCCGGTAGACGTTGCCCAGCCGGCTCCAGGCCACCAGATCGGCGCTGGGCGCTATCGCCGCCGTGGGGTCGATCTGCAGCAGCGTCAGCCGCTGCACCACCGAAAGCAGGTCGGTGGAGCGGTCGGCGTCGAGCAGCTGCGCTCGCACCGCCACGCTCCTCGCCTGTGCCTTGGTCAGCCGGTGCACGCACTGCAGCCTAGGCCGCAGTCACGCAGGATGTCGATTTCGCGGGGCCGGTTCGTCATCGAGGTACAGGCCGGAGCGGTTCCGGCCCAGACCGAGGCGCAGACCCGATGGCCCATCCGGTCATCCACCGCAGAGATCCGCTCGGCAGACCCCGCGCGTTGTTCGCCGAGCTGGTCCGGCTGGACCTACAGCGACGGCCTACCCCGGCTACACGTTCGTCGACGCCCGCCCCGAGGGACGCTGCCGACCGCCATCAGCCCGCGGCAGGGCGCCGAGGATGACGTCCTGTTCGTCGTCGCCGTGGACAACGTCGACGCCGCGCTGGAGCGGGCGCAGGGGCTGGGCGGCAGCAGTCGCTCAGACGCCAGCAGGTGCCGGCGTCAGCTTCGGCGTGCGGCGATCCTGGACGAGCAGCTGGCAGCGATGCGGGCGGTCTGGACCGCGGAAGCGCGTCGCTGTCCACTACCTGAACCCGCAGGCCGACGTCTCAGTCGTGCCGGTGCTCGTCCCGGCAGGCCGAGCACGTCCACCGTGTCCGACCCGCAGTCGAACTGCACCAGCACCGCCGACTCGTCGCCCTCGACCCAGCCATCGTGCCCGGGTGCAACGACCACCGCCGCCGGCGCCTGGTAGGTCTCGCGGCAGCCGTCCGGGTACTCGACCACCATCCGTCCCTGCACCAGAAACCCGACGTGCGCGTGCATGCACAGGTCGCCGCCCGTCACCGGTGCCATGTCCGTGTTCCAGCGCCAGCCGGGCGGATAGATCACCCGCTTGACGCGGCCCCGCCCGGCCTCGACCTCGTCCACCACCAGCCCGCCGACCTCGCTGCGACGGGCACCTGCCAGCGGCTGTTCCAGCGAGCCCACAGATCCGATTGTCGCACACCCGCACAGCGCTCGCGGGAGATCCCAAGCCGGCCGGAACGGCGCTACAGTCTCGGACAACGACCCGGCGGAGGTGCCCCGATGGATGTCAATCCCGAAAAGACCGCGCTCGTCCTGATCGAGTATCAGAACGACTTCACCTCGGAGGGCGGCGCGCTGCACGGCGCCGTCGACGAGGTCATGCAGGAGACCGGCATGCTCGAGAACAGCCGCCGTGTGGCCGACGAGGCACGGCGCGCCGGCGCCACCGTCGTCCACGCCCCGATCTCGTTCGCACCCGGCTACGGCGAGCTCGGCAACCCCGACAAGGTGTACGGCATCCTCAAGGGCGTGATCGACTCGAACGCGTTCGTGAAGGGCACCTGGGGCGTCGAGATCTGCGACCAGATGGCGCCGCAGGAGGGCGACATCATCGTCGAGGGAAAGCGCGGTCTGGACACGTTCGCGACCACCAACCTCGACTTCGTGCTGCGCAGCCGCGAGATCGATACGGTGATCCTGGGCGGTTTCTTGACCAACTGCTGCGTCGAGTCGACCATGCGCACCGCCTACGAGAAGGGCTACGACGTGATCACGCTGACCGACTGCACCGCCGCCACCAGCGGCGAGGAGCAGCGCGTCGCGACCGCCCGCGACTACCCGATGTTCAGCCAGCCGATGACCAGCGGCGAGGTGACCGAGGCGCTCCAGGGAGCGTCGGTGGGGAGCGCCGGCAGCGGCTGATCCCGCGGCGGCCTGTAGATTCGCGTGCGCTGACTTCGTCCTCCCAGTGACGGCCCACCACCGGGCCGCGAACCGGAAGGAGACGACCATGGCTCACCCTGTCATCCACGCGGAGATCCGCTCCGCCGACCCCGACGCGACGCGCGACTTCTTCGGCCAGCTGTTCGGCTGGAGCTACAGCGACGGCGCCTACCCCGGCTACACCTTTGTCGACACCGGCGTCGACGGCGCGCTGCCCACGGCCATCAGCCCACTGCAGGGCGATGAAGATGCCGTGCTGTTCTTCGTCGGCGTCCAGGACGTCGCCGAGACGCTGGCGCAAGCCGAACGGCTGGGCGGGCGCGTCGTCCAGCCTCCGCAGACGGTGCCCGGAGTCACCTTCGGAGTGCTGGCCGACAAGCAGGGACACCTGATCGGGGTCGCCGCGAACTGACGGTGGCCGGCTCGCACCACCGCTCCTCCGGGGCGGCGCCACGGCCGCCCCGGAGGTTCGATCCTAGACGTCACCGCGACCAGCAGGGGTTGCCGCCCAAATCGCGGTGGAAGTCCTCGGCCAGCGTGATCGGCTGCCAGCCGGCGTCCGGGTAGGTAACGAACAGCGGCGTCGTGCCGTACTCGGTGGCGGAGTTGCCGCCGAACGTGTTGCTGGTACCCGGGATCAGCGGCCCGCCCTGCTGTAGCCAGCAGTGCCCGCCCGAGTGGATCAGCGTGTAGATGGGATAGAACTTCGCGCCGCGCGGCGGGTTGAAGCAGTGCCTGCCGGTCGCCCGATCGCACTGCGGATTGCGGTTGCCCGGCTCGCCACGCTCGATCCGCGGCAGGTCGGTCTCGAACGCGACGTTCTCGAGTGGCTTGCCACCCGACCGTGGCACGGTGATCCGCACCGGGGTGCCGTGCAGCCTGCGGTCCCGGAAGCGTTGCGAAGGTCCCCGGCCAGTCGCGCTGGTAGGACGCCCCGTCGAAGTCACCGTCGTCGAGCAGGCAGCCCTTGATCGGGATCAGCGCCCCGAACTCCGCTCCGTCCAGGCAGACCTGGTCGTCCACGTCGACCTCGGGTCGGCCCGGCACCCGGATGTGCACGGCGCCGTCGGCGTCGATCGCGTCGCAGTACTCGAAGTGGCCGATCTCGTCCGAGAAGCCGACGTTCGTGGTGTGCGCGCCCCACGTGGTGCCGCGCGGACGGCGGAGTCGTACATCGGATGGAACGCGTACGGCGCCGACATGGCACTGCTTCGCGTCCGGCTGGTACAGCATGTGCCCGAAGCCGTTCGCGATGCTCGCGGTCATCGACCCGTGCTGCCGGTGGTGAGATCGGTGATGTCGATCCGGTAGCCGGCCGGCGTGTCGTGCATGAACAGCCGCAGCCGGTCGCCCGGGTTCATCAGCAGGTCCTTGCTGAGTTCGGGGTTGAGCCCCTTCGAACGTCGGGTCGTCCGACAGCGCCAGCGGGTTGGCCGGCGCCTGCGACTCGCCGCTCTTGGTGATGTATGCCCAGTTGATCGGCTCCTCACCGACCAGGAAGTGGTTGTCCAGGCAGTCCTCGTTCTGCGGAACGCCGGTGTTGTGGTCGTCGGACAGGCTGTCGATCGTCAGGTTGGCGCACCACTTCCTGGCGCTGCAGCCGAAGCCGTCGAACTGGGGCACCCAGCCGGGCTTGTAGAACTGCAGCTCCATGAACGCGTTGCCGGCGACCTGCCGAGGTAATTCGGTGACTGCGGGTCGGCGCTGCGGAACCTGGCGTTGGCGTCGCTGTTGGGTTGCAGGTCTTGGTGAAGTTCGGGGACGACTCGGTGTCGCACATGCGTGATGCTGAACCAGAACGTCGCCCGCCGCTGGAAGTCCTAGGTGCCGCCGGTGCCCGCCTGCTTCGGCTGTCACCTTCGCGTTCTTCGGCAGCGTGATGTCGTAGGACAGTCCGCTGCCGCCGGTGCCCGGGCGGTTGGAGATGAACTGCGCCGTCGGCTCGTCGTGGCCCGGTATACGCACCGTTCTCGCCGATCGACTTGTACGGGTCGAGGCACAGATATGCCCGCTGCTGGCACAGGCTCTCGCCGTAGCCGGCGCTGGTACTGGCGCCCTTCGCGACCGTCACCCCCGCGGACAACGCGACCACGGGAAGCAGCGCGAAGAACAGCACGACCGTCCGTCTCATGATCATCCCTCCTGCCGTCGCATCCGGTCGCACGGCGGCCATAGGGCAGCGTGAAACGGCATCGCTGCCCACGATGCGAACCCCCGGAAACGACCCCGACGCTTCCCAAACCGCTAGCGACTGTACCCCCGCTTGCACCCCGCCGCCAGCAAATCCCCAGAATGCTGACAAAGATCGCAACGGCCGCCGCGCACCAGCCGGTATTGATACGCCATGGCCACCGCCCGCACCGTGCTCGTGCTCAGCGAGAACTGGACGATGGTGTCACCGCGCGACCTGCCGGCGCTGGTGCAGCTGGCCTGCGACGCCGAGCAGGCGGGCGTCGACACGGTGATGCTGAGCGAGCACGTGGTGCTGGGGCCGGACTCGAGCGCCGCCGGCCTGATGGGGAACCCGCGCGACTACGCCGCGCCCGGGAACCAGGACCCGGCCACGCCCTGGCCGGACTCGCTGGTGCTGGCGTCTGCGATCGCCGCCCGCACGAGCACGCTTCGGATCGCGCTGGCCGCGGTGATCGCGCCGCTCAGGCACCCGCTGCTTCTGGCCAAGCAGCTGGCCACGCTCGACCTGCTTGCGCAGGGCCGCCTGGTCGTCCAGCCCACCGTCAGCTGGAGCGCCCACGAGTACGCCGCTCTGGGAGTGCCGTTCACCCGCCGCGGGGCGATCCTGGACGAGCAGCTGGAGGCGATGTCGGCTGCCTGGACGGACACGCCGGCCAGCTACGACGGGCAACGCTTCTGGTTCCGCGACGCCTATCTGGAGCCCAAGCCGCACCGTCCCGGCGGCCCCGCGATGTGGTTCGGCGGCCAGCGCCTGCACGAGCCGCTGCTGCGGCGGATCGTTCGCTACGGCGAAGGCTTCCACCCGTTCGGCACGCCCACGCCCGAGGAGCTTGCGACGCTGCGCGAGCGGATGCGGGCGGCCGGCCGCGATCCCGACCGGCTGGAGCTGGTGGGCGGGATCCGCGGCCGCTTCCCCGACGACGACGCGACGGCCTCGATCGACGAGGCGCTCGAGCAGGTGCCGGCCCAGCTGGCCGCCGGATACACCTCGATCTGCTTCAAGCCCTCGATGTACACCGACGATCCGGCTGACGTACCCGAGCTCTGCCGCAGGGTGGTGGCGGCAATCGCCGCGATGTGATCAGAAGGACTGTTCCGCCGGCACGAACTCGCGGTCGAGCCGAAACGGATTCTCGCTGCGCGTGCCGGCCAGCAGCCCGGCCAGGATCTCAGCGCCGGCCGGGCCGGCCATCACGCCGTGCCCGCTGTAGCC
>CAVXZW010000006.1:0-25440 GCA_963766445.1 uncultured Actinomycetes bacterium | reverse complement strand
GAAACCCGGGTCCGGCCAGGAGCGAGCGGAGGCACAGTGCTCGGCACGGGCCGACTGAAGCGACGCCGCGACGCGACGGTTTGCAGCCGTCAGCTCGACGAGCGAAAACCGAGTCTCGCCAGGAGCGAGGGAGGCACCATGCTCGGCACGGGCCGACTGAAGCGACGCCGCGAGACGACGGCTTGCAGCCGTCAGGCTACTCCCAGCGGAAGTCTTGGTCGGTGGTCGTCTCGATCCAGGCGATGGGCTGGCCGTCCTCGGGCTCCTCCATCACGGGCATCGTCAGCGTGTCGGCCGGCATCTCCAGCGATACGGCGGGGTGCTCTCCCGTCTCCTCCTCCTCGGCGCGAGCCTCGGCCTCGGACTTGAAGAGCGGGTGATTCTGGAACGGATCATGCACCGCGAACTCGTCGATCGGCATGTCGTCGTCCAGATGGCTGTTCTGGCGCTTGAGGGCGAGATGATCCTCGATCACCGAGGAAAACAGCGAGCTACTACCGGTCATGGACACCTCTCCGGACGCATGTCAGTGAACGTGGAACCCAAACTGCGGGCGTGAATATAGCAGCCGCCTGTAATCCAGTCGTTAACATCTGGTTCGGGATTCCGGCATCAGGTTACCCGGTTTTTGCCCTCGCGCTTGCTTGCGTAGAGGGCGTTGTCGGCAGCCGCGATCAGATCGAGCTGGGTCTGGTCGAGGTCCGGGCCGGAGGCGACGCCGAAGCTGGCCGTGACCGCGATCTCGTCCTCGCCGCCGAAGCTGACCAGCCGCTCGGCGATGGCTGCGCGCAGCCGCTCTGCCAGATTGACGGCACCCTCATGGTCGGTCTGTGGCAGCAGCACGGCGAACTCCTCGCCACCGTAGCGCGCGGCCAGGTCGATGTCGCGGATGTGGCCCGAGATTGCCATCGCCACCGACCGCAGAACCGCGTCGCCCGCGAGGTGCTTCATGGGATGGGTATCGTTGACCCGCTTGAAGTCGTCGATGTCGAGCATCACCAGCGACAGCGGCGTGCCGAACCGGTGGGCGCGCTCGAACTCGCGGCCCAGCACCTCGTAGAACTGGCGCCGGTTCGCGAGCCCGGTCAGATCGTCGGTGATCGCCTGCTGCTCGACCGCGCGGTGCAGCCGCGCGTTCTCGATCGCCACGCCCGCCTGCACGGCCAGGCCGGACAGCGTCTCGACGTCGTCGGGGCCGAACACACCGCCCTCGGCATCCACCACCGTGAAGCAGCCGAGCAGCGCACGCTCGCGCACGATCGGCACCGCCAGCAGCGCCCGCGGCGACGCCGACGACCGCGGCTCCTGCGCCTGCAGCGCCTCGCCCTCGATACCGCGGCCGACCTGCACCACCATCGGCAGGTCGGTACGCGAGCCGCGAGCCGTACCCAGCCGCACCTGCTCGGTGGCCTCGCCGTTCTGGGTGTCGTACAGCAACAGGCGCCCGCCGCGGGCCTTGGTGGCCTGCACCGCCAGCTCCAGCACTCCGCCCAGCAGCACCCGCAGATCGTGCGTAGCGGCCAGCGTCTCGCCGTACCTGGCCACGGTCGTCTTGAGCCGCGCCCGCTCGCCCTCCAGCTCGGTCATGCGGTGCGTCAGCTCGCTGGACATGGTGTCCAGCGCCACGTTCAGCTCCTCCAGCTCGTCGCCGTGGCTGGGCGGAAGCGGCGTCTGCAGGCGCACCAGCGCCAGCGCCCGCTGCGAGAGCTGGCTGAGCGCGCGCGAGATGCGGTCGGCGGCCAGCAGCGCCAGCGCGGCCACCAGTCCCGCCAGCAGCGCCAGCGGCACCAGCAGCTTCAGCCGCAGCGCGTCGATGCGATCGCTGATGCGGCCGGTCGGGTAGTTCGCGACCATCTCCGTCAGCGCCTTACCCGGCCCACCGACGCGCACGGCCTGGGCGCGCACAGCGGCGTCGCCGATCGAGCCGTCGCTGGCCGCCTGCCCGGGTGTGAAGCCGCTGAGTTCGCCGCTGAGGCCATCGGGGCTGGCGATCACGTGGCCGCCGCTGGCCAGCGCCAGGTCGACGCCGTCGGGCAGCGGGCTCTGCGCCGCGACCCGCAGCAGCAGCTCGTCGTTGAGCGGCATCGAGACGATCACGCGGCGGCCGTCGGTGTGCGGGACCAGCTCGGCGCTGGCCTGCCAGACCGGCCCCGCCGGCACCGACCCGGCGAACGTGCCCTTGTCGTCGGCCAGAGCCACCGAGTAGCCCGGTGGAACCGACGACAGGTCGAGCTGCGACGCATCCCGGTCGCGGAACGCCCTGGCCACATCCGGCCGCGACGCGAGCTGCACGGCCACCGTCTGGGCGACGACCTGCTGGGAGCGGTAGGCCGCGGCCGCGCCGGCGGCGCCGATCGACAGCTTCGCATCGACGCTGCGGACAGTGTCGCGCGTCAGAAGCGCCTGAACGATCAGACCGGCGCCGATCAGCGGCACCAGCGCCAGCCCGACCAGGACGATGGACAGCTTGTGGCGAAAGCGCACGCTTTCAGTGACCCCTTCCCAGACCCAGTCTCGGATTATACGAACGGGCGACCCGCCGTGAGCACCCCAAAAGGGGGACACGGGCCGCAAATTTTCAGTAGGCGGCCAGCGTCGCGCGCCGCCGAGAGAATGTCCTCTTCGAGCGGCAGGTACTCGCGCTCCAGCGGCGGCGCGAACGGGATCGGCGTGTCCAGCGCCGCCACCCGCCGTACCGGTGCATCCAGGTACTCGAACGCGTCCTGCGCGATCACGGCCGCCACCTCGCCGCCGAATCCGCCGGTCAGGTTGTCCTCGTGCACGATCAGCGTCTTGCCGGTCTTGCGCACCGAGTCCAGCACCGTGTCGCGATCGAACGGGACCAGCGTCCGCAGGTCGATCACCTCGACCGAGACGTCCTCCCGCTCGAGCGTGTCCGCCACGGCCAGCGCCAGCTGCACGGTGGAGGCGTAGGTGATGATCGACAGGTCGCTGCCCTCACGCACGACGTCGGCCTTGCCCAGCGGCACCAGCACGCCGTCCCGCGGGCCGGTGGCGACCTGCTGCTTGACGCGGCGGTAGAGGAACTTGTGCTCGCAGAACACGACCGGGTTGGGGTCGCGGATCGCCGACCGCAGCAGCCCGTAGGCATCGGTCGCGGTCGCCGGGCAAACGATCTTGAGGCCGGCGTGATGGTGGAACCACGCCTCCACGTTCTCGGAGTGGTACGGGCCGCCGCCGACCCCGCCGCCGTTGGGGCAACGCACGACCAGCGGCACCGCCCAGCCGATGCGGTAGTGCATCTTCGCGGCGCAGGTGATCAGCTGGTCGTACGCGCACGACACGAAGTCGGCGAACTGCATCTCGGCGATCGGCCGCTGCCCGGCCATGGCCGCACCCACGGCGACGCCCACGATGCCCGACTCGGCCACCGGGGTGTCGATGGAGCGCAGCTCGCCGAATCGCTGCTGCAGCTCCTTGGTGGCCCCGAACGCGCCGCCCTGGCGGCCGACGTCCTCGCCCATCACGAACACCCGCTCGTCGATCTCCATCTCGTCGTGCATCGCGGCCCGGATCGCCTCCAGGTACGTGATCTCAGGCATCGGTGTCAGCCTCCGCGAACACCCCGAGGTGCGCCTCCGAGGGGTCCGCGAACCCGTCGGCATCAGCCCGCTCGACCGCCTCGTGCACCTCGTCCTTGACCGTCGTGCGGATGCCCTCGAGCTTCGCCTCGTCGATCGTCCGCTCCTCGCGCAGCGCCTGCTCGAGGCGCTTCAGCGGATCCTTGTCCGACCACTCGGCCAGGAGCTCCATCGGCATGTAGCTCTCGTACTTGTCGTGGGCCGCGTGGCCGGCCATGCGATAGGTCTTGCACTCGATGAAGCGCGGGCCGCGGCCGGCGCGGCAGTGCGCCACCGCCTCGCTCATCGCCGAGTACACCGCCAGCACGTCGTTGCCGTCCACCTCGATCGCGGGGATGCCGTATCCGAGCGCCTTCTTGTAGAGGTCGGTGACCTTCGTCTGCTTGCTGATCGGCGTCGTGTAGGCCCAGCGGTTGTTCTCGGCCACGAACACCGCCGGCACCTCGAGCACGGCCGCGATGTTCAGCCCCTCGTGGAAGTCGCCGCGAGAGGTGGCGCCGTCGCCGAAGGACGTGACGGCCACGCGATCCTCGCCGCGCTGCTTGTAGGCCAGCGCCGCACCCACGGTGAGCGGGATCATGTCGGCCATGTGCGACACCTGGCAGGGGATGTTCCACTCGTAGCCGCCGATGTGCAGGTTGCCGTCCTTGCCGCGTGTCGTGGAGCCGGCCTTGCCCATGAACTGCGCGAACATGCGCCACACGGGTACGCCGTGCACCAGGTAGGAGCCGAGGTCGCGGATCCACGGCGACAGCCAGTCGCCGTCGGCGCCCCTGCGGAGCGGCGCCGCCATGCCGACCGAGATCGCCTCCTGGCCGCGACCGGTGTAGTAGCTGCCGGGCAGCTTGCCCTGCCGGTACAGGTTCAGAGCGCGCTCCTCGGTGGCGCGTGTCAGCACCATCCAGTAGTAGAGGTTCAGCGCCTCCTCGTCGGAGATGCGGGGCGCGGGGGCGGGCTCGGGGACGGCGGAGATATTTCGTGCGGGCGTGCTCATCGGTTCAGGCGAGGTCCTCGTTTGGGGAGCGCGGACGGGTCAATGGGCTTATCGGCCATTTCCGGCGATACGCTTTAGGCGGAACCTCGCGGGTCGGCAGATGCCCAACACGACGGGCCTGATACTAGCCTCGACCACGGCCGTCGACTGTCAGCTAAACCCGGACTTAACCCGCGGGATCAGCTACATGGGGGCGAACAGTCATGCCCGGCGGCCGCACACGACGCCGATCGGTGCGGGACTCATGGACGCCCACCTTGACCGGCGGCGCCCCGTGCTCCCCCACGATCCCGGCCGCCAGCGCGGCCGCATGGGCTGCCTGCTGCCGCGTCGGATAGTCCCCAGCGTCACGCTCTGGCTGTCCGTTGTACTTGACGCTCACGGTGAACACACGCACCACGCTCCCTGCGGTTTGGTCGCGCGGAAGCCTCGCGCGGGTTGTCGGGTACTTAGAGGACGCGACAACCGGCGCTTTTCTTCCACCCTACTGTCGCGGTGGGCGAAGCCAGGCCATGAGGCGCCGGGGGATCGATCGTGCTGAGATCGATTGAGATACGCCGCAAGGTCGTCAAGGAACTGGTCGACCTCGACGTGGCGTTTGCGCGCAGGCGCTTGACGCGCCGGCAGCGAATCGCTCGCGGACTGCGCCGGCGCACTGCCGTTATTCGGCGTTTAGGTCGCCAGCCACACGCTGCCGCGGCTCAGACGACCGGGGCGATGGCGCCGCTGTCGACCAGTCGGCGGGCCATGCCCGGCGAGGGATCGTAGACCTCGACCTCGTAGCCGGCGCCCGGGTAGGCGATGTAGATGCTGAGCGGATGATCTGGGTCAACGGCGGCCCATCCGCCCGCCGAGAGCTTGATCAGCGACCCACCGTTCTTCGATCCGATCGCGCGGACCGTCGAGAGCGCGTTGCTTGACCGGATAGGTGCCCACCGTCAGGTAGTCAGGGGCGGAAGAGCCAACCGCCACGCCGGCGGGCAGGTAGCGAATGTAGATCCGCCCGTCCGTCGTGTGCGTCAGCTCGTACGTGTAACCGTGCTCGGGCCCGGCCCAGTAGACGGGGTGACCGACCGTCGCAACCCACGAGCCAAGAGCGCTAGTGGAAACGGCCGCCACCGGCGCGTGTTTCGCATTCGAAGCACCGCCGCCGCGCAAATACAGTCCGGCGGCGATTCCGACCAGGGCCCCCAGCAGCACCAAAGCAACGAACCACACCCACGGGGAACGGCCGAGCGTCGCGGCTCGTTCGATCGCGTGAGGACGATTCTGCCGAGGAGTATTCCGACTCGGGCGTGGATGCTGTTTCGGGGGCAGTCAACGTCATGCTGAGCCGTCTATCGTCCCCGATGGGGTAAGAGGTCACCCCCCGTTTGGGGGATTCGTCGATTCCCGCGCGCAGGCGTGCTCGCACTGGCCTTCATCGTCGACGCCCCAGATGGCAGAGCCATCGATTACCGAACCGAGGAGTTCCGAGGCGCCGCCGCCCAGCTCACCGGCGGCGGTCTCAGCGGCGTCGCGAAGCCCTTGCGGGGCCCCTCCGACTTGCTGACGAACTGTCCTACTAGCTCGCGCAGAGTGCATACGCCGTGATGCTAGGAGGAGTGCCATTTGCCGTGTGTACGAACGCCGTTGCGGTAGCCGTCCAAGTGGCTGCCGCGCTTGGATATGAGGAGGTGACCGCTGCGATTGTATGCGCCGCGTAGTTGCCGGTGATGTTGGCGCCGCCGCCGACCATCTTCCCGCTCGAGCAGGTGGCCGTGGAGGTCACCGTTGCACCTATAGCGGCGTTTCCAGGAAGCGCGCCGGCGGTTCCGGCAACGATCGTCACCGTCGTCACACCATCGCGGCACCGTTGCAGACGTACGAAGTGCCGCTGACCGAGACGAGCTTCTGTCCTGCATTGGCGCAGTTCGCGCCTGCTGCTTCAGCCGTCACTGTGACGCTTTGACCGTCCGTGCCGTTGGTTCCGTTGGTTCCGTCGATGCCGTTGGTCCGTCCGTGCCGTTGGTCCTGACTCCGTCCGATGCCGTTGATTCCGTCCGTGCCGTTGGCGCCATTGGTGCCGTCGACACCCGGGTCACCCTGCGGACCCGTCGGCCCGGCCGGGCCGATGTCACCCTGCCGACCCTGGAGCCCGTCGGTACCCGTGCCGTGGGCACCGTCGACCCGTTGGTCCTGGAGCCCTTGAGTACCGTCGATGCCGTTGATTCCGTCGATGCCGTTGGTTCCGTCGATGCCGTTGGTTCCGTCGATGCCGTTGGTGCCATCGATGCCGTTGGTTCCGTCCTGGTGGACCAGTGGCGCCGTTGCACCAGTCCGTGCCGGCAATGCCCGTCGCAGAGCGCCAGTAGCGCCGGTAGCACCGGTCGGCCCCGGCGTCATCGTGCGATGCAAGGCTCGCTTGACACCGCGGTGCAGGCCGTTGAGATGCTTGTCAACGCACGAGAATTTCGCGCAGGTTGCGGGCCAGTGTACGGATGTGGCTGTGGCTGCGCCAGCAACCCCGGCAGTGCCCAGAGCAATGCCGAGCACGACCGCGAACACCGTGCGTTTGATCTTCATGCTTCCTCCGAAGTAAGACGTCGACGAACAGGCGGATAAAAGAGCAGCGACCGTTCGCGCAGGGGGACCCAGGCAGGCAGTGGTCGCTGAGGGCGGATATCGGCCCGTCCGCGTGCTCCCTCCATCACCCCAACGGGGGGACGCGCGACGTGGCAGCCGGTCGCAGACCGGATCGTGCTACCGAGGAGCTTTCGGTAGGCTGCCCGCCGATGACGCTGGTGACTCTCATACCGGGCGACGGGATCGGCCCGGAGGTGGTCGATTCGGCCCGCCGGATCGTCGACGCCAGCGGCGCGCCGATCGAGTGGGAGCCGCGCCAGGCCGGCGCCGAGGTGTTCAAGCAGGGCCTGCCGTCGGGCGTCCCGCAGGACACGATCGACTCGATCAGCCGCTCGCGGGTCGTGCTCAAAGGCCCGCTGGAGACGCCGGTCGGCTTCGGCGAGAAGAGCGCCAACGTCACCCTGCGCAAGCTGTTCGAGACCTACGCCAACATCCGCCCCGCGCGTGAGTTCCCCGGCGTCGTCACGCCCTACTCCGGCCGCGGCATCGACCTGGTCGTGGTCCGCGAGAACGTCGAGGACCTCTACGCCGGCATCGAGCACATGCAGACCCCGGGGGTCGCGCAGTGCCTGAAGGTGATCTCCCGCAAGGGCTGCGAGAAGATCGTGCGCCTGGCGTTCGAGTTCGCGCGGGCCGAGGGCCGCTCCAGCGTCGCCTGCGCCACCAAGTCGAACATCATGAAGCTGACCGAGGGCCTGCTCAAGCGCACGTTCGAGGAGATCGCGCCCGAGTACCCCGAGATCGAGTCCTGGCACGTGATCGTCGACAACTGCGCCCACCAGCTGGTCAAGCGGCCGGAGCAGTTCGACGTGATCGTGACCACCAACATGAACGGCGACATCCTCAGCGACCTCACCTCCGCCCTGGTCGGCGGCCTCGGCTTCGCGCCCTCCGCGAACCTCGGCAGCGACGTCGCGATCTTCGAGGCCGTGCACGGATCCGCGCCCAAGTACGCCGGCAAGAACACCATCAACCCGACCGCCATGATCGGCGCAGCGGTGATGATGCTCCGCCACCTGAACCTGTTCGACCAGGCCGCCGCGATCGAGAACGCGCTGCTCTGCACGCTCGAGCAGGGCACGCTCACCCGCGACGTCGTCGGCGATGCAGGCGCCGCCTCCACCACCGCGTTCACCGATGCCATCATCGCCAACCTGGGCAACGAGTCGGCGTCCTGGCCGGCCCGCTCCTACCGGCCGCTGAAGATGCCCGAGATCACGCGCGACCCGGTGATGGTGCGCCCGGCCGTGCGCCGCGTGGCCGGGCTGGACGTGTTCGTCGAGTTCGGCGGCACGCCGGACGAGCTCGGCACCTCGATGCAGCGGCTGGTCGAGAACAGCCCGGTCGAGCTGAAGATCGTCGACAACCGCGGAACCCGCGTGTTCCCGGCCACCGGCACTCCCACCGACTGCGTTGACGCCTGGCGCTGCCGCTTCATCATGCGCGACTCGTCGGCCGGCCTGTCCGACGCCGACCTGCTGACCCTGCTCTCGCGCCTGGCCGAGGAGCACCGCTTCACGCACATCGAGAAGCTGCACGAGTTCGACGGCGCCCAGGCCTACAGCAAGGCTCAGGGCGAAGACTGAGGGATAGACTTCGGTCGATGGACGAGCTCGACCTGCAGATCGCAGCGTCACAGAGCGTCGCCGAGGTGATGATCAAGCGACCCAAGACCCTCGCTGCCGGCGCCACCGTCTCGGATGCGCGGCGGGTGTTCGAGAACCCGCGCGTGCAGGTCTGCCCGCTCGTCGAGGACGACGGGCGCCTGGTCGGCGAGCTCACACGCGACCTCATCCCCGAGTCCGCCGACGACGCCGCCCCGGCCCGCGGCTACGCCGGCGACCGCCCGCCCACCATCTCCCCGCACGCCAGCATGGGCCAGGCCATGGAGCGTCTCGAGCAGCTGGGCAGCGAGCGCCTGGCAGTGATCGACGACGACGGTCGCCTGACCGGCCTGCTGTGCCTGAACCGGCGGCACGGCCGATTCTGCGTCGATCCCCGCTGACTCCGTAGACTGGGCCGGTGCTGACCCCGGATCTGATCGAGGACTTCCGCCGCGACGGCGCCGTCCGAGTGGGCGGCGCCTTCACGCCCGACGAGGTGGCGCTGGTCGAGCGCGGCATCGAACGCAACCTGGCCGAGCCCAGCGAGCGGGCGCTCGTTGCCAGCCGCGACGACGACGCCGGCCGCTTCGTCGAGGACTTCTGCAACTGGCAACGGATACCCGAGTACGAGCAGTTCATCCGGGGCTCGCAGGCCGCCTCCATCGCCGGGCAGCTGATGGGCACAGGACAGGTTCGCCTGTACCACGACCACATGCTGGTGAAGGAGCCGGGCACTCGGCAGCGCACGCCCTGGCACCAGGACCAGCCGTACTACAACATCGCCGGCTCGCAGACCTGCTCTCTGTGGATGCCGGTCGACCCCGTCAGCCGGGAATCGACGCTCGAGTTCGTCGCCGGATCGCACCTGGGGCCGTGGCTGATGCCGCGCACGTTCATGGACAGCCAGGCACGCTGGTTCCCGGAGGGCAGCCTGCGAGGACCTGCCCGACATCGAGGCCGACCGCGACGCCTTCCCGATCGTGGGCTGGGAGCTCGAGCCGGGCGACGGCGTGTTCTTCCACATGCTGGCGCTGCACGCCGCCGGCGGGGTCGGCGGCGACCGCCGTCGCCGCGCCTTCTCGGTGCGCTTCATGGGCGACGACGTCGTGCACGCGCCGCGGGCCTGGCGCACGTCGCCCGAGTTCCCGGGCCTTGCCGATCGGCTGCCCGACGGCGAGCCCATGCACGACGCCGCTGTTTCCGGTGCTCTGGGAGAGACGCGACGAAGATGATTGATCGATATCTCCGTGATGTCCTGGACGGCGAGAACCGAGTCTCGCAAGGATCGAGGGAGCGTCAATACCGGTCGTATTGGCGCGACCGAGGACACAGCGAGACGACGGTTCGCAGCCGTAGCCACCCTGGCCGCCACTAACCTCAAACCGAATCGCAGCGGCCAGGCTCGCGAGAGATATCGATCAATCATCTCAGGCGCTCGTGAACTTGTTCCAGATGGCGACGCGCTTGTTGAGGCCGTCCGGCGTCGTCTGGAGGATCTCGTAGTCGTCGAGGATGCGCTGGGGGAACACGACCAGCGGATTCTGGGCGATGTCGCCCACCAGCGGATAGCTGGCCGGCGTGCCCACCTCGTACTGGTGGTACTCCATCTCCTTCGCGTTCACGGCCGGCTCGAGGATGTAGTTGATCCAGGCGTGTGCCGCGACCGGGTCGGGGGCGTAGGCGCTGATCGCCCAGTTGTCGATCCAGATCTCCGACTTACCCTCCGGCGCAACGACGGTGAAGTCGCCCTTGCGCGCGGCCTTGATCACGCAGCCCATCGCCCGAGTAGATGATGCCCAGGTTGACGTCGCCCTTGCTGAACGGGTCGACCTCGTCGGTGTTGATGCGGTTGACGTAGGGACGCACCTTCAGCAGCAGCTGCTCGGCCTGGTTCAGCTCGCTGTCGCTCTCGGAGTTCATCGAGTAGCCGAACGAGTTCAGCGCCACGCCGATCACCTCGGCGGGCGACTCGATGAAGTTGACCTTCACGCCGGGATCCTTGTGCGGCAGGTAGTCGAAGAAATCCTTCCACGACGCCAGGTCGGTCTTGACGATCTTCGGGTCGTAGCCGATCGCCGTGATGCCGACGTCCTTCATCACGGAATAGACGTTGCCCGGGTCGTATACGAGCTCGGTCCAGTGCGGGGCCAGGTTCTTGAGATTCGGAATCAGATTGTGGTCGAGCTTGGCAAGCAGTCCCAGGTTCTTCTCGATGCGCACGTGGTCGGCGTCCGGGACGATGATGTCGTACAGCTTCTGGCCCTTGGTCGCCGTCAGCTTGGTGAACAGCTCCTCGTTGGAGCCGTAGTTCGTCTCCTTGACCGTGACGCCGTACCTGCTTCCGAACGCCTTCTCGTTGTTCGGATCGATGTACTGCGACCAGTTGTAGATCTGCAGTGTGCCCTCGATCGGCGCGCCGCTGGAGACGGAGAGCGCCGACGCGCTGCCGCCGCTGGACGTGGAGCCGCCGCATGCCGCTCCGGCCAGGGCCAGGGCACCCAGACCGAGCACCTCGCGACGATTCAGCCGCCGCCCGTCGCTGGGGTGGGACTCGTCCATGATCTCGTCTCCTCGTGAGGTCTCGCCGGTGTCGGCTGACACTAGAACGCCGGAGGTGACAGGTCAATCCGCCCGCCGCCCGGACGCACACGGGGCCGTGAGATCGGGTACCGTAGCCAGCGTGGGTTACAGCACGCTCCTGTTCTTGCATGTGCTCGGCGCCTTCACCCTGGTCGCAGCGGTTGGCCTGTTCCTCGCCATCCTGCTGGCGGTCAGGCGGCAGCCCGACACCCTGGTGGCGCAGCGGATGCTTCCGACTGCGCGCGTGCTGTGGGCGGTGGGCGGCCTGTCGGCGCTGGTGTTCGGCATCTGGCTGGCGATCCATGTCAGCCAGTACTCGCTGACCGACGGCTGGATCCTCGGCGCGATCGTGCTGTGGGTGATCGCCTCGGCCTTCGGCGAGCGCATCTCAGCGGGCTACAAGAACCTGAGTGACGGGTCGCTCGCCGGGAGCCAGGCGCTGGTGATGCACGGCCTGCTGGTGCTGTCGGTGTTGCTGCTCCTGCTCGACATGATCTACAAGCCGGGTGCCGGATGATGGTGCTCGCGATCCGCCCCGACAGCTGGAACTTCCCGCTTTTGCTGCACGTCGCAAGCGCGATGCTGCTCGTTGCAGCGGCGGTGGTGGCGGCAGTCGCGCTGACGCAAGCCCTGCGGACTTCGGAGCCGGGTGGAGCGGTGGCGCTGCAGCGCTTCGGTGCCCGCACGTTGCTCTGGGTCGCCGTCCCGATGTCGGTCGTGCTGAACGTGGACGCCGAGTGGATCAGATCAAAGGAGTTCCCGTCAGGGTCAAGCGACCCGGCCTGGATCGGCTGGGGCTACGCCACGGCCGAGAGCAGCCTGATCTTCCTGGTCGTCGCCACCATCCTCGCGAGCCTGGCCGTGAGGCGGTCGCGGGCGGGCTCGGGCATTGGCAAGCTGTCCAAAGCCGCGACCGGCCTCTCGCTTCTGTCGATCGCGATTCTGCTGATCGCCATCTGGGCGATGACGACCAAGCCCAGCTGATCAGGCTGAGGCCTCGGCCGGCTGGTCGGCCAGCTTGACGACCTCGCGCAGGAACGGCACCTCACGGTCGTCCTGCTGGTCGAGCTGCTCCGCGTAGCGGTGGCCGTCCCACACCGCGGCGGCGATCGTGGCCGGACACCACGCGTCGCCGATGGCGCGAACAGCGCCCGCCTCGGCCAACCGCAGCTCGGCCACCAGGCCGTCGCGAGGATCGCGCGCCGTCACCAGCACCAGCGCGTCGCAGCCGACCGCGTGCTCGCGCTCGGTATAGGTACAGCCCAGCAGCACCTCTCCGGCGCCGCCGCCCGCGACCGTGTGTGTCGTTTGGATCTCGACGTCCAGCTCCAGCAGCCGGCGCTGGATGCGATCCTGCTCCATCGTGTTCACGGTCCACTCGGACACGCGCGCGGCCGGTGTGACCAGTGTCACCCGGCGGCCCTCCCGCACCAGCAGCTCGGCCAGCACCCCGCCCATGTAGTAGTGGTCGTCGTCGTAGATGACAACGCGCTCGCCGTCCGGACGGACGCCGTCCATCAGGTCGTCGGGGGTCAGCAGCGGCAGGTCGCCGAAGTCGACCGGGCTCGTGTGCCGGCGCCCGGTGCCGTCGCGCCGCCACCCGGCGCCGGTCGCGATCGCCACGTGGTCGAACCCGTAGGAGACGATCTCCTCGGCCGTCAGTTCGCTGTTGAACGCCAGCTCCACGTTTGACAGCTTGCGCAGCTGGCCCTCGCGGTAGTCAACCACCCTGATCCAGGTGGCCAGCCCGGGCAGGCGTGCCTCCCGCGCCACCCGGCCGCCCAGGTGGCCCCCTGCCTCGGCCAGCACCACGTCATAACCGCGCCTGCCCAGCGACATCGCCGCCTCCAGCCCGGCCGGGCCGGCGCCCGCGATCAGCACCTTGGCATCGCTCTGGCTGGGCCGGATTCGCTCAGGATGCCACCCGCGCCGCCACTCCTCGCCCATGCTCGGGTTCTGCGTGCAGCGGATCGGGGTCATGGTGGAGTCGCCGGCAACGCAGATGTTGCAGCCGATGCACTCGCGGATGTCCTCCAGGCGGCCCTGCTCGATCTTCTCGGGCAGGAACGGGTCGGCGATCGACGGCCGCGCGGCGCCGATGAAGTCGAGCACTCCGTCGCGGATCATCCGCACCATCGTATCGGGCGACGTGAAGCGGCCGACGCCGACCACCGGCTTGGAGGTGAGCGCCTTCAGCCCGCGCACGTGCTGCTCCTGGTGGCCCTCGTCCTCGAACCGCGCGGTGGCCGAATCGTCCTCCCAGGGGCCGGCCACGAAGTCCCACAGGTCGGGCAGCTCGCCCATCCAGCGCAGCACCTGCTCGATGTCCTCGCGCCCGAGGCCCTTCTCGCCCATCAGCTCTGTGACCGTGATCCTGCAGGCCACCGCAATCCGGCCGTCGACCTCCTCGAGCGTGTCCTCGAGCACCTCCCGCAGCAGCCGGGCGCGGTTCTCGAGGCTGCCACCGTAGCCGTCGGTGCGGAAGTTGTAGAGCGGCGACAGGAACTGCCCGATCGTGTTCAGCCCGTGCGAGGCGTACACGTAGACGATGTCGAAACCGGCTTCGATCGAGCGCGACACGGCGCGGCGATGCCAGAGCCGCAGGTCGGCGATGTCCTGGGCGCTCATCCGCCGCACCTGGGTGGGGTCGATGCCGGTGACCGGCATGTGGCCGGCCGCCATGGGCGCCTCCCGGCTCCACAGGTTGGCGCCGTGGATGCCGTTGTGGACCGGCTCGATCCCGGCCAGCGCGCCGTGCGCGTGGACGCGCTCGGTCATCCGCGCCAGGGCCGGGATGTCGTCGTCGTTCCACAACCTCCCCTCGGCATAGGGTGACACCTCCGAGGTGGGATGGATCTCGACCTCCTCGGTGCAGACCACCGCCCAGCCGCCCTCCGCCTTGACCCCGCGCATCTCGGCCAGGGCGGTGGGGTCGCGGTGGCCCATGCCGTTACAGTGCGGCACCTGGTAGAACCGGTTGCGCGCGACCACAGGGCCGATCGGCACCGGTTCGAACAGGATGTCGTAGCGGGGATCTCTGGGCACGTGCGCACGCGGCTTGCCAGCCGCTCGGGGTTTTGATTGACTAATCAGTCAAGGCGACAAAATCCTACAGGAAGCCGCGGCTGTCCGGCTACCTGTTCACGACCGAAGGGACACCGAATGCCGGACCTCACCACGAAGCTCTACTTCGGCCCCTGGTACAGGCGCTCTCCCTACTTCGAGGCGACCCGCCGCGCCGGGTGCAAAGCCTACGACATCTACAACAAGATGTACCTGCCGGCCGAGTACGACGACGTCTCCGTCGAATACAAGGCGCTGCAGGAGGGTGTCACGCTGTGGGACGTCGGGGTCGAGCGGACGGTGCAGGTGAGCGGTCCCGACGCCGACAGGCTGATCGACATGCTGACCTGCCGTGACCTCACGAAGTGCGCGGTCAAGCAGGGCAAGTACATGCTCGTCATGTCGCCCGAGGGCGGCATCGTCAACGATCCCGTACTGCTGCACGTCGAGGAGAACGTATGGTGGATGCAGCTGGCCGACAGCGACGCCGGGCTGTACGCGATCGGCGTGCTGTCGCAGCTCGACCTGGACGCCGAGGTCAGCTACCCCGACGTGCACCCGGTGCAGGTGCAGGGGCCGCTGTCGGCAAAGACGCTCGAGAAGCTGGTCGGGCCGGCCATCTACGACATCAAGTACTACTGGTGCGAGCGCTTCACGATCGGCGACATCCCGGCCGTGATCAGCCGCACCGGCTGGTCGGCGGTGCCCGGCTTCGAGGTGAACCTGCTCGACGGCACCCGCGGCGATGCGCTCTGGCAGGCGATCATGGACGCGGGCGAGGAGTTCGCGATCCGGCCGATCGCCCCCAACGAGGCGCGGCGCGTCGAGGCCGGGATCTTCAACTGGGGATCCGACATCTCGCTGGGCGATACGCCCTTCCACGTGATGGGGCTGGAGCGGCTGGTCGAGGATCAGCCGCAGGACTACATCGGCAAGCAGGCGCTGGAGCAGGTGCGCCGCGAGGGCGTCGACCGCCGGCTGGTGGGCATCGAGTTCGACGAGACCGAGCCGATCGAGGGCATCACCCGGCCCTGGCCGGCCCACGTCGACGCCAAGCCGATCGGGCGCGTCACCGACGCCGTCTGGTCGCCGGGCCTGCAGAAGAACATCGGCTACGTGTGGGTGCCGACGGAGCTGTCCGAGCCCGGGAACGCCATCGACGTCGAGTCCGAGACCGGCACGATGCGCGGGCGCACCGCCACCATCCCATTCGTCGATCCGCGCAAGGAGCGGCCCGCCCAGGCGCTGCAGGGGGCGGCCGGCTGAGCGGCCGCGCCTAGCCGGGCGCGATCGCGGCGACCAGCGCGTCCACCAGCCGCCCCAGGCATCCGGGGTCGGCGGCTGCGTGGACGGGATTCAGCTCGGTCACGGTCAGCGCGGCGGTGCGCCGGTCGGCCATCAGCACCGGCAGCGCCGCGGCGAGGGCCGCCAGCGGCACGCCCACGTTGCGGCCGGTGTTCTCCGAGAGCGGCGCGTCCACGAAGTCGACGACGTCGACGTCGAGGTGGACGACCACGCGAGTGGCATCGGCGAGCTGTGCGAGCGCGTGCTGCGCGGCGCCAGCAGGGTCGGCCCGCAGCGCCTCCGCGGCGACGACGGCCATCGACCGCTCGGCGATCACGGACAGCTCCCAGTCGGTGGCCTGGCTATGTTCGTGCCCCAGCACCACGACCTGGGACGGGTCCAGCATCGGCAGGAACGGCGAGGCAAGGTCGGCCAGCTCGGGCAGGCAGCCCTCGACGCCCAGCATGTGCGCCATCCCCATCCAGTCGAGCGCGCCGTCGACCACGCTCGAGGGCACGTTCAGGTCGGCGTGCATGTCCAGGTAGACGAGGCCCGTGCGGCCGCCGGCCAGGCGGCTAGCCGGCCACGGTGCCCACGCCGACGGTGCAGTCGCCACCCAGCACCAGCACCCGACAGCCGGCGGCGAGCCTGCCCGCGACCTCGTCGCGCACGCGCGCGCCGCCGTCTCCGCCACTCGCGCCGCGTGCTGGGCGCGCGGCTGCAGCCCGGTCGGGGCGCCATCCGAACTCCGGCAGGTCACCCAGATCGAGCACGTCGCCGCCGGCCGCCAGCCGCTCCACCAGACCGGCCTCGCGCAGCGCGGCCGGCGCACGCTCCTGGCCGGCCGCGAACGCGCCGGCGCTGGACGGGACGCCCAGGATGACCACGTCGCGCCCGCGCACGGCGGTCAGAGGCTGAACGGCGGGTAGCGATCGGTCGTCAGCAGCAGCGCGTAGGCCTCGACCCGCAGCGCCCAGCGCATCACCCCGACGTTGTAGTCAAACGCCCAGCGCGGATAGCGGCCGGTGAAGAGGATGGCGAACCACGCGCACACGACGACGACGAACGCGCCGATCGACAGCGCGAACAGGACGATGTAGTGCGGGAAGGCGAGCAGCCACTTCGACCAGCGGCAGCCAGCGCGACAGGGCGGCGCCGTCCGGCCGCTCCAGATCGAGGTGCACCGACTGGTGGTCGTCGGTCGACGGATAGCGGTCGTCCAGCAGCAGCAGGTAGGCCGAGATCCGGGTCGTGAACCGTGTCAGCTCGAGGTTCCAGTCAAACCACCAGCCCGGGTACTTGCGACGGAACACCAGCATCACCAGCACCGGCAGGAACAGGATGCCGGTCGCGACCGCGGCGTACCCGCCGCCTCCGCGGGAGTTGTTGAACACGTCCGGCTGCATCAGCGCCGCGACGATCAGGATCGGGATCGCGGCGAAGATGCGGAAGAAGGTCGACAGCCGGCTCAGCTGGCGGTCGGGATAGTCCACCTGGAGCTGCAGCGGATACGGGTCGACCGGCGCAGCGGGCGGCGGCACCCAGGCCACCGCCCGGATCCGGCGGGGCGCCCGCGGCACCGAGCTGGTGGCCGCAGTTGGGACAGAACGCCGCACCAGGTGGTACCGGCGCCCCGCAGTTCGGGCAGTAGGCCATCGGGCCTCGGGACCGCTAAGCCGGCGGCGCGGCGGCCGAATCGGCCTGCCACAGGTGGAACTCGTTGCCCTCGCTGTCCTTGCAGGCGGCGAACCAGCCGTGCCCCGGCACCGGCGACTTAGCCTCCGCCTCGCCGCCCAGCTCCCGCACGCGGGCGCTGGATGCGTCGATGTCCTCGGTGTCGAAGTAGTACTTGGGATGTCCGGGGTTCTCGCCGGCGTAGATGGCCGCGCCCGACCCCTCACCGGTCTGCGCCATCCGGTAGTCCATCTCCGGCATCCCCGAGTCTCCGAACTCCCAGCCGAAGACGCCGTTCCAGAACCGCTGCGCGCGGTCCGCGTCCTCTGCGACGAACTCGATGTGAACGATCTCTCCCGCCATGTCCGCCTCCTCGTGTGATCTGTCTAGAACCCGCCCATCGCCAGCACCGCGGCCAGCGTGTCGGCCTCGTCGGCCCGCTTGTCGTCACGGTATCGCAGCACCCGCGCGAACCGCAACGCGACGCCGCCCGGGTAGCGCGTGCTGCGCTGCAGGCCGTCGAATGCGATCTCCACCACCAGCTCCGGGTGCACCTCGACGGTGATCCCGTGCCGGCCCGTCTCGAGCTCCAGCAGCCGCCCGGTCTGCCAGGTCGAGCGTGGCGTCGGTCAGCCCCTTGAAGGTCTTGCCCAACATCACGAAGCCGTTGCCGTTGTCCGCGCGGGCGCCCAGGTGCAGGTTGCTGAGCCAACCCTGGCGGCGGCCGTGCCCCCACTCCGCGGCCAGCACCACCAGGTCGAGCGTGAGCCGCGGCTTGACCTTGATCCAGCCGGCACCGCGGCGGCCCGCGGCATACGGAGCGTCCAGCGACTTGACCAGCACGCCCTCGTGACCGCGGGCCAGGGTGTCAGCCTGGAAGGCCGCAGCCTGCTCGGCCGAGCTCGGAACCATCCGCGGCACCCGCATCGACTCGGGAACGATCGCCGCCAGCCGCCGCCCCCGCTGCTCGGCGGGCTGATCGAGCAGATCCTCGCCGTCGGCGTGCAGAATGTCGAAGATGAACGGCGTCAGCGGGATCTCGCGGCGCAGGGTGTCGACCGACCTGCGGCTTCCGAAACGCGACCCTGTCACCTGGAACGGATGGGGTCGTCCATCCGGTCGCAGGGCGATCGCCTCGCCGTCCAGCACCAGCGAGCCGGCGTCGAGCGCGCGCACCGCCTCGACCACCTCCGGCACACGGTCGGTGACCTCGTCGAGGGAGCGCGTGAACACGCTCACCTGATCGCCGCTTCGGTGCACCTGGATGCGGGCACCGTCCAGCTTCCACTCGAGCGCGGCCGGATCGATCTTCGCCAGCGCCGTGGCCAGATCGGGAGCGGTCCCCGCCAGCATCGGCTGCACCGGCCGCCCCACCTCGAGCCGCACCGCCCGCAGGCCGTCGATCCCGTCGAACACGGCGATCCGGGCCAGCTCGCCGGCGTCTCCGAGCAGCATCAGCGCCCGTCGTGCCTCGCTCTGCGACACGGAGGCCGCTCGCGCCACGGCGTCGGTGACCGCCGACTGCAGCGCCCCCTGGCGCAGGTCGCTCAGGATCAGGCGCCGCAGGAACTCCTGCTCCGGCTCGGTGGCCGCCGAGAACAGGTCGTGTACGGCGCCGGCCCGTTCCGCCTGTGATCCCGCGCCGGAGATGCCCGCTATCAGCGCCAGCGCGGCGTCCACGGCCACCAGCGTCAGCGTCGCGTCGGCGGCGGGAGGCGGCAGCTCGCGTAGCGCCGCCCAGCCTGCGCCGAGCCGCCGCTGGCGCGGCTCGCCGGCCAGAAATCCGGCGCCGATCGCGACCTCGTCCCGGTCCATTCCGGTGATGCAGGCCGCGAGCAGCTCGACCTTCTCGCTGCGCGACCGGGTGGCGGCCACGGCGGCCGACGCCTCGACGATCTGCGTCAGGCGCATCGGCGCCGTTCAGCCGTCGTCCACCGCCAGCATCACGTCCGAGGCCTTGACCACGGCGGTCACCGTGCTGCCCTCGGAGAGACCCAGCTCGTCGACCGCCTCGACCGTGATCGACGAGACCATTCGCTGGCCGTTCACGTCGACCCCCACGTTGGCGATCGCCTCGCCGAGGCGGATGCTGACGACCGTGCCGGTCAGCCGGTTGCGGGCACTCAGCTTCATGTGAACCTCTTGACGAACCCCAGGGCCGTGTCGGCCACCTCGCGCCAGCCGCTGTCGATCGTGAGCGCGTGGCCGCGGCCGCCCATCTCGACGATCTCGGTGACGGCGCCCTTGTTCTTCTTCTGCTTCTTGAAGGAGGCGTTCGCGATCGCCCAGGGCACGGTGTGATCCTTCTCGCCGGAGATGATGAGCAGCGGCCCGCGCTCGGGGTTCTTGTGGTCGACCTTCACCTCCGTCCACGGGTTGAAGTTGGCGGTTGCGGCCTGGAACAGCGGAGCGCCGGGGGCCGGCACCGCAAACGCGTCGTAGAGCTGACGGGCCTCGTCCTCGTCGACCGCGTTCGCGAACGCGTAGCGGAACTGCTCGTAGGTGAGCGGAACGGCGCGGTGGCGGTTGGCCGGGTTGGTGAGCACCGGGCTGGCCGAGCGCAGCGCCGAGACCGGCAGCGGCAGCACGCCCCGAAACGGCGCCGGGTCGATCGCCACCGTGGCGGCCGAAAGTCCCCGCCCGGCCAGGATCTGAGCCAGCAGCCCGCCGAACGAGTGGCCGATCACGACCGGCTTGCGATCGAGCTTGCCGATCACCTCCGCGAAGTGGTCGGCGACGTCACCAACGGTCTTGTTGGCGAAGGAGTCGGGGTTCGCATTCGCCTCGGCGACGGTCTCCGGATCGTCGGGCCAGCCGGGCGCGAGCGCGGCGTAGCCCGCCTCGTCGAACACCGTCGCCCAGCGATCCCAGCTGCTCGGAAGCAACCACAGCCCGTGTACGAACACCGCGGGAATCCGGCCGGTCGCGTTGACCTTGTCCACGTCCTGCTGCTCGTGCGTTGCAATCGTCGACATCGCATCCACCCCTAAGTCGATGTTGTCGAGCCATCCTAGCCCGGGCCTCGAAGCGCCCGCTGCTACCTTGCCGGGCGTGAGCGCACCGCCTCGAATTGCGCCCGGTCCGGCGGTTGACCGGCCTGGCGCTGGCGGGCCTGGCGGTGGCCGTTCTGGCCGTCGGTTGCGGCTCGTCGGGTACCGCTTCAACACCGTCCGCGTCGACGCCCGCGACGATCGCCGAGCAGCTGGCCTCGGCCGACTCCGCGTTGCGGCCGGCGCTGGACAGGTGGCGCGCGTCCGACCCGAAGCTGGCGAACACACCTCCCGCCGGGGTGCTGACCGCGGCCGCCCACGAGCGCCAGCTGGTGCATCAGCTGGCCGAGACGCCATCGCTCATCCACCCCACCCTGGCGGCGCTGCCGCCCTCGCTGGCGGCCGCCGTCCGGTCGCAGCTGCGCGCCGCATTGGCGCTGCGGCGGCTGGCCGGGCCGCCGTCGGGCAAGCCCGTGACGCTGCACCTCGATCCGGCGCCGCCGGCCGGGCAACTGCTGGCCGACTACCACCTGGCGCAGAGCCGGTTCGGGGTGCGCTGGCAGACGCTGGCGGCGGTGAACCTGGTCGAGTCGGCGTTCGGCCGCGTCGGCAACACCAGCGGCGCCGGCGCCCAGGGGCCGATGCAGTTCCTGCCCTCCACATGGAGGGCCTATGGCCTGGGCGGCGATATCCACTCGCCCCGCGATGCGGTGCTGGGCGCGGGCAACTACCTGCACCAGTCGGGAGCGCCGGCCGACGAGCGGCGTGCGCTGTTCGCCTACAACCACTCCGGCCTGTACGTGCGGGCGGTGCAGGCCTACGCGCACGCGATGGCGCGCGACCGGCTCGGGTTCCTGACGCTGTATGCCTGGGAGGCGAGCCTGCCGGCCACGATCTCGTGAGGTGTCGTTACCGGACCGCACACGTGCCCGATGACGTCCGGACACGTTCAGCGCGTACGCTTCCAGGTGTGCACCGACCCGCGCATGACGGCACGACAGGCTGCAGCCGCGACCACGCTTTGCTGCGCGCTGATCGCCGCGGGCGCGGCGCAGGCACGTGCCGGCGGGTCGCCCCACGGGAGCGTGCCCGCCGCCACGCCCACGCTGTCGCAGCTGGTCGGCCAGCGGCTCGTGGTCGCATTCAAGGGCACGACCGCCAGCCGGAGCCTGCGCGCCCGGATCAGGGCCGGCCAGATCGGCGGCGTGATCCTGTTCGGGTCGAACATCGCCTCGCCGTCGCAGCTGAAGGCGCTCACCGCCAAGCTGCAGCTGGCCGCGCACAACGGCGGCCAGCCGCCCCTGCTGATCACCACCGACCAGGAGGGCGGACTGGTCAAGCGGATCCCATGGGCCCCGCCGAACCGCTCCGCACAGCAGCTGGGCCAGCTGCCGACCGCGCAGTCCCACACCGCAGGATCCCTGACCGGGGCGGCGCTGCGAGCGGACGGCGTCAACGTCGACCTGGCACCGGTCGCGGACGTGCCCACCGGGCCATCCGATTTCATCGAGCAGCAGCACCGGGCGTTCTCGACCAGCCGCTTCATCGTCGCCAAGGATGCTTCGGCGTTCGCGGACGGGCTCGAGGGCCACAAGGTGTGGCCGACGCTGAAGCACTTCCCCGGCCTCGGCCGCGCGACCGTGTCCACCGACGACGCGCTGGTGCACATCACCGCCACCGCCCAGCAGCTGGGACGGGCGTGGCTGCCCTACAGGGTCGCGTTCCGCCAGAACCTCGACCCGATGGTGATGCTGTCCACCGCCGTCTACCCGGCGCTCGACAGACGCGCGGCGGCCTGGTCGCCCACGGTCATCAAGGGCATCCTGCGAAAGCGGCTCGGGTTCACGGGTGTCACCATCACCGACTCGCTGGACGCGGCCGCGCACGTCCGTCACACGACCGATCCTCCGCTGGCGCTGAAGAGCGCCGCGGCCGGCTCCGACCTGATCCTGATCACCGGCTCGCGGGCCATCCAGCCAGGCCGTGTTCAAGGCGCTGCTCGCGGCGGCCAGGAACGGCACGCTGCCGATGGGCGGCCTCAACAAGTCGTACGCCCGCATCATGGCGCTCAAGGCGCGGCTCTAGTGCCGCGCTGGGCAGGTCAGCGCCGCGGCCGGGCCGATTCGTCAGTGATCGCCACGTTCACGGTCGAGCAGCGGCCACAGCGCACTCGCACCTTCTTCGTCATGTAGGTGCCGTCCATCGACGCGGCCAGCAGGTTCCCGCATTCCACGCACACGTAGTCGTCGGGGCCGTTGCCGCGGAAGACGGGGCGGTCGGGGTCATCCTGGATCGCCGTGCCGCCGTCACGCGGCACCTCGCCCTCGCGGATGTGGCGCATCGTGATCGTCGCCATCGGCGGCCTCAGAGCTGTCCCAGCTTGCCGGCGAAGTCGGTGATCAGCGCGTCCAGCACTCCCGACACCACACCTTCGCCCATCGACGCGGCCTTGCCGGTGATCTGGGCGCTCGTGTGGATGTCGCCGCCGCCTTCGTGCAGCGCGAAGATGATGGTGCCGTTCGCGAACCCCTGTCCCCCCGCCTCGCGGGACTTCACCGTCAGCACGGCGCGGTGTGCGGCCGCGTCCTGCTCGGTCGTCTCGAGGGTGCCGGTGAAGGTCATCGACATCGCCCCCATCTTGACCTTGATCTCGGCCTTGACCGAGTCCGGCCCCGTGCGCTCGAGCACCGTCGCCCCCTCCACGCACGGCACCACGCGCTCGAGATCGAGGATGGTGGCGTAGCTGTCGTCGAGCGACCGCGACGTGGTGAACGAGTGGTCGAGTTCTACCGCCATGATGCCGTCCTTGTGATCGGATGGGTGCATGCGGGCAAGCCCGGCATTATAGGCTTGGGGGAGTGGCGATTCCCGCTGGCAGATACTGCGCTCGGGCCCGACGACGGCACGCTCTCCGTGCGCACGCAGAAGACCGGAGCGGCGGCCATGGCCGGCCACAACCTGCTGTTCCACGTGACCTCCTGGGAAGCCGTGCTGGTGGTCGGCGATGACCCGGCGGATGCGGTGATCGAGGTCAGCGCCGACGGCGGGTCGCTGCGCGTGCAGGAGGGCAGCGGCGGCGTGCAGTCGCTGAGCGATGATCAGAAGGCGGAGATCGAGCAGACGGTCGACAACGAAGTGCTCAAGGGTGAGCGGATCAGCTTCGAGTCCAAGTCGGTACGCGCCGACGGCGACGGCCTCAGGGTCGAGGGCGACCTGACGCTGCACGGAACCACCCGTCCGCTTGGCTTCGATGTCGCCATGACGGGCGACGGAACGCTCGGCGCCACGGCCGTGATCAAGCAGACGGACTGGGGCATGAAGCCCTACTCGACGCTGTTCGGGGCGCTGAAGGTGGTCGACGAGGTCGAGGTCAGCATCGACGCGCGGCTCGGCGCATAGGCTGACTCCGCGAGGGGTGACGGCTTCGTCACGTGCCGCACGGTGCGTCACGCCGCCCACCCGGCCGTGCAACGCCCGGCGCTCTCTTAACGGGCTCAGACCCCGACTCGGGCGGCGTGGGCGGTCCGGCACGGGATCGTGACGGACAGCTATCAGATCGTGACGCGCGACCGCCTGGTTGCGCGGTGCGCGGTCCGGAGCCGTGATGTTCGCGCCGGACCGACGGTGTGAATCGTGACGCTTGGCGGTGGGATCGTGGCGGCGGCGTGAGGTTCGTTGCAGTTTTCGGTGTCATGCGCCGGTCACGGCGGCGGAACACCCTCAGTCGCTGTAGACGGTCTGAGCGTCCAGCCCGCCCTCGACGCCGGGGGGCAGCGCGCCGGTGCCGTGGGCGTACAGCGCGATGTCCGCTACCGTCGCCACCGTCGAGGGGTCGCTGCCGTCGCCGCTGACCCAGGCGCCGTTCGACCAGGTCAGCGTCTCCGGCGCGGCACCGAGCTGCATGCCCGCGAGCAGCTGCGCCTTGTCGCGGATCTTGCCCGTCGTCCTGGAGATGGCGGCGGCCGTGCCCGCCGACGTGGGGCTGGTGTTGTAGCCGTGACCGGTGCCGAACCGGTCGGTGTCCGCCGGCACCACCTTCACGTCCAGCGCCGGCACGCCCAGCTCCTCACCGACCTGGCGGGCATAGGCGGCCTCGTTGCCGTCGGCATCCGTGGTCAGGCTAAGCACCATCTTGCCGGTCGGATGAACGCGCAGAAAGACCGCGCGATATGCCTCGTTAGCCACTCTGGATCTCCTCGTGCTCGGGGGTCGCTGCGGACGCGAGACGCTGGCGCTCCTGGTGTGCCGTCAGCGCATTGTGCTCCTCTTGGTCGCAGAACGCGGGCTGCGGCCCGCCCTGCGGGTGGGCGGGCGCGGCCGGCCGCTCACAGCCCGGGTAGATACAGATCTTGGTCGCGCCGTCCGGCATCCCTCAATCTCCTTTGAGTCGTCGCTGATCCTCGGTCATCCACCCAGGGGTGGTGTTGCCCCTGCTGGGGCCGTAGCCGCTCGGCATCGCGACCGAGCTCCCCGGCACCGGCGTGGCACTGGCCCAGGAATCCTCCCACTCCCGCTCATCCGAGTCCACGGCGAGCGCGGGCGCTTGCCACGAGCCCGCCGCGATCGCCTCGACCACTTCGTGCAGCGCCTCGAAGCTGTGGCCGCTGACCAGCGCGTCGCAGAACGGCAGCGCCGCCACCATGCCACCGGCCCGCACCGCGAAGGAGCTCGCGCTGCTGCGCGGGTTGACCCACACGATCCGGTGCGCCAGCCGCGACAGCCGCTGCATCTCGCGGGCCACCAGCGCCGGATCGCCGCGCTCCCAGCCGTCCGACAGGATCACGACCACGGCGCCGCGGGCCATCCCGCGGCGGCCGTGGCGATCGTTGAACGCCTGCAGCGCGTCGCCGATCCGCGTGCCGCTCGACCAGTCCGGTGCGGCCGCGGCGGCGCGCTGGATCGCCCGCTCCGGGTTGCTCGAGGCGAGCGCCCGGGTCAGGCGCGTCGAGCCGGGTCGCGAACACGAACGCCTCGGCGTCAGGCCCGCTGGCGGCGGCGCAGGTCAGGAACTGCAGCAATGCGTC
>CAVXZW010000005.1:0-28113 GCA_963766445.1 uncultured Actinomycetes bacterium | reverse complement strand
TGTGCTCGGTGCAAACGCCGCCGACGAAGCCCTCGATGGTGCCGTCGGCCAGCACCAGCGCCACCGCGCCCGCCCGCACGCTTGTCGGGCGCCTGCGCGCGCACCACCGTCGCCGTCACGAACGGGACGCGTTCGGCGGCGAGCTCCTGGGCCCGCCGCGACATCGCGGCGGTGATCACTGTGGCGGCTCCGCCCGCCCTTGCATCGCGGCCCACACGCGGGCCGGGGTGCAGGGCATGTCGATGTGGTCGACGCCGTGAGTCTCGTACAGGGCGTCGATCACCGCGTTCACGATCGCCGGCGGCGAGCCAACGTTGGGCGACTCGCCGACGCCCTTGGCGCCGAGCGGATGGTGCGGGCAGGGCGTGACCGTCTCACCCAGCTCGAAGTCCGGGCACTCGAGGGCGGTCGGGATCAGGTATTCCATGAACGACGAGTTCAGGCAGTTGCCCTCCTCGTCGAAGCTGAGCAGCTCCATCAGCGCGATGCCGACGCCCTCGGCCAGGCCGCCGTGGATCTGGCCGTCCACGATCATCGGGTTGATCCGCACGCCGCAGTCGTCGACCGCGATGAAGCGCCTGACCGTCACCTGGGCGGTGTCGGGATCGACGTCCACGACGGCGATGTAGGCGCCGTAGGGGTAGGTGAGGTTCGGCGGGTCGTAGATCACCTGCGCGTCCAGCCCGCCCTCCATGCCCTCGGGCATCGGCTCGCCGCTGTAGGCGCGCACGGCGATGTCCTCGATCATGGCGCCCTTCTCGGGATCGCCCTTGACGTACCAGCGACCCTTCTCCCAGGCCAGGTCCTCCGGCCTCGTCTCCAGCATCGTGGCGGCGATCAGCCGCGCCTTGTCGCGCACCTTGCGCGAGACCACGGCCACGGCCGCGCCCGACACCGGCGTCGAGCGGCTGCCGTAGGTGCCGAGGCCGTAGGGCGACTTGTCGGTGTCGCCGTGCCGCACCTCGATGTCCTCCGGCGGGATGCCCAGCTCCTCCGCCACGATCTGCGCGAACGTGGTCTCGTGGCCCTGGCCCTGGGTCTGCGCGCTGATGCTGACGACGGCCTTGCCGGACGGGTGCACCCGCAGGTCGGCGCCGTCGTTCATCGCCAGTCCGAGGATGTCCATGTGCTTGCGCGGGCCGGCGCCGACGCCCTCCGTAAAGAACGCGACGCCGATCCCCATCAGCTCGCCCCGCTCCCGCTTCTCGCGCTGCTCGCGGCGCAGATCGTCGTAGCCGGCGATGTCCATCGCCACCTTCATCGTCTCGGCGTAGTTGCCGGAGTCGTACGTCCAGCCGGTGGTGGTCTC
This sequence comes from uncultured Actinomycetes bacterium, assembly GCA_963766445.1. GTDB lineage: Bacteria > Actinomycetota > Thermoleophilia > Gaiellales > JAICJC01 > JAICYJ01. Next base: position 26,804 of record CAVXZW010000005.1, on the reverse strand, counting down.
GTACGGGAACTGCCCGGGCGCGATGAAGCTGCGCATCCGCAGCTCGATCGGATCGGCCTTCATCTCCAGGGCCAGCGCATCTACCATCCGCTCCACCAGGTAGACCGCCTCGGTGATCCGGAACGAGCAGCGGTAGGCGACGCCGCCCGGCGCCTTGTTGGTGTACACGGCCTTGACCTTCACGTGCGAGGCCTGCAGGTCGTACGACCCGCAGACGATGTGGAAGAAGCCGGCCGGGAACTTGGTCGGCTGCGCGGTCGAGTCGAAGGCGCCGTGGTCGGCGATCACGTCCACCCTCAGGCCGGTGATCTTGCCGTCCTTGGAGCACATCTCGGCGCGCATCACGTAGTCGCGTGCGAAGCCCGTCGAGACCAGGTTCTCGGTGCGGTTCTCGATCCACTTGACCGGGACGCCGGCCACGATCGACCCGGCGATGGCGCAGACGTAGCCAGGGTAGACCGGCACCTTGTTGCCGAAGCCGCCGCCGATGTCCGAGCAGCGGATCCGGATCATGTGCTCGGCCAGGCCGGCCACGTGCGCGTAGACGGTGCGGTGTGCGTGCGGCGCCTGGTTGCCGTTCCAGATGTTGAGCTGGCCGGTCTTCGGGTCGAAGTCGGCAACGATGCCGCAGGTCTCGAGCGGGGCCGGATGGCAGCGCGGGTAGATGATGTCTCTGCTGACAACGGTGTCGGCTTCGGCAAAGGCCTTGTTGGTGGCCTCCTCGTCGCCGGCCTCCCAGGTGGGGCTGGCCAGGTTGTCGCGCTGGCCGGCCTTGTCGTCGCGGATCAGCGGCGCCTCGGGGTCGAGCGCTTTGCGCGCGTTCACGATCGCCGGCAGCGGCTCGTACTCGACGTCGATCAGCTGCAGCGCGTCGTTGGCCGAGTACTCGTCGGTCGCGATCACGAACGCGACCTCCTGGCCCTGAAAGCGCACCTTGTCGCCGGCCAGCACGGCCTGCGTGTCGTACGAGATGGTCGGCATCCACGCCAGGCCCAGCGTCTCCAGGTCCTTGGCGGTGACGACGGCGGCAACGTTGGGGTGGGCAAGCGCCCGGGAGGTGTCGATCGAGACGATCCGGGCATGCGCATAGGGGCTGCGCAGGATCGCGCCGTGCACCATGCCGGGCAGCCTGATGTCGTCCAGGTAGGTGCCCTGGCCGCGGATGAAGCGCGCATCCTCCTTGCGCTTGAGCCGGCCAAAGCCGATCGGCCGCTCGGTGGACGGGCTGGGAAGGTTCTCGACGGTGGCCATGCTCATCCCTCCCTGTTCGCGGTGGCGGCTTCGTGCTCGGCAGCCCAACGCACCGCGCTGACGATGTTCTTGTACCCGGTGCAGCGGCAGATCGCGCCCGAGATTGCGACCCGGATCTCATAATCGGTCGGATCGGGGTTCTCGTCCAGCAGCGCGCGCGTCGTCATCAGCATCCCGGGGGTGCAGAACCCGCACTGCAGCGCGTGCCGCTCGTGGAATCCCATCTGGATCGGATCCAGCTGCCCGTCCACCTCCAACGACTCGACGGTCGCCACCTCGTGGCCGTCGCACATGGCCGCCAGGATCGTGCAGGACTTGACGGGCTGGCCGTCGATCCGCACCACGCAGGCGCCGCAGTTGGACGTGTCGCAGCCCCAGTGCGTGCCTGTCAGCTCCAGCGTCTCGCGGATGAAGTGCACGAGCAGCATCCGCGGTTCGATGTCATGGGAGACCTGCGTGCCGTTGACGGTCATCGAGACGTTGATGATCATGCCTCCTGGTGCAGCGCACGCGCGGTCGCGCGGCGCAGAGCTCGTTGGGTGAGAACGCCCGCGAGGTGGCGTTTGTAGTCGACCGGCCCGCGGCCGTCGGACGCAGGCGAGCAGTCCTCCGACGCGATCGCGCCCGCCTCCGCGAACAGCTCGTCTGACGGCGCCTCGCCGCGCAGCAGCTCCTCGGCGCGGGTCACGTGGATCGTGGTGAGGCCGACAGCGCTGAGCGCGATGCCGGCATCGCCGATCGCGCCGTCCTGCATCCAGACGGCGGCCGACGCAGCCGCGATTGCCCAGTCGCCGGCACGGCGCTCGACCTTCTCGTGGGCGCTGCCACCGTCGGGGTGCACCGGCAGCCGCACCTCGGTCAGGATCTCGGCCGCACCGACGGCGGTCGTGAACGGGCCGACGTGGAAGCCGTCCATGCTCACCACGCGCTCCCCGCCGGAACCGCGGATCACCACGCTGGCCTTGGCCGCCGCGCACACGGCCGAGAGATCCTCCGCCGCGTCCGCCTGGCAGAGCGAGCCGCCGATAGTGCCGCGGTTCCGCACCACGGGATCAGCGATCACGGTCTCGGCGTCGCGGAACAACGGGAAGTGCTGGGCAAGCAGGTCCGACCGCAGCAGGTCGACGTGCCGGGTCATCGCGCCGATCCTGATCTCGCCCTCCTGCTCACGGATGTAGGAGAGCTCGGTCAGGTCGTTGATGTCGATCAGATGCTCGGGGTTCGCGAGGCGCAGCTTCATCATCGGCAGCAGGCTGTGGCCGCCCGCGATCACGCGCGCCTCGGAGCCCAGCCGCTCCAGCGATGCGATCGCGCCGTCGACGCTGGTGGCGCGCTCATACTCGAATGCCGCGGGCGTCTGCAAGGTGCGTTCCTTTCAGTTCACGGGTGGGTCACCCGCCGCCGACTCGGGAGGCCGGGAGCCGCTTGCGGGGAGCGCCGATGTCATCGCGCTGCTCGTATTGCACGGGTGCGTCGGTGCCGATCACCGGCGACCGCGGCAGCTCCGGCGGCGCGGTGTGGCGGACGGAGGGGTAGAGCAGCCGGGCGGCCAGGCTGCCGCCCTCGACGTTGCGGAGCACCGGTCCGGCGGGGTTTGCCGCTGCAATCGGCGCCTCGCGACCCAGGCGCGCCAGGGTCAGGGTGCCCTTGGTGTAGACCTCCGAGATGCGCGGCGCCTCGATCGAGGTGCTCTCGGGGAAGTTACGGAACCCGGCGGCCGCCGCGCCCGGGTAGAGGCCGTCAACGAGGCCGACGGCATCGACCAGGCCCGCCTTCTTCACGAGCAATCCCTCGAGCAGGTCGACGCCGGCGTCCAGCTGGCCGTTGATGGCGTCGACGACCTCGTTCACGGGCGTGCTCTTCTCGACGATCTCGGTGACGCTGGCGATCACCTCGTCCAGGCCTTTCGTGATCGTGCTCAGGGCCACGATCGTCGAGACCAGGTAATAGACCAGCGCCAGCACGATCAGGAGCAGTGCCACGACTGTCACCGTTCCGGGTCCGATGGCTAGCACGACCATGGCCTCTCCTACTCCGCGTCGTCGATGATCACGTCGAGCGAGCCGCCGTAGTTGGCGACCCCCGCGACCGTTTGCTCAACCTGGCTCTGCGTGGTCAGTAGCAGCGCAGTCGCATCCAGATCCTTCGAGCCCGCGGCTGCTGTGGTCGCAATGCTCCGCACGCTCGGCACGATGCTGCGGGCGGCGCTGAGCACCCCATGCAGCAGGTAGACGACCACCGGCAGCACCACCACCAGGAGCACCGCATCGCCGATCCACCAGAGCGTCATCGCGGTCTCCTATCGGCCACCAATGCGGCCTTGCGAGCGATGCCCGGCAGCGCGCCGAGGATGATCTCGAACTGCGCATTGATCGCCTGCACCGCGCCCTCGAGCGGTCGCAGGTGCTCGGCCTCGACGCCCTCGAGGGCGCCGGCCAGCGTTGCCAGGCCGGTCGAGATCCGGGCCAGGCCGCGCTGCACGATGATCAGCGCGATGGCCAGCACACCCACCACCACGACCGCCAGCACCACCGTCAGGACGATGAGCAGGTTCGTGCTCATGCATCAGCCTCGTAGCCGTCGGTGAGCGCATTCATGTAGCCGTCCTGCACGACCGCCTCCTGCACGATCAGGCCCAGCACCGGCGCCGTCGCCTCCAGCTGGGGGATGTTGGCGGTGTTGCCGGCCACCTCGGTGGCCACCACGAGCAGGCCGTTCACGGACCGCTCGATGCCGGCGACGGCGCGCACGAGCACGACCAGCAGGAAGGCGACGACCAGTGCCGCCACGAGGCCGATGCAGAGCGCGATCACCCAGTAGCCGTGGCTGGATACCAGAAGCGTCATTTGCCGACCGCCGTTTTTCGCAGGGCGCGAGCCGCGTGCAGGATCCTCACGCCGGAGTCATTGATGCGGGAAATGTCGGCCAGCTTCGTTGTCTGATCGCGCACCACGCCCACCGCGCCTTCGGCGACGGCGGCCTGCTTGGCGATCCGCATGGCGAGCAGCACGATCGTGATCACGATCACCGCCGCCACGGCGATCACCACGACCCCGATCCCGATCCCCAGCAGCCACTGGGCCGACTCCGACATGAGCACTATCACGCGGTGCGATCCTGACCGGAAACCGTTGCGTCATCGTTGCGCATCCGCACGCCTGGTCACCTCTGTGCCGGGGTCAAAGAGCAAGAACCATTATAGATAGGCTACCGCCCTCCGAACGGTTTTTCGCAAACCCGCGGGCAGCGCCGGTCGCGGGTGATATTGGCTGGCGGTACCCTTGGCCGATGAGGCGGACATGACCGAGCCGGCGGAGGTGGCGGATCGGGCCGATCTGGTGGTGGATGGCGTCTGGACGTGGGCGGTGTCGAACAGCAACATCGGCGGCGCCACATCCAGCTGCCAGGCCCTGGCCGCCGACGGCGAGGTCGTGCTGATCGACCCGCTGCGCCTGGCCGACCACGCCTTCGACGAGCTGCCGCGGCCGACGGCGATCGTACTGACCGCCAAGTGCCACCAGCGATCGGCCTGGCGCTACCGCTCGCAACTCGGGGTCGAGGTGTGGGCGCCGGGAGACGCACCCGAAGCCGACGAACAGCCGGACCGGCGCTACGCGGAGGGCGACCCGCTGCCCGGCGGCCTTCGCGCGATCCGGACGCCCGGCCCGGAGCGGGCGCACTACTGCCTCGTGCGCGACGCCGCGCCGCACGTGCTGTTCTGTTCCGACCTGCTGATGACCGGCGAGGATGGCGGGCTCGAGTTCGTGCCTGCACGGTTCCACGACGACCCGGCCGAGACGCGGCGAAGCGTCGAACGCCTGCTGGACGTTCCATTCGACGTGCTCTGCCTCGACCACGGCGCTCCGGTCACCGCCGAGCCCAAGCGCGCCATGCGGGAGGCGTTGAACGCATAGAAGGGCCGCCGGGCCCGGACCTCGGGGGGGAACACAGGGCCCGAGCCCGACCGCTGCTGGACCTACGGGCGCGCCGATCCCGCAGATTGGGAAGCCGTCACAGGGCCGGCGCGGCGCTGCCGGTCACGAGCGGCGCGTCCTCGTACGCACTCTCGCCGTGCATGGCCTCGTCGAGCCCCTGCTCCGCCTCCTCGCCCACGCGCACCGGGGTGATGCGGTCGATCACCTTCAGCATCACGTACGTGAACGCGAACGCGTACGCCGAGCAGGCGAACGCTGCCACGACCTGCTTGAGGAAGAAGGACGCACTGCCGTGGATCAGTCCGACCCCGCCGGCCGGATTGATCGCGGTGCTGGCGAACACGCCCAGCAGGACGATGCCGAGCATCCCGCCCACGCCGTGCACGCCCCACACGTCGAGCGCGTCATCCCAGCGCAGGCGGTTCTTGAGCTGCACCGCGTAATAGCACACGAACCCCGACACGATGCCGATGATCACCGAGGCGTAGATCGGCACGAACCCGGCGGCAGGCGTGATCGTTGCCAATCCTGCAACCGCTCCGGTCAGCAGGCCGACGAAGTGCGGCTTGCGGGCATTCTTCCACTCGATGAACAGCCAGGTGGTGGCCGCGAACGAGGCCGCCAGGTCGGTGTTCAGGAACGCCGTGGCGGTGATGTCGTCGACCTTCAGCTCGCTGCCGGCGTTGAACCCGTACCATCCGAACCAGAGCAGGCCGGTGCCGAGCGCGATGAACGGGATGTTGTGCGGCGAGTCGACGATTGCGCTTGCCCACGTACAGCACCGATGCCAGCGCCGCCCAGCCGGCCGAGGCATGCACCACGACGCCGCCGGCGAAGTCGCGGACGCCCCACTGCGCGAGCAGGCCGTTGCCCCAGATCATGTGCACGAACGGGTAGTAGACGAACAGCTGCCACACGACCAGGAACACGCAGGAACGCCTTGAACGTGACGCGGTTCGTAAAGGCGCCCGTGATCAGTGCCGGCGTGATGATCGCGAACATCATCTGGTAGGCGATCAGCACCACCAGCGGGATGTGTGACGGCGTGTACATCGACGAGGGCGTGACGTTGCGCAGGAAGGCAACATCGAAGTTGCCGTAGATGCCGTCCGCTCCGCCGCTGAAACACAGCGAGTAGCCGACCAGCCACCACATGACGGTGGTGATGGCCAGCGAGGCGAAGCTCTGGATCATGATCGTGAGCTGTTCGACCGCCCCACCAACCCGCCGTAGAAGAACGCGAGGCCCGGTGTCATCAACATCACCAGGCTTGCGGCCAGCAGCATGAAACCGGTGTTTGCCTCGTTGATCATGTTCGCGTCCTTTCGCGACCGGCGGGGATGACTGGTCGACGGTTCGACGCCGGCGCCGGAGTGCCTGCACCTGGAGGGGCACCGGCCGTAGACTTACCGCGTGGCTGACTGGGTGACGATCTCTGCCCTGGCGACCGCCGGCGGCACGCTGGTGCTGGCGGGCGCGACGTTTGCATCGGTGCGCTCGGCCAACCGCTCGTCGCGCCTGGCCGAGCGATCGCTGCTGGCCACCCAGCGGCCGCTGCTGATGCCGTCGCGGCTACAGGACGACCCGCAGAAGGTCGGCTTCGCGGACGGCAAGTGGCTGGTCGCGCCGGGCGGCGGTGGCGCCGTCGACGTGTCGGATGAGGCCATCTACCTGGTCATATCGCTGCGGAACGTCGGCCCGGGCATGGCCGTGCTGCACGGCTGGCTGTTCCATCCAGAGGTCACGCTGGGCGACCAGCCCGCGCCCTCGCCGGACGGGTTCAGCCGGCTGACCCGCGACCTGTACGTGCCCACATCCGACATCGGCTTCTGGCAGGGCGCGTTCCGGGATCCCGCGGCACCCGAGTTCGCCGCTGCCCGCGCGAGCGATCGACTCGCGGCAGCGAATGGCCGTCGATCTGCTCTACGGCGACCACGAGGGCGGCCAGCGCACCATCAGCAGGTTCGTTTTCAACTCCCGGGAGGACGGCCAGTGGATCGTGGTGGTGGCCCGGCACTGGAACCTCGACCGGCCGGATCCACGGTAGATCGTCGATTCAGGCGTTGCACGGCCGTGACCGGCGCATGACACCGAATCATGCAACGAACCTCACGCGGCCGTGACGATCCCAGCGCCGTCCGCAACGATCCGCATCGCGGCGCCGGCACGAACATCACGACCCTCGATCGGCAACCGCACAACCATGCGGACGTGTCCCGCAGTCTGGTAACGCCGCGTCACGATCCCGTGCCGGACCTCCCACGCCGCCCGATCGGGTGTTTGACACCATGAAGAGCGCGGCAGGCATTGCACCATCGGAAAGCCAGCGTGACGCGCGGCGTCGCGGCTCTGGTGTCGCGCCACATCACCGACCTTCGCAGCCACGGGGTATCGTCGCTGGCATGACCAACGCAACGCAGAGACCCCCGGGCCGCCACCGGGTGGTGGTCGTCGGCGGCGGCTTCGCCGGTCTGCGAGCCGTGCGCAGCTTGCGCGGAGCGCCGGTCGAGGTGACGCTGGTCGACCGCCAGAACTTCACGCTGTTCCAGCCCCTCGTCTACCAGGTGGCGACGGGGGCGCTGTCGCCGGCAGAGATCGCGGCGCCGCTGCGCTCGGTGCTGCGCAAGCAGCGGAACGCCCGAGTGGTGCTGGCCGAGGTGACCGGCTTCGACCTCGAGCAGCGCGAGGTCGTGCTCGAGCACCTGCCCAACCAGGGCGGGGGCACCACCCTCGGATACGACACGCTGATCGTCGCGGGCGGCTCTCGGTACAACTACTTCGGCCACGACGAGTGGCGAGCCGACGCGCCGGAGCTGAAGTCGCTCGCCGGCGCGCTCGACATCCGCAGCCGGATCCTGGCCGCCTTCGAGGCTGCCGAGCTCGAGCCTGACCCACAGCTGCGGCAGGCGTGGCTGACCTTCGTGGTGGTCGGCGCCGGCCCCACCGGCGTGGAGATGGCGGGGCAGATCGCCGAGCTCGCGCGGGACGTGGTGCGCGCCGACTTCCGGTCGGCCGATACCCGTGCCGCCCGCGTGCTGCTGGTCGAGGCCTCGGACAGAGTGCTGATCAACTTCCCCGAGTCGTTGTCTCGAAAGCAACGAGCGCGCTTGAGCGACTGGGCGTGACGCCGCTCCTCAACCACACCGTTGTCGATGTCGCCGCCGATTCGGTCGCCATCCGCGGACCGGACGGCGAGGTCGCTGCAGACGCCGGCGCGCACCGCGATCTGGGCCGCCGGCGTGACGGCGTCGGAGCTGGCCGCGCGCCTCGCGGAGGCGGCGGGCGCCGAGGTCGACCGGTCGGGCCGGGTCACCGTCGACCCCGACCTCTCGCTGCCCGGGCATCCGGAGGTGCTGGCGCTCGGCGACATGGTGCGGGTGCGCGCCGGAGACGGCACGATCGTGCCGTTGCCTGGTCTGGCACCGGTCGCCCTGCAGCAGGGCCGGTATGCCGCCCGGCTCGTCCGCGACCGCCTGCGCGGCCAGGCGACCAAGCCGTTCCGCTACGTCGACAAGGGCGACCTGGCGACGATCGGCCGCTCGAAGGCCGTTGCCGACGTGAAGGGGCTGCACCTGTCCGGATTCACCGCCTGGGTGACCTGGCTGGTCGTGCACCTCTTCTACCTGATCGGCTTCCAGAACAGGCTGCTGGTGCTGATCCGCTGGACGGTCAGCTTCGCCACCCGCGGCCGCGGGGCGCGCCTGATCGTCCGCCCCCCTGAGGACCCGACCACGCACGACACCGCCGATCATCAACCCGAACGGTGAGCCGGCGGGTGTGAGCACAGGTACACCCGGCGGCACGACCGAGGTGCTAAGGTCAGCCAGTTGCGAGGACAACGATTCACGGGGGAGCTCCATGACTGGTCGGGGAAGACGCGTATCGCTCGGAATGCTGCTTGCGGTCAACGTGGCGGTGTGGTCGCTGGTGATCGCCGGTGGCGCCTCGGCACGAGGCACCGCTCGCGCCTGATCGCGGCGCCCGTCCCACCCATCCGGTTCTGAGCGGCGCCGCCGTGCCGGATGTTGCCCCGGCGGCAACCGCCTTCAGCGCCGCCTCGTCTGCCCGGTCTCGTTCGCAACTTCAACGGCGTCAGCAGCCTTGACAGCGCCGTCACGAACTTCGGCGCCGAGTTCGAGCCGCCCGACCAGGGGCTCTGCGTCGGCAACGGGTTCGTCCTCGAGCCGGTGAACTCCGCCTTCCGCGTCTACCGCGAGAACGGCCGCAGCGTTGCCGGGCCGACGAACGTGAACGCCCTCTTCGGCGACGGCTTCAAGCAGTTCACCAGCGATCCGCGCTGCCAGTACGACCCGGCCACGCACACCTGGTTCGCGAGCATCCTGTTCCTGAACGACACGTTCACGGCCAGCCGGCTCGAGATCGCGGTCAGGCATGCCGCCGACCCGCGCGGCACCTGGACGCACTTCAAGATCAACACCACCCATCCCGGCGGCCACGGCTGCCCCTGCTTCGGCGACCAGCCGCTGCTCGGCATCGACGGTCAGAACATCTACATCTCGACGAACGAGTTCTCGATCAACGGCCCGCAGTTCAACGGCGCACAGCTGTACGTGATCGACAAGCGCCAGCTGGTTGACGGCGACGCATCGCCCACGTTCGTCCACATCGGCCCGCTGCGGATCGGCGACCACAAGGCCGCGTCGGTGCAGCCGGCCATCACCGTCGGCTCCAGCAGGGCCGAGTACCTGATGAGCTCGCTCGATCCGAAGGGAGCCGGCGATAACCGCATCGGCGTGTGGGCGGTCACGAACCGTGTGCTGGGGACGCACCCCGATCCCCACCTGCAGCGGATCATCATCCCGTCGCAGAGCTACTCGGGGCCGCCTGCGACCGCCGCAGATGGGGCCGCAGTCGCTGATCGACTCCGGCGATGACCGCATGCAGCAGGTGCAGGCGATCGGCGGCCGGCTGTGGGGCGAGCTGGGAACCGCGCTTCACGCCGGCGGTGGAAAGCCGGTCGCAGCGGCGGCCTGGTTCGACGTCGCGCCGAGCCTGGACGGCGGCCACCTGAGCGCCACCATCAACCGCCAGGGCTACGTCTCCTCACCGGGCAACGGCATCCTGTATCCGGCGATCGCGGGCGACCGCCGCGGAAACGCGGCGATGGGCTTCTCGATGTCCGGACCGGGCATGTTCCCCAGCGCCGGCTACGCGACGATCTCGTCAGGGCAGGCCAACTTCGGGCCGCCGATCATCGCCAGCCCCGGCAGAGGGCCGTACTTCAGGAAGTCGACGCGGTGGGGCGACTACTCCTGGGCGGTGCTCGACCCGGCCGCACACCGTGTCTGGCTGGCCAACGAGTACATCCCGCCCCGGTTCGAGCCAGACCGTCGACCGCCACCAGAACTGGGGGACACGCGTCTACGCGGTGCGGCTGCCCAGCGAGCTAGTCGGGGATCAGCTCAGCCCTCGAGACCGAGCGGCGTGATCGGGGACGAACGTCTGCGAGTCGACCGGAGGGCGGCGGTAGCCGCCCTCCGACTGCCTGCGCGGAAGCTTCGGCGGATGCTTCGTCGGTGCGATCCTCGTAGGGGATGCGCGACAGCAGATGCGCGATGCAGTTCAGCCGCGCACGGCGCTTGTCGTCCGCCTCGACGACGAACCACGGCGATTCCGGCAAGTCGGTGAACACGAACATCTCGTCCTTGGCCCGTGAGTAGTCGACGTAGTGCGAGCGTGACTCGAGATCCATGGGCGAGAGCTTCCAGCGCTTGGTGGGATCGTCGATCCGCTCCTGGAAGCGCAGCCGCTGCTGCTCGTCGGAGACCGAGAACCAGTACTTGGTAAGCAGGATCCCGTCATCGATCAGCATCCGCTCGAACTCCGGGCACTGGCGCATGAACAGCCGGTACTGATCTTCCGTGCAGAACCCGAGCACGTGCTCCACACCGGCTCGGTTGTACCAGCTGCGGTCGAACAGGACGATCTCGCCCGCGGACGGCAGGTGCCCGATGTATCGCTGGAAGTACCACTCCGTGCTCTCGCGCTCCGTGGGAGCGGGCAGCGCGGCGATCCGGCAGAACCGCGGGTTGAGCGGCTCCGTGATGCGTTTGATGGTGCCGCCTTTGCCCGCGGCGTCACGCCCTTCGAACAGCACCACCACTCGCGCACCCTCGGCACGCACCCACGTCTGCATGCGCGCCAGCTCGATCTGGAGCCGGGCCAGCTCCGCCTCATACAGGTCGCGCGGCACTTGCCGGGGTCGCTTCTTGGACATCGGCGAGATGCTACCCGCCGCCCGGCTCAGTCCGGCCGCGGGCCCAGCAGTCGCACCAGCCCCGCCCGCGCGCGCTCCAGCAGCGCAGGGTCGCCGTACATGGTGTAGGCCGCGTGCCCCATCAGCAGGAGTGCGTCGACCTCGAAGATGAGCTGCTCAGGATCCGGGTCGGCCGGGAGCTCGCCCGCCTGCTGCGCCGCGGCAGCCGCGGCCATCAGCTCCCCCACCCACTCCTCGATGAACACGCCGATCCGCTCCTTGACGCGCCCGGGGTGGGTGTCGAACTCCGCGCCCACGGCGGCGAAGAAGCAGCCGCCGGGGAACACGTCGCGCTCGAGGTGCGAGAGGAACTCGTCGGACAGCGCCCACAGCCGGTGCAGCCCGTCCGCCTTCGCCCGGGCCGGGCTCAGCACCTCGGCCTCGAAGATCTCCTGGGCGCGCTCGATGGTGGCCAGCTGCAGCTCCTCCTTGGAGGTGAAGTGGGCGTAGAGACCGCTCTTGCTCATGCCGGTGTGCTCGGCCAAGCGGCCGATCGAAAGGCCCTCCAGCCCCTCGACGGTCGCCAGGCGCGCGGCGTTGTCGAGGATCGCGTCGCGACTGCGTTGGCCGTCGGCTCGCTGGCGGCGCTGGGCGGGTGCTACGGCGGGGGTCGACTGGTTCATACTTGACAAGATAGCACGACCGTTCGTATAGTGCGCGGATTAGTCAGCACGATCGTTCGTGCTTCACACGATCCAAGGAGCGCACATGCACATCAGCAACGTCATCGAGCCGGATCTGTCCGAACTGACCGCCCGCCAGCGGCGGGCCTGGGCGGCGGGCAACTACCCGATGGTCGCCTCCCGCACAAACATCGTGTCAAGGCGGCCGCACGACGACGCCGACCTCCGCGCCCGGTGGCACGGAGGTCGGGCACGCGATTCACGGGGCAGCGCACGTTGCTAGCTTGCAGCACGTGACCGAGCGTGGGCAAGACACCGAGCCGCATCAGTCCGAGTACGACCGGCTCGGCGTCACTCCCACGCCCGACGATGGAACCCGCCTCTCGTCCACCTCGCCCTGGGACGAGACCGAGCGCCCGCACCGTGAGCACTCCGGCCGAGACGTGGACTACACCAGGCGCGGGCGGCTGGTCGGCCAGCACCTGATCGACGTGCACGACATGCTCCGCACCGAGCTGGGCGAACTGCGCTCGGTGCTGTCCCAGGTGCGGGAGGGTGCGCTCGGCGCCGGCGACGCCCGCGCCGCGCTGAACGAGATGGCGCTGCGGCAGAACGACTGGACGCTGGGCGCCTTCTGCGCCCGGTACTGCGGCGCGGTGACGCAGCACCACGGGCTCGAGGACGATGCGATCTTCCCCCACCTCGTCGCGCAGCGAGCCGGCGCTCTCGCCCGTGATCGACCGCCTCGCCGACGAGCACCTGACCATCCACGACGCCGTCCACGCCGTCGACCGCGCGCTGGTCGATCACATCAACCGGCCCGACAGCTACGAGGGCATCCAGTCGGCGATCGACTTCCTCACCGACGCCCTGCTGTCGCACCTCTCCTACGAGGAGCACGAGATCGTGGAGCCGTTGTCCCGCCTGGGGTTCTACCCGGGACAGGTGGGCGGGTAGCTCACGATCGGCGCGGGCCGCAGCCCCAGAGCGCTCCAGCCCCACGAGCGCCAGACCAGCGGGCGGATCACGACGAACGCCACCAGCGGGATCAGGAACCAGAGGTGGTGGCCGGTGGCTATCACGATCGCCGCAACCAGCGCCAGCGGCAGCAGCGGGACCAGCCACGGCCGCGGGTGCCGCGGGCGTCGACCCGCCGGCCGCGCTGCCGGCAGGTTCGCCGCCGGGCAGGTCGGTCACCAGCCGGTCGAGGTCGGCGTACGTCTTGGCCGCCATGCAGGCGTCGAGCCGTTCCTGGAACTCGTCGCTGTCGAGCCGGCCGTCTAGATGCTGTTCGCGGAGGATGGCGGCGAACGCCTCGCGGTCGCCGTCTGCGGCGCGGAGGCTGCGGTCGCGAGGCCCCCGGTTGCGGTCGTTGCGTCCGTCGCTGTCTGCCATGTCTGTCCTTTCGGTGCGGGTGGTGGTGTGTGGGCTCGCGGCGGCGTAGCGGCAGCTCCTGCAACAGGAGCACGGCCGCGAGCGCGAGCGCTGCGAGCGGTGCGGCGGCGATGAAGACCGTCTGCACGCCGTCGATCACGTCGGCGCGCGCCGCCGCGGGCGCCGTGGAGCCCGCCACCCGGGACGCGAAGACGGCTCCCAGGAGCGCCGCGCCGACGGCACCGCCGAGGCCACGGAAGAAGCTGGTGGCGGCCATCGCGACGCCCAGGCGGCTGCGATCGACGGCGTTCTGGACGGCGACGGTCAGCACCTGGCCGACCATGCCGAAGCCGAGGCCGAAGGCGGCCAGGCCGATCCCGATCGTGAGCCGCGACGGGCTTCCCGCGACGGCGGCCAGCTCGATCAGCGCGACGGTCATCAGCCCCGCGCCGGCGACGGGGTATCGCTTGTAGCGGCCGCTGCGGGCGATGCCGCGCCCTGCCAGGTTGGTCGAGACGGTGATGCCCAGCATCATCGGACACCAGCAGCAGCCCCGCCTCGGTCGGGGTCGCGCCGGTGGTGGTCTGCAGGTAGAGCGGCACGAACACGTTGACCGCAAACAGGGCGGCCGTGGTCAGGAACAGGGCCGAACAGGCGACCGCCATGGTGCCGGTACGAAGCAGTTCGAAGGGGACGATCGGATCGGCAGCGCGCCGCTCGCAAAGCACCAGCGCGAGAGCAAGGGCGCCGGTGAGTCCGGCCAGCACCAGGATCTCGGGCGAGCCCCAGGGGTAGCGCCGGCCGCCCCACACGCAGATCAGCATGAAGCCGGCCGTCGCGGCGGCGAGCAGAGCCGCGCCCAGGGCGTCGAGCGCGTGGCGAGCGGCCTCGACGGCCGGAGCCGGCATCCGCAGGCGCAGCCCGGCCAGCGCCGCCACGCCGATCGGCAGATTCACGTAGAACACCCAGCGCCAGCCGACGTGCTGGACGATCACGCCGCCCACCAGTGGCCCGGCCACGGTGGCAGCCGCGAACGTGGCGGCGATGTAGCCCTGGTACCGCGCCCGCTCGCGCGGCGACACCAGGTCGCCGACGGCGGCCATGGCAAGCGCCATGAGGCCGCCGGCGGCGACGCCCTGGACGGCGCGGGCGACGATCAGCGCCGCAATGCCGGGCGCAGCGCCGCACAGCGCGGATGCCGCCAGAAACAGGGCCAGTGAGATCTCGAGCAGCCGCTTGCGCCCGTGCCGGTCGCCCAGCTTGCCCCACAGCGGCGTGCTTGCGGCGGCCGCGACCACGTAGGCGGTGACCAGCCAGGCCACGTCGGTGACGCGACCGAGGTCGAGAGCGATCGTGGGCAGGGCGGTGGCCAGGATCGTCTGGTCGAGCACCGCCGGCAGCATCGCCAGCACGATCGCGGCGAAGGGCACCGCCACGGAGGGCGCCGGTCGCGAGGTCTGCTCGCTGGTCATGGCAGAAGATTAGATATCTAATCATTAGATGTCAAATATCATCTGGTATCATGGGCAGGTGAGCCGGCCCTCGCTCCTCCCGCCGATCGGATTGCGCCTGACCCGCACCGCGCGGGTCGTCTCAACCGCCTTCGAGCGGGCGATGGCCGAGGCCGGCGGTTCGGCCCCCGCCTGGCAGGTGCTGTTGCTGGTGCGCTCCCAGCAGTGGGGAACGCAGTCGCGGATGGCCGAGGCGATGGGCATCTCCGGCGCCACCCTCACCCACCACCTGAATGCGCTCGAGCAGCAGGGCCTCGTCCACCGCTGGCGCGACGCCGACAACCGCCGCGGCCAGCAGGTGGCGCTGACCGAGGCCGGTGAGGAGCTGTTTGCGCGGCTGCGGCAGGTGGCGGCGGCCCACGACCGCCGGCTGCGCTCCCAGCTCACCGACGAGCAGACGACGCAGCTGGCGGAGCTGCTCGAGAAGCTCCAGGCAGGCATCGACCCGCCAGAGGTGGGGCGAGCATGACAGTGCCCTCGGAGAAGCGAATCCACGTCGTCGGCGCTGGCCCCGTGGGCCTGATGCTGACGGCGCTGCTTCAGTCGATGGATGGGCTGTCCGTCCATTTGTACGAGAAGCGACGCGAGTACACGCGCACGCGCATGGTGCGGCTGGCATCGTACCTCGTGGCGGACTCGGTCGAGAGCTACCGCAACGACCACATCGACGGAGAGACCGTCGAGGCCGTGTTCGATCCTCCGGAGCTCGACGAGAGCCTCGCCTTCAGACGGTCGATCGCCCCTGACCTGATGACGTTGCTCCAGGAATGGTCACAGGGATTCTGTCCGCTCAACTCGATCGAACGCGCCATCAGCGATCTGATCGATACCCGCGGAACGAGCAACGTCCAGCGCACCGCGGCGGTTGTCGCGTTCGACGACGCGATTGCGATGCTCGAGCCTGGCGATATGCTGATCGACTGCACGGGCTGCTCGTCGCTGCTGCGAAACCGCCTGGTGCCCGGCGCCGACGGGGACGGGATGCGAACACGCTCAACATCAGGCTCGAGTACGCCCTCGTGATCACGTTTCTCTACGGACAGTCATATGAGTGCAACGAGCACTGCAAGTACTACAAGAACGTCGACAACACCCACTACAAGTTCATCCCCGCGGTGCACCGCACCTACTATGACGGCAGCATCAGCCACGTAACCGGCATCGTCAACATCAGCGCCGAGGACTACGAGGCGATGCCGCCGCGATTCGACGGCGAGTGGCTGCGCAGCAACTTCCCCGGGGTGGCCGAGTCGATGGACCGTTTCATCGACAAGGTCAAGCTGGAGACCAACGGCGAGCTGCTCGGCGACCTCGAGATCGTGCGGATACCCCTGAACCTGTACCGGGCGCGCAATGCGACCAGCCGGCGATGGCTGACGTCCGGCCCCGGCGACCACCCGTTCGCGAGCTCGCCGGTGTTCCTGCTCGGCGACTCGGCGATCGGCTCACCGTACTTCCAGTCGATATCGCTGGGCTTCGAGTGCGCGATGTTCCTGGCCGGGCTGATCGCGCAGCGCGACCTGCCGCTGAGAGACATGTTCGATCGCTACGAGCTTCACATGTACAAGCAGTGGCTTCGCGTGTACATGCGCAGCAAGATGATCAAGCACAACAAGGATCTGTTCGAGACCGTCGACGACAAGTTCGCAACGCTCGAAAAGCTCCACATCTACTAGCCGGCCCACGACCCAGGAGTGACCATGACGGACTCGTCCAACCAGGGAATCAAGACCGTCCTGCATCCCGTGTCCGACCTGGCGAAGGCCAAGCCGGTCTACGCCGCCCTGCTCGGGATCCAGCCGCAGGCGGACGCGCCGTACTACGTCGGCTTCGAGGCCGCCGGCCAGCACATCGGGCTCGTGCCGGGCGATGGCCGCAGGCAATGACCTCGCCGGTGGCCTACTGGCACGTTGCGGATATCGAGGCGAAGCTGGCCGAGGTGACCGCCGCGGGCGCCGCCGTGAAGGAGCCCCCGCGAGACGTCGGTGGCGGCCGCCTGGTGGCCACCGTCACTGACCCCGACGGCAACGTGCTCGGGCTGCTCCAGGACCCGTGAGCAGGCCTACGTCGCCGGCTGACCGGAGCGCTCGGCGGCACGCTGCGCCTCCACGGCACGGTGGACATTGCCGTGCACGTGGTCGGCGCCGATCCGGTCGATCACACCGTCTTGCTGGAGCACGGCCAGCACCTGCGGCTTGACGCGCGCGAGGCGCAGCGTGCCCCCGCGGGTCTGCACCAGCTGGTGGATCTGGGCCAGCTGCTCGGAGCCCTGCGAGTCGATGAAGGGCGACGGCCTCGAGGTCGAGCACCACCCCCGTGCGCCGGTCGGGCGCGGCGTCGGTGAGGTCGCGGATGCGGTCATCGAGCGCCTGGGCGGTCGCGAAGAACACGCCGCTGTCGATTCGCAGCACGACGATGCCCGGGAACGTCTCGTCGCCGGGGTGCTCGTCGAGGTCACGGAACACCTGGGTGCCCGCCTCGCGGCCGAGCAGCGGCATCGGCGGATTGGTGGCGACGTACACGAGCCAGCCGAGTGAGAGCGCCACGCCGACCACGACCCCGGCCAGCACGCCCACCGACAGCACGCCGAGCAAGGCGGCGATGGCGATCCAGAAGTCGAACGGGGTGACCCGGCGCAGCCGGCGGAACTCCGGCAGGTCGATCATCCCGAACACGACGGCGTCGATGATCACCGCGCCGAGCACCGCCTTCGGCAGATCCGAGAACAGCGGCGCCAGCACGATCAAGGTGAGCACCACCAGCGCGCCGGTGACCAGCGAGGCGACCGGCGTGCGGGCCCCGGCCGACTCGTTCAACGAGCTGGCGGAGAGGCTGGTCGAGACCGGCATGCCCTGGAACACGCCCGAGCCGACATTGGCCATGCCCTGCGCCACCGACTCCTGATCGATGTCGATCCGGTACTTGTGCCGGGTGGCGAAGGCGCGTGCGTCCCCGGCGGTCTGGGAGAAGCCGATCAGAAGCAGCGCCCCCGCGGCGACGCCGATGGTGGCGTACCGCTCTCGGAACAGGTCGATGCTCGGGAGCTGCGGCGCCGGCAGCCCGCGCGGGACGTGCCCGACCAGATCGACCCCGTGCCCGCCGAGGTCGAACACGCGGGCGGCGAGGATGCCGCCGGCCACCAGCACCAGGGCGCCCGGGACGGCGGGCGCGCGGAACCGCAGCGCCAGGATCACGCCCAGCGATACGGCCCCGACCAGCAGCGTCGTCCCGTGGATGTCGCCCAGCGATCCGACCCACGAGCCGAGCTCCCGCCAGGCGTTCACCCCGTCGGCCGTCGTCCCCGTCAGCTTCGGCAGCTCGCCGATCACCACGTCCACGGCCGCCCCCGCCAGGAAGCCCGTGATCACCGGCTTGGACAGAAACCGCGCGATCCATCCCAGCCGGAAGACGGCCAGGAGCAGGAACAGCGCCCCCGTGACGAGCGTGATCGCAGCCACCAGCTCCGCCGCCTGCTTACCGCCCACCCCGGTCAGCAGTACCGCTCCGCCGGCGACCGCGGCGAGGGATGAGCTGGGCCCGGTCGAGATCTGCCGCGAGGTGCCGAACAGGGCGTACAGGATCGCGCCCGCCGCCGCCGCGTACAGACCGTTCTGCAGCGGCACGCCGGCGATGCCCGCATAGCCCAGGTTCTTGGGGACGATCAGCGCGGTCACCGCGATCCCCGCAGCAACGTCGCCGCGCAGGAACGCGCGGTCGTAGCGGGGCAACCAGGTGACGATGGGGAGCCAGCGGCCGACGCCGTGGCGCTGGTTCTCTGCTGTCGTCACGGCCGCATCCTCTCACGCGATCCGGTCCGCCACGATCGATTCGTAAAGCCGCTTGACGAGCTGCGATCGGCCTGATACCGTAAAGTCGCTTTACCACACACGGCATCGGAAGGATGACACCATGGCAGCGAGCACACACGAGGAAATCAGGGTCGGCGACGTGGCGATCCGCTTCCTGCTCGAGGGCGAGCAGTCGGCCGGGTCGGTCGCCGTCTTCGAGTTCGACGTTCCCGCCGCCGCGCAGGTGGCGGCCGCGCACAGCCACGACGGCTACGAGGAGACGATCTACGGGCTCGAGGGCGTGCTGACCTGGACGCTCGAGGGCACGCCGATGGACGTCGGCCCGGGCCAGGCGCTCTGCATCCCTCGCGGCGTGGTGCACCGCTTCGACAACCTCGCGCGAGGACGACGCCAGGGCGCTCGCGATCGTCACCCCGGGCATCCTCGGCCCCGACTACTTCCGCGACGTCGCGGCCATTCTCGACGCCGCGGCCGGCGGACCACCTGACTTCGCGGCGATCGGAGCCGTGATGCTCCGCCACGGACTCACTCCGGCAAGCTGATGGCGACCATTCACGTGCGAGCCGGCGGCGGCGCGCCGGCAGGGGAGGCGATCGACAGCCAACCGCCGGCCCTGGGGTAGCAGCTGAAGGGACACGTGAGCCTCCCCCATGCGGCTCGACGTGCAACCCCCACCGCGATCGGTGAAACTGCACGCGTGTCGACGTTCCCCACCAACCGTGAGCGTCTTGTTTCGCGGGCCTGGGCGGACGAGGCTGTTCGTCGCATCGAAGCCGACGCCAACCGGTCGGCGGACACGCACCTGCATGCTTTCCCGCTGCCCGAGGACTGGGGGATCGACCTGTACCTGAAGGACGAGTCAGTGCACCCGACCGGCTCTCTGAAGCATCGGCTGGCACGCTCGCTGTTCCTCTACGGCCTCTGCAACGGCTGGATCGGCGAGCGGACGACGATCGTCGAGGCCTCCAGCGGCTCGACGGCCGTCTCCGAGGCCTACTTTGCGCGGTTCCTGAGCCTGCCGTTCATCGCCGTCATGCCCGCCTCCACCAGCCCCGAGAAGATCGCGCTGATCGAGGCGCAGGGAGCTAGGTGCCACCTGGTGGACGACCCGACGACCGTGTACGACGTGGCGCAGCGACTCGCGGCCGAGCGAGGGCGGGTACTTCCTCGACCAGTTCACCTACGCTGAGCGCGCAACCGACTGGCGCGGCAACAACAACATCGCGGAGTCGATCTTCAGCCAGATGGCTCTGGAGCGGCATCCCGTCCCGGCCTGGATCGTGGTCGGGGCCGGCACCGGCGGCACCAGCGCGACCATCGGGCGCTACGCCCGCTTCGGCCGGTTCGCCACCCGGATGTGCGTGGTCGACCCGGAGGACTCGATCTTCTACTCGGTGTGGAGCGGCGAGCAGTCGACCTTCACCGGCCGGCCGTCACGCATCGAGGGCATCGGGCGCCAGCGGCTCGAGCCGTCGTTCCTGCCGGACATCGTCGACCGGCTGATCCAGGTTCCGGATGCCGCCTCGATAGCGACGATGCGCATGGTCAGCGAGCGCACCGGCCGCAGTGTCGGCGGATCCACCGGCACCAACGTGTGGGGAGCGTTCCTGCTGGTTGCCGAGATGCTCTCGCGTGGCGAGCAAGGCAGCGTCGTCACGCTCATCTGCGACGGCGGCGACCGCTACGCGGGCACCTACTACAGCGACGCGTGGGTCGGCGATCAGGGCTTCGATCTGGCGCCGCACACCGAGAGGCTCGAGACGTTCCTCGAGACCGGCGCGTTCCCGCCGTCGGTGCCCTAGACCTCGACCTCGGTTATGACGCCCTGGATCGCGTCGAGCACCTCGGGTGGCACCTCGTCCATCCCATGGGTATCGCGGGCGTGCGTGTGGATCTCCTCGAACAGCTGCTGCTCGTCCTCATTCCGCGCCACCCACTCGCAGCCGGGCACCACATCGCCACACCTGAACTGCTTCACGAGACCCTCCTGGCGGTTGCGTCGCGGCGGATTCTAGCCGCGGGCGGCCGTCGACCCGGTAGCGGCGGTACCCGCGGCCGGATCCGTACGGACGCGCCTAGAATGGCGCATGTGCCGGATCCTGGCCTACCTCGGTGAGCCGCTTCCCGCGCAGAATCTGCTGTTCGACACCGACAACAGCCTCGTCCGGCAGTCGTACAGCCCGCGGATGATGAACACGTTCCTCAACCTCGCGGGTTTCGGCATGAAGGCCTGGGATCCGACGTCGCTGCGGCCCGAGGATCCGTTCAGCTATCGCGCGACGACGCTACCGTCGTTTGACCGCAACCTCGGCTTCCTCTCGTCCAAGCTGGCGCCGACCTGTCTGGTCGCCCATGTTCGCGGCGTCACCTACTCCGACGAGGCCGTCGTCGCCGACACGAACCTGCATCCGTTCCAGTTCCCCGGCGCGCGCGTTGCGCTCACGCACAACGGGCACCTGCGCCAGTTCCCGCGCATGCGCTACGCGCTCGTCGACCACGTGCGACCCGAGCTCGCGCAGCGCATCGAGGGCACCACGGACTCCGAATGGATCTACGCGCTGGTCATGTCGCAGCTGGACGATCCGTACGGTGTCCCGGAGACGCGCGAGCTCGCGGATGCGACCGCCCAGGCGCTTCGCATCCTGCGCGAGCGTCCGCGCCGCCTTCGGCATCGACACCTCCTCGCCGGTCAACCTGTGCCTCAGCACCGGCCGCGCCCTTGTCGCCACCCGCTTCTCGTTCGACTACGGCTGGTACCCGCCGGAGGACGAGATGCTCGAGACCGACCTCCCGTTCGTGAGCCTCTGGTACGCGATCGGCGGCGAGTACGCGGAGCGCGACGGCCGACTGGCAGATGACGGCCGACGATCCGCCCCGCTCGGTGATCATCGCCTCCGAGCCGCTCACCACCGATCACTCGAGCTGGCTCGAGGTTCCGGAGTACTCGATGCTCACGGCCGAGCTCACCCCCTCCGGCCTCGAGTTCGAGACACGCGACCTGGATGTCTGACCGCGCCACCGTCGACTTCCTCGCCACCGTTCCGCTGCTCGAGGGCCGGAACGAGTCGGAACATCGCGGACCTGGCGCGTGTGCTGCGCCGCCGCGCCGTACCGGCGGGTGAGACCCTTTGGCACCAGGGCGAGGAGGCACGGGAGCTGCTGTTCATCGTCGAAGGAGCTGTCGCGGCGTCGCTGCACGTGCCGGGAGGCCGGGTCGTGGAGATCGGCAGGGCGGGTCCTGGGGAGATGGTCGGCGAGATCGCGCTGCTCGATGGCGGAGGGCACACGATGAGCGTGCAGGCGATCGAGCCGGCAACGGTGCTCGCGCTCGGCAAGGCAGATTTCGCGGCGTTGCTGGCCCGCCAGGATCCGGCGGCGTTCAGCCTCAAGCGCCGCCTCGCCTCGCTGTTCACCGCGCGCCACCGCGAGCAGCTCCGGCACCTTGCCTGCTCGCTTGGCGGCGACGTGGCCGACCTGCCGGGTGAGGACGCGGCTCGGACGTTTGCCGAGCTGGAGTACTGCGGTCCGCCCGACAGCAGATACCTGCGTCGCATGGCGACCTTCCGCGACCTCGACCCTGTCGCGCTCTGGGGCTTTCTGACCTCGGGGCGCTATGCGCGGTGCCCGCGGGGACGCACGATCCTGGCCGAAGGGGCGCCGTCGACGGCCTGCTACCTCACGATCAACGGCGCGGTCGAGAAGGTGCTGATCCGCGGCGACCGGCGCATCCGCGTCGGGCTGGCCGGCCCAGGCAAGGCGTTCGGCTACGAGACCCTGATCGACGGCCTGTCATCGCCGGTCACGGCGATCACGCGGGAGCGGTCGCTGCTGCTGGTCCTGCCACGCGAACCGTTCGAGCAGCTGTTCCACCGGGAGGATGCCATCTCCCGCGTGTTTCTGGACGTGATCCAGCGCGACCTGGTGGCCACGCTGCGCCAGAGTCTGCGCCCGCACGCCCGTTTGGCGGCGAGCGTCTAGTCCCCGCAGCCCGTCAAACCGGCGCTACCGCAACTACGCCCCACACGAGATCGAGGCCCCGCTCAGTCGCTAGGTCGATCGCAGGGCCGGGTTGGCGCGCATGACGATGGTGGAGGCGCCGGGGTCGCTGATGGATTGGCGGGTGATCCAGCATCGCACCCACTTCGTGTTGGTCGGGGCGCTGATGTGAACTTCCGCCCGTGCCGTTCGGAGCCGGCGTTGAAGGCGACGCCGGGTACGTCGTGGCCACCGGTCTGGAACCAGATCTCGTAGTACTGGTCGCCGGGCGCCGGGTCGAGATGGCTGATGGACACGACGACGGGCTCGACGGCGCCGTCGGCGCGCCCGACGGCGACGTAGCCGGAGGCGTTGCCGGCGCCGGTGAGGGTAGCGATGCGCTGAAACCCGCTGTCGCCGCCGGACTGGGATGTGATGGTGATGGTCACCACGACCGCCGCAGCGGCGGCGATCGCGACGACGCCCGCGAGCGACCAGCGGCGTGACCATCGGCGTGAGCGGCGTGGCGCTCGCCGGGTCGGGGCGGGCGAGTCGGCCTCGGCGACGGCGGCCTGGACGGATGGGGCGACCAGGCTGGGCGGTACGTCGAGCAGCGGCGGGAGCGTGTGCAGCCTGCGCTCGAGCGCCTGCAGGTCGGGCTCGTTCATGAGTGCTCCTCCCGTTCGAGGATCTCGGCGAGATGCAGCAACGCGGCGCGGTTTCGTGTCTTCACAGTCCCCAGGGGCATCCGGAGCTCGGCCGCGATCTCGCTCTGGGACATGCCCTTGAGGTATGCGAGCTCGATGATCTCGCGTTCGTTCTGAGGCAGCCGCTCGATGCACACGTGGAGCTGGAACGCCTCCAGTTTTTCCGCCGTCTCGTCCTCGGGCGTGGGTGACGGGTCGGCGCGGTCGGGTGCGTCGACCAGCCACTGGGCCTGGCGGCGGCGAGCGGCCGCGTATCCGGCGTTTCGCGCGATCGTGTACAGCCATCCGATCACCGCGCCGCGCTCGGGACGGTAGGTACGCGCGAACCGCCACACCGAGATGAACGCTTCCTGGACGACATCGTCGGCCCATCCGGCGTCGCCAAGTTGCCTGACCATCAGTGAGTAGACGGATCGCGAGTAGCGGCTGAAGAACTCCTCAAAAGCGACCTGGTCGCGATCCTCGGCGACCAGCGCCAGCAGATCCGCGTCCGAGAGCCGGGTGTAGTCCCACACCGATTGAGGCCGGGCAGTGAGCCGAGCCGGCGATGGTTGGAATCCGAGCGCCACTACCTGTCCTAGCCGATCGAGACCCTCGATCGGATTGCCGGCGTCCGCTGCACCCCTCCCGAAAACCGGTGTGGGGCTGCCGCCGCTACCAGCCGGAAACAGGAGGAAGAGGCAATGATCCGAACCGGAGACTCGATCGCAAACCCCGTCACCGGCGAGACGGTGACGTTTCAGCGGACATCGGCGGACTCCGACGGCGAGCTCGTGATCGCCGAGGTGACGCTGGAACCCGGGGGCTCGGCCGCCGGCGTGCACGTGCATCCCAACCAGACCGAGACGTTCCAGATCCTCGATGGCACGGTGGGGTTCCGCCTCGGTCGCGAGCGACTTTTCGCAACGACCGGCGAAACCATCGTCGTGAAGGCCGGCACCGCGCACGCGTTCTGGAACACAGGCGAAGGCCAGGCCCGGTTTCTGTGCGAGATGCGACCCGCGCTGGGGTTCGAGCGCCTGCTGGAGACGATGTTCGCGCTCGCCCGAGACGGCAAGACCAACAGCCGGGGCCTACCCCACCCGCTACGCCTGGCGGCGATCGCCGACCACCACCGTGACGACCTTCAGCTCCCCATCCTCCCCCTCCCGGTCCAGCGGTTGGCGGCGAGGGTCGGCGCAACCGCGGCATGGGCCCTTGCCGAGTTCGGCCCCACCTACGACGGCCCACGACCGTGTGCGCCGGCCGCCACCGGCCAGCGCCACGACTCCCGGCCCGCTGCCGCGACGCTACGCACGATCTACCCACAGAGGACAGCCTCATGACCAATCAGGAACACGCGAAACACGACCACCCGGCGCGGCCTGCTCGGCTGTCGCCACGGTCGGCCTGGGCGCAGCCATCGGCGGCGTGCTCGCCACCCCTGTCGCCGCCTACCTGCTCGCACCGACGACCCAGGAAGCAACGTTCCACCCAGTCTCACTGGGACCGGTACGTTCGTTCACGTCGGAAACCGGCTTCGCGCCGACCGCTGCGCCGTACGTCGAGGACCCCGCCCAGCCGCTCTCGAGCGGCCTTGCCTACGTCCACTACACCGGCGGCAGCGACCGCGACTGGCTCGCCCCCCACGCGATGTTCGTCGTCTTCTCGAACCGCTGCACCCACGTCGGCTGTCCCGCCCAGGCCTCCGCGATCGGGTTCTCCTGCCCCTGCCACGGGAGCCAGTTCGACCAGCGCGGCGCCCGCATAGCCGGCCCCGCCATCCGGCCGCTCGACCGCTTCCAATGGCAGATCCGA
The DNA here is from genome assembly GCA_963766445.1 of uncultured Actinomycetes bacterium. Taxonomy (GTDB): domain Bacteria; phylum Actinomycetota; class Thermoleophilia; order Gaiellales; family JAICJC01; genus JAICYJ01. The sequence goes on along the minus strand of CAVXZW010000005.1, from coordinate 1,545 downwards.
AAGGACGATCAGCTCTGGATCACCCAGCGCTGGAGCGTCCTGCTCAACGGCGATCGGGCGCGCTACTACCCGGTCAAGGCACCCGGCCAGCCGCTCGACGGGCAGATCCCCGCAGCGGAGGCCCTCTACCCGGCCGTCACCTACACCCACGGGCCCGTGCCCAGGTCACGGTAGTCCACAGCCCGCCGTGGGCCGATCAGGCGGTCCGGGAACGGCATTTGACCCGTGGCCGCGGCTGTGAGACTGTCGTCGTTGATCGTTCGCCGCGTCGCCGTAATGCGACGGCCCTCGACGAAACTCGCCGCTCGTCGCCGTAATGCGATGGCCCTCAACGATTGATGGGTTCGACCCAACGACCGGAGGTGGGCATGGCAACCGTCGAAACCGCAACCGAGATCCGTCCATTCCAGTTGGACACCCCGAACGACGCGCTGAAAGATCTGGGCCGCCGCATCGAGGCGACGCGCTTGCCCTCCAAAGAGCTCGTCGACGATCGGTCGCAGGGCGTTCAGCTGGCGACGATTCGCGAGCTCGCGACCTACTGGACGGCTGAGTATGACTGGCGCAGGGCCGAGGCGAGGTTGAACGCCTTGCCCCAATTCACGACGGAGATCGACGGCGTGAACATCCACTTCATCCACGTGCGGTCGCGGCACGAGGACGCGCTGCCGCTGATCATCACGCACGGCTGGCCCGGGTCTGTGATGGAGATGATCGACTCCGCGGGCCCGCTGACGGACCCGACCGCGCACGGCGGCCGCGCCGAGGATGCCTTTCACCTCGTGCTGCCCTCCCTGCCCGGGTACGGCTTCTCGGCCGAGCCGACCGAGGTCGGCTGGGATCTGATCCGGACCGCACGAGCGTGGGCCGAGCTCATGCGCCGCCTCGGCTACACCCGCTACGTGGCCCAGGGCGGCGACGTCGGCGCCGGCGTCACCGATGCCATGGGCCGCCAGGGACCCGAGGGGCTGATCGGCATCCATACGAACCTGCTCGTGCCGGCGCTGAGCGGCGCCATGCCGACGGACACCGACGAGGAACGCGCCGCGGCCGCGCAGATCGCAACCTTCGGGCAGTCCGGAAACGGCTACTTCGTGGAGATGGCCACGCGGCCGCAGACGATCGGCTACGCCCTGCTGGATTCACCCGTCGCCCTCGCGGCCTGGATGATCGACCACGACACCGACAGCTACTACAAGATCGCCGGCGCCTTCGTCGACGGCGAGCCTGCGGGCAACCTCACCCGGGACAACGTCCTGGACAACATCACGGCGTACTGGCTGACCGGCACCGGCGCCTCCGCGGCCCGGTCGTACTGGGAGGCCTACGGGCCGGACGCGCCCGCCGCGGGCCGCCAGCCTCTGCCGCCGCCGACGATCCCGACCGGCTTCACGACCTTCCCCGGCGAGATCTGGCGGACCCCGCGCAGCTGGGCCGAGAAGGCGTATCCGAACCTCACCTACTTCAACGAGGTCGACAGGGGCGGCCACTTCGCCGCCTGGGAGGAGCCGGAGCTCTTCTCCGAGGAGCTACGCGCCGCGTTCG
>CAVXZW010000004.1:0-48838 GCA_963766445.1 uncultured Actinomycetes bacterium | reverse complement strand
CGTCCCTTCGCTCGGGGGGGCCGGCGTCAGCTGAACCGGCTCGAAGGCAGCATACCCCTGCTCCTCTGGTGGCTCGCGACGCCGCTTCGCGCTGCCCGCGCGCCTCAGCCACCGCCGAGGTTTTGCATCCGCGGAGGGTGGTATCGCCATGCGCACGGACGAACGGAGGAGGATCGCGATGCGGGCATTGAGATGGCACGGAAGGCGTGACGTGCGGGTTGACACCGTCCCTGATCCGGTGATCGAGCAGGACACCGATGCGATCGTCCGCGTCACGTCCACCGGCATCTGCGGGTCCCATTTGCACCTCTATGAGGTGCTTGGGGCGTTCCTGAACGAGGGCGACATCCTCGGACACGAGCCGATGGGGATCGTCGAGGCGGTGGGGTCGGCGGTCACGCACATCAAGCCCGGCGACCGGGTTGTCATACCGTTCAACATCTCGTGCGGCCATTGTTTCATGTGCGACGAGGGCCTCTTTTCGCAGTGCGAGACAACCCAGCTCCGTAGTCAGGGGAGGGGCGCCGCGCTGTTCGGCTACACGCGTCTCTACGGGCACGTGCCTGGCGGACAGGCCGGGCTGCTGCGTGTGCCGCAGGCTCAGTTCGGGCCGATCAAGGTGCCCGAAGGTCCGCCCGACGAGCGCTTCGTGTACCTTCCGACGTTCTGCCGACCGCCTGGCAGGCGGTGGAGTATGCGGCGATTCCCAAAGGCGGTTCGGTCGCCGTGTTCGGGCTGGGACCGATCGGGCAAATGAGTTGCCGGGTTGCCCGCCATCGCGGGGCCGGCCGTGTGATCGGGATCGACCTCGTGCCGGACCGTCTGGGCCTGGCCCGCCGTCACGGCGTCGAGGTGATCGACTCTTCCAACGGCGAGGATGTTGTGGCGGCGATTCGTGACCGCACCGACGGCCGAGGCGCCGACAGCGTCATCGATGCAGTGGGCATGGAGGCCCACGGCGCGCCGGTGGCGAAGCTGGCGCAGGGGCTCGCCGCGCGCCTTCCCGATGCGATCGCAGTGCCGATGATCGAGAAGGCGGGAATCGACCGGCTGGCCGTGGTGCGGCGCGCAATCCGCGCCGTGCGGCGCGGCGGGACGATTTCGCTGAGCGGCGTCTACGGCGGGATGGCCGATCCGATGCCCATGATGGAGTTGTTCGACAAGCAGATTCAGCTGCGCATGGGTCAGGCCAACGTCCATCGCTGGGTGCCCGACATCTTGCCGCTGCTCGAAGGCGACGACGACCCGCTGGCCGTCGAGGACCTGGCGACCCACCACCTGCCGCTCGAGGACGCCCCTCGCGCGTACGAGATGTTCCAGAAGAAGCAGGATGGGGCGATCAAGGTGCTGTTGCACCCGTAGAGCACGGGAGAACGCCGACCCCATTTGCCGGCGCGGAGGTTTCCCGTCCCCACCGGGGGAATGCCGCCTGCATGCGCATCGTCATAACGGGCGGGAGCGGCAACGTGGGTACCAGCCTGCTGGAGGTGCTCCGGCGCGGGGGCGTCCACGAAGTGATCGGGCTGGCTCGGCGCCCGCCACGCTCCTCGGCCGTGCAGTGGGTCGCCGCCGACGTTCGTGATGCGGACCTGGAGCAGGCGTTCCGTGGCGCCGATGCGGTGATCCATCTCGCCTGGGCAATCCAACCCTCACACGACCACGCCGCGCTGCGTTCGGTGAACGTGCAGGGCAGCCGTCGTGTATTCGACGGGGTGGCCCGTGCCGGCGTTTCCCACCTCGTCTACGCCTCGTCGGTGGGCACGTACGCGACCGGGCCGGTCGACCGCCGCGTCGACGAGAGCTGGCCCGCGAGCGGAATCCCCAGCTCCTTCTACTCGCGGCACAAGGCCGAGGTGGAGGCGATGCTGGACGTCTTCGAGGACGAGCATCCAGGCGTGCGGGTCGCCCGCATGCGACCGGGTCTGATCTTCAAGCGGAACGCCGGAAAGGAGGTGGCCGGCCTGTTCCTCGGCAGCTACGTCCCACGGCTGCTCGCCAATCCCAGGACGATCCCGCTGGTGCCGGATCACCCGCGCCTGCGGTTCCAGGCCGTACATTCGATGGACGCCGCCGAGGCCTACCGATTGGCGGTGGAGAGCGACGAGCGAGGCGCGTTCAACATCGCGGCCGAACCGGTCCTGGACGGACAGGTGCTGGCGCGCGAGCTGGACGCACGGCCGTTGCGTGTTCCGGCCGCCGTGCTTCGGGGCGCGGCCTGGGCAACATGGAAGCTGCGGCTACAACCGACGCCGCCGGGGTGGGTGGACATGGCACTCGGCGTCCCGTTGATGGACTGCTCGCGGGCACAGCAGCGGCTGGGTTGGGCGCCGCAGACGCCATCCGTGGACGCGCTGCGCGATCTGATGCAGGGAATGCGCCAGGGCTCGACGGCGGGGACACGCTCGACCGCCGGCGAGGGCTCCGCGCCTGTGTGATCGTGCTCGCTCGTCAGCCGATCGATGAGCTGCTGCGCCGACGATCCGCCCCCAGATACGCCGCGCCCCGGTGCGCGAATCGCTCACCGGGGCGAACGTGCAGACCTGCACGCCTCTACTTAGCGTGTCCTGATGAGGGGGTAAGGCTCTTCAGGACCACGTGCAGAATAGCGCGAATTGCAGGTGTTTGTGAAATTTGTCAAAGCCGGCTTGCACCGGTCGCGACGGACGCGGCGGATGGAGGCGTGCGCCGCCCCCGTGGGCAACCAGGGTGCCTGCCGGGTGCAACACCGGTGCCAGACGCACATGTTGCGCGACGGCGCTGTGACGACGCCGTGACGGGCCTCCCGGCCGCTTCGCCCGGGTGCAACACCGGTGCCAGACGCACATGTTGCGCGACCGCTCTGCGACGACGCCGTGACGCGCCCTCCCCGGCCGCTCAGCCGACGCGCTCGAACAGCGCCGCCTGGCCCTGCCCCACGCCCACGCACAGCGTCGCGATCCCGTAGCGCCCCTGCCGCCGCCGCAGCTCGTGCAGCAGCGACACCACCAGCCGCGCGCCGCTCATCCCCAGCGGATGGCCGAGCGCGATCGCGCCGCCGTTCACGTTCACCCGCTCCGGGTCGAGCCCCAGCTCCCGCACCACCGCCACGCTCTGCGACGCGAACGCCTCGTTCAGCTCGACCAGGTCGATCTCGTCCACCCCCACCCCGGCCCGCCCGAGCAGCTTGCGCACGGCCGGGATCGGGCCGATCCCCATCACCCGCGGATCCACCCCCGCCACGGCGCTCGCGCAGAACCTGCCCAGCGGCTCCGCTCCCAGCGCCGCCGCCCGCTCCTCGCTTGCGATCACCAGCGCCGCCGCGCCGTCGTTGATGCCGCTCGAGTTGCCGGCCGTGACCGACCCGCCCTCGCGGAAGATCGGCTTCAGCCCGGCCAGCCGCTCCGCGCTCGTGTCCGGCCGCGGGTGCTCGTCTGCCTCCACCTCGCCCACCGCCACCAGCTCGTCCGCGAACCGCCCGGCCGCCTGCGCCTCCGCCCAGCGCCGCTGCGAGCGCAGCGCGAACGCGTCCTGATCCTCGCGCGACACGCCGCACTGCTCGGCCACGTTCTCGCCGGTCTCGCCCATGCTCTCGAGCGGAAACATCGCCTCCATGCGCGGGTTCGGGAAGCGCCAGCCGAGCGTCGTGTCGTACAGCGTGCGGTCGCCGCGCGGGAACGCCTTGTCGGGCTTGCCGGTGACCAGCGGCGCCCGGCTCATCGACTCCACCCCGCCCGCCACGAACAGGTCGCCGTCGCCGGCCACCACCGCGTGGCAGGCCGACACCACCGCCGCCAGCCCTGACGCGCACAGCCGGTTCATGGTCACCCCCGCCACCGACTGCGGCAGCCCCGCCAGCAGCACCGCCATCCGCGCCACGTCGCGGTTGTCCTCGCCGGCCTGGTTGGCGCAGCCCAGGTAGACGTCCTCGATCTGCGCCGGATCGACCCCGGCCCGGTCGACCGCCGCCCGCACCGCGATCGCCGCCAGGTCGTCGGGCCGCACGCCCGACAGCGCGCCGCCGTAGCGCCCGATCGGCGTGCGCACCGCCGACAGGATCACCGCCCGGCTCACGACTCCTCCGCCGTCCGCAGCGACCGCAGCGCGGCCAGCTCGGCCTCGGTCGGCGCCGGGCTGACCTCGACCCGCTCGGCCACCTGCAGCGGCCAGCCGGTGGCGGCCACCACGTCGGCCACCTCCACCCCCGGGTGCACCTGGCGCAGCACCAGCTCGCAGCTCGCCGGGTTGGGCTCGAGCACGCCCAGGTCGGTGATCACGGCGCTCACCCCCCGCCCCTGCAGGCCCAGCCGCTCGCGCGCGCCCGGCCCGTCGCCGTAGCCGACGGTGGTGCGGAAGTCGAGCCGCTCCACGAACGCGCGCGACGAGTGGCGCAGCATCACCAGCGTCTCCTTGCAGGAGGCTGCGATCTCGGGCGCGCCGCCGCCGCCCGGCAGCCGCACGTTGGGGTGCTCGTACTCGCCGATCACGGTGCTGTTGAGATTGGCGTAGCGGTCGATCTGGGCCGCGCCCAGGAAGCCCACGTCGATGCGGCCGCCCTGCAGCCAGTAGCTGAAGATCTCGGGCACCGACACCACCAGGTCGGCGGTCTCGGCCAGCTCGCCGTCGCCGATCGAGAGCGGCAGGTGCCGCGGCTTGGCACCGATCGTGCCGCTCTCGTAGATCAGCACGCAGCTGGGGGCGTGGGTGGCGCGGGCCAGGTTGGCGGCGCGGCTGGGCAGGCCGATGCCGACGAAGCAGTTGGCGCCGTCGCGCAGCCGGCGGGCGGCCGCGATCGCCATCATCTCCTCGGCGGTGTGGCCGTCACCGCTCACGCCGGCGACCCCTCGCGCAGCAGGCTGGCGTACTCGCGCACGTCGGCGGTGTCCAGCACGTGGCGCTGCATCCAGGCGGTGAACCGCTCGCGGTCGCGGCTGATCGCATCCCAGGCCGTGTAGAAGCGGTTGTCGCGGTCGTAGTAGCCGTGCGCGTAGGACGGATGCGCGCCGCCCGGCGCCTCCGCCACGGCCGTCACCACCCAGGTCGGGATCACCACCGCGCCCGGCCGCGGCGCCAGCTCGTCGACCACCTCCTCGACCGTCACGATCGAGCGGCGCGCGGCCAGCACCGCCTCCTTCTGGACGCCGCTGATGCCCCACAGCTGCACGTTGCCGGCGCGGTCCGCCTGCTGGGCGTGGACGATCGCGACGTCGGGCCGCAGCGCGCGCACGGCGGCCAGCCGCTCGCCGGTGAATGGGCAGTCAACCCACCCGGCCGAGGCGGTGTGCCTCGGCAGGTCGGTACCGGCGTAGCCGCGCAGCACGCCGAACGGCAGGTTGGCGGCGCCGGCCGCGTAGGCGGCGGCCATGCCGGCGTGCGAGTGCTCCTCGATCGCGAGCGGCACCGGCCAGCCCGACTCGACGGCGTCGCGGAAGCGGTGCAGCGAGCCGACGCCGGGGTTGCCGCCCCACGAGAAGATCATGCGCTCGGCGCAGCCCATGCCGATCATCTGGTCGTAGATCACGTCGGGCGTGAGCCGCACCAGCGTCAGGCCGCGGCGACGCTGGCGGATCAGCTCGTGGCCGGCCGCGTGCGGGATCAGGTGCGTGAAGCCCTCCAGGGCGACGGTGTCGCCGTCGGCCACCAGCTCGGCGACCGCGTCCCGAAGCGTCACCACCTCTGCCATCTGCTCGCTGCCCTCCTGTCGACCGGATCCAGAACCTAGCGGATCGGGTGGCGGCGGCGCTCTGGCAGAATCGGCATCACCGACCCGAGGAGCCGCCATGCCACCGTCCGCCACCAACGGCAAGATCTGTTACGTCGAGATCCCGACCGGCGACGTGGAGGCGTCGGCCGCGTTCTACCGTGAGGTGTTCGGCTGGTCGATCCGCACCCGCGGCGACGGCGCCACCGCCTTCGACGACACCACCGGCCAGGTCAGCGGCGCGTTCGTGACCGGGCGGCCGGCGATGAGCCAGCCGGGGCCGCTGGTGTACGTGATGGTGGACGACGCCGAGGCCGCCTGCCGGGCGGTGACGGCCGCCGGCGGCGAGATCGTGCAGGCGGTCGGCGGCGACCCGGGCGAGCTCACGGCCCGCTTCCGCGACCCCGGCGGAAACGTGTTCGGCATCTACCAGGAGCCGCCGCAGACGTAATACCGTGACGTCGAGTATTTCTGCCGTGCAGCGCCGGGGCCTCGGACGGCGTCCTTCGAGTTGGCTAGAGTGGTAGCTTCATTCTCTCTCTGAGAGGCTGCAAGCATCCCACTGCTTCCCATACCGCTCACCTGGAAGTCGGAGTTCTGCGACGGCTGCGGTGACTCCGTGCGCCGCATGACTCTCGGCAAGCACGACGTGATGCTTGACCCGGCTCCGGTGTCGGTGCTGGCCGAACGGCTTGGCACAAGCGGGGCTGTGACCGCCTATGAGCACAGGGTTGGCTACCAGCCGCATCGTTGCCCGCACTGATAGCCCGGTCGCAGCCACCTTTTTAGGTGAGACCCCCATCCGGTGGCCGGGCGGCCAGCTCGTCGATACCCGACGCCGCGATCGCCTCGCGTACGTGCCCGCCGGCGTCGACCTCGAACACCGCTCCCGATTTCCGGCATCGCCGCGACGTCGTGCGCAGACAGCGCAGTCCCGCGTCGTCAATCATGACCAAGCCGGCAAAGTCCAGTCTGAGCCGCTGGACCCCGCCCTCGAGTGCCCGTTCGATGATCCCCTCGAGTTCTCCACAGGTCTCGTAGTCGAGCACGCCGCGACAGATGATCACTTCCGAGTTGTCGGAGCGGCTGTGCAGCACCTCGAGTCTGGATGGTTCCCGCAACCTACGCGCCTCCTCGCGAGCCCGGAGCGGCCTGACCGGCGAGCTGGCGGTCACGTCCTGGATGCTCAGTGCGGCATCCCGGCTCGAGCGACGCCAGCGCCTCCAGCACCTCGTCAGCCTCGATCGCGAGCAAGCCGGGATCGGGCGTATCGCCATGTGGGTCGCCGCTGATGCCGCGCCACAGCACGCGGTGGTACTCGAGGTCGGTCGGACCCCAAAGCGCCGGTGACGTCGGCCCGAACACGATCACGGATGGAGTGCGAACGGCAGTGGCGACGTGGGCAACTCCTGTATCACCGCATACGACCCTGCCCGCCCGCGCAACCAGGCGAACGAGGTCGGCCAGGCTCGTCCTGCCGGCGACGACGGCGTTTGAGGGCAGGCCGGCCCATGCCGCCACACGAGCGGCAAGCCGCCGTTCCGCTGCCGACCCGGTCACCACGACCCGCCTGCCACAAGCCGCCTCGGCGCGGGCCACCTGGGCGAAACGGTTCGCCGGCCAGCGGCGGCTCAGCGATGCCGCACCCGGGTGGATCACCGTCAGCCGCCGATCGCGCGACGTGCCCGGCAGCCGGATGTACAAGTCGGCGCGATCGCTCGCGATGCCGGAGTTGTCCAGCAGCCGGCACCAGCGGTCGATCTCGTGCTCGTCCCGGCGCCAGCTCGGCCCGTGCAACGACCAGGGCAGCGACGGGTGGGCAAACGCGATCACCCGCTCGGGCTCGGCCTGTTTTGCAAGCCGGTGGCTTTGGGGGCCGCGGCCATGCAGGTTCACCGCTAGGGCAGCGCCGCGCAGGTCAGCGGGCAGGGGTGCGAGGGCGGCCGTGGGCCGCAGCTCGTCGACCGCGCCGGTGAGAGCCGCAAGTGCGGAAAGTGGGCGCGGCGCGCAGAGGATCACGCGGTGGTGTGGATACCAGCGGCGAAGCGCACGGAACGCCGGCACGGCCGTCAGGAAATCGCCGAGCCCCAGCGCCCGTAGAACGACCACCGTTGGCGTCATGGCCATGATGGTTCCGTCGAGGGCGTGATGACGAGCTCGCGAAGCTCGCATCCGGGCGGCTGTGACAGCGCGAACATCACGGCCGCTGCCACGTCGTCGGGATCGTTCAGCTGGGCGTCGGCACCGGGGCGGTACTGGGCGTCGCGGCCGTCGAAGAAGGCGGTGTCCATGCCGCCCGGAACCAGCAGCGTCACGCCCACCCGGCCTCGCATCTCGGCCGCCAGCGCCCGCGTGAACCCGACCACGCCGAACTTGCTGGCGCAGTACGCGGTCGCTTCCGGCATTGCCCGCAGGCCGAGCGTCGATGCCACCGTCACGACCCGGCCGTGTGCCGCTTCCAGGTGGGGCATCGCGGCCCGAACCACGGACACGGTGCCCAGCAGGTTGACCGCGATCACTCGTTCCCAGGCCTCCCGGGAGACGCCGGTCAGCTCTCCACACGCGTCCACGCCTGCCGCCGTGACCACGCCATCGATCGACCCGCGATGCTCGGCGGCCAGCCGCACCGCCCGCTCGACGGCGTCTGCGTCGGCCAGGTCGACGACCGCGCCGGCGGTGCCGTCGGGCGGCTCGCGCAGATCGAGACAGAACGCGTCCTCCCCTAGCTTGCGCGCTATGGCCGCGCCCAGGCCGGAGCAGCCGCCCGTGACGATCACGCTGCTCACCGCGCTGCCTCCGACGCGAGCGCGCGCTTGATCAGGCGCGTGGTCGACCTGCCTTCCAGCGTGGGCAGGATCACCGTCTGCCCAGCGAAGCGACGCATCACGGCGGTTTCGGGCAGCGCCTCGCCGGCGTAGTCGCCGCCCTTAGCGAACAGGTGGGGCTGCAGCTGCTCAAGCAACGCCGTGGGATCCGGGTCGTCGAAGATGACGACCGCATCCACACAGCGCAGGCTCTCCAGCAGCCGGGCCCTGTCGTCCTGGTGCACCAGCGGCCGGTCCGGCCCCTTCAGCGCCGACACCGACCGGTCGGAGTTGAGCAGCACCAGCAGGCAGTCGCCGAGCCGGCGGGCCGACTCGAGCGTTGCGATGTGCCCGGCGTGCAACAGGTCAAAGCAGCCGCCGGTGGCGACCACCGTTCCACCGTCCGCGCGTACGCGCTCGGCGATCGCCCGTGCCTGTTCCAGCCTGCCGCCTTCGCGGCCCGGGTTGGTCGCGGCACTGCGCCACTCGCCGGCCACGTACGCGGTGGCGGCGGCGACCGCCGATGTGACCGAGTCCACGGCGGTCGCGCCATCGGCCAGCCGGATGGCCGCGCTGGCCGCGAAGCAGTCGCCGGCTCCGCACGGGTCACCGTTGGCTCGGGTCGGTGCGGGAACCATCACCGGTACCGCCGCCCCCTGCTCCAGCAACGCCCCCGCTTCTCCCAGCGTGACGGCGATCGCCCTCGCCTGCCAGCGCTCGCGCAGCTCACGGGCGCGGGCCGCGTCGGCCCGGATCGTCGTTCCCCGCACGTCCGGCACCGTGTCGGCGGCTTCGCGCCGGTTCGGGGTGGCAAGTGCGACTCCCGGAATCGGCTGGCGGCCGCGTGGATGGGGGTCCCATACGACCGGGACGTCGTGGGCGCGATCGGCGATCGCGTGGCGCAGCTGTGGGTGTGAAGCCACCCCGCGTCCGTAGTCGGACACCAGCACCGCCGTCGCCTCTTGCATGGCTTCACGGTGTCGGTCGAGCAGGTGGCCGACGGCCGCGCGGGACGGGGCGCTGCCGCGGTCGAGGCGAAGCAGCGTCCGGCCGTCGCTTCGCATCCTGATCTTCTCGGGCGTGGCTCCGTCCAGGCCCAGGTCGAGCATGCGCACGCCCGAGCTCTCGAGCAGCCCACGACAGGCGTCACCCGCCTCATCATGGCCGAGGGCGGTGATCAGCGTGACGTCGCTGCTCGCTGCGGCGATCGTGGCCGCTCGCCCGGCTCCGCCTGCGAACAATGCGCCGGACTGCTCGTCAAGCACGGGCACTGGGGCCTCCGGGCAGATCCGGTCGACCGATCCGCACACGTCGCGGTCGAGCATGCAGTCTCCTATCACGAGCAGCGGCGGCGTCATCTGCCACCTCGGACGCCGGCGAGAGCCCCCGCCAGGGATTGACGCCGCCGCACCACCGCCGCGTACCTGCGAAGCGTGGCCTTGGCCACGGCGTCCCAGCCGAAGCGGTCGCGTGCTCTGCGCACCCCTGCGCGGCCCAGCCGCTTGCGCATGTCCGCATCGGCGAGCATCTGCCGGGCGGCGGCAACAACCATGTCCGGCCTGCGCGGAGGCACGTGCAGACCGGTCTCGCCGTGCACGATGGTGTCGACCAGCCCGCCCACCGAGCTGGCAATCACCGGCACGCCGCACGCCATCGCCTCCAGCGGGACGATCCCGAACGGCTCATACCAGGGCACGCAGACGACCGCGTCGGCCGAGCGCAACAGCGCCGGCACCTGCGCGCGATCAACGCGGCCGCGGAAGTCGATCCTGTCCGAGACGCCGAGGCGCTCGGCAAGCCCGATCAGTCGCCGCGCCTCGGAGTCGCCGCGCAGCTCTTCCCGCGGCGGACCGCCGGCGACCACCAGCTCCACATCCGGCAGTTCCGCCAGCGCCTCGATCACGTTGCCGATGCCCTTGCGGGCCACCATTCTGCTCAACACCACGAGCCGCAGGCGCCCGGCCGTTCGTTGCTCCGGCACCACGTCCGGCCGAAACAGCGACAGGTCGACGCCACACGGCACCACGCTGACGTTCTCGAGCTGGGGGTCCATCCGCGCCAGCTCGAACACCTCGTCGCTGCAGGTTGCGATCACATGGTCGGCGCGACGCAGAATCTCGAGCTCGACGCCGAGCCGGTCGGGCGGGCTGGTATCGGCCGCGCCCTGGTGCCGTCGCTTGACCGTGCCGAGCGCGTGGAACGTCTGCACCACCGGCAGGCCCAGAGCCCCGCGTCGCCCACAAGGCGGCGGCACCGGACATCCAGAAGTGGGCATGCACCAGCGACGGTCGCTCGTTCGTCAGCGACGACTGCACCCGCCTGGCGAACTCCGGCATGAACGGCCACAGGTCGTCCTTTGCCAGCGGAGCGGCCGGGCCGGCGTCGACGTGCTCGACCACCACGCCGGGCGCCAGCGTGACCCGGCGAGGCAGCTCGGGATCGTCCCGCCGGGTGTACACGAGCACCGGCGCGCCCAGCTCTGCGAGCGCGATTGGCCAGACTGGCAACATGCACGTTCTGACCGCCCGCGTCGACGCCGCCCAGTACGGCAAGGGGGCTGGCGTGCTCCGAGATCATCGCGATCCTCATGCCACCTCCTCCAGCAGCCGGTTCCAGTCCGAGAGAAAACGGTCGACGCCGAACCGGCGTCGCGCCGTGCGCCGGGCGGCACGTCCGGCCTCCCATGCGCGGTCGGGGTGGGCGATCAGCTCGCGGACGCCGAGCTGTAGCCGTTCCATCCGGTTCGATACGACGCCCGCCTCAGCAGGCACCGCCTCGCTCACCTCGGTGGTGCCCAGCGCCACCACCGGCATCCCCAGGTACATGGCCTCGATCAGTGACAGCCCCAGCGATGTCCAGCGCACCGGGTGCAGGTAGACGCGGCGTCGTGCCATCTCCTGGTGCAGCCGCGACTGGGGCAGGTCGATCCCGTCGAGCGGCTCGGAGCGCATGCCGAACAGGTCGACCGGGGCGGCCTTGCGAAACTCGGGCAAGAGGTCGGTTCCGGTCACGCGGCCCCGCCGCGGCGCGTCGTTGATGACCACGGCGCAGCGTGCCATCTCGCCCGTGTAGCGGTCGCCCGGGTCGAGGATGCCGTGCTCGATCACCCGCGTCCGGGTGGAACCGCAGTCCCAGAACAAGGCGTTGAAGTGTGTCACGTGGACGACCGTGAGATCGTCGCGGTCGGCAACCGGATGTCGCATGTCTGCGATCCGCGCCTGCGGGGCGTTGTGCTCGACGTAGACCGCCGGCAGGTCGCGGCCGGGGCGCCGGCCACCGAGCCATCGCTCCGCCAGCTCCAGCTCGTGCGGCCGCTGCAGCACCACCACGTCCACCGGCTCGTCCGCGGCCCGATCGGCCGTGACCTCGACTGCCGAGCTCGGCCACGCGTACGTTTGCGCCCGGCCGAGGCCGTCCGGGCCGCGGTCCGGCTGTCTCTGGGAATCAGGTAGCGGTGGTCGCCCTGCACGAACGCCGTCATCCAGCTGCCGTGCACATGCCAGATCAGGATGTTCATCCCGCCACCGCCATGATCGGCGGCGCTGCGCCCATCAGCTCCCCCACGGCGTCCACCACGGCCGCGGGATCGATGCCGCTGAGGCAGGGGTGGCCGGGCACCGGGCAGATCCGCGCGCGGCAGCCGGCGCAGGCGATGTGCTGATCGCCCAGCATCACGTGCGGCACCCGTCCAGGGCCGCCACTTCCGCGCGGGCACGGTCGGTGCGAACAACGAGACCACCGGCGTGCCGACCGCCGCCGCCAGGTGGGCAGGGCCGGTGTTGCCGACCACGACGGCCGCGGCGCCCGCGATCACCTCGGCCAGCTCGGACAAGCTTGTGTACCCGGCCAGGTCGACGCGTGCGCGGCTCGCCGGCCGGCCAGCTCCGCGGTCAGCGGCCGCTCATCCGGCGCTCCCGTGACCACCAGCGGTGGCCGGCACCGGTCAGCGCCCGACGAGCCGCGCACCAGTGCTGCGGCGTCGAGCGTGCGGGCGGGCACGGAGGCGCCCGGGTGCACCACCACGTATGGCTGCTCCGGATCCGCAGGACCGCCGGCAGCGGCGCGGCGCACGCGCAGCCGCCGTCGTCGCCGGGCGGCAGCCGGTAGCCGCCGCGGCCGACCAGGTCGAGCGCCCGCTCCACCTCGTGCAGGTCGTCGTCGGCACGCGGTGACGGACGTCGAGCAGCGAGCCCGGGTAGTCACTCGCTGATCGCGCGCGATCCGCGGCGACGCCCGGCCAGCCGCAGCAGCAGCGCCAGCGGCAACGGGCGCTGGTGGAACGAGGTGAGGACGATCGCGGCGGTCGACGCCGGCGGCGCGCGCACGCCGCCGACGAGACCGTCCACGTCGGCCGGATCGACGCGGCGCCGGCGTCGGGTCGATCCACGGCGCCCGCCACACGAGCACGCTCTCGACGCCGGGCAGCAGCGCGGCAGCCTGCCGCCCGCGCGGCCGCACAGCAGCGGACGCGCGCGGCGCCGGCGGCGACACGCGCGGATCGCCGGGCCGGCGAGCAGCACGTCGCCGTCGTTGTCGAGCCGGGCGACCAGCACGTGCGGCTCATCGCGGCCGCCTCACGCGGCCACCCAGCACGATCGCGACTCGACGGCGGCCGGCAGGTCGCGCGGCGACGCCGGCGCGCGGCCGCGCCACCTCCTCCGGCCGCGTGACCGGCGTCGGGCACCAGCATCGCCGCGGGCACCGGCCGCGGCGGCGGCCTCCACGTCGGCGCCGATGTCGCCGATCACCACGCAGCGCGCGGATCGGCACCCCGAGCGCGCGCGGCCGCGCGCAGCATCAGCCCGGGCGCGCGGCTTGCGGCACGTCGCAGCCGTCGTCGGCGCCGTGCGGGCACACCTGACCAGGTGCCCAACGGCCCGAGCAGCTCCTCCATCCGGCGCGTTGACCGCGTCGACCTGTCGCGGGCGAGCAGTCCGCGGGCGATGCCGCTCTGGTTGGTCACGACGCCGACCGGCACGCCGGCCGGCGCGCAGCCGCGTCAGCGCCGCCGGCGCGCCCGGCATCGGCTCGCACCAGCGCCGGGATCGCCGTTGTAGGGGACGTCCTCGACGAGCGTGCCGTCACGGTCGAAGCAGCACCGCGTCGCGGCGCGGCGCGGCGCGGCCGCCGGGCGTCGAGCGCGCCGCGGAGCCGGCTGGCGCGACCGCCAGCCGGCGGCGAGCGACGGGCGATGGTCGCGATCGCCACGCATCGTCGCGACCTCGCCCGCGCGTCCGCGGGCCCGGGGCGATGCGGGCCCAGGCGAACTCGGCCGTGCCGGCCAGCCAGCCGGCGGCCGGCGAGCCGGCCGGCGCCGGCGGCGGGCCAGCCAGCCGCGGCGGCCGCCGCGGCCGGCGGCGCTGGTCGCGAGCTGCCGCGGCAGCCGGCCCCGCGCGGCGCCGGCGCGCGCGCCGCCAGCGCGCGGCCGTGCAGCGCGGCGCATGCAGCGCGTCGTCGGCGTTGCCGGCCTGGCGTCGGACGCTGACGACCCAGCGGGCGCGGGCCGCACCGGGTGCAGCGACCTCCGGCGCGCCGCGGCACGAGTCGCCAGCCGGCGCCGAGCACGCCGCAGCGCCAGGTCGGCGTCCTCGCGGTAGGCGCGCGGGAACCGCTCGTCGAACCCGCCGACCGCGCACCAGCGCCGCGCGCCGGTAGGCCATGTCGGCGGTCGCCCAGCGCCGCGCTCGCAGCCCGGCGACGTTGCGCTCCCAGTCGGTCGGCCGCCGGTCGGCCGGCAGCGGCACCCGATCCGGCCCTGCGAGCCGGCCACGTCGCGGCCGGCAGGCCGGCGAGGTCCGCGTCCAGCGCGGCGAGCCAGCCGGGCGGGGCAGCACGTCGTCGTCCAGGAACGCGACCCACGGCGTCCGGCCGCCCGCCAGCCGGCGTTGCGGGCCGCCGCCGGGCCGCGCGCGCGGCCGGGCACGACCTGCGCCGTCCCAGACCGGCAGGTCGAGCGGCACGGTCGCGCCGCGGCCGGTCGTCGACCACGACGACCGCGCCGGCGCCGGCCGCGCCGCGCGCGAGCGCGTCCAGCAGCCGGCCGCAGCGACGGCCGGCCGACGGTCGGGATCACCACCGAGCACGCCGGCGCGTCACGACAGCGGCCGCCGCACCAGGTACGGCCCCAGGGCCAGCACGTCGACCGGCGCCGACCCGAAGCACTCCAGCGCGTCGCGCGGGTCGTCGACCATCGGCCGCCCGGCCGTGTTGAGGCTGGTGTTGACGACGCACCGGCAGCCCGGTGCGCGCCTCGAACGCGCTCGAGCAGCGCGGCCACCAGCGGCTCCGTCGGCGCGGTCGACGGTCTGGACCCGCGCCGTGCCGTCGACGTGCACGACGGCCGGGATCCGGTCCCGCCACTCCGGGCCGCACGCGGTGCACGAACAGCATGTACGGGCTGGGCAGCGGGCCCGTCGAAGATCTCGGCGGCCCGCTCGGCCAGCACCATCGGCGCCACCGGCCGGAACTGCTCGCGACCCTTGATGTCGTTGAGCCGCTCAGGTTCTCCGGCGCGCCGCGGGTCGGCCAGCAGGCTAGCGGTGCCCGAGCGCCCGCGGGCCGAACTCGCTGCGCCCCTGGAACCAGGCCACGACGCCGTCGGCGGCCAGCACCTCGGCGACCGCGCCGGCGATGTCGTCCGGCCGCGTCGTAGGCCAGCTCGGCGCGTGTCGCAGCCACGCTCGCAGCTCGTCGTCGGTCCAGCCGCGGCCGAGCGCCGCCGCCGGCCATCGGCGCGACCCGTCGCCGAGCGTCGGCGCGCCACGTGCAGCGCCGCGCCGAGCGCGGTGCCGGCGTCGCCGGCGGCCGGCTGCACCCAGATCTCGTCGAACGGTCCCTCGCGCCGCCAGCCGGCGAGTTGGCGACGCAGTTCAGCGCGACGCCGCCGGCCATGCACGAGCTCGCGGTCGCCCGTGCGCGCGTGCAGCCAGCGGGCGAGGTCGAGCAGCACCTCCTCCAGCCGGCGCTGCACGGTCGCCGCCAGGTCGGCGTGCTCCTGCGTCAACTCCTCGTCCGGCAGCCGCGCGCGGGGCGAACTCGGCCAGGTCGATCGGCGTCGACTGCGAACCCGCCGTCGCCGGTCGGCGCGGACCAGCCGCCGGAAGGCGTCGAGGAAGCGGGGCGTCCCGTACGACGCCATCGCCATCACCTTGTACTCGTCGGACGAGCGACGGAAGCCGAGGTGCTCGGTCAGGTCCTCGTACAGCAGGCCGAGCGAGTCGGGCAGCGGCTGTGTCGCCAGCACCTCCAGGCGCCGTGGCGAAGTGCCCGGCCAGGTGCGACGTGCGCTCGCCGCGCCCGTCCAGCACCAGTACGGCGGCGCTTTCAAACGGCGAGGCCAGCACAGGCCGACGCCGCGTGAGCGACGTGATGGGCGACGAAGCGCACCAGGTCGGGTCGAGGCCCGGCAGCGCGGTCGGCAGAAACTGCGGTGCACGCTGGCGTACAGGGTGCGCAGGCCCTCCCAGTCGTCGCGCCGCGACGTCGTCGCCGTCCGGCGAGCCAGCTTCCGGGTCGTAGGAGTACGCCACCGCATCGACATCAGCCGGCGTCGAGCCCGGCCGCCTTCAGGCACCATCGCGCCGAGCGTTCCGGCAGCTCCCAGGTGGAGAAAGGCACGGCCGGCTTGCCGTGCTTGCGGCGGGTGAAGCGCTCCTCCTCGGCCGCCGCGACGACGTTGCCATCGACCACCAGCGCCGCGGCGGAATCGTGGAACACCGCGTTGATTCCGAGTACGTTCATCGCGTCGGATCAGCCTCCCAGTCACCATCAGTCCCGCGGAACCAGAGATCCCGACGCGGCTCGTGGCTGAACCGGCGGGTGTCGAATCACAGAAGCGCTTCCCGAACGATGCGGCCTGGAAACATCTCTGGAGTTGTCGCGTCGAACCTGGGTTATGCGGAAACTGCCGGGAGAAACGTCACTGCCGCGCCCGGGCCGTCGGGCACCGTCCTCCACCACCACTCCCACCACCTGCTGCAGGTACTCGAGTGCGATCCGGGCATTGCGTTCATCCGCTGCGGCGCAGGCCGCCGCCTCGATCGTCACCTGAAACCCTGCCTCGCGAGCGTCGATGGCGGTCTGTGCGACGCACATCTCGACCGCCGTACCGGTCAGCCGGATACGGCCGACGCCGTGCTCACGCAGCACCAGCTCAAGCGGGGTATGGTCGAACGCCGAGTAGCGTCCCTTCACGAGCAACGGCTCGCTCGCGAGCGGCGCGATCCGCTCGGCGACCTCGCCCAGGGGGCCGCGGCGAGCGCGCTGCAGGAGCTCTGCACGACCCTCGTGCCAGCGACCGGCGACGTCATTCGCATAGATCACCGGGAGCCCGCTCGTACGTGCCCGCTGCAGCGACCACTCGAGCTTCGGGGCCGCCTGCTTGAGCGCCCGTGCCAGCCGTCCACCGTTCTCGTGGTCGAAGTCGCTGAGAACGTCGACGATCAGCAGCGCGGTTCGCATCGACCTACGGTGCTACTCGTAGGCAACTCGCGATCTCTGTGGCTAGTGCGTCCGAGCCTTGATCCCGCATGTACGGCCGGTTCCCGGGGAATGCGTGCTCTAAACCCGCCCCGTTCGGGCGACCACGATCATTGACGAACGCTCTCACAGAAGGTTTGTGACGCAACCCAGCGGGTAGGCGATGTGTGAAACCGCGAAAGGAGAAACTCGATGCAGCTCAACTCGCTTACCGATGTGCTCGCCGAGCAGATCGCTGATCTGCGAAGCGCCGAGCAGCAGCTGATCCAGGCCCTGCCGAAGATGGCCGGGGCGGCCAATGACGCTGATCTGCGCGACGCTTTCACGACCCACCTGGACGAGACCCGCCACCACGCCGAACGGCTGGAGCAGGTGATCCGACAGCTGAACGTCACCGTTCCCAGCAAGGAGTGCGAGGCCATGCGCGGCCTCATCAAGGAGGGCGAGGAGGTCATCAGTGCCGGCGGCGATCCGACCGCCAGGGACACCGCACTGATCGCGGCCGCCCAGCGCGTCGAGCACTACGAGATCGCCGGCTATGGGACGGCTCGCACGCTGGCCAAGGAGCTCGACTTCGGGGACGCGGCCAGCCTGTTGGAGGACACCCTCGATGAGGAGGGGAAAGCAGATTCGCTGCTGAACAACCTCGCCACCGGCGGGCTGATGAGCAGCGGGCTGAACCAGCAGGCCGCCCGCTCCTAGGGCGATCTGGGCTCCGTCGCCGCGGCGGCGGAGCCCAACCCGGGCCCAAGAGGCCGCGCCCGACGCGCAGTGCTCAACCGCCACAGAGTTGGAGCGGCGCCGACGGAGCGCGACGCCAGCAGAGCGATCACCACCTACAGGGCCAACTCAGCGCCCCATCCGGTAGCAACCCGCCGCCTGACCAAGCTGCAATTCATCACTGGAACCACCTCTCCTGTTTGCACACACAAGCAGTGCCCATACCCGAGTCGGTGGTTCATACCACTACTTGTCGCGGCCCATTAGAGTGGGGTTGCCGGTCCGCCGGGCCGTGGCTCGCCGGCACCCCACGGACACAGTGCCCGAGCGGGCGCGTGGTTACACCCGCGGTTTGGCGGCGCGCGTCGGGCCCGGACCGGGCCCGACGCGAACGGACGCTTCAGCTACCGCGTCAGGCGGCCGCGGCCGAAGATGAACAGCAGCAGGGCGATGATGGCCAGCACGATCAGAATCGTGATCAGCATCCGGTCCTCCTCCCGAAAACGTCGTTACGTACCGGTCCTGTCATTCCCGGCCTTCATGCAGCGAAAACATGCCGACCGGTTGCACGGTCAGTACCCGGCCGACCGGTCGCCGCGGTCGACGACGGTGGTGGTGTCGCGCCGCGACGCCATCGCCATCCAGATCAGCGACAGCACCAGCCCGATCGCACCCGCAACCATCAGGATGTCTCCCACGATGTGCCAGTTGACGTGGGCCGTATGCACAGTCACCGCGAAGCGAAGGATCGCTCCCACGGCGATCAACACTATGGACGTTCCAATTCCCATCATGCCTCCCGCTCGATGGCTGTCTAACTGTCCATAATCGATACCCTGCAAGGTACGGCTACAAACGCGATCGTCTGCTAACGACTCCTCACGCGCGGGTTGCGACCGCAGCTCGGACGCGGAACGCCGGGTGCGGCGTGCGCTGATTCCTCGGGGAAGCGCACGCCGCACAGGTGCCCACGCACCCATCCTGTCCGGCAGACAGCCACGCCCGGCGAGGATTGCGAGCCAGCCGGGACGCGCGACCCTGAACTACCCCTGGCCGGGCCCGGCGAAACCGGTCGCCACGGCTAGGCGGCCGGTGTGGCGGCGACCGCGGGCCCCCGCCTCGCCAGGCGCGACCACCAACGGCCGGCGCGTTTGACTTTCGCCGGCATCGGAGTAATGTCGAGCCCAGGCTCAAGCAGCGTGGCCATCCCGTCTCGGCAACGCGTGGTCCTGGAGGCCAGCGATGGTGGCACGTGCGCAGCTGATAGTTGAGGTCGGCCAGAATGGCGACGGTGACACCGTCATCATCTGCGAAGGCGAACTCGACATAGCCACCGTTCCTGACCTAGCCGAGGCAGTGGCGTGGTCGCTCACGGCCGACCTGCGCCGGCTCCGGATCGACGCGACCAAGGTCAGCTTCTGTGACTCCGTCGGCGTGGGCTGTCTGCTCGACGCGGCCTGCAAGTGCCGCGAGCGCAACGTCCAGCTCGAACTGGCGGCCAGCAGCCGGCTGTCGAGGACACTTGGGCTCGTCGGCCTGCCAGGTGAGGACGGGTCTTCGGCGACGGGAACCGACGGCCTGGTCACGGAGCTCTCTGCCGCCCTGTCCGATATCGCGGCGGAGCGGATCGCCGCCAAGACCCGGCTCGGGCAGTCCGCTCCCCGCGAGAGGTGACCACGCCGCCCGCCCGCAGCTGCTCGGACAGGTGATGTTTGCGAGCAGGAGCGTGGGGCACTGCTTAGGGTGATGCACGACCGGCAAGACTTCGATGCGAAGGTTCGGCGGGCCGGGGCGGAGGGCGACGACCCGCCCGAGCGGGCACACCGCAGGATACTGGCGGTGGTGATCGGCGCCCTGGTCGGGTACGGGCTCGGCGCCTGCTTTGTGGTCGTGGTCGATCGCGCTCGCTACAGCGGCGCCGACTCCGACCTGGCGGTGTGGCTGGTCGGGTTGCCCACGCTGCTGGCGATCGGGGGCGCCGTGATCGGGTCGCTGGTGGCCGCCTGGCCGACCGTCGAAGACGTGGATGCGCCGATGCGCGTGGATCGCTACGCCCGGAAAGGCCGGGCAGCGACCAGCCAGCGGGGACAGCTTCCCGGGTCGGCAGTTCCGCCCCGCTACGAGGATGAGGCACCCCCGCAGTCGCCGCCGCAGCGGCACGATTCCGCTGCTCGAGAGTGACCTCGAGGTCGGGCGAACTCAGGGCGCGGATGGCGTCTCGTGGCGGACTTCGTAGGCACAGCGTCATAGTCGGTGCCGCCGCAGTCGGCGCAGGTGCGATGCCGGCGGCGCCCGAGCCGGAACGGTGACGGCCACGGGGGCGGCACGCGGCCGGTGCCTTCACAGGCCCGGCAGGTGGGGCCGGCGTCGGGATTCGCAAGTGAGCGCATCATTCCCTATCGCCCTCGGCTGCCCGGATCCCGGGCTGGGAATCGCTCGCCTGGTGCAGCTTGTCGTCGGCCATGCCCCTCCGATCCGCTTACAACGAGACCGTCGGGCGCCACACTGCTCGAGCACCACCCGCGGGATGCTGCCGAACTGCGCGCGAATTTCAAACAGGTGATGCCGTGCGCGCCGCAGCACCCAGGCGGTCGCTGTTGGGGTAGACTGTCGGTAACTTCTGACTTCGCGCAGGCCCACGCTTCCCGTTTGTGCGCGGCTGGTCGTCGCAGCCCCCTAGCGAAAAGCGGAGAAGCGGAACGCGGAGGCCGGTATGGCCGATGCACCACAGCGCGACGAAGGTCCGGATGCCGCCGAGCAGCGGCTGAACCGGCTGTTGAACATGATCCTGGAGTCGGCGGTCGAGGCGCTTGGCTTTGAGGCCGCCACCGTGAGTGCCCGCCACGGCGGGAGCTACGCGACCGTGGCGGCGACCGGTCAGCGGTTCATCGCGCTCGATGACGCGCAGTATGAGTCCGGACAGGGACCGTGCCTGGAGGCGATGGATGGGGCCGAGCCGGTTTCGGTGGCGGATGTCTCGGCTGACGATCGCTGGACGCACTTCAGCAGCACGGCGGCCAACCTGGGCATCCACTCGACGCTATCGATACACCTGCCGGTCGACGCCGCGGACGTGGCGGCCTCGCTGAACCTCTACTCACGGCAGCACATGGAGCTCGGCGACGTCCAGGTGCGCACGGCGCTGCCCTACGCCGAGCAGTTGGCAGCCGCGATCCTGAGCGTGGACGCCTACCGCTCGGCCGCGCGGCTCGCCCGCGACATGGCCGAGGCGATGCGCTCCCGGGCCGTGATCGAGCAGGCCAAGGGCATCCTGATGGCCGACCAGCGGATCACCGCCGACGAGGCGTTCCGGCAGCTCACCAAAGTCTCGCAGCGCACGAACACCAAACTGCGAGACGTCGCATTGCGGCTCGTGACCGAGCGCACCGAGGGCGGGCGTTCGACCTGAGCGGAGGCCGCGGCCGCAGCCAGCGCGGCCGGCTACCGTCCGGCTCTGGCAAACGCCATCGTGACCGTGGTGCCGGAGTTGCCGGGATCGACGCGGACGCTGGCGCACAGCTGGTGTAGCAGCGGCAGCCCCATCCCCGTCGACCGGTCGGAGCCGCTGCGCGCGGTGAAGCTGCGCGCGCCGATGCCCTCGTCGGCCACCACCACCACCAGCCGATCGGCCGACTGCTCGACGCTTAGCGTGACCGGCCCCTGCGAGCCCGGGTAGGCATGCCGTACGGCGTTCGTGAGCGCCTCGGTCACCGCCAGCCCGACCGCGTCCTCGTCGAACCCGCAGCCGGAGATCGACTCCAGCAGATTCCGGCGCAGCCGCGGGACGCTGCCGGGGATCGCCGGCAGGCGCCATGTGGCTGGCAGATCGCCCACGATCGCTTGCCCCCCATCACTTTGTAGGGTCCGGTGCCAGGATTCCCTCGTCTGGCCGGGACGAAACGAGCGTCGCGGCTAGCATGACCGTGCGAGCGGGACCGTGTCCCCCGGATGGGAGACCGTGGTGAGTGACAATCGCTGGGAATCCGTGCGCCGCGACCGGCTGGTCAAGAACGAGCTGGCGTTCCGCGACTACAACAACCGCCGCGTGGCGCTCGAGCAGCAGGCCGTCGCCATCGAGCCAGACGTGGTGGACGAGGCGGTGCCGTTCGTCTGCGAGTGCGGCGACGCCGACTGCGCGGGCGCGCTGACGATCACGGTCGAGGAGTACGAGGCCGCCCACTCGACCCCGAACCGGTTCACCGTCAAGCCCGGTCACCTCTACGAGGAGGCGGAGTTCGTCACCGAACAGCGCGACCGCTACTGGGTGGTTGAGAAGCACCCGGGTGAGATGCCGGCCGACTGAGACGGAAGCGCGCTGTGACGGCCGTCACACTCGACCAAACCGATCCGGCCCGATCGGAGTACCCGGCCCCGTCAACCGCGCGCATGATGTGCTCGGCGCGCCTGCGGATGGGGGAACAGATGACACGACCGGATCTATCCCGACGACGAAGGCTGGTGGCGGTAATCGCTCTTGCCACCACGGCGATGGCGGCGCTGGCCGGCGGCGGCCCTGCCGGCGCGTCGGCCATGCACCACGGCTACCGCCAGACCAACCTGGTCAGCGACATCCCGGGACGGGCGCAGCTGACCGATCCCAACCTGGTCAACCCGTGGGGCCTGGCCGCGGGGCCGACCACGCCGCTGTGGGTGGCCGATAACGGCACCGGCCTGGCCACGTTGTATGCCGGCGGCACCGGTGGCGCCCCGTTCAGCATCGTACCGCTGGTGTTCACGGTGCCGATGGGCGCGCCCACCGGCCAGGTGTTCAACGCCTCAAACGGGTTCAAGCTGCGCACCAACATGGGGCCGATGCCCGCCAAGTTCATCTTCGACTCCGAGGCCGGCACCATCTCGGCCTGGACGCTGACCGACCCGATCCAGCCCAACGTCCGCACCAAGCTGGTGGTGCCGGGCGCGAACTTCAAGGGGCTCGCGATCGGGTTCTTCCGCCACCACCCGGCGCTGTATGCGGCCGACTTCGGCCACAGCCGGGTGTGGGTGGTCGACTCGCACTTCCACGTCATGAGCACCCCCGGGGCGTTCATGGATCCCACGCTGCCGAGCAACTACTCGCCGTTCGGCATCCAGAGCATCGGCCGGTGGGTGGTGGTCAGCTACGCCAAGCACGAGCCCGGCGAGGAGGACGAGACGCACGGCCCCGGCCTCGGGTTCGTCGACGTCTACACGCAGAACGGCCGCATGGTCGCCCGCCTCGCCAGCCACGGCGCGCTGAACGCGCCCTGGGGCCTGGTGCGGGCACCGGCCCACTTCGGCCGCTTCAGCGGTGCGCTGCTGGTCGGCAACTTCGGCGACGGCCGCATCAACGCGTACAACTTCAAGACCGGCCAGTGGCTGGGCAAGCTGCGCCGGCCCAACGGCGACCGCGATCGCCATCAACGGCCTCTGGGGCCTGCGGTTCGGCAACGGCGTGGCCGGTGGACCCAACGACCTGCTGTTCAGCGCCGGCATCCAAGATGAGGCGCATGGGCTGCTGGGCATGATTCGGCACGTGAGCTAGACGGGGGATGCTGGTGGTGGGGTCGGAAGCCCGACCCCACCACCGGCGACGGCGGGTCTCGCCTTAAGACGCGCGCCTCTCCACCTCGGCCAGGGCTTTGCGCAGGTACCAGCCCCACATGCGTCTGCCCCCGAGTTGGTTGATCGCGGAGGCGGTCCGCCCTTGGCGCTGCGTCGGAACTCCCGCCTCAGTCGCATCTCGACGGTGCTGCCGCCAGCGCTCGGCGAAACCTTGAGCTCCCAGGTACTGCCGGGCGCGAGCACGTTGGAGTCGATCACGTCCTGGCGGATCGCCCCAGGCCCCCACTCGTAACGGCTCCGCTCCCAGACGCGGCCAAAGGGCGGCCGGAAGCCCTCGGTCACCTCGGCGAAGCCTGCTCCCTGAGCATGCACTTCGAAGTATT
The DNA here is from genome assembly GCA_963766445.1 of uncultured Actinomycetes bacterium. Taxonomy (GTDB): domain Bacteria; phylum Actinomycetota; class Thermoleophilia; order Gaiellales; family JAICJC01; genus JAICYJ01. The sequence goes on along the minus strand of CAVXZW010000004.1, from coordinate 25,235 downwards.
GTGGCTTCGAGTTCGGCCACACCTTGACGCGATCCTCGGAGAGGTCGGTGGCCGCAGCGAGCACCTGCTCGGGGGACGCCGACGTGCTCTCGGAAACCGAGATGTCCAGCATGTGGGCGATCGTACCCACGTACGAATCGTTCCTACTGCTCGCCGACTGGCCGATCTGCTTCAAGCTCATCGAGGCCCCAGGAGTCATTCTGTTGTGCTCTTAGCACAGCGCCTGACGACCCGAACGACCGCGGGTAGACCGAACGTGTTCCCCGTCGACGTTCAGCAGTTCGAGTTGTGCAACGTGACCTGCCCCTGGCCCTCGACGCAGCCGGCCGGAGTGCCACTGTTCCCCGTTGCCGTTACCGTTCTTCCCGCCGCCGTTACCGCCGGCGGCCGCGAAGGCAGCCGCGCCGAATCAGAGACATCAGCACCAGCGAGGCGAAGACCACGGCCACCGCCTTGCGAGTCTTGCTGAGCTCGTGCCGCTGCTTGCCGTCGCCGAGCTGGCCGGTGATCCGGCTCCACCAGTTCCCCCCTCTCATGGCTCAGGCCGCTCCGCCGCGCAGACGCGCCTCGACGTCGCCCTCGACCGGCCCTAGAACTTGACATGTTCCGCCAGCGGTGCAATCCTCGAACGCCCGGGGGAGGTGGGCGGATGAACCAGATTCGACGGGTTGAGAAGCCGTGGGGCTTCGAGATCTGGTGGGCACACACGGATCAGTACGCCGGGAAGCTGCTGCACGTGGAGCAGGGACACCGGTTGTCGCTGCAGTACCACCAGCACAAGGACGAGAGCAGCTACCTGCTGTCGGGCGCCGTGCGGCTGTCCAAGGGGTCAGGCATCGACGAGCTGGTCACCACGCTGATGCACCCCGGCGACTGCTGGCGCACCCGCCCCGGCGAGGTGCACACGGTCGAGGCGCTGGAGCCGAGCCAGATCCTGGAGGCCTCCACGCCCCAGCTGGATGACGTGATCCGGCTGATGGACGACTACGGCCGCGCCAGCGACCGCTCGCCCGAGGTCGCACACCCTGTCCCCACGCCGCCCACCCGTCTGGTCGACCGTGACCTGATCGCGGCCAGGCTGGGCGTCCGCCGCGACGAGGTGCGGGCCCGCATCAGCGACCCCACCTTCCCCGACCCGGCAGGCTACTTCCGGGGCCGCATGCTGTGGGAGGAGGCGGCCGTCGACGCCTGGGTGCAACCAGCCGGCCGACGCGCCCGCCACCGAGCTTCGCGCCGGGTAGCCGGCACCTAGCCGGCCAGCAACTCCGCGAACCAGGCGTGGCACTCGCGGGCGCCGCGCGTGTACAGCGTCAGGTGTCCCTCGTCCTCGGAGATGTGCGCCTCCGCGGCCGGGATCTGCGCGGCCAGCCACTCACCGTGGCTGACCGGCACGAACCGGTCGTGGTGGCCGTGGTAGATGCGAAGCGGGCCGGGGATGGTCGCCAGGTCGAAGCCCCACGGGTGCATGAAGGCCTGGTCGTCGCCGCGCATGCCCTCGACGCCGGGCTCCATCCCCTCGCTCGTGGCCGCCGTCATGAACGCCGCCACCTGATCGGTCAGCTCGGCCCGGTCGACCTCCGAGAGCAGCGTCTTTAGCGCCTCCATCACGCCCGCCGTGTCGGCGCCCCGCAGCTCAACGCGCAGCTCCTGGAGCCGGGCCTCGTAGGCGTCGCCACCGGCCACGGCGAGGGCGAAATCCTCGACGTTGCCCTCCCCCATGCCGGCCGTCCAGTCCAGGCCCTCGGCGTCGTAGGGCGCGGGACCCGCGAGCGCCGCCGTTCCGACCAGGCGATCACCGGCCAGCGCTGCGCAGGCCAGGGCATGCGGCCCGCCGCCGGAGTGGCCCCAGACGGCGAAGCGGTCGAGGCCGAGGTGGTCGGCGATCGCGCCCACGTCGGCTGCGGCGTCGGCCACGCGGCGGCCGGGATGCGGCGTCGAGCCGCCGTAGCCGGGCCGGTCGTAGGAGACCAGGCGCAGGCCGTGCGCGGCGGCGTCCTCGACGTTGGGGGGATACAGCATGCCGCTGGAAGGGCTGCCGTGCAGGACGAACACGGTCGGGCGGCGGGGTCGCCCGCGCTGTGAACCCGCAGCGTCCGGCCGGAGGGCGTGGTGACGGTGAGGTGGTCGGTCATGCGGGCGACTGTACTCGCATGTATGGCCACGACGCCATCGAGCTGGACGACCGCGCTACACGCAGGGCGTCAGATCGCCCGGATCGCGCACGCAGATCCGCTGCACCTGCGCCTTGCTGGTATCCGCCTGCCCGTCCAGGTCGATCGCCCAGGCCGCGATCCGGTACTTGTGCGGGTGGTTGTAGGTCGGGAACGTCGTCGTCCAGTTCGTGTGCGTCGCGTTGGGGCTGGCCAGCGTGGCCGAGAAGCTGATGAACTTGGCCCTCCAGAACACGCCCGGTAGCCCCGGGCAACCGGCCGGACCGCAGTAGTACTCGGCGTGCTCGATGTTCAGCACCGTCAGCAGCACCTTCTTGATGCCCGGGTGCGCGCCCAGCGTGTCGGTGGCGGTGCCCGAGATCGTGATCGGGAAGCTGTTGCGGCCGTTCGGGAAGAAGAACACCTGGGCGAAGGTGGGCGTGGTGATGGTCGTGTCCGGCGGGTTGCCCAGCGACGTCAGGGTGAACGGCACCAGCTTCGGCTGGGGATCGGTCTGGCCGTCCGTGTCCACCGCGTCGGCCTGCGCCACCACCGGCCCGCCCGCCGCCGGCACCGGCAGGCTGAACGTCCACGTGGTGGACGGCTTGCCGGGGGCGGCCAGCTTGGCCGGGTTGGGGGTGAAGGCCGGCACCCACGTCTTGGTGGCGGCGTTCCACCACTTGCCGTTCATCTTCACGCCCACGTCCACCCGCGCCACGCCCTTGTCGTCCGTGGCGCTGCCGCTGATCACCAACGTGCCGGTGTTGCTGACCACCGCGTTTCGGGCCGGGCTGGAGAGCACCGTCGACGGCCGTCCGCTGGCCGGGCCGCCCGGCACGAACGAGTACAGGAAGCCGTTGGCGCTGGCCACGTAGACGGCGCCGTCGGCGAAGCTGGGCGATGCGTAGATGAGGGTGTTCGTGTCATACGACCACAGCTTGGCGCCGGTGGCCGCGCTGAACGCGTAGAACACGCCGCTCATGTCGCCCGCCATCACCACCTGCTGGCCGGCCGGCCCGGACAGCGCCGGCGACGACACGACCTCATCCGTCGCCGGGCCCGAATCCTGCGTGCTCCAGACCTTCGCCCCCGTGACGGCGTCCAGCGCCAGGATCCCGGCCCCGTAGCCGACGAACAGCGTGCGGCCCTGCAGCGCGGCGGTCGAGCGCATCCAGGTGTTGACGGGATCCAGGCTGCGGGTCGAGTACTCCCACAGCTCGGCGCCGGTGCGCAGGTTGAGGGCGTAGAAGATGTTGTCCTTGCCGGCCACGTAGACGGCGCCGTCGGCCAGGCCGTTCACGCCCGGCGCGGAGATGGTCGGCCCCGCGCCCACGTCCTCGTCCAGGTCGAAATGCTGCGTCGCGAACCGCCACACCAACGCGCCGGTGTTCGCGTCCAGCGCGTACACGGCGCCCTCCGGGCTGGACGAGCCGAACACCACCAGCGCCCGGCCGGTCGCTGTGGTGGCCGTGGCCGGCGACGACCACGAGCCCACCAGCGGCTGGCTGCCGACCGGGTCGCCGAAGCTCGTGAACTTCCACTTGAGCGTGCAGTTGGAGGCGTTGATCGCCCAGAAGGTGCCGCCGTCGTCGCCGCCGGTGAGGCCGTTATCGCCGAAGTAGACGACGCCGCCCGTGACCACCGGCGAGGCCGAGATCACGCCGCCCGTGTAGTACCGGCAGACCTGCGCCCCGGTGTTGGCGTTGAGCGCGTACAGGTACTTGTCGGACGAGCCGAACCAGAGCTTGGTGCCCGACACCGCCGGAGTCGAGTTGACGGTCGCCCCCACCTTGTGCCACCACACGCGGACGCCGGTGTGGGCGTCGTAGGCCGAGACGACGCCGTTGTCGGAGCCCTCGTAGACGAGATCCTGGTTGAGCGCCGTGCTGTGGGCGACGATCGGCGAGGTGCGCGCCTGCGAGCCGGTGTTGACCTGCCAGTTCACCCCCAGCGAGGCGGCCGTGGTGGTGCTGACGGCGGTCTCGGACGAGACACCGGAGTGGCTGGTGTCGTGGTGGAACATCGGCCAGGTGTCGGCGGACGCGGCCGCCGGCACGGCCAGCGCCAGCAGCACCAGCGCGGCCAGCGCCGCGAACCGGGTGGAGCGCGGGCGATGTCGGAGCGTTCTCAAGCCGCTGGCAGCTTACGGGTGGTACGAGCGGCTGTCCATCTCCAGGGCGCCACCGCTCGCAGACAGGTAGCGGCTCCGCCGGTCACGCAACGGGAGGCAGAGCCACCGGGATCGCGCGCACGCGCAGCGGTTCCCGGCTGGGTCTGCCCCACTCTGCCATCCCACTGTTTTACCCGACGGAGCCACCCTTACAATCCCATTACATGTGCGAACCGTCAATCCCCCGAACCGTCTCGTGTACCGTTTATCTGTGACCCGGCGTTTGGCTCTGACTCGGCGAGCGCTGTGGTACTCCGCAGCGTTCGTCGTGCTGGCCGCACTCGTGGACATCACCGACTTCGACCGGGTGAACGCTTTCGCGGTACACAACCTGCAGCCGCTTGCGGGCGGAAACGGCCACCCGCAGATGCGCGAGTGGACGGAGGTGCTGATCAGCCCGGCCGGGCCGATGGTCACGGCGATCGTGATCGCGATCGCGGCCATCTGCCTGCTGGCGCGGCGCCGGACCCGGGCCGCGGCGGCCTGGCCGGCGGCGCTGGGGATGGCGCTCGTGATCGAGATCGTCTCCAAGCTGGTGGTGGGACAGCACCACAGCGGCATCTGGCACGGCTTCGGGCTGACCTTCGACTCGTCGTTTCCGAGCGGCCACATGCTGCGCGCGATCCTGATCACCGGCGCGGTGGCCGCGGTGATCCCGGCGCTGCGGATCGCGCTGGGGCTGTGGTGCGTGGCCGTGGCGGTCTGCCTGCTGATCAACGGCTGGCACCTGCCCACCGACATCGCGGGCGGCATCCTGGCGGGGATGGCGCTGTACTACCTCGCCCAGGCCTACAGCCTCACGCCGAGGACTGCTGCTTCGCCTTCTTCTTCTTCTTCGTCGTATCCCGGAACAGTGGCGCCAGTGCCGGATCCGCCTGGCACTTACGGAAGCCGTCGACGATGATCACCGAGCCCCACGGCCGGACGTGTGCCTTGACGCACTTCTCGGGCTGACTGGAGACCGAGACGGCGCACAGCCAGTGCGCGGCGTTCGAGTCCTTCTTGATGCACGTGGCCTTGGTTCCCCCCTCCTTCGCAGCCACCTGGGATTGGAGCGACGTCTGGCTGATGCGGGTGCGGTCCTTCACGTACCAGTAGCCGCCGACCAGGATCACGATCACCACCACGGCGACCAGGCCGATCAGGGCTGCGAAGCGCGCCTTCATGCGACCAAACATCCGTGAAACCGGCCATCGCGTCAAGTGAAGGACTGATGTGCCGGCGGGGCGAACTTGGTCGCATGGACCGAAACGGCGCGTTCGCGCTGACGATTGCAGCGAGCGCCCTGGTGGCGGCGCAGGCGCCGATCAACTCGCACCTGGGAAAGGCCATCGGCACCTTCCAGGCGGCCTTCATCTCGTTCGCGATCGGCACGCTGGCGCTGGCGGTAGTCGTCTCGTTCGCGGGCGGCTTCGGGCAGATCCACCTGACGTCGGTGCCCTGGTACTACCTGACCGGCGGCCTGCTGGGCGTGGTGTTCGTCTCGACGCTGCTGGTGACGGTGCGCACGCTGGGCGCCTCCGGGATCCTGGCTGCCGGCCTGCTCGGCCAGCTGACGGCCTCGGTGATCATCGACAGGTACGGCCTGCTGGGGCTGGAGCGCACCGCGATCTCGGCAAACCGGGTGATCGGGCTGGCGCTGGTGGCCGGCGGTGCGTGGCTGGTCACGCGCTGAGCCGCTGGCTACAATGATCACATGATGTCGACGCGCAGCAGCTCGCTGTTTACCCCGCCCCGGCCGCAGGCTGGGGCGGCGGCGCGCGTCGGGCTCTCGTAGCCGCAGGCATCGCCGTTCCTCTCACGCCGGGCCGGCCGGGGCTCCCGCCGCCGTCCATCGCAACGAGAGGAACCAGCCATGCCCCGCACCATCACACCCCAGCAGCTCGACGCCGCGCTGTCGCTGCGCGACCTGTCCGACCCGGCCGACGGCCCCCATGCCATGCAGCTGGTGGCCGCCGCCATCACCGACGCGCTGGCCGCATGCTGGCGCTGCCCGGTCGTCGTGCACCGGGCCGGCCCGGTGGTGACCGTCGCCGAGAACTACGAGCTGCTCGGCTACCCGTCGGACGCCACCACCCGCGATGCCCGCTACACGCGGTACGTGGACGACACGCACCTGCTGCGCTCACACACCTCGGCCATGGTGCCGGCCGCCCTGCGGCGGCTGGCCGGCCGTGACCGGGACGTGGTGGTGGCCTGCCCGGGACTGGTCTACCGCCGCGACGTCGTCGACCGGCTGCACGTCGGCGAGCCGCACCAGCTCGACCTGTGGCGGATTCGCAGCGGGCCGCGGCTCGACCGCCGCGACCTCGAGCAGATGATCGAGCTGGTCGTCTCGGCGGTGCTCCCCGGCAGCCGCCATCGCACGATCGCGGCGGTGCATCCCTACACCGACGAGGGCCTCGAGGTCGAGGTGCTGGTCGGCGAGCGAGTGGGTCGAGCTGCTGCGAGTGCGGCCTTGCCGGCGGCCACGTACTGCGCGCGCGGCGGGCTCGACCCGGAGCGGTGGTCGGGCCTGGCGCTCGGCCTCGGCCTCGACCGGGCGCTGATGCTACGCAAGGGCATCGGCGACATCCGGCTGCTGCGAAGCGACGACCCGCGGGTCGCGGCGCAGATGCAGACGCTCGACCGCTACCAGGAGGTCAGCTCGATGCCGGCAACGCGCCGCGACCTGTCGATCGCTGTGGCCGCCGACGTCTCGGCCGAGGAGCTGGGCGACCGCGTGCGCGACAGCCTCGGCCCGGCCGCGCTGGAGTCGGTCGAGGAGGTGGCGGTCGTGGCCGAGACGCCGGGCGAGCAGCTGCCACGGCAGGCGATCGACCGGATCGGTCTGCTGCCGGGGCAGAAGAACGTGCTGCTGAGGCTGGTGCTGCGGCACCCCACGCGAACGCTCACGGCCGCGCAGGCTAACCGGCTGCGGGATCGGGTGTACGCGGCGGTGCACGAGGGGAGCGCGCATCAGTGGGCGTCGTAGGCCTGATGGTGCCTCGGCGGTGTGATCGCGAGGGTTGATCGTGATCACGCCGAGGGCTACATTTGGGGCACATAGAGCGAGGCTTCCAGCCTCCACAAGTTCGCTTCGTCAACGAGAGGAGCTTCTGGTGGACAGGGATCTGGGAACGGTCGAGATTGAGCGGCTAGGCGACTCGCTTTGGGTGCTCCAGCTTGCCGGAGAGCACGACCTTTCGACGGCGCCAACCATCGAGGCGGCATTCGAGCGGATCGCTGAGTCCGGTACCACCGTGGTGGCGGATTTCAGTGAGGCGTCGTTCATCGACTCGACGGTGATCCGCACGCTCCTCAGCTTCATGGAGCGGGGAGAGACTCTTCTGGTGGTCGTGCCCAATCGGGGGGCCGTCAGCAGGGCGCTGGATCTCACCGGCGTGTCCACGTTGCTTCCGGTATTCGAGACGCGCGCCGCGGCGTTGCGAGCTGTGCCACCGATGGATCAACCGGCAGCGTGACGGGGCCGCGGTGCTGAGGCCGGTTCGACTGAGCGAACCGGGGGAATCACAGCGGCACTCGATGCAACGCGACAGGGAGGGTGGAACGTGCCGCGCTCGATCTGGAAGGGCAGTATCTCGTTCGGGCTGGTGAACGCGCCGGTCGCGATGTATGCCGCGATCGACGAGCAGGACCTGCGCTTTCACATGATCCACACCAAGGACGACTCTCCAATCGGCTATGACAAGGTCTGCAAGAAGGAGGGCAAGCACGTCCCCGATTCGCAGATCGCCCGCGCTTACGAGCTCGAGGACGGGTCGATGGTGGTGCTGGAGGAGTCCGACTTCGAGGCGGCCAAGGCCGAGCGCACCTTCTACCTCGGCCCGGCCGACGACGGTGCTGCGGCGCACGTATACGCGCTGCTGTCGAAGGCGATGGAGGAGTCCGGCCTGGCCGCGATCTGTAGCTACATCTTCCACAACCGCCAACAGCTGGGCTGCCTGCGCGTGAACGACGGGGTGCTGTTCCTGGAAAAGATGTACTTCGCCAACGAGATCCGCGACGCTGCGGCCGCCAAGCCGAAACGGCAGCGGATCACCGCCGGAGAGCTGAAGGCAGCGCGCCGGCTGATCGACACCATGGCGGGCGCATTCCGGCCTGAGAAGTACGAGGACAGCTACCGGGCGGCGCTGCTGCGCGTGATCAGGAAGAAGGCGAAGGGCGAGAAGATCACCGTGCCTGAACCCGATCAGCCGGCCGAGGCACCGGATCTGATGGCAGCTCTCGAGGAGTCGCTCAAGGCATCCTCCAAGCCCAGCCGCCGACCATCGACGAGGAAGAAGGCAGGCACGGCGCGGTGACCCGGGTCAACGCGACTGGAACGCCTCTGTCGCCGCGGCGACCATCGGCTCAGGCATGAATCCCCAGGCGGTGGGTATCAATGAGATGAGGGCCGCGAACCCGTGAGGGGGCGATCGCTGGTGGAATCATCCAGATTCGACGTACTCCACAGCCGCTCAGACAACTCGGAGGTCATCATCTGCCAGGGCGTGCTCGACCACGAGACGTGCGGAGAGCTCCAGGCGATCATCGAAAGGGCGCTCGAGGATCGCGTGCAGCGGCTCAGGCTGGACTTTGCCGACCTGGTCACGATCGACGAGGCGGGCCTGCGCTGTCTGCAGACGACCTCACGGCGGTGCCGGGAATCGGGGGTGGTGTTCGAGGTCGACGCTAACGAGTATGTGCGGGAGCCAATCGCGGCGTCGGGCATCGAGGAGTTGACGGCCCGGCGACGCTGAGTCCCTGCCGTGCAGGTTCAGGCTGAAGCCTGGCCGCTGAGCTCCGCTTCCTCTGCCGCGATCTCCTCGTGCCTGCGGTACGCCTCGACCGCGATCTCCCGCACCCGGTCGAGCGCCTCCTGCGAGGGCATCACGTCGTGCGGAGGCACGTGCTCGACCTCCAGGATCGCGTCGAGCAGCTCCGGCTTTGTCATGAAGAACAGCCGGAAGTACGGCACGTTTCGCTCCTCCGCCATCACGAACAACGGCCGCCGCTCGACCCGCTCCACGATCTCGGCCCGCAGCGCCGCCGCCTCGGCCATCCGCCCCTTGCCGTCGTCGCCCTTCGCCGACGGCGCGACCACGTCGTCGTCCCGCAGGTCGACCACCGGTATCTCCTCGGTCTCCTGCCCCGCCTCAGCGGCCGGCTCGGGCTCCGCCTCAGGGACCGGCTCGGGCTCCGCCTCAGCGACCGGCTCGAGATCGGCCTCAGGCTCGGCCTCGGACGACCGGCTCGGCCTCCCAATACGGCTCCCGCTCCGGCTCGTCCGCGTACGACGCCGGCCCGCGCGCCGCGCGCAGCAGCAGGAGCAGCAGTACGCCGCCACCGAAGAAACATAGAAAGATGATCAGGAGCCGACGCACGATCGCTCTCCACTCTACATCCGTCAGGCCAGTAGTTGCACGTACGCCGCCTCGTAGTCCTCGATCATCCGCCGCGGCGAGAACCGCTCCACCGCGCTTGCCCGGCACTCGGCGGGATCCAGCGACAGCGCCTGCTCCACCCCGGCCGCCAGCTCCGCGAACTCGTCCACGATCACGCCGCTGCGCCCCTGCTCGATCACCTCCGGCACGGCCCCGAACCGCGTCGCCACCACCGGCGTGCCGCAGGCCATCGACTCCACCATCACCAGGCCGAACGGCTCCGGCCACTGGATCGGGAACACGGTCGCCCGCGCCCGCTGCAGCAGCCGCACCTTCTCGTCGTGGCTGACCTCGCCCACGTAGCGGATGTCGTCCGACAGAAACGGCTTCACGTTGGCCTCGAAGTGCTCCCGCTCGGCCACGTCGTGCATCTTGCCGGCCAGGATCATCGGCAGCCCCATCTCGGCCGCCACCCGCACGGCGTTGTGCGCCCCCTTGTCGGGCGACATCCGGCCCAGGAACAGCAGGTAGCCGTCATCGGCCTCGTGGAACGGGTAGGCGTCCATCGCGATCGCGTTGTGGCAGGTGGCCAGCCAGTTGATGTCGGGCAGCGGCGTGCGCTGGTGGTCGGAGATCGAGATCAGGCCGACCGATGGGCTGACCCGGTCGATCAGCGAGTAGACGTCGCCCGGCTCGCCGGTCAGCGGCCCGTGCACCGTGTGGCAGACCGGCGCGGCGCAGGCGCCGCCGAGCGCGCCCGCCAGCGGGCCGGAGTGGTCGTTGATCAGGTCGAACTGGTCGGCGTTGGCGAAGCAGGTGAGCGCGTGGTGCAGATCGGGCATCGACAGCCCGATGCGCATGCTGGGCGGATCGTCGTAGCTGGTCACCAGCCGCGCCTTGGTCTGCGAGTCGCCGGCCGCGAACAGCGTCACCTCGTGCCCGTGGTCGACCAGCCCGTCGGCCAGGATCGACACCACCCACTCGATGCCGCCGTACCGGGTGGGCGGCACCGCAAACCAGGCCGGGGCGATGATCGCGATGCGCACCCGTGAACGTTACTTCGCCGCCGCCGCCGGCGTCAGCGTCACCTTCGTGACCGTGCGCACGTTGCCGCTGGACACGTAGCTGAGCACCCACAGGCCGCCGCCCCGCTCGACCAGCACGGTCGGGTCGTTCGGCACCACCAGGAACGGCCCGGTGAGCGCGCCGGTAGCCGCGTTCAGCCGGTCGAGCTCGCCCTGGCCGTCGAACCGGGCCACCCACAGGCCGCCGTCCACCAGCGCCAGCGCACCCGCGCCCGGGTAGATCCGCGACACCGTCACCTGCGGCGCCTCGCCCGGGTTGATCCGGGTCAGGCGGCCGGGCTTCGTGGTGGTGTCGCGCGGGTAGCTCGAGACCCACACCGAGTGGCCGTCGGCGGTGACGTGGTTCGATTGCACGCCCACCCCCACCTTCTTCTTGAGGCCGATCCGCTGGCTGAGGCCGGTGCTCTCGGTGATCCGGTAGATCGCGGTCTCGGCCAGCGCCCACAGCTGGCCGAGGCTGCCGGTGAGATCCCAGACATGGCCGTTCACCTGCACCGTCTGGTCGGCCATCGTGCCCGATCGGTTGACGTGCACGATCTCGTCGAGCAGCGGCACCCAGACGCCGTCGGTGGCCGCGACCGGGTAGCAGCTGGCGAACTTCTCGGTGGCGCACGAGGGCTGCTCAGCCAGCTGCAGGCGGTGCTGGACGCGGCCGCTGGAGGGATCGATCCGAAGCAGCGTGGCCAGGTCGCCGTTCGGCTTCGTGCCCAGCACCCAGATCACGCCATGCCCGACGGCGATCCCCTCCGGCAGGATGTTGACCTGATAGGCGTGCTCCGGCTGGCCGGTGCGGGTGTCGATTTGCTCGACTTCGCCCGGCTGGGCCGGTCGGGGGCTGCCGCGCCACCCACAGCCCGGCCGGCCCCGACGCCATCACGGCGTGCCCGCGGCCGAGCTTGACGGCGACGCCGACGTCGCCCTGCACCGGCGGACGGTGCCCACGGGCGGTCACGTCGGTACCGGATCCCGGGTCGGTGACGACCACGTAGGCGATCGCAAGCACGATCGCCGAGAGGACGACCACCAAGATGACACGCAGGAGCAGGGTCATGGACCGGTTCTTCTTCCCGACACCGGAGGAGCATACGGGTGAATCGGCCGATCGGGGGATGGTGGGCACGGGCGTCCGCGCCGATACGAGGGGCGATGAGGGGTCTCGTGACACTGGCCGCTGCGCTGTGCCTGTTCGTGCTCGTCTCGCCCGCCTGGAGCGGTGCCGCGAGCGGCAGCGCGGTCGGCGTTTCCGAGCGTGAGTGGAGCGTGACGCTGAGCCGGCTGAAGGTGCCCCACGGCACGATCACGTTCTCGATCCACAACTTCGGGCAGGACGACCACAACATCAAGATCCGCAAGCACGGATCGCAGTACGGCTTCAGCGGTCGCATCCGCAGCGGCGGCACGGCCACCATCACGGTCAACCTGAAGCCGGGCGTCTACTCGCGTGTTCTGCGGCATCCCCGGGCACCGCGCGCTGGGTATGAATGCCAAGCTGACCGTGACCTGAGGGAGAATCCCCAGCGTGACCGTCCCCGACCCGATCGCGCTGGCACAGAGTTGGCTGGACGCGGCCGCCCGCGCCGGCGCCGCCGCAACCCGAGGCGATGGCGCTTGCGACGGCCAACGAGCAGGGCCACCCGTCGGTGCGGATGGTGCTGATGCGCGGGCTCGACCAGGAGGGTTTCCGCTTCTACACGAACCGCGAGAGCCGCAAGGGAGACGAGCTGGCCGCGAACCCGTGGGCTGCGATCGCGTTTTACTGGGAGCCGCCGGGGCTGCAGCTGCGGGCCGAGGGCCCGGTGCGGCCGCTGGACGACGCGGCCAGTGACGCCTACTTCGCATCGCGGCCGCGCGAGAGCCAGCTGGGCGCGTGGGCCAGCCAGCAGAGCCGGGAGCTGGAGTCGCGTGAGGTGCTGCTCGACGCCTATGCCCAGGAGCAGCGGCGCTGGGGCGAGCGCGCGGTGGAACGGCCACCGCACTGGGGCGGCTATCTGCTGGTGCCCCACGCGATCGAGTTCTGGGAGCACGGCGAGCACCGGTTGCACAGGCGCCGCCAGTTCCGGCGCAACGGCGACGGCTGGACGCTGCGCCAGCTGGCGCCCTAGGCGCACCCCTTCATGCGGGCTCAATGTACGCGGGCGAAGATCGCCGGTACCATGGGGCGGGCAACGTTGGGAGGAGTCAGGTGAGACCGGAATTGACCCTGGGCAGGGCAACTGCGCATGTCGTGCGCCGCTGGTGGCTCTTGCCGCTGTGCGCCGTGCTGGTGGCGGTCGCGGCGATGGCGCTGTCCGGCCACCACATCTCCGACGCGAAGGCGACCGCCCGCGTCCACATTCAGGACACGACGGTGAGCTACCAGTTCCAGGGCCAGCCGCAGCCGTTCACGGCCGTGCACTCCGCGCAGGATCTGACCAAGAACGAGTTCGTCGACCCCCAGGTGGCGGCGGCCGCGGCCGCCGCGCTGAAGAACGGCACCACGGCCCGCCAGTACCTCGACAACCTCGGCTTCGCGGCGCTGGACGGCACCGACATCCAGCTCAGCTATTCGGACAACTCGTCCGAGGCCGTCGTCGCCGCCCGCCTCAACGCGTATGTGAAGGCGCTCGTCCACCAGCGCATCAGCAGCGAGAAGAAGCAGCTGTTGCAGGCCGCGAACACGCTGCAGTCACACGGCGGCGACGCGACCGCGGTGGCGCGGCTGCAGACGGCCGCGAGCAACCTCACCCAGGGCATCCACCCCAACGGCGCAACGACCACCTCCGCCGCAAAGACGCTGCCCGGCGCGGCGCTCCTGGCCGGCGGGATCCTGGCCGGGATCATCCTCGGCATCGCGATCGCGCTCGGGATCGGCCAGGCCGACCCGCGCATCCGCAGCACCGGCGACCTGCGTGCCGCCGGCGTTCGCTCGCTCGCGGTCGATCCCTCGAAGCCCGACTCGGTGGAGGCGCTGCGAGCGCTGGCCGAGGTGGGCGGCGTCGACGCCAAGGGCGGGGTGATCGCGGTGGTCACACCCAAGGGCGACCACGGCGGCGGGCTGTCACGCACCCTGGCCGAGTCGTTCGCCCAGTCGGGACGGCCGACCACGTGGCTGTCGGAGAGCGGCATCGCCCGCTCCGGCGACGCCGGCTGGACGCAGGTCGACGCGGGCACGGCGGTGCTGTCATCGCTGCCGCGGCTGCGCGACGCGCTCGCGGGCTCACGGGAGGGCGAGGTCGTGGTGGTCGATGCGCCGGCGCTGCTCGAGCACCCCTCCGGGCTGGTGTCGACGGCCGTGGCGACCGTGACGGTGCTCTCGTTGCGCCGCAGCCGCAGCACCTGGAGCGACCTGGAGTCGATGCTCGAGCTGCTCGAGGACGCGGTCGTCAGCGGACGCGTGCGCGTGTGCCTTGACCGCGGCCGCAAGGCGGCGGGAACCTCGCTGCTGAGCCGCGCCACCACAGCCGCCCGGCCGGTCGAGCAGCCCACGGCCTGAGCCGTGCTCGCAGTCGCTCAGCTCCAGCCGATCACGCAGCGACCGCTTCGCGGCGGCCCGCTGGTATGGGCGACCGTGCTGGCGCTGGCCGTCGCCGGCTACGGGATCGGGCTTGCCAGCGGCCGCTCCGAGCTGCTGCTCGCCGCGGGACTGGTGGTGGCCGTGCCGCTGGTGTTCGCGTGGCGGCTGGAGGCGGGCGTGCTGCTGCTGGTGTTGGTGCGGCCCAGCCTCGACCTGTTCGCCGATCGCACGCTGGCGTCCTACCACGGGGTCACGCTGAACCCGGCCTCGGTGTTCGCCGTGCTCGTGATCGCGGTGGGCGCGCCCTACATGATCGAGCGCTGGCGGCTGCTGCGGCGGGCGCCGTCGATCTTCCCCTACCTGACGTTCGCCGGGATCGCGATGATCGGACTGTTCGTGGCGGCCGCGACCGGCCCGGCCGTGACCGAGTGGATGCGCCTGTGCGCGGTGCTGGTCACCTACGCGCTGGCCTACCTGGCGGTCAATAGCCCGGCGGCGGTGGCGCGGCTGCTGGCGGCGATCGTGGCCTCGGCGGTGGTGCCCGCGGCGGTCGGCATCGGGCAGTGGGCGACCAACTCGACCCAGGCGATCGGCGACCTCAACCGCGCCAACGGCACGTTCCTGCAGCCCGATCCCTACGGCATCTACCTGGCGGTGGTGACGGTGGCGGCGCTGGCGCTGGTGTTCGCTGCCCGCGGCCCGTGGCGGTGGCTGGCGCTGGCCGTGGGGGCGATGACCGGGATGGCACTGGTGCTGTCGTACACGCGCACCGGCTGGGTGATGGTGGTGCTGGGCGCGCTGGTGCTGGGGATCGCGCGCTACCGCGTGCTGCTGGTGATGGTGCCGCTGGCGATCGCGATCGCGTTCGTGGCGCTGCCCGGGGTGCACTCGCGGGTGCAGTCGGTGAACCAGCAGCAGGAGGTGCAGTACGGCACCGGTGACTCGTTCCACACGCGCGTCGAGCTGTGGCGTCAGAACCTGCCGAAGGCCGAGCAGAAGCCGCTGACAGGGCTGGGGCTGGGCTCGATCGTGCAGGAGACCGACAGCTCGGCGCACGTCCACTCCGACTACGTGCGGGCGCTGGTGGAGACCGGCGTGTTCGGCTTCGTGGCATTCATCTGGCTGCTGCTCTCGGCGGCGGTGGGATGCGCGTTCGCGATGCGCTGGGCGCGGCGCAGCGGCTCGGTGCCGCTGCAGGCGGCGGCGGTGGCCGGGTTCGCGGCCGCGGTCGCCTACATCCTGGCCAGCGGCGACTCGAACCTGATGACGCAGAGTTCCGTCAGCGGGGCGGCCTGGGCGCTGCTGGGCTGTGCGCACGCGGCCGGCACGATCGGGCGAAACCGGGTCGCGCCGCGGCCGCTGCCGGCGGCCGAGGCGAGGCGCGCGCGGCTGCTGGGCGCGCGCGGCGTGGCCGGCTACCGGCCGGGCACCTCGGCGGAGACGGGGTCGGAGGCCGGGAAGGTCTCCTCGAGGGCCTGGTCGAGCTGGTCCTCGCCCTTCTCGGTGCGCTGATCCGGGTCGGGCTGCGGCTCGGGCGGCTGGGATCGGTCGTTCCGCGTCATCCGCCCGGATGATAGACGGGCTCGCGACCCGGCTCAGCCGGCGTGCTGGCGCAGCCAGCGCGCGAGCAGGCGAGCCTGGGCTGCAGGGGTGGCGCCCTGCGGGATCGCCGCGGCCGCGCGCTGACGGGCGTGGTGGTGCCTGGCACGGTTCGGTGGCCCGGCCCCGCCGCTGGTGGCGGCCAGGATCACGATCGCGGCAACCACGAGCACCGCCAGCAGCGCGGCGGCGAGCCGCCCGTTGCGCAGGCCGCGGACGGGCGCCACGTGGCGCGGAGGACGCGGGGCGGCGCGACGAGGGTGGCGGCCGTGGCGGCCCGCGGCGCGACCAGGGTGGCGGGCTCGTCCAGCATCGCGGACAGCGCCTCGGCGGTGGGGCGACGGCCGGGGTCGGGGTCGAGGCAGCGGGCGACGACGCTGCGCAGCGGGTCGGGCAGCGCCTGCGGCGCGTCCGGCCCCGGCATGGTGCCGGTCGCCAGCTGGTGCAAGGTCACGCCGAGGCCGTAGATGTCGGCAGCCGCCGACACCTGCGCGCCGCCGGCCTGCTCGGGCGCCAGGTAGCCGGCCGTGCCGAGCACGCTGCCGGTCAGCGTGAGCGACGTACCGTCCAGCGAGCGGGCGATGCCGAAGTCGGCGATCTTGACGCGGCCGTCGAGGTCGAGCAGCAGGTTCTGAGGCTTCAGGTCACGGTGCACGAGGCCGGCCGCGTGCGCGTAGGCGAGGCCGGCACAGCAGTCGCGGGCGACGGCGACCACCCGGGCCGGGCTGAGCACGCCGTCGCGGGCAAGCGTCTCGGCCAGCGACCCGCCCTCCACGTACTCCATCACGATGAACGGCCGACCGTCGGGATCGTGGCCGAAGTCGTAGACCCGCACCACGTTGGGGTGGCTGAGCCGCGCCGCCAGCTGCGCCTCGCGCAGGAAGCGATCCCGGAACGACCGATCGTGGGACAGGTTGTCCGCGAGCCGCTTGACGGCGACGACCCGGCCCAGCTCACGGTCGTGGGCCAGGTAGACGATCGCCATGCCGCCGCTTCCCAGCGTGCGGCCGAGCCGGTAGCGGCCAAGGTCGGTGGGAACGGCGCTCAATCCCCGTCCCCCTGGTCGTTCTGGCCGGGGCCATGGTGTTTGCGGTGGTGATGATGGTCGTGTCCCGGCGGCTTCTGGTTGGTCGGTGGTGGCGGGGACGCAGCGGATGCCGGCGACCAGCCGCGTGGCCGTCGCCTGCAGCTGCGGTTGCAGCGCGGCCGGCACCCGGCCGGCGGCGATCGCCGAGTCGACGGCCGTGCCCAGCCGCCTGGCCTGATCGAGCGCAGCGCAGCCGCGTTGTGCATCCAGGCTGACGGCCACGGCGTCCGCCCGGGCCGCGAGATCGGTGGCAATCGCTCGGGGGATCACCGGCGCACGGGCGGGCTGCGAGGCGGAGCCGGCACTGCCGCCGCCGCATGCGGCGGCGCCGGCGCAGGCCAGGATCACCACGATCATGCGGATGCGGTTGCGCATGTCTGGGTATGGGTGTACCCCGGATCGGCGCTCCGGTACCGTGAGCAGGGCCGCAGCTAGGATGCGGCGATGTCAGACGGGCCGATCACCGGTGGCTGTCTGTGCGGGTCGGTGCGGTTCGAGATCACCGAGCCGCTGTTCAACGCCGGCTACTGCCACTGCACGCGCTGCCAGCGGCGCACCGGCACGGCCGCGTCGGCACAGGCGCGGATCCCACCCGGCGCGCTGCGGGTGACGTCCGGGCAGGAGTTGGTGACGGCCTACGCACCCGGCGACGGCGGCTTCGAGAAGCTGTTCTGCTCGGGCTGCGGGTCGGCCCTGTTCAGCCGGCATCCGGAGCGGCACGAGCTGATGAGCGTGCGACTGGGCGCGCTGGACGAGGATCCCGGGCTGCAGATGGAGTGGCGGCAGTACGTGGCCTACGCCGCGCCGTGGGAGCCGATCCCCGACGACGGCGTGCCGCGCTACCCGCAGGCACGGCCGCCGGTGATCGACCGCCCCTGACACCGGCGACCCGTCGTCGACACCTCTGTCACGGCGCGGTCACGGGTCGACACGCCGCCGGCGCCCAGATTGGAGTCAAACCCCGCTTCCGCCCCCGCCACGGGTTCGTGACAGCGCCGCGACGTGTGTCACGGCTGCCTGTGACAGGGGATTCGCATGGTTGCGCAGATCGCGCCCGATCGGGCTCAGAGCCCGCTTCGGGGTGCGTTGCAAGGTCGCTGCCGGGTGCGTGACCGGACGTGACCGCGGCGTGCGGAAACGGGGGCTTTTGCAAGCAACATCGCCGTGACAGCGGTGCCACGGCAGCCGTGCCACCAGACGTGTCAAGTTTTCAGCAGGGCATGCCGATGTAGAGAAGGGGCACTCTCTTGTCACGATTCACGCATTCTCGTACCGACCACGCAGGCCACAGCCGGGAGGCCGGTCAAACGCTGGTCCTGTTCGTGGTGATGCTGATGGGCTTGCTGGGCGTGGCCGGGCTTGCGATCGACTACGGCTTCTGGGCGCTGAACAAGAACCAGGTGCAGAGCGCCGCTGACGCCTCGGCGCTGGCCGGGGCCAGTCAGATCCCGGCCGGGCATGGCTTCGGCCGGTAGCACCGCCTCGTCCCAGTACCTGAAGAACGGCGTCGCCAGCGACAGCGTCACCGTGCGCCCACCACCAACCTCACCGCCAACGACTCGGTCACGGTCAACGCGTCGCGCGAACGTCGCGACCTGGTTCACCAGCCTCTTCGGCATCCACTCGGTCACCGTGAAGGGCGCCGCCCGCGCCACGCTCGAGTCGTTCACGACCGTCAACGGCGTCAACGTCATGCCCTGGGGCGTCCTCAAGGCCAGCTACGTGCCCAACCAGCCCTATTCGATCTACACCAAGGACACCAACAACGCCAACAACGGTGCGCTCAGCCTGCCCTACGTGCAGAGCACCAACTGCCCGGTGCCCAACGGCGCGAGCATCTACTCCGACGAGATCGCCGGCACCACCCCGGTCTGCCCCGTCTCGGTGGGCAAGTCGCTCGACACCAAGCCCGGCAACAACAGCCGGCCCGACCTCGCAGGGACTGAACACCCGCATCACCACCTGGCAAACCGTCCCCCAGATCGTCAAGTTCAACGCCGACGGCACCACCACCGCTGCTGCAGCCGAACAGCCCCCAGCTGGTCGTGATACCGGTGCTGACAAACCCCGCCGGCCAGAGCGTGCTGGCCCAACGGCACCAGCACCCCGATGACGGTGGTCGGCTTCGCCTGGTTCATCATCACCAGCTGCGGCGACCCGGCCAACCCCACCCACTGCGGCAACAACGACGGCAAGCAGGTGAACGGCGTGTTCGTCAACCTCGACAGCTCGGCCAGCATGGGCACGCCCGGGCCGTACGACCCCAGCTCCAACACCGCCTACATGATCGAGCTCACCCAGTAGCCCTCTCAGGGCGGGTGACACGAACACCCCCGCTCGGGGGTTCCCAGACCGGCCTCGCCGACCCATGCTGAGCGGGATGGGGCGCAGGCTTCCGCGTGGCGCCCTTCGGGGTTACTTGCCCGAGACGTCTAGGACTCGTAGGAGGTTCCTGCTTGCGTACTGCGTCGAGTCGGCTTACGTGTGGTCTTGCAGTGGCACTGGCGGCGGCGAGCGCCGGCAGCGCGCTTGCGGCGGCGCCGCCCGCGCTGGTCACGGTCACAACCGGCGGCGTGTCCGCCAACGAGGCCACGCCCCAGGATGGGATCTCCGTCTCGGCCGACGGCACGCTGGTTGCCTTCGTCTCGGGCTCGCCCAGCCTGGTGGCCGGCGACACGAACGGCGTTCGCGACGTGTTCGTCCGTAACATCGTCACCGGCACCACCACCCTCGCCTCGCTCGGCGCCGGCGGGCAGGCAAATGGCGCCTCGTCCAACGCCCGCATCAGCGCCGACGGGCGCTTCGTCGTCTTCAGCTCGGCGGCCAGCAACCTGGTGGCCGGCGACACGAACGGCGTCGCCGACGTGTTCGAGCGCGACCTCACCACCGGACAGACGACCCGCGTCAGCGTCTCGCCCGGCGGCGTCCAGGGCAACGACGCCAGCGGCGGAGCCGCATCTGGTATCAGCGCCGACGGCGGGGCGATCAGCTTCTCGTCGGCCGCATCCAACCTCGTCTCCGGCGACACCAACCACTGCCGTGACGTGTTCGTCTGGACGCGCGCCGGCGGCGCGGTCGAGCGGGTGAGCGTGGCCGGCGACGGCAGCCAGGCGGCGGCGGGCGCCAGCGATGCATCCTCGATCTCGGCCGACGGGCGCTATGTCGCCTTCGCCAGCACGGCGCCGAACCTGGTGGCGGGCGACACCAACCTCGCCGCCGACGTGTTCGTGCACGACCGCGTGACGGGGTCGACGGTGCGCGCAAGCGTCACCGCAGGCGGCGGGCAGTCCGCCATGGCCTCATCGCTTCAGCCGGGCGGGCTGTCGGCGAACGGCCAGGTGGTCGCCTTCGACACCTCGGCGCCGCTGGCCGCCGGCGACACCGGCGGAAACGACGTCTACGTGCGCGACCTGGCGGCCGGCAGCACGGAGCGGGTCAGCGTGAACAGCGCCGGGCTCGGTGCCAACGGCAACTCGAGCGCCGCGGCGATCTCGGCCGACGGCCGCTACGTGGCCTTCGAGTCCTCGGCAACCAACCTCGACCCGGCCGACACGGGCGGTGACGAGGACGTCTTCGTGCGCGACCGCGTGTCCGGGCTGACCCGTCTGGTGTCGGCGTCCGCCTCCCCCATCCAGATCAGCCAGACAGCCGCCATCTCGGCGGACGCGCGGTTCGTGGCCCTGGCCACCACCGCACCCGACATGGTCGCGGGCGACACCGCCGTCGGCTTCGGCACAGGCTGGGACGTCGTCCGCCTCGCATCGCCGTTTGATCCACCGGCCGACCGGGCGGCGCCGGTCGTGACGTGCGCCGTCGACGACGGTACCTGGCATGCGGACAACGTCACCTTGCAGTGCACGGCGTCCGACGCCGGCAGCGGTCTCGCCAACGCCGGCCAGGCCGCGTTCGCGCTCGCCACATCGGTGCCGGCGGGAAGCGAGACGGCCGACGCCGCCACCGGCGCGGTACAGGTATGCGACCGCGCCGGCAACTGCGCCACGGCCGGGCCGATCAGCGGCATCCGGGTCGACCGGCGCGCGCCGCAGATCACGATCGCGGCTCCGCTGGACGGAAGCGTGGTGTTGCTCGGTGAGACACGCAAGGCGTCCTTCACCTGCAGCGATGGCGGGTCCGGGGTCGCCGGCTGCACCGGCACGGTTGCCGACGGTGCCGCGCTCGACACCACCACGCCCGGCACACACAGCTTCACGGTCACAGCCACCGACGCGGTCGGAAACCACGCCACCGTGACGGTCACCTACGCGGTGCGGTTCCCCTGGCTGGGCTGGGGGCCGCCGCTTTCGGGCAACAGCCCGAACGCTGCTCAGGCGGGACGCACCATTCCGGTCGGGTTCGCTGTCGGCGGAGCCGGACGCGCGAATGTGATCGCAAGCGTCGGTGTCGCCCCCGTCGCATGCGGCGGTAGCTCGGCGGTGGCGGCCGGCGATCCATCCGTGACGGCGGCCGACTGGAGCGTTCCCGGCAACCACGGCGGCGGTGACTCGATGCTGCTGTGGCGGACGAGCAAGGCCTTCGACGGCAGCTGTCGCCAGCTCCTGGTGCAGCTGACCGACGGCTCGGTGCACCGGCTCACGTTCAGGTTCCGATGAGCTGGCGCGCGCGACGCAGGAAGGCCCGTCGGCGGTGTGCTCCACTCACGGTCGACGGGCCTAGGTTCCGGACAGGTGCCCGCTGCAGGGTGCGAGGGGCAGCGCCCAGTCCGGTTTGAGTGTATGCCCGTCGAGTGAAGGTCGGTGTCCGCCCGCTCACAGGACGCCGCTCGGACGGCTCTGCCAGGCGCTCAGCGGCCCGGCTGCGGGTTCGGTGGGATAGCTCGCCGGCCCTGTCCCGGACGAGGGGTATATTGGCTTGCCTCGTTACAGTCCGCTGATTTGGGGGTGGTCGTGGTGACTATGCGGGTGCTGCTATTGGTAGGCGCGTTAGCCGTGGTGTCGCTGGTGGGAGGGTCGGTTGCCGCGGCGGGGCCAACGCCGTTCTCGAATCAGGTGCTCATTTCGCACTGGACTCCGCCGGCCGGTCTAACGACCGCACCGCATCAGAACTCGACGGGCAACAGCGAGCCCGCGATTGCCTTTGGCCAGGATGGCACAATGGCGGTTGACGGGCTGGGCTGGCTGCCGTTCCAGGTCGACCTGTGGAAGGGCCAGTTCGGGGCGACTCCATCGTTCTTCGGAGCGATGGACACGGCCGTGCCGCTGCAGGGCGTCGGCCGCCAGGATGTGGGTGATGAGGACGCCGACGTTGCGATCACCTCGACCGGCACAACCCTGCTCGCCGATCTGGATGCGATCTTCACGAAGCACGGCTTCAACCAGCTCGGCGTCTCCGTCACACGCTGCCCGCCGGCTGCCCAAGGGCCCGGCGGTTGCACGACCGCGGTCATCGACACGGCGGGCGCGGATCGCCCCTGGCTGACCGTGCGGGGGACGACGGCGTGGGTCGCCTGGCACGACTCAGGCAACAGCACGCTGATCACGGTGAAGCGGTCGACCGATGACGGCCGCACTTGGCGGAAGGTGAGCTCGCCGATCACGGCACAAGGCGACACCACCGGCAACTCCACATTCAACAACGACGCGGGGCCGATCGTCGCCGACCAGACTAGCGGCTACATCTACCAGGTATGGGCGGCCGGCGAACAGCAGACGAAGTGCTGCAGCGCCTCGTTCAACAACATCTACGTCGGACGCTCCAACGACGGCGGCCTGACCTGGAAGGCGGCGCACGTGTTCCACTCGCCGCCCGGCACGGCGCTCAACAACATCTTCCCTGCGCTCGCTGTCGACAACACGACTGGGCGCCTGTGGGCGGCGTGGACGGATCAGCACGGCGTCGCACTGAGCTCATCGAGTGACCATGGTCGGACATGGACGGCGCCGCTCACCGTCTCCACGATCCAGACCACGGTGATGCCATGGATCGCGGCACAGGGCGGCAAGGTGGACGTTGTGTACTACGGCAGCACCGCCGCATCCCCGGACGCGCCGGACGCGGTCTGGAACGTCTACGACTCTCAACTCAACGGCTCGACGTGGAAGATCCTGAAGGTCAGCAATACGCCCAACCGCGTCGGTCCAGTTTGCCTCGAAGGGTCGGCATGCCCGAACAACCAGAACCGGGAGCTACTCGATCTATTCGAGGTCGCCGAGAATCCGCTGACCGGAAAAGCGGCGGTGATCTACACGGACAGCACCATCGACGTTTGGCAACAGGCCGGCCAGACCCAGGAGCTGCCAGAGATCGTGCTGGCCTTCGAGCACTAGCGCAGGTGACACGGTGCCCCGGGGGGACGCAGCGCCACGGAGGCCGGTGTCCGCCCGCTCACCGATGTTCGAGGGGGAGCCGAGTTATCGGCCCCCCCTCTTGCCCCCTCGGGGGAGGGGATCGGACGGGTCGGAGCCTCGGCTCCTCCCGCTAGCTTGGCACTGGGTGTGAGCTGAACCCCTTCATTGGAGCCCCTCAGACAATCCGCAAGCGGAGTCCGGGAATGGGTGCATTGTCCGCACTTCCCGGTCGAAATGCAAGTCGCCGCGTCGCTCCGGCTGCGTAGCTACCCTCCGGCCCGATGGGTCATCGATCGCGCAACCGCGGGGTGCTGGAACGGCGGGCGCGGCGCCGGCGGCGGTTGCTGCCGCTGATCGGACTGGTGGTGGTGGTCTGCGGCGCGCTGCTTGCCGTGTATTCGCTGCGCACGAGCGATGCCGACACGGCGGACGACTCCGGTGCAGGGACAGCGCAGAGCAGCGCCGCCGGCACGAGCGGCTCCGGCGGTGGGCCGGCCACGCCGGCCAAGCAGGTGCTTCGAGTCACCCGTCTCACCCGTCTTGCCGCTCCGGTGCAGGACGCGGCCGTGACCACCGTGGGAACCCGCGCCTACGCGTTCGGCGGGCTCGATGCGTCCGGGTCGTCGACTGCCACCATCTCGGTGCTGCAGGGATCGTCGGCGCACACCGCCGGGCGACTGCCCGTGGCGATCCACGACGCGGCGGCCGCTACGTCGCCGGCCGGGCGGCTCTACGTCCTGGGCGGCGGCCAATTCGCCAGCGCGTCTGGCATCGCCACGTTCGACCCCGCCAGCCGTGCCACGCACCTGGTCGGGGCGCTGCCCACGCCGCTGTCCGACCTGGCGGTGGCGACCGTGTCCGGCACCACCTACGTGGTCGGCGGCTACACCGGCACGCAGTGGTCGGATCACATCTACGCCGTCAACGGCAGCCACGTGCACAGCGCTGGGCGGTTGCCCCAGGGGCTGCGCTACGCCGCCGTTGGGGCGTTGTCGGGGAACGTGATCATCGCCGGCGGCCGCGCCCAATCCGGCCCCAGCCGGGCGGTCTACCGGTTCGCACCGTCCACCGGCCGGGTCACGCGGATCGGCACGCTGCCGCAGGGGCTGATGCACGCCTCGGCCGGCACGCTCGGCGGCGTCATGTACGTGGTCGGTGGCATCGGGCGAAACGGCGCGGCCGTCGACTCGGTGCTGGCGGTGACGGCGGACGGCAAGGTGCACCGGGCAGCCACGCTGCCCGCGCCGCTGTCGGACGCCGGCGTGGCCAGCCTGCCCGGCCGGATGGTGGTGATCGGCGGCACGTCGGGCGCCGGACCGACCCGCACGGTGCTGCAGATCAGCATGGGCAGCGCGGCTCCGGCCAAGTCGCACGCCAAGCCGGCCGCGTCCAGGCCGTCGATGTTCTCGGGGCCGCTGCCGGGCGACCTGCTGATCGCCGACCGCGGAAACAACCGGATACTGCTCGTGAACCCCCGCCACAAGCTGCTGTGGCACTACCCGAGCCGCCGCGGCCAGCACAAGCTGTTCTTCGACGACGACACCTTCTTCGTGCCGGGCGGTCGCGCGATCATCTCCAACCAGGAGGAGAACCACCAGATCGTGATGATCAGCTATCCCCGCGGCAGGCTGATCTGGAGCTACGGGCACGCGGGCGTGAGAGGTTCGACGCCCGGCTACCTGAACACGCCCGACGACGCCTACAAACTCAGCAACGGGATGGTGATCGTGGCCGACGCGTACAACTGCCGCGTGCTCGAGATCCGCGGGCATCGCATCGTCCGCTCGATCGGCCGGGCCGGCCATTGCGTGCACGACCCGCCCCGCTATCTGGGCGCCGTCAACGGCGACACCCCGCTGCCGGACGGCCACATCCTGGTCAGCGAGATCAACGGCTCCTACCTCGACGAGTTCACCCTCTCCGGCAAGCTGGTGCGGGTCTACCACGCGCCGGTCAGCTATCCGTCAGACCCGCAGCTGA
>CAVXZW010000003.1:0-31628 GCA_963766445.1 uncultured Actinomycetes bacterium | reverse complement strand
CCGCGAGGGGGCGAGTGTCTCGTTGTCGATCGGAACGCGGCTGGGCTAGAACAAGCCGCCGGTGGGTTCGAGCGCGCGGCGTCCGAGGGCGGAGGCAGATTCGGAGGCGCGGTTGGAGACGTGAGCTCGCCCACCGACGTTGCCCGTGTGCTCGAAGCCGCGCAGGCGGAGTTCGCGAGCATCGACATCCTGGTCTCGAACGCCGGGATCTCCGTCCCGGAGGCGTTCTCGAACTCAGGTTGACCAGCTGGACCGAGCACATCGCAGTGAACCTCACCTCCATGTTCGTAATCTGCCAGGCCGTCGCCCGCGGTATGGCCAAGGCTGGGCGCGGCGTGATTCTGCTGACCTCGTCGACCAACGGGCTCGTGGGCGAAGACCTGTACGCCCACTACAACGCCTCCAAAGGCGGCGTCACGCTGCTGACGAAGTCGATGGCGATCGAGCTCGGTCCACTCCGGGATCCGCGTCAACGCCGTGTGCCCGGGTACATCGTCACACCCATGGCTCTGTCGACCGACTCACCCGAGTTCATGGCTGCGTACGCCGAGAAGCTCCGCTGGGGCGCGGGTACCGGAACGGCCGACGACGTCGCCGGAGCGTTCGCGTTCTTGGCGTCCGACGACGCGGCGTTTATCACCGGCGAGACGCTCGTCATCGACGGCGGGCGGCTCATCTTGAGCAATGGCGACCGACCGCCGACCACCACGGCAAGCAGATCACGAGTCGCGTCCGACGGTCATGACGGTGCTTGGCCCGGTGCCGGCGGCGCTCGGCTTCACCTCCATGCACGAACACGTGCTTTGCGACGCGACGGTGTACCGGCGCAAGTCCGAGCGCACAGACCCGGCCGCCTATACAGCGCTACTCGATGGGTTTCCGGATTCGGAACGACTCGAACACGCACCTGTGACGTTGGAGACCGTTGGCTGGTGCCGATCGTTGTACACGCTTCAGCTGGACAACCTCAGACTGGACGACCACAGGGTGATGGCGCGGGAACTCGCAGACTCCATGCGTCGGGAGGCCGCACGGTGGTCGAGATGAGTGCACTTGGTTTACGGACCGATGTGACCGCGCTTCGGAGGCTGTCCGAGCAAACAGGCGTGGCCGTTGTCGCCGCTGCCGGCCTGTACATCGAAGACAGCTGGCCGGAGCGGGTGCACGGCTATACCGTCGCGCAGTTTGCGCAGAGCATCACCTCCGAGTTGGTTGACGGGATAGACGGCACGGATGTACGGGCAGGCCACATCAAACTGGCGGTCACCGACCTATCCGCATCGCAGGAGGCGGCGCTTCGGGGGGGTGCCTGCGCCGCCCTGGAAACCGGCGCCTTGGTGACGGTGCGCCCGGGTTCGAGCCGGGCCGCGACGGCCGCCGGATCTCCGAGCTGCTGGTCGAGGAGGGCCTTCCGCCTTCCCGGATCGTGATCGCTCACGGGGATGCGTTCATCGTGGGGACAGACCTGACGCAACTCGCGCTCGACCCGACGTCATGGGTCATGAACCTCGACTCCACCGCGAACTGCTCGATCGTGGCGTGAACATCTCTTTTGACTGTTTTGGGCAGAGTTGGACCGACAGAGCTAGCGGCATGGTCAGCGAGAGCGACTGGCATCGTCTGGCGGCGGTCGTCGAGCTGCTGAAGCAGGGATACGGCGGGCAGCTGGTGCTCGGCACCGACGTGTTCATGAAGATGCTGACTCGCCGGGGCGGAGGTGAGGGCTACTGCCGCCTAACGCGCTGGGCGGTCCGTCGTTGCGGCGGCTGGGCGTGTCCGAGCTAGACATCGAAAGGATGACCCAAGTCCTCAGCTCAGCGGCGCAGGATGATGGGACCCTCGGGTTGCCGCGTTGCTGCACGTTTCCGTACCCGCGGCCGCACACCGAGCCGCGGTGGGCACGATGTCGATGCTGGCCGGCGTGGCTGCCACCAGGGACCATCGCCTGCTGAGGCGGGCGTCGCGGGTTGGCGGACGCCCACGCCCCCGGTAGCGGCCGCGGCCGTCGACGAACGCGGCGTGCACGGGGTGGTCCTCGACGGCTTCCGGATCGGGCAGGCCGTGGGCCGGAACAGGCCCCTGATCGCCCCGGCAACGAACGCCTCGTACGTCTCGCGGTCAGGGCACGTGTCGACGACGATGATGCCGTCGTCGGCCCGCAGGCACAGGTGCAGGCGCATGTTGGCGGCCGGGATCTCGGCAACCACCGCGTCGTAGCGGCGCAGCAGGTCGTCCGGATCGCCCTTGAACCGCCAGATCGAGGCGTGCATCAGACCCGCGCCCAGTGCGTCCGCGTGTAGGGGCGGCTGAACCCCAGGGCGCCGAAGTAGCTGTAGGAGGGCGTGTCCAGCCCGGCGGACGGCTGCTCGATGTCCGAGATGATGGTGCGCGCCCCGAGTCCGGGCCCGTCGGCCACGATCCGCGCGCAGATGGCGGCATCCGGCGCGAAGTCCTGGGTCATGATCCCGGGCACAGGGCCGTCCATGCCCAGCCAGGCGATGCCGTCGCGCGCCGACGTGCATGCCACGGGCGGCCACGACCTCGCCGTGCTCGCGGGCCACGTACTGGTGCCAGCCGGGACGGTCGACCAGCTGCGGCAGCCAGGGGCCGGTGTTCAGCCGGTAGACGCGCTGCAGGAACCGCGACCACTCGTCCGCGGTCTCGGGCCGGACGCGCTCGACCGTGAACTCGCGCTCCGACCTGACCGGGTCGGTTGTGGCCGCCGCTTCGGCGCGAACGATCCTGTCCTGCTGGTCGAACGGCTCAAGCCCGCTCTCCCGCAGCCAGTCCGTGTAGGCGGCCGGCGCACAGTGCGGCATCGACTGCACCAGACACATGCTGATCCCGAGCCGCTCCCACAGGGCAAGGATGTCGTCGACGCCCGCCTCGGTGGCCGGCTGCCGTCACGCCCAGGCCGATCGCGCGGCTGAAGTAGCGGCGGCCGGTGACGGCCCAGTGAATCGCCAGCGTGTCGCCTAACCAGCGCGTCCCTTGGCCGACTTCGGCCGCCCACTCGGCCGGGGCGGCCGCGTACAGGTCTGCCCATGCGCGCGCCTCGGCGGCCTCCCAGGTCGCCGGCGGTAGCAGTCGTCGACAGGCGTCGTATCCATGGTCGCGTATTCGGTAGACAAGGTGTCTAGACACGCTATCAAACGATCAGACCCGCCGTCTAGACTTGGCGTCATGAAAGCGACCAGGGCGTATCGCAGCCGCAGCCGAGCCACAGGTGCGCAGCACACGCGCGAGCGGATCGTGACGGCGGTGCGCGAGCTGCTGCGCGAGGAACGGTTCCACGAATCGACCGTTGAGCAGGTGGCGGAGCGCGCCGGTGTGTCCCGCGCGACCGTCTACCAGCACTTCCGGTCGCGGATCGACCTGGTGGACGCGATCTGCGAGACGTTCGACGCCAACCCGGCGTTGATCGAGTTGCGCCGTGCGATCATGCTGCCCGATCCGCAGGCCGCGCTGTTGCGGACGATCTCCCTCGCGATGCGGTTCTGGGACTCGGAGGACGCGATCCTGAACGGGCTGTACGGAGTTGTCGCGATCGACCCGGCAGCGCGCGACCTGGTCGGCCGCCAGCGCGCCGATCGCCGCGGTGAGATGCGGCGGCTGGCGCGGCGCCTGCACGCGACCGGTGCGCTGCGGCCCGGGATCAGCGCGGCCCGAGCGCTGGACGTGCTGATGGTGCTGACCAGCTACGAGACCTACCGCGAGCTGCGCGAGGCGGGGCGATCGGCGAAGCGGCTGACCGCGGAGCTCGAGACGATGGCTCGGGCGCTGCTGCTTTGACGCGTGTTCGGGCGCGGGAGCCGGATACACACCACCCGTAACGCGTGAGGACACCAGACGAATGGCGCGGCTGTGGTGGCAGGAGTCCGGGACGTGAACCGACATGAGCACCGCTCCAGCCAGACCGACTCCGCTGGGCAGCTGCCTCGCAGTTGTGGCGGCCAGAGCCGGGAGCGGGACTCGAACCCGCGACCCTTCGCTTACAAGGCGAAAGCTCTACCAGCTGAGCTATCCCGGCGACACGCCGATTCTACCGGGGTCGACCTCGACTCGACCCTCAGGCGGTGATGCGCCGCGCCTGCAGGTGCGTGAGCACCTTGCGCTTGACGCGCTGCAGGGCGTTGTCGACCGTCTTGGGGTCGCAGCCCAGCAGATCGCCGATCTCCTCGTAGCTGCGGCCCTCGAGATAGCAGGTCAGCACCTGCGACTCGAGCCCGGACAGCGTGCTGCCGAGGCACTGGAGCAGGCTCTGCAGCTCCTCGGTCGAGATCACGCAGCTGGCGGGATCGTCCACGGCCGGGCCGGGCAGGGCGTCGCCGAGCGTGCAGTCGGTCTCCGACTCCTGGCCCGCCGGCGTGTGGCTGAACGAGACGTAGCTGTTCAGCGGGGCGTGCTTGTAGCGGGTCGCCGTCTTGATGGCGGTGATGATCTGGCGCGTGATGCACAGCTCGGCGAACGAGCGGAACGACGTGTCGCGATCGGAGCGGTAGTCGCGGACGGCCTTGAACAGGCCGACCAGGCCCTCCTGGATGAGGTCGTGCGAATCACCGCCGGCCAGGAAGTAGGAGCTCGCCTTGAGGCGGACGAAGCCCTCGTAGCGGCGGATGATGGTGTCCATGGCGCGCTCGTCACCGTTGCGGGCGGCTGCGATCACTGCCACCTCGCCGGTGTCGCGCCAGACACGCGGCTGCGTCCGCGCCACCGCTGCGTTTGACCTTGCCACCAGAGCACCTCCGACCGAAGAATGAAAACGAGGACAGATAAAGACTCGATCAACCTCAAGCTGAAGGTCAAGTACAACTTGAGGTTTGAGAGCATAGCGTGTCCACCGGCCATGTCAAGGACCGGTGTTTGCAACGCCCGCGCCTGGCACCCGCGTTGCGGTCCAAACTACGAATATCGTAGAAATACCGGCCTCTTTCTACGAATTTCGTAGCGCGAAGGCCGTTTTCCTATCGGAATTCGTGCAACGCCAGTGCCAGGCGTGGGTGTTGCAACGGGACTTATTCGCCCCGGCGCAGCCGCTCGAGTGCGGCGCGAACCTCCGGGTCGACCGTGTCGGCCAGCTGGAAGCGCTGCGGTCCGCGCTCGGGCGGCGCGTCGGGCGCGGCGGGCGCGGCCAGCCGGTCGACGTACTCCCGCGCGCTCATCGCGTGCACCCCGCCCCGCTGCGCGACGTGCCGCAACACGGTGTCCGAGGAGACCACCGTCACCTCGCGGTCGTGTTGGCTGCGGTGGGCCAGCCGCTCGATCAGCGTGTCCGCAGTCTCGGTGCCGGCGTAGCGAACGGTCGTTGCGCCGAGCTTGCTATCGCGCCCGTGCCCGTCGAACACCAGCACCGTCTCGGCTCCCGACCGCGCCGCGTGGTCGACCACCGCCGCCACCAGCTCCGCGCGCACCCGCTCGTACTCCTCGCTTCCGCCGCGGACGTGCGCGACGTTGTCGCCGTCGATCACCCACAGCGGCGCCCGTGCCTCAGGCACCGCGCCGCTGCCTGACCGCCTCGAACAGCAGCACCGCCGCCGCCGTGCCCACGTTCAGCGACTCGACCTGGCCTCGCATCGGGATCGTCGCCGCCGCGTCGCAGGAGTCCCTGACGCGCGGCCGCAGTCCTCGCCCCTCCGCTCCCAGCACGAACACCGTGCCGTCGCGGTAGTCGTTGCGGTCGTAGGGCAGGTCGCCCTCGGCGTCCGCGGCGTAGCTCCATAGCCCCGGCCGCCGCGCCCGGATCAGCATGTCCGCCAGGTTCTCGACCTGCGCGATCTCGAGGTGCTCCACCGCCCCCGCCGACGCCCGGCACACCGCCGCCGTGACCGCCGCGGACCGCCGTCTGGTGATTAGCAGGCCGTCCGCTCCCGCCCCCTCGCAGACCCGCGCCACCGCCCCCAGGTTGTGCGGGTCGGTGACCTCGTCCAGCGCCACCAGCAGCGCGCGATCCCGCTCCAGCAAACGATCTGCGTCCACGTACGGGTACGGCGTCACCTCCGCCACCAGCCCCTGGTGGTCCTCGCTACCGGCCAGCTCCGACAGCCGCTCCGCCGGCACCACCTCCACTCCGGCCGGCAGCCAGTCCGCCCCGCGCGCCGCCCGGTCGCTGCAGTAGACCCGCAGCACCTCGCGCCGCCCGCGCAGCGCCTCGCGCACCGGGTGCGTCCCGTAGACGACCTCAGCCGTCATGGCGGCGGTACAGCACCGTGCCGCCGGCGGTGTCGCGCACCTCCCAGCCGGCCGCCTCGATCTCGTCGCGCACCGCATCGGCCCGCGCGAAGTCCCGCTCGGCCCGGGCCGCGTCGCGCTCGCGCGCCTTGTCCAGTAGCTCGGCCGGCGCCTGCTCCTCGCGCGCCAGCCCGCCCAGCCCCAGCACGTCCAGCACCTCCGCCACCGTGCCCGACGCCTCGGGCGGTGCGTCGAACAGGAGCGCCAGCGCCCGCGGCGTGTTGAAGTCCTCGTCCAGCGCCTCGCCCACGGCCAGCCGCAGCGCCTCGTCCTTTCCGTCGCCGCCGTCGCGCAGCCGGTTCCGCAGCGTCTCCGCCGCTCTCCGGGCCTGCTCCAGCGCCTCGTCGTCGTAGTCGATCGGCGATGCGTAGTGACCGCGCAGCAGGAACATGATCAGCGTCTCGGCGCCCCATTTCTCCACCGCCGCGTGCAGCGGCTCGATGTTCCCCACCGACTTCGACATCTTCTCGCCGCTCAGCCGCAGCATGCCGTTGTGTGCCCACACCTGCGCGAACGGCCGGCCGCTCGCCTCGGACTGGGCGATCTCGTTCTCGTGGTGCGGGAAGATCAGATCGCGCCCGCCTCCGTGCAGCGCGAACTCGCGACCCAGCCATCGCTCCGCCATCGCCGAGCACTCGATGTGCCACCCCGGGCCGTCCCGCGCCCCCAGGGCGACTCCCACCAGGTGTCCTCGCCGGGCTTGTTGCTCTTCCAGAGCGCGAAGTCGAGCGGATCGTGCTTGTGCTCACCCGGCTCCGCCGACCCGGCCCCCTCCAGCAGCTGGTCGATGCGCTGGTTGCTGAGCATCCCGTAGCGGTCGAAGCTGCGCACCGCGAAGTAAACGTCGCCGCCGGCCTCGTAGGCGTGCCCGCCCGCGATCAGCTCCTCGATCAGCGCGACGATCTCGGCCATCGTCTCGGTCGCCAGCGGCTCGCGGTCGGGCCGTCCCAGACCCAGCAGGTCGGTGTCGGCGATGTAGGCAGTCGGACATCTCGCGCGCCAGCGTGTCCGACGGCAGCCCCTGGCGGACGGCCGCCGCATAGATCTTGTCGTTGATGTCGGTGATGTTCTCGACCAGCAGCACCGGCTGCCCCCGCCACTCCAGGTAGCGCTTCATCAGCTGGAACACCACGAACGGCCGCGCGTTACCGACGTGGATGCGGTTGTAGACGGTGGGCCCGCACACGTACATCCCGATCGCGCCGTCGGTGCCCGGCTCTAGCTCGCGCAGCTCGCCCGACAGCGAGTCGCGGATCCTCATGCCGCCCGCCTGATCGCCTCGTCGCGCGGCAGCGCCGCCAGCACCGCCCACAGCTCGGGCCCCCGCTCGCGCCCCGTCAATGCCATCCGCGCTTCCCGCAGCGGCACGCCGGCGCTCCGCAGCTCGTCGACCAGCGCCCGCGCATCCTGCTCGGACATCCGGTCGGGATAGCGCTCTCGGATCGTCGCCAACTCAGGCAACGAGTGCTGGAGCGGCGCCTCGGTCACGCACGCCACCAGGTCGCCGGCCTCGGCCAGCGTGTGGGCGCCGCGCAGCGCCGGCGCCATCGCGGCCACCAGCTGGGGATCGGTGCCTGCAGGTGCAAACTCGAGCACGCGCCTCACCAGGTCGTCCTCCTCCAACCGCGATATGTGGGCGGTCGAGAGCGCCCGCAGCCGCTTGCTCTCGAGCACCACCTCGCCGCGCGCCAGCCGGTCGATGTCAAACCGCTCGACCAGCTCCGGCAGCGACATCACGTCCCCCGGCCCGGAGCTCGCCACCAGCCCCAGCAGGTTCACGATCGCCTCCGGCGGGTAGCCCTCCTCGCGCAGCGCCGCAATCGAGTCGGCGCCGTCGCGCTTCGACAGCTTGCCGCCCTCGCCGCGCACCAGCGCGTGGTGCAGGTACCGCGGCGGCTCGGCGCCGAGCGACCGCACGGCCGCGATCTGCAGCGCCGCATTGGGCAGGTGGTCGTTGCCGCGAATGACATGCGTGATGCCCATGTCGGCGTCGTCCACGGCCGACGCCCAGCGGTACGTGGGCCGGCCGTCGCTGCGCACGATCACGAACTCGGGCAGCCCCGGCGACGACAGCCAGACGGCCCCGTCGCGGGTGTGCGCGCCCTCGGCGGCGGCCGCCTGCTCGAGGTGGCGCTGGCGGCGCTCGCTCTGGCGGACGGGCCCCTCATCCCAGCCGAGGCCCAGCCAGCGCAGGTCCTGCTCGATCGCCGGTTCCGCCCCCTCCACCGCGCGCTGCTCGTCGGTGTCATCGATGCGGAGCACCAGCTCGCCGCCCTGCTGGCGAGCGAACAACCAGTTCGCGACGGCCGTCAACGCGCTGCCGAGGTGCAGCGATCCGGTGGGGCTGGGAGCGAAGCGGACGCGGACGGACATGTCGCGCCTACGCTAGCAAGCGCGCCTGGGCCTCCCGCAGCATATGGTCGCGCAGCGCCGGACGCGAGTCGAAGAGCGCGCGCACCGCGCTGCCGGGCACCACCAGCACGCGTGCATCCTGCTCGACGATCGCCGAGGCCGTGCGGGCGCCTCCCTCGAGCAGCGCCACCTCGCCGAACAGGTCGCCCTCACCGAGGCCGCCGACGCGGCGGCCGCCGCGGGTGATGGCAACCGTGCCGCTCAGGATCACGAACAGCGAGCCGCCCGTCGCCCCCTCGCGCACGAGCACCTGGCCGGCCGGCGCGTCCTGCTCGGTGCCGGCCTCGCGCAGCGCCTCCCAATCCTGCTTGTCGAGCCCGTCGGCCACGGCCGGATTGTGTCAGGAATGGGCTCTTCCGGCGCTCGATGATTAGACTCGGCTTGGGATGACGGCGGTAGCAGACGGCTGACCCAGAGCCTGGACGAGAAGTCGCCGAGCGATGTCGGCGAGGCGGCGGGGCGGGCATGCGCACGGAGATCTGACGACTCTACGGGCCCGAAAGCGAAACGAACGCGCCGTAATGCTTCGGCCTGGCGGCGCTGTCCTGTGTCCAGGCGAGGTATCCGGCGTCCCCGTCGGCCGACGGAAGCACCTCTTAGGGGCGCCCGGCCCGGACAGGGGTGTCAGGTACGGACGCCCAGGCAGTCGTCGTAACGGCTGCCACCACAGCATCACCGCGGCGATGCGCATTCGCGAGCTCTCTCATCCTCTGACAACCCCTGGCCCCGCGGGACACCGCAACGCGAGTCAACGAAGTGAGGGAGGTTCGGTATGATCGCCAACCGGGCCAGTTCGCCGGACGCTTTGCCCGGCTCAAATTAGTGCCCCTATGGGGAGGGACTGAAGTTGGCTTCAGAGCACCGGAGCGATTTCGGAGAAGGCATGTCCGCGCCTCTTGCCTCGGAGCGCTCCCGTCGGCTGCGCCCACTGCGCGTACTTGTCACTGCCAGCGGCTCACCGGGAGGGGGGCGACTGGTGCGGTCGTTGCAGCAGAACGGCGAGCGCGACGTGACGGTCGTGGGGACGGACATGAGCGAGCGACGAGGCGGCCGGTTGATCTGCGACGCGTTCCACGTCGTGCCGCCCGGCTCCTCAGACGAGTTTGCCCCGTTCCTGATCGAACTCGCCGAGCGCGAGCAGGTCGATGTCGTGCTTCCGCTCTCGTCGTTCGAGGTGGCGGCGGTCGCCGGTGTGGCCGATCGATTCGGAGTGCCCGTTCTGGTTGCCTCGCTGGAAGCCATCGCCGCGTGCAACGACAAATCGCGGACAACCGCGCTGGCCGAACAACTGGGCATCCCGGTACCACGCTCAATCGTCGCCAGTACGCCGGATCAGCTACGGGATGCCGCGGTCGCGCTTGGCTATCCCGATGTCGCAGTGTGCATCAAGCCGACCAACCTGAAGGGGTCACGAGGGTTCCTGGTCGTCTCGGCTAACACGAACCGGCGGTGGCACATTCTCGAGGCGCGCCCCGGACCACTGCCGTTGACACTGGAGGAAACAATCGAGGCGATCGGCTCGGAGCACGAGTTCCCGTCGATGCTGGTGATGGACTACATCCAGGGGCCCGAGCATACCGTCGATGCCATCTGCCGGGGCGGCCGGTTCGTGCTCGGTCATGCCAAGACGCGCGAGGCTGTACGAGCCGGGCTGGCGATGTTCTTCCGGACGGTCGACGAAGATCAGCTGGTGGAGGGATCGCGGGCGCTGGTACGGGAGCTCGCAATCGACTGGTTCGTGAACCTGCAGTTCATCGGTGGACGGCTGCTCGAGATCAATCCGCGCATCTCGACGATCGTGTACCAGGAAGATCTCAACCTGCCGTATCTGGCGGTCCGCCACGCGTTGGGCGAGATTGACGAAGAGGAACTCGCGGCGATGTCTACGCGGGTGCGCACCACACGCCGTGCGATCCGCTACTACGACCAGCTTGAGTACGACGATGGATGACCCCTCCCGGTGAAGGGTCGCGTACTGATCATTTCGTACTACTTTCCCCCAGCCGGTGGCAGCGGCGTGCAGCGCGTGCTGAAGCTGTGCAAGCACCTGCCGGAGTTCGGGTGGCAGGTCGAGGTGCTTGCTCCTGACGATCCCAAGTGGGTAGCTCACGATCCCGACCTGGCGGCGTCCGTGCCGGAGCAGACAATCGTTCACCGGGCCCGATACCGAGGGCCGTCACACGCACGCAGCAGCAGCGACCGCTTGGCCGGCGCCCAGGGCTGGCGCGGGCTCGGCACTCGCGGCGCCGTACTCGGCCGCAAGATGCTGCTGCCCGACGCCGCGGTGCCATGGGCGCCGGGCGCTGCCCGGGCGGCGCTGCGGATCGTGCGCGAGCGCAAGATCGACCTCATCCTCACGTCGTCGCCGCCGTCATCGGTGCACATCGTCGGTAGCTATGTCACCAGGCGCACGGGGATACCGTGGGTCGCCGACCTCCGGGACTCATGGCTGGCGAATCCACACCGCCGCTACGAACGCCGCACCGTCCAGGCCAAGCGCAAGCTGCTAGAACAGATCGCCCACCACACCCTGAAACCGGCGGCCGGATTGACCGCGGTCACGGACGTGATCCGCGTTGAAGCATCAGAATACGCACGGGCCGGCGTCCCAACGCGAGTGGTGTCGAATGGCTGTGACTTCGACGACTTCGACGCCCTGCGGCATAGCGAATCGGAGCGGCTGCGGATCGTGCACGCCGGCTACTTCTTCGGGGCGCGCAGCCCGCGCCCGTTTCTAGAGGCGCTGCGCCGCTTGCTGGACCAGCGGCCGGATCTTCGCGGTCTGATCGACGCGCGATTCATAGGAGGGTTCCGGACGTCGGACCGGGAATGGGCTGAGTCGTTGCGGCTGGGAGAAGCACTTCACATCGACGGCTTCGTCCCCCACCGGGAGGCGCTTCGGGCGATGAAGGAGGCCGATGCGCTGCTGCTGCTGATCCCCACCGCGAATGGGCTGGGCAACACCGTGCTGTCGGGGAAGATCTTCGAGTACCTGGCCGCCGAGCGACCCGTCGTCGGTCTGGTGCCGACCGGAGGCGCCGCCGCCGACCTGCTGCGCTCGACCGGGTTCGCCTGGATCGCCGATCCCGATGATGTCGCAGGCATTTGCTCAACGCTCGCGGATCTAAGCGATACTTGGCGCGCAGGGGGTCTCACCGACCGGGAGTTGCCACCGGATGTGCGAGAACGGCTCGACCGGCGGGCGCGGGCGGCGGAGATGGCCGCAATGTTCGAGGAGGTGACATGACGATGCACGGAGCGGGCGACACACCTCAAAAGGCCACCGAAGGACGGTCGACGGTGCAGCAGCGTCCGGTGCGCATTGCACTGATCGGCTGCGGCTACTGGGGGCCGAAGGTCGCGCGGGCCGCATCAGCCGTGGCCGGCGCCCAACTGTCGGCGGTGGTAGACCTCGACCGTCAGCTTGCCGACGGGCTCCATCGGCAGTACCCGACGGCTCGGGCGACCACCTCGCTGGCGGACGTGTTGGATGACGATATCGATGCCGTGATCGTCGCGACCAACCCCGCGACGCACGTCGACATCACAGAGCAGGCACTCGCCGCCGGGAAACATGTACTCGTTGAGAAACCGCTTGCTCTCAGCGCAACGGATTGTCGCTCACTGGGTCGGGCCGCAGATCGCGCCGGGCTGGTGTTGATGGCCGGTCACACGTTTCGGTTCAGCGCGTACGTCCAGTACATTCGCGATCTGCTGGTCCGAGGCGAGCTGGGTGAGATCTACTACATCGACTCGCAGCGGCTCAACCTCGGCCGGGTACGCCAGGACGTCGACGCCATCTGGAACTTCGCTCCACACGACGTCTCCATCATCAATTACTGGATGAACGGCCCACCGCGCTCCGTGCATTGCCACGCGTACGACTATCTGCAGCCCGGGATCGCCGACATGGCGACGATGGCACTCGACTACGAGTCCTCCGCGGCACACATCCAGATCAGCTGGCTCAGCCCCAGCAAGGTGCGCCGGATGACGGTGGTTGGAAGTGAGAAGATGGTCGTGTACGACGACGTTGCCGACACCGTGGTCATCCATGATGCGGGCATCGATCGCAGGCAGGTCAACCGCACGTTCGCTGACTTCGACACGTTCGGCGAATTCCGTCTGATCCAGCGCCTGGGTGACCTGCACTTGCCACGGCTACCGCCATCGGAGCCGCTGGTCGTGCAGTGCGAGCACTTCGTGGACTGCATCACGTCCGGTGCGGCACCGGTCTGCGGCGCCGAGGAGGCGGCGGCGGTGGTCGAGGTGTTGGAGGCGGCGACCAAGTCACACAAGGCCGACGGCGCACGTGTGCCTCTGCCGGCAAGATGACCGTGGTTGAGTCGCCGATACCTTTGGTCGACCTGAAGGCGCAGCAACTATCGATCGGCAGCGAGATCGCCGCCGCAATCGAGCGCGTCGAGGAATGCCAGGTATTCGTGAACGGTCCTGAAACTGCCGCATTCGAAGCCGAGTTCGCCGACTGGTGTGGCGCACCCCACTGCGTGGCCGTCTCAAGCGGAACGACCGGGCTCGAATTGACACTGCAGGCGCTCGGCGTGGGCTCCGGCGACGAGGTGATCAGCGTGTCTCACACCTTTTTCGCCACGGTCGGCGCGATCGTGCGACGTGGCGCCACGCCAGTCCTGGTCGATGTCGATCCCGATACATGGACGATGGCACCAGACCAGGTGTCCGCAGCGCTAACACCACGCACCAAGGCAATCGTGCCGGTTCACCTCTACGGTAATCCGGCCGACGTCCCGGCGATAGCCGAGGCAGCACCCGACGTCGCCATCATCGAGGATGCTGCGCAGGCGCACGGTGCGACGTACCGGGGCCAGCCACTCGGAAGTCATTCTTCCGCCGCCTGCTACAGCTTCTACCCGGGCAAGACTCTTGGTGCGCACGGTGATGCCGGTGCCGTGACCACGAGCGACACTGCGCTCGCCGCGAGCCTCCGGCAACTCCGCGATCACGGACGTGCCAACGGGAAATATGAACACCTGGCCGTCGGCACCAACGCCCGCATGGCGGAGCTCCAGGCCACGGTGCTGAGAGCGAAGCTGCCGCACGTGGGGGAATGGATCCGCGCTCGCCAACGGATCGCCGCAGCCTACGAAGCGACAATAGGCCCGAGCGGACTGCCCATGCAGCGGGTCGAGCCGTGGGCAGAACACACTCGCCACCTGTTCGCCGTCTTGCTTTCAGACCGCGATGCCACCCGCTCGCGGCTGCAGCAGCGCGGAGTTGCAAGCGGCGTGCACTATCCGATCCCGGTACACCGGCAGCCTGTCATGGCGAAGGTCAAACACGTGGTGGTCGGCGACCTTGGCATCACCGACTACCTGGCATCGACCTGCCTGTCCCTGCCGATCTACCCAGAGCTGGCCGAGGTGGACATGCGGCGCGTCCTCGACCTCCTGTTGCGTCGCAGCGGCTGTTGAGGAGCGTTGGGGTTTTGTCGCGCCGCCGGCGTGGCGGCGCGACGAAACCTGGATACAGGCTCAGTTGACGGTGAGCTTGTAGATATGCGACTTCCCCGTCGAGCACTGGAACCGCTCGAAGTAGAGCGAGGTGACACCGGCGCCCTCGTCGACGGCGAAGGTTCTGAAGCTGTCGTATCCGTTCGGCAGCCTCGCCAGCAGGGTGTCCGTGCCGGATGCGTATTCATGCAGCGACACGTGGGCGCCACAACCGATTCCGCTCCGTGCATAGAAGACCGTGCCCGTGGGCGTGACCGACGATGAGTACTGGACCTTGCCGGTCGGCACCGGGATCTTGGTCTTGGTCTGGGTGGAGATCTGGTACAGGAACACGTTGTCGGCGCGCGAGAGCGGGGTGTACCGATCCCACGTCGCGAAGTCGCCGCTCACCTGGCCCGGCGAAAGCAGCCTTCTCGGCTTGCCGACCTGCTCGTCCAGGATCCGCGTCTCGGCCGTATTCGTATCGTGCAGAATGACTCGACCGTTCACCGGGTGAGAGCCCCACTGCTGGCCGTAGAGGATCCAGTCACCCGAGATCGTCGGTAGCCACTCCCACCTCTCGCTATTCACCCCAGCCGGAGCTGATCGGGCGTGGGTGGCCAGGTCGAACAACCGCAGGTTGGACTGGCCATTGCGCACGCTCTGATAGATCATGGTGGTGCCGTCGATGCCACCGCCGTAGGCCACTCCCCGAGTGTTCACCTTGAACCGCCGCGCGCCGGCCGGCTTCACGTACACGTCGAACTGGTCGGGATGCCCCGGCCGGGACTGATCGTACGCAAGGTACGTACCACCAGGTGTCGCCGAAGCTTCGAACTGGCGACCCTTCGCTGTCACCACCGGTTGCGGAGTGAGCAGCGTCGCCCATGCCACCCCGGCACTGACCAACCCGACCAGGAACAATCCGGCGCCTGCCCCCAGCCGCCAACCACGACCATGGAGAGTCATTTCTTGCCTCCTCAGTTACACCGCGGCGAATACCGCCGTGGATGGCTTCATGCAAGCAGTGACACCACCGAACCGCATCAGGGGAATCCCCATCGGCCGGTGATGGCGGGAGCCCGATTTCCAGCGAAGACGCGGGCCGAAGCGGCCGCTAGGCTGCACGCCATGCAGGAGTTGCTTTTGGCTTGGTACAGCCAAAACGGGAGAGATCTGCCGTGGCGGCACACGCACGACCCGTACGCGATCCTCGTCTCGGAGGTGATGCTGCAGCAGACGCAGGTCTCGCGGGTCGTTCCGCGCTACCTGGCCTGGCTCGAACGCTGGCCGGACGCGGCCGCGCTGGCGGCCGCGACCCCGGCCGAGGTGATCGAGGCCTGGTCGGGGCTCGGCTACAACCGCCGCGCGGTCAACCTGCACCGCTGCGCGCAGGCGGTGTCGGAGCGGGGTGGGTTCCCTCGGGATCAAGCCGAGCTGCGCTCGCTGCCCGGCATCGGCCCCTACACCGCCGCCGCCATCGCCTGCTTCGCCTTCGGCGACCAGGTGGCGGCGCCCGACGTCAACGCCCGCCGCGTGCTCGGCCGCGCCTTCAGCGACCCCGATCTGCCGCCACCGCCGGGCCGCGCCTACGAGTGGAACCAGGCCCTTTTCGACCTGGGCAGCGGCGTCTGCATCGCCCGCCGCCCGCGCTGCGAGCTCTGCCCGCTGGCGGCCGGCTGTCCCTCGGCCGGCATGACCTTCGCCCCGCTGCGCAAGCAGTCCCGCTTCGAGGGATCGTTCCGCCAGCGCCGGAGCGCCGTGCTCAAGCGGCTGGTGGCATCGCGGCGTCTGGATGTTGCCGCGCTGGACGACAGCGAGGCGCTGGACGCGCTGGTCGCCGACGGCCTGGCAGAGGTGTCCGCGGGCGTCGCCACGCTGCCCGGCTAGCGGTCTGCCAGCAGCCTGTCCACCAGATCCGGCAGCTCATGCAGCGACGCAATCTCGCCGTCCGGTTGAACGCCCTCCGGCACCCGCCGCCGCGACCGGTTCAGCCACACCCCCAGCATCCCGTAGGCCTGCGCGCCCTCCACGTCGGTGCCGATCTCGTCGCCCACGTGCACCCAGCGCGCGGCGTTGGCGCCGGCCAGCTCGGCAGCGCGGCGAAACGGCGCGGCGGCGGGCTTCATCTCCCCCACGTGCTCGGCGTGCACGACGAACGCGAACCGCTCCGCCAGCGCCAGCTGCTCGAACGGGAAGTTGCCGTTCGTAATCGCCCCCACCGCGTGACCACGAGCCAGCAGCTCGTCCACCACCGGCTCCACGTCGGAGTGCACGCCCACCACATCGGCGCGCGCGGCCAGCAGCTCGTCACCCAGCCACTCGGCCAGCTGCGGGTCGCCTCCCACCGACCTCAGCGCCTCGCGGAACGACTCGCGGCGAAGCTGCTCGAGCGTGCCCTGCATCGCCTGTCCGACCAGCTCCCGGTGGCGATGCAGATCGGCCACCGTGAGACGGCCCGCGAGCACCGGGTGCCGCCGCTCCAGCGAGTCGATCGCCGCGGCCAGCGCCCCGTCCATCATCGGTGCGAACTCCCACAGCGTCCCGTCCAGGTCGAAGGAGACGACGCCCGGCGGCACCTACTCCGGCCCCTCCAGCAGCGCCACCGCCTGGCAGGCCGCTCCCTCACCGCGCCCCGTGAACCCGAGCAGGTCGGTGGTGGACGCGCGCACCGTCACCCGCTCCCGACCGACGTCGAGCGCCGCCGCCAGCGCGTCCCGCATCGCCTCTCGGTGCGGCGCCAGCCGCGGCTCCTGCATGATCACGATCGCGTCGACGTTGACGATGCTCCAGCCGCTCTCGGCCAGCGTCGCCCACGCTCGCCGCAGCAGCTCCACGCTGGACGCTCCCTCGAGCGCCGGGTCATCCGACGGGTACAGGTCGCCGATGTCGGCCCCGCCCGCCGCTCCCAGCAGCGCGTCGGTGACGGCGTGGCTGATCAGGTCGGCATCCGAGTGCCCCGCCAACCCCCGCAACGACGGGATCTCGACCCCGGCCAGCACCAGCCGCCGCCCGTCCGCGAACGCGTGCGCGTCAAAGCCAATCCCCACCCGCATCCGCTCAGACATCGAACACCTCCTGCCGCCGTTCCCGGCCATCGAACACCGTCAGCGTCCGGTACCCCGCCGCATGCAGCTCCGCCAGCGCCCGCCGGAAGTCGCGTCCCACCCGCTCCGGCGCGTGCGCGTCCGACCCCAGCGTGACCGGCACGCCCCGCTCGTGCAGCATCGCCAGCAGCTCCGGATCCGGGTAGAGCTCGTCGAGCGTCTGTCGATACCCCGCCGACGACACCTCGGCACACACCCCTGCCGCCTGGAAGGCGTCGGCGATCTGGCGGTATAGCGCCTGCGGCCGGGCCGGCCGCTGCCCGAACACCTTGGCCAGGTCGGGATGCGCCATCGAGTCGTAGATGCCGCTCGCCGCCGCCAGGCAGAGGTCATCGCAGTAGAGGCGCCAGACCTCGTCCGCAGGGTATCGATCCCAGATCGGCGCCAGCTCCCAGTCCACCGCCAGCCCGGCCACCCAGTGCACCGAGCCCAGCAGGTAGTCCCAGTCGATATCGTGCGACCACCTCGCCGATCTGCTGCTCGCGGCCGCGCAGGTAGTCGACCTCGAGCGCCGACCTTCACCGGCAGGCCGGCGTCCCGCGCGGCCGAGATCGCGCCGTGGTAGCGGCCCAGGTCACCCACGGCATCGGCCTGCCAGAGCGCGTGGTCGAACCAGCCGCGGGCCTCGGCGAATCGGTAGACATGGTCGGTGAAGCCGATCTCGTCGATCCCCGCTGCGGCGGCGGCCGTCACGTAGCGGCCGACGTGCTCGAGCGTGAAGCTGTCGTCGTCGTAGGGCAGGTCGTCGTCGACCAGGTGCATGTGGTAGTCGGTCAGCACCGGCGACGGGCCTCCGCCAGGTCATCGGGTGTGGTCACCTTGAGGTTGGCGGGGTCGCCCTCGACGACGGCGACCTTGCCGCCGCTCGCCTCCACCAGCGATGCGCAGTCGGTGGCCGCCGCCAGCACCTCCGCCGGCTGCGCGTACGCACGGCGCAGCGCGTCCGCGCGAAAGCCCTGGGGCGTCTGCACCGCCACCAGCTGAGAGCGGTCGGGTGTCTCCACCACCAACCCCGCGCTGACGCGCTTGACGGTGTCGGTGAGGGGCACGCCGGGCACCGCCCCGTCGGCCTCGCCGAGCGCCTCCAGCACGCGCGACACCAGCTCGGGCGTCGCGAACGGCCGCGCCGCGTCGTGCACCAGGATCAGGTCGGCGTCGTCCGGTACGGCGGCCAGCCCTGCGGCGACCGACGCCGCCCGGGTGCTTCCGCCGGTCACAGCCGCGGCCACCTTGCCCGCGACCAGGTCGTCGGCCAGCAGCGTTGCCGGCTCCTCCCAGCCCTCGGGCACCACCAGCACGACCCCATCCAGCGCGGGGTGGTCGTCCAGCATCCTGACGGAGTGGGCCAGCATCACCTCGTCACCGACACCGACGAACGCCTTCGGCCGGTCATCCCCCAGCCGGCGCCCGTCACCCGCCCCCACCACGATCGCCCAACTGGTGAGCAGATCGGCCAAGGTCAGTCGTTT
Source organism: uncultured Actinomycetes bacterium (assembly GCA_963766445.1). Lineage (GTDB taxonomy): Bacteria > Actinomycetota > Thermoleophilia > Gaiellales > JAICJC01 > JAICYJ01. The sequence goes on along the minus strand of CAVXZW010000003.1, from coordinate 12,944 downwards.
TCGGCGGCGATCTTCGTGAAGATGATCTTGCCGGAGGGCTGCTGCAGCACCGAGGTCACCTGGACCGGCAGCGTCTCGCCGATCCGCTCGCGGGCACGCTCCACCACGACCATGGTGCCGTCGTCCAGGTAGCCGACACCCTGGTTCGACTCCTTGCCCTCCTTGATCAGCAGGACGTCCAGCCGCTCGCCCGGCAGCACCGCCGGCTTCAGCGCGTTGGCCAGGTCGTTCACGTTCAGCACCTGCACGTCCTGGATCTGGGCCAGCCTGTTCAGGTTGAAGTCGGTGGTCAGGATCGGCATGCCCCGCTCCTTGGCCAGCTTCAGCAGCTTCGCGTCCACGTCGGACACCTGCGGGAAGTCGACGTCGGGGGTGGCCACCTGCACGTCGGTGCGCAGATCCTGCACCACCTGCAGCCCGCGGCGGCCGCGCGCCCGCTTCAGCGGATCGGCCGAGTCGGCCACTTGCTGCAGCTCCTTCAGCACGAACTCGGGCACGACCAGCTCGCCGCCCAGGAAGCCGGTTCGCACGATGTCAGCGATGCGGCCGTCGATGATGGCGCTCGTGTCCACCAGTGTCGAAACGTTGGAGCCGTTCTCGAGGTCGGGGTCGCCTTCGCCCAGCGAGTGAACGCCGACCAGGCGCAGGATGCCGCGGTGCTTCTTGGCGGCGGTGAACGCGAACAGGTAGCTCAGCACCAGCACCATCGGCAACAGCACCCAGTTGCCGATGTAGGGCAGCGCGTGCACGGGCAGATACAGCAGCGCAGACACCAGCAGGCCGACCAGCAGGCCGATCGCGCCCACCGTAAGCTCGCCCGCACTGCGGGCCTGCGCCGCTCGTTCGACCCTCTTGAACCCGCGCGCTAGTCCCTTCCCCGCGAGTCCGCCGACCATCCAACCGACGGCGAACGCGAGGAAGACGATGATGCCAAACACGGTGTACGCGTAAGAAGACGAATCGAAGTGGTTTACCAGATCAAAAGTACGACCCGCGTAAACGGCACCAAGCGCGGCCAAGAGAGCGAGGACGATTCGTGAAACCAGGATCATCGCCTTGCTCCCTCCTCGGGAGGCGTATATCGCCCATCTACCGGCTCAGCCGTCGCGGCCTCCGGGGACGGGCTTGGGACAGTGTGTTCTAGGCGCGTGCTTTTCGCGCTGCGCCGATCTCCTCCAGCACCTCCTCGAGGAACTCGCGCGCCTCCTCCTCCTCCATGCCCTTTGCGTACATCAGCTCGGAGGCCAGGATGCGCTTGGCCTTGGAGAACATCTGCTTCTCGCCGGTGGAAAGGCCCTTCTCCTGGTCGCGCTGCGCAAGATTGCGCACGACCTCGGCCAGCTCGAAGATGTCTCCGGTCTTCATCTTGTCGCGGTTGTGCTTGAACCGGCGGTTCCAGTTCTTCGGCATCTTGGTGCCGTCACCGCCCAGCACGCCCAGCACCTCTTCGACCGTCTCCTCCCCGATCACCTTGCGGAGACCGGCCCGGTCGGCGCTGTCGGAGGGGATCATCACGGTCATATCGTTGTGGATGATCTGGATCGTCAGATATTCGCGCTCGTCACGCTCTTCCTTGCGTACGACCGTGCCCGCGCCGTGATGCGGGTACACGACCTTGTCCCCAACCTCATACACGTAGCGTGTGACCTCCTCGCCGGCGTCGGTCCGGCAGTTTTTGTACCCCTAGAGGGGTAGATCATACCAGACTTGCGGCATCCGAGCGAACCAGCCAGAGCACACTGAACTGCGTTGCAAACCCGAGGAAAACTAACGCTCGTAGTCATGATAACCATTAGTCACAAGCACTGCTAATGGACAGATGGAAAATAAAACGTTATCATCGATTCGTGCTCGCCATCGAGTTCATCGACACCCGGCTGGGACCGGATCTGGACGACGCCGGCGCCACCGCCCGGTGGCTGTTTCAGCGCGGCATCCGAAGCGAGCCGACCGCCGGCCGACCTGGCCGAGCTGGAGCGGCTGCAGTCAACCGCCGACCACCTGCTGCGCACCGCAGTCACGGGCGAGGCGGCCGACGCGGGCGCCATCGACCACCTCAACGCCTGCAGCGCCGCCGCGGCCGTGGCGCCGCAGCTGAACTGGCCGGTCAACGGCCGTCCCCGGATGTGGCTGAGCACCAGCGGCGACTCCGGCGCGCACGTGCTGGGGGTGATCGCCCGGTCGGTGATCGAGCTGCTGACCGGCGAGCGGGCACGGCTGCGCGTGTGCGAGGCGCACGGCTGCCGGCGCGTCTACCTGTCGGCCAGCGCCCGCCGGCGATGGTGCAGCGACGCGTGCGGCAACCGCGTGCGGGTCGCCCGGCACGCCGCCCGGCGGCAGCTCACAGGTTGAGGTAGCGGTCGACCAGGTTCTGCTCCTGCAGGCGCCGCAGACCCTCCCGGATCTCACGCGCCCGCACGCTGCCGACCCCGTCGACCTCCTCCAGATCCTCGATCGAGGCCCGCACGAACGCCTCCAGGCCGTTGAAGTGCCCGACCACGTGGTCGATCACGTGGTCCGGCAGCCGCGGCACCTTCGACAGCACCCGGTAGCCGCGCGGCGCCACCGCGTAGTCCATCGGGTTGACGGTGCGCGGGTAGCCCAGCGCCGCCGCCAGCTCGTCGAACTCGAGCAGCGCCTGATCGGGCAGGCCGGCCAGGTGCTCGAGCACGTGACCGGCGCCGCCGGTCGCCTCGAACACCTCGTAGTCGCGGATCAGCGCCAGCTTGTCGGCCGGCACCCACTCGGTCATCTCGTCCAGCTGGATCTTGATCAGCCGGCCCTCGACGCCCAGCTCGGCCACGTTGCGCTCGATCTCGTCCACCATGCGGGTGGTCATCTCGGCCCGCTGCGCCGCCGTCAGCACGTCGTCGAGCATCACCGCGCTCTGGAACTCGAGCGCCGTCAGCCGGGTCGAGACCTGCTCCAGCCGCGCCCGGTAGGTGTCGAGCGTGGTCAGGGCCTGGTTGGTCTTGGCCAGCACCGCCGGGATCTCCTCCAGCTGGTAGCGGGAGTCGCCCACGTACACGGTGACGACGTCGCGCTGCTGGCTGATCGAGACGGCGATCGCGCCGGTCTGCTTGGCCACGCGCTCGGCGGTGCGGTGCCGGGTGCCGGTCTCGGCCGAAGGGATGGTCGGATCCGGCATCAGCTGGACGTTGGCGTAGACGATGCGGGTGGCGTTCGAGTTGAGGATGATGGCGCCGTCCATCTTGGCCAGCTCGTACAGCAGGTAGGGCGAGAAGGCCTGATCCAGCCGGATGCCGCCCGAGAACAGGAACGACAGCTCGGCCGGCTCGCCGATCACGATCAGGGCGCCCTCGCTGCCGCGCAGGATGTCGTTGATGCCCTGGCGCATGGTCGTGCCCGGCGAGACGCGGCGCAGGGCATCCATCAGCTTCGGATCCTGCCGCGGGTCGGACACCATCTCGCTCACGCGAATGCCTCCTCGATCGCCTGCTGCAACGTGGCCGCGGTGCGCACGCGTCACACCCGCCACGGACACCGTACCAGCCGGGGCCAGCGCCTCGGTGGATCCCAGCTTGGCGGCCTCGGACAGACGCCGCTCGCTCTGCCCCACCGCCCGCACGGCGCCGGTCAGCGCCAGCTCGCCGAAGCAGGCCAGCCCGGCCCTGGGAGCCACCCCCCGGTGCGCCGACACCACCGCGATCGCGACCGCCAGGTCGGCGGCCGGCTCGTCGATGCGCACGCCGCCGGCCACGTTCACGAAGATGTCGCTCGAGCCCAGCGCCACCCCGGCGTGGCGGCCCAGCACGGCCACGATCATGGACAGCCGGTTGCGGTCGATGCCGGTGGTGGCGCGGCGCGGCATGGCCAGGTCGCTGGGCGCGACCAGCGCCTGCAGCTCGAGCAGGATCGGCCGGCTGCCCTCGATCGCGGGCAGCAGCACGGAGCCGGGCCCGGCGGGGCCGTCGGATGCGAACGCGGCGGAGGGATCGGCCACAGCCACCAGGCCGCGGTCGGTCATCTCGAAGATGCCGATCTCGTTGGTCGAGCCGAAGCGGTTCTTGACCGCCCGCAGCACCCGCAGGAACCGGTAGCGGTCGCCCTCCATCTGCAGCACGGCGTCCACCAGGTGCTCGAGCACGCGCGGCCCGGCCACCGTGCCCTCCTTGGTGACGTGGCCGACCAGCACGATCGTGACGCCGTGGCCCTTGGCGATCCGCAGCAGGCGGTCGGCCGCCTCGCGCACCTGGGCGACGCTGCCCGGCGATGAGGCGAGATCTGCCGACGCCAGCGTCTGCACTGAGTCGATCACGCAGATCTCGGGGCGCAGCTCGACGATCGCCTCGCAGACCGTCTCCAGCTCGGTCTCGGCCAGGATCGAGATGTGGTCGACGCCGCCGATGCGCTCGGCCCGCATCCGCACCTGCGCGGGCGACTCCTCGCCCGACACGAGCAGCGTCGAGCGGCCGGCGGCGCCCATCGCCGCCAGCGCCTGCAGCAGCAGCGAGCTCTTGCCGACGCCCGGTTCGCCCCCGACCAGCACCAGCGACCCCGACACCAGGCCGCCGCCCAGCACGCGGTCGAACTCGTCGGAGCCGGTCGAGATGCGCCGGGCGGCGTCCGGCTCGACATCGGCCAGCGCCTGCGGGACGGCGCGCGGCCGGGACGGCCGGACACCGCCCTTGGGGGCGCGCTCGCGCACCTCCTCGATCAGCGTGTTCCACTCGCCGCAGGCGGTGCAGCGGCCGAGCCAGCGCGGGCTCTCGAAGCCGCAGGCGGAGCAGGTGAAGGCGGTGAGGGTACGTGACATGGGCCCACCATCATCGCAGCGTGTGCGGATGGCGCTGGTCACTCTGTGGATACGTCCTGGTCGGCCTGCAGCCCCTCCGGCACGACCGCGCGGAAGCACCAGCGGGCGTCGCGGGCCAGCCGTGCGACGTGCTGCGACGCCTCCGGCTGACCGGACATCGCCAGCTCCCGCTCGTACGCGCCCAGCAGCTCGGCCACGTCGTGCTCGCCGTCCGCGTCCAGGGGCCGCAGCGTGACGCTCGCGGCCCGGGCGAACCGGTTCCGGATGGCGGCCTCGTCCAGTCCCAGCTCCGGCTCGTGACGCACGTAGACCACGCCGCCCGTCATCCCGGCGAACGCCCACGGCCCGACATCGCCCAGCACCACCGCGCGCCCCGCCGTCATGTACTCGAACGCAAAGCCCTTGACCTGCGCGGCCGCCGCGGACGCGCGTGACCGCACCGGCCATGCCGGCTCGCCCCCTATCAGCATGTCGGCGCCCGACAGCCTGATGCCCGCGCGCGCGTCGGCCTCGCCCTGCACCATCAGCAGGCCCCGCTGGGCCCCGTAGCCAAAGCCCTTGCCGACCGAGCCGCCGCGCACCGTGCCGGCGGCGTCCGGCGCCTTCAGCACGGCCACGCGCGCACCGCAGGCGCCCTTGGCGACGCCGTCCTGGCCGCCACCTCGCACCCGCACGGACACCCCGTCAGCTGCAAACGCGGCCAGACCGGTTCCTGCGACCGCGCCGGCAACCGCCTCCAGTTCGCCGGCGCCGGGCTCGAACTCCGGCTCCGCGAGTGCTGCCACCCGCGGTCGCGCCCCGGCCGCTGCCGCCGCCGGCACCGGCGCCGCCATGACGAGCGCCGCACGCAGCCGTGTCGCCATCTCCTGCGTCATCAGCGGCCGCCTGCGACCGGGGCTGCGCGGCTCGGCCGTGGCCGCGGGCTGCAGCATCGCAGCCAGGTCGATCAGTTCGAGGCCGCGAGCCTGCACCAGCAGGTCGCTGCGGCCGACCAGCTCCTGCGCGGAGTGCGCGCCCATCGCGGACACTAGCCGCCGCAGCGCGGCGGCCGTCTCGTCGAAGAAGCGCCACAGCCTGGTCACACCGTCGCCCGGATCGACCGGCAGGAACCGCTTGAGGCCACGCGCCGCCGCCTCCCGCTCATCCTCGATCTGGGTGGCGATGCCGACGTGGCACGCGTCCGACTGACAGCCGCGGCAGATGGTGCAGCCGAGGGCCACCATCGACATGGTGCCGAACCCGGCCCGGTTTGCCCCCAGCAGCATCAGCTTCAGCACGTCGGCGGCGGTGCGAACGCCACCGTCGGCCCACAGCTCCACCGATCCGCGCAGGCCGGCCTCGGAGAGCGCGCCGTGGGCCAGGGTCAGGCCCAGGTCGGAGGGCAGGCCGGCGTGGCGCAGGGCGTGGCGGCGGGCCGCGCCGGTGCCGCCGTCATAGCCCGACAGCGTGATCACGTCGGCGCCGGCCTTGGCTATGCCGACCGCGATCGTGCCGATCCCGCTCACGACCGGCACCTTCACCCCCACGCGCGCGCCCGCGTTGGTGGCATGCAGCTCCGCGATGATCTGGGCCAGGTCCTCGATCGAGTAGAGGTCGTGGTTGTTGGCGGGCGAGATCAGGTCGACGCCGGGTGCGGCCGACCGAGCCGCCGCCACCTTCGGGGTGACCTTGGTGCCGGGCAGGTGCCCGCCCTCGCCCGGCTTCGCACCCTGTCCGATCTTGATCTCGATCATGCCGCAGGAGCCGAGCATCCGCGCGTTCACCCCGAAGCGCCCGCTGGCCACCTGCTGGGCGCGGTTGCGCGGGCTCGACCCGATCAGCTCCGGCAGCTCACCGCCCTCGCCGTTCATGGCGATGATGTCGAGACGGGCGGCCGCGGCCAGGTAGGAGCGGAACGCCGCCTCGCCCTGCGAGCCGAACGACATGGCGCTGATCACGAACGGCAGCGCATGGTCGCCGACCGAGAGGTCGGCCGGCCCGCCCGCGGGCACCGCCGCCGGTTTAGCGTCGAGCAGATGCCGCAGCGCGACCGGGTGCTCGCGCTCGACCTCGGCCGCCTGAGCCGCGAACTCGTCGTAGCCGCCGCGGCCGTCGGCCACGGCGCCCGCGGCCTTCCACAGCCTGGGCGCCATCCGGAACACCTGACGGGGCCGCTCGGACGCGACCGCGACCGGCGGGCGGCGCCCCGGCAGCAGGGGAGGGCAGGGGAACTCGCGGGCAGCCTCGGGGTGCAGCCCGACCGAGGCGAAGGCCGGCCCGTAGCCGGCCAGCTCGTGGGTGCCCATGGTCGAGAGCACCTTCTCGATGCCCTTCTCGAGCGCCGCTCGGAGGCGCGCGCAGCGCCCGCGCCCGGCCCGCGCCCACATCGCGTAGGGCTCCACGGCCACCGCTCCCGTGCCGAGCGCCAGCACCACGTCGTGCAGGTTGCGCAGGCCGCCCGCCGCCAGCGCCAGCGACGCGTCGCGGTCGAGGCCACGCTCGCGCAGGCGCCGCATCGCCATCGCCAGCGCCAGGTGCGGGTCGACCTCGGCGGCCAGCCGGTCGTCCAACAGCACCAGCTCCGCGCCGGCCGCCACCGCCCGCTCGGCGTCGGCCGCCACGTCCGGGGTGAGACCGATCCGCGTCCACGGCAGGCCCTCGCGCGAGCCCAGGAGCGGCGAGCCGAGCTGCCACATGCAGGCCGGCCGCCCGGGCCGCGGCCGTTGCCCGGCAAGCACGCGCAGCGAGAACTGCTCGCGCTCACGGTCACGGTCGATGGCCGGGTTGGTGACCACGGCCACCTCCTGCTTGAAGTGGTCGGAGACGGTCGGCGCCTCGTCCAGCGCGGCCAGCGGGCCATCGTACCCGAGCGATCCGATCGGCTCCTCGCCGGTGTCCGCCATCGCCTCCAGCATCGCCAGGTCGTCGCGCGTGAACCCGTGCGCCGCCGCGTCGACCGTGTCGGCCACGCGCAGCGGGATCCGTGGCCGCGTGAACCGCGACGCCAGCGCCACACCGGCCAGGGGGCTCGATCGGGAGGGTGACCGGAAGCCCTTCGGCCGGCGCAGATCGATCAGCACCCGCTGACCCGCGGCCAACGGCACGGGGTCGTCGTCGAGCTCGCCGATGTCCAGCACGCCCGGCTCGGACGAGAGCCACAGCTCACCGGGCGTCCGCAGCTGCCAGAGCGGTCGCAACCCGAGCCTGTCGACGGCGCCCACCACCAGCTCCCCGCTGCGGCCGATCAGCGCGGCCGGGCCCTGCGCCAGCGGCCCGCAGACGGCGCGGTGGTAGCGGTCGAGCGGGCCGCGCGGCTGCACGGGTGGCAGCAGCATCGCCAGCACCTCGTCAAGAGCCAGCCCGCGGTCGAGCAGCACGCCCACCAGCAGGTCCAGGTCCTGGGTGTCGCTGGCTCCGCGCAGCGGCTGCGCCCCCAGGCCCGGCAGCTCCAGCCGCAGCCGCCGGATGGTGTTGATCTCACCGTTGTGGGCGAGGCGCCCGAACGGCTGCACGCGTTCGAAGGCGGGCAGCGTGTTGGTCGAGTAGCGGCTGTGGGCGATCGCCACCCGCGTCGTGAACAGCGGATGCTCCAGGTCGGCGGCGAACGGCAGCAGCCGCGAAGGGTCGCCGAGCACCTTGTAGACGCAGGACCACCGCGACAGGGAGGCGACGTGCACGCCCGCCCGCTCAAGCGCCATCCAGTGCCGCATGAGCGACGTGCCCTCCGGCACCCGCAGCGCCGCCTGCCACAGCGGCGGTGTGCCGTCGCGGCCGCCCGGCCCGATGGCGGCGCGATCGACGTCCTGTTCGACCAGGGCCACCAGCTCGACGCCGAGGGCGTGCAGAGCCGGCTCCGGATCGGCGCCGGCCAGGTGCGCGACGGCGAACCCGGGTGAGAACGGCAGGTGCGAGCGCAGGCGGTCGGCCCACAGCCGACGCGGGATGTCGACCTGCACCCCGCAGCCGTCGCCCTCCTCGCCGACGCTGCCAGCGCGATGGGCCATCGCCTCGAGTGCCCGCATCGCGTGGCGCAGCGGCCAGGCGGAGGCGCGCCCGTCGCGCGCCACCACCGCCGCCAGCGCGCAGGCGTCGTATTCCGGCTGATCCCTGCGGTCCGTCTTCAAGACCGTAGTGAACCATATGAATCGGACTACTGCAACTTGTGAACCATTTGTTACGGAGCGGTTAGTACGTCCCGAACTGCTTCCAGAGCCGCTCCGCCAGGTCGCGGCGCTTGTCGCCGCCGCGCGAGCGGGCCGCGATCGCGGCCGCCAGCGCCTCGATCAGCACCACGCCGGGTGCGGCCGTGTCGAACTCCCCGGCCTCGGCCGGCGCGCACACCAGCAGGTGCGTAGCCAGGTCGGCGGCCGGGGCCAGCTGGTCGTCCGTGATCAGCACCACCGGCGCGCCCGCCTCGTGGAAGCTCTGCACCACCTGCGCCGTGATGCGGGCGTAGCGGCGGAACGTGAACGCGATCAAGCGATCCCGCGGCTCCAGGTCGATCAGCTGATCGGCGATGCCGGGCTCGCCCGCGGCGATCGGCCACGTATTTGAGAGCAGCGGGTTCAGCAGGTAGTAGGCGTACTCGGCGAGAGCGGCCGACTTGCGATGCCCGAAGATGCCGATCTTGCCGGTGCCCTTTCCCAGCAGTGCCACCGCCGCGTGGAACTGGGTGCGGTCGACCCCTGTGCGCATCGCCGTCAGGTCAGACCCGGCGCGGGCGGCCACCGCGTCCACCACGTCGCCTGTGCCGTCCTCCTGGGGCGGCAGCGACAGCCTCTCCACCGCCTCCGCCCGCAGGGCGTCGTGCAGCTCCGCGAATCCGCTGAACCCGACCCGGACCGAGAACCGCACCACGGCGGCCTTGCTGACCCCGCTCGCGGCGGCCAGCGATTCGGCCGTCTCGAACGGCGCCTCCGCCGGGTGGTCGAGCAGGCGGTGGGCGATCCGCAGGTCGTTCGGCGAGAGCTGATCGAGCTGTCTCCGGATGCGGCCGGCGACCTCGGTCACGGAGCGACTCGGTCGGTCATCTCGGCCCATCCTAAACGACGAGGGGGGCGCCACCCTCGGCGCCCCCCTCGTCGTGCTTCGATCATGAGTTTCGGCTACTCGTCAGCCGGAGCCTCGTCGTGCGGCTCACCCTCGCCGTCATCCGAGGACGGTACCTCGGCCGCCACCAGATCCTCCGGCGGAGCGTCCGGCACGTCGACCGGATCGATCAGCTGCAGCGAGACCTCCTCGTCGCCCTCCACGTGGTCGACCAGCACGGTCGAGCCGGGCTGCAGGTTGCGGGCCAGGACGAAGTCGGCCAGCGGATCCTCGATGAAGCGCTGGATCGCTCGCCGCAGCGGGCGGGCGCCCATGGTCGGGTCGTAGCCCTTCTCGACCATCATCTCCTTGGCCGCCTCGGTCAGCTCGATCGAGACCTCGTGCACCTTCATCTGCTCGCGCAGCCGCTTCATCAGCTGGTCGACGATCATCTTGATCTCGTCCTTGGACAGCTTGTGGAAGACGATCACCTCGTCGATGCGGTTCAGCAGCTCGGGGCGGAACACCTTCTTCAGCTCGCCCATGATCCGGTTCTTCATGTCGTCGTAGGACACGCCCATCTCGTCCTCGCCGACGCTGAAGCCGAGCGTGGTGTTCTTCGCGATCGACGCTGCCCCGATGTTCGAGGTCATGATCACGATCGTGTTCTTGAAGTCCACGTGCCGGCCCTGGGCGTCGGTCAGGCGTCCCTCCTCCAGCATCTGCAGGAGGATGTTGAACACGTCGGGATGCGCCTTCTCGATCTCGTCCAGCAGCACCACCGAGTACGGCTTGCGGCGCACGGCCTCGGTCAGCTGGCCGCCCTCGTCGTAGCCGACGTAGCCGGGAGGCGAGCCGACCAGCCGGGACACGGCGTGCTTCTCCATGTACTCCGACATGTCGACCTGGATCATCGCGTCCTCGTCGCCGAACAGGAACTCGGCCAGCGTGCGCGCCAGCTCGGTCTTGCCCACGCCCGAGGGGCCCAGGAAGATGAACGAGCCGGTCGGCCGCTTGGGATCCTTGATGCCCGCGCGGGCACGGCGGATCGCCTTGGACACGGCCTCGATCGCCACGTGCTGGCCGATCACGCGCTTGTGCAGCTCCTCCTCCATCCGGATCAGGCGCTGCGACTCGGCCTCGGTCAGCTTGAACACCGGGATGCCCGTCCACATCGAGACGATGTCGGCGATCTCCTCCTCGGCGATCTGGGCCTGGTCGGCCTCACCGGACGACTTCCAGTTGTCCTCCATCTCGCGCTTCTTCAGCGTCAGCTTGCGCTCGCTTGTCGCGCAGGTTCGCGGCCTTCTCGAACTCCTGCGACTCGATCGCGGCCTCCTTCTCCTTGCGCACCGTCTCGATCTCCTCGTCGAGCTCCTTGTGCACGGGAGGGGCGGTCATCAGCTTGATGCGCATCCGCGACGCGGCCTCGTCGATCAGGTCGATCGCCTTGTCGGGCAGCTGCCGCTCCTGGATGTAGCGGTCGGACAGCTCGGCCGCAGCCTGCAGCGCCTCGTCCGTGATGCGGACGCGGTGATGGGCCTCGTAGCGGTCGCGCAGCCCGCGCAGGATCTGCACGGTGTCGTCGATCGTCGGCTCCTCGACCTTGATCTGCTGGAAGCGCCGCTCCAGTGCGGAGTCGCGCTCCAGGTACTTGCGGTACTCGTCGAGGGTCGTGGCGCCGATCGTCTGCAGCTCGCCACGGGCCAGCGCCGGCTTCAGGATCGAGGCCGCGTCGATCGCGCCCTCGGCCGCACCCGCGCCGACCAGGTTGTGCAGCTCGTCGATGAACAGGATGATGTCGCCGCGCTGGGCGATCTCCTTCATCACCTTCTTGAGCCGCTCCTCGAACTCGCCGCGGTACTTGGAACCGGCCACCAGCGCGGCCAGGTCGAGCGTGTAGATCTGCTTGCCCTTCAGCAGCTCGGGAACCTGGTTGCCGGAGATGCGCTGGGCCAGGCCCTCGACGACGGCGGTCTTGCCGACGCCCGGCTCGCCGATCAGCACCGGGTTGTTCTTGGTGCGGCGCGACAGGATCTGCATGACGCGCTCGATCTCGTTCTGGCGCCCGACCACCGGGTCGAGCTTGCCCTCGGTGGCCAGCTTGGTCAGGTTGCGGCCGAACTGGTCGAGCAGCTTCGAGCTCTTCTGGCCCTTCTCGCCCGCGGCGCCGCCGCGACTGCGTGCGCCGGCCGGGGCCGGACAGCATGCGGATGATCTCGTTGCGGATCTTCTCGGCGTCGGCGTCGAAGTCGAGCAGGATGCGGGCGGCGACGCCCTCGTTCTCGCGCACCAGGCCGAGCAGGATGTGCTCGGTGCCGATGTAGTTGTGGCCCAGCGACAGCGCCTCGCGCAGCGCCAGCTCCAGCACCTTCTTGGCGCGCGGCGTGAACGGGATCTGGCCGGTGGTGACCTCGTCACCCTGGCCGACGATGCGGGCGACCTGCGCGCGCACCTCCTCCACCGTGATGTCGAGCGAGTCGAGCACGCGCGCGGCGAGCCCCTCCTCCTCGCGCAGCAGTCCCAGCAGGATGTGCTCGGTGCCGATGTAGTTGTGCTTGAGCGTGCGCGCCTCGTCCTGCGCCAGGACGACGACCTGTCGGGCACGCTCGGTAAATCGTTCGAACATCCTCGTGCCCCCTTCTTCTCGCTCGTTGGTGGTGGTGAATCATGACCTTACAGAATGCAGAAATGCGGCCCGTCAAATCGTCTGCGCTGGGCGCGTTCGAATGACGGTCCGGTCGGAGAGTGAGACCAGCTGAGTATATCACCGGCCCCTCCGGGCTCCCTCGCGCGAGCCGGAGTTCGTGGCCGTGTATTCGGCGTTTCGGCGCGAGCGCTTGAGGGTAATCTCGCAGCGGTGGGGGGATGCCTTCACGGCCCCGGCCGCGTCATCTCGAGGAAGTCCCAGGTCTTGCCCGCAGAAAAGTGCCGGTAGCGCCGGCTGACCACGAAGCCGGCCGCTCATAGACCCGGATCGCGCGCTTGTTGAAGGCGGCCACCGAGAGGGTGAAACGCGCCGGTTCCCCGCCCTCGCGGGCAAACGCCATCACCGCCTCGAGGAAGGACGATCCCAGGCCACGGCCGGTGAGGTCGGGCCGAAGCCCCAGCCCTAGGTCGGCCGTCCCGTCTGCGGCCGCGACATGCGCGAACCCGATCA
>CAVXZW010000002.1:0-60076 GCA_963766445.1 uncultured Actinomycetes bacterium | reverse complement strand
GGCATCGCACGGGCTCGCGGGCGGATCGTGGTGACGATGGACGGCGACCTCCAGAACCAGCCCAGCGACATCCCCAAGCTGGTGGCCGCGATCCACGCCGGCGCCGACGTGGCCAGCGGCCGGCGGGTGGTGCGTCGGGACGGCTTCTTCCTGCGCCGGGTGCCGTCCCGCTTCATCAACGGGCTGCTTGCGCGACTGACGGGCGCCCCCATCTCCGACTTCGGCTGCGCCTTCAATGCCTACCGGCGCGATGCGATCGAGCCGGTAATGCATCGGATCGGCCGCCAGAAGTTCACCAAGGCGCTGGTCTGCACGACCGGCGCGTCGGTGACGGAGGTCGACCTGCAGCACGCTGCCCGCGACGACCAGAGCCGCTACGGCATGATCAAGCTGATCACGCTGGCGCTACACGTCCTCACCGGCTTCTGGGCCCAGATGGTGCAGTGGGTGGGGGCCGTTCTGGCGATCGGAGGTATCCTGATGGCGTCGATCGTGACGCTCTGGGGTGCCGTGTTCTGGATCCGTCACGGAGACTTTCCGGGCCCGTTGTTCCTGGGCGGGCTGGTGTTGTTCGTGCTGGGGCTGCAGGGGTTTCTGATGGCCGTGCTGGGGGAGTACCTCGCCCGTATTCAGCGCGACGTCGAGCAGCGACCCATCTACTACATCGATCGCGAACTTGGGTAGGCACATGAAGCGCATCCTCGTGACCGGCGGCGCCGGGTTCATCTCCAGCAACATGATCCGCTACCTGCTGGAACACACCCAGCACCAGGTGGTGACGATGGATGCGCTCACGTACGCCGGGAACCTCGAGAACCTCGACGACGTGATCACCCACGACCGGCTGCGGTTCATCCGGGGCGACATCCGCGACATCCACGACGTGGCCGAGGCGCTTGACGGCGTCGACGTGATCGTCAACGCGGCGGCGGAGTCGCACGTGTCAAAGTCGATCGAGCAGGGCGGCGCCGAGTTCGTGACCACCAACGTGGTGGGCACGCAGGTGCTGCTGGACGCGATCCGCGAGCGCCCGGTGGAGCGGTTCATCTTGATCTCGTCGTCCGAGGTGTATGGCACGGCGGAGAGCGACCCGATGTCCGAGGATCACCCGCTCAACCCGCGCTCGCCCTACGCGGGCACCAAGGCCGGCGGCGACCGCCTGGCCTACTCGTACTGGTGCACGTACGACCTGCCGATCACCGTGATCCGGCCGTTCAACAACTACGGGCCCTACCAGCACCCGGAGAAGGTGATCCCGCGTTTCATCATCCAGGCGCTGACCGACCAGCAGCTGACGATCCACGGCAACGGCCGGGCCAGCCGCGACTGGCTGCACGTGTTTGACACGGCCGAGGCGATCACCCAGGCCTGCGAGGTGCCGCTGGAGCAGATCAAGGGCGAGACGATCAACGTCGCCACGGGCGTGGACGAGTCGGTCGAGCAGATCGCGGACATGATCCTGGAGCTGCTCGGCAAGCCGGCCTCCCTCAAGGCCAACATCGACGATCGGCCGGGTCAGGTCGACCGCCATATCGGATCGACGGACAGGGCCGAGCAGCTGCTGGGCTGGACGTCCAAGATCGCGTTCGCGGACGGGCTGGAGCGCACGATCGCGTGGTACCGGAACCACCCCGAGTGGTGGCAGAAGGTGCTGGCGGCCGAGCAGACGGCCCAGACCGTGTGACGCTGATCGTCCTCGGCGGCGCTCCGGCGCAGCGGCAGGCGATCGAGGCGGCCGCCGCGTTGGGGATCCCGACGGTGGTGTGCGACAGCCAGCCGGGGGTGGGTGACGTCGCGATCTCGAGCGAGGACTCGGCCGGGGTGCGGCGGGCGGCGGTCGAGCACGGAGCGGTCGGGCTGATCGCGCCCGGCACCGACTGGCCGGTGCGGATCGCGGCCTACGTCGCCGAGGATCTCGGCCTGACCCACCCGCTGTCGGTGGCGACGGCGGTGCTGTGCACGAACAAGGTGTCGCAGCGGGAGGCGTTCGACGCTGCGGGCGTGCCGCAGCCGGAGTGGTCGGTGGACGCACCGCCGGCGTATCCGTGCGTCGTCAAGGCGCCGGACCGGCAGGGACAGCGCGCGATGTCGATCGTCGCGAACGCAGACGAGGCCGGGCAGGCGGAGCTGACGGCGCGGCGCGGGTCGCGCAGCGGCCGGGTGCTGTTCGAATCGTTCGTGGATGGGCCGGAGGTGACGGTGAACGGCTTCTCGGTCGGCGGGCGGTTCCTGCCGGTGGCGGTGACAGCCCGGGAGCACTTCGCCGATGTGCCCGGGGTTGCGCAGCGGCACGTGTACCCGTGCGGGCTGGACGACGCAGCGGCGTCGGCGGCGGCGGAGGCGGCTGTGGCGGCGCTGGGGATCACCGACGGGCCCAGCTACACGCAGCTGATCCTCTCGCCCCAGGGTCCGCGGATCATGGAGGTGGCCGCGCGGCTGGGAGGCGGGCACGACAGCGAGATCTGCCGGCGGGCGGCCGGGGTCGATCTGGCCGGTGTGGCGGTGCGGATCGCCGTAGGCCAGGCGATCGCGGTGACCGAGGCGGAGCCGCGGCCGGAGGGCGCCTGCGTGATCGAGTTCCTGCGCGCGCCGGAGGGCGAGCTGGTGTCGACCGGCGGTCCGGCGGACGTCAGCTTCTATCATGCCGCCGGGCACCGGTACGGCCCCCTGCGCACCGCCACCGACCGGGCCGGATACGTGATCGCGCAGGGGACGACGCGGCAGGAGGCGCTCCAACGAGCGCGAACGGCGGTCGAGGCGGTTCGATTCGAGGTCGCATGAGCAGCGCCATACCCGCAACCCTGGCCATCGACGGCGGCACGCCCGTGCGCGACAGCATGCTGTCGTTCTCGCCGCCGATGCTGGGTGACGAGGAGATCGCGTCGGTGATCGAGACGCTGCGGTCGGGCTGGCTGACCAGCGGACCGCGGACGCGGGAGCTGGAGGAGCGGTTTGCGGCGCGGGTGGGAACGGGCCAGGCGATCGCGACCTCGTCGTGCACGGCGGCGCTGCACCTGGCGATGGTGGCGGCAGGGCTGGGTGAGGGCGACGAGGTGATCACGACGTCGTTCACGTGGCCGGCGACGACGAACGCGGTGCTGCACGCAGGGGCGACGCCCGTGTTCGCGGATGTGGATGCGGATACGCTGAACATCGACCCGGACGCGGTGCGGGCGCTGGTCGGGCCTCGCACGCGAGCGGTGCTGCCGGTGCACTTCGCGGGCGGGCCATGCGACATGGACGCGCTGTGCGCGATCGCGCGCGAGCATTCGCTGCTGGTGATCGAGGATGCGGCGCACGCCGTCGAGGCGACGGTGGGCGATCGCAAGGTGGGATCGATCGGGGACTTCACGTGCTTCTCGCTGTACGCGACCAAGAGCCTGGCGGGCGGCGAGGGCGGAGTGGTCACGACCAAATCCGAGGAGGCGGCGGAGCAGCTGCGGCTGCTGCGGTCGCAGGGCATCACGCGCGATCCGTGGCGCCGGCAGCTGTCGCGCAGCCTCGGGCACTACGACGTGACGGTGCCGGGGTTCAAGGCCAACCTGGCGGACCTGCAGGCGGCGGTGGCGCTGCCCAAGTTCGACCGGCTGGACGACATGCACAGGCGCAGGACGGCGCTGGTGGAGAGGTACGACCGCGGGCTGGAGGAGCTGGCCGGGATCGAGCCGATCGGGCGCTCGCCGTTCGGGCGGCACGCGCACCACCTGTACGTGGTGCGGATCGACCCGGACGCCGCGGGCGGGGACCGCGACCGCTACGCGGCGGCGCTCACGGCCGAGAACATCGCGACCGGGCTGCACTTCCTGCCGGTGCACACGCTGACGTGGTACAGGGAGAACCTGGAGGCGGCGTCGCTGCCGGCCACGGAGGCGGCGGGCGCGACGGTGCTTTCGCTGCCGCTGGGAGGGGCGCACACGGAGCAGGACGTCGACGACGTGCTGGCGGCGCTCCGCAAGCTTCACGCCGCGTTCACGCGATGAGCCGGCGCACGCGGGTGGCGGCCGGAGCGGTCGTCTCGGCGGTGCTGCTGGTGGCGCTCCTGTGGTTCACGGACCCGCGCGAGATCTGGCGGACGCTGTCGCAGGCGGATCTGAAGTGGGTGGCGCTGGCGATGGCCGTGAACGTGGCAACGGTGCCGGTGATGGCGTGGCGCTGGAGCATCCTGATCAGAGCGAAGGGCATCGTCGCACCGTTCTGGTGGCTGGTGCGGACGTACTTCGTGGCGTTGTTCCTGGGACAGTTCCTGCCGGCGGCGGTGGGAGGGGACGCGGTGCGGGCGGTGGAGCTGGGAAGGCGCACACACGACGGGCCGGAGGCGGTGGCGTCGGTGCTGATCGACCGGCTGGTGGGTGTCGTGTCACTGGTGGGGCTGGCGGTGCTGGCGTACGCGGCGGGCGGCCACTCGGCCGGGGGGCCGGAGGTGGTCGTGGCCGAGACGACGTTCGGGCTGGCGGCGCTGTTGGTGCTGGGACTGCTGTTCTCGGCGCGGCTGCGTGGCCTGGCCGCGCGCGTGCTGGAGCCGCGGGTGGGCGAGAAGCGGCTGGCGGCGGGGCAGCGGTTCTACGAGGCGCTGCACGGGTACCGCGAACAGCGAGCGGCGCTGGCGGCGGTGTTCGGTCTGGCGCTGGCGGTCCAGATCGTACGGGTGGGGACGATCTGGATGCTGGTGAAGGCGCTGGGGCTGGACGTGCCGATCACGGAGATCTACGCCACCGGGCCGGTGCTGTTCGCGGCGCTGGTGCTACCCGTATCGCTGAACGGCATCGGGGTGCGCGAGGCGGTGTTCGTATCGTTCCTGCGCGACTCGACGACGGCGGAGCAGGCGATCGCGCTGGGAGTCGCGTTCTTCGCGGTGGGCACGGCCACGTCGCTGGTGGGGGCGCTGATCCTGGCGCTGCGGTGGGTCAGGTACGGGATCGGCGCGGTGCGGCCACGCACGCAGATCGACGATCCAGGCGTACCGCCGGCCAACGAAATGCGGGATACCGGTTACCTCAAGACGACGAAGCGCCGATAGGGGCATGTGACCCGATGCTGCATCCGTCCATCGCTTTCCAGGAGAGTCCCAGCCACATGCCATCCCACACCACCGAGGCACAGGCCGCCCGACCAGGCACCATGCGCCCCGTCAATCTGCTGATCGCACTATTTGCGGTCGCCTGCGCCATCGCTCTCGCGCACGGCATCGTCGCCTAGCCCCGCGCTCCACCCTGCAGCCGCGCAAGCGCGGATGCAACACCGGCGCCTGGCACCGGTGTTGCGCCCGATTCTACGAATTCCGGCAATTTCCAGCCCGAAAATCTACGAGATTCGTAGGCGGGGGCCCGTTTCGCTATCGGAATTCGTGCAACACCGGTGCCAGACGCACGTGTTGCGTGGCACCCTTGGCGCGGAGTTGTGATCGGCCGGGGGACGCTTCGTGGCAGCCGACGGCCGTAGGCTGGCCGGCATGTCGCGCAGACGCCGGACACCCTGCCGCGGTGGCATCTACCACGTTGTTCAGCGAGGCAACAGACGCCAGGCCATCTACGAGACCGACCAGGACCGCCGCCTGTTCCTCGAGATGATGGCCGACACCCTGCCCAGGTTCGGGTTCCGCTACCACTCCTACTGCCTGATGGGGAACCACTATCACCTGCTGGTCGAGACGCCGAACGCCAACCTCGGCAAGGGCATGCACTGGCTGAACGGGGTCTACGCCGCCCGCTTCAACGCCACCCACGACGTCGACGGCCACCTGTTCCAGGATCGCTACTGGGCGTCGCCCGTCGCCGGTGCCAAGGCCATCATCGAGGTGGCCCGCTACATCGCCGCCAACCCGCTCCGCGCCGGCCTTTGCGATCGCGCCGAGCTGTGGCAGTGGTCGACCTACCCCATGGCGCTTGGCATCACGCCGCGCCCGCCACACGTCACCCTCGACCTGATCATGGCCCTGTTCGACGCCCACCTCGGCATCGACGAGGCCCGCGCCCGCTTCCGCCAACTGGTCGAGCAGGAGCCTCCCACCCGACCCCTCCTCGCTGCGGTGCTGCCCGACCTGGCCGCTGCCCGCGGAGCCGGCTACTCGCTGCGCGAGATCGGCGCGGCGGCAGGCCTCGACCCGTCGACCGTCATGCGCCGCCTGCGCAGAGTCAGCGGATACAGACCGTGTTCGCCGTGACCGGCGTGGCCGGCGCCCAGGCCGACAGCAGCCCGACGTTGTCCACCGCCTGGAACTGCACCACATAGATCCCGCGGGTCGCGAGCTTTGCCGATGATCCCGACGTCGTCGCGCCCCACGTCACGCCGTTGTCCGTCGACACCCGGTACTGGTAGCGCGCCACCCCCGACCCGACCCCGTCGCTGCTGCCCGACGCGGACACGGTCTTCTTCCGGTAGCAGGTCGTCGCACCGCTGCCACCCGTCACCGTCGGCGCACTCGGAGCGGTGCGATCGATCCGTGCCGTGTTCGTGGCCCCGTTCACGCTTGGCGTCCAGGCCGACACGTTGCCGGCGTTATCCACCGATCGGAACTGCACCAGCGTCGCCCCTTCGTTCACCGCCGTGAAGCTGTTGCCCGCCACGGCCGCCGTCCAGGTCGCCCCGCCGTTCGTCGACACCTGGTACTCGTAGCCCGCAAAGCCCGACCCACCCACCTGGTCCGTCGACCCGGACGCCGAGATCCCGATCTGCGCCACGTTCTCCCACGTCAGGCTGCCGCCCGACACCGCCGGAGCGCTCGGCTTCACCGTATCGATCCGCACCTGCGCTTGCACCCACGGCGACACCCGCGACACGTTGTCCACCGTCCGGAACTGCACCAGCGTCTGCCCCTCGCTCGAGACCGCCACCGTCGCCCCGGTCGTGGGGCCCGCCCAGCTGACCCCGCCGTTCGTCGACGTCTCGTATTCGTATCTGAGGATCCCGCTGCCCGCATCCGTGCTGCCCGCCGCCGACACCGTCACCGGCGCGCTCGTGTGCCAGCTCGCCGAGCCTCCCGTCACCGTCGGTGCCGTCGGGTTCGTACGGTCGATCTTGACCGTGCTGCCGGCGGTCGCCGCCGCCGGCGCCCAATCCGACACGTTCCCGGCGCCGTCCACCGACCGCACCTGCACGTACGTCAGGCCCTCGTTCGAGATCGTGGCCGAGGCACCCGCCACCGGCGAAGACCACGTCACCCCGTTCGGCGACGTGCGCGTCTGGTAGCCGGACAGCCCCGCTCCGCCCGGCGGATCCGTCGACCCGGACCCCGTCACCGTCAGTCGACGCCACGCTCTGCCACGCCGATGAGCCGCCGATCACCGTGGTCGGGGAGCCGGGCTTGGTGCGGTCGACCTTGACCGTCACGGACACCCAGTTCGACGTGTTGCCGACGTTGTCCGTGGCCCGGAACCGCACCACGGTCGATCCCTCGCCGGTCACCGTCACCTGGCTTCCCGAACGCGAGCGGCGACCACAGCACCCCGCCGTCCGTGGACGTCTGCGACTGGTAGGCGCCGAGGCCGCTCCAGAGATCGGCCGATCCGGCCGCCGTCACCACCACCGACGCCGAGTTCACCCACCCCGGCGACGATCCCGTCACGGTCGGGTCCGACGGCGGAGACGAATCCAGTCTCGCCGTCACCTGGCTCCACGCCGACGTGTTCCCCGCCCCGTCGATCGACCGGAACCGCACAACCGTCACGCCGTCGGTGGTCACGAACAGGCTCGCGCCCAGCACCGGCGACGTGTACGGCGCTCCGTTCGCGGACGTCTCGCTCTGGTACCCGACCAGCCCGGAGCCGCCGCTGTCGCTCGACCCGGACGCGCTCAGCGGCAGCGCCGTCGTGTTCTGCCAGCCCGCGCCGGCGCTGCTCACGTTCGGGTCGGTCGGCTTGGTGCGATCGATCCGGGCCGTCGCGACCACCCAGTTGCTGGCCTTGCCGGACACGTCCACCGCCCGGAACCGCACCAGCGTCTCGCCCTCGGCCGTCACCGACCGCGACGCACCGGTCGACGTCGCCCCCCAGGTGGCGCCGCCGTCCGTCGACACCTGCCGCTCGTAGCGGGCGATGCCGGAGCCCGGCGAGTCGGTGGAGCCGCTCGCCACGAGGTTGATCGATGCAACGCTCTGCCATGTGGTCGAGCTATTCGCGACCACGGGGTCGGTGGGATCCGCCCGGTCGATGTTGACCGACGCGCTCACCCACGGGGTCATGTTCCCGGCGAAGTCACGCCCCCGGAACTGCACCAGCGTGGCGCCTTCGCTGAACACCGTCACGTGCGTCCCCGTCGTCTCGGGACCCCAGGTCGTGCCGCCGTCCGTGGACGTCCGGTAGCTGAGGTGGTCGAACCCGGAGCCGCCGGTGTCCGTCGTCCCGGTCGCCGCCACGTCCACCGACGGCACGTCCTGCCAGGCCGGCGACCCTCCCGTCAGCGTCGGCTTGACCGGAGCGGTGTGGTCGATGCGCGCGATCCCCGTCACCCAGTTGCTGAACCGACCGGCCACGTCGACCGCGCGGAACCGCACCAGCGTCTCCCCCTGCGACGTCACCGTCAGGCCGGACGCATTCGCCGGCGCCGACCAGGTGAGGCCGCTGTCGATGGACGTCTCCCGCTGATAGGTGGCGATACCCGATCCCGTGTCTGCCGAGCCGGCCGCCGTCAGGTGCAGGGACGTCACGCTCTGCCACGCCGGCGACCCGCCGCTGACCACCGGGTCGGTGGGGTCGGCGCGATCGATCATGACCGAGGCCGTGGCCCACGGCGACGCGTTGCCGGCCACGTCGTAGCTCCGGAAGCGCAGCAGCGTCGAGCCCTCCGCCGACACGGTCACTCCGGTTCCCGAAACCTCCGGGCTCCAGGTGGCGCCGCCGTCCGTCGAGAGGCGGTAGCCGAAGCCGGCAAAGCCGGAACCGCTGTCGGCTCCCCCGCTCGCGTTCACGGTCACCGAGGCCGCGTCCTGCCAGAGCGGCGACCCTCCTGTCAGCGTCGGCACGGCCGGGGGCGTGGTGTCGACGTTGACCGTGTTGTCGGGCCCGGGAACGGACGGCACCCAGCTCGACGCGTTGCCGGCCCTGTCGACGCTTCGGAACTGCACGATCGACGCCCCCTCGATCCCGATAGCAGCCGGATTCCGCAGCACCGGAGAGCGCCACGCGCCGCCGTTCACCGACACCTGGTACTGGTAGCCGGCAAGGCCGCTGGTGGCGTCGCTGCCTCCGGCCGCCGTCAGCGACACCGGCGCCGCGCGCCACGCGCTGGAACCGCCCAGCACCGACGTGGGCGGCAGCGGAGCATCGAGGTCGACCAGCCACCTGACGCGTGATCGTTCGGCGTGACGAGACGCCTTTCACCGTCAGCACGAATGTGTGACGGCCGGCCGCGAGCTTGCGGTAGCTGATCCTGCCATGCCTGCACGACGTCGCCCTCCGGGTGTCCAGCTTGCACGTCGTGCTGCGGACCGTGCCGCTGTGGCGCCACGAGAAGGCGGCCCTGGTGAGATGCATGTAGGCCGCCGGCTTCCGCACCATCTTCACGGTCAGCTTCCTGGTGGCGTGCGACACAGGTCGCGTCACGTGGGGCACGTACGGCATCGCGTCCGCAGGCGCAGCGGAAACCAGGCTCATCACGAGAGCCAGCAGCAGTACCACGCGTTGTCGGCGCGGAAGGGAGGATCCGCGTCGTACCATGGTGCACCTCGGGGGGAGGGAGCGGAGCCGACGAGCTCCTGCTCGCGTTATCGCCGATTACGGGCGGTACGCCATCCCCCGAAAGGTGGGGTGGCTCCGTTGCTCATACGCGGAGCACCAGCAGCTGCCGTTGCCGCGGGCCGTCGAACTCGCAGAAGAAGATGCGCTGCCAGCGCCCCAGCACCGGCGTACCGCCGGCCACCCCCAGCAGCTGCGAGCAACCGACCATGATCGACTTCGCGTGCGAGTCGGAGTTGCCCTCGAGATGCGCGTAGCCGTCATCGCGCGGCACCAGCCGTGCCAGCACGTCCACGACATCGGCGGCCACGTCCGGGTCGAACCCCTCGTTGATGGTCACCGCCGCCGTCGTATGCGGCACGTGCAGCAGCACCGCGCCGTCGGTCACGCCCAGCTCTGCAACGGCCGCGGCCACCGACTCGGTCACGTCGATGAGCTGCTCTCGCCGGTCGGTTGCCAGCGCGATCCCGGGCATCGACCGATCGTACCGCATTGCATATTCATGCAGACTTGTGGCATACTTTTGCGTCCATGGCCATGCTCGCCCCCACCCCGGCCGGCCTCGCCGGCAGCGACCTGCTCTCGATCGACCAGCTCGACCGCGACCAGCTGATCGAGCTGCTCGATCTTGCCGACCACCTCAAGATGCTGCAGGGCCGCGGCGTCCCGCACCGGCTGCTGCCCGGCCGCACGCTGGCCATGATCTTCCAGAAGCCGTCCACCCGCACCCGCGTCTCGTTCGAGGTCGGCATCGGCCAGCTGGGCGGCAGCGCGGTCGTGCTGTCGGCGTCCGAGATGCAGCTGGGACGCGGCGAGTCGATCGAGGACACCGGCCTCGTCCTGTCGCGGTACGTCGACGCCATCATGATCCGAGCCGGGGCGCATGCGGAGGTCGAGGCGCTGGCCGCCGCCGCCTGCGTGCCCGTCATCAACGGCCTCACCGATCTCCACCACCCCTGCCAGGCGCTGGCCGACGCCCAGACGCTGCGTGAGCGGCTGGGCGACCTCGACGGCCGCACGCTGGCCTGGGTCGGTGACGGCTGCAACAACGTCTGCCACTCGCTGATCACGGCCGCCGGCATGCTCGGCATGGAGGTGCGCGTGGCCACGCCGCTCGGGTTCGAGCCCGATCCCGCCGTCGTGGCCGCCGCCGGCGCGGTGACCGTCACCGACGATCCGCTGGAGGCGGTGGCCGGCGCCGACGCGGTCGCCACCGACGTCTGGACGAGCATGGGCCAGGAGGCCGAGCGCGACCAGCGCGTCTCCAACCTGACGCCCTACCAGGTCAACCGTGAGCTGCTTGCGTCGGCGGCGCCGGGCCACATCGTGCTGCACTGCCTGCCCGCGCACTACGGCGAGGAGATCACGCACGAGGTGCTGCACGGCCCCAGCTCGGCCGCCTGGGACGAGGCCGAGAACCGCCTCCACGCCCAGAAGGCGCTGATGGCCATGGTCATGGCCTGACGTCGGGCGGCCGAGCTCACGGCCGCCGGGATTGTGACCGCTTGGATATGCAGCGCGGCGATCGGTCTGTACACTCTCGATGTTTCTGCGTGTCGATGGCGGTCGAGCCCCCCACGGTCCGTCGCTCCGAAGCCACGAACACGCCGACCATCGCTGGGAGGGAGCTTTGCGTGGAGCAGCCTGATGTCCGCCTCGAGCGGGTGACGAAGCAGTTCGGTGACGTGAAGGCGGTCGACGACCTGTCGCTGTCCTTCGACCGTGGCGGCTTCGTGGCCCTGCTCGGCCCCTCCGGCTGCGGCAAGACCACCACGCTGCGGATGATCGGCGGCTTCGAGGAGCCGACCGCGGGCACCGTCTATTTGGGAGAGCAGGACGTCACCGGTCTGCCCCCGTACAAGCGCGAGGTGAACACCGTCTTCCAGAACTACGCGCTGTTCCCGCACATGACCATCTTCGAGAACGTCGCGTTCGGCATCCGCCAGCGCGGCGGCGGCTCAAAACACCAGATCGCACAGCAGGTGGGCGAGATGCTGGAGCTGGTGCAGCTGGCCGGCTTCGAGCGGCGCAAGCCGACGCAGCTGTCCGGCGGCCAGGCGCAGCGCGTGGCGCTGGCCAGGGCGCTCATCAACAAGCCGCGGGTGCTGCTGCTCGACGAGCCGCTGGGCGCGCTCGACCTGAAGCTCCGCAAGCAGATGCAGATCGAGCTGAAGCGGATCCAGACCGAGGTCAACATCACCTTCATCCACGTCACGCACGACCAGGAAGAGGCCATGACCATGGCCGACCGGATCGCCGTCATGAACCAGGGCCAGGTCGAGCAGATCGGCCCTCCCGGCGAGCTCTACGAGCAGCCGCGCACGGCATTCGTGGCCGGGTTCCTGGGTGTCTCCAACATGGTCTGGGCGACCGTCACCGGGCCGGGCACCGTGCAGCTGCACGAGGGCACCGTCGCCCGCGTGCCCGCAGGAGAGCTTGGAGGGCGGCCACAAGGAGCTCGCGAATCGGCGTGCGCCCCGAGAAGATGCGGATCGTGGCCAACGGCAGCGGAGACGGTGCCGGCGACGCCAACCGGCTCGAGGGTACCGTCAAGGACGTCAGCTACATCGGCGTCAGCACCCAGTACATCATCGAGACCGCGGCCGGCGATGAGCTGACCGTGTTCGCGCAGAACGTGGGCCGTGGAGCAGAGCGTGCGGCACCCGGCCAGAAGGTGGGAGTGCTGTGGGATCCCGAGCACACCTTCGTCATCACCGATACCCGAGAAGTACCTACCCTGGAGGAGCAACTATGACCAACGAGCCCCGAGGCTCCCGCGCCGACATCGAGGCCCTGGCCTTTGCCCGTGGCGCCCTCACGCGGCGCGACTTCATGCGCCGTGTCGGCCTGGCCGGAGGCTCGCTGGCCGCAGCCAACCTGCTGGCCGCCTGCGGCGGTTCGGTAGGCGGCGCCAGCACCCAGAACCCGGGCTCGTCCGCCGCTGCGGTCAAGTACCCGCACACCGTCTCCCCCGACTGGAACTGGTCGAACTGGACGCTCTACATCGACGAGAAGAACCACCGCCACCCCTCGATCGACATGTTCGACGCCAAGTACAAGACCCACACCAACTACATCGAGGACATCAACGACAACGAGGAGTTCTTCGGGAAGTTCCAGGCGACGCTGCAGGCCGGCCAGGACATCGGCCGCGACATGGTCACCCTGACCGACTGGATGGCCGGCAAGTGGGTGCAGTTCGGCTACGTCGAGCCGCTCGAATGGGACATCCTGCCGAACGTCAAGTCGAACCTGCTGCCCACCTACCACGGCCGCTCGATCGACCCCAACGACGAGTTCCTCGTGCCCTGGCAGTCGGGACTGACCGGCATCGGCTACAACAGCGAGCTGACCGGCCGTGACCTGACCACCGTCAGCGACCTCTGGGATCCCAAGTTCAAGGGCAAGGTCAGCCTGCTGACCGAGATGCGCGACACGTTCGGCCTGATGATGCTGAACCTGGGGATCGATCCGTCCAAGCTGCACGACCGCCGACGCGCAGAAGGCCCACGACGCGATCAAGCCCTACGTCGACAACGGGCAGATCCGCGCCTTCTACGGCAACGACTACTCGAACCATCTGGCCAACGGCGACCTCACGGCCGCGATGGTGTGGTCCGGCGACATGGTGCAGCTGCTGCCCGACAACCCGCACCTCAAGTTCGTGGTGCCGGACGAGGGCTGCATGCTCTGGACCGACAACATGATGATCCCGAAGCACGCGAAGAACCCCTACAACGCGCACCTGTGGATGAACTACTACTACCAGCCGAACATCGCGGCGCTGGTGGAGGACTGGGTCAACTACATCTGCCCGGTCAACGGCGCGGCCGACGTGCTGAAGGCCGGCGATCCCTCGATCGGCCTGCAGGGCGATCCCAAGGTGGCCGACAACCCGCTGATCTTCCCGCCCAAGTCGACGCCTGGACAAGGCGCACGTGTTCAAGTCGCTGTCCGCGAGCGAAGAGACCCAGTTCAACACCCTGTTCGCCGACCTGACGGGCACCGCCTAGGCGATGTCCAGGGTCACCCGGCTGTTCCGTTCCGCGCCCGCCTATCCCCTGCTGCTGCCGGGCATGGTGTGGTTGGCGATCTTCTTCTTCGTGCCCATGTACTACCTGCTGGACATGTCCCTGCGCACGGGGAACCTGCTGGACGGCTTCAACCAGGTGTACCGGTTCGCCAACTACGGCGACGCGATCCGCGAGAACAAGGAGCAGTTCATCCGCTCGATCATCTACGCCGGCTCGGCCACCGCCCTGGCGTTCTGCATCAGCTACCCGCTGGCCTACGTGATCGCGTTCCGCGGCGGCCGGTACAAGAACTTCCTGCTGATGCTCGTGATCGCGCCGTTCTTCACCAACTACCTGATCCGCACGCTGGCCTGGGAGACGATCCTGGCCGACCACGGCATCGTCACCAGCACGCTGCGGTCGCTGGGCGTCCTGACGGCCACCGACAAGCTCGGGTTCACGTCCGGCCAGCGGCTGCTGGCAACGCCGCTGGCGGTGGTCACCGGCATCACGTACAACTACCTGCCGTTCATGACGCTGCCGCTCTACGTCAGCCTCGAGAAGATCGACAAACGGCTGCTGGAGGCCGCGCTCGACCTGTACGCCAACCGTACGCGGGCGTTCATGAGGGTGACGCTGCCGCTGTCGCTGCCGGGCATCTTCGCCGGCACGCTGCTGACGTTCATCCCGGCCATCGGTGACTACATCAACGCCTACCTGCTGGGCTCCACCCAGACCACCATGATCGGCAACGTGATCCAGAGCAAGTTCCTGACGTTCAACGACTACCCGTCGGCCGCGGCGCTGTCGTTCACGCTGATGGCCGGGATCATGGTGTTCGTGATCATCTACGCCCGCATCCTGGGCACGGAGGACCTGGCCTGATGGCTGCCGGCACCGAGGTCACCCAGGCCACCGGGGCGCAGCAGGACACGGCGCAGCCCCGCAAGCCGCCCAGCCGTTTCTGGGCCAAGGTTCGCTACCAGCTGCTGAACGTCTTCGCGGGGCTGGCATTCCTGTACCTGCTGGTGCCGATCGCGGTCGTGATCCTGTTCAGCTTCAACGACCCGCCGGGCCGGTTCAACTTCACCTGGCACAAGTTCTCGACCGCCGCCTGGCAGCACCCGTTCGCGACGCCGGGCATCGAGAACGCGGTCGTGCTGTCGCTGAAGATCGCGTTCCTGTCGACCATCATCGCCACCATCCTGGGCACCCTGATGGCGCTGGCGCTGGCGCGCTACAGCTTCCGCGGGCGCAGCGTCACCAACTTCGTGATCTTCCTGCCGATGGCCACGCCCGAGATCGTGATGGGCTCGTCGCTCCTGACCCTGTTCATCTCGATCAGCTTCAACCGCGGACTCACCACCATCCTGATCGCGCACATCATGTTCAACATCAGCTACGTGGTGGTGACGGTGAAGGCGCGCATCTACGGGTTCGACCGCCGCATGGAGGAGGCGGCCATGGACCTCTACGCCAACGAGTTCACCACGTTCCGCAAGATCACGCTGCCGCTGATCATGCCGGGGGTGCTGGCCGCCGCCATGCTCGCGTTCGCGCTGTCGATCGACGACTTCGTGATCACCCAGTTCAACGCCGGGCCCGACATCACGTTCCCGCTGTTCATCTACGGCGCCGCCCGCACCGGCGTGCCGGTGCAGGTGAACGTGATCGGCTCGATGATCTTCCTGATCGCGATCGGGCTGATGGCCGTCAACATCCTCTACCAGAACTACCGGGGCAAGCGCGACGCGATCGCCATCAGCGGGGCCGTGCGCAAGGCGCAGCTGGCGGAGGCCACCTGAGCCCCGGTCACACCTGCAGGCGTGCGGTGCGGCCGCCGGCCACCACCCGGTAGCTGCCGGGCTCGAGCGCGCCCAGCGAGACGCGCACGGTCTTTCGCATGGCCAGCTCGATGCAGGCCGTCCCGGGGGGCACGATCGACCCCTCGCGCAGGTCGACCGCGATGGTGGCGCCGTGGCGGGCGACACGCACCGGCGCCAGCGCATAGCAGGCCGGGACGCCGCCCCACCAGACCGCCCGCGCGTACGCGCGGCCCACCGCTCACCCAGCCCGCAGCGCGACGGCGTGCACCGCGCGTGCGTGCGTGACCTGCCCCGCAGCTGCCGGCGGCCGCGTCCCGGCCGCGGGCGCCGATCCGCACCCGGCCGCGAGCGCCGCCAGCGTGATCGCGATCACCGTCCTCATGACCGCTTGGACGCGGGCAGACGGCAACGGTTCCCGGGGTGGCGGTGATTCGGTAGCCTAGGCGCCCGCATGAGCGACCAGACCATCGAGTACGACGTCGAGTTCCGGGCCATCACCAAGCGCTTCGGATCCCTGGTGGCGGTCAACGGCGTCTCGCTGAAGGTGCGCAAGGGCGAGTTCCTCTCGCTGCTGGGGCCGTCCGGCTGCGGCAAGACGACGTCCCTGCGCATGATCGCCGGCTTCGAGCAGCCCGACGAGGGAGAGCTCCTGATCGGCGGCTCCGACGCGGTCGGGATCCCGCCCTACCGCCGCGACGTGAACACCGTGTTCCAGCAGTACGCCCTGTTCCCGCACATGTCGATCCTCGACAACGTCTGCTACGGGCTGAAGCAGCGCAAGGTGTCGCGGCGCGAGCGCCGCGCCAAGGCCGGCGAGGCGCTGGAGCTGGTGCAGCTGACCGGCCGCGACTCGCACCGGCCGGCGATGCTCTCCGGCGGCCAGCAGCAGCGGGTGGCGCTGGCGCGGGCGCTGGTCATGAACCCGCGGGTGCTGCTGCTGGACGAGCCGCTGGGCGCGCTCGACCTGAAGCTCCGCAAGGAGATGCAGATCGAGCTGAAGCGAATCCAGGATCAGGTCGGGATCACGTTCATCTACGTCACCCACGACCAGGAGGAAGCGCTGTCGATGTCCGACCGCGATGCCGTGATGAGCAACGGGGTGATCGAGCAGCTCGACACGCCGCGCGCCATCTACGACCACCCGCTGACGGCCTTCGTGGCCGACTTCATCGGCGACATGAACTTCCTCGAGGGCCGCGTTGCCGAGTCGGCCGACGGCGGCTACGCCGTCGATGCCGGCGAGGGCGTCGTCGTCCGTGGCCGCGGCCAGCCCGGCCGGCGGCGCGATCGTGCGCGTCGGGATCCGTCCCGAGCGGATCGTCGTCGAGCGCGGCAACGGATCCGGCACCGCCAACAGCGCCCGCTGCGAGGTGCTGACCAAGATGTATCTCGGCGACCAGGTGCAGCTGATCCTGCGCCTTGCGAACGGCAGCGAGTTCGTGGTGCGCGAGCAGCGCACCAGCGCCGCACCCGCCATCGACAGCCTCGACCCGGGCGACGCGGCCACCGCCCGCTGGGATGAGGCGGCTCCGCTGCTGATGGCCGACCTGCAACCACAGAAGGATGCCGAATGACCGAGCATGACCCCAAGCTGAACATCCTCGCCCCGATCGAGACGCGGCCCAAGCTGGATCGCCTGGAACGGCTGGTGCGCCGCTCCGGCGGCGGGCGCATGACCAGGGCCGAGGCGCTGGGCCTCGGCGGCCTGGCGCTGCTGGCCGCCGCCGGCTGCGGCGGCAAGACCTCGACCGGAGGCGGCGGCGGGGCCACGAGCAGCGGCGCCGCCGACCCGCTGGCCGGAAAGCCGATGGAGAGCAACCTCGTCATCTACAACTGGTCGCAGTACGACGACCCCAGCACGTACAAGAGCTTCAAGACCAAGAACAACGTCGCCATCAAGGAGACGTACTACTCGTCCAACGACGAGCTGCTGGCGAAGCTGCAGGCGGGCGGCACCGGCTACGACATCATCGTGCCCAGCCAGAACGCCGTCGGCGAGCTGGTCCAGCTGGGATCGCTGATGAAGCTGGACAAGGCGCTGCTCCCGAACGCGTCGGCAGTGGAGTCGTCCTGGGTGAAGACCGCGTACGACCCGACCGGCAAGTACAAGGTGGTCAAGGACTTCGGCGTCACCATGTTCTTCTACAACCACAAGATCGTCACCGAGAAGCCCACAACCATGAAGCAGTTCTACGACCTGCTGCCGAAGTACGGCAAGGTCGGCCGCACCAACCTGATGGACGGCGCCGAGGAGGTGGTGCCGCTGGCGCTGATGGCGCTCGGCTCGACCCAACACCGGCGACCCGACCGAGCTCGGCAAGGCCAAGGACTTCCTGCTGTCGATCCGCAACGGCGTCACCACGATCACTCGTCCAACTACATCGACGACGCGTCGCCGGCAAGATCATCCTCGGGCAGGGCTGGAACGGCGACGTGCGGCGGATCGTCCCGGCCCGCAAGAAGCAGGGCGACATCACCGCCGTGCTGCCGCACGACACGTCCGAGAACTGGGCCGACAACTGGTGCATCCCGGCGACCGCGCCCGACCCGGTGGCGGCGCACGCGTGGATCAACCACCTCTGCGACCCGGCGGTGGCGGTCACGGAGATGGAGTACCACAACTACCCGATCCCGATCCAGGCGGCGCTCGACCAGACGCCGGCGGAGCTGAAGAACGACCCGCTGTTCAACGTGCCCACGTCCTACACCGACCACTACAAGTTCATCCTCAACCCCTCGCAGGAGATCGTCAACGCCCGCACGCAGATCTACACGGCGTTCCAGTCGGCCTGATCCGACGTGACCACCGAGACCATCCAGCCCCCGAAGCGGGCCCCGCGCCGGCGGTCGTTCGCCCCGCGGTACCCGGGCTGGCTGACGGCGCCGTCGCTGATCTACTACATGATCTTCTTCCTGGGGCCGCTGGCGATCCTGGTCGTGTTCTCGGTGGCCACGCAGGCCGGGTTCGGCTCGGTCTCCTACACGTTCAGCACCAGCCAGTTCAAGGCGCTGAACGATCCGCTCTACATCAAGGTGTTCCGCCAGACGATGCTGATGGCCGCGGGCGGGACGGCGCTCACGATCGCGATCGGCTACCCGGTTGCCTACTGGATGTCGCGCTACCTGACCCGCTACAAAACGCTGGCGCTGCTGCTTGTGATCGTCCCGTTCTGGACGTCGTTCCTGATCCGCACCTACGCGCTCAAGATCATCCTCGACCCACAGGGCTACCTGGCCCACTTCGTGGAGTGGACGGGGATCAGCAACCAGTTCAACGTGCTCTACACCGGCAAGGCGGTGGCGATCGGCCTCGCCTACAACTACCTGCCGCTGCTGATCCTGCCGGTCTACGCCTCGCTGGAGCGGATGGACTGGAAGCTGGTGGAGGCCGCCACCGACCTGGGCGCGAGCCCGTTCAAGGCCTTCCGCCAGATCACCCTGCCGCTGACGCTGCCGGGGCTGATCACGGGTGCGCTGCTCGTGTTCATCCCGATGTGCGGCGAGTACGTGATCCCCCAGCTGCTGGGTGGCGGGCAGTTCGCGTTCGTGGGCACGGTCATCGGCAGCAACTTCCTGGGCGCCCAGAACTGGCCGTTCGGATCGGCGATGGCGATCGCGTTCATGGTGCTGCTGTCGATCTTCGTGGTCATCTATATCGCCTTCGCGACCCGCGAGGAGCAGTTCGGTGCCTAGTGCCGGCACGCCCCGCCGCTCACGGCACCGGTTCGGCAAGCGCATGTTCACCGGCTGGGCGGTGCTGGTCTACCTCGTCCTGTACCTGCCGATCGTGGTGGTCGTGATCTTCGCCTTCAACCAGCCCACGACCGTTCCCCACGGCGCCAGCCCCTGCAGCGTCGACCCTTCCAGGATGGGCAACGTGACCGTCTGGAACGGCGGCACCACCTGCTGGTTCCACACCGCGCTCAACGATCCCACCTACGTGCCCGCGGTCAAGACCAGCTTCTGGATCGCGTTTCGCGCATCGCTGATCGCGACGGTGCTGGGCACCGCCGCCGCGCTCTCGCTGGCGCGGATGAAGAAGCGCTGGCGGGTGCCCTTCGACGTGCTCGTGTACCTGACCCTGGTGGTGCCCGAGATCGTGATCGCGGTGGCGTCGCTGATCTTCTTCGTGCAGGCGCACAACAACCTCAGCATCTTCCCGACGCTGGGAGAGTCCACCATCCTGCTGGGCCAGATCGTGTTCAGCGCCTCGCTGGTGATGCTGATCGTGCGCGCCCGCTTCGTGGGCATGGGCAGCACGCTGGAGGAGGCCAGCTTCGACCTCGGCGGCGGTCCGATCGCGACCTTCCGGCAAGTGACGCTGCCACGGCTGCTGCCGGCCGTGATCGCCGGCGCACTGCTCTCGTTCACGTTCTCGTTCGACGACTACGTGCTGCCGGCGTTCACGAACGGCACCGTCAACACCTGGCCGATCGTGGTCTACTCGGCCGTCCGCTTCGGGGTGACGCCTGCCGTGAACGCCCTCGCAACCATGATGCTGGTGGTGACCGTGACACTGATCCTGATCACCGGCCTGGTGCTGCGGCGCTCGGGCGCCAGCGACCTCACCGGCGCCCCGCCGCCGACTCTTCCGTAAGCACTCGCTGGCTATACTCGCCCGTCGTGCGACTCTTCGGCGAGCATGAGCAGATCGTGGTCTGCAGCGACCGCGGCAGCGGGCTTCGCGCGATCATCGCAGTCCACGACACCACGCTCGGCCCGGGCCTGGGCGGGATCCGGATGTGGACGTACTCAAGCGACGAGGCGGCGCTCACCGACGTGCTGCGGCTGTCGGAGGGGATGACCTACAAGAACGCACTGGCCGGCCTTGATCTGGGCGGTGGCAAGACGGTGGTGGTGGGCGACCCCCGCATCGACAAGACCCCCGAGCAGTTCCAGGCGCTGGGCGGATTCATCGACCGCCTCGGCGGCGCCTACCTGGCGGCCGAGGACGTGGGCACCACCACGCAGGACGCCGAGCAGGTGCGCACGCGCACGCGTTACATCACGGGCCTGCCGGTTGAGCAGGGCGGCTCCGGCGACCCGTCGCCGATGACCGCCTGGGGCGTGTTCTGCGGGATCCGTGCGGCGCTGGCGGAGGCCGGGCTGGGAACGGATTACGACGGCATTCACGTCGCCGTGCAGGGTGCTGGGCCACGTCGGCGCCGCCCTCGTCCGCCATCTCCTCGATGCCGGCGCCACCGTCACCGTCGCCGACATCCACACCGACCGGCTGGAGCCGCTGCAGGAGCTGGGCGCGGCGGTGGTCTCGGCCGAGCAGATCCACCAGGTCGAGTGCGACGTCTACTCGCCCTGCGCGCTGGGCGCCGTGATCCGGCCCGAGACGATCGGCCGGCTGCGGTGCCGGGTGATCGCGGGCGCCGCCAACAACCAGCTGTCCGACGCCGCGATGGGCGACGAGCTGAAGCAGCGCGGCGTGGTCTACGCGCCGGACTTCGCGATCAACGCCGGCGGGGTGATCAACATCGGCGAGGAGCTGGGCGGCCGGGTGTACGACGCGGAGCGGGCTCAGCAGAGCGTCGAGCGGATCGAGCAGACGCTGGGAGACGTGTTCGAGCGGTCGCGCCGCGACGGCGTGGCGCCCCACCGGGCCGCCGAGCAGATGGCCAAGGATCGCATCAGCGCGGCCAGGGTCGCCACCGCCACCCGGTGATCCCGCTTCGCGACACCGTCCCCACCCGGCACCGGCCGGTGGTGACGCTGGCGCTGATCGCGATCAACGTGGCCGTGTTCCTGGTCGAGCTGGCCGCGCCCCAGCAGCACCTGCCGACGACCCGCGGCCAGGTGTTCGCCGTCGACGGCCAGAGCGCCATCACGGCCGAGTACGGGTTCGTGCCCTGCGAGCTGCGCGGCTCCTGCCCGCTCGGTGACGACACCGTCGACTTCGGCGCCAACGCGCCGTTTCTCGTGCACCACGTGCCGGTGGTGGCGACGGTGTTCACATCGATGTTCCTGCACGCCGGCTGGGCCCACCTCGGCTTCAACATGCTGTTCCTGTGGGTGTTCGGGAGCAAGGTCGAGGACCGGCTGGGACGGGCGCGCTTCCTCGCCTTCTACCTGCTGGGCGGCGTGGCGGCGCTGGGTCTGCAGTGGGTGGCCGACCCCGGCAGCGACGTGGCCACGATCGGCGCGTCGGGCGCTATCGCGGCCGTGCTGGCCGGGTACCTGCTGCTGTATCCGCGGGCGCTGATCCTGACGCTGGTCGGCTGGATCCCGATTCCGCTGCCGGCCATGGTGTTCCTGCTGATCTGGATCCTGCTGCAGCTGGCGGGCGCTGCCGGCACGATCGGGCAGGCGGCCGGCGGGGGCGACGGCGTCGCCTACATGGCACACGTGGGCGGGTTCGCGTTCGGGCTGCTGGCGATCAGGGCGTTCGACCCGGGGCCAGGCCGCACGTCGTACCCCTAGCCGGTGGCGCCGACGCCGAACGCCTGCATCGTCAGCACCACGCGGTCGGAGCGCAGCACGGCGTTGGGGTGCAGGCGGTGGGCGGGCAGGTCGCGCGGGTCGTCGCCGCGGCGCCCCTCGTCGACCGAAACGGTCTGCTCGTAGAGATCGAGCCGCACCTCGTACTCGTACCAGGAGATGTCCCACGCCACGCAGATCGAGACCACGCGCGGCAGCTCGCAGCCGTCGACCGCCACGTTCACGAGCGGGTCGCCGAGGCTGCGCGAGATCGAGACCACCCGCTCGACATGGGGTGAGCGGTTGAACGCCTCCAGCGCCATGCGCCGCACCTGCCGGGCGTCGCCCTCGGTGCGCCGCGCCTCGGCCAGCTCGCCGTAGCGCCGCCGCTCGTGCTCGAGCTCCTGCTCGAGCTGGCCGACCCGGCTCTCCAGCCGCTCCACCATCGCCGTCTGCTCGTCCAGCCGTGCGCCGACCTGGTGGTGCTTGGCGATTTCGGCACGGTGCGCGGCCTCAGCCTGTGCGGCGCGCTCATCGCTGCGGCGCTTCTCGTCGGACATGCCGCGCAGCTCGCGATCGCGGCGGCGCATCTCGTTGGAGAGATCCTTCATCTCGCGCTTGACCGTCCGCAGCTCGCCGGCCTGCTGCTCGGCCTTGGCAAGCGCGCTGCGTACCTGGTCGAGGTCGAACTCGACCGACTGCAGCTGGCCACGCAGCCTGTCGATCAGGCCCTCGCGCTCGCGCAGGGCGTGGTCGCGCGGGGGGTTCGCGTGTACGGCCACGATCGGGCGCCCGTCGGCGCGCCAGCCCCGGCGGTCGGCCTGCTCATAGCAGAGTGGGCACACCTTCAGGAACCGCTTCGACGCCGGGTCCTGGTACAGGCGCGCGGGCTCGCCAACCAGAAGGTGGCGCCTGCAGAGAGCGCAGCTTGCGGTGTTCTCGGCGATGCTGGTCAAATCCGTCCTCCGCCCCTCGAGCGGACCTGGGAGCATACCGCGGTCGGGGAGGTCGCGGCGGACCGACGGCGAAGATGGCGTGTTCGGTCGGCGTCTAGCAGCCGGCGGGGGTGTTCGCCGCCGCACCGTCGGCCGCGCCGGCCGCCACGGCGGAGGGATCGGTGTCGATGTTCAACTGCACGATGCCCGCCTGCTGGGCCACCACCTCGGTCATGCCGTTGGCCGCGGGGCGCACGCAGGTGCCGACGGGTGTCGGCTGCCGGTAGGGGCTGTAGCGCACGCGCACCCTGTAGCTACCGGGGCCCGACACCGACAGCACAACGCGCTGCTGGCCGAGGTAGGTGAGCGTCGCCCGCCGGCCGGGCGGCGCCGTCACGATCGGCGTCGGGTGCGGGAGCGCGTAGAAGGTCCAGTGCGGCGAGCTGCCGACGATCCGCAGGCCGGACACGCCGGTCCTCAGCAGCTGTGCCTCGCGCTCGGAGCTGTAGTCGAGCGGCGCGTCGGGCAGCATCACGTAACGAACGCCCAGAGAGCGCATCCAGGCCCGGAACATGGCCGGAGTCATCTCGTCGTTGTAGAGCGAGCCGTTCTGCGGGAAGTCCTCCTGCCGGAACCATCCGCGCGCCAGCGGCACCCGCCACTTGGCCACGTAGTAGGCCTCCCAGTGGCCCCAGGTGGAGACGGCGTCGACCCGGTAGCCGGCGATCTGGGCGCGGTGCGCCTCGACGAACTGCCTGGCCGGGCGCCAGTAGCTGGACGCCGCCGCCGGGTTCTCGTAGGCCGAGTAGGCGTCACGCATCTTCGGCGCCACCTGCAGCGCAACGGCGGCTGCGATCAGCGGGAACACCAGCAGCCGCGATCGGCGCGGATTCAGGTTCGCCGTCAGCCACAGCATCGGCGCCCCAGCGATCGCGAACAGGCGGCTGGGATTCGAGCCGATCGGGCCCTTCAGCAGGAAGGCGAACAGGTTGAGCGCCAGGTAGGCGACGAACATCGCCCGCATCGAGCGGGTGGGCGCGGCGGTGCCGGCGATCCAGAGGCCGACCAGCGAGAACACGAGCACGATCAGCGCGTCCCAGAGATCGTACGGGTACCAGCCCTGGCTGGGGAAGGCGCGCTGCAGCAGTACTCCTACGACGAACACGGCCAGCACGATGGAGAAGGCCGCGCGGTTGGAGCGAAGCGCACCCAGCGGCTGCGCCTTGCCCAGCAGCAGCCCCGCCAGCACCGCGCACAGCAACGAGAACGACAGCGGGCTGAAGGCGAGCGTGACCAGCACCGCCAGGCCGAACCAGATCCGCCGGCGGCGCTGCAGCAGCGCCAGGGCCAGCAGCGACGAGGCCACTCCGGCCAGGAACGGGTACGTGCCGCCGACCATCATGATGAACGGCGCCGTGACCGCGAAGGTGATGCTGGGGCCGCGCGCGGCAGACGCCCACTCACGGCTGCAGACCAGCGCGAAGCAGCCGCCCATCAGGGCCGACGCCGGGAGCAGTACGCCCAGCTGCCCGACCTGCGCGGCAACCGCGTAGTAGAGCATGCTGTAGTTGACGAACTCGTAGCGGCCGGCGTACCAGTAGTTGTTGTAGACGTCGAATCCGCCGTGGCTGAACAGCCAGGTCTGGAACAGGTGCGACGGCGCGTCGATGCCGGGGCTCGTGAACACCCACAGCAACAGCGTCACCGACGCCGACAGGCCGGCGCAGGCAAACGGCAGCGCGTAGCGGCGCGGGAGGGCGGGCACGACCACGCCCGAACCATACCCGGGGAGGACCTCCGGGCTATGTGCACCGCGCTTCGTAACGACCGGGGAAAAGCCTCGCCTCACCGGCGTCATTGGTGACGGAGACTTAGCGGAGCCGGCGGCACCTCGGGGCATTCCCACCCGACCCCAACGGTCATCCGTAATTTGCCGCGGTCAGGCACGGCCTGTCCCCGATGCGCGTCGCCCGGCGGGCTGCGACGCTCCGGGCATGCTGCCCCGTTCACCGTTACTGCGGGTGACGCCGAAAGACGACGAGCCGCACGACGTGCTCGACCGGCGATACTGGCTGGCACACAGCGACGGCTTTCGCGTCGATGGGCCGGCGGGACGGATCGGCACGGTGCTACGCGCCATCGAAGGCAATGAGGTGCTCATCGTCCGGACGGGCATCCTCGGAAGCCATTCGGTGATGGTGCCTTTCGCGGACGTGGAACGCCTCGAACCCTGGCGCGAGCGCCTCGTACTCAGCCATGCTCCCGCGCGGTCGGGAGCGGCGTAACCGGGCACCCTGGGTACGGTACCGTGATCCGACCCCGCCGCCTCTCAAGCGCCACAGTTGCCACGGCGGCGCTGGTGGCTGTAGCGTGCGGTGGCGGTGCCGGGGCCTCCGCAACGAGCACCCATCACCCCCGGGCGGCCTCGGACGCCGGGCCCGGCGTCGCGTTCGTGCGTGTAACCCTGGCCACCGTCTGGGCGCGGCCCGGCGAAGCGAGGCCGGTCGACGCTCCCTCGACGACGCGGCCAGTCGACATCCCGCGCTGGCTGTCGCGGATGTCGGTAGCCCAGCGGGCCTGGCTCGTCGGCCGGCTGCAAACACAGGCCGCTTACGGCGCTCAGGTAGCCGTACTCGGCCGCAGCGGAGGGTGGACGAAGGTGGCGGTGCGCGGACAGGCGACACCGCTGAACCGATACGGATACCCGGGCTGGGTGCCGACCCGCCAGCTGACCGACAACCGCTCGTTGATCAGCGTACGCCGCTCGCACCCGGTGGCGGTGGTCACACGCAAGATCGCCTGGCTGCGAGCTGCCGACACCTTCGCGCCGCGGCTGGCCGTCACCTACGCCACGCGGCTGCCCGTGATGGCCCAGGCGGGACGGTACGACATGGTCGCCACCCCGTCCGGCGGCACGCTCGCAATCGCACGCCGGTCGGTCGCCGTATACCCGTCGGCCGCCGCCATCCCGACGCCCACCGGCCGCCGGATCGTGGCGGAGGGAAAGCGCTTCATCGGCCTTCCCTACCTGTGGGCGGGCACGTCCGCCTACGGCTTCGACTGCTCGGGCTTCACATACATCCTGTTTCGCCGGTTCGGCATTCCGCTGGCGCGCGACGCCGACCGCCAGGCGCTGCACGGCCGTGCGATCGCGAAGAGCCGGCTCAGGCAGGGAGACCTGGTGTTCTTCACGGGTGCCGGTGGAGGCGCGATCGACCACGTGGCGATCTTCGCCGGCTCCGCGATGGTGCTGGAATCGCCGCACACCGGCGATGTCGTCAAGCTGGTGCCGCTTGCCTCGCTCGACGGCTACGCGGGCGCACGCAGGTACCTCTGATACGCATGACGACCGCTGGCCACACCGAGTGCCTGAAGGCCAAGACGGGCACGTTGGTACCCGGATTCCAAAACAGGGTGGGCCGAGCCGTGATCCACCAGATCGACCACCTATTCGTCTCAACAGCCCTGACGGGGAACCTGCTGGAGTGCGAGGTTGGCTCTAAGGAGCGCGTGTTCGGCGCCGACAATCTGAGCGATCACTTGCCGATCATCGCCGTCTTCGCTCACCCAGAAGCGTCGTAGCGAGTCGCCCAAAGCCATCGACCAACTCAAGGCCTCGCCATCGCCGCGCACCGTGCCCCTGCTCGCCTAGGAGGTCGACGCGGCGACTACAGGTAGCCTCGCAACGCCTCGACGCCACGCTCGCTATGCAGTGCCTCGCGGAACCCGGCCGCCGGGGGGCGGGCCGGGTGGCGTACTCTTAGCGGTCTGGGGACGCGTTGCGTGTCAGTACTCGCTGGTCGGTGCCGAGCGCCGAGACCGACGTGAGTGTCATCGCCGAGCGGGCAGCCACGTCGGGGTTGGCGACGGCGGTGTCGGTAATGGTTGAGATCACGACTCGGTTGGTGAGGGGTTCCCATTCTGCTTGTTGTCCGCATCCGATCCGCACGGTGCTGCGTGTTTTCACGTCGTAGGTGAACAGCTCGTGGCAGACAAGGGGGTCGTATGCCGGGTCGGCGGCGGGCGCCTTGGGATTCGCAGATAGCAGCAGGTATCGCCCGTCCGGCGACCATCCCAGCGGCACCGCGCCGTATCGGAACGCGTGGTTGATCGGCGTCACGCGCGACGATGTCGCCGTTGTGAGATAGGGCTGAATGGAGTAGGCGGCGATCAAGTCTCCCTGCGGCTGAAAGATCGGCCCCACCAGCCAGTGCGGGAACACGCCCGCAGCGAACCGGCCGGTCAGGCTGGCAGGAAGCGGATGCACCGCTCCGCTCGCCACGTCGACGAGCATGCTCTGTTCGCGGGCCGTCTCCGGCGGCCCGCTGGCCGGCCCGCTGAGATTGAAGGCGATCGTGCGACCATCCGGCGACCACGAAGGCAGGGAGATCACCGAGCCCGACTTCGCGGTAAGAATCCGCACCGGCCCCTGCGAAGCGCCATCTAGCGACAAGGTGTAGAGAGACGATCGAGCCCCCGGCTGCCATACCGCGAAGGCAAGCGCGGAGCTGTCGGGCGACCAGGTGAGCATTACTCCGTCGAGGAGCGCCGGGACGACCCGGGTCCGATGCGCGCGGCCCGCTCGCGTCGAGACCACCACGAGGTCGGTCGAAAACACGCGCCCCCTCTTGTGGCCAACGGTCAGCGCGACGTGGCGTCCATCGGGTGAGGTGGCTGTCGAGGCGATGTAACGGTTGCGGCCGTGGATCGTCACCAGGCGGCGCGTGCCAGTCGCCGTGGCCAGCATCAGCGTGTTCGAGGCCGGGCGGTCCGTGCGGTCGGGCCGATAACGCACGTAGCCAAACCTCGAGTCCGTCCGATCGGGTCGCACCGGCGCGGCCGGGGCCACGTCACGCCGCGAATGGGCGGCAATCACCATCATCACCACCAACACGACGGCTCCCAGCGCGACGGCCAAGCCGAACACCAGCCGCCGCACTCGCCGCCGTCTCTTGGACGGCTCGGACGGCGAGAGTCGCCGCGGGGCCTGATCAAGAGCGGTTTGGATCAGCGCGAACGATGGCTCGTGCTCGTTCAGTTCCTCCAACAGATTGCCCCACTCAGACATCGTTCGCCTCCCGCTCGGGCAGCGCCTCGCGAAGCTGCTTGCGCGCGCGATGCAACCGCACCTTCACAGCGGGCACCGACGCGCCCGTCAGGCGAGCCACATCCGCCACTGGGTAGTCGCAGAAGTAATGCAACACAACCGCGAACCGCTGCTCGATGGAAACGCCGAGTAGAGCCTCCGTCAACGCAGGTGAGAGCACGCTCTGCGATGCCGCCACCTCGTCTCGATCCAACAACTCGACGTGGTGCTTTTCGCGGGCACGCTCCTTCGCCAACAACCGGTAGGCGATCCGGAAGAGGTAGGCGAGCGGGTCTCGCACCTCTTCGCGATGCTGGAGGTACTGTGAGAACGCTTCGGCTGTCACATCATCGGCGATATCTCGGCGACCGGCAGACGCGGCGAGTACAGCCCTCCACACCTGCCCACCACAGGTCGTGAAAAGCTCGGCCATCTCATCTGTTGCGTCCCTGATCATCGGTCCCTGTCGGTTGCAACAGGACAGAGCGGAGCGACGGGCAAAAGGTTACCAACCACCGAAGGCGCGGCTCCCGCTGACGGAAGGCGACCGCGTCGCTGGAGCTGAACAACTCACGGGCGGGTCGACCAATCCACCCCAACAGCCCTCGCGCCGGCGGGTGCGGCAATGGCGCTCCGAGATCATCGCCGAGGGCGCCAGCCCGAGCGTCGCCAACCACGCGAAAGAGGTCTTGAGTGCAGCGCTCGGCTGCGCCGTCGAGAATCGCTTGCTGCCGAGCAACCCGTGCTCGGGGATCAAGCGCTTGCCGGTCACGGTCGCGCGGCCGCGGGCGCTGACGCCGCAGCAGGTCGAGCAGGGCATCGCGGGGATGGCGCAGCGCGACCAGGTGCTCGTCGAGCTGCTCTGCTACGCCGGCCTGCGACCCGGTGAGGCGCTCGCGTTGACGTGGGACAGCGTCCGCGACGGCCTGCTGATCGTCGACCGCAGCTACAGCTATGGCGAGCTGAAGGACACCAAGACGCACCGGCGGCGCACAGTCGACCTGATCGAGCCGCTGGCCGCCGACCTGGCCGCCTACCGACCGGCACGGCCCGCGCCGGGAGCGCTGGTAGTCCAGAGCACCAGCGGCGGCTACGTCGACCTGGCCAACTGGCGGCGCCGCGTCTGGAAGGAAGCCTTCCCCGGCAGCCCGTATGACGGCCGCCACACCTACGCCTCGCTGCTGATCCACGGAGGCCGCAGCCTGCCCTACGTGACGGCCGCGCTCGGCCACAGCACCGCCAAGACCACGCTCGACCACTACGCGCACACCTACGCCGAGGCGCAGCTCGGGACGGCCACGAGGATGGTCGACGCGATCCTCGAGGCGCGGCGGGGTGTGCGGAAGGACTCGACCCGCACCCCTCGCCCGGCTTCGTCAAGCGGCGCCGTGATGCTTTAGTCAGGCTGCGCCGGGGTGGCGTAAGGTCTGGCAATGGAGATCCCTGGCGCACCCATCGACCGAGTCGATTGTTGCACCACCCAGGAGTACCACATCGGGCACCAGGGCTCGATCTGCTTCGACAAGATCCCGGCGGTAGAGGATACGGCCAGTCGGAGGTCTGTGGTCGGAAAGTGCCGATTCTGCGAGCACACCATCGTCGTGAAGATGGATAAGCGATCGGGCCGCTGGACTGTGTGGTCAACCCCTCCAAATAGTCGGGGTGTG
The DNA here is from genome assembly GCA_963766445.1 of uncultured Actinomycetes bacterium. Classification (GTDB taxonomy): domain Bacteria; phylum Actinomycetota; class Thermoleophilia; order Gaiellales; family JAICJC01; genus JAICYJ01. The sequence goes on along the minus strand of CAVXZW010000002.1, from coordinate 30,455 downwards.
CGCAAATTGTGCGCATCTGACTAGCCCCGTCGGCTGCGGCAGTCGGCGCCTGACCGCTGATCGGCTCTAGCAAACGGCTTGCGCCTATGGAGCGGATCGGGATCGAACCGACGACCTTCTGGTTGCAAACCAGATGCTCTCCCAACTGAGCTACCGCCCCGGGCCGCCTCAGTCTATCGTGAGCGGGTTTCCGACCCCCTTGACTGATTGATCAATCAGCCACAGTTGTGCCCGCACCGTGCTCTCGCACCGCGTCGCATGAACTGGCGCGGCGAGGCGCTCTCCCGCAGCCCGCAGGGGCTGATCACGGCCGCCCGCTTCCGGCTCCCGGAGCGCTGGCCGTGGGCACGGGTGGACGTCGCGGCCGCCGACGGACGGCGCGCCTGGACGAACCCGGAGCCGGTGGTGCCCGATCCCGACCCGTCGGACGAGGGCGGCTGGCTGCCGGATCGCTGACGGGGAGCCGGCCGCGGCGCCTGCGCACGCCCAACACCGGTGCTCAAGCCCGGGAGCCCGCACGCCGATGCCTTTCTCGATGGCTCTGCCCGACCCACGCCGCGCGTCCGTGCGCGCGAAGGGCGCCGCCTCCTCCGGAGCGCGGTGGATCGACCGCTGGCTGGCAACGGTCGCCGACCTGGCCACGCTGAAGGACTCGCACCCGATGCTGGACGCGGTGATCGACGAGATCGACGGCCGCATGATCCGCATCGGCGACCACTGGCTGGCCGACTTTGCCTCCTGCAACTACCTCGGGTTCGACCTCGATCGCGACATCATCGAGTCGGTGCCGGCATACCTGGACGCCTGGGGGACGCACCCCAGCTGGTCGCGGCTGCTGGGGTCGCCCGTCCTGTACGAGCAGATCGAGGCGCGGCTGACCGAGCTGCTGGGCTGCGAGGACGCGCTGGTGCTGCCGACCATCACCCATATCCACACGTCGGTGATCCCGGTGCTCGCGGGCTCGGGCACGATCCTGCTGGACAGCCGCGCACACAAGACCATCTACGACGGCTGCCAGGTGGCCCGCAGCCACGGCGCCACCCTCCGCCGCTTCCGGTTCGAGGATCCCGGCCATGTCGACCAGCTGCTGCGCGACAGCAGCGCCCACCCGCGCATCATCTGCATGGACGGGGTCAACAGCATGACCGGCAACGCGCCCGACCTGCACGAGTTCGCCCGGGTGGCGCGCGAGCACGACGCGCTGCTGTACGTGGATGACGCCCACGGCTTCGGCGTGATCGGCGAACGGCGGCCGGACGAGCTGTGCAGCTACGGCTGCCGCGGCAACAGCCTGGTGCGGCACGTGGACGAGACCTACGAGAACCTGATCCTGGTGGGCGGCTTCTCGAAGGCGTACTCCTCGCTGCTGGCCTTCATCGCCTGCCCCACCGCGGTCAAGAACATGCTGAAGGTGGCCGCCCCGCCCTACCTCTACTCGGGGCCGTCCCCGGTCGCGTCGCTGGCCACCGTGCTGTCCGGCTTCGACGTAAACGAGGCGCGCGGCGACCTGCTGCGGGCCTCGATCAACCACAAGACTGCGCGCGTGCTGGACTGCATGAAACGGCTGGGCGCGCACACGCCGAACCACTCCGGCTTCCCGGTGATCGAGGTGCCGCTGGCCGACCACGAGCAGATCGGCGTAGGTCGGGCGGATGCTGTTCGACCGCGGCATCTACGTGACGCTGGCCGCCTACCCGCTGGTGCCGCGCGACGAGGTCGGCTTCCGCGTGCAGATGACGGCGGCGAACACCGACGCCGAGATCGACCGGCTGATCCTGGCTCGTGACCGACCTCGCCGAGCGCGGGTATCTGCAGACCGGGACGGCCGCCCAGGAGCGTGCCGCATGACCGCCGTCGCCGCCCGCATCCGCCGGCCGGCGCTGTGGATGGTGTATCCGGCTCTCGGCGCGCTGGTCTGCCTGCTCTACGCCTTCGTGCCGCCGATCGCGGGCAACGGGTTCGTCGTCCCGGGCGTCGGCCTGTCCTGCTCGATCGCCATCGTCTGTGGCACCCGCCGCAACAAGCCGGACGCGGCCTGGGCCTGGTACCTGTTCGCGGTCGGGCAGTTCATGTTCGCGATGGGCGATGCGTACACGTACATCTACCCGCGCGTGTTCGGTGCGGACGTGCCCTTCCCGTCCTGGGGCGACGCCATCTACCTGTCGCTTTACCCGGCGCTGTTCGGGGGCATCTTCATCCTCGCCCGGCGGCGAAACCCGTCCGGCGAGTGGGCGTCGCTGATCGACTCGCTGATCCTCACGATCGGCCTCGGCCTGATCTCGTGGCTGGTGCTGATCTCGCCGGTGATCCACGACGACAGTCAGACGCAGCTGGCCCGGATCGTCTCGATCGCCTACCCCACGGCCGACATCCTGCTGCTGGCCGGCGCGCTGCGCCTCGCGGTCGACAACGGCAAGCGCCAGCCCGCCTTCTACCTGCTGTTCGGCAGCATCACGACGCTGCTTGTCGACCGACTTCATCTACGGCGTGATGCTGAACAACGGCACCTACAACGGCCAGGTGCTGCTCGACATCGGCTGGATCTCCTACTACCTGCTCTGGGGCACCTCGGCCCTGCACCCGTCGATGCGCACCCTCGAGGAGCCGGTGCCGGAGAAGGAGACGAGCCTGTCCTGGCAGCGGCTGGGAGTGCTCACGGTCGCCTCGCTGATCGCTCCCGGCCTGCAGGTGCTGCTCGGCGGGCAAGGATGCCGGCGTGGACGTGCTGGTCATGATCGCCGCCTCGATCGGACTGTTCCTGCTGGTCGTGGCGCGCATGGCGGTGCTGGTCGTGCAGCAGGAGCGGTCGGTGGAGCGCGAACGCGCGCTGCGGGAGGCGGGCACGGCCCTGGTCGGCGCGGCCGGCCGGGCCGACATCGGCGCCGCCGCGCTGTCGGCCGCGCGCACGCTGGCCGGGGCCGGCTACTCGGCGCGGCTGTGCCTGCTGACCGGCGAGCAGCTGGAGCTGATCGGGCTGGCGCTGACCGGCGGCACCCTGCTCTCCCGCGGCACCACCCAGCGGCTGCTACTGGCGGCCTCGATCCCGACCGCGACCGAGCTGCCCGCGGAGGTCTACAACGAGCTGCTGTTCTCGGAGCGCCCGCGCACGGCGCACGTGCTCTCGCTGGAGGTGCGCGACGAGGCGCGCGGCGTGCTGCTGGCCGCCGGCCCCGGCAACCTGTCCGGCAGCCAGCGCGCAGCGCTGCAGTCGCTCGCGACCAGCGTCTCGCTCGCGCTCGAGGGCGCGGCGCTGACGGAGGATCTGCATCGCCGTGAGAGCGAGGCTCGCTTCAGCTCGCTGGTGGCGCGCTCGAGCGACCTGATCACCGTGGTCGCCGCGGACGGCACGGTGCTCTATCAGAGCCCGTCGATCGAGCGCGTGCTTGGCTACGCCGCCGACGAGGTGATCGGCACCCGCTTCGACGACCTGATGGACGACCACGAGCGAGGGCGGCTGCTGGCGGTGCTGTCGTCCAAGAACAAGCAGCCCGACTCCGGTCCCGAGGCGATCGACTGCCGCCTGCGACACCGCGACGGGCGCTGGCTCCAGTTCGAGGTGCTGCACACCAACCTGCTGGATGACGAGCACGTGCGCGGCATCGTGCTGAACAGCCGCGACGTCAGCGAGCGCAAGGCGTTCGAGGAGCAGCTCGCCCACCAGGCCTTCCACGATTCGCTGACGATGCTGGCGAACCGCGCGCTGTTCGCCGACCGCGTCGAGCACGCGCTGGCCCGCGCCGGCTCGCAGGGCACCGGCATCGCCGTCGTGTTCGGTGACCTGGACGACTTCAAGACCATCAACGACAGCCTCGGGCACGGCGCCGGTGACGAGGTGCTGGTCGAGGTCGCCCGCCGGCTGGCCGCGACGGTGCGACCCGAGGATACGGCTGCCCGCTTCGGCGGCGACGAGTTCGCCGTGCTGCTGGAGGGGATCGTCACCGACGACGACGCCACCGAGGTGGCCGAACGCGTGCTGGAGGCGTTCCGCCGGCCGATCCAGCTGGCCGACGCCGAGGTGTTCGTGCGCACCAGCATCGGCATCGCGATCACCCGGGACGGGGTCGGGTCCACCCCGTCCGAGCTGCTGCGGAACGCCGACGTGGCGATGTACATCGCAAAGCGCGACGGCAAGGGCGGCTACCGCGTGTTCGAGGAGTCGATGCACGCCGAGGCGCTCGAGCGCCTGGAGCTGCGCGCCGACCTGCAGCGCGCCATCGACTCCGACCAGTTCGCGCTCGTCTACCAGCCGGTGGTGCGGCTGGACGACATGACGGTGTCCGGCGTCGAGGCGCTGCTGCGATGGCGCCACCCCACCGCGCGGCGTGATCGCCCCGGCCCAGTTCATCCCCGCCGCCGAGGACATGGGCCTGATCGTGCCGATCGGGCAGTGGGTGCTGCGCGAGGCGTTCGCTCAGGCCGTGGAGCTGCAGACGACGGTTCCCGTCCGACCCGCAGCTGACGATGGCCGTGAACCTGTCGCCGCGCCAGCTCAACCAGGGCGACATCGTCGGCGACGTGCGCCGCGCGATCCGCGACAGCGGCATCGACCCGTCCACGGTCGTGCTCGAGATCACCGAGAGCCTGATGATGACCGACGCCGACCTGGCCATCAAGCGGCTCGAGGAGATGAAGGGCCTGGGCGTGCGGCTGGCGATGGACGACTTCGGCACGGGCTACTCGTCGCTCAGCTACCTGAGCCGTTTCCCGGTCGACATCCTGAAGATGGACCGCTCGTTCCTGGAGGCCGAGTCGGACGCCGATAGCGGCCTGGCGGCGGCCGTGGTGGCGCTGGGCGAGACGCTCGACATGCAGGTCGTCGCCGAGGGCATCGAGCTGACCACCCAGATGACGTCGTTGCGCCAGCTCGGCTGCGAGCTCGGCCAGGGCTTCCTATTCGCGCGCCCGATGGGCATCGAGTCTGTCTCCAACTACCTCGACGACGCCAGGGGCGGCAGCTCCGTCCTGCGCCTGCCGCCGCCTGCGCAGGAGCACGACGCGCAGGACGAGGCGGAGAGCGATGCAGCATAGTTATGACTCGCTCGACCGCCCGGGGGGCTTCACCCGAGTAAACCTGGTAACGCCCCTGCGCCACCGCGACTTCGCGCTGCTGTGGGGCGGGCAGACCGGCTCGCTGATCGGCGATGGCGTGTTCCTGGTCGCGATGGCGTGGCAGGTGTACTCGCTCTCGAACGCGCCCACCGCGCTCTCGATGGTGGGCATCGCGATGACGGTGCCGACGGTCGTGCTGCTGCTGATCGGCGGCGTGGTCACCGACCGCTTCGACCGCCGGCGGGTGCTGCTGGCGGCGGACGCCGTGCGCGGGCTGGCCGTCGGGCTGATGGCGGTGCTGTCGCTGACCGGCACGCTCGAGCTCTGGCACATGTTTTGCCTGGTCGCCCTCTACGGTGCCGGCACCGCGTTCTTCGGGCCCGCGTTCGACGCCATCGTGCCCGACCTGCTGCCGGAGTCGGAGCTGGCCCAGGCGAACTCGCTCGACCAGTTCATGCGCCCGATCTGCTTCCGGCTGGCCGGGCCCGCCCTGGGGGGCTGGCTGGTGGCGGGACTGGGGGTCGGCACGGCCTTCGCCGTCGACACGGCGTCGTTCGCGCTGTCGGCGGCGATGGTGCTCGCGATGTCGTCGCGCGAGTCGCACGCGAGCGGCGGCCACTCGGTCGCGGCCGACCTGCGGCAGGGCTTCCGGTTCGTACGGGGCAACGTGTGGCTGTGGGGCACGCTGGTGTCGGCAGCGGTCGCCTATTTCCTGTTCCTGGGGCCGGTCGAGGTGCTGCTCCCCTACGTGGTCAAGAACAGCCTGCACGGCAGCGCCGCGGCGCTGGGCCTGGTGTTCGCGGCCGGCGGCCTCGGGTCGGTGGGCGCCGCGCTGGTGATGAGCCACGTCGGCCAGCCGCGCCGCAGCATCACGGTCATCTACGCCACCTGGACGCTGGCCACGCTGGCGGTGGCCGGGTACGGGCTGGCCAACTCGGCCTGGCAGCTGATGTTCGCGAGCTTCGCGTTCAACGCGCTGGAGACAGCAGGCACGATCGTGTGGATGACGCTCAAGCAGCGCGAGGTGCCGGCGGCGATGCTGGGCCGCGTGTCCAGTCTGGACTGGCTGATCTCGATCGGCCTGCTGCCGATCTCGTTCGCGGTGACGGGGCCCGTGGCGGCTGCGATCGGCGCCCAGACGGCGCTGGTCGTGGCCGGCGCAGCCGGCGCCCTGGTGACGGTGTCGGCGCTGCTTCTGCCGGGGATGTTCGCCGTCGAGCACCCCGCCGCCGACGCCACCCGGCTGCCCGAGTCCGACCGCCCGGCCCAGCCGCAGAAGCGCCGGTCTGAGGCGGCCTGAAGCCGCCGGATCCTGGCCGCTGCCGTCATCCCGCTCCGCTACCCTGCCCGAGTCTGGCGGCGGAACCCGGGAACGAAGGAGCGGTCATGCGGCGCATTCTGGGACGAGCGGCTGCGCTCGCACTGATCGCAGGATTGTGCGCGACCATCCCCACCGCCGGGGCGGCCTCTCGCGCGCATACGGCGCCTGAGCTGACGGTTCCCGCGCACCCCGACGGCCTGTCACGGGCGCTCGCGTCCGGCCACATCTCTCCCGCCAAGGAGGCGCTGTTGCGAGCCCAGGCGCTGTTCCACCCGGCCAGGGTGGCCGCCGTCTACGGGCCGGTCGCACCCCCCGCCGGTCGGGATGCGACCATGATCCTGCGCGACCTGGCTGTTCGGCTCGACAGCCTGTCGCCCGCCGACCGCAAGGTTGCCCACGGCATCCTGGCACGTCCCGCGACGGACGCACCGAGGGTTCCAGGCGCCTGGGAGGACGGCGAAGATCCGCACTCTCCCGAGTGCGGAGCAAACGTCTGTGTGCACTGGGCGGCGCCCGGCAACGATGCACCGGCAGCCACCGACGCGGATGTGAACACGTATCCGGACTGGGTCGACGCCGCGCTGGCTTCGGCCGAGCACGTCTGGGACGTCGAGGTGAGCACCATGGGCTACCGGGCACCTCTCTCCGATCTGAGCTCCTCCGACCACGGGCCGGACGGCAAACTCGACATCTACATCAGCAACCTCGGCAACGACGGACTCTACGGCTACTGCACGAGCGACGACCCCGGCCTGAACACCCCGGGCACATTCAGCGCGTCCGCCTACTGCGTGGTGGACAACAACTACACGGAGGGGATCTTCCGGAATCACACCCCGATTCAGAACCTGAAGGTGACTCTCGCCCACGAGTTCTTCCACGCGGTGCAGTTCGCCTACGACATCGGCGAGGACACCTGGCTGATGGAGGGCACGGCTACCTGGATGGAGGATCAGGTCTACGACGGGATCAACGACAACCGCCAGTACCTCCAGAACAGCCAGCTGAAGTACCCCTGGATTCCGCTCGACCACAGCGCCAACTGCTGCTTCCAGTACGGCTCGTGGATCTGGTTCCGGTTCCTGGGCGAGACCATGGGCCCCGGGGTGATCCAGGAGATCTGGAATCGGGCCGACGCCGCGCCCGGCGGGCCGGACGATCACTCAACCCAGGCCATCAACCACGTGCTGGCGGCCCACGGCACCACGTTCCGCAAGAAGTTCGCGTCCTTTGCGGTGTGGAACAAGATCTCCCGGCAGCGCTACGCGGAGGGCCAAGCCGGCCGCTACCCGACGCCGGTCGGCTCGGGCAGCTTCGCGCTCGGTGCCAAGCACACCAGCACCGGCTGGCTGGCGGTGAAGCTGAAGCACATGAGCAGCATCTATGTGACCTTCAAGCCGGGCACGAGCGACGGCCCCCGCGCCCACCTGACGGTGCAGTTCGACGGGCCTCGCTACGGCTTCGGCCCCGAGGGCCGGCTGATGGTATTCTCCAGCTCGGGCGCCGTCACCGTGAAGACCTACAAGCTGAACCGGAGCGGTGACGGCTCGCTTCGCGTCGGGTTCGGCCGCGGCCACGTCTCCAGGGTGGTGCTGATCGAGACCAACGCCAGCACCCGCTTCACCTGCTGGCAGGGTACGCAGTACTCGTGCACGGGCACGCCGCTCGACGACGGCCGCGTCTATCAGTTCCGGGCGCGCATCAGCTAGTTCACCCAACGCTTCAGGATCAATCCATTGTCTTCATGGATTAGTTGAGTCTCGTGCGCGAACATGCGCCAGCATGAGCGCATCCAGCCATGGTCCGCTGTCCGGTCTGGTCGTCCTTGACCTGGCCACCATCTTCGCCGGCCCCGCGGCGTGCCGACACCTGGCCGACTTCGGCGCGGACGTGATCAAGGTGGAGCGGCCGCACGCCGGTGACGGCGCCCGCCACCTGGGCGAGTGCGACGGCGACGACAGCTTCTACTGGCGCCAGGTGGGCCGGAACAAGCGGCCGATCGAGATCGATCTGAAGTCGCCGCACGGCCGCGAGGTGCTGCTGCGACTGGTGCGCGGCGCCGACGTGCTGGTCGAGAACTTCCGGCCCGGGGCGCTGGAGCGGCTGGGCCTCGACCCCGAGACGGTGCTGCTGGCGGAGAGCCCGGGCCTGGTGGTGCTGCGGGTCACGGGCTACGGGCAGACCGGCCCCTACGCCGACCGGGCCGGGTTCGGCACCATGGCCGAGGGCATGTCCACGCTGGCGCACACCACCGGCCAGCCGGACGGGCCGCCGACCCTGCCGCCGATCGCACTGGCCGACGAGGTGACCGGCATGCGCGGCGCGTTCGCCGTGTTGGCGGCGCTCCGCCACCGCGACCTGACTGGCGACGGCCAGGTGATCGACATCAGCCTGCTGGAGTCGCTGGTGGATATGGTCGGGCCGGGGCCGGCCATCTACCACCGCACCGGCCAGTCGGACGGGCGGATCGGATCGCGGCTGTGCTTCTCGGCGCCGCGCAACATCTACCGGTGCATGCGACGGCTACATCGTGCTGTCCGGCTCGGCCAACCAGGTCGCGCTGCGGGTGTTCGACGCGATCGGCCGCAGCGACCTGCGCACGCGACCCTCGCTTCACGACCGGACGGGCCCGCATCGAGCACGTCGAACAGCTGGACGCGATCATCACGGAGTGGACGGCGCGGCATACGGTCGAGCAGGCGATCGAGACGATCGCAGCCGCCGGCGCCGCCGTGGGGCCGGTCTACGACGCGGAGGCGCTGGTGCGCGACCGCCACGTGCGGGAACGGGGCTGTTTCGTGGAGGTCGAGAGCCCGGCCGGCAACGACCCGATCCTACAGCTGGACGTGCACCCGCGCATGTCGCTGACGCCGGGAGCGGATCCGCCACGCCGGCCTCGAGCCGGGAGCCAGCACCGACGAGGTGCTGGCCGAGCTCGGCTACGACGCCGAGCAGATCGCCGCACTGCGGGCGCAGGGCGCGGTGGGCGGCGCGGCGGCGCCGGCCGTCGCCGTGGCCTAGCCGCTCCCGGCCGCCACTGAACCTCAAACCGATCGCAGCGGCCAGGCTCGCGAGAGATCGATCAAGCATCTCCAGCCTCCACCAAAGCCTCCCCCACTTCCAGGGCGATCTCGACCAACGCAGCCACATCGGCGTCGCTGGTGCGGAAGTTGACGATGCAGGGCCGCAGGAACACGCGGCCGTCGATGGCGGCCGGGGCGACGTAGACGCGGGCGTCGCGCTGCAGCTCGACGGACAGCCGCGCGTTGTGCGCGTCCGGGTCGGCGACGCCGGCGGGGACATGCCGGAACGGCACGATCGAGAGCTGCGGTGGCCCCAGCGCCTCCAGATCCGGCTGAGCCGTGACCAGCTCGTGGAGCAACGCCGCCTGGCGCAGGTTGCGCCGCACCGCGCGGCGGAAGGCCTCCGCGCCATGCACGCGGAATGCCAGCCACAGCTTCAGCGCGCGGAACGGCCGCGAGTACTCGAGCGTGACGTCAACCGCGTGCGGCTCGTGGCGCTCGTGCGGCAGGTAGCCCTCGTCGTGCGCGAACGAGTGGTGCAGATCCTCGCGCTTGCGCACCAGGATCACGCCGCAGGCCTTCGGCAGGTAGAGCCACTTGTGGGCGTCGAGCGATACCGAGTCGGCCTGGTCGAGCCCGGCGAACAAGGCGCCGGTCTCCGGCAGGCAGGCGGCCGCCAGCCCGTACGCGCCGTCCACGTGCAGCCACACCCCGCGCTCACGGCAAAGGGCGGCCAGGGGCGCGATCGGATCGACCGCGCCGGTCAGCGTGGTGCCGGCCGTCGCGATCACGGCGACCGGCGTGACGCCCGCGGCGCGGTCGCGGTCGAGCGCCTCGGCCACCTCGCCCGGCACCATGCGGCGGTCGGCGTCGAGCCCGATCGCCCGTACGTTCGCGGCGCCGAAGCCGAGCAGCTCGGCTGCGCGCATCACCGAGTAGTGGGCCTCGGCCGAGCAGTAGACAGCCGCCCTGAGGCCGCCCATGCCCTCGGCACGCGCTCCTGGCAGCGCCCGCTCGCGGGCTGCGGCCAGGGCGGTGAGATTGCTGATGGTGCCGCCGCTCGTGAACGCGCCGCCGCCGACGGGGTAGCCGACCAGCTCCCCGACCCAGCGCACGGCCTGCTCCTCGATGTCGGACGCGGCACCGGCGTAGACCGCCAGGTTGGCATCGAAGCAGGAGGCCAGCGCGTCGGCGACGACGCCGATCGGCAGTCCGGACGAACCCACGAAGGCGAAATAGCGAGGGCGGGGCTGGGCGATGCTCTCGTCGAGGATCTGGGCTGCCTCCTCGAGCGCGCGGGTGACCGGCTCCGGCGTGTCGGGCAGGGGCTCGCGCAGTACCGCGCGCAGATCATCGTCGACGGTGGGCTGTCCCGGCCGGGCCTGATCGAAGCTGTTCCAGGCCTGGCTGATCAGCGAGATGGCGAGCTGCAGCACCTCATCGCGAGGCGCGTCCAGCTGCAGTTCGGGGGCATCGCCGACCGCGCTCATGCGTGCACTGTAGTCAGGCGGGCGGCGGCCGGAAGCTGCGCTGACCCTGCACCAGGATGCGCCCGTCGAGCGGGCGCCAGAGCAGCTCCTGGGTCTCGTCATGGTCGTCGAAGCGACACAGCACCAGTGTCCGCGGGCCGACGCTTCCGATCAGCTCCGCCGACCGCAGGCCCTCGATGCGCGGCGTGGCACCGACGCGGCCGGCGGCGAAATCCGGCGTCCACATCGCCTTGACCGCGGCAGCGTCGTGATCGTTGAGCGCGTCGACGTAGCCCAGCGCCGCGTCCTGGGCGGCCAGCTTGGTGGCAAGGCGTGCGAGCCGGCCGGTATCGCCGGCCGCCTCCAGCGCAGAACGGTCGATCAGCGTGAACAGGCGCTCGTCCTCGACCAGTGGACGCCCGGCGGGCGTCCACTGCTGCTCGACGACGTAGGCCGGATAGGCGGCGTCCGGCGTGATGGCGTGCAACATCGTGTGACGGCCAAGGACGCCGAGCGGGCGTGCGGCAACGGCCTGTTCGGCCAGCGGAGCCAGCTCCTCGGCCGCGGCGCGCACCCAAAGCTCCTCCGCCGTGAGCGCACGCAGGGCGTCCATGTCGTGCGCGACCAGAGCTGTCACAGACGGTCCTCGGCCCGGCCCACAGCGTGCGATCGTCGACGCCCTGCACCGCGGCAGGATCGCACATGTCGATTTCGGCAGGCGCCCGTTCGTCATAGGATCGAGGCGACGACCCACGCCGCCAACCAACGAATGGAGGAAGCGGTGCAGTATGTGCTCTTGATCTACGGGGACCCGGCCGCTGCCGAGGGGATGTCCGAGCGGACGGCCGCGCCATGATGGCCGAGTACTTCGAGTACACCGAGGGGTTGCGCCGGTCGGGCGCGTACGTCTCGGGCGAGCCGCTGGAGTCGGCGCAGACGGCGACCACGGTGCGGCAGCGTGACGGCCAGCAGGTGATCAGCGACGGGCCGTTCGCTGAGACGCGCGAGGTACTGGGCGGGTTCTACGTCTTGGAGTGCGACTCGCTCGACCAGGCGCTGGAGCATGCCGGGCGCTGCCCGGGCGCCCGCTACGGCTCGATCGAGGTGCGGCCCGTGATGGTGATGCCGGCCACGGCGTGACCTCGGAGGCGGCGGCAGTCGACCGGGTGTTCCGGTCAGAGTTCGGGCGTGCCGTCGCGCTGCTTGCCCGCGTCCTCGGCGACATCGGACTCGCCGAGGACGCGGTCCAGGACGCGTACCTGGCCGCGCTGCGCCGCTGGCCGGCCGATGGCGTTCCCGACAACCCACGGGCCTGGATCGTGGCGGTGGCGCGGAACAGGGCGATCGACCGACTGCGGCGCGACCGGGTGCTGGAACGGCACACGGAGGAGCTGACCCGGCGGGCGGAGGACGAGATGAACCGGTACGACGAGAGCACGGACGACGACACCATCCCCGACGAGCGGCTGCGGCTGATCTTCACCTGCTGCCACCCGGCGCTGGCGACCGAGGCACAGGTGGCGCTGACGCTGCGGCTGGTGGCGGGGCTGACGGTACCGGAGATCGCGCGAGCGCTGCTCGCCGCGGAGCCGACGATCGCCCAGCGGCTGGTGCGGGCCAAGCACAAGGTGAGGACGGCCGGGATCCCGGTGCGGGTGCCGCCCGACGATCAGCTGACCGACCGGCTGGCGAGCACGCTGGCGGTGGTTTACCTGATCTTCAACGAGGGGTACGTGGCAACGTCGGGGCCGCGGCTGCGGCGAGACGACCTGGCCGGCGAGGCGATCAGGCTGGGGCGCGTGATCAGCACGCTGATGCCGGATGAGCCAGAGGCGGCCGGGCTGCTCGCGCTGATGCTGCTGCAGCACTCGCGGCGCGACGCCCGCACCGACGCCGATGGCGAGGTGGTGCGGATCGGCAGGCAGGATCGGTCGCAGTGGCACCGCGACGAGATCGCGGAGGGGGTCGCGCTGACGGAGCGGGCGCTGCGCATGACGCGCACGCCCGGGCGCTACGCGCTGGAGGCCGCGATCGCGGCGGTGCACGCCAAGGCGGCCACAGCAGAGGAGACAGACTGGTGGGAGATCGCGGCGCTGTACGAGATGCTGCTGCGCGTGTCGCCGTCCCCGATGGCGGCGCTCAGCCGGTCGGTTGCCGTGTCGATGGCGCAGGGCCCGTCGGCCGGCCTGGCGCTGGCCGACGCGATCGCGGCCGAGGGCTCGCTCGCGCACAGCCACCTGCTGCACGCGACCCGGGCCGACATGCTGGGCAGGCTGGGACGCTCACAGGAGGCGGCTGCGGCCTACCGCACCGCGATCGAGCAGGCCGGTAACGAGGCCGAGCGCCGGCTGCTGCAGCGGAAGCTGGCCGATCTCCCCGAGCCGTCACAACCGCGCGCGACGCGGTAACGCCTCGCCCGGCCGGCACCGCAAGATCCGGCCTATGCGTGACCCCGGCAACGTTGCAACGACCCGTCACATCCATGCACACCGCGCGGCGGCGAAGCAGCCGCCGAGCCGTGACAGCTTCGTCCAGCACGTCCCGGCCACGCGCCGCGAGCGCCAACGTGCCGGTCACGACCTCGCACGCGCCCCTCACGGAGTCCCGCGCGCAACACCCAAGCCTGGCACCGTTGTTGCCAACGGCGGAGCAACGATCCCGTGACGTCGCTGTGACGGCTACCAGCCCGAGGCCGTGTGAATCCCGATCACGCGGCCCTGGGGCACCAGCGCGTCAGCATCGAGGCCGCCGAAGGCGCCGCGGTGGAAGATCAGCGGCTGACCGCCCGACCCCTCGAAGTCGATCACCTCGCCCACGACCAGGTCGTGGTCGCCGGCAACGTGCGTGCCGTACACCTCGCAGCGCAGGATCGCAAGTGCGTGGCGCACGACCACGAAGCCGTGCGGGTCCTGCACCGTGTAGCCCTCCGGGAACGGCGCTCCCGGCTTCGCGAACGCCAGGGCCACGTCGCGCTGGTTGCGGTGCAGCACGTTGACCGTGAACCGGTTCGACGACTTGATCGGCCTCCAGCGTCCGCGTGGCGTGCGCAAGCGACACCAGCACCAGCAACGGATCCAGCGAAACCGACGTGAACGAGTTCAGCGTCATGCCCGCGGGCTGGCCCTGCGCATGCGTCGTCACCACCGTCACGCCGGTGGCGAACGCCCCGACGCATTCGCGGAAATCGAGCCGCAGTTCGCCTGAGATGCTCATTCGGCCGTACAGTATCCATCGCGGCGCCGCCTGTCAGACGCCCGCGGGGAAGAGAGGACACCTCATCATCCTGATCAGCCTCACCGGCGTGTCGAAGACCTTCGGTGCCCGAACCATCCTGCGCGGCCTCGATTTCGAGGTCGACGAGCGCGCCCGCGTGGGCGTGATCGGGCCGAACGGCGGCGGCAAGTCCACGATGCTGCGCCTGCTGGCCGGCAGCGAGCACGTGGACGCGGGCAACGTCGCCCGCCGCCGTGAGCTGGTGACCGCCTTCTTACCGCAGCAGGTCGCGCCCGAGCAGCGCACGCCGCGGCAGATCGTGCGCGGCGCCAGGCCCGAGATCGCGCGGATCGAGCGGGAGCTGTCCGACTGCGCCGCCCGTCTTGGCGAGCCCGACGTGATCGCCGACCTCGACCTGATGAGCCGCGTTCTCCGGCGCCAGGAGCGCCTCCTGGACGAGCTCGACCGGGCCGGCGGCCACGTCTTCGAAGGCCGCATCGACACGCTGCTGCTCGAGCTCGGCCTGCGACCGGAGCAGTTCGATGAGACCTCGGCCGTGCTCTCCGGCGGCCAGCGCAAGCTGGTGGCCCTGGCCGCCTGCCTCGCCCAGGACCCGGATGTGCTGCTGCTGGACGAGCCCGAGACGCACCTCGACGCCGAGCGCCGCAGCGACCTCGAGCGCCTGGTGCGCCGCTTCTCCGGCGCCGTCGTGATGGTCAGCCACGACCGCTACCTGTTGGACGAGACCGTCACCACCATCGCCGAGCTGGACGGCGGCGCCATCACGCTCTGGCCCGGCAACTACTCCGCCTACGCCGTCTCCCGCGAGCTCGCCCTGCAGCGCCAGGAGCATCACTACCAGACCCAGCAGAAGGAGATCGCGCGGCTGGAGGAGATGATCCGCCGCTTCAAGCAGTGGTTCAACCAGGGCGACAACGAGCGCTTCATCGTCGCCGCGCGCGTCAAGCAGCGCCAGATCGACACCATGGACAAGGTCGACCGGCCGGTGCTGGAGCGACGCAAGATGGGCCTGCGCCTGCGCAGCGAGCGCCGCGGCGGCCAGCGCGTCGTCGAGCTGCGCCACGTGGACGCCGCCTACGACGGCGAGCCGATCCTGCGCGACGTCTCGCTGACCGTGATGCGCGGCGAGCGGGTCGGCATCATCGGCGCCAACGGCTCCGGCAAGAGCGTGCTCACCCGCCTCATCACGGGCGAGTTGGAGCCGGCCTCCGGCGAGCGCTGGATCGGCCCCTCGATCGAGCTGGGGGCGCTCGTCCAGGAGCACCACCCCGCTCTCGGCGCCGCCACCCCGATCGAGGCCGTCCGTCTGCAGCGCCCCTGCACCGAGGGCGAGGCCGTGCACGCGCTGATGCGCTTCCTGTTCACCTACGAGCAGGTGCGCCAGCCGGTTGAGAAGCTGTCGGGCGGCGAGCGCACTCGTCTGGAGCTGCTGCTGCTGATGCGCGGCGGCGCCAACTGCCTGGTGCTGGACGAGCCCACCAACCACCTGGACATCGACTCGGTGGAGGCGCTCGAGGGCGCTCTCGAGAGCTACGACGGAACCGCCGTCTTCGTCTCACACGACCGCTACTTCCTCGACCGCATCTCCGACCGCATCCTCGAGGTTCGCGACGGGCGCGTGTACAGCTCGGAGGGCGGGTACAGCGCCTGGTACGCACGCCACAAGGGCAGCGTGGCCGCATGAAGACCGCGCCCCGCCGCCCGCGCACGATCCAGGAGCGCCGCGACATCGCCCGCCGCCGAGTCCGTCGTGAGCGGCAGTTCGCCGCCGGCGTGACGCTCGGCTGCGTCGTCGTCGTGGGCGCCTTCTTCGCCCTCAGCCAGGGCGGCCCGGCGATCGACACCAGCGCCGCGGAGCACGCATCCAAGTCGGCCCCGCCCCCGCAGGAGCCGCGTGGCGGCCGCACGCTTCTGCCGGACTACCGGGTCGTCGCCTACTACGGCGCCCCGCAGGACCCCGGGCTCGGCCAGCTCGGTATCGGCACCCCCCACTCGTCCACCGCCAAGCTCCTGACGCAGGCCGCTCCGTACGCCCGCCCCGGCCGCCCGGTGATGCCGGCCCTCGAGCTGATCGCGACCCTGGTCACAGCAGCGCCCGGCGACGACGGCAAGTACCGCTACCGGCAGAGCAGCGACCTGATCGACAGCTACCTGGCCGAGGCGCGCCGGGCCAAGGCGCTGCTGATCCTCGACATCCAGCCCGGCCGGGCACGGTTCATGGACGAGGTGCGCGCCTACCAGCCGTACCTGCGCGACCCCGACGTGGGGCTGGCTCTCGACCCGGAGTGGAGCATGCGCAGGCACCAGATCCCCGGCCAGGTGATCGGTTCCACCGACGCTTCGATCGTGAACCAGGCCGGGGCGTACCTGTCGGCCCTGGTCAAGCGCTACGACCTGCCGCAGAAGCTGCTGATCGTGCACCAGTTCACGCCCGGCATGATCCAGCACCGGCGCACCCTGACAGAGCACCCCGGCGTCGCCCTAGTGGTCAACATCGACGGGTTCGGCAACCCACCCAACAAGATCTCCAAGTACGACCTCTTCGCCAAGCGCCATCCGCCCTGGTACAACGGCTTCAAGCTGTTCTACCACGAGGACACCCACATGATGTCGCCGCGCGCGGTGATGCGCCTGCATCCGCGCCCGAACGTGATCATCTACGAGTAAGCGCGTCAGGCGGTGGCGGCGAACGGATGCCGCGCGATCTCGGCGCAGACCTCCGCGGCGAGATCGATGAACGACCGGGCGGCCGCCGACTGCACGCGGTCGCGGTGCCAGGCGATCCCGATCAGCCGAGGCGGCAGCTTGCCGCTCATGTCGACGGCGCGGGTGCGCGGATCGGCCAGGTCGACCGCCAGCGCCGGCATCAGCGCAACGCCCACTCCGGCCGCCACCATCCCCTGCACGGTGCCGTTGTCGTCCGACCGGAACACGATCTCGGGGGTGCTGCCGCGCAGGCGCAGCTGCTCCTCGACCTGGTGCGACGACGTGCAGGTGCGGTAGCTGATCAGCGGTAGCTCGCCGACCTCGCGCAGCGACGGGGGCTGTCCCGCGGCCAGCGGCGAGCCCGCCTTCACGACCAGCATGTGAGGATCGCGCAGGATCTCGATCGCCTCGAACGGGCCGTCCGGCAGCGGCAGCTGGATGAACGTGAGATCGAGGTCGCCGGTCTCGACCTGCCGCACCAGCGCGCCGTCCTCGCTCTCGGACAGCTGCACGTCGACGTGCGGATGCGCGAACGAGAACCGCAGCATCACCTCAGGCAGCACGCGCGCCCCCACGCTCTGGTACGTGCCGACGCGCAGCGACCCCGCGTTTCCCTCATGCAACGCCGCCAGGTCAGCCTGGGCCGCCCGCAGGCGCGCCACGATCCCGTCGGCATGGCGCAGCAGCACCGTCCCCGCCTCGGTGATCGACACCGGGCGCGGGCCGCCCGGCCGCTCGACCAGACGATCGCCGACCAGGCGCTCGAGCGTCGCGATCTGCTGGCTGACTGCGGACTGCGTGTAGCCCAGCCGGATCGCGGCGCGGCCGAAGCTGCCCTCCTCCGCCACCGCCTGCAGGGCCGCCAGGTGGCGCAGTTCGACCCCGAGCCAACTATCAGGTTCCATGATCAACTTCCAGTCTGGTGGGTGTACGTGAGATTGCCCGGCGCGTGAACTGGCCGTTCTCCGCGAAATCTTCCATAAGCATGGCTAATCATATACACCGATTAGTGGATTTGAGCGAATCTTCGCCAGGGCCGATACTTACCATCATGGCAACGCTCATGATCATCTTCATCCTGGCGGTTGGCCCGCTGGCGCTGCTGTACGGCGTCGACTCGCGGCCCACCGATACCCGGGACACGCGACGCTGGCTTTAGACGGCTTAGCTCCGTAGCTCGGAGTCGAGGCGCGCGCCCAGCTCGGCAACCACGTCGAGCACGGCGTCGATGTCATCGGCCTCGGTGCGGTGGTTGACGATGCACGCCCGCAGCACGAACCGCTCGCCCAGCAGCGCGTTCGAGATGTAGACGCGGCCGTCCAGCTGCAGCTCGGTCATGATCCGCTCGTTCAGCCGTGACAGGTATTCGGCTGTCAAGACCCTGCTCCGGCACGTACGCGAAGCAGCAGATCGAGAGCCCCACGGGAGCGGCCAGCTCGAACCGGTCACGCTCTTGCACGCGTGCCGCCATGAAGCGCGCCAGCGCGGCGTCGTGCGAGATGCGGGCGCCATAAGCCCGGTGGCCGTGCGCGAGCAGCGACACCCACAGCTTCAGGGCCTGGAAGCCGCGGCTGTACTGCGGTCCCAGCTCGCCCAGGCTGACCCCGGCGCCGGTGCGCTCACGGTCCTGCCACACGTACGACGCATGCACCTGGTAGGCATCCACCAGGTGCTGCGGGTCGCGGACGAGCACGCAGCCCGCCGACTGGGCGATGTAGAGCCACTTGTGCGGGTCGAATGCGATCGAGTCGGCACGCTCGATCCCGGCCAGCAGCGGCCGCAGGTCGTCGGCCAGCACCGCCGGGCCGCCGTAGGCCGCGTCGACGTGCATCCAGACCTGCTCCTGGGCGCAGACCTCGGCCACCTCCGCCAGCGGGTCGATGGTGCCGGTGGACGTCGTGCCCGCTGTGGCCACCACGGCCATCGGCCGCAGACCGGCCGCGCGGTCGGCGCGTACCTGCTCGCGCAGCGCACCGGTCACCATCCGCAGCCGGTCGTCGACCGGCAGCCTCCGCACGGCGGCGGTGCCCAGCCCCAGCGCGTCCGCCGCGCGGTCGGTGACGACGTGCGTCTCATCGGTTGCATAGATCACCAGCGGCGGCCCCGCGCCCATGCCGTCACGGCGGGTGTTCCAACCCGCCATGTGGTCGCGTGCCGCCTTCAGCCCCACCATGTTGGCCATCGCGCCGCCCGACACCAGCAGGCCGGCCGCCTCATCGCCCATGCCGAACCGGGCGGCGAACCACCGCACCAGGCTCTGCTCGATCTCGCTGGCGGAAGGCGAGAGCTGCCACCCGCCCACGTTCATGTTGACGCCGGAGGCCAGCATGTCGACCACCGCGCCGGGCACGGTGCCGCTGCCGGTCACGTAGGCGAGGAAGCGCGGGTGCCCGCACTGGACGCCCCACTCGATCAGCACGTCGCGCAGATGGGCGATCAGCTCGTCGTCGCTCATACCCTTGCTCAGGCACCGGCCGCACCACCGCGGCGCGCACCTCCGCGGCGGGCGCGTAGCGGGAGATCGGCATGTCGTCGAGGCCGTCCAGGAACTCGGCGTAGAGCTGCACGGCGCGATCGGCCAGCGAGCGCATGCGGGCCGAATCCCAGTCGAGGTCGGATACGGGTGCCGGGGGCTGGGTCTGTTGTGTCACGGACATGCGCGTCAGTATCGCATCGACCCGTAAACTGAGACAATCGTGAAGCGCACCATCGAACGCGAGATCAAGCTGCGCGCGGGCGCCGGATTCGCGCTGCCCCGCGAGCTGGGCGACCCGCTGGCTCCGCGAAGCTTCTCCTCGATCTATCACGACACCTCCGACCATCGCCTGGCGGCGTCGGGGTTCACCCTCCGCTACCGGGCCGAGCACGGCTCCGGCGCCTGGCAGCTGAAGCTGCCGCGCAACGGTGACCGGCTGGAGCTGGAGCTGCCGGGCTCGCCGGAGTCGGTGCCGCCGCCGTTCGGAGACCTGCTGGCGGCGACCACGCGCGGCCGGCCGCTGGCACCGGTGGCGACGCTCGACACGACCCGGCAAGGGATAATCGTTCGCGACAGCGGCCGCGACCTGGCCGAGGTGGTTATTGACGAGGTGGTGGTGTCCTGCAGCGGCCGGCGAGTATCGCGTATCGACGAGCTCGAGGTGGAGCTGGTCGACGGCGACGACGCGTCGCTGCAGCGGATCGAGCGGGCGCTGCGTGCCGCCGGCGCACTCGACGCTGATGAGCGCCCGAAGCTGTTCCGGGCGCTCGGCCTGGTCCGCCCCGAGGGCAAGCCGCCCCGCCGCAAGGCGAAGCCGATGAAGCACCTCACCGCGATGCTGGAGGCGCAGTACCGGGCGATCCTGCAGCACGACCCGGGCACCCGGCTGGGCAGCGACCCGGAGGAGCTGCACCAGCACCGCGTCGCCATCCGCCGCCTGCGCGCCCTCCTGCAGGCGGCGAAGCCGATGCTCGACCCGGATTGGGTGAAGGAGCTGCGCCGAGAGCTGGCCTGGGCCGGCCGCGCGCTCGGCGAGGTACGCGATCTGGATGTGTTGCTGGGGCACCTCGACCAGGATGCGCAGCACCTTCCGGTCGAGCAGCGCCACGCGTTCGACTCGCTGACTGTGGCCATCACGGCGCGGCGGGAGCAGGCCCGCAAGCGGATGCTGAAGACCCTCCGCGCGCAGCGCTACATGCGCCTGCTCGATCGCCTCGAGGGCGAGCTTGTCGCGCCGCCCACCGGCGACCAGCAGCCGTCGCTGGAGCGGATCGCGGGCGACCAGTTCGAGCGTCTGGCGCACGAGATGGCCGAGCTAGGCCCCGATCCCGCCGACAAGGCGCTGCACGACGCCCGCAAGACCACCAAGCGCGCACGCTATGCCGCCGAGCTGGCCGAGCGGTCACGGGGGCGCAAGGCCACGCAGTTCATCGACGCCACCAAGCAGCTGCAGGACGTGCTCGGCGATCACCAGGACGCCGCGGTTGCGGAGCGCACGATCCGCGAGCTGGCCGAGGGCGCCACCTCCCAAGCGGCATTCGCCGCCGGAATGCTGGCCGAACGCCAGCGCGAGCGGCGCCGCGTCGCGCGCGCCGCCTATCCGCGGGCGTGGAAGTCGGTAGCAAGCGCGGCCGGGCCGCCTGGTCGTGATCCTGCTGATCCGGCACGGTCGGGCCGGCAAGCGCGGTGCCTGGGCCGGCGACGACAGACTGCGGCCGCTGGACACCAAGGGCCGCCGGCAGGCGGCGGCGCTGCCCCGGCTGCTGGCCGGCTTCGGCATCGAGCGCATCCTCAGCAGCCCCTACCGGCGCTGCGTGGAGACGGTCGACCCGCTGGCGGCCGACCTCAATCTCGATATCGAGCAGCGCGCAGAGCTGGCCGAGGGCGCCGACGCGGTGGACGTCGGCCGCCTGCTGAACGAGGCCGGCCGCACCACGGTCGCGCTGTGCACCCACGGCGACGTGATCGCCGGACTGATCGGCGCGGAACGCAAGGCCGAGAAGGGGTCGGTGTGGGTGATCGAGGCCGCGCATCGCAGCCCCGTGCAGTACCTGCGCTAGTGATCCGTATCCAGCGGCTAGGCGGCCTGCAGCTCGGACAGCAGCTGGCCGGCCAGGCCCTCGCGCAGGCCGCCTCGCGCGACCTCGAAGGGAACGCCCAGCCGCGCCTGTACCTCGGCCAGGATCACCGCGCCGGCCAGCAGCGTGCGGGCGCGGCGCAGGTCGATGGCGTGCTTGCGGGCGAGCTTGGCCGGCGATCGGCCGACCAGCATCTCGATCGCCGCCTGCAGCTCGTCGCGCCCCAGCGTGCGGCCGACCAGCTTGCGCAGCGCGCGGGCGCTGCCGCCCGCCGCCAGCGCCACGTCGGGCGTGGCATCGCCGATCTGCTCCAGGTGCATCCGCACCTCGGCGCGGGCGGCGCGCACGCTCGACCGCTGACCGGTGCCGTCGGGAAAGAAGCGGCTGGACAGCCGCAGCGAGCCGAGGTCGATCGAGTCCACCCAGTCCGGCTCGATCCAGCGGCCGCCGAACGCAACCTCGGTCGACCCGCCGCCGACGTCGCAGACGGCGATCAGCCCCGGCAGCGCTCCGGCGGCGGCCACCGCGCCCAGGTAGGCGAAGCGGCCCTCGCTCTTGGCCGACAGCACCCGCGGCGCCACGCCCACGGCGCCGTGCAGCACGTCCAGCAGGTCATCGGCGTTCGTCGCTCTGACGCCCCGGCGCCGTCACCACGACCTCCAGCCGCTCGCAGTCCAGCCGGCGGGCCAGCTTCGCGTAGTCGCGCGCGGCGCGCGCGGTCTCCGCCAGCTTGGCGTCGGTGATCCGGCCGCGCCGCTCGATCGTCTCGCCCAGGCCGACCTGCCGCCGCGCCTCGTGCAGCGGATACACGAGCCCGCCGGCGCCCCGCTCGGCCGCCAGCAACCGCACCGTGTTCGAGCCCACGTCGATGATGCCGATCTTCATCTGTCTGCATTGTCACAACCCCCTCGGACGCTGGGGAGCGCGCACGGTGACCGATTGGTGAAGATGCGGTGAAGCTCCGGTTAGGCGCGCGACTCCCGTCCGCGATCAGGCGCGCGAGCGGCGGCGGGCGCGCAGCCGCGCGCGCCGCATCAGCACCTGGTGGGTGCCGCGACCGGGGTGCCTGGATCCGGTGACAGCCGGTGCCAGCTGCCATCGGCGCGACAGCTGCCAGGCGGTGTTGTCGGCCAGCAGCGAGTCCAGCACCGTCGAGACCTCCTCGCGGGCGCGGGCGTCCTCGATCGGCGCCACCACCTCGATGCGATGGTCGAGGTTGCGCGGCATCAGGTCGGCGCTGCCCAGCAGATAGGTCTCGGTGTCGCCGGCCTCGAACGCGAACACGCGGCTGTGCTCGAGGAACCGCCCGACCACGCTGCGCACCCGGATCGTCTCCGACAACCCGGGCACGCCGGGCCGCAGCGTGCAGATGCTGCGGGCGATGATGTCGATCTCGGCACCCGCCTGCGAGGCCCGGTACAGCTCCTCCACGATCGCCGGATCGGCTATCGCATTCACCTTGATCCGGATGCGGGCGCGCTCGCCCTCAGCCGCCGCGCGGGCCACCGCCCTGATCCGCTCGATCAGCC
This sequence comes from uncultured Actinomycetes bacterium, assembly GCA_963766445.1. GTDB lineage: Bacteria > Actinomycetota > Thermoleophilia > Gaiellales > JAICJC01 > JAICYJ01. The sequence goes on along the minus strand of CAVXZW010000002.1, from coordinate 7,570 downwards.
CGCTGCGCAGGTTGAACGGCGCAGCCAGGATCTTGCGGAATCGCTGCGGCCGCCCGAACCCGGTCAGGTGGTTGAACAGGTCGGCCAGATCGGCGGTGATCGCCTCGTCGTCGGTGAACAGGCCCACGTCCTCGTACGAGCGGGCGGTGTTCGAGTTGTAGTTGCCGGTGCCGATGTGCGCGTAGCGGTGCAGCCGCTCGCCGTCGCGGCGCACGATCAGCGTCATCTTGGCGTGGATCTTGAGGTTCGCGTAGCCGTAGACGACGTGGACGCCCGCCTGCTCCATCGCGCGCGACCACTCGATGTTGCGGCGCTCGTCGAAGCGGGCCTTCAGCTCGACCAGGCACACCGTCTGCTTGCCCTGCTCGGCCGCGTCGATCAGCGCCGGCAGCATCGCCGAGTCGTCGCTGGTGCGATACACGGTGGTCTTGATCCCGACCACATCCCGGTCCTTGGCGGCGGCCCGCACGAACAGCTCCACCGAGGTCGCGAACGAGTCGTAGGGCAGGTGCACCAGCAGGTCGCCGCGCCGCACCTCCGCGAACAGGTCGCGAGCGACCGGTGGTGGCGGCCAGCCGCGGCCGCGTCACCGGCATCCATGGGTCGTACCGCAGCTCGGGCCGGTCGAGGTCGGCGATCTGGGCGACGTCGGCCAGATCGAGCATGCCGTCGATGGCGTACACCTGGTCCGCCGACACGCCCATGCCGTCGCGCAGCCGCTGCACCATGGCAGGGCTGGCGGTGCTGGCCACCTCCAGCCGGACGGCATCGCCGAACCGGCGCCGGCGCAGCTCCAGCTCCACCGCCTCCAGCAGGTCGTCGGCCTCGTCCGAGACCTCGAAGTCGGCATCGCGGGTGACGCGGAACACCACGTGCTCGACCACCTCCATGCCCGGGAACAGCCACGACAGGAAGTGCGCGATCGTCTCCTCCAGCGGCAGCAGCAGACCGCGCGAGCCCACCGGCAAGAACCGCGGCAGCACCTCCGGCACCTTCACCCGGGCGAACCGGTCCTCGCCGCTCTCCGGCTCGCGGACGAACACGCCCAGGCTCATCGACAGGCCCGAGATGTAGGGGAACGGCTGGCCCGGGCCGACAGCCAGCGGCGTCAGCACCGGGAACACCTCCTGGTCGAAGCGGCTGGTCAGCTCGGTCAACTCGTCCTCGGTGCAGGCATCGATGCTGCCGACCAGGATGCCCTGTTCGGCCAGCATCGGTGTCAGCTGCTCGCGCCATAGCTGCGCCTGCTGATCGTAGATATCCGTGACGCGCGCCCGGATGTCGGAAAGCGCCGCAAGCGGCGTGCGGCCGTCGGCGGAGCGAGTGGTGACGCCGGCGCCCGCCTGGCGCAGCAGCCCGGCCACCCGCACCATGAAGAACTCATCGAGGTTCGAGGACACGATCGAGCAGAAGCGCACGCGCTCCAGCAGCGGCACCTCCGGGTCGGCCGCCTGAGCCAGCACCCGCGCGTTGAAGTCGAGCCGTGACAGCTCGCGGTTCAGCATCCGCTCCCCGGGCAGCGACAGGTCGGGAGCGGTGGCCGTGGCGTCGTTGCGACTCATCCAGCAATCGTACTCGCAGTGCTGGATCCTGGCGATCACCCGGTTTCATCATCCTCGACCTCTCGCGCGCTCTAGACTGGCGCCAATGGAGCGGTTGCTGACACGGGTCAGCTCAGCAGAACGCACGCCGGCCGCCGGCTCTGCCGCGACCGCCGCGGCGGCGCTGGCCGCGGCGCTCGTCACCAAGGTCGCCCGGCGCTCACGCGACGGTGTGGCCCGAGGCCGGCGGCGCGATCGCGCAGGCGGCGGCGCTGGACTCCCGCCTGTGGGTCAACGCCGCGGCGCTGGAGATGTCGTACGAGGCGGCCACCGATGCGCTGGAGACGAGCAACCAGCCGCGGATCGCGGAGGCGCTGCCACAGGCCGCCGAAGATTCGCTGGAGCTGGCGCGGATCGCCGCCGATCTGGCCGAGCTGGCGCTGGAGGCCGGCCACCGCTGCGACCAGGCCCACCACGCGGACATGACGGTTGCGGCCGTGCTGGCCGAAGCGGCGGCCCGTGCGGGGGCGCTGCTGGTGGCGGTGAACCTGCTCAGCCGCAGCGACGACGGCCGCTCATCCGAGGCACGGCTGCTGGTGGCTCGGGCGGCAGAGTGCGGCCGAAACCCTTGCCAGCGAGAGATAAATGGAGTTTCATCAACGTATGACGGCACTCAGCACGGCCACGGATGCCGGCCTGGTCGCCCGTTGCCGGGACGGCGATGACGACGCCTGGGAGGAGCTGGTGCGCCGATTCTCGCGCTACGTGCTGGCGATCGCCCAGCAGGCCTACCGGCTTTCGCCGGCCGATGCCGAGGACGTGTTCCAGGAGGTGTTCGCACGCACCTACGAGCGGCTTGGCGACCTCCGCAACGACGAGGCGGTCCGGCCCTGGATCGCGCAGCTGACGCGCAGGCTCTGCATCGACCGGATCCGCGCCGGCTCACGCGAGTCGGCCGACCCCGAGGCGCTGGAGGCGGGCGTCGACGACAGCCTCGACCGGCTGGACGAGGCGCTTTCGGTGCAGGAGGCGATGCTGGCGATGCCGGACAACTGCCGCGACATCCTCGACCGCTTCTTCCGCCGCGACGAGAGCTACGCCGTGATCGGAACCGCGCTGGGCCTGCCGTCCGGAACCATCGCCAGCCGCATCTCGCGCTGCCTTGCCAAACTTCGTGACCAACTCGAGGGAAGAGAACATGCCCGTCCCCCGTCATGAGTATGAGATGTACGACGAAGAGCGCATAGGAGAACTGCTGCGGGCGATGCCCCAGGCCCCTGAGGCCTGGGTGCTGACGGCCGCAAGGCTTCCCGCCACACGCCGCGCGATCGAGCAGATCGCGGCGCTGGCGGGAGCCGACGCGACGTTCCGGTCGCAGACCCTCGAGGATCTCGAGGGAGCGCTCGCGCGGGCAGGTCTCGAGGCCAGCCCCGCCCTCGTCGAACACCTTCGCGATCGCCTGTGAGCGACGCCGCAGACGACGCCCCCGAGGAGCTGCTGCCTGCCTGGAGCCTGACGGCCGACCAGGCGGCCAAGCTGCGCGATCCCGCATGGCCGTCGCGGTTCACGCGCGAATGGGCCTGGGGCGGGTCGACCGGCAAGGGCGTGCGGGTGGCGATCGTCGACAGCGGCGTCGACCCCGACCACCCGCTGGTCGGCAAGGTGCAGCAGGCGGTCACGATCGGCGACCCCGACAAGGTCGAGGTGCTGCCCGACACCGAGGGCGACCTGTGCGGCCACGGCACCGCCTGCGCCGGGATCGTGCGGTCGATCGCACCTGACTGTGAGATCGTGAGCGTACGCGTGCTGGGCGCCGGCTACACCGGCAGCGGCCCGGTGCTGATGGCCGGCCTGGAGTGGGCCGTCGACGAGAAGTTCGACCTGATCAACATGAGCCTGTCCACGACCAAGCGGCAGTTCTCGGAGTTCCTGCACGAGCTGGCCGACGACGCCTACTTCAACAACACCATGATCGTGGCCTCGGCGCACAACATGCCGGTCGAGAGCTACCCGTGGCGGTTCTCGTCGGTGCTCTCCGTCGGCAGCCACGACCAGCAGGGCCCGCTCACCTTCTTCTACAACCCCGATCCGCCGGTCGAGTTCTTCGCTCCCGGCCTCGACCTGGACGTGCCCTGGATCGGCGGCTCCACGCTGCGCTGCAGCGGCAACAGCTTCGCGACCCCGCACATGACCGGCATCTGCGCCCTGATCCTGGGCAAGCATCCCGAGCTGACCCCGTTCCAGCTGAAGAGCGTGCTGCACGGGACCGCGACGAACGTGGAGGAGGCGGCACCGTGAGCGACGATCCCATGATGGTGGCGGTGGCGGCCGGCGTGCTCTCGGCCGACGACGCCCATCGCGCCCTTTTGAACTCCGTCGCCGAGACCGCGCGCGCGATCTTCGGCGCCAAGGCGGCCTCGATCTTCCTCTACGACGAGCGCACCGACGAGCTGGTGTTCGAGGCGGTGGCCGGGTCGGGAGCCGACACCCTGATCGGGCGGCGGCTGCCGTCCAGCGCAGGCATCGCAGGCTGGGTGCTGGTCACCCGCCAGCCGCTGGTGATCGAGGACGTTCGCGCCGACCCCAGGTTCGCGCAGGACGTGGCCGAGGACACGGGCTACGTGCCCAAGGGCATCATGGCGGTGCCGTTGCTGCACCAGGAGCGCTCCCTGGGCGTGCTGGAGGTGCTCGACCGGCCGGCCAACGCCGCGTTCACGCTGGCGGAGATGGATCTGCTGGGCCTGTTCGCGAACCAGGCCGCGATCGCGCTCGACCTGACCCAGCGGTCACGCCGTGCCAGAGAAGCGCTGGAGGGCGCCGACCCGGCCTACGCGGCCGTCGCCCATGTGGCCCGGCGCCTGGACGAGATGGGCGCCGACTCGGCGGCGGTGCGGCGGTTGCTGGAAGCCCTGGCCGACGTGCTCGGCCCGGCGGACGGCGATGCGGAGTCGGCCGCCGAGCGGCCGATGCGCCGCCGGCGCCGCTCCTGATCCGGTCTGCGCAACGCCGCGCGGGACCATGAAAAAAGGGGGCCCGGCCGTTTGGCCGGGCCCCCTTTTGCAGGAGTGCTTAGTGGCGGTGGCGGTGAGCCTCGACGTCGGGCTCGGTCGAATCCTGGGTGCCCTCGTCGCTGGCGTGGCGGTGGCGATGGCGATGCCGATGCGCCTCGACGTCCGGCTCCGTCGACTCCTTGGAGTCGTCCTTGCCCTCATCGGCAGCGTGGCGATGGCGATGAGCTTCGACGTCGTCCTTGGACGCGTCCTCGTCCTGCGCCTTGCGATGGTGCTCGTACTCCGACATTCGGGGTCCTCCTGCTTGTTGGGCGAACACGAAAAACTGAACACATGACGGATCAGCGCACAGAAATCTTCCCACATGCCTTCACAAATGCAAGAACGTGATGAAATGGCGCCGTGCCCGGCCGCCTGACCGACTCCACCCGCGCGTTCCGCGAGGCCTTCGCCAGCAAGGGGCTGCGCAGGCTGCAGCTGGCGCTGGCCGGATCGGTGATCGGCGACTGGGCGTTCAGCATCGCGCTGTCGGTCTACGCGTATGACGCGGGTGGCGCGAAGGCGGTCGGGCTGCTGGCGCTGGCGCGCTGGACGCTGGCGGCTTTTGCAGCGCCGTTCCTGTCGCTGCTGGCCGACCGCTACCGCCGCCGCTCGGTGATGCTGGCTTCCGACTCGATCCGCCTGCTGGCGACCGCCGGCGCGGCGGTGGCCGTGTGGACGTCGGCCCCGGCGGTGATCGTCTACGCGGCGGCACTGATCGTGACCGCCGTCTCCACCGCGTTCCAGCCGGCCCAGACGGCGCTGCTGCCGTCGCTGACGTCGTCGCCCGAGCAGCTGACGGCGGCCAACGTCGTCACCAGCACGATCGAGAGCGTCGGCACGTTCCTGGGCCCGGCGCTGGGCGGCTTGATGCTGGTCTGGGCCGGCACCGGCACGGTGATGGCGATCGACTCGCTGACGTTCGCCTGGTCGCTGGTGATGCTGTCGGGCATCCCCCGCGGCGAGCGCCCGATCAGGGAGACGCAGGCGGAGGGCATCCTGGCGGAGGTGGGCGAGGGATTCGCCGCGGTCGGCAGCAACCCCCGCATGCGACTGATCATGGGCCTGTTCGGCGCACAGGTGTTCGTGTCGCGGGGCGATCAGCGTGCTGATCGTGGTGATGGCGCTGCAGCTGCTGGATATGGGGCAGTCCGGCGTCGGCCTGCTGAACGCCGCCATCGGCGTGGGCGGGGTGCTGGGCAGCGTGGTCGCCGCCGCGCTGGTCGGCCGCGGCCGGCAGTCCCTCAACTTCGCGGGCGGGCTGGTGCTGTGGGGCATTCCGATCGCGCTGGTCGCGGTGTACACGAACTCGGGATTCGCGCTGGCGATGCTGGTCGTGGTCGGGATCGGGAACGTGCTCGTCGACGTGGCCGGGCTGACGCTGCTGCAGCGGGTCGCCCCGGACGACGTGCTGGGCCGGGTGTTCGGCGTGCTCGAGACGGTGTTCTCGCTGGCCGTCGGTCTGGGCGGGGCGGCGGCGCCGCTGATGATCGACCTGATCGGGATCCGCGGCGCGCTGGTGGCGACCGGGGCGCTGCTGCCGGTGCTGGTGGGTGATCACGTGGCCGATGCTGATCCGCCTCGACGTCGGCGTGCTGCTGCCAGAGCGCGTGGCGCTGATGCGCGGCGTGCCCTTCCTGGAGCCGCTGGCGGAGGCCACGCTGGAACGGATCAGCGGCTTGCTGGAGCCGGTGGCGGTGGCCGCCGGCGAGGCGGTGTTCGACCAGGGAGACGCTGGCGACCGCTTCTACCTGATCGAGTCGGGCGAGGCCTCGGTCGTGCAGGACGGAACGGAGGTGACCCGGCTAGGTGAGGGCGGCTACTTCGGCGAGATCGCGCTGGTGCAGGACATACCGCGCACGGCGACGGTGCGGGCGACGAGCGACCTGGCGCTGCTGGCGCTCGACCGCGACGAGTTCATCGCGGCCGTGACCGGGCACGCGCCCAGCCGCGAGGCGGCGGACGCGGTCATCTCGTCGCGGCTGAGCGGGCTGCGGGCGGGCGTCGCCACCCTTTAGCGCGGCTGACCAGCGAAACCCGGGTCCGGCCAGGAGCGAGCGAGGCACAGTGCTCGGCACGGGCCGACTGAAGCGACGCCGCGAGACGACGGTTTGCAGCCGTCAGCTGACGAGCGAAAACCGAGTCTCGCCAGGAGCGAGGGAGGCACATGCTCGGCACGGGCCGACTGAAGCGACGCCGCGAGACGACGGTTTGCAGCCGTCAGCTATTCCCAGCGGAAGTCTTGGTCGTGGTCGTCTCAATCCAGGCGATGGGCTGGCCGTCCTCGGGCTCCTCCATCACGGGCATCGTCAGCGTGTCGGCCGGCATCTCCAGCGATACGGCGGGGTGCTCTCCCGTCTCCTCCTCCTCGGCGCGAGCCTCGGCCTCGGTCTTGAAGAGCGGGTGATTCTGGAACGGATCATGCACCGCGAACTCGTCGATCGGCATGTCGTCGTCCAGATGGCTGTTCTGGCGCTTGAGGGCGAGATGATCCTCGATCACCGAGGAAAACAGCGAGCTACTACCGGTCATGGACACCTCTCCGGATGCATGTCAGTGAACGTCGGAACCCAAACTGCGGGCGTGAATATAGCAGCCGCCTGTAATCCAGTCGTTAACATCTGGTTCGGGATTCCTGGCATCAGGTTACCCGGTTCTTGCCCTCGCGCTTGCTTGCGTAGAGCGCGTTGTCGGCAGCTGCGATCAGATCGAGCTGGGTCTGGTCGAGGTCCGGGCCGGAGGCCACGCCGAAGCTGGCCGTGACCGCGATCTCGTCCTCGCCGCCGAAGCTGACCAGCCGCTCGGCGATGGCTGTGCGCAGGCGCTCTGCCAGATTGACGGCACCCTCATGGTCGGTCTGTGGCAGCAGCACGGCGAACTCCTCGCCACCGTAGCGCGCGGCCAGGTCGATGTCGCGGATGTGGCCCGAGATTGCCATCGCCACCGACCGCAGCACCGCGTCGCCGGCGAGGTGCTTCA
>CAVXZW010000001.1:0-43571 GCA_963766445.1 uncultured Actinomycetes bacterium | reverse complement strand
CTCGTGGTCCTTGAAGACCTCTTCCGGCGCCGTGCCTGCCAGCAACGCCTGGAACTGTTCGCGGTCGATCGTCTCGTACTCGATCAGCACCTTCGACAGGCGCTGCATCTCGTCCATGTGGTCGGACAGCACCTTGCGGGCGCGCTCGTGCGCGTCCTCGACGATGCGGCGGATCTCGTCGTCGATCTCGCGCGCGATCTCCTCGGAGTAATCGGCCTCATGGCCGAAGTCGCGGCCCAGGAACGGCTGGCCGGAGTCGCGCCCGAAGGTGCGCGGTCCCAGCTTCTCGGACATGCCCCAGCGCATGACCATGCGCTTGGCGGTGTCGGTCGTCTTGTTGAGGTCGTCCTCGGCGCCGGTGGTGATCTCGCCGAACACCAGCTCCTCGGCGGTGCGGCCGCCCAGGCTCTTGGCCAGCGTATCCATCAGCTCAGGCCGCGATCGCATGAACTTGTCCTCGGTGGGAAGCGTGATCACGTAGCCGAGCGCCATGCCACGGCCCACGATCGAGATCTTGTGCACGGGATCGTTGTGCTCGAGGTAGTGGCCGACCAGCGCGTGGCCCATCTCGTGGACGGCCGTGATCTCGCGCTCCTTCGGCGACAGCAGCCGCGTCTTCTTCTCGGGGCCGGCGATGACGCGCATGATGCCCTCTTCCAGCTCCAGCGTCTCGATCTGCCGCTTGCCCTTGCGAGCCGCCAGCAGGGCAGCCTCGTTCACCAGGTTCGACAGGTCGGCGCCGGTGAAGCCCGGGGTCTGGCCGGCCAGTGCCTCCAGGTCGACGGACTGCGCGATCGGCTTGCCGCGCGAGTGCACCTCGAGGATGCGCTTGCGGCCGACCCGGTCGGGCCGGTCCACGACCACCTGGCGGTCGAACCGCCCCGGGCGCAGCAGCGCCGGGTCGAGGATGTCCGGGCGGTTGGTGGCGGCGATCAGGATGATGTTGTCCTTCATCTCGAAGCCGTCCATCTCGACCAGCAGCTGGTTCAGCGTCTGCTCACGCTCGTCGTGACCGCCGCCCATGCCGGCGCCGCGATGGCGGCCGACGGCGTCGATCTCGTCCATGAAGATGATGCAGGGGCAGTTCTGCTTGGCCTGCTCGAACAGATCGCGCACGCGGCTGGCGCCGACGCCGACGAACATCTCGACGAAGTCCGAGCCCGAGATCGAGAAGAACGGCACGCCGGCCTCGCCCGCCACGGCCCGCGCCAGCAGCGTCTTGCCGGTGCCGGGAGGACCGAACAGCAGCACGCCCTTGGGGATGCGCGCGCCCAGCGCCTGGAACTTCTTCGGGTTCTCGAGGAACTCCTTGATCTCGTGCAGCTCCTCGACCGCCTCGTCCACGCCGGCCACGTCCTTGAACGTGATCTTGGGCGAGTCGACCGACATCCGCTTGGCGCGGCTCTTACCGAAGCTCATGACCTTGCTGCCGCCGCCCTGCATCTGGTTCATCAGGAAGATCCAGAAGGCGAAGAACAGCACGAAGGCAGGATCGTGACCAGGATGCTCCACCACGGCGAGCCGGAGGTGGGTGTGCCGTCGACGCACGATGTTCGCGTTGTTGGCCTCGGCCGCAGAGATCGCCTGGTCCATCAGCGAGGTGCTGGGGATGCCGATCGTGACCGTCTGGCTGCCGTCAGCCTTGGTGACGCTGTACTTGAGGCTGTTCTCACCGAGGTTGGTCTTCAGGTACTGGACCTTGCCGGTGTTGGCGGCCTGGGTGAACTCGTTCCAGGTGTTCGCCTGCTTGCTGCTGGAGTTGTCGATGATCATCTTCTGGGCGAAAAACGCCAACACGACGACCACGACGATCGGGAAAGCTGCGCTCTTGAAAAACCTGCTCACGGGTTGCTTCGCCTACCTGCCTGGGGAACTGAACTGAACGATATCACGGAGGTTTTCCGGCTCATTGGCGCCTGACGTTCGAACCACCACCTCTGATACGCCGCCGGCACGACGACGGATGTCCTCATGCGAATTGGTCTATCGGCAGCGCGCCGCTGGCGACTTGAAACGGCCGGTCAGATCAGGTCCTCGGGCAGGCGCGACTCGTCCAGGGCGGCCACGTAGGGGAGGCTGCGGTAGCGCTCGCCGTAGTCGAGGCCGTAGCCGATCGCGAACCGGTTGGGGATCTCGAAGCCCGACGTAGCGGCAGGTGATGTCGGTCTGCCGGCGCTCGGGCTTGGTCAGAAGCGCGCACACCTCGAGCGTGGCCGGTGAGCGCGCCTGCAGATTCCGCACCAGGTAGGACAGCGTCAGACCCGGAGTCGACGATGTCCTCGATGATGACCACGTGACGGCCCTCGATGTTGGCGTCGAGGTCCTTCAGGATCCGCACCACCCCCGACGAGTCCGTGCCGCTGCCGTAGCTGGAGACGGCCATGAAGTCCATCTCGCAGGGCACCGTCACCCGCCGCACCAGGTCGGCCATGAAGAACACCGCGCCCTTCAGCACGCCCACCAGCAACGGCTCGAGCCCCTCATAGTCGCGCGAGAGCTGCTCGCCGAGCTCGGAGATGCGCGCCTGCAGCGCATCCTCCTCGACCAGCGTCTCCGCGATCAGGTGCTCCGGATCGAGAGCGTTGAGGTACGAGCTCATGTCTCGCTAGCTTACAGGAAGGCGCGGTAAAGCTGAGGTAGGTGCGATCGCGTACGGCCTCGAGATCGGCGGCCAGCGACAGCCGCTCCACGCCACCGCGCCGCTCCGCCAGTTGCTCGAGCCGCCCGGTCAGCTGCCTGGGCAGCCGCAGCGGCCGCCCGGCGGCGCGCTCCGCGGCCTCGCGCAGCACCAGCACGCGCAGCGCGCGCGGCAGCTCCGCCACCTGCTCGAGGTCGATCACCTCGCTGACATGGTCGCCGGCCAGCTCCGACACCAGATCGTCGAGCTCGGCCAGCAGCTCGGCGCTGCGCGCCAGGTTCAGCTCGGCTCCGGGATGCACCCGCATCAGCGCCGGCATCACCTCGTGCCGGATCAGGTTGCGGCGGAATCGCGGGGTCGGCGTTGGTCTCGTCGTCGCGCGGCTCGAGCCCCTGCCCGGCGCACCAGGCCCGCGTCTCGGCCGCCGTCACGCACAGCAGCGGCCGCACCACCCCGTCCGCGGCCGGCCGCATCGCGCTGATCGCGCGCGGGCCGGACGACGACGCCAGCCGGTAGACCACCGTCTCGGCCTGGTCGCTGAGCGTGTGGCCGGTGGCGATCGGCCGGCCGCCGGCCCGCTCGCGGGCGGCCCCGTAGCGGGCCTCCCGCGCGCGCGCCTCGAGGTTCCCGCCCGGCTCCAGGTCGACCGGCACGACGCTCGCGCCCAGCACGGCGCAGTAGGCGGCGTCGTCGAGGCCGCGGCTCCCGCGCAGGCCATGCTCCACGTGCAGCGCCTCCACCGGATGGCCCAGCTCTCGCATCACGCCCCACAGGCAGAGCGAGTCGGCGCCCCCGGAGACGAGCGTCAGCAGCGGCTGCCCGGGCTCGAGCAGCTCATGCTCCGCGATGAACTCGGCGACCCGGTCTGCGAGATCAGGCGGCCGGCTCATGGGAGCGCACGAAGCGACGCACGTAGGTGGTGCCGAGCTCGATGTAGCGGGCGTGGGCGGCCTCGGCGGCGTCGCTGTCGCCGGCGGCGGTGGCACGCTCCACCTCGGCCTGCAGGGCGGCCAGCTTGTCCTCGAGCCGCAGCCGCAGCACGTCCTCCTTGGCCAGCTCCTGCTCGCGCCCCATCAGCACCAGCGCCCGCGGCCGCCACACCTCGCGCAGCTCGGCCAGCGCCGGAGTCGCCTCGAGCGCGGCCCACCCGCGCGCGGCCGGGTCGCGCATGGCATCCGGGTCGAAGCGCGCCGGCGCCGCAGGGCCGGTGCCCGCACCGGGCGCGAAGCGCCCGCCGCACTCGCAGGACGCCAGCACGGCCGCCAGCTCGGGCTCGATGCCGGCGCCGCCGAGCTGGAATCCGTCGCCGCCACGCGTGGCCAGGCGCACCAGGCCGACCTCGATCGAGCAGCCGGCCAGGTCGATCTGCGAGCCGCAGGCCCGGCAGCTCCAGGGGTCAGGTGCGGCCATCCACGAAGCCTACAGCCAACCGTCCAGCGCCCGGCGGAAGCTGAACGGCACCTCCAGCATCGGCATGTGGCCGACCCCCGCCAGCGCCAGCCGCTCGCCCCCGAGCGCCCCGGCCAGCGCATCGCCGTTGCCCGCATGGGCATCGAGCTCGCCCCAGACCACCAGTGACGGGCAGTCCGCGCGGCTCTCGCCACGTCGGCCAGATCGGTGCGGCCCAGCTCCGGCATCACGCCCTCCAGCGCGGGCCACGCGGCCGCGGCATCGCGGATCATGCGCTGCCCCAGCGCCGGCGGCACCAGCTGCGGTCCGGCCATGCCCACGAACCACCCGAACACCAGCCGCCTTCCCGTCGCGCTGCCCGCGAGCAGCGGAGCGGCCAGGCGAGCGGCGGCCGCAGCGACGGGAGCCGCCGGCAGCAGCGCCTGCGCCACCGCCACGTCCAGCTCGAGCATCCCCACGGGCGAAGCCGCCACCAGCCCGCGCAGCGGGTGCCGGGCAGCCCAGTGCACGGCCAGCGTCGCCCCCAGCGAGTGACCCATCAGCGCGGGGCGTCTCTGCGCCGGCCGCCGACATCGCCGCGGCCAGGTGGTCGGCGGCCCGCTCGAAGGTGAACGGCTCGAGCGGCGGGCTGCCGGCGTGGCCGGGCAGTGCCGGGATCAGCACGCGCCGCCCTGACGCCGCCAGCGAGCGGGCCAGGCCGGCCAGGTAGGCGGGGGACCCGAGTAGCCCGTGCAGCAGCACCACCGGCGGGCCGGCGCCGACCTCGTAGAAGTTGACGCGGCCGCCGGAAACAGCGACGCTCTGGCAATGCACGATCCGGAAGCTACCAGCGAACCGCCGCGCCCGGAGACCATGTGGGACGCGGCCGCCCGTGGCTGGGAGCGGCGCCGCGACCGCATGTGGGAGTCCTCCCATGCCGTCGGCGAGGGGCTGGTCGAGATGGCGGCCCCAGCGCCCGGCGAGTCGGTGCTGGAGATCGCCGCCGGCCCCGGCGACACCGGCTTCGTCGCCGCCGAGCTGATCGGGGCGAGCGGGCGGCTGGTGACGACCGATCTCTCCACCCGGATGCTGGCCGCCGCCGAGCGCCGGGCCGCCGAGCTGGGGCTGCGGAACGTGGAGTTCAGGCAGGTCGATGCGCAGGCGATGGATCTCGAGAGCGCCAGCTTCGACGTGGCGCTGTGCCGCTGGGGGCTGATGCTGATGCCCGACCCCGCTGCGGCCCTGGCCGAGACGCGGCGCGTGCTGCGCCCAGGCGGCCGCCTGGCGCTGGCAGTATGGGGCCCGCGCGAGGCGAATCCGTGGAACACGACCATCCAGGGCGCGTTCGGAGACCGCGGCCTGCTGCCGCCGCCGCCCGACCCGAACGAGCCGGGCATCTTCCGGCTGGCCGACAGCGGCGAGCTGAGCCGCCCTGGTGGCTGCGGCCGGGTTCGCCGACGTCGCAGCTGCGCGACCTGCCGGTGCACTGGCGCTTCCGGGAGATCGACGACTACTGGGGTGTGATCACCGAGATCTCGCCTTCGCTGGGCGGCGTCATCGCGACGCTGGACGACGCCCAGATCGGTGAGGTCAAGCGCGACTTCGCCGAGCGGTGCGAGCCCTACCGCGACGGCGACGGCTACGACCTGCCGGGCCTTTCGATCGGCCTGCTGGCGCGCTGACGGTAAGCTGGCGCGGCCATGCCGATCCACCTGCGAGCCGAGATGGGCGACTACGCGCCCGCCGTACTGCTCCCCGGAGACCCGCTGCGGGCCCGCCGCGTGGCCGAGGAGTTCCTCGAGGACGCCCGGCAGGTCAACGGCGAGCGCGGCATGCTCGGCTACACCGGCAGCTACGAGGGCCAGCCGGTGTCGGTGCAGGCCACCGGCATGGGCTGTCCCAGCGCGGCGATCGTGATCGAGGAGCTCGTGCAGCTGGGGGCGGAGCGCCTGATCCGGATCGGCACCTGCGGCGGACTGCAGCCCGACCTGGCGCTCGGCGACACCGTGATCGCCCTGTCGGCGGTGCCCGCCGACGCAACCTCACGCCACTACACCGGCGGCGAGCCGCATGCCCCCACAGCGCACTTCGGCCTCACGCACGGAGCCATCCACGCCGCCAAGGGGCTCGGCATCCGGCCGCACGTGGGCGCGATCGCCTCGTCCGACACGTTCTACGACCCCGATCCGGAACGCCACCTGCGCTGGGCCGAGCGCGGCGTGCTGGCGGTCGAGATGGAGGCCGCCGTGCTGTTCACGATCGGTGCGCTGCGGTCGGTCAAGACGGCATGCATCCTGACCGTCTCCGATCTGGTCGGGAGCACCCAGCTGGTGCGCATCGCCGACGACGAGCTGGCCCTGGGCGTCGAGCGGATGACGCGGCTGGCGCTGGCCGCAGCGGTGGACGCCAAGGCGTGACCGCAACGGTGATGATCGTCAACCCGGCGGCGGCCAACGGCCGCACCGCCCGGCAGTGGCCCGATATCGCGCGGCGGGCCGAGGCGCACGGCCTCGACGTCGACGTGCGCCTGACCGAGCGGCGCGGACACGCGACCGAGCTGGCGGCGACGGCCGTCGCCGAGGGGGCGGAGCTGGTGGTGGCGGTGGGCGGCGACGGCACCGTCTCGGAGGTCGCAAACGGCATGGCCGGAGCGGCCGCGACCGACCTCGCGGTGGTGCAGCGGGGCTCCGGATGCGACTTCATCCGCACGTTCGGCATCTCCAAGGATGCCGACCGCGCGCTGGAGGTGGCGGCGCATGCGCCCGCCCGCACGATCGACATGGGCGCGCGTCAGCTACGCAGGGCGGGACGGGTCGCCCCAGAGCCGTCACTTCGTGAACGTGGCCAGCGCCGGCCTGACCGGGGTCGTGGCCGACCGGGTCAACCGCAGCGGCAAGCCGCTGGGCGCGACTGCGGCGTTCGCCTGGGGGGCGGTCGCAACCTTCGCCGGCTACCGCAACTCACCGTTCACGGTCGAGATCGACGACGAGCGCATCGACCAGGTCTGCAACAACGCGATCGTCGCAAACTGCCGCTACTTCGCGGGAGGAATGAAGATCGCGCCGGAGGCCGATCCCAGCGACGGGCTGCTGGATGTGCTGGTGTGGGGCGACGTGTCCAGGCTCGACCTGGCCCGCAACCTGCACAAGCTCTACCGCGGTACGCACACGACCCACCCCAAGGCCACGATCCGTCGCGCCCGCCGGGTGGTGGTGACGCCGCGCTCGCCGCTGCCGATCGAGGCCGACGGCGAGCAGCCGGGTCTCACCCCGGCCACGTTCGAGGTGGTGCCGTCAGCTCTCCGGCTTCGCGCTCCCGGTTGAGGCGGCGCGGCGCTTGGGCTTGGCAGCCTCGACCCGGTCGGCCAGCTCGGCGAGAGCCGCCTCGACGCGGTCGAGCTGGTCGGTCAGCCGGGCGATGTCCTCGCGGGTTGCGGGCAGCTGCGAGCGAGCGGCGCGCGAGGCCTTCTTCGCGTGATCGCGCGTGGCCGACACGACCGGCTTGCCGACATCGCCGGTGGCGCGGCTGACGCGGTCGATCAGACTCTTCTGCTCATTCATGTGAACCCCTTTCACAGGCGGCGCTAAGGCGGTTTCACCGTATCATGCGCGCTCATGACGGAGCCCCGTCGCACCTTCACGGCACACCTGCGCGTACGGTTCGGCGAGACCGACGCGATGGGCGTCGCCAACAACGCGGCCTACCTGCAGTACTTCGAGATCGGCCGCATCGAGTTCCTGCGAGCCGCCGGCCACAGCTACGCCGAGGTGCACAACGGCGGCATCGACATGGTCGTGGCCGAAGCCGGCATCCGCTACCTGCGGCCGCTCTGGTTCGACGACGAGTTCGCCGTCGCCTGCAGCCTCACCGACCTGGCGCGGGCGTCCTTCACCTTCACGTACGGGCTGACGCGCGGCGGCGAGGTCGTGGCAACCGGGTTCACGCGCCACGCCTGTGTCGACCGCGCCAGCATGCGCCCGGTGCGCGTGCCGGAGTGGCTCGCCCACCTATAGATGATCTAGCCGGTCGGCCAGGTCTCGCCGCCGTCGACGGAGCGCAGCAGCTCGCGCCCCACCGCGGCGTAGGCCAGCCGGTCGTTGCGCGGGTCGTAGGCGACGGCGTCCACCCGCCGGTCGAGCACCGGCAGGAAGGTGCGGCCGTAGTCCTTGCTGAGGTAGACCTTGTCGCCCGCCACCAGCACCTGGCTCTGCTGGTCGGTCGTCATCGCAACCCCGTAGGCCACCGCCGGCTCCGGCATGTGCGTGAAGGTGGCGCCGTCATCCAGCGAGCGCCACAGGCCGCCGGCGCCGCAGGCCACGTAGATCACGTCCGGCTTGGTGACGTCGCCGCGAACGGCCGAGATGGAGACGGCCGTGTTCGGCAGCCTGGCCGCCCGCAGCTGCAGCCACTGCCGGCCCGCGTCGACCGACACCCAGGGATGGCCGAAGACGTCCAGCGCATAGAGCCGGTCGGTGCGATGGTAGGGGTCGTCAGCGATACGAACGGCTGCGGCGTCTTGCGCGCGGGCGTCAGGCCGATCCCGCCGTAGTCGGCGCGCTGCTCGCCGTGCGGCCCGACCACCTCCCCGCCCCGCTCCGAGAAGGCCACCGCGAGGCCGCCGCCCGGGCCGTGCACGCGCTTCCAGCTGAGGCCGCCGTCGTGCGATCGCCACGCGCGGCGGCCGGTCGTCTCCCACAGCGTTCCGGCGAAGTCCGGCGCGACCGCCAGCGCCCGTGCCGCCGCCGGGAGCGCCACCGCGGTCGGCTGCGCGCCATCGCTGCAGCCGGCGAGCGAGAGCACCAGCACCGCCGCCGGCAGAGCTGTCCATTCAAGACGGAGCTGCATCGACCCGACAAACGGTAGAAGATCCACCACGTACCCTTGCGCAATGGCCTCCGACGACCTCGACACTCTGGCACGGCTGCGCGGCCTCCTGGACGTTTCCCGCGTGGTGCGCGATGACGAGTCGCTGCCCGAGGTGCTGAACGCGATCGCCGGCACCATCGCCGACTCGCTCGGCTACAAGGTGGTCGTGGTCAACCTCTACCGGCCGGCCTGGGACGACTTCGAGGTGACCACGGTGCGGGACTACAACCAGGAGGCGGTCGAACAGCTGCTCGGCACCCGCGGCGGCTGGAACGCATGGGCGCCGCTGCTGGACGACCGGTTCAAGCGCGGCGGCGTCTACTTCGTGCCGGCCGGGGAGTACGACTGGCAGAACGACATGCTCTCGATCACCCCGGACATCCCGGTCAGCGACGATCCCAACGACTGGCACCCCGAGGATGCGCTGTTCGTGCCGCTGACGCGAAACGACGGGCACCTGCTGGGGATCCTCTCCGTGGACGAGCCCGTGTCGGGGCTGCGTCCCTCCGACGAGGAGCTGGAGGTGCTGGTGGCGCTGGCCGAGCACGTGGCTCTGGCGCTCGAGAGCGCGCAGGAGGGCACGCGTGCGAACCGCTACCGCAGCGCCCTCGAGCGGCTGCTGCTGGTGTCGTCGCGCCTGACCGAGACGCTTTCGATCGACGCCGTGTTGCATTCGGTGGCCGAGGGCATCTCGGACGCGCTCGGCTTCGCGAAGGTCAGCATCGAGCTGCCCAACCCGGACACGGGCGTCCTGACGCCGCGGTCGGCCGTGGGCTGGAGCCTCGGCGACATCGCCGAGAACGCGCCGCTCACCCTTGACCTGGTCGAGCCGCTGCTGGTGTCCGAGTACGAGATCGAGGGCTGCTACCTGCTGACCCGGACACAGGCCCGGGAGCGCCTGCCGGAGCGCCACCACTCCTACGCGTCGGTGTTCAACGGCGAGGGGCCCGCATGCATGGTCGCACCACTGGCTGCTGGTACCCCTGTACGACCGCGAAGGCGGCCTGATGGGCGTGATCTGGGTGGACGACCCGATCGACCGGCTGCTGCCGTCGAGGGAGCTGCTGCAGGCGCTGCGCGTGTTCGCGAACCAGGCCACAGCGGCGCTGGACTCGGCCACGCACTTCGAGGAGATGCGGTTCCTGGCCGAGCACGACCCGTTGACGCGGCTGTTCAACCGTCGCGCCTTCACGCGCCGGCTGGCGATCGAGACCGCCCGGTCGGGCCGCTACCACCGCCCGTTCGCACTGGTCACGTGCGACCTGGACGCGTTCAAGGCGCTGAACGACCGCCACGGCCACCTGGCCGGCGACCTTGCGCTCGAGCGCATGGGCAGGCTGCTGATGGAGGCCCTGCGCCAGACCGATGCCGCGTTCCGGATCGGTGGGGACGAGTTCGCCATGTTGCTGCCCGAGTCGGAGGAGCAGGAGGTGCGGGCGGTGATCGACCGGATCAGCACCGGCCTGATGAAGGACGACGACTCCCGCTTCGAGGACCTGAGGGCCAGCTTCGGCGTGGCGGTGTACCCGCGCGACGGCGACGATCCCGAGACGCTGTTCCACGCGGCGGACGAGGCCATGTACGCGGCCAAGCGGTCGGGCGAGCGCACGCACTTCGCGGCCTGACCGGCGTCTCGGTGGGCATCTCCCCCGGGTTGGGGTGGATTCGCGGCGCCATACCTGCCAGAGTGAGAGGTGCTCACCCCGACCCACGGAGCATGCGTGGACCCCCAGCACCTGTCAGCCTTTACGCGACTGCGTGGCCTGCTGGAGGTGACCCGGCTCGTCCGCAGCGACGAGGACCTCGATCACCTGCTGGCTGCGATCGCCCGTACCACCGCCGAGTCGCTCGGATTCGGAACCGTGGTCCTGAACCTGTACCGGCGCGCCTGGGACGACTTCTGCACGACCACGGTGCACGGCTCCGAGCACGCCCGCGAGACTGCTGCTGGGCGACGCCCGCGGCTGGGACGTGTGGGGCAAAGGTGCTCGACGACCGCTTCCTGCGCAGGGGCGCGTACCTGGTCCCGCACGGCACCTTCGACTGGGACGAGCTGGCACCCCGGTCATACGTCCCCGAGCTGCCGCGCGAGCGACGCGCAGGACGCCTGGCACCCGGAGGATGCGCTGATGGTGCCGCTGCACCATTCGGACGGGCCGCTGCTAGGGATCATGGCGGTCGACGAGCCGGTGTCCGGCCGCCATCCCACCGACGAGGAGCTGGACGTGCTGGTGGCGCTGGCGTCGCACGCCGCGCTGGCGATCCAGAGCGCCCAGGAGTCGGCCGAGTCGTCGCGCCACCGAAACGCGCTCGAGCAGCTGCTGCGGGTGTCCTCGCGGCTGACCGAGACGTTCGCAATCGACGCGATCCTGCAGGCGGTCTGCGACGGCATCCACCATGCGCTGGGGTTCGAGACGGTCTCGGTCGACCTGCCCGTCCCCGACACCGGCGACCTCGAGCCGCGCGCCGCCTACGGGTGGGAGCTCGACGACCCGGCCGTTCAACAGCAGCTTCACGCTGGCGGAGATCGCGGTGCTGCTGGTGCCGGAGTTCGAGACGCAGGGCTGCTATCTGCTGACCAGCGAACAGGCCCGCGCCCGCGTGCGGCCCGAGGCCGACACGTACAGCTCGCAGCGCTGCGGCAAGGGCCCGCACGCCTGGGACGACC
Source organism: uncultured Actinomycetes bacterium (assembly GCA_963766445.1). Taxonomy (GTDB): domain Bacteria; phylum Actinomycetota; class Thermoleophilia; order Gaiellales; family JAICJC01; genus JAICYJ01. The sequence continues at coordinate 32,010 of CAVXZW010000001.1, read as the reverse complement.
ACTGGCTGATCGTGCCGCTGTACGGGCGCAGCGGTGAGCTGATCGGCCTGATCTGGGCGGATGACCCGGTCGACCTGCTGGTGCCGTCGCCGGCCCGCCTGCAGGCTCTGCGCGTGTTCGCCAACCAGGCGACCACCGCGCTGGACGCCGCCGCGCAGTTCGAGGAGATGGAGTTCCTGGCCGACCATGACCCGCTCACGCGGCTCCGGAACCGGCGCAGCTTCGTGCGCCAGCTCGAGCTCGAGACATCCCGCTCCGATCGCTACGGACGGCGGTTCGCGCTGCTGGTGGGCGACGTCAACGGGTTCAAGCAGGTCAATGACCGGCGCGGCCATCCCGCGGGCGACCGCGCGCTGGAGTCGCTGGGCCGGGTGCTGATGGACGGCCGCCGCGAGGTGGACGGGGTCTACCGGATCGGCGGCGACGAGTTCGCGCTGATCCTGCCCGAGCTCGGCAGCGACGAGGCGCGCGCCGTGGCCGAGCGGATCCACGACGCCATGCTGGGCAGCGGCGACGAGCTCCTGACCCAGCTCACGATCAGCTTTGGCGTCGCCGTCTACCCGGAGCAGGGCACCGACCCGGAGTCGCTGTTCCGGGCGGCGGACGAGTCGATGTACAGCGCCAAGCGTGAAGCCGGGCGGCCGGCTGCCCTCGGCCAGCTGACGCGTGGAAGCACCGCAACGGCCTAGGATCTAACGGATTTGCCGAAAGCTTCCAAGGAGTGGTCTTGAACCTCGATCTGACCGACGAGCAGCTCGCGATCCAGGAGACGGTGCGCGAGTTCGTGGATCGTCGCATCATGCCGGTCGCGCAGGAGAACGACATCAACCACCACCTCGACATGGGCATCATCGAGGGCATGGCCGAGCTGGGGCTGCTGGGCCCGGTGATCCCGCCCGAGTACGGCGGATCCGGGCTCGACTACGTCTCCGAGGCGCTGATCTGTGAGGAGATCGAGCGCGGCGAGTCGGCGTTCCGCACGCTGATCTCGGTGCACGTCGGGTTGAACTCGCTGTCGCTGCTACAGGTTCGGGACCGAGGAGCAGAAGCAGCGCTACCTGGTGCCGATGGCCAAGGGCGAGAAGCTGGGCTGCTTCGGCCTGACCGAGCCGGCCGCCGGCTCCGACGTGGCGGCGATGCTGACCACCGCGATCAAGCAGGACGACGGCACCTACCTGCTGAACGGCCAGAAGAGCTGGATCAGCTACGCGACCGAGGCGGCCTACTGCCTGGTGTTCGCGAAGACCGACCCGTCCGCGGCCCACAAGGGCATCTCGGCGTTCATCATCGAGCTGGACTGGGACGGCATCGAGGCCCGGCAGATCCCGAACAAGCTGGGTATCTGGGCCGGATCGACCGGCGAGCTGTTCTTCGACAACGTGCAGGTGCCCGCCGAGAGCCTGGTGGGCGCCGAGGGCGAGGGCTTCAAGATCGCCATGCACTCGCTCGATCAGGGGCGGTTCACCGTGGCGGCCGGCGCCGTCGGGGTCGTCCGCGCCTGCCTGGAGGCGTCGGTCAAGTACGCGAACGAGCGCAAGACGTTCGGCCAGGAGATCGGCAAGTACCAGTTCGTGCAGGACATGATCGCCGACATGGTGATGGGCTACGAGACCAGCCGGCTGCTGGTGATGCAGGCGGCGTACCTCAAGAACAAAGGCGTCCGCAACACCCGGGAGACCTCGCTGGCCAAGTGGCAGGCCACCGAGAGCGCGTTCAAGGCCGCCCACCTGGCGATCCAGGTGCACGGCGCCTACGGCTACTCCGCGGAGTACCCGGTCGAGCGGTACTTCCGCAACTCGCGCGCCCCGATCATCTACGAGGGCACGACGCAGATCCACAAGATGATGCAGGCTGAGCACGCACTCGGGTACCGGAAGCTGAATGGCTGAGGCAACGCAGCGGCTGGTCGAGCTGGACGACGGCGTCTCGCTGAACATCGCCGAGGTCGGCAGCGGGCATCCGCTGATCCTGCTGCACGGCGGACCGGGGCTCGATCACCACGAGCTGCACCCGTGGCTGGATCCGCTGGCCGGAGCCGGGTTCCGGATGATCTACGTGGACATGCGCGGCCAGGGCCAGTCGCAGCGGGTCGACCCGCAGTCGCTCACGATCCAGGTGTTCGCGCAGGACGTCGACCGGCTGGCGCGAGCGCTGGAGCTCGAGGAGTTCTCCCTGTACGGGCACTCGTTCGGCGCGATCGTGTCGCTGGCGCACGCGCTCGAGCGCGGCACGGCCGGCCGGTACGTGATCTCCAGCGGCGCGGCGTCCAGCGAGGCGCTGGCGGCCGACGTCGAGCGCGAGATCGACCGGTTCGAGCCGGCGGCGATGCGCGCGCAGATCAAGCGCTCGTGGGACGCCGAGCCGAACGTGTCGACGGTGGCCGAGTTCCGCGACATCATGACGTCGCAGATGCCGTTCCACTTCTGGGAGATGGGCGACGCCTACCGCACGTTCACCGAGAAGGACGAGACCGTCTACTCACCGGAGGTGCTGGCGCACTTCGCCAAGAACGGCTACGGCGGCTTCGAGTGGGTTGACCACCTGCGCTGGATCTCCAAGCCGATGCTGGTCGTGACGGGGCGTTACGACCGCACCTGCACGGTGGCGCGCTCCCAGGAGATCCACGACGAGGTGGCCGGATCGCAGCTGGTGGTGATCGAGAAGGCAGCCCACATGACCCACATCGAGCAGCCCAAGGCGCTGATGGACGCAGTGCGGAAGTGGTTCACCGACCAGGGCGTGATCGGCCAGGAAGAGCCGGAGGCAACGGCCTAGCGAGTGGTCAGACCTCTACCAGGCGTACCTGGTGGGGCGACGAGCCCTCGGGCGCGACGGCATCGCGATGCGGTGCGCGTGGCTGCTGCCAGGATTCGTCACGATCTACGCGCCTCCTTCATATGGCGCGAAAGCCGTACCGGTCACCGTGTAGGCATCGGGCCGGCGATGGTCGAGCGCCGGCAGCGTGCTGCGCGTGGCGCGCTGAGCGGCCAGGTCGAGCTCGGCCACGATCACGCCGTCACCGGTGGGCCCCGCCTGAGCTATGACGGTGCCCCAGGGGTCGATGATCATGCTGTGGCCAAAGCGCGGCATGCCGTAGCCGCCGGGATCGCTGTGCTGGTTGGCGGCCATCACGAACGCCTGGTTCTCGATCGCGCGGGCGCGGAGCAGCGGCTCCCAGTGGGCCATGCCGGTGACCAGGGTGAAGGCGGCCGGCACGGTCAGCACCAGCGCGCCGGCCTGCTCGAGAGCGCGGTACATCTCGGGGAAGCGCAGGTCGTAACAGACCGAGAGGCCGACCGGAAGGCCGGACATGCTCGCCATCACCAGCTCGCCGCCGGGCGCGGTGCCGTCGGACTCGCGGTAGCTGATGCCGCCCACGTCGACGTCGAACAGATGGATCTTCGTGTAGGCGGCGACCCGCTCGCCGTCGGGAGAGAAGGCGATCGAGACGTTGCCAACGCGGTCGCCATCGGCGATCGCGATCGAGCCGCAGATCAGGTCGAGCTGCAGGCGGCGCGCCCATTCTGACAACGCGTCGAGGGTGTCACCACCGTCCTCGAGCGACTCGGCGTAGGCGAGCAGCTGGCGGCCGTCGGCGATGGCGTTCCACTTCTCGGGCAGCAGCACCAGGCGGGCGCCGCGGGCGGCGGCCTCCTCGACCAGCGTGGCCATGCGAGCGATGTTCTCGGCCTTGTCGCGCGAGGCCGAGAACTGGACGCAAGCTGCGGTGACGCGATCCATCAGGTGGAACCTAGCTCTTCGGGCCGGCGCTCGTCGTCCGCGAGCAGCTGGTGGAAGGTGAGGCTGAAGACCACGAACAGGATCAGGCTCTGCTCGACGGCCATCAGGATGCCGCCGAGCTGCTGGTCGTCGCGGGGGGACAGCCCGAACAGGTGGGGCGTGGTGTCGTAGTAGGGGTAGATGGTGTTGGAGGCAAGGGCGATCAGGAGCGCGACGGGGGCGGCGAGGAAGAAGGCGGCGGCCAGGTAGACGAGCTTGGGCATCGGCTGGATGCGGCCGGGGACGAGCACCGGCCACCAGAAGGCGAGGCCGGCGGTGACGAACAGCAGGTGCTCGATGCCGAGCGCCCAGCGGTGGTCGAGGCCGTAACCGTAGAGGGCGGGGATGTGGACGACGTACCAGACGGCCAGCCAGTAGGGCAGCGCGAACGCCGGGTGCGTGACCGCGCGCAGCCAGGCGCGGCGCTCGGCCGCGGCGGCCATGGCCGGGGTGAGCCCGAGCACGAGCAGCGGCGGCGCCCAGTCGGCGAGCATCACGTTTTGGAGCAGGTGGAAGGACAGCATCGAGTCGAGGGCGACGTGCTCGATCGGCGAGAGCAGCGCTAGGGCGATCAGGAGCAGGCCGCACAGGAAGCAGGCGCGGCGCCAGAGCGGCGCCGACATGACGTGCGCGGCCCACAGGTACCAGGCGCCGAACAGGACCACGGCGAGCGCCCACTCGGGGTCGAATACGAACCGCCACGTGTCGAACTGCCCGGCAAGCAGGGTCACCCGGACTGCGTCAGCGGCGCCATCGTCAGACCGAAGCCCACCAGCTGCTCCCAGTAGTGCTCGGCCTGTTCCAGCTGGCCCTGCCAGACGATCGCCTGGCCGGCGTTGTGGATGCGGTCGGCGAGGCGCATGCCGCCCTCGAACGTGAGGCCGGGAATGGTGCGGGCAAGGGCGAAGGCGACGCCGTCGAAGGTGTTGTGATTGTCGTTCTTGACAACGACCAGCCAGGGGCGGTCGCTGCCGGAGCCGGGGCCGGTCGTGCGCGGCTTCTGCTTCCGCACGGGCGGGGCGACCGTGGACATGATTGCGAGTGTACCGGTGGGCTCTGCAAAAGGGATTCCCCCGATGCCGCGCAGCGCCAGCACGGCGACGATCGGAGCATCAACCGAGTTGGGAGTCCGATCATGCAGGCTTCGTTTCGAAACACACTCTTCGCCACGCCGGCCCTTGTCGCGCTGACGTGGCTCGCGGCCGGCTGCGGCAGCGCCGGCGACACGGCCTCGAGCGTCCAACCGGCGTCGACGACCGCGGGCGCCTCGGTGTCCGCGCCCGAGTGGGCCAACCGCGCCAACAGCATCTGCGAGACCGCCCTCGCCGACGACCACGAGCTGGTCAACCACCTTGACCTGAAGCACGTCAAGGAGCACGGAATGGCGGTGGTCAGGGCGGGCGCTCAACTGGACGCGCTCGGCCCAGCGGCCGGCGCCGACGCCAAGTCGTATGCGCGCATGGTCGACCTGTACAAGAAGAGCGCGATCTACCACGCCCTCGCCCTGCGCGCGTTTGACGGCGGCGACGACGGCAACGCGGCGCTCGTGTACAGCCTCGCCCTGCACTTCGCCGACCAGGCCGACACCCTCGCGGTCGGGTTCGGCGCCGCGGAGTGTAACCGCTTCGGGATGGACAAATGATCCTGTGCCTGCTGGTACGCTTGTGACATGACGCAGCGACGCGACATAACCCACATCGGTGGCCTGGTCGTCGTCGTGCTGCCGCGCATCCCGGCCTAGGCGTTCCCGGCCCACCGCCCCGGAACGCCGTGACGAACGCTCGCCTCGTCAACGCCGACAGATGGATGCGCACATGAACACGCTCCCTTCAATCGAGAACGACTTTCCCGCCTGGTACGCCGACGTCGTGCGCCGGGCCGGCCTGGCCGAGAACTCGGCCGTGCGCGGGATGATGGTGATCAAGCCGTACGGGTACGCGATCTGGGAGCTGCTGCAGCGCCAGATGGACGATCGCATCAAGGCCACCGGCCACGAGAACTTCTACTTCCCGATGCTGATTCCGGCCTCGGTGCTCGCGAAGGAGGCCGACCTGGTCGAGGGCTTCGCGCCCGAGGTGGCCGTGGTGACCGAAGCCGGCGGCTCGAAGCTGGAGGAGCCGCTGGTGCTGCGGCCGACGTCCGAAGCGGCGATCTGGAGCACGTACGGGCGCTGGCTGCAGTCCTACCGGGATCTGCCCATGCTCTACAACCAGTGGGCGAACGTGGTGCGGTGGGAGCTGCGGCCGCGGCTGTTCCTGCGCACCAGCGAGTTCCTGTGGCAGGAGGGGCACACCGCGCACGAGACCGAGCCGGAGGCGGTGGCGGAGTGCCTGCGGATCCTGCACGAGGTCTACGCCGACACGCAGCGGTCGGCGCTGGCGATGCCCGCGCTGCTGGGGCGAAAAAGCGCCGCCGAACGGTTCCCGGGCGCGAGGGAGACGTTTACGACCGAAGCAATGATGGGTGACCGCAAGGCGCTGCAAGCTGCGACGTCCCACTATCTGGGGGACGAGTTTGCGCGCGCTTACGGGGTCACCTACACCGGACGGGACGGCTCCGAGCACCACCCCTACGCGACGTCGTGGGGCTCCACCACCCGCCTCGTGGGAGCCGTGATCATGATGCACGGCGACGAGCGCGGGCTGCGGTTGCCACCAGCGGTTGCTCCGCACCAGGTGGTGGTGATCCCGATCCAGCCGGAGCAGGCATTGGTGCTGGAGCAGGCGCACGCGCTGGCGGCCGAGCTGCGGGCGGCGGGTATGCGGGTGAAGCTGGACGACCGCGACCACGTCCGTCCCGGTGCGAAGTTCTTCGAGTGGGAGCTGAAGGGCGCGCCCATCCGCGTCGAGCTGGGCGAGCGCGAGCTGGCCCGCGGCGAGGTGTCGATGGCCCGCCGGGATCGCGAGCCGCGCGAGCTGCTGACCCTCGACCGGCTGGCCGCACGGCTGCAAGGGATGCTGGGCGAGATCCATCAGGAGCTGTTCGACCGGGCCGCCGCGCACATGGCCGACAACACCCGGAGCTTCGACGATCGCGCCGAGCTGATCGAGTACCTGAAGGCGGGCAGCGGCTTTGCGGTCACCGCCTGGTGCGGCTCGCCGGAGTGCGAGGCGGCGGTCAAGGCGGAGACGTCGGCGACTCTCCGCTGCCTCGCCCTCGAGACCGAGGATCCCGGCGCACCCTGTGCCGTCTGCGGGCGGCCCGGCGTTGAGACCGCCACCTGGGGCCAGGCCTACTGAGGGATCCACGTGCCGGCCGCGGACACGGTTCCGTGGCCGGCACGAGACAGCTTGTGACGCTCCCGTGGGCAACACCGGTGCCAGGCGCCGTTGTTGCGCCGACCGCGGCGTTGCAGCCGCGTGACGGCACCCGAGCGGCGAACGCTGCACCGGCGCTCGCGCAGCGCGATCGGCGGCGCTCCGCCACGCCGGCGCCTCCGCGCGCGGCGCTTCGTGCGCTCCCGGGACAGCCGCCCGCGACCGCGACGTGACGGGCCGTGACCTCTCGCCTCGGCGGCACACGTGGCGGTGGCCGTTCCGCCGGCGTTGCGAGGCGGTGACGGATGGTGTCAGGCCGGTGGCCGGCCGTACCCGCCGCCCCCGGGCGTGCGGATCTCCAGCAGGTCGCCCGCGCGCAGCTCGCGGCTGAGCTTGCCCGCGATCGGGCGTCCGTTCAGCCGGTTCTCGCCCAGCGCTCCGTCGCCGCCTCCGGCCGCTCCCCTGGGCGCGCGCCTGCGGCGTTCGGTCAGCAGCGACAGCCGGCAGTCCTCGAGCACCCGCATCGCCCTGATCACTCCGTCGCCGCCGCGGTGGCGGCCGGCCCCGCCGCTTCCGGGCCGCAGCGCGTAGCGCTCGACCCGCAGCGGATACTCGCGCTCGAGCGCCTCGATCGGCGTGTTCAGCGTGTTCGACATCGCCACGTGCACCGCGCTCGGCCCGTCCCCGTCCGGGCACGCCCCCTGGCCGCCGCCGATCGTCTCGTAGTACGTGAATTGCTCGTTTCCGATCACCGTGTTGTTCATCGTCCCCTGGCCCATTGCCGGAACCGGCAACGCCTGGCCGAACGCCGCCATCACCACGTCCACGATCCTGCTCGACGTCTCCGTGTTCCCCGCCACCACCGCCGCCGGGAACCGCGCGTTCACCAGGCATCCCTCCGGCGCCCGCACCTGCACCGGAACGAATGCGCCGCCGGATGCCTCCAGATCCGGCGCGCACACCACCCGCACCACGTAGTACACCGCCGACCGCGTCACCGACAGCGGGCAGTTCAGGTTCCCAGGTCGCTGTTCGGCGGTGCCCTCGAAGTCGACCTGCACCCCGTCGCCCCGCACCGTCACCGTCGCCCGGATCTCCGCCTCGCCCTCCAGCTCCTCCACCACGTCGCTCGCCTGGTAGCGCCCCTCCGGCACCCGCCGGATCGCCGCCCGCATCCGCCGCTCGGCGTAGCCGTGCAGCTCGTCCATGCCCCGCAGGAGGCCCATTCTGCCCGAACCGCTCCGCCAGCTCACCCAGCCGCTGCGCCCCGATCGCGTGGCTCGACAGCTGCGCCCGCAGGTCGGCCGCCCGCTGCTCGGGGTTGCGCATGTTCGCCAGCATCAGCCGCAGCACCTCGTCGGTCAGCGGCACCGGCGGGATCACCAGCCCCTCCTGGAAGATCTCCCGCGAATGAGCGGGCAGGCTGCCCGGCCACATGCCGCCCACGTCCGCATGGTGCGCCCGCGACACCAGCAGCCCCAGTTCCCCGGCCCGCGAGACCAGCGTGATGTCCGGCAGGTGGGTGCCGCCGGTGAACGGGTCGTTCAGCACGAACACCGCCCCCGGCTCGGGATCCAGCTCCAGCACCGCCGCCACCGCATCGGGCATCGCGCCCAGGTGCACCGGGATGTGCTCCGCCTGCGCGATCATCCGCCCGTCCGGATCGAACAGTGCGGTCGAGCAGTCTCGCCGCTCCTTGATGTTGGCCGAGTGCGCCGCCCGGATCAGTGCCGCCCCCATCTCCTCCGCCACGCCGCGCAGCGCGGAGGCCAGCACCTGCAGCGTGGCCGGATCGCTCATCGCGTCACCCGCCAGCCGCCGTCGCCGGCTCCGCGTGCCGTCCAGCCCGGCGCCACCCACAGCGTCGCTCCATCCAGATGCAGCGTTGCCGGCCCTGGCACCGGCCGCTTGCGCGGCGCCCGGCGCCAGCTCCAGCGCCGGCCCTGCCGCGGTGCTGGCGGCCCGCAGGTTGACCAGCTCGATCGGCGTCCCGCGCTGCTCGTGGCCGTACCGCTCGGCGTGTCTCTCGTGGAACCGCTCGGCCAGGGTCGCCAGCGGCTCCAGGTCGACCTCCAGCTCGAACCCCTGCCCCGCGTAGCGCAGATCGGCCCCCGCCCACCGCTCCGAGCCGCGCTCCGCCTGCGGCCACGGCACCTGCGACCGGATCTGCGATCGCGTCAGCTCCTCCAGCGGCCGCATCACGCTGCGCACGGCGTCCCGCCGCCGCTCTCCGGCCGCGATGCCGAGCGCCGACAGCACCCCGCTGGCGGCGGGCACGCGCAGCGACCGCATCCCCAGCTCCTCGGCCACCTCGCAGGCGTGCAACGGGCCCGCCCCACCGAAGGCGATCAGCTCGAACCCGCGCGGGTCGTGCCCGCGCTCCACCGACACGACCCTGATCGCCCGCACCATCTCCTGGTTCGCCACCGCCACGATCCCGGCCGCCGCCGCGCGCACGCTTGCGAATCCGTCTGCCACCGTCGCGACAGCGCGCCCCGCCGCCGTCGCGTCCAGCCGCACCCTGCCGGCAAGCGGCACGGCCGCGTCCAGCCGGCCCAGCACCAGGTTCGCGTCCGTCACCGTCGGCAGGTCGCCGCCGCGGCCATAGCAGGCGGGCCCGGGATCGGCCCCGGCGCTCTGCGGGCCGACCCGCAGCGCTCCGCCGTCGTCGATCCACGCGATGCTGCCGCCGCCGGCGCCGACCGTGTGGATGTCCAGCATCGGCAGCCGCACCGGCAGGCCCGCCACCTCGCGCTCGGTCGACCGGCCCGGCCGGCCCCCGCGGATCAGCGAGACGTCGCAGCTGGTACCGCCCATGTCGAAGGTCGACGGCATCAGCGGCGCCCATCCCGACCGCCGCCGCCACGCCTCCGGCCGGCCCCGACAGCAGCAGCCGAGCAGGATGTCCGGCCGCCTCCGCCAGCGGCGCCAGCCCCCCGCTCGATTGCATCACCAACGGCTGCGTCAACCCATGCGCCGCCGACTGCTCGCCCAGCGATCGCAGATAGCGGCCGGCGGCCGGCCCCAGGTAGGCGTCGATCGACGTGGTCGAGCCACGCTCGAACTCGCGGTACTCGGACGCCAGCTCGTGCGACGCGACAACGAACACGTCCTCGAGCAGCGATCGCAGCAGCTCCGCCACCCGCCGCTCGTGCTGGGGGTGCGCGTAGGCGTGCAGCAGGCAGATCGCGACCGCCTCCACTCCGGCCCGCCGCAGCGCACGTGCCGCCCGCTCCACCGACCGCTCGTCCAGCGCCCGCAAGCACCCCGTCCGGCCCCATCCTCTCGTCCACCTCGACGGTCAGCTCGGGCAGCGGCGCCGGCCGCGCAACGCAGGGTCGGTACAGCAGCGGGCGCGTCTGCCGCGCCAGCGCCAGCAGATCCCCGAACCCGCGGGTGGCCACAAACCCGGTCACGGCTCCGCGGCGCTCCAGCAGCGCGTTGGTCGCGACCGTGGTGCCGTGCCCGAGGTGGCCCAGCTTCCCGCGGCCCCAGCCCGGCCCGCTCCAGCGCCAGCTCCACGCCCTCGACCACCGCCCGCGACTGTTCATCGACCGTGGTCGGCAGCTTCACCGCGGTCAGCCGGCCCTCGTGCACCAGCGCCACGTCGGTGAACGTGCCGCCCACATCGACCCCGGCCAGCGTTCGCATCGCGCAAGGATAGTGAGCCGTGAGGGTCAGGACGCTACGGGTATTCTGAGCTCGTGAGCATCCCCACCCATCACTCGACCGAATCGACGCCCGGCGACCGCGGGCTGGGACTCGGCGCCGCCCAGGCGGATCGGATCGCGGCGACCGCCGACATCTATCTGCGCCTGTTCCGGCTGAACGGCCTGGAGGAGGGCCAGGTGCTCGAGTTCGGCGCCGAGGCGCTCGACCGCATCGGCGGCTTCTCACCCGAGCTCAGCGACGAGATCGCGGGCATCGCGGCCGGCAGCGGGCTCGCGCCCGAGCTGATCGGCGCGCTCAACGCCCGCACCGAGCTGCTCGCGGCCGGCCGCGGCGAGTGCTCGGCGATCGCCTGCCTGGGCACCGCCACCTCGTCGGGCACGCCGATCGGCGTCCAGACCTGGGACTGGCACGACGAGCTCTCGGACAGCTGGATGCGCTGGACGATCGACCATCCCGGCGGACATCGCGTCGAGACCATGACCGAGGCCGGCATCGTCGGCAAGGTGGGTGTCTCCAGCGAGGGTGTCGCGATCCTGCTGAACATCCTCGGCCACCGCGATGACGGCCCGCCCGTCGGCGTACCCGTGCACGTGCTCAACCGCCACGTGCTCGATCGCGCGGAGAACGGCGTCGACGCGGTGACCATGCTGGCCGCCGCCACCATGTCCGCCTCGAGCGCGGTCACCGTGATTGCGGACGACGAGGACGGCGGTACCGTCTGCACCGTCGAGTCTGTCACCCGCCGGCCCCGGGTTCGTGACCCCCGACCTGCGCGGCGTGCTCGTCCACACGAACCACTTCCTGGCCGAGCCGGGCAAACGCGGCGACACCGATTTGGCGATCGCTCCGAACACCGTGCTGCGCCTCGACCACGCTACCCGCGCGATGTCCCGGGTGCCGGAGGGCGAGATCGACCAGGACTCCATCCTCGAGGCGATGCGCAGCCATCAGGGCGGAGGCCCGGGCGGCATCTGCTGCCATCCGTCGCAGAGCGCTCCTTCGGCGACCGCTGGCGCACGCTCGCGACCGTCATCGTGGAGCCGGTCGAGCGGCGGATGGCTCTCCGCCGCAACGGCCCCTGCGGCCACGAACAGCTGCAGGCGCCGCTGAGCGGCCTCGCGACGGCCTAGCCGGCCAGCTCGCGCTCGACCACGGCCGCCGCGGCCAGGCAGTCGACCTCACGCCAGGGCCGCGCCGCGATCTGCAGCCCCACCGGCATCCCCAGCGAGTCCATCCCGCAGGGCACGGAGATGGCCGGCCACCCGAGCGTGTTGAACACGCCCGTCAGCCCGCACATGACGCTGGTCACGTCCACCTCCTGCTCGCCGGCGAACGGCACCCGCAGCGTGCCGATCGTGGGGGCGGTGATCGGCTCGGTCGGCGAGACGATCATATCGATGCCCTGCTCGTGCATCTTCGCCAGCATCCGCTCCTGGTAGGCGAGCCGCAGGAACATGATGTGGCCCGCCTCTCGCCCGCTGAGCCGGTCGCCCGCCTCCATCTCGGCGACGATGTCCGGCCCCAGATCGGCGCGCCGCTGCGGCCAGTGCTCGTAGAGCGCCCCGGCCTCCTCGGTCAGGTAGAAGCTGTTCTCGTCCAGCCCAGCGACCGGCCACTCCATGTCGACCTCGACCAGCCGTGCGCCCGCCCGCTCCAGCAGCGCCACCGCCTCCCGCACGATCGCCGCCAGGCCCGGGTCGGTGTGCTCGAAGAAGAAGCGCTCGGCCACGCCGATCGTGCGCCCCTCGACCCCATCTTCCAGCGCGTCGCGGTAGCGCGGAACCGGCACCGGTTGCGTGCGCGGATCGTTCGGCGACGTCCCCGCCAGCACCTCCAGCGCCAGCGCCGCATCGCGCACCGTACCGGGTCATCGGACCGCAGTGGTCGAGCGACGGGCAGAGCGGCTTGATGCCCGCCAGGCTGACCCGCCCGAAGGTCGGCTTCAGCCCCACGATCCCGCATACCGACGACGGGCAGCGGATCGAGCCGCCGGTGTCGGTTCCCGGCGCCAGCGCCACGATGCCGGCCGCCACGGCCGCTCCCGATCCGCCGCTCGACCCGCCCGGGATGCGCGTGGGGTCGTGCGGGTTGCGGCACGAGCCGAACCAGGGGTTGTCGCAGGTCACGCCCCATGCCAGCTCGTGGGTGTTCAGCTTGGCGATGCAGACGGCGCCGGCGGCCGCCGACCTGGCGACCACATCAGCGTCGCGCTCGGGCACGTGATCGCGGTAGATGGCGCTGCCGTACGTGGTGCGGATGCCGCCGGTGTCGATCAGATCCTTCCAGCCGACCGGCACGCCCGCGAGCGGACCCGGGTCGCGCCCCGCCGCCACCGCCGCGTCCACCGCGGCGGCCTCCCGCAGCGCCCGCTCCTCGGTCACCAGCCAGACCGCGCCCAGCTCGTCGGCGCCTGCCCTGTCAAGCGCGTAGCGGGCGACCTCCGTCGCCGACACGTTGCCCGCGCGAACCGCTGTTGCCAGGTCGGTTGCATCCTGCACGCTCAGGTCACCGCCCTCGCGAAGCGATCGGCCCGGAAGCGGTCGCACTCCGGCGGCAGCGGCCGCCCCTGCGCCAGGTCGGCGCACAGGCGCCCCAGCAGCGGGCCGAACTTGAACGCGTGGCCGCTGTCGCCGCCGCAGACCACGACACCGTCGATCTGGTCGAGGATAAAGTCGCCGTCAGGCGTGACCGTGTAGAGGCAGGCCTCCTGGTGCACCGGCTCGGGGACGAGGCCGGGGAGCGCCTCGGCAACGTGGACGCGCAGGTCGTCGACCACCTTCCGCAGCACCGGGCGATCACGCCGGTCGGGGTCGAAAGGGCCCCTTGCGGGCACCGTCCTGCGCGGCCTTGAAGCCAACGCCGGGCGACACCACTCCGTACCAGAAGCGGTCGTCCTGCTCACCGCCGTGGTCGACCAGCGACGGCCGCGAATCGGGCGCGCCGCGAAAGAAGCAGACCTGCTCGATCTGGCCGTACACCGGCAGATCGTACAGGCGCGACAGCCACGAGCCGGGGCAGACCACCACGGCGTCGGCCTCAAGCTGCGACGGGTCGGCGATGCGAGCACCCTCCACCACCTCCACGCCCTGCCGCAGCCGCGCCAGCGCGTCGTCGGCCAGCACCGCGCCGGCGTCGGGCGTCCACAGCACCGGCCCGGAGAACCGCGCCTCGGGGAACAGCCGCTCTGCCTCGGCCGGCTCCAGCCAGCTGTACTGCTCGCCGCAGCGCTCCAGCACCGCCGCGTGCTGATCGACCCCGCGTCCGTGTTCGAGCAGGCCGTTTCGCAGCAGCAGCGCCGGATCCAGCCGCATCCACTCGTCGATCGCGCGCCGCGCCAGCCGGCAGTAGTCGTCGTGCCTGTAGCTGGTGCGGTAGATGCGCGAGCGCCCGGGCGAGCTGCCCAGCCGGGTGCCCACCGAGTGCTGCTCGTAGACCGTGACCGCGAACCCGTCTTCGCGCAGCGCGCGTGCGGCCGAGAGGCCGATCACGCCCGCGCCGACGACGGCCGCGGTGCTATGCGGCGGCGTTGACCAGCTCCTTCAGCTGACCGGTCTCGTGCAGCTCCGTGACGATGTCGCATCCGCCCACCAGCTCGCCGTCCACGAACAGCTGCGGGATGGTCGGCCAGCCCGAGTGCTCGGACAGCAGCTGCCGGATGCGGGGATCGGGCAGAATGTCCATGGCCGCGAACTCGGCGCCGGTGTCCTTCAGGCAGGCCACCGTCTGCATCGAGAAGCCGCAGCGCGGCATCTCCGGGGTGCCCTTCATGAACAGCATCACGCGGTTCTGCGCGATCGAGTTCAGCACCTCCTGGCGGATCTCGTCCTCGGTGATGATCATTGCGTTGCCTCCGTCTTGATCTTGAGTGCGTGGATTGGCCGGCCGGGGCCGAGCAGGTGGTCGACGGCGCCGTTCACGAGCCGGTGCTGCTCGATCAGCGGCAGACCGGTGAACTGCGGCGCGCGCACGTGGGCGTACAGGTGGTCGCCGCCCGCCATGTCCTCGACGCTCACCTCGGACCCGGGCAGCGCCGTGCGGATCAACCCCTCGATTTCGGCGATGTCAGCCACGCCACGAACATTAGCGAGTGATGTGACGCGGCCGATTCGGCAAAGCAGGAACGGCTACCCTTCAAGGCAAATACTCGTCGAAACGCCCGGAGGAGGGGCGCCGACACATGTTGTATCTGCTGCTATTCATTCCACCTCTGATCGCCGGTGCCCTCGGGCAGATGTGGGTCAAGCGCGCCTTCGCCGACGGTTCCAAGGTGCACGCCGCGTCCGGCATGACCGGGGCCCAGGTGGCCCGCCGGATGCTGGAGTCGGGCGGCCTGGACGTTGGCATCGAATCGATCGGCGGCTCGCTCAGCGACCACTACGACCCGCGCGGGAAGGTGATGCGCCTGAGCCAGCCCGTGGGCAACTCGGATACGATCGCCGCCGTGGCCGTCGCCGCGCACGAGACCGGCCACGCCTTCCAGGACGCCCGCCGCGAGTCCATGTTCCGCATGCGCGGATCACTCGCCCCGGCCGTCGGCTTCGCCTCGCAGGCGTGGTTCCCGCTGGTCATGATCGGCGCCTTCACCTCCGCCGGCGCAGCGCGGCCAGCCCGCTGATCCTGATCGGCGCCGCGATCTTCGCCGTCACGGTGGTGTTCCAGCTGGTCACGCTGCCCGTCGAGTTCGGCGCCAGCCGCCGCGCCATGCAGATGCTGAGCGCGCAGGGGATCCTGATGCCGGAGGAGCTGCCGGTCGCTCGCAAGGTGCTGACCGCAGCCGCCCTCACCTACGTGATCGGCACCCTGATCGCGGTCTACCAGCTGGCGATCCTGCTGCTGCAGTCGCGCAACTAACGCCGCACGCTCTATCGTGCGGGCCGTGCGCCTGATCAGCTTCCGCATCGACGAGGGGCCGCCGCGGGCGGGCATCTGCGACGGCGAGATCGTCCACGACACGGGCCTTGGCATGCGCGACCTGCTGGCCCGCGGGATCGACCGGGCGCGGCCGATCTCGCAGCACCCGCGGGCGGCCGTGCAGCCGCTGCCGGCTGTGCCCGATCCGGGCAAGATCATGTGCATCGGGCGCAACTACCGTGAGCACGCGGCCGAGCAGGGCGCCGAGGCGCCGGCCCAGCCGCTGGTGTTCGCCAAGTACCCATCCGCGCTGATCACAGACGGCGAGCCGATCCGCCTGTCGCAGCTGACCTCGCAGGTGGACTGGGAGGCGGAGCTGGTGGTCGTGATCGGCCGCGCCGGCAAGCAGATCGGCGAGAGCAGCGCCTGGCAGCACGTGGCCGGCTACACGGTCATGAACGACGTGTCCGCGCGTGACCTGCAGCGCGGCGACGGCCAGTGGACGCGGGCCAAGAGCCTGGACACCTTCGCGCCGCTGGCGTCAGAGCTGGTCAGCGCCGACGAGATCCGCGATCCGCACGCCCTGGCGATCCGCTGCTGGGTGAACGAGGAGCTGATGCAGGACTCGTCGACCGGCAACATGATTCACACCATCCCGAAGCTGGTGGCGCACCTCTCGCAGGCGTTCACGCTGGAGCCGGGCGACCTGATCGCCACCGGCACGCCCGCCGGCGTGGGCGCGTTCCGCGACCCGCCGGTGTTCCTGCGGGCCGGGGACGTCGTGCGCTGCCAGGTCGACGGCGTGGCGACGCTGGAGAACCCGGTGGCCTGATGACGCGGAGGCGGCCGTGATTGCGACGATGGCCGGCGCCCCGATCTCGATCGAGCACGTCGGCCACGGCTACGGGCCGCTGCCGGTGCTGCACGACATCAGCCTCGAGATCGCGGCCGGCAGCCGGCTGGCGGTGGTAGGTCCCAGCGGCTGCGGCAAGTCCACGCTGCTGCACCTGATCGCGGGCCTGGAGCAGCCGCGCGCCGGCGCCATCTCCGTGGCCGGCGGCGACCTGCCCGAGCGGCGCCTGGCCGGCTGCGCGCTGATGCCGCAGGACGACCTGCTGCTGCCCTGGCGAAGCGCGCTCGACAACGCGGCGCTGCCGCTGATGAACGCCGGGGTCGGCCGCGGGCAGGCGCGGGAGGCGGCGCTGCCGCTGTTCCGCCGCTTCGGGCTGGAGGGCTTCGAGCAGGAGCAGCCGCGCCGGCTTTCGGGAGGCATGCGCCAGCGGGTGGCGTTCCTGCGCACGCTGCTGGCGGGGAAGGGCGTGCTGCTGCTGGACGAGCCGTTCGCGGCGCTGGACGCGCTCACGCGCGAGGAGCTGGGCGGGTGGCTGGCGGAGACGCTCGACCAGGAGCCGCGCACGGTCGTGCTCGTCACCCACGACGTGGACGAGGCGCTTCGCACCTGCGAGCGCGTGGCCGTGCTGTCGCCGCGGCCGGGCCGGCTGCTGCTGGACGCGCCCAGCTCGCACCTCAGCCACGACGATGTGATGGAGGCGCTGCGATCGTGAAACGGTTCGCCTGGGTGGCGGTGCTGGCGGGGCTGCTGCTCGCATGGGAGGCCTGGGTCGACCTGCGGTCGGTGCCCGACTACCTGCTGCCGTCGCCCAGCGGGATCGCCTCGGCGCTGTGGGACGAGCGCTCGACGCTGCTGTCGCAGGCTGCCGTGACCGCCCGCGAGATGCTGCTCGGCTTCGCGCTGGCGGTGATCCTCGGCCTGGGAGCGGCGATCCTGCTGCAGCGCCTGCCCTGGCTGCGCTCGGCCGTCTACCCGCTGCTGGTGGCGTCGCAGAGCATCCCGGTCGTCGCGATCGCGCCGCTGCTCGTGATCTACCTCGGCTTCGGCCTGTCACCGAAGGCGCTGATCGTGGCGCTGGTCTGCTTCTTCCCGATCACGGCCAACGCCCTGGACGGGTTCGCGTCGGCGCCGGCCGAGCTGCGGCGCACGATGCGCACGCTGAACGCCACGCCGCGGGCGATCTTCTGGCGGGTGGAGCTGCCGTGGGCGTCGCCGCGCGTGTTCACGGGCGCACGCATCGCCGCCTCCTATGCGGCCGTGGCCGCGCTGTTCGCGGAGTACGCGGGCGGCTCGGGCGGCCTGGCCGACTCGATGCACGACCAGCTCGACACCCAGCTGGTGGGCGCCGCGATCCTGCTGCTGGCGCTGCTGGCGCTGGCCCTGTTCGGGCTGGTGACGCTGCTCGAGCGGGTCATGATCCCGTGGGCGCGCGAGGGCTAAACTGTCGCTAGTACACGTTTGCCGGGGAGTCCCGAACGGGGCTGAGAGGACGCGATCGCGTCGACCCGTCGAACCTGATCCGGATCATGCCGGCGAAGGGACGCAAGCAATGCCACGACGACTCCTTCCGCTCCTCGCGCTGCTGGCGCTGGCCGCAGGCTGCGGCGGCAGCAGCGGCGCCGCCACGACTCAGTCGGCGCCGCCCCGCAGAACGTATCGCTGCAGCTCGACTGGTACCCGAACCCGGACCACGTCGGCCTCTACACCTCCATCGACCGCGGCTTCTTCCGACGCGCCGGCCTGGACGTGACTCCGCGCCAGCCGACCGACGTGTCCGACCCGATCAAGCTGGTCGCCGCCGGGCGCACCGACCTCGGTATCTCCTACGAGCCGGAGCTGTTCTTCGCACAGCAGCAGCACGCGCCCGTGGTGGCCGTGGCGGCGATCGTCCCCACCGCCCTCAACTCGATCATCACGACGGAGCAGGGCATCACGACGCCCGCCGCGCTGCGTGGCAAGACGATCGGCGTCGACGGCAGCGCCTCGACCAACGCCTACGTCAACACGGTGCTCCGCACGGCCGGCCTCGCCCCCGGTGACGTGCACCTGGTCACCGTTGGCTTCAACCTGCTGCCGGCGCTGCTGGCCGGCCGCGTTGACGCGATCGCCGGCGGCTTCCAGAACATCGAGGGCGCGGAGCTGGCCGCGCGCGGCCTGCATCCGGTGGTGTTCCCGGTCGACCGCTACGGGGTGCCCGGCTACGACGAGCTGGTGGTGGTCGCGAACAGCGAGCGGCTGCAGAGTGACGGCGGCTACCGCCACGAGGTGCGCGCGTTCGTCTCGGCGCTGGCCGCCGGTACCGCCTACGCGAAGGCCCACCCCGCGGCCGCGCTGGCCGTGATGCGCGCCAACTCGTCCCGCGACTACAAGAACGCGCTGGCGACGTCGGTGCCGGAGACGCTTCGGCTGCTGGACACGACATCGCTGGATCCCGCTGCCTGGAACCGGTTCGGCCGCTGGATGCAGGCGCAGGGCCTGCTCAAGAGCCTGCCCGACGGTGCCGCCCTGGTTGCGAAGCCCTAGACGCGCCCCGCTTAGAATCCAGGTGTGGAGCACGATTCCCTCAAGGGCCAGCTGCTGATCGCGGCGCCGATGCTGCTCGATCCCAACTTCCGGCGCACCGTCGTGCTGCTGCTCGAGCACACGCCGGAGGGCGCGATCGGCGTCGTCCTCAACCGCCCCTCCGACACCGAGGCCCGCGAGGCTGTCCCCGACCTGCGGGCCGTGCTGCTCGACGACGAGCCGATCTTCCTGGGCGGGCCGGTGCAGCCCGAGACCGTGATCGCGCTGGCCGACCACAACGACCCGCTCGAGGACGAGGCCATCTGTGGGTCGATCGCGTCGCTCGAGTTCGATGAGGATCCCGACAACCTGCACAGCTCGGTCAGCCGGGCACGGGTGTTCGCCGGATACGCCGGCTGGAGCACTGGACAGCTCGAGGATGAGATCGACGAGGAGGCCTGGTTCATCGAGCAGGCGCTGCCCGGCGACGTGTTCAGCACCGAGCCGGAACGGCTGTGGTCGTCGGTGCTGGAGCGCATGGGCGACCAGTACCGGCTGCTGGCACGGATGCCCGAAGACCCGCGCATGAACTAGACCCGGCCATGAACCACCCCCCACTTCTGTCAGACTTGTCGCCCACCCGTGCGAAGGGAGCGAGATGAGCACCACGCAGAGCGGTACCGGCTGGAGCGTCGCGCACGTCGATGAGGTGCCGCCGGTCAAGCCTGACTGGCCGGACACCTGGAAGTCGATCCGCCACCACTTCGGCGTCCTCGCCTTCGGCATCAACGCCGTGACCAAGGACGAGGGCAAGGTGCTGATCCCCGAGCACCACGAGCAGGAGTCGGGGCAGCAGGAGGTGTACTTCGTGCACCGCGGCAGCGCGCTCGTCACCCTGAACGGCGAGACGGTGACCGCCGCCACCGGCGCGGTGGTCGCGGTCGAGCCCGGCACCACGCGCAAGTTCGAGGCGGCCTCCTCGCCGACCACGCTGCTCGTGATCGGCGGCACGCCCGGCAAGGCGTACGAGATCGGTGACTGGGAGAAGTAGCTACCCCGGCGAGAGCCGCTTCTGATAGCAGACGCTCTTGGGATCGGTCAGATACGGCCCCCAGCAGGGACCGCGCCGGTAACCGGCCCGCTCGTAGAGGCGGATGGCGTCGAGCAGCAGGTCGCCGGTCTCGAGCCGCAGGGTTTCGAAGCCGAGGTCGACGGCCCACTGCTCCAGCGCTTCGAGCACCGTCCGGCCGACGCCGGAACCGCGCGCCTCCGGTGCCACGTACATGCGCCGGATCTCGCCCCCTCCCTCGGGGTGCCGGCAGATACCGCCGCAGCCGATCACCTCCCCCTCGCGCAGCGCCACCAGGAACACACCCTCTGGTGGCACGAACTCCTCGTCGCGCGGCGGCGCCCCCGACCCGCCCTCGCCGCCGTAGCGGGCTGCCATCTCAGTCTGCTGACGGGCGGTCATCTCGGTCAGCTCGCTGAGCCTGCGCGGTTCGATCCTGATCGACATCCGGGCAACGATAACCCGCCATGTGTGGACGGTGATCGCGGTGGGTAGCACCCCTGCATGTCCGATCAGCAGCGACATATTCCCGACACTCCGACCGGTCCGGCGCCGCCCGAGCATGACCGCGACGCCCCCGACCTAACGCGTCACGACGCCGGGGAGCCGGCCGAGGGAAACCTCGTGAAGGACGGTCAGGTGCGCACAGATCACCCGTCTACCGCCGAGCCTCAGAAGGGACGCTCCTCCCAGGACGAGGCGGGTGATACGGCGGCCGAGTCGGTGATCGGGTCGCTGCAGGTGGACTCGAGGATCACCAAGGGCAGCGATCCGGATTCGCCGGTGGCGGGACTGCTGGCCGCTGCCGCGGCCACCAACGGCCCCCTCGACGAGGGTGCCTACCGGCGATTCCTGGGGGAGACGGGTGTCGATTGGGCCAGCGTCGAAGACCTCGAAGCCCGCTACGGCTCGTTCCAGTCCGCGCTGGCAGAGGCCGGCATCGCGCCGGCGCACTGAGCGTCAGCGGGCGCCGGCGTGGGCGAGGAGGCCGCCAACGCGGTCGAGGTCGTCTGCGAGGTCGCCGAGATGCTCGTACACCGCCCCGGCACCCGCGCCCTCGAGCTCGCTGCGGGCGAAGCCGCCGGTCAGCACCGTCGCCGCGGGCACGCCCGCGGCCGAGGCGGCCAAACAATCCCACGGCGAGTCGCCGATCACGATCGAGGCGTCACACCCCGACCGCGTACGCGCGATCTGGACCGGTTCCGGATCCGGCTTGGACCGCGAGCCGTCGGCCGCCGAGGTTGATGCCCAGACGAGTTCCTCCGCATCGAGCAGACCGACGTAGTACTCCACCTCATGCCGCTCGGCCGAGCTGACCAGCACCACCACGACGTCACGGGCGACCAGACGTTCCAGCAGATCGCGGGCGTGCGGCAGCGGGGCCACCCGATCGCGGACCGCGTCGAAGCGGCGAGCGTGCTCATCGATCGCCTGCTCCGCCACGCGCGCAGCATCGCGCTTCCCGAGCAGCTCCTCGAGCAACCGCTCACCCCGCATGCCGATCAACCTGTGCGCACGGGACGTGGGGATGTCGAAACCGCACGCGCGGATCGCGGACGACCACGCGCTGGCATGCAGGTAGGTTGAGTCGACCAGCGTGCCGTCGATGTCGATCAGCGCCGCCATGCGATCGCCAGGGTTGATGCTCTCGGTCACGTCACCGTCCCGTCAGCATCGCAGGCACCGGATCGGGTTCCGGCTGCGGGATGTCCGGCGCGGGTGGCGCCGGGTCCGGCTCGCTGGGCGGCGTGGGCGGCTCGGGGATCGGCAGCGACGGATCGGGCGGCACCGGTGTCGGCGGCGCGCCCGGCGGCTGAGGCATGGACGACTCTGGCATGGCGGCTGACTACCCGGGCAGCGGTGCCGCGAAACCACGGCGCCACTGGACGGACGAGTTGGGGCCGGCCGCTCGGCCGGCCCCAATCTGCGCCGCTACGGAGTGACCTTGTCGACTCCGCGCTTGATCTTGTCGGCGGCGTCGTCCACGCCCTCCTTGAGATCGCCCTTGGCCTGATCGCGCTTGCCCTCGGCCTCGAGCTCGGGATCGTCCTTGAGCTGACCCGCCTTCTCCTTGGCGGTGCCCTTCATCTGATCGATGTTCTCGCCCATGTCCTGGTACCTCCTCCCGGCTGCATCATTCGGTCAAGGTATCCATGCCCGCGGCGGGGGCGGACGAAACGACCGGCGCCGAACGCCCCGGCCACCTGGCGCGCCTGCCCAGCAGCGCGAGCAGGGCGGGCGCCAGCAGGGAAC
This sequence comes from uncultured Actinomycetes bacterium, assembly GCA_963766445.1. Lineage (GTDB taxonomy): Bacteria > Actinomycetota > Thermoleophilia > Gaiellales > JAICJC01 > JAICYJ01. The sequence continues at coordinate 9,773 of CAVXZW010000001.1, read as the reverse complement.
GGACGAGAAAGGTCTCGACCAGGATGCCCACGGACATCACCGCGGCCAGCTCGCGGAACGACCGGATCGGGATCAGCGCCACCAGGGCGAAGCTGGCAGCCAGCGACAGCCCGGCCGCACGGATCGCCCGCGATGCCCGCGGGGCTGCGCTCGCGATCGCGTCGCGCATCGGGCGGTTCTCCCCCTCCGCCCAGATCTTGCCGACGATCAGGACGTTGTAGTCCGAGCTCAGCGAGACCAGCAGCACCGCTCCGGCGAAGGGCACGTAGTAGGTGATGTCGGGGTATCCCAGCACGTCCTGGAAGAACCAGACGGTCAGGCCCAGCGTGGCGGCCACGCTGAGCACGTTCACCGCCAGGAGCACCAGCGGCGCCAGAAGCGCCCGCATGAACAGCGCCATCAACACAAGGTTCACGAGCAGCACCGCCAGCGCGATCTTGAGCGCGTCGCCGGAGACGGCGTCGACCGCTGACTGGGCGAGCGCCGTCTGGCCGGCGTACTCCACGGATGCGCCGCCGAGACCTGCCGAGCTGACGAGTCCCGGCATCCGCGCCTGGAGCTGGGCGAGGTCGCGAGCCGCGGCGGGAGACAACGGATCGGTATCCGACACCAGGACGTACCTGGCCGCCCGCCGGTCGCTCGTCAGGAACGGCTGCACCGACGTGCCGTTGATCTGCTCGGATGGTCCCACCGCCGCAGCGAAGCCGGGCTGGCGGCGCAGCTCCTGCTCCAGCCGGCCAAGCTGCGCTGTGGGAAGTGGGGTTCCCCGGTCCTGAACGATCACCTCCAGCGGGGCCAGGGCGCCGGGAGCGAAGCCGGCCTCCGCGGCGCGGGCCGCCACCTGCGGCTGGCTGTCGGCGGGAAGCCCCGAGATCACGTCCACGCCCAGGTTCAGAGAGCGTGACTGCAGGCCGGCAACGACCAGCACGGCCACGCAGGCGAGACCGATCAGCGCGGCCAGCGGCCGCCCCGCCGCCAGGTGGGCGACACGCTGCCCGAGCGGCCGGCGCGTTGCCGCGTCGTCCTCGTCCTTCACCGGTCGCACCGGCCACACCGAGAACCGGCCCAGCAGGGCGATCAGGGCGGGCACGAACACCAGCGAGACCAGCATCGCGACGGCCACCGTGGCGGCGAGCGCCGGCGCCAGCTCGCGGAAGAACCCGAGCGAGGAGGCGCGCAGAGCCAGCAGACTCAGGGACAGGATCACGCCGCCGGTGAACACGATCGGGATCACGGCCTGCGCAGCTGCCCGCACCCCGTCGCGCGATTCCGCTCCCGACCGAAGCTGGTCGCGGAACTCCGACAAGAAGAACACGGCGTAGTCGGTGACCACCCCCAGGAGCAGCGCCACCACCAGCGGCTCCACCTCCTGCGGCAGCGGGTTACCGCTGAGCCGCGAGATCTCCGTCAGCGCCCACAGCGTGATCGGGAAGGCCACGCCGATCGTCGCCATCGTGACGACGGCGGCACCCGGCGCCCGGAACACCGCGAGCACGATCACGGCGATCACCAGCACGGTCAGCAGCTCCACGAGGCCGATCCGATCCAGGATCAGGGTGCCCTGCTCGATACGCGCCGGGGTGACCCCGGTGACTCCGACCGGCGCGGCGTCCGGCCCCGCCGCCTTCAGATAGGCCTGGGCCGCGTGCGTGCGCTCGTTCGGCGTGAACGAGCCATCGAACACCAGGTGGGTGATCGCGGTGGTCGAATCGCCCGTCGACGCGGGTGCGCCGGGGACGTTGATGAACGGTATCGCGAGCTGTGCCCCGGATCGGTCCTGGCCGCGACTGACCGCGACGGCGTGCGCGATCACCCGGGACTGGGCATCGCGGCCGAGTCCGTGAGGGTCGCGTTGCACGACGATCACGTCGCTGCCGGCCGGAGCGCGGAACAGGCGCAGCGAGTCGGCCTCCGCGTGCAGCGCCGGGGAGTCCTTGGGGATCAGGTTCAGCACCGGGCCACCGGGCTGGAACGGGTCCGCGTGCAGACCGGCCACGACCGCCGCGGCGGCAAACGCCGGGACCACGAGGAACCGCAGCCGAACGGCGACCCAGGCGAGCGCGCGGGTCGCGAACCCCGAGGCATGCCGCCGCCGGCTCATGCCGGCTCGGCTTCCGGCGTCCCGCGGACGCGCTGCAGCTCGGCATCCAGCTCGGCGCCCACCAGCAGCGCCAGGCTCGAAAGCCACAGCCAGGTCATGGTCACGATCACTGCCGCCAGCGACCCCCAGACCTTGTTGTAACCACCGAAGCGATCGGCGTAGATCGCGAGTCCGGCCGAGGCGATCACCCACACGGTAACGGCCAGCACCGCTCCCGGCGTGATCAGCCGGAACGTGTGGTGCTTGACGTCCGGCCCCAGAAACAGCACACCCCCGAACACGAACAAGAGACCGAGGACAAGCAGCGGCCAGCGCCCGTAGTCCCACAGCCAGGTCACGGCGCCGACGCCGGTCTGTTCCTGCAACCAGCTGCTGATCGCCGGCCCCAGCACCAGCATGAACACCACCAGGCCGACCGCCAGCAGCGCCACCAGGATCATCAGCAGCGCCACGATCCGCTTGCGCACGAAGCCGCGCGTCTCGGTCAGCTCATGGGCGGCGTTCAGCGACCACATCACCGTCTGCATCGCTCCGCTCAGCGACCACAGTGCGAACACGGCGCCCACGGCGATCATGACGTCGCTCCTATCGGACGCAAGCAGCTGCGTCATGCTCGCCCGCACCAGCTGGAGCACGCTGTCGGGCACCACGCCATTGAGGTGGTCGAGCAGCGTCTGCATTGACCCGGGCCCGACAGTGGCGCTGAACACTCCGACCGCCAGCAGCAGCGCCGAGGGGATGGCCAGGAAGCCGTTGAAGGCGATCGCCTGGGCCAGGTGCGGGATCTGGTCGGCCTGGGCGTGAAACACCGCGCTGATGACCACGCGGCGAAAGCCGGGCGTCGGGGAGGTGGCTATCGGGGGTATCTGCATGCATGCGGCCTCGTGGTTTTGGGGAGGAGCGGGCCGGGAACGTTCCTCCCGGTGGCTATACCTGATTGGAGGAACAATCATGCCTATCCGCACCGAGGGAGTACCGGGGACGATCCGGCGGTCGCCTGAGAAGGTGCGCCGGACATACCGCGAGACGCTCGACAGCGCCCACGAGCAGTACCGCTCCGAGGAGCGTGCGCACCGAGCGGCCTGGGCCTCGGTCAAGCACGTGGCCGAGAAGGTCGGGGACCACTGGGAGCTGAAGGACGTGCAGGGCCCGTCAGACGACCAGGACGCGCAGCGCGGCGCGGCTGCGCTGAACCACCCCAAGCCCACGGCCGGCGGCGTGGACGTGCGCGGCCATACCCGGGACGAGCTCTACGAGCGCGCGCGGCGGGCCGGCGTCAAGGGCCGTTCGCAGGATGAACAAGCTGGAGCTGGCGCAGGCCATCGCCCGCCGCAACGGCTAGCGGGCCGGCCGTCACCCTCGCGCACTGGCGACATCGCAACTACGCTGCCGGGATGGAGCCGATCCGCGTGATCACGTGAGTGCTCCGGCTCCGGCGAGCTTCACGTTCGAACCGCTGTTCGCGATCGCCGCCGCGGCGGCCGCGGCGCTGTACGCGCGGGCGGCCCGCGGCGGCGACGTGCCGCGTGTGGCGGGTGCTGGTCTTCGGCCTCGGCCTGCTGCTGGTGGTGGTGCCGCTCAACTCGCCGCTCGAGACGCTGGCCGAGCACTACCTGCTGCTGGCGCACCTGCTGCAGAACGCGATCATCGCCGACTGGGCGCCGCCGCTCCTGATCCTCGGCCTCACGCCCGCCATGCGGGCCGGGATCGAGCGCCGCGGCGGCCGACCGATGGCGGCCCTGACGGCGCTGCCGGTCGCCCTCGCGATCTGGCTGACCGGCTGGTACGGCGTGCACCTGGCGCCCACCTACCAGGCGCTGCTGCGCCATCCACAGCTCCTGAACCTCGAGCACGCCCTCCTGATCTGCATCGGGCTGATCTTCTGGTGGCCGGTGTTCGGCGCGACCAGGCGGATCGGCGGCGACATCGTGCTCTACCTGCTGGCCGCGTTCGTCGCGGTGTCGTTCCTGGGGCTCGCGTTCACGTTCATCACCCGGCCGTTCTACCCGTACTACGTCGAGACGCCGAGGCTGTGGGGCCTGTCTCCGAGCGAGGATCAGAACCTCGGCGGCGTGATCATGAACGCCGAGCAGGCGATCGTGTTCCTGTCGGCGCTCGTCTTCGCGATCGCCGCGCTGCTCGACCGCCAGGACCGGGAGACGGCCGGCTACCGCGACTGATCGCGGCGCAGCGCGACCGCGGCGGCAAACAGCGCCACCGCGAACACCGCGGTCTCCGCGAGCACCGCGACCGCGCCGGCGATGCGCTGGTCGGTGAGCGCCGACGCACCGCCCAGCTTGGCCGTGTGCTCGTAGAAGCTGTAGAGCGGGCGGGGATAGAGGGCGATGAAGAAGTCGAGCGGCATCATCATCACGAGGGCGATGAACAGGTAGATCACGCGCCGGGACGGGCTCAGATACCCGGGGACGATCTCCGCCCACCAGAACACGAGGCCGGTGACGATGAAGACGAGGTGCTCCACGCCCAGCGCCCAGCGGTGCTCGAGCGCGTAGTCGTAGACCACGGGCACGTGGATCGCGTACCAGGCCACCAGCCACAGCAGCATCGCGACGGCCGGCTGTGCGAGCCGGCGGACGATGCGCAGCCGGTCGACGGCCAGCACCATCGGCGTCAGCAGGCCGAGGATCAGGAGCGGCGGGGCCCAGTCGGCGATCATCACGTTCTGGAGCAGATGGAAGCTCAGCATCGAGGTCAGCGCGAGGTGCTCGATCGGCGAGAGCAGCGCCACCGCGATCAGCGCCAGGCCGGCGGCGAACAGCACGCAGCGCGCCGTCTGCACGGGCACCCCGCGGCGGCGGTAGGACCGGGCCACGACCGCGTAGTCGACCGCGAACACGACGACGGCGATCGCCCATTCCGGGTCGAGGGAGGGTTGCCAGGGATCAAGCATCGGGGCGGCGCCGAGCCTATCCCGGAGGGCCAGTCAGTGGTGTGTTCTCGGGCGGCTCAACAGCGCGCGCTGCAGGAGCAGCGTGCCGACCGCCCCGACCACCATCATCAGCACGTTCACGCCTAGCACGCCCAGCGCGCCGAGGGCCTTGTCGAGCTCGCGCAGGCCGACCGCGACCCCGAAGTACCCGACTGCGGGGATGGTGGTGACCGAGATGGCCACGCCGACTCCCGAGCTCGCGCGGGTCTCCAGCGCCAGCATCCCGGCCACACCGGCGACGAAGGCCACCACCACGGTCTCGTTGCTGATGGTTGTGAGGCCCGTTAGCACACCGGTTGCCCGGATGCTGTAGCCGGCCGGTATGAAGCCCAGGTGATCCTGCATGACCGTCGTGGCCGCCGCGGCCAGACCCGCCGCCCCCAGCCCCAGCGCGAGCGTGAGCAGCGCGCGGCTGGCGAGCTCCGCCTGGCGACCGACGATGCCCACGGCGATCGCCGTGATCGGCAACAGGTCGGGGCTGACCGCCATCGCTCCGACGATCAGGATCCCGTTGTTGTCGACCACGCCGTAGCTGGCGATCACGCCGGCCACGACCATGAACGCCAGGTAGCGGGCCAGCGGCCGCGCGTTCACCCACGCCGTCCCCAGCACGTCGGCCCACACCATCGTCCGCTCTGCCCGACCCTGCGAGAGGGCGCCGACGACCTCGATCCGATCCAGCGTGACGTCACGGCCGGCCACGCCCAGACCCTGCAGCGTGTCCAGCAGTGCGTCGACCGACCGCGGCCGCACCCTGGCCGACACCAGGCAGTACCCGGGCCTGGTTGCGTCGATGCACGCCACGTGGCTGACGCCGTCGGTCTGATCGAGCGTGCTCGCGACCCGCTCGAGCAATGCCGACTCCCCGAACACCTCGAGCGCAATCACGTCGAACCGCTCATCTAGTGCGTCGGCTCGTCCCGCGGGCCGCCGACGCGGGCGCGGAACACGTGGTACGTCCAGCCCTGGTAGAGCAGGATCAGCGGGACGAAGATCAGCGCGACGACCGACATCACGGCCAGCGTGTAGTGCGCCGATGCGGCGCTGCTGACCGTGAGGCTGTTGGCGAAGTCAGTGCTCGAGACCATCACCCGGGGAAACAGGCTGGTGAAGAGCGTGGCCACGACCGCGATCGTGCCCAGGCCGGTCATCGCAAACGCCCGGATCTGGCTGCGGCGGCGGGCAAACACAACAGCGAGGATGAACGCCGCGATCCCGATCGCCGCGGGTAGCACCGGCGGAAAGACGCTCTTGTCGTTCCGGTCGACGGCAACCACCACCGTCCAGACCAGGAACACGGCACCGAGCGCCGCCGCGACCACCGACAACCGTCGTGACACGGCGCCGGCCCGCTCCAGCAGATCGCCCTGCGTGCGAAGCGTCAGGTAGGTGGCGCCGTGGAACGCGAAGATGGCGACCACCGCGACGCCTGCCAGCACGGTGTAGGCGTTGAACAGGTCCCAGAACGTTCCGTCGAAGTCGCCCTGTGCGTTGATCGGCGTGCCGTACAGGAGGTTCGCGAGCCCGACGCCCCAGATCAGCGAGGCGCCGAAGCTCCCGACCGCGTTCGCCCACAGCCACACTCGCCGCCATCGCGGGCTCGTGCTCTTCGTCCTCCACTCGAACGAGACCACGCGGATGATCAGGAAGAAGAGCACGGCCAGGAGCGCGATGTAGAGGCCCGAGAACATCGTCGCGTACCAGGCCGGGAACGCCGCGAACGTCGCGCCGCCCGCCGTCACCAGCCACACCTCGTTGCCGTCCCAGACCGGGCCCGATCGACGCGAACATGGCATCCCGCTGATCGTCATCGCGCGGGAGGAACGGCAGCAGCATGCCCACGCCGAAGTCGAACCCCTCCAGCAGGAAGTAGCCCGACCAGAGCACGACGATCAGCACGAACCAGAGGTTCTGGAGATCCATCAGTAGCCGACCGCCGGCGCCGGAGAGGTCTCGCCCGGCTCGCCGGCCGGGCGCGAGGGATCACGGCCCGCGTAGCGCCGCATCAACCAGATGTCCAGCACCCCCAGGACGATGTAGAGGCTGACGAACACCGCGAGGCTGATCACGAGCCAGGTCGTTCCAACCGCCGGCGAGTTCGCACTGGAGGTCTTGAGCAGCCCCTGCACGATCCAGGGCTGGCGCCCGAGCTCGGTCAGGAGCCAGCCAAACGTCGTGGCCACGAACGGCACGAAGCTCGTGACCACGCCGATCCAGAGGAACCATTTCAGCCGCTCCAGCCGCCGCTTCCAGAACAGGAACGCACCGACCAGCGAGACGAGGGCCACGATCGAGCCCGCGTAGGCCATGCCGCGCATGCTCCAGTAGATCGCCTCGATCGGCGGCAGGTAGTTACCCCTCCCGTACTGCCGTTCGTACTGGTTGTTCAGCTCGGTCAACCCAGTCACCTTGCCGTTGAACGAGCCCGTCGAGAGGTACGAGAGCAACCCCGGAACCTCGATCGAGAAGGTCGGCGTCTGGTCGCTCTGGCTGAAGCCGCCCACCTGGAACAGCGAGAACGCGCACTTCTCGCAGTCCTTCCACTGGGCCTCGGCCGCCGAGATCTTCATCGGCTGCAGCTCGGTGACGAGGATCCCGAAGTGGCTGCCGAACCACATGTTGAAGCACGAGACCGGCACCAGCACGATCAGGGCCACCTTCGCCGCCGGCCGGAACAGCTCCACATTGCGGCCGCGGGCGAAGTGCCAGCAGCAGACCCCGAACACGACCGCCGCGCCGCAGGTGAGGCCGGCCAGGATCGTGTGGACGAAGGCGTAGATCGCCCAGCGGCTCGAGAGCAGCGCCGACACGCTGGTCAGCACCGCCTGGCCGTTCTCGATCTTGTAGCCGACCGGATCCTGCATGAACGAGTTCGCGACCAGGATGAAGTAGGCCGACAGCCAGGTGCCGGCCACCGCGATCCACAGCGTGGCGAGATGCAGGCGCGGCGAGAGCCGGTCCCAGCCGAAGATCCACAGCCCCAGGAACGTCGACTCCAGGAAGAACGCCGCCAGGCCCTCGATCGCGAGCGGCGCGCCGAACACGTTGCCGACGAACTTCGAGTAGACCGACCAGTTCATGCCGAACTGGAACTCCTGCACGAGACCGGTCGCGACACCGATCGCGAAGTTGATCAGAAACAGCGTGCCGAAGAAGTGCGTCAGCCGAAGCCACGACTCGTCGCCCGTCCGCCGCCACAGCGTCTGGAAGACCGCCACGATCGGGCCCAATCCCAGCGTCAGCGGTACGAACAGGAAGTGGTAGAGGCTGGTCGTCGCAAACTGGGCCCGCGCCAGATCGACGGTCGTGGCAGAGACGAGAATCACGAGCGGAGGGTGGAACACCGGCCCCGAGGCCGCATCATCCAGACCGCACGAAACCTTCGACTCGGGTGGAACGGAAATCGAAGCCCTCCGATGAACGCGCGTTCGCGTCGAGTGTCGCGCAGCCCACGGCCACTTCCCCCAACCGCACTAGAGGCGGCTGGACGCTTATGGCTGCGCCTCCGCCACCTGATCGACAAGCTCGCGGCCACTAGTCACCCGCGGCAGGCCCGCTACCTGAAATCCACCCTCCCGGCGAGCCGCTCGTGGCAGGCGCGGGGGCTTCTGGCGGCCGGAGGCGCCGTACCAGCAGCGCCGCGCCAAGGCTTGATGTGGCCAGCGTGGCCAGCGCGGCTGTGACAATGGCCGCCGCCTGCGCGGACGTCAGCACCCCGTCAGCCAGGCCCAGGGTGACGACGCCGGCTGGGAGGCCAAGCTGCGCGGTTCCTAGCAGCCCGGCACCGATCGGCATCCGCAGGGCGCGGGCGACGATCATGTGGCAGGTGAGGACTCCGAGCAGGAGTAGGCCGGCGAGCTCGAGATTCGACGACGAGCCGGCGAGCGCACGGAAGTCGAGCCTCGCGCCCAGGGTGACGAAGAACAGCGGCACGAAGAACCCCTCGGCAAGGCCCACCAGTTGGCGGGCAAGGCGCTTGGGCTCGCCCGCGAGGCTGACGATCACCCCCGCGCCGAACCCGGCGATAAGGACGCTGGTCGAAAACTTCACCGCAAGCGCCGAGAGGCCGAACAACACGAGTAGCGATAGCCGCAAATCCAATGCCCAGCCACGCGCCTTCGACGCCCGGCGCAGCGCTTTGCCGGCTGGGTGCTGGCGGAGGCTGCGCAGGGCGACGAAGGCCGCCACAGCCGTGGCCATTACGATCACGGCACCTACGGTCGTGCGCGCTGCCCGTTCGGGCTCGAGCGCAAGTGGCAGAGCAACGATGCTGACGATGTCCAGGACCGTGATCCACGCCAGCACGGGCAACATCGGGCCGACAACCAAGCCGTGCTCCGCCGCGATCGGCATCACGACCGCCGCCGAGGCCGTGGCCAGCAGCGTGATGAAGATCGCCACATGGTCGACTCCCGACGCGTCAGCGATCAGCCACGCCGCGGGAACGGCGACCGCAAACGAAAGCGCCGATCCGACCACCCCCATGCCCACGGCGGTACGCAGATGCTGATCGCGAAGCGGTAGCCGCGTACCGACGATGAACATCAGCATCGCGAACCCCACTGCCGACAGGAACGCGAGCGTCGGCTCGTCGGCGTGCACCAAGCGAAGGCCGGTCTGGCCAACCGCCACCCCGGCCAGGATCTCCCCCACCACCACGGGGACAGCGAGCCGGCTCACGCCCGAAACCAACGGGCCGACCAGACCGCAAGCGACAATCAA